>CACYLU010000025.1 GCA_902775375.1 uncultured Bacteroidales bacterium | reverse complement strand
ATGAAAAACAAAGATTTTTGGAAATCCGTTATCCAGCTGGCGATATCGGTTTTGACAGCTGCACTGACAGCCATCAGCACTACCAGCTGCATGGGACATGGTCCTATCTACATGTAAATGACATTCCCCCTTATCGGGGGATTGTCTATTTATGGGACATGGTCCTATCTACATGTGAAGATAATGCCTCCACTATGATTAGCGGGGGCATTGTTCTATAAAAGCAAATGCGTGTTTCAAAAAACACAAGCCCAACCAAATCTTTTAACGAGTTCACGAAATAGGTTGTGGTCACCAACAGGGATGGTCACCGCTATAGTTTCATGCTCTTGATCTGAATCAGTTGGATTCACGGCATCAAGGTCGTATTGCGTTTGTGCTGCGAGCAAGATCTTGGCAGGAAGTCCAATAGCATCTTCTATCTTCATCGCCAGATCTGTCGTGAGTGAACGTTTACCGTTAAGCACTTCACTCAGATGAGAAGCTTGCACTCCAAGCATCTTGGCAAAGTCTTTCTGGGTAATGCCCCGTTCATCAAGCTCTGGTCTTATCATCATGCCTGGATGCACCTTCATAAATGGTGCTGGGTTTTTATCTTTTCTTTCCATAATGACTATCATCTAAACTTAATAAAGTTATACTTATACCGCCTTCAAATTCACGGAAAATTATACGCTCCACCATTCCGTTGACAACCCTTATAGAACTCAGACCTTTATTCCATTTAAGTTGCTCATAATGTAGATATGAGATAGAGCGGAGATCATTGGTACATGAGGCAAACCGCAGGTAGTTATAGGCTGTGGCAAGCGCCTCCATGAACTTTGCATTACGGGTGTATTTCTTGTATTTATTGTTATAGCCCGTCATTATCAGTTCCTCTAAATCCTTATCCTCAAATAATATTTGCATCGTTATTGAATGAATTTCGTGACAAAGATATAAAACAATTCCCAAATACGGGAACTAATTCCCAATTATTTATCATATTGAACAAATCTTATGGTTTTTCGTTCTTTCTTTGTGGGTTCTTTGGCTTGCAACTCGGCCAACGCCATACTGATGGCATCGAGTTGGGCACGGGTATCTTCGTAAAACGCTACTCAACATAGCAACTCCGAGCTCAGTAAATGCAAATGGAAGGTATTTGATATTTCGCCCTCTTCCTCTGCTCAAGGTGCCAATTTGGCATCTTGAAAGTTCATCTCGCGTAACTACAAACATAAAATCATCACCTTCAAAGCGCTCTATATTTCTACGAACCTGCCTTATTAGTTGGGCAGTTTCAACACCATACGCTTCAGCTAAATCGAAATCCAGCATCACTCGCTGACCTCGAATCTCATAAATCTTTTCTTGGATTATTTTCAAGTCGTTCATCGCTATCATGAATTTAATTGTTAGTACAGAGCGCAAAGATACAACTATATTACCAACTACCAAGCATTAGCTTGAATATTTCATGACGATGTAAAGAATCTTGCCATTAAGGCGCAACATCGTGCAAGGGACACTGTTCTATCTATATGTAAAACAAACTACCCCCCAAAAACTGGGGGGATAGTTTTTAATAGCGTATGTAATATCGTTATACCGATGTGACGAGGGAATCACTCCGTCCGCAGGTTCTCTGTGGGGTTGGCACGAGAGGCCTGCCACACCAAGTAGGCTGACACCAGCAACACCAAGCAGAGCACGGCAACGGTGCATCCACCAAAGAGCCAGGCGGTGAGGGCTATCTTCACCTCAAACAGTTGCAGCACCTGGCGACTCACCAACCAAGCCAGCAGCAAGCCTATCAGCATGGCAGGTACGGCTATCAGCAGCAAGTCGCGCTGGAAGATGCGCTGCACATCCATCACAGTTGCTCCCACAATCTTGCGGATGGCTATCTCACTCCTGCGCCTGTTCACCTCATCCATCAGGTAGGCTATCAGTCCTATCATGGCTATGATGAAGATACTCAAACCTGCCAGCAGCACGGCATTGCGCACATGCTTGAAGCCCTCGTAGTTATTGCCCACCAGCATACGCATCGGCATCACCGTCACCTGCTCTGTGGTCATGGTTTGGTTCACAATCTGCTGCACGCCATTCACCGCCTCATCGCTGAAATCGTGCAATCGTACATAGAGGCGCAGGATAAATGGATGGCCTACAGAGCCATAGTACATCACCGACGGGCGATGATCGGTACCATCCACAAACGAGCCTAACTTCAGGTCTTCATATACGCCCACAATGGTGGTGGGTGCCTTCTCATGCGAAGTGATGAACACCTGCTTGCCGATGCCTGAGCCTTCCCAGCCAGCTATTTCCCGCATGCGTTCCACAAAGCTACGGCTCACCATGATCTCGGTCTGTATGCTGTCGTTCAAGCCCGGTGTGAATGACTTACCTTCTATAATGGGTATGCCCATCACCTCAAAGAAGTCATCGCCTACCTCAAACAAATTGGCAATGTTCATATAGGCCTCATTCGTCTCAAGATTGATCACATTGTCGCCACTGGCACTGTTTTCCAATGACTGATAAGCCCAAGACACGCCAGCCACCCGTGGGTCTCGCTTCAACTCCTGCACAGTGCGTTCCGCCTCATTGGCAGGTATGCCATGCAAAGAAATGGCAAGGGTGTTCTGGTAGTCAAAGCCTAAGTTGTAGTTGGTCATCTTGTTGTATTGCAATCCCAACACCACTAACACATTCACAAAGAATGCTGCCAAAAGGAACTGTGCAAACAGCAAGCCCAACTTCCAATGACGCTTGTTCTCGGTATAGCGACGATAGGCGTAGGTTACAGGAATCTTGGTATAGAGATAGCCAGGCATCATGCCACAAACGATTGTCACTACTATCGTTATCAA
>CACYLU010000024.1 GCA_902775375.1 uncultured Bacteroidales bacterium | reverse complement strand
GCTTCAGACGAAGCACGCTTGGAATGTCTGTTTAAGCTCTACGAGAAGATGACGGTGAGCACCAGTCATCTGACGGCAAAAAAATGAAATCTTTTTGGTAGAAGTGGTCATAATATGAGAAATCTTTTGTATATTTGCACCCAAAAGAACTATTGAAATGAAAATAGAGCAAATATACGAGGTTATTGCCAAAGAGGGCTTTACCGCTCTAACATTGCAAACGATTGATAACTATATAAAAGAAATACAAGATGGGACAGAAGATTTTCCTAGATTTAATCTATCAGAGCATGCAGGACTCTGCACAGCAGGTGCGCCGCTCATTGGGGCGTCCGTCATCGCGAGCTACGCGACAGCAAGCATTACAGCAAGTTGCCATGCTGAAGGCTGCGAAGGAAGCCCAGCAAACTGGCAAATAGACGAGTGTCAGGAAAAATTGATTGAACAATGGGCCAAAGCCGCCAATCTTTGGGAGGATGATTCTGAACAGATTCTTATTACAGAATTTGGCCCAATGATAGCCCAAGGTGCTGAAGCTAAGGTATATTATGCCGATGGTAATACTTCAGTGGTAAAAGAGCGTACATCAATCTATTCTACTTGGCAAAAGGCTTTAGATGCTATTGTATTGCACAATTGCTTGTTTCCAGAAACGCCAATGACGGTTATTGGTTTTACACGTGATAGCGATGGGCTTATGCGTATTGTATTAACGCAACCATACGTGAACTGTGAACGATTAGCAACAAAAGAGGAAATTGACGAGATGGTAGTGGCCAAAGGTTTCCGTGATAATTGGAATGGCCAAGGCGTGAATTATATTTCCGACCGTTTAGCACTAGAAGACATGCATCCGGCAAATGTTTTTATAGACGAAATCACCAAGAAACCGATTTGTATAGATTGCATCGTGAAATTTGTGGATAATAAAAGATAGCGCAACTAATAACTAAGAATTCGAAACGTCTCTTAAGCTTGGCCGCAGACAGACAAACGTAGAGAATATCTTTTGAGGAAGCGCTGAACTAAAGATATTCTGACATGCTAAAAACTGAAAACAGTATTGTTGATATCCGTTATCAACAGACGGGAGCGGCTACAGCCGTTAACTCTTTAGGTATGCGCGAGATGCAGGCATTGGCCTACGAGGCTCGCGACAAGAGGTTCTTGTTAATCAAGGCGCCACCAGCCTCAGGCAAGAGCCGTGCACTGATGTTTATTGCCTTGGACAAATTGGTGAACCAAGGTATTAAGAAGGTGGTAGTAGCTGTGCCTGAAAAGAGTATAGGCCGCTCGTTTAAAAATACGAATTTGGTAAATAGTGGATTCTTTGCCAATTGGGAAGTGCCACAGTACTTCAACCTGACAGACGTTAAGAACGAGCAGGACAAGAAAGGACGCTTCAAAGAGTTCTTTCTAAGCAGTAAGGCACAAGTGTTGGTTTGTGCCCATGCCACGCTGCGTAACGCAACCAAGGAACTGAGTGACGACACCTTTAACGATACGCTATTGGCGATTGACGAGTTTCACCACACCAGCGCAGATGCCAACTCAAATCTAGGTGATGTGGTACGCAGGGTAATGAACAACTCCACTGGGCATATCATAGCCATGACAGGTTCATACTTCCGAGGTGATGGTATCCCCGTATTGAGAGCTGAGGATGAAGCCAAGTTCTATCCTATAACCTATAATTATTATCAGCAGCTA
Source organism: uncultured Bacteroidales bacterium (assembly GCA_902775375.1). Lineage (GTDB taxonomy): Bacteria > Bacteroidota > Bacteroidia > Bacteroidales > Bacteroidaceae > Bacteroides. The sequence goes on along the minus strand of CACYLU010000024.1, from coordinate 3,051 downwards.
AACGGCTACAAGTATCTGAAAAATCTTATTCTTGGTTACCACTTCTATCATGGTTCGTATCTGGATCATATCGGTGAAGTGCTTGATACGCATAAGAAAACCATAATCCACATTCCCAGCGTCAACCAACGAGCTGCTACAGGGTTGGGAAAATATCAGGAGACGGCTGACATTATGAAGGTGATAGGTACGTTGGATCATAAAGATTATAATACTGGCATCTATTACCTAAAGACCGATGATGGACGGGTGCTGAAAGTGGCAGACCTTGTGGAAGATGAGCAGAAAGAGCGCAACATGGTTCAGGGCTATCTGCAAAATATCAAGCATCGCGATGATGTGGATATTATTATTGCTTTAGGAACTGCCAAAGAGGGCTTTGACTGGCAATGGTGCGAGATGTGTCTGACTATTGGCGTGCGTGGTTCGCTGACTGAGGTTATCCAGATTATTGGAAGATGTACGCGCGATTGCGAAGGTAAGGAAACGGCTCGCTTTGTAAATATGATAGCAATGCCAGAGGCAGAACAGGCAGAAGTGAAGGTGGCAGTAAATGACTTCCTAAAAGCCATCACGGCCTCGCTGTTGATGGAGCAAGTGATGGCACCCAGCTGGAAGTTCAAGACGGTAAAGGATGACGATGAACCTAACGAGGACTTAGCCCATACCATTGTAGTTGAAGGATTGAAACCACTATCTAGTGTCAAGACAAAGACCATTGTGGACAGCCAACTCGACGATCTGAAGGCTGCCATCCTGCAAGATGATATGGTGGTGAAAGCACTCAGCGGTTCAACAACAGCAGAAACTATCACCCAACATTTGATACCCAAGGTGATTAGAGAACGCTATCCGGACTTGAACGAGGGTGAAGTGGAGGAAGTGCGCCAGCGTGTGTTGCTTGATACGATAATTAAGGGCAATGACATCGTAGATGAAAAGGGTAATCCCATCTCTACGATTACTGATGAAGAGGATAAAGCCAGCGAGGGTAACAGACTGATTAAGATTGCCAATAGGTTTATTAATATCGACAAGTTGAGCATCAATCTGATAGATACCATCAATCCGTTCCAGCGTGCCTATGAAGTCATCTCGAAATCTGTAGATGCCAAAACACTGAAAGTAATCCAGGATACCATTGCCGAGCAGAAATATGATATGACCTTGGAACAGGCAATCATGCTCTTTAAGGGACCTTTGAAAGAGTATGTTGCGTCTCATGATGGGAAGGTACCTTCTGTAGATGATCCAGACCCGAAAGTGAGGGAACTGGCTGTCGCATATCAGAAAATAAAGAATGAGAAAATTCGCCACATGATGGGCTTAGACTATGAGGGTTAGCGTATGGAATGGCCAAAGGAATTGATAGAGATATTTGATGATCCATTATTGGAAGGTGTGCGCCCTAAGGCTGCAGCACCTACTGCCAGCGACCGAATGCAACAGAAGTTGGCAGAGGTGAACAACTGGATTGCCAAGAACGGACGAGACCCCAGTCCTAACGGTGACCTGAAAGAGAAAATGATGTATGCTGCAATGACCAAACTGCGTGAAAAAGGATTTGAAGTATGAACATAGATAAAGAACTGGAAGCGATATTCGACGACCCGCTATTGAAGATGAGCGAAGAGGAAGAAAGCCTTTTCGACATTCCTCAGGATATGCGAAGGGTGATAGCCAAGAAGAAACCTGACTACGTGGCTCAGCATAAACTCTGCGAGAACTTTCAGGACTATAAGCCATTGTTCGAGAAAGTGCATCAGGAGTTGAAAGAAGGTAAACGCTCATTGGTAAAGATTAACAAGACGGCAACACTCGCAGCTGGTCGATACTACTTCGTGAGCGGACAAATGCTATTGCTGGAGCAGATTGGTGAGCTGAAAAAGAGTAGTAATTTCTTACCGGATGCTAGAACACGCTGTATCTATGAAAATGGTACAGAATCGGACATTCTTTTGCAGACCCTTCGTAAGAGTGTGGTAGGCGATGGCTATGCGATATCAGAACTACAGGAAGAAACGGAGAGCCGCTTCTTCAGCAATTCCGATATTGCTACTGACGATAAGGTAACAGGCTATATCTATGTGCTGTCATCACTATCTAATGATCCAGAGGTAAAGGCTGAAAAGAATCTGTATAAGATCGGCTTTACGACTAACGATGTTGAGCAGCGTATTGCCAATGCAGAGAATGAACCTACCTATCTGATGGCTCCCGTTAAGATTGTAGCTACTTACAAGGTGGTAAATCTTAACTCGCAGAAGTTTGAGGATTTGGTGCATCAACTGTTGATGACTGTGCAATATCAAGTGGTTGTTTATGATGAAAAGGGTAAAGCGCACCAGCCTAATGAATGGTTTATTGTACCTCTGCCCGTAGTAGATGTGATAATCAAGAAAATCATGGATGGCTCCATTGTAGGCTATACCTATAATCCACAATTGGAATGCTTGGAGAAACGAATTGTCAAAGCAAAATCGACTTTCGACACCACAGGCATGAAGGTGCTGACACTCAACATCAAGAAGATTTATTTCGACGAGATAATGAGTGGGGCAAAAAAGATAGAGTATCGTGAGCTGAAACAGACTACACTCAATAAATATACCTATCTTGATGAGACAGATGGTAAACGTTACCTGCGCCGGTATGATGCATTACGCCTGTTTGTGGGTTATAACAAAGACAGAGAAAGTGCCCTAGTTCAGGTTACGGACATTACCTATAATGAGGGCATTGTGGAATATCATCTGGGGTTGATATTAGAGAAGATAAATAATTAATCGACAAGCAATTTATGATTCTCTCAACATATACCGAAAAAGAGATACTATCAGAATTGATATGAACCGTAGGGACAGGTCAGTGTCTCGCCTAACGTGCAATGGCTGAAGGATGAGGAATGAAGTAAAAAACTATCTTCCAGGATGCAACATTTTCGATATTTGCATACTATATTGGTAGAAAAGTAGTACTTTTGTAGCAGAAATGGCAGAGGAAATCTGTCATCAACTGGTAAACAAATGAGACCATCCCAACAAGATTGCG
>CACYLU010000023.1 GCA_902775375.1 uncultured Bacteroidales bacterium | reverse complement strand
GTAAAAGCCATTGCTCAAAATAAGGGATATAGCATGGTAATTGATCGTGCTTCTGCATCCAGTATCATCTTTGCTTCACCAAATATTGATATAAGTGATGATGTATTGGCCGAATTAGGTGAATAATTCAAAAATAATTCATACATTTGCAGGCGATAGTAAAGAAAATAAATATAAACAATAAAATTAAGATTTAAGATGTTAAAGAAAATTGTATTAGCCGTTGCTTTGATCGCCCTACCAGCGCTGGGTGCAATGGCTCAGCAGAAGTTCGCTCATGTGAATGCGCAAGCTGTAATTGTTGAGATGGCAGAATATAAGAAAGCTGTGTCTGACATTGAAGCAATGCAAAAGAACTATCAGGATGAACTTCAGCGTACACAGGAAGAGTTTAACAAAAAGTATCAGGAGTATGTAGCTCAGGCTGACTCGCTGCCTCGCAACATTGCTGAGCGTCGTCAGAAAGAGCTTCAGGATATGGCACAACGCCAGGAACAATTCCAACAGGAGGCAGGCCAGTCGTTGCAACAGGCTCAGCAGGAGGCTATGAACCCTATTCAGGAGAAGGTGCTTAAGGCTGTTCAGGAAGTTGCTAATTCTGAAGGATATGCTTACGTCTTTGATGTAAATGGCATTGTTGCTGTAGGTGCTCAGAGCGTGGATATCACTGACAAAGTTAAGACTAAGGTGGGCGTAAAATAAAGTTATGAATCATAGGTTGTCAAGCATACCTGGCCCTATCGGGGTGTTTGATTCAGGTTATGGAGGCCTCACGATCTTAAGCAAGATCCGTGAGGCCTTGCCTGCTTATGACTATATCTATCTGGGAGATAATGCCCGCAACCCTTATGGCACACGCTCGTTCGAAATTGTATATGAGTTTACTTTGCAGGCAGTGACCAAACTGTTCGAGTTGGGTTGCCATCTCGTCATTTTAGGGTGTAATACTGCATCAGCCAAGGCATTGCGCAGTATTCAGATGAACGACCTTCATCGATTAGATCCTCAACGCAGGGTGTTAGGAGTGATACGCCCAACGGTTGAATGCATAGGCAACCTGACGAATACACGACATATCGGTTTGGTGGCTACCCCTGGTACGGTAAAGAGCGAATCCTACCCTTTGGAGATAAAAAAACTTTTTCCTGATGTGGTGGTTAGCAGTCAGGCATGTCCTATGTGGGTGCCTCTAGTGGAAAACAATGAGGCCAATGCCGAAGGTGCCGACTATTTCGTTCAGAAATATCTTGATGAGTTGTTGTCGAAAGATAGTAAGATTGATACCATTATACTTGGCTGTACCCACTATCCATTGTTGTTACCTAAGATAAAGAAATTTGTTCCTGATCATATTAACATTGTCACACAAGGTGAGTTAGTGGCAGAAAGTCTAAAAGATTATCTGTGCCGTCATCCTGAAATGGATGCCAAGTGCACACGTGGGAACACATGCATATACTATACAACTGAATCAGAAGAGAAATTCTCGGAATCGGCATCCATTTTCCTCAATGAATCGGTGAATGTAAAGCACATTGAGTTATGAAAAGAATAGTGATTAAGGTAGGTAGCAATGTGCTGACTCGTAAAGACGGTACATTGGACGTTACCCGTATGTCGGCATTGGTTGACCAAATTGCTCAACTCCGATTGGAAGGGCTGGAAGTTATCTTGGTGTCATCTGGGGCAGTGGCCTCTGGCCGTAGTGAAATGAAGCTTTCTTCTCATCACCTCGATACAACATCTCAACGCCAACTCTTTTCAGCCGTTGGCCAAGTTAAGCTTATCAACCGTTATTACGAGTTGTTCCGCGATCATGGAATGGTAGTTGGTCAGGTGCTCACCATGAAAGAGAACTTCTCCACACGCAGACATTATCTCAATCAAAAGAATTGTATGATGGTGATGTTGGAAAATGGAGTAATACCCATTGTGAATGAGAATGACACCATCAGTGTGACAGAACTGATGTTTACTGATAATGATGAACTGAGTGGCCTTATTGCTTCTATGATGGATGCTGATGCACTTATCATTTTGAGCAATATTGATGGCATATACAACGGCTCTCCTTCTGACCCTACTTCACATGTGATTCGCGAAATAGGGCAACGTGTGGACTTGTCTGGCTATATTCAAACGGCTAAGTCGAGTTTTGGTAGAGGTGGCATGCTCACAAAAACCAGCATCGCCCGTAAAGTGGCTGATGAAGGCATAGAGGTAATCATAGCTAATGGCAAGCACGAAGATATCTTGTTACAGCTCATGCACAATCCTGATACTATTTGCACTCGTTTTGTTCCAAAATCAAAACCTATCAGTGGGGTTAAGAAGTGGATCGCCCATAGTGAGGGGTTTGCTAAAGGGGAGATTACAATCAACGATAAAGCATTGGAGGCTTTGAGGGGTGACAATGCAGTAAGTATTTTGCCTGTGGGTATTATTAACGTAGCAGGTGATTTTGAAAAAGATGATATCATCCGTATCATGGATAGCAAGGGGAATCTCATTGGAGTAGGCAAGGCAAATTGTACGTCTGTGCAAGCTATGGCTGCAATGGGGAAGCATGCGGGTCGTGCTGTTGTTCATTATGATTATTTATATATGGAGTAAGGGATTATGGATATTAAGATACAGCTACAAGATGTAAAGAATGCTTCCAGGTCTTTACTGGGCATGAGTGACAAGACTATTTCTGATGTGCTGTGTGCGGTGGCCGATGAAGCTGTGATGCAAGCAGGTGCCATACTCGATGCTAATGAGCAGGACCTTGATCGAATGGATCCTGCCAATCCCAAATATGATCGTTTAAAGCTTACACTTGAGCGAATTCAAGGTATAGCAGCTGATATGCGTAATGTGGCTCATATGCCTTCGCCAGTAGGAAGAGTGTTAAAATATACAGTCCGCCCTAATGGATTGAAGATAAAGCAGGTAAGTGTGCCTTTTGGCGTGATAGGCATCATCTATGAAGCTCGTCCTAATGTGAGTTTTGATGTGTTCTCTTTGTGCTTGCGTAGTCACAATGCTTGTGTCTTGAAAGGCGGAAGTGATGCACAAGTCACCAATGAAGCTATCATTAAGGTCATTCATGGCGTATTAAAACGATTTGGCGTTGATACCCATGTGGTGGAACTACTTCCGGGAGATCGTGAATCAACAGCTGAGTTGCTTCACGCACGCGGATTAGTTGATTTAATCATTCCCCGTGGCAGCAGTGGACTGATTAGATTTGTGCGCGATAATGCCACTGTACCAGTGATAGAAACGGGTGCCGGCATCTGCCACACTTATTTTGATGCCTTTGGTGATACTGCTAAAGGTACTCCTATTATAAATAATGCTAAGACTCGCCGCGTGTCAGTGTGTAATGCCTTAGATTGTGTGTTGGTGCATCGAAGTCGTCTGGCTGATTTGCCAGAATTGTGCTATCCATTGGCCGATAGTCATGTGATTATTTATGCTGATGATGAGGCCTATGCTTCCTTGCATGGGCATTACCCCGATGAATTGTTGCAACATGCTCAGCCTGATAGTTTTGGTACTGAGTTCCTTGACTATAAGATGGCTATCAAAACGGTAGCTTCACTTGACGAGGCTATTGATTGCATTAACTCTGTTGCTTCTGGCCATAGCGAGTGTATTGTCACAGAAAACAAAGCTGTTGCCGATAGATTCTGTAGCGAAGTTGATGCTGCATGTGTATATTGGAATGCGCCTACATCCTTTAGTGATGGTGCCCAGTTTGGTTTGGGGGCTGAGATTGGCATCAGTACGCAGAAGATGCATGCTCGTGGTCCTATGGCTCTGGAGGCAATTACCACTTATAAGTGGGTGATAGAAGGTGATGGACAAATTAGGAAGTAATATTAGTTATTAATTCTCAATTATCAGTTATTATGAGATATTTCAGTAATGTGAAAGATTTAGGTGACCTGCGTCAGGCTTTGCAGGAGGCCAAAGAGATAAAGAATGATAGGTTCAAATATGTGGAGTTAGGCAAGAATAAAACCCTCTTGATGGTGTTCTTCAATTCCAGTCTGCGCACTCGCTTGAGCACACAGAAAGCAGCTATGAACCTTGGTATGAATGTGATTGTTCTAGACGTGAACCAAGGTGCATGGAAACTGGAGACAGAGCGTGGGGTCGTGATGGATGGTGACAAGAGCGAGCACTTGTTGGAAGCTATCCCTGTTATGGGTTGCTATTGTGACATCATTGGTGTACGTTCTTTTGCAGGGCTGAAAGATCGTGATTATGATTATGCCGAAACAGTTTTCAATCAGTTTGTACAATATAGTGGTCGCCCTGTCTTTGCGATGGAAACGGCAACGGTACATCCCTTGCAGGCTTTTGCCGATTTGATTACCATAGAAGAGTATAAAGAGGTGAAGCGCCCAAAGGTGGTGCTCACTTGGGCTCCTCATCCAAAGGCTTTGCCTCAGGCTGTGCCTAACTCGTTTGCCGAGTGGATGAATGCTGCTGACGTTGAATTTGTGGTTACTCATCCCCATGGCTATGAGTTGGATCCTCAGTTTGTGGACAATGCGGTGGTTGAGTATAACCAAAAGAAGGCGCTTGAGGGGGCAGACTTTGTATATGCCAAGAACTGGAGCTGTCCAGGTGTAACCAATCCTGCCGATTATGGTAAGGTACTAAGCAAAGATATGAATTGGACCATTGACACCGAGCACATGAGTTGGACCAATAATGCCCATTTCATGCACTGCTTGCCTGTGCGTCGTAATATGATAGTGAGCGATGATGTGATTGAGAGCCCTCGCTCAATCGTTATTCCAGAAGCTGCCAATCGAGAGATCTCTGCTACTGTTGTGATCAAACGGATGCTTGAATCATTGAATTTATAATTATGTCAAGGGATTTTGAGTATTTGTATAGATGAGGAATATTGCTTTTATTAAAACTATTCTTGCTTTGGCCATAATCATATTCAGTGGCCAGTGGTCAATGGTCAATGGGCAGAAGTTGGAATGGAAACTTGGTGCCGAAGGCTTCTTTGATAATGGCGAAGGTGACGCCTCTTATCGAACGACAATGACATACAGTGGCATACGTGCTACTCCTGAATTAGGTGTCAGTTGGGATGAGGGCAAGCATAGCCTGATGGGAGGCTATAGTGGTCAGATTGAATTTGGCAAGAAACATGGTTATTCTGATGGCTTCCCCATCTTATATTACAAGTATAGCACTAAACCTTTGACTTTCACTTTTGGTAGTTTTCAGCGTGACCAGTTATTAGGTGATTATCCTTCTTTTTTAATTAGTGATACCATACGCTATTATCGCCCTACCATGCAGGGTTTTGCTTTCCAGCATCAGCATGAACGAGGATATTTAGAGGCTTTCATAGATTGGACTGGCTTCCGAACCAATAAAGACCGTGAGCAGTTCATGGCGGGCTTAAGTGTTAAGCATACTATTAGTAAAATAGATGAAGAGTTGTTCAGCAAATTTAGCAAACGCTTATATGTAGGTCTCGAAGGTTATTATTATCATTATGCCCTTACTTGGAAAGCCGATGAGATGCAGCATATTCATGACAATTTGGTTGCCCATCCTTTTGTGGGCTATCAGTTAGACAGTCGTGTGATTGATGCGGGCATTGATGTTAGAGCTGGTGTATTGGCGAGCTTCGATCGTGAAAGAGGCTTGGATAATGGTAAACACACTCCTTTAGGTTTCTTGGGTGAGGTCAATGCCCATTACAAGCGTTTCTTCTTGGAAGATATTTTCTATGCTGGTGGCCATCAACAACCTTTTGGCAAGCAATTCTATGGTGCCTATTATTGGGGTGATACCTATTATCAGGCTTCTGCCTATAACCGTACTGACGTTAAGTATCAGTTCATTGTGAATGACTGGGTGTCTGCTTATGCTGGCGCCATTTTCAATGTCACTAAGGCGGGACTTAACTGGCACCAAGTCGTTACGCTTCGTGTAAACCTAGGTGGTAGCTTTGGGAAGTTACACCATGCCGAAAGCAGGAGGGCAAGGATACTGCCATAGGTAGGAGTAGCGGCATCTTTCACCTGCTATGATAATCCCCGTGAGGGAATGGAGAACTATCTACGGGGTATGGCGATATCTGTGATACCCCTATAGTAATATCTCCTTTCCCTTGTAGATGACGGTGCAACACTCCATAGCAGATATCAAACAAATCAGTGCTATATTTCCCCTCGTTTTGTTGCAACATTAGAGAAATATTTTTGTACGAGAGAAAAATAAAAAACACGAAGAAGTAAAAGGCCAGCTTAGAGGAAGTAAAAGGCTCGTTTAATACTAGTAAACCTTTATCCTGCTACCGGCTTGTCCTTTTCCCGTCAGCTGCTACCATGTTTATCGCCACTTAAAACCTTATCACTCGTTGCCTCTTGTGCATCTACACCATATATTTATAATAGGCCAGGAAATCTTTTTTCAAAAAAAAGTTTGTAAAATATTTGGTAGATGTAAAAAAAGTGTCTACCTTTGCATCCGCTTTCCGAAAGGGACAGCGTTGATCTATGAAAGG
>CACYLU010000022.1 GCA_902775375.1 uncultured Bacteroidales bacterium | reverse complement strand
GCCTCTGTCAAGTTTTTAGCCGACTGATAGCTTTCATATAATGATTTAGCCTCATCAGAGACTTTTTGCACTTCTGCCTGCCATTGTTTTGACAATTGTTCTATTTCGCTGTTTGCACTCTCATAAGCAGGAACATTCTGTAAAATGTACTCCATGTCAATCAATGCAAAACGCTGTGCACTAGCGCCCAGGCTCATGGCACACAATGCTAACATCAATAACACAAACTTTTTCATAATTCCATCTCTTTTTAAGTAACACAATCATTAAAATTCCTGACCTAGCACGAAGTGGAAGTTACTTCCACCAAATTGCGTAGAGCCATTGACTTTATCAAATCCATACCCCCAGTCGATACCCATCATACCAATCATTGGCAAGTAGATTCGCACGCCTAAACCAGCAGAGCGTTTCATATCGAATGGGTTAAACTTAGAAACGTCATGCCAAGCGTTTCCTCCTTCTAAAAACGCTAAAGCATAGATAGTACTGCTTGTCTCAAGCAAAATTGGATATCTTAATTCTAATCCAAAACGGGTATATGCATATCCAGCTTGGCTTCTATACATAGTGAGAGAACTGTTTTCATACCCACGGAGTGCCACACTCTCAGTAGCATAAGTGGTATAACCTGTCATACCGTCACCACCCACATCAAAAGTCTGGAAAGGAGACTTCTTATATTTATTATAGTGTCCCAACAAACCAAACTCAGCACGAGCCATCAACACTGGTGTACGTTTAACTGTATATGGATCAGCCAATGGGATAAACACCTTTGACTTAAACTTCCACTTATGGTACTCAATCCAACGATACATTTTGTTATAGTCATCCTGATTGGACTGGTCATACTTACTATAGTCTTTGCCATCGAATGAGCTCCAAGGAGGAGTAAGCTGCACAGAGAAGGTAAACTCAGAACCTTGTCTAGTGTAAATAGGATTATCCGTTGACCTACGTGCCAATGTAAAGTTCAATGCTACTTCATTTGAACTACCATCAGTTACAGGGAAATACATCCACTGGCTCAGCATATATCGGTTGAAAGACAACTCGGCAGAAATCTGGAAGTAGTTGTCTGGCCAACTCAAACGTTTACCAAACATCACCGATGCACCGATCATCTTCATATACTTATCAGGGTCATAATAGTTTTCATAGTTTGAGTAACCATAGCCACCATAACCATAACCACCATAGCCATAACCACCATAGCCACCATACATACCTCCCATGCCATATGCACTATTATACATATTCATCATAGCAGTATTGTAATAGCGACTACTGATATCAGTCTGCACATAATAATAAGCAGAAACCTGAAATGCATTTGGGCGCTTTCCACCAAACCAAGGATCCAAGAACGAAATACTATAACTCTGATAGTAGCTACCATTGGTCTGTCCGCTCAACGTCAAAGTCTGTCCTTCACCTTGCGGGAGCAATCCACGATGTTTTCGGCTTGGATGCAACAAGTTCTTCATGGAGAAGTTGGTAAACTTCAAGCTCAATTTACCAATGACACCTGTCTGTCCCCAGCCTGCAGATAGTTCCACCTGATCATTTGGTTTAGATACCAAGGGGAAGCCAATATCTACCGTACCATCTTCTGGACGAGGTTGGATATCTGGTTGCAGCTGTTCTGGATCGAAGTGGCCCATCTGTTGGATCTCTCGCATGGATGTCATGATATCATCCTTACTGAATAATTTACCAGGCTTCACATACAACTCACGACGCACTACTTCTTCATAAAGGCGGTCGTTACCAGTGATCGTTACTTTGTTTACAGTAGCTTGTTGCCCCTCATAAATACGCATTTCCAGGTCGACGGAGTCACCTACGATATTCACTTCAACGGGGTCGAGGCTATAGAATAGATAACCGTTATTGTAGTAAAGATTACCTACTGATTCATCATCAGTTATCGTACGCTCTTCTAGCTTCTTCTGATTATACACATCACCAGGCTTCATTTGCAACACATTGGCCAGTACATCAGAAGGATACACTGTGTTACCTACCCAGGAAATATTACGTATATAATATTTCTCTCCCTCTTCAACTTTGATATAAACATCCACAGTATTGTCATCAAAGTTAGTTACACTATCTGCCAGAATTACAGCATCACGATAGCCCAACTCATTATATTTATCAATAATCAGTTGCTTATCCTCTTCATATTTTTCAGGGACGAACTTCTTAGTACGGAAGATATTTACCAATTTATTCTTTTCATTGGTCTTTTTCATCACGCGCTTAATCTTGTTAGTTTTAAGTGCTTTATTACCTTCAATTGTAATCTGATGAACCTTGACCTTTTCTTTCTTATCTACGTTTACATCCACTATAATCTCATTAGCTCGGTCGGGATCATCACGTTGCACCAGTTTTACTTCAGCATTCTTAAAACCTTTCCCATCCAAGTATCGCTTGATGATTGTTTCTGCACGGCTCACGGCATTAGGTGTTATCTGGCTACCTTTAATCATGCCTATACGTGCCTGTAAGTCTTCCTGTTCAGATTTTTTCAAACCATAGTAATTAACTTCACTCACACGTGGCCTCATGCTCACTTTTATTCTCAGCCAAATACGATCGCCAACAATCTTATCAGCTTGAATGCTGACATCCGAAAACAATCCGTGTTTCCAGTATCGCTTAGCAGCATCAGTAATATCTTCACCTGGCACTTCAATCGTTTCACCTACTTGCAAACCAGAAATATTAATAATCACATTATCTTCGTAATTATCAGCTCCTTCAACTGCAATATCAGCAATTATATACTTTTTGGGTTCACCAGAATAAAGGATAACAGGAGTCCCGTCATTCAACGCATCCTCAGCTACCTCTTCCTGAGCCAATGCCCATTGGCAATTAAACATTGCCAACGTTGCTACTAACAACAATATGTAGTTAAAACGATTATGCATTTTCCTTTTCAGCTTTATACTATCAACACTAATCATCTGATTTTAATTGTTCACTTGTTTTTCCGTATCGTCTTTCGCGATTCTGGTAATCCGCTATTGCTTTCCGCAATTCCTGCTCCTTAAAGTCAGGCCAATAAGTATCGCAGAAATATAATTCAGCATAAGCACACTGCCAAAGCAAATAATTACTCAAACGCTGTTCGCCACCCGTACGAATCAGCAAGTCCACATCCGGCATATCTTTAGTAGCCAAATGCTGTTGTATTGTGTTACTATCTATGTCCGACAATTTCAACTTCCCGTCATTTACATCTGCCGCAATCTGACGAGCAGCCTCTGTTAGTTCCCACTTTGAAGAATAGCTCAAAGCAAGAACCAGCGACATTCCTGTATTACGTGAAGTATGCTCTATACACTTTTTCAACTTTCCCTGCACATAGTTTGGTAATTTATCAATATCTCCAATCACCTTAAAACTAACATTATTTTTCATAAAGGTCTCCTCTTCTATATGTTCAAAGAGCAACCCCATCAAAGCAGTAATCTCCTCAGTAGGACGATTCCAATTCTCCGTCGAAAAAGTATATAAAGTAAGGTATTTAATACCCAATCTAGCAGCTTCTTCTACTATCTGATGTACCGTCTCAGCCCCAGCCTGGTGTCCAAAAGTGCGCTCCATCCCACGCTGTTTAGCCCATCGGCCATTACCATCCATGATAATCGCCACATGAGACGGCATACATTTCATATCCAATTGTATATGTTCCTCCATACACCAGCAATCATTAATAGTTCAATTTATTAAGACGTCCACGCCATAGCTGTGTATCTTCATCACCGTCACCTATAACAAGTAACCAAATAAAGTTGGAGGTGTCAACTGTCATCGCATATTGTTTATGTCCGCTCACCTCTAACGGCAATTGGAATTTGCCAACAGATTTTCCCCAGACCAAGCCACCCATAGACTCATACATTTCATCCAGCTCATTACCCCAAATATAGAAAAACTTATTGTAATATATCACAACTGGATTTTCAAATGGTGGACAATAATACTCTGTGTCCGTAGTCATTGCGCCCCAATCATCACCATCAATAGTCATCCAAGGCACAATTCTATCATCAGTTTTTAAGGGCGTACCTACCAAAATAGCTCTTTCCACACCTGTGCTTGATAGATAAACATCTGAACTTACTTTCTTTGTTGGGAAACCCGATTGAACGTGCTCACCATCTGTCCATCCTTTTGTAGATGCAGATGTTAGACAATAATATTGTTCTCCATCCACTTCCCTGATGGCAGTCAATTTATCAGAGAAAGCTGCTAACAATGATATAACGCCTCCACTCAAAGTTTCATTTTTCTGCCAAACTTCACCATTCTCGCTGTTATAGACATCGCCCGATGCGGATATCAAATAAAGAGTATCAGCATAGCAAAGTGTGGAATGTAACATGGCATCAGCAGGCAGACCTGCCATATTATGAATTCCCCATGAATAATTCGACTCATCGCTGATATCAGCTTTCAGCAACAAATCACCACGCAGCAGCACAAATAGTTCATCACCCTTAATCAGCACCTTCTGGTCTGTACTCCGGGCAGCCAGGAATTCAGTAGGCAGCTTAGCAATACGCGTCCATGAAGCAGCCTCTGGATCTTCTTTATGAACGTTTATTTGTAAACTATATTCCTGTGACCTACTAGCATCACTGGATATAATTTTAAATGTAAGTCCTGGTTTATTAATAGCTGGAGTAAGATCAGCCTTGTTGCCGACGATTACTATAGAATCAAGTAATCCAGAAGTGATATAGCCTGATGCCGAGAAAGTATCTATGGCAATATTGTTCAGCAATGTATCTGCACCGATAGGCAGAGAATCTGCGTTGAAAATAACATGGTTCAGCTGGTCAATGCTGAACTTATAATATTTCCCATATATAGTATCAATACCAAAAGCCGTCACATAAGTACTGATATTCACTTCGGTCTTTCCTTCGTCATTTCCTTTTACGCAAGCACCGAATCCAATACAAACACCCAACAAACAGGCTATGGCTATTAAGAGTTTTGTTCTCATCAAAGTCTTCTTTTCTTATTTACAACCTGCAAAATTAAAAAACAATTTTCTTATGTGCAGATTTCTGACGAAGTTTTATACAAAATTATAAAATATATGGTAGTTTCGGCCCATAATTAGGCTTTTTTTGAATGATTTTTTAGGATTAATAAGACTTGGTGACAAAATTCCATGCCCTAAAACCTGTGGACAATGTTCAACATAAGCTTCGTCCCATAACCCCTCATCGATGAAAGATTGTAACAATTTAGATCCTCCTTCCACCAATAAAGACTGAATGTTCCTCCTCTGCAACTCTTCCATCAGCTGGGGCAGAATACTCTGGTTAAAATCTACTTGAAGAGTCATAGCACCTGCTATTGTTTCATTCTTTTCAGTAACCACTAAGGTAGGCTGGCTACCATCAAAAAGATGAAGATGACGAGGTAATGTAAGATCCTTATCAATCACGATACGCAAAGGTTGTGGCCCACACCAATCTCTTACATTCAATGAAGGGTTGTCAAGCCTAGCCGTCTGCGTACCCACTATTATTGCTTGGTGCTCTGCACGACGCTTGTGAGCAATCAACTGAGTTAAAGGTGAGGAAAGTTTTACAGGTTCACCGTCATTTCTTTCAACATCCATGAAGCCATCAGCCGATTGTGCCCACTTCAGCGTGATAAAAGGTCTATGTTTTAATTGCACTGTAAAGAAAGCTTTGTTTAAATCTTGACATGCCTTTTCCAATACCCCTACAACGACCTCACACCCAGCTTGTTTTAATATCTCAATGCCTTTACCAGCCACCTTACTGAATGGATCTTGGCACCCTATCACCACTTTAGGAATTCCTTTGCTAACAATTAACTTAGCACATGGTGGCGTTTTGCCATAATGGGCACAAGGTTCAAGACTCACGTATAAAGTGCTTCGATGCAACAAAGACTCATCTTTCACACTATTTATGGCATTTACCTCAGCATGGGCTTCACCACATTTCGCATGATAGCCCTCACCGATAATGCGTCCGTCACAAACCACCACAGCACCTACCATAGGATTAGGAGCTGCTCCCAACTTGCCGTTTTGGGCCAGTTGGATGCAACGCATCATATATTTTTCATCATTTGTCATCGTCTTTTCTCAAATTATCTGTACTTTTGGCGAGAATTATGCCAAACGTCATCACAGAAATACGTCAGGCCCTGCTCCCCCTTTACGGCAAGCAAGAAGCCAATGCCCTGACCCGCATCATTTGCCAGGAGATGCTGGGACAATCACCTGTTGACTATTTCCTTGGCAAAGATATAGCTTTATCGGCAAACCAGAAAATTTTTCTGCAGGCTATCCTTTCAAGATTGAAAGAATTCGAACCTATACAATACATACAACAGCAAGCCCCTTTTTGCGGAAGAAGGTTTTATGTGACGCCCGACGTACTGATTCCTCGCCCTGAAACTGAAGAACTTGTACAGCTTTTAGCAGAGCAGCTATCCCCTGAATCATTGATACTCGACATCGGAACAGGAAGTGGATGCATAGCGATTTCTTTGTCATTGGCCCTGCCAAATGCTAAAGTCTTCGCTTGCGACATTTCAGAAGAAGCACTCTCAATCGCCAAATTGAATAATAAAAAATTGAAAGGCGGCGTTACATTCTTTCAGGCCGATATCCTTTCCTTTCAGCCATCTCCCGAGCAAACAAGGTTTTACAACGCCATCGTGAGCAATCCTCCGTATATAACAGTAAAAGAAGCTGATAAGATGGCACCCAACGTTTTACGTTATGAACCACACAAAGCATTGTTCGTCCCCAATGAAGATCCTTTGCTTTTCTATCGAAAGATAGGTCAGTTAGGGCTTACGATGTTAAAAGAAGGTGGGATGCTTGCCTTTGAAATCAACTATGCTTTCGGAGAGGAAGTAAAAGCATTATTGGAGGATTTAGGATATCTTAAGTGATGAAACCATTAACACCATCAGAAGCCCTATCCAAGGCTGCCAGCTATTGTTCAAAGGGAGAGCATTGCATTGCTGACGTTTGCGAAAAACTTCATCAATGGGGATTTGAAGGAGAAGAAGTCCAACACATTGTCAGCCAATTGTGCCAACAGGGTTTTATCAACGAGCAACGCTACGCCAAAGCCTATATCAACGACAAATACCGATTTGCCAAGTGGGGTCGTATCAAGATTGAGCAAGGCCTTCGCCAGAAACAAATTCCCCCATCAGTATTCAAACCACTGATGGACGAGGTAATCGACCGAGAGGAATACATGCAGATACTGTGTGACTTACTGAATCAGAAGCGCAAATCGTTGAAAGAGGAAGACGAATACCAGATGCGAGCCAAGCTCACACGCTTCGCCCTGCAGCGAGGCTTCACTTATGAAGAAGTGTTATGCAACATAGATGATTGAAAAAAGAGCCAATCATTTCGGGATTACCATTCTTTTATTTACTTTTGCATTGTTTTTTGAAAAATGATAGTGCTATGAAAACGTTAGAGAGACTGTTTGCTGAAAAGCTTTTAAAGATTAAAGCCATTAAATTACAGCCAGCCAACCCTTTCACTTGGGCTTCAGGCTGGAAATCACCATTCTATTGTGACAACCGCAAGACCCTTTCATATCCCTCCTTGCGCAGTTTTGTAAAATATGAAATTACTCGTATCATCTTAGAACACTTCCCACAAGTTGATGCAGTGGCAGGAGTTGCCACAGGTGCCATACCTCAAGGAGCATTGGTAGCTGATGCCCTGAACTTACCTTTCGTATATGTTCGCTCCAAACCAAAAGATCATGGCTTGGAAAATCTGATTGAAGGAGAATTGCGCCCAGGCATGAAAGTTGTGGTAGTGGAAGACCTTATCTCAACAGGTGGCAGTAGCTTAAAAGCTGTGGAAGCTATCCGCAGAGACGGTTGCGAGGTAATTGGCATGGTGGCCAGCTATACTTACGGCTTCCCTGTAGCTGAGAAAGCTTTCAAAGAAGCGAAAGTGCCTTTGGTAACCCTCACCGACTACGATGCCGTTATTGAAACAGCCCTTAAGACTGGTTATATCGAAGAGAAAGATATCCCAACGCTGAACGAATGGCGCAAGGACCCAGCTCATTGGGGTGACGACTTAAAATAATAAATACAGTAATGGGTCATTCCCATTTTGTTAAATAAACAAACTATGAGTACTACGAGTTTTGAGAGCGATACCAAACGTATTGAGGCTCCTCAGCGCAGTGTATTTGAGAAGTTGTCAAATGCCGACAATCTGGAAAAACTGAAAGAACGCATCCCTGCTGACAAGCTAGACAATATCAGCCTCGACAACGGTATGCTCACTTTCAAGACACCAATGGGTGCCGTATCAATGCAGATTAAAGACACTGAACCCTTCCATAGTGTGACCTATGGCACTGTTCAGTCACCCATCCCATTCGATATCCGTATGGAACTGATACCTAAAGGTGCTGAAGCATGTGAGATGAAACTGATAGCTGGTCTGCAGCTCAACCCTTTCATGTTAGGCATGGTGCAGAAGCCTATTAAAGATGGTTTGAACCGCATCGTGGAAGCTTTGGCACAAGTTCCGTACTAAATACAAATACAGAGTTACAAACAGAGACGGGGCATGCTCCGTCTCAATTTTCATTTACTTATGAAGCTTTGGGAAAAATCCACACAGATAGATAAAGAAATAGAACGTTTCACCGTCGGTCGGGATTGCGAAATGGATCTCTATCTGGCGCCATACGATGTAATGGGCAGTATGGCACATATCACCATGCTTGAAAGCATAGGACTTCTAACCTCAGACGAGCTAAAAGTGCTGCTTCAGGAGTTGAGAAAGATATATGAGGTGGCTATCAAGGGTGAGTTTGTAATTGAAGAAGGCATAGAAGATGTCCATTCACAAGTGGAACTGATGCTCACCCGCACTTTGGGAGACATCGGTAAGAAGATACACAGCGGTCGCTCTCGTAATGACCAAGTACTGGTTGACCTTAAACTGTTTACCCGTGCTCAGTTACAGGAAATAGCAGAACTATCCAAGCAATTGTTCGACACTTTGATAGAGCAGAGTGAGCGTTATAAAGACGTACTGATGCCAGGCTATACCCACTTACAGATTGCGATGCCTTCGTCTTTCGGTCTGTGGCTGGGTGCCTATGCCGAAAGTCTGGTAGATGACATGACTTTGCTCCAAGCAGCCTATCGCATGGTTAACCGCAACCCTTTAGGCTCCGCTGCTGGTTATGGCTCATCATTCCCATTAAACCGCACCATGACCACCGAGCTGTTGGGTTTTGACTCAATGGACTACAACGTGGTGTATGCCCAGATGGGACGTGGCAAGATGGAACGTAATGTTTCTTTTGCTATGGCCAGCATCGCAGGCACCATTGCCAAGTTAGCTTTCGATGCCTGCATGTTCAACAGCCAGAACTTTGGCTTTGTGAAACTGCCAGATGAGTGCACAACAGGTTCCAGTATCATGCCCCACAAGAAGAATCCTGATGTGTTTGAATTGACTCGTGCCAAGTGCAACAAAATACAAGCTTTACCTCAGCAGATCATGCTTATCAGCAATAATCTGCCAAGTGGCTATTTCCGCGACTATCAAATA
>CACYLU010000021.1 GCA_902775375.1 uncultured Bacteroidales bacterium | reverse complement strand
CCGCGACTTGCATGTGTTAAGCCTGTAGCTAGCGTTCATCCTGAGCCAGGATCAAACTCTTCATTGTAAAAAATAAATCTTCATATGTAAACCCAATCCCCAAAAAAGGAATGGGAAACATCGTAATTGCCTGTCAGGACTGTCCGTTATTCTATATCAATTAATTTAATTGACGGTCTTCATGTATCATTACACCTTAATCCAGACATCCGTATATCTGCAACCCCCAAAAAAGCTGCAACAAAACGGACGCTGCCTGTCCTCTGTCCATCATCCTTTCATAGATCAACTTTACCTTCAAAAATAGGGAAAGCGGTTACAAAGGTAAAACAAATTAATAATACCTGCAAGAAAAATCTCAAAAAAAAATTTATGATCTTTCTCTGAACTATTTTCCTATTCTATTTTTAAAGAGCATAGCTTTCGTTTTTGAAAGCGGGTGCAAAGGTAGGTACTTTTTTGACATCCGCCAAATGTTTTTATTATTTTTTTAATTAAATTTTTTACACCTATATTTATATAAATAAACTTCCATTAGACCAACGGAAATCTTATCTACTAATTAGTTTTCTGATTTAATAATAATAACTATCTTTGCATTAGACTTGCCATTGTTCAACTTTTAAAACAAACATCATCTTATATATGTTGTAGTTTCCAACTGCTGTATCATTTTTAAAACAAAATATAATAAAATGAACGATTTTACTCCTTGGACATTATTTACGGATGTAGGCATCATTTCATTATTACTACTCTTAGGTAAATTAATCAGGGTAAAGATAGAACTTGCACAACGCTTTTTTATTCCTCCCAGCCTAACAGCAGGTTTCATAGGGCTAGTTTTTGGTCCTGGAGGACTAGGATGGTTGCCTCTGTCAAACAACATGGGTACCTATGCCAGCATACTAATTGCCCTTATTTTCGGGTGTCTACCTTTTGCTTCAGAAAAGAAACAGGAAAAGAATGGTAGCAGGGTGAAACGAATGTGGGTTTACTCACAAACGGGCATGTTGTTACAATGGGCATTGGGCGGTTTAGTTGGCATCTGTATTCTGAGTAGTTTTTGGCCTGTAGCCCCTTATTTTGGTTTATCATTGCCGAGTGGTTTTTGTGGAGGACATGGCACGGCAGCTGCTATAGGACAAGCTTTCGGCAAGATGGGTGACGATGATATGATGACGCTTGCGATGACTTGTGCTACAGTGGGTATTCTATGCTCGGTATTTATAGGGTTGGCGCTAATCAAATGGGGCACGAAAAAAGGCATCACCTCATTCCTCACCAACTTTGAGAATTTACCTCATGAACTGCGAACAGGATTACTACCTACTGACAAGCGGCGTAGCATGGGGGAATCATCTACCTCTCCTATTTCGATTGACAGCTTGGCTTTCAACCTCGCCATTATCGCTATGGTGGCGCTTGGCGGTTATGCTATCAGCAAATTAGTGTCGTATTTCATGCCACAACTGGAGATGCCAGTATTCAGCTGTGCATTCGTATTTGGTATAGCAATGCACTTTGTTTTCAAAAAGACAGGGGTTCTACATTACACTTCTCCTCGCACCATAGGGCACCTTAGTGGAGCATTCACCGATTTTTTAGTTGTTTTTGGCATTTCTGCCATCAAAATAACTGTTGTGATGAATTATATTGTGCCACTAAGTATATTGCTGGTATGCGGATTGTTATTCACCTTGTTATATGTACTTTTGGCGGGCAGATGGTTATTGAAAAACGACTCATGGTTCGAGAGAGCATTATTTACATGGGGGTGGTTTACAGGTACAGTCGCAATGGGCATTGCCTTATTACGGGTTGCCGATCCAGAGCAAAAGAGCCATTGCATGGAGGACTATGCCCTATCCTACCTTTTTATTGCACCTATAGAAATATGCCTTATCACCTTTGCACCTGTTTTCTTTACCAACGGATATGGTTTGCATTTCGGCCTTCTGGCCCTCATAACAGGAATTTGTATCATGATGTATGCTTGGAAAAGAGATATCTAATGGATGCAAAGCACAAATTATAGGTTTGCAGCTATAAAACCAAAAGAATGCAAGGCGTAAACTATAGGTTTGCAGGAAGAAAACCATAAGAATGCAAGGCAGAAACTATAGGTTTGCACGCTTAAAACTGTAACTTTTAGGAAGTAAGGTCACCTGTGACGCTAAGCCTGAGTTTTCTTCAGACAAAAAAGATGAGCCCAGTAATATACTGAGCTCACCACTGAAGAAATTAAACTAATGATTATTATATCTTCTAGATCACACCCAACATGACAAAAGATTTCATTTTATCATAATGCTATGATTAATAAGTATGCTCTTCATTCTGCAACTCTTCTGCATCAATTGACTTACTATCTATCTTGCGCCACGCATAGAAGATATATGCCAGAACAAAAGGCACTAACAATGACACATAGAACATGGTGGTAAGGGTAAACTCACTGCTAGAACTATTAGCCAATGTCAGAGAACTTTGTAAATCAGCAACACTAGGATAATATGCGGTATTGTTATAACCTGACAACAACAAGAGGGCTGTAACAACAAATACAGTACCTGTACCAGCAAACCAGATGCCACGACAGAAAGTGGTCTTCACCAAGGTCCAGAAAATACCATACAAAACCAATATAATGCCTGTCAACAATAAGAATGTCACCAATGGTAATGCCATGATGTTATGCAAGTATTTAAAGGTTTCCATTGATACTACACCTGTGGCCGGGTCAACAGCAAAACCGTCCATGATCATGAGGTGAACCAACCAAGTGAGAAAGAATGCCAAGAAGAATATGGTATCGAAACCTAAACTCTTTCGAGCACGTTGATGCAGGTCCTCATCTTTTATATTGTTGATAAAATACAATTCGCCAAGAATACGAGCCAAAAATAACACTGCCAAGCCAAGAATCACGTTGAAGATATTCAAGCAAGCATCCAATCCTCCCGATGCATTACCCCAATAACTAATAACTGGAGCCAGGGGATTTGTAATGTTGCCTTTATCTACATAGAAGTTAGAACCTGTAAAAAAGGTGGAAACAGCAGCCCCCAACAGTATGGGTGCCAACACACCATTGACTATCAAAAACCAGCGATAGGTATTCTTTCCCAATAGATTACCCATCTTTGACTGGAACTCATAACTCACAGCCTGAACCACAAAAGTGAACAGTATCAACATCCATACCCAATAAGCGCCGCCAAAACTCGTGCTATAAAACAATGGGAAAGATGCAAAGAATGCACCGCCAAATGTTACAAGTGTAGTGAAAGTAAACTCCCACTTACGACCCGTTGAATTAACCATCATCTGCCGTTGTATCTCATCTTTAGGAAGATTCAACAACAGCGAATTGCCTCCTTGCACAAAAAGCAGGAAGACGAGGAGTCCGCCGAGTAATGATACGACAAACCACCAATATTGTTGTAAGAATTCGTAACTCATTTTCATATTCTTTTTGACCATTGGTCAATAGTCGTTAACCCTATCCAAAACGTAATAGTTAATCAGCCTGCCCAATAGCCCTATTAATAATCATCTCCTTAAAGTAATCATTAACGATCAATGATATCCGGTCCCTTCTTTATGGCCTTCAGCATAATACCAATTTCAGCAATAAGCAAAATAGAGAAGAGAACCAAGAAAATGAAGAAAGTCAGTTGTACACTACCAGTAGAGACATTAGATATTGCCACATTTGTAGGCATCATATCTTGTATCACCCAAGGCTGACGACCAACTTCTGCCACTGCCCATCCTGCCTGCCCTGCCAAATAACCGAGCGGAATAGTGAAGATTGCTATCCAATGCATCCATTTCATCTTAGCAAGGTCTTTCTTATAAACTAAGAAAATTACCACCATGAAAAAAACTATAAAATAACCGCCAAGCATCACCATAATACGGAACATATAGAAGGTGAGTGGTACATTGGGCACTACATCATTCACATTCTTGATATGACCATATCCAAAATAGGGCATATTCTCCCGCAACACTGCTGCTTGCACTTTTGCTTCAGCATCATTGCCTTCTGCACGAGCATTACGATAAGCAGCAAACGCGGCAATAGCTTTCTTTCCCTTATTAATTTTCTCCTGCACAGACAAAGCTGTTGAACCATTTTTTAATTGGTAGCCTCCTTCCAACAAGTCATTGATGCCAGGCACAAATGAGTTGATGTCACGATCTGCCAGTAAAGACAACATATATGGAATTTTTATCTCAAAAAGATAGGGGTCAACCCCATCCTGCGGAGTCTTTTTGGCAGGATTCAGCAGAGCGATAGCAGTCAGTCCAGCTCCACTCTCACCTTGGTACAGACCTTCCATAGCAGCTAATTTCATAGGCTGATGCTGTGCCACTTGATGACCAGACTCATCACCTGTCACTGCTACCATAACAGAAGAGAAGAGACCTACAATGGCTCCCACCTTAATGCTCTGTAAAGCAAATTTCCTCTGGCGATCCTTCAGCAGATACCAGCACGCCACACCCACAACAAAAATGGCACCCAGTACCCAACCAGACAATACAGTATGGAAGAACTTGGCTACAGCAAAAGGAGAGAAAGCCACTTCGGAGAAGCTGATCATCTCATTACGAGCTGTCTCAGGATTAAACTCCATCCCCACAGGATGCTGCATCCAGGAGTTAGCCACCAGAATCCACCATGCAGAAATGGTAGCGCCCAAACCGGTAAGCCAAGTGGAAGCCAAGTGAAAACCTTTGCTTACTTTCTCCCATCCAAAGAACATCACAGCCACAAAGGTACTCTCCATAAAGAAGGCAACTATACCTTCGATGGCCAGTGGAGCTCCAAAGATATCGCCTACAAACCAACTGTAGTTGCTCCAGTTGGTACCAAATTCAAATTCCAATATCAAGCCTGTAGCCACACCCACAGCGAAATTGATACCAAACAATTTCATCCAAAACTTGGCGGTACGTTGCCAGAACTCATCGCCTGAACGATAGTAGAGTGTCTCCATAACACCCATCACTACGGCCAAGCCCAAGGTGAGCGGAACAAACACCCAGTGATAGATGGCCGTCAAGGCGAATTGAGCCCTTGACCAATCAATCAAAGAAGAGTCAATGTTTTCAATCATAATTAAGTATGTTTAAAGTTAATATTTCATTGTACAATAGCAGTAACAAAACTGTCAGCAGGCATGTCTATCAACAATTTGCCTTCTTTTACTTCTAATAGCTTTGCCTCACTATGCTGGCGCTGATTAACCACATATACCTGCGCATGTGTCGCGGTGGATGACAAGCCTAATATTTCCGCCTGACAGGAGGCATGGATATATGAAAAAGTAACCCCCAAAAGCAATATAAGAATACGACTCTTCATAATAGAATGGTTATTTATAACTCTGATTATTCATTAACTGATCTATTGATTATTTGAGAACTCACATAATCGTCTTTCTGCGAATCATCATTGGTTACAGAATTAAGAAAATTAGGAAAGAAGAAAACACGCAGAATGCAAAACATGATAAATAGCTTAATGAAAATAAGTATCCATAGTGTCTTGCCAATGGTCATACTTCGGAATCCATCTACATAAAACCTACATATTTTTACAAGCGTATTTTTCATCGCTTTATTATAAATAAGGTTGATTAACCCCACTAAGTTAAACCTTTTTTTTGCAATAGCCATATATTTGTCGATAAAAATTGTCTATTCGTCGATTTTTATTGCAGAACATATCACCAGCACCTACCTTTGCAACAAATAAAAAAAGTGAAACAAACAATTTCAAGACATGAAAACGAAAAGATTATTTGGAATGACAATTCTTGGCATGGTATGTTTAGCAAACTTGTATGCACAGGAAGGCATTGCGCCACGCCAGGAAGCATGGTCAACAGACACAACGAGAGTGGCAATCGTGCAACCCGACCAATGGACACTGCAAGATTGCATTGATTATGCCTTGCAACAGAACATTACTATTCAACAAAACAGGCTGCAAGCTGTGAGTGCGGAAATAGACGTAAGAAACGCGAAGAACGACTTCTTACCTACAGTTTCTGGAAGTGTGAGCCAAAACGTAAGTTACAAGCCAAATGCAGCTACCAGTATGATGGTGATGGGCTCAGAAGTAAAGACTTCTAACAGTAAGACATCTTACAATGGCAGTTATGGTTTGAACGCAAACTGGACAGTTTTCAATGGAAAAAGAATAAATACGCTGAAGCAGCAGAAGTTGAACAGTGAGGCCGCAGATCTGGATGTGGCTCAGAGTGAGAACAACATTATCCAACAGATAACTCAGATCTATATCCAAATTCTGTATGCTGCAGAATCTATCAAAGTGAACGAGGCAAACCTAGCCGTTAGCGAGGCAAATGCTGCTCGTGGTAAGCAGCTTTTTGAAGCAGGAAGCTCTTCAAAAGCAGATTATGCTCAGCTAGAATCACAAGTAAGCCAGGACAAGTATCAGCTTGTAAACTCAGAGGCTCAACTTCAGAACTACAAGCTACAACTGAAACAGTTGCTGGAGATTGAAGGAGAAGAGGAAATGGATCTTTATTTGCCTGAACTGAGCGACGACGATGTCTTGATTCCGTTACCATCAAAGACAGATGTTTATAATGCAGCATTGGCCATGCGCCCCGAGATTCAAAGTAGCAGGCTGGATATTGAGGCTGCCGACTTAAATATCAAAGTGGCAAAGGCAGGTTACCTGCCTACCATCAGCATGAGTGGCAACATTAGCAGCAGCAACATGAAAAACGGTGGGAACTTTGGGACACAGTTAAGTGACAACTGGAACAATTCTGTCAGTTTAAGTGTAAGCATTCCTATTTTTGACAAGGGTCAGACCAAGAGTCAAATTCAGAAAGCACGTATCCAGAAGCAAAATTCTGAGTTAAGTCTGCAAAGCCAACAAAAGACACTCTACAGCAATATTGAGGGCTTATGGCTTGATGCCAATACAGCACAACAACAATATATAGCTGCAAAAGCTCAGCTGAGCAGTGCCCAGACCAGTTTCGACCTGGTACAAGAACAGTTCAACTTAGGAATGAAGAACACAGTGGAACTCTTGCGTGAGCAATCAACATTGCTGAATGCACAAAACTCTCTTCTCCAAGCCAAATATATGGCTATCATGAATCAGCAGTTGCTTAGATTCTACGGAGGAGAAAGCATTATGATCGGATAAAATTGAATAAATAAAAAAAAGATAAGTATGAAAAAAAAGACGATTATTTGGATAGCAGTAGCTGCCATCGCAGTATTAGGCATCGGCTACTGGGCATTTAGTGGCGATTCATCAGCAGCTAAGGTAAACTTTGTAAAGGGTAAGGTGACCCGTGGTGACGTTTCATCTTTCATAACCGCTACAGGCAACATTGAACCTGTAACTGAAGTGGAAGTAGGTACTCAGGTTAGTGGCATCATCGACAAAATATATGTTGACTATAACTCAGAGGTAAAGAAAGGCCAGTTGATTGCGGAGATGGATAAGATAACCTTGATGAGCGACTTGCAAAGTTCACAGGCAAACTTCAACGGCTCAAAAGCCAGCTTCGAGTTCCAAGAGAAGACCTATAACCGAAACAAGGCATTGCATGAGAAGCAGCTCATCAGCGACACCGACTTCGAGCAGAGTGAATATAACTATTTGAACGCCAAAGCCCAATATGAGCAGAGCAAAGCCAACCTGGCCAAGGCTCAGCGTAACCTTTCTTACGCTACTATCTATTCACCTATCGACGGTGTAGTTATCAACAAGGCAGTGGAAGAAGGACAAACAGTAGCAGCCGGTTTCAACACCCCCACCCTATTCAACATAGCGGCTGACTTGACTCAGATGCGTGTGATTGCCGATGTTGATGAAGCTGACATAGGTGGCATCACAGAAGGCCTGCGCGCATCATTTACTGTGGATGCTTATCCTGACGAGGTGTTTGAAGGCACAGTGGCCCAAGTTCGTTTAGGTGAGAAAAGCAGTTCAACCACTACCAGTTCTGTGGTAACCTATGAGGTAGTTATTACAGCTCCTAATCCTGATTTGAAACTAAAACCAAGATTGACAGCTAATGTTACTATCTATAAACAAGAGAAAAAGGATGTGGTAGTAGTGCCAAGCCGGGCGCTACGTTTCACGCCCAATCCAAGCAATGCAAAGGGTTATGTAGTGAACAATATCGATGCTCCTCAGAAAGTATGGACTTTGCAAGGCAACGTATTTACAGCACATGCAGTGACAACCGGATTAAGTGGGAACCAAATGACTGAAGTAAACGGCATAGACGAAGGTACTGAAGTCGTGGTTGAAGCACAGCAAATCCAGCAAGATATGCCGTTCGGTGGTCCAAGAGGTGGAGGTCCAGGCCCTGGCGGTCCAATGTAATTTAATAATTAAAAGACTATGTTATGAGTAAACCAGTTATAGAACTACAGAATGTAAAGCGCGAATTCATCGTTGGTGATGAAGTGGTGAGAGCCTTGAGAGGGGTAAGTTTCACCATCAACGAAGGTGAGTTTGTGACCATCATGGGTACATCAGGTTCGGGTAAGTCAACATTACTGAATACACTGGGTTGCCTTGACACCCCTACCAGCGGGGAGTACATTCTCGATGGAGTGCCTGTGAGAACAATGTCAAGGAGCCAGCGAGCCATCTTGAGGAACCGTAAGATTGGGTTTGTATTCCAAAACTACAACCTACTAGCCAAGACCACGGCAGTAGAAAATGTGGAACTTCCACTGATGTACAACAGTGAAGTTTCAGCCAGTGAACGCCGACGTCGTGCCATAGAAGCATTGAAGGCAGTGGGATTAGGTGACCGATTGGAGCATAAATCCAATCAAATGTCAGGTGGTCAGATGCAGCGAGTAGCCATTGCACGTGCATTGGTAAACAACCCTGCAGTAATTCTTGCCGACGAGGCAACAGGTAATTTGGATACCCGCACATCATTCGAGATTTTAGTATTATTCCAAAAGCTGCATGCTGAAGGGCGTACTATCATCTTCGTCACCCATAACCCTGAAATTGCGCAGTATAGTAGCCGCACCATTACCTTAAGAGACGGCTTAATTAAGGAAGACGTTGTAAACAACAACATATTAAGTGCTGCCGATACATTGGCAACGATACCAATACCTGATGAACAATAAAAAGAAGCATTATGAATTACTTAAATCTTTTCAAGATAGCCCTCAAGGCCATCTACAATAATAAGACAAGATCCCTGCTTACTATGCTGGGCATCATTATAGGTATCGCTTCAGTAATAGCCATGTTGGGATTTGGTCAAGGTACACAAGAGCAGATTACTAATGAAATCTCTTCTATGGGTTCTAATATGATTATGATCAACCCAGGTGGAGAGCGCAGAGCTGGACAGCGTATGGATGCCAGTTCTATGCAGACATTGAAGATGGAAGACTACGAGGCCATCCGCAATGAGTGCGACCATGTTAGCTATGTAAGTCCCAGTGTATCCAGTTCAGGACAGTTGGTCGCAGGCAACAACAACTACCCTGCTTCAGTTACAGGATGTAGCGAGGATTACTTAAAAATCCGTCAATTAGAGATGGCAGAAGGCGATATGTTCACAGAGCAGGAGGTGAAGACCGCAGCTAAAGTAGTGGTATTAGGCAAAACCATTGTCGATAACCTCTTCCCATACGAAGACCCTATAGGCAAGAGCATCCGTGTGAACCAGATTCCATTCCGCGTAATTGGTGTTTTGGAAAGCAAGGGTACCAACTCTATGGGTATGGATCAGGATGAGATAGTATTGGCACCATTTACTACTGTGATGAAACGTATGCTCTCACAAAGTCACTTACAGGGCATTCAGGCTAGTGCCCTGACAGAGGCTGATACTGATGCTGCCATGGAAGAAATTGAGGAAGTGTTGCGCAGAAACCATCGTTTAAAGGATGGTGACGAAAACAATTTCACCATGAACTCTATGCAGGAGATTATGGAAACCATGAACACAGTAACTGGTATGCTTACAATGTTATTGGCAGCCATAGCAGGAATCTCATTGGTGGTTGGTGGCATTGGAATCATGAACATCATGTATGTATCTGTTACTGAGCGTACCAAGGAGATTGGCCTACGTATGTCAGTAGGCGCACGTGGCATTGATATCCTAAGCCAATTCCTAATAGAAGCCGTATTGATTTGTCTTACTGGAGGTATCATTGGAATCATGCTAGGCTATGGATTGGGAGCTTTGGTCAGCATGCTATCAGAACAGGTATCTGTATCTATTTCAGGAAGTTCTGTTATATTATCATTCAGTGTCTGCGTTTTAATCGGCATGTTCTTCGGATGGTATCCTGCAAAGAAAGCTGCTAATCTTGATCCAATAGAAGCTTTGAGATACGAATAATAATCACTACCTTTGTCAAACACTATGCCAGACATACATATAAATAAGAGACTAATTACACACATTGTGGTATGGGGAATACTTCTGCTATTCCCCTACCTCATGTTGGTACGAGGCGGCATTGATACCTCTTTTTTCTCATACTTGCTGTTCGGTGGCATTTGGATAATTGTTTGGATGCTGGTGTTTTACTTGAATTATTTTTGGTTAGTTCCAAAATTTTTATTGAATCATCGGAATGGATGGTTCTTTTTCCTAAACTTTCTGTTTCTTTTTGGTCTTGCTTTTGGTACATATCAATGGGAACAGTTTACTTTCTTTTACTTTGCAGACAGATTTCCCGAAGAAGGAAAGGAATGGGGCGAGCGATTCATTGAGTTCCGTCCTCCACTCATGGTAGAAATATTCCGTAACGCTTTTCCGTTGTTCATCACTGCTACTATTGCCACCATCATAAAGATAAGCGAAAGTTGGAAAGAGATGGAAAGGTCACGCAATGAGGCAGAGAAAGCTCTGGCTGAAGCAGAGTTGCAGAACCTACGCAGTCAGTTAAACCCTCACTTTCTCCTCAACACCCTTAACAATATCTATGCCCTTATCGCTTTTGACACAGACAAAGCACAAGAGTCGGTTCAAGAATTAAGCATGTTGCTCAGACATGTTCTTTATGACAATAAGGAACAGTTCACCTCGTTGAGCAAAGAGATGGAGTTTATTCGTAGCTACATCGAACTGATGCGTATCCGCTTGAGTTCAAATGTGACTGTCGAGACAGAATACGACCTAAATCCACAAAGCCAGACACAGATTGCACCGCTCATTTTCATTTCTCTGGTAGAAAATGCATTTAAGCATGGCATCTCTCCCACTGAGCCCAGCTACATAAAAATTCGTTTCAGTGAGGTGCAAGGTGTTGTGCGTTGTCTCATACAAAACAGCAACCATCGTAAGGTTGGTTATGACAAGAGTGGTAGTGGCATCGGTCTAGAACAAGTAAAGAAACGTCTCGACCTGTCATATCCAGGCAAATACAGTTGGCACTATGGTTTGAGCAATGATGGGAAAGAGTATTCATCATCATTGGAAATCTTTACTAATTGAATATTAGATGGAAAAGATACGTTGTGCAGTTATAGATGACGAGCCTCTAGCTTTAGGATTGATGGCTAGCTATGTAAAAAAAACTCCTTTCTTAGAGTTGGTAGGTTCCTATAGCAGTGCCGTGCAAGCCATGCAAGAAATGCACGACAATCCTGTTGATCTAATTTTTTTAGATATTCAGATGCCTGAACTGAATGGTCTTGATTATTCTCGGATGATATCACCCCAGACACGCGTGGTGTTTACTACAGCCTTCAATCAATACGCACTAGACGGCTACAAAGTAAATGCTTTAGATTATCTACTCAAACCCATATCCTACCCTGACTTTTTGCTAGCAGCCAACAAGGCGCAAGAGTGGTTCCGCCTGGTAGAACAGAGTCAACAATCTGAGAAGAAAGAGAATCAAGATGAAAAACTAAGCATATTTGTCAAAAGCGACTATAAGCTCATTCGGATAGAGCTGAAAAACATTCTTTATGTTGAAGGCCTCAAAGACTATGTAAAAATCTATGAGGATAATACAGGGCGACCAGTTATATCACTCATGAGCATGAAAGCAATGGAAGAAATGCTGCCAGCTGATCGCTTTATGCGTGTTCATCGTTCGTATATTGTTCAGAAAGAAAAAATTAGAATAATCGAGCATAATCGTATTGTTTTCGGTAACACTTACATTCCCATAGGTGATAGCTACAAGCAGGCATTTCAAGATTTCTTAAATACCTAAAATCCGCAACTATCATCCAATACACGATTAAGGGTAGATTTATGAGTCGTTAGTAGCAGCTTTCAGTAAAAAGCAACAGCACAACATCAAT
>CACYLU010000020.1 GCA_902775375.1 uncultured Bacteroidales bacterium | reverse complement strand
AGAGACGATCATCAGAAGAACTTTCGGCACCAAATATGCAATGAAACTCGCAAAACCGGTACCAAAGAATAATATTGTAATAAGGTAAATTCCAATTTACCGAACAGAATAAGCGAGGCCACATGGCTTCGCTTATTGAGTATTTTATGTAGAGGTTTCCCACGAATACTTCAATAAGTCTCTTTTCTTTCTAATCGTTGTTCATCGACCTTGAATGATATTTATTAATGCTTGGCTGCGAAGATACAACTATTTCTCATAATCCCAAATGTTTGCTTGTCTTTTTACAAAGCAAGCCCGATAAGATTTCCTTACCGGGCTTTGCTTTACATATAGATAGGACCATGTCCCATGCTTCTCGAAATATTTTTCTAAAATATTCCTTTTCTAGAAATATACAGGACCGTGTCCCATGCAGCTCGTAGTGCTGATGGCTGTCAGTGCAGCCGTTAAAACCGATATTGCCAGTTGGATAACGGATTTCCAAAAATCTTTGTTTTTCATTGTTTTTTTTAGTTTAGGTTGATATTAATGTTCTTTTTCTTTGTCTTAACACAAAGAAAAGAACCAAAAAGAAAAGTCAAGGGCTGATGCTTCGAAGCTAATTTTATTTTGATTTTGCTAAGGGAAAATAGACGAGCGCTTCGCGACTCTTAATGGATTTTCCCTTTTTACGCAAAATCTTCATAAAATCTTAACGCCTCTCCGCATATGCCCCTTTCTTTATTATTGTTCGTTGTTAATAGTAGGCCGGCATAATTTATGCAGCGTTAAGAAAATCGGGAAAGTTTTCCGTTTAAAAACGCAAACTGTTTGAGCGAAGCGAGTTTTTGCGGTTTAGGAAAACGTGAGCGATTTTTAGTGGAATAAATTCAGCCGGCAGTGTCTCTCTTTGGTTCTTTCTCTCTCTGCTGCCAGAGAGAGAAAAGAACATATAAAGAGGGTTGCTAAGGGGGAACTTCCTCTTTGACTCTTTCTTTTGCGTTAAGGCAAAGAGAAAGAAGGTAAAGGGTTAGTAAGGGAAACCTCCCTTAGATCTGTGGACCATCGCCAGTGCCACCGCCACCAGTGTTACCACCAGTTGAGCCACCTGTGTTGCCACCTGTGCTAGAACCTGAGCCTGAGCTAGCGCCTCCAGAGCGAGTTACTGCCACAGCCGTAGCGATAGGAGTGAGCGTCTGCATCTTGCGAATCTTGCCATTTACGGTCACCTCCTGAGTGTCCACGATGTTGCGGAACTCCAGGGCACATGCCTCCTTGAAGGCCTTGCCACTGATGTTGTCCAGCTTTGAGGTGTCAGGCAGGAAGCGAATGTGGATAGCCTCCACGATGTCGTTAGGGTTCAGACCGTCCATGTCAGCGATACTCGATACTGCAGCATCCTTCTTCACCTGCGCAGTGGGGTAGAAGGTACCCAGACCACCCAGTTGCACAGGAATGCCCTGCGATACCAGTTCAGGAAGACATTCAGTGATCTTGATGAGCACACCCTCGAGAAGGTCACGTCCATAGACGCTGCCATGATCAGTCATGTGCTTGGCGAATCCGCGCAGAGACAGTGTCTTCTGCACATCCACCTCAGGATAGTACTTGCCGTAGCCGGCGTTACCAGTGATTTTGTTCTGTCGGAGATTAATCCCCAATGCAATTCTTTCTTTTGCCATTTTAGTTAAAGTTTTTTGACTTCGTCAACAATTTCGTCGCGACTCGGCATAGCTCAAGCAAGCTTGGCTCTGCACTCGCTGCTCCGAAAAGTGTTTGTGTTGATTTCGTCCTTTTCTGTCGCGACTCGGTATAGCCCATGCTAGCCTGGCTCTGCGCTCGCTGCTCCAGAAAGTGTTAAAGTTTTGTGTTTGTGTTGTTGTTTTGCGGTGAACTTCCTCGGGTCACCGCCTCCCGCTTTGTTTAGTTGTGTTTGTATTGTCTTGCTGCCAACTACATCGGGTAGCAGCTCCCGCTTTTTAATTGATAGTTGATAATTGATAGTTGATAATTGGCTTCGCCCAATTCTGTCGCGACTCGGCATAGTTGATGCAAGCATCGCTCTGCTCTCACTGCTCCAGAAAGTCTCCATTCTCAATTATATCAAGAACCGTTGCTTACTTCACTGCCGTTAGCCACCAGTAGTATTATCGGCTTAGTTCTCAATTATCATACTGCAAAGTTATATAAAATATATTCTATATGCAAATAAACTATATGATTTTTCATAAAAAAGAGATTTTGTTTCAGCGACCCATGAAGTCATATGTAAATACTTCTCGCCAATATACGCATATATAAGTAGAGTCCTCTGCTGCCCATACACACCAGGAAGCCCCCAATCGTTTAGCGGTAGCAAGCGGTGGGGGTGACAGATGCGAGCCTCCAAATCGTTTAGCGGAAGTAAAAGGCGGGATTAGCGGAACTAAGCCACCCGTTTAGCTGAATTAAGCGTTTGGCAGCTTGGGGCGGTTCAATAAGTTATTTTATAAGCTGGAGTTGCATACACATTCTTTAGCATAGGTTGGCGCAACATAGCAACAGCGCAACAACGCAACATTTAGTTATTGCAAATTACCAGGAATAGGATTGATTGAAAAATTATATTTATATATATTATATATATAATATATATAAATATAAAATTAAAGCTAGAAGATTTGTACCTATAACAGTCAATATCAAGAAAGCAAGATGTTGCGCGTTGCGTTGTTGCGATGTTGCGCTGTGATGGGCAGCATTGTAGTGCTTATTCTGTATAATCTGCAAGACAGGTTCTCTCTCTGTCAAAATCCAGTTCTTGGTCTCATTTTGAAGACCAAAGGCGAATTGAGTTGCGAAAGATTGTCGATGCCCTCTATGAATGGACAGGACGCCGTATGGCCGATGCTGCATATAATGAGTCGAAGGCCGATGAGATGCTTTAATCTTACTGCCAATTCGTCTGCCCGTATGAGGATAGCAAGACTTACTAAAGACAGGTTAGCTGAAAAATAGACGAAGTGGTAATAGACGGACATAAACAAGCTATCTATCGCAAAACGGACTCTATAATGATTTCTTAGCGCAACAACGCAACAACGCAACGCGCAACATTTATTAAATTAAGTATTATGTTAGACAGAACGAAACACCTCTCCGAGCACTTTTTGCTCGGAGAGCTGACCAAGACCAGTTTTAAGACTGAAGATAATAATGAGCCTCCATTGGAGGCAGTGGAAAACCTCATCCATCTTTGTGAGAACTGGCTGGAGGAACTTCGCTTCAACTATAACACCATTTATGTGCTGAACTCGATTGAGGACTATTACACCTCAAAGGAAGTAGAGCCCTTAGTGATTAATCAAGGTTTCCGTTCCTACCAAGTGATGCGGGCGATGGAGAAAGCAGGGCTGAATCCCTCGAAAACCTCCAACCACATGAGAGGTTGTGCCGTCGATATCCGTTGTATGGGGGTGGAACACGCCTTGCGCATGATGGTAATCTTGCTCGACATTGCCGACCAGAAAAGGCAAGAGTTTGATGAACTATTCCTTGAACGCCGAGGCTCCGTCTATTGGTTGCACTTTGCAGCCCGACCAAAGGACAATAGGCGAAAGATTGGGTTTATACTGAAGTGAAGAGTTACCCCCGCTAGCTGGCGGGGGATAGTCTAATCCGACAATCGTAGGAAGATTGGCTTTATACTGAACTAGGATGGGGCAGCAAGGGGGTAACCTTTTGCTGCCTTTCTTTATTATCTTATTTCCCGTAAGGAACAGGCTCTTCTGCCACCATGTTGGGGTATGCCACTTCTTCATCATGTATGAGGCTAATGCCAAGAGCGTCCTCCAACTTACTGAGTGTTTCAAGTGACATGTTTTCCTTGCCTTTGAGGATTTTTGAAACGTATTGTTGAGTACAGCCCATGCGTTCTGCAAGAGTTTTCTGAGTGAGGCCTTCTTGCTTCATCTGCAACAACACTTTGACAGCAATCTTTTGTGAATGCCGTAACCACGACCAGTTGTCGCGCCTCCATTCTGCTTCTTCACGCCAAGTTGATGAAGTTTCGCTCTGATGCGATTCGAGGAATTCAAGTGTTTTCTTTTTCATATCCGCTCCATAAATTTATTGTAGTTTTGATAGAATCTGCAAAGCATTGTCTGCCATTCCATCATAGCGAACCGCCCATAGGGTATTGTTATCAAGAATCTTGTCGAATGTCATATGAACTATGTTTTATTTGTTGCAAAGATATAAATCTTTTACGAAATAAACAACTGTCAGTTGTATTTTTTTGAAGATAAATAAAGGATTTGCTGTAACGTAGGAAGATTGGCTTTATCTTGAAATGACAAAAAAGGCAGCTATCTTCACAGACGGCTGCCTTAATAATCTTCCAAATTTAAACATCTTGTAGAGATACCTCCACAAAACGTCGCCGCAAATATACAATAGTATTTCAAGATACCAAACATTTGCTTGACTATTTTTGAAAAACATGAAAATTCTATTGTTTATATAGAAACAATAGTTATATTTGTAGGTTAATTATATAACTAAGATGTAATCTGTAAATAAAGATTATGACAACAATGCAAGAGCGTGCAGAACTGCACAAAACAATATGGAAGATAGCTAACGACCTGCGAGGCAGTGTGGATGGTTGGGAATTTAAGGCTTATGTGTTAGGCTCGATATTCTATCGTTTCATCTCTGAGAATATTTGCGACTATTTCAATGCCCGTATGCATGAGGCTGGCTATCCCAATTTCAACTACGCCGATATGCCAGACGACGAGGCCATTGGTGGCAAGGATGATGCCGTGCAGACCAAAGGTTTTTTCATGCTGCCTTCACAGTTGTTCCAAAATATCGTGAAGAATGCCGAGAATGATGAGAACCTCAACGAACACCTGTCAGCCATTTTCCGTGCCATTGAGGCATCAGCACAGGGCACAGAATCAGAAGATGATTTGCGAGGCCTGTTCAGTGATTTCTCTGTAGATAGTGCAGCATTGGGCAGTACTGTCATCAAGCGCAACCAGCTATTGGCAAAGGTGCTGAAGACGGTGGCTACAATGGATTTAGGCTCTAAATACAACGATACCGACAACGATACCTTTGGCGATACCTATGAGTTTCTGATGCAGATGTATGCTTCAGAAGCAGGCAAGAGTGGGGGTGAGTTCTTCACACCCCAGCAAGTAAGTGAACTCTTGGCAAGATTGGCGTCGTATAACAATCCCAATATCCAAAAGGTATATGACCCCGCTTGTGGCTCAGGCTCGTTGTTGTTGAAGTTTGCCAAGACAGTAGGCAAGGAAAACCCGCACCTGAAGTATTTTGGTCAGGAGGTAAACCCCACCACTTACAACCTTTGTCGCATCAACATGTTCCTGCACAACGTCAACTTCGACCAGTTTGATATCCGTCTGGAAGATACTTTGCTGAAACCCCAGCACTTGGATGATGCCCCCTTTGATGCAATAGTCAGCAATCCGCCCTATTCTTTGAAGTGGGATGGTAAGGAAAACCCTATACTTATCAATGATGAGCGTTATGCCCCTGCAGGTGTTTTGGCACCCAAGAGTGCCGCCGATTTGGCATTTACCATGCACATGCTGTGGCACCTCTCCGAGCAAGGCACTGCAGCCATTGTCGAGTTTCCAGGCGTGTTGTATCGTGGAGGCGATGAGAAGAAGATTCGCCAGTATCTTATCAAGAACAACTTTGTTGATACCGTTATCCAGTTGCCTGCCAACCTCTTCTTTGGCGTAGGCATAGCTACCTGTATCATCGTGTTGAAGAAGAGTGCCAAGAGCGATAGCAGTGTGCTCTTTATCGATGCCAGCAAGTTGTTCCAGAAAGACGGCAACAAGAACAAGCTGTTGCCAGAACATCAGGACAAGATAATGGAGCTGTTTGCCAACCGCAAGGATGAGCAATACCTTGCCAAGTTGGTGAAGAACGATGACATATTGGAAAACGATGCCAACCTCTCTGTTTCCAGCTATGTGGAACAGGAAGATACTCGTGAGGTAATCAATATCGAAGAAGTCAATGCCAAGCTGGAAACATTAGTGGCCGAGG
The DNA here is from genome assembly GCA_902775375.1 of uncultured Bacteroidales bacterium. Lineage (GTDB taxonomy): Bacteria > Bacteroidota > Bacteroidia > Bacteroidales > Bacteroidaceae > Bacteroides. Next base: position 17,858 of record CACYLU010000020.1, on the reverse strand, counting down.
ACAATGCCTTGAATGAAAAGATTGCAAACATCATAAAAGAATTAGAAACGCCGAAGCAATGAGCAAAAAGTCGATAAGGTTTTTCAATGATCGCGAAGTGCGAGCTGTTTGGGACGAGGAACACAGCAAATGGTGGTTCTCGGCTACAGACATTGTGCGTGCCATCAATAATGAGGATGACTACGTGAAGGCTGGTAACTATTGGCGATGGCTGAAAAAGAAACTTGCTACAAATGGAGTTCAACTCGTGAGCGTCACTCACGACTTCAGATTCCAGGCTCCCGATGGCAAGCAAAGATTCGCTGATGCGTTGGATGCAGATTGTGTGCAGACATTGGCTCAAAACTATCCTAACAATCGTGCGAACGCTTTCCTTCACTGGTTTACTTATAGCGATAACAGCATAGACGGACAAAGTAAGAAGAAAGCCTATACACTCATTGAAAGTGGCTTGTTAGATAGTATGAATCCAGGCACTATCGAGAGCCTGCAACAGATACATGCTTACCTCTTTGGTGGGCTTTATGACTTTGCTGGGCAGATTCGTACAAAGACCATTTGGAAGGATGGTACGATGTTTTGCCGTGCAGAATATCTGAAATATAATCTGGGAGTTATTGAGGATATGCCAGAGACTACCTTTGACGAGATTGTCAACAAATATGTGGAGATGAATGTGGCGCATCCTTTTATGGAAGGTAATGGACGTAGCACTCGTATATGGTTGGACTTGTTATTTAAGAAACGCCTGAAGTTGTGTGTGGATTGGAGCAAGATAGACAAGAAAGACTATCTGAAAGCTATGCGCATGAGTACCACTGATGCCAGTCAAATCAAAGCCTTGCTGCAAGGGGCTATGACAGATAAGATAGATGACCGTGAAATCTTTATGAAGGGCATTGACTATTCATATTATTATGAACAGGAGGATTGATTATGGTGGAGTGGTAAATCGCCCTGAAAGGGTAATGCGCTGAATCAGAAGATTGCCGAAATCATTAAGCAATTAGAAGGATAACAATTATGGAAGAAAATAAGATAGTAATATATCAAACGGAAGACGGACAGACACAGATTGATGTTCGTTTGGAGAATGAGACTGTATGGCTGACGCAGGCTCAGATGGCTGAATTGTTCCAAAAAGATCAGTCAGTTGTTGCACGTCACATCAATAATTTATTTAAAGAAGGCGAGTTACAAAAAGATAGTAATATGCATTTTTTGCATAATACTCAATATAAGTATCGCCCTACGACTATTTATAGCCTCGATGTTATCATCTCCGTAGGCTATCGTGTTCATAGCAAACGAGGTACTGAATTTCGTATATGGGCAAGACAGATCATCAAGGATTACCTTGTCAAAGGCTATGCCGTAAATCAACGTATTCATAGTGAGCAGATGGCAGAGTTGCGCCAATTGGTGCAGATGGTTGGGCGCACTATTCAGAGCAAACAGATAGAGCCAGATGATGAGAATCAGGCTCTGTTCGATATTGTCGTTGATTATACCTACGCCCTCGATACGCTCGACGATTATGACTATCAGCGACTTCGTGTAGAGAAAACTACACCAGAGGAAAAATTTCATGCTACTTACGAGAATGCGATGGAGACCATCAATGCTCTGCGTGAGAAGTTTGGCGGTAGCAGCCTGTTTGGCAACGAGAAAGATGACTCTTTCAAGAGCAGTATCGGACAGATCTACCAGACTTTTGGAGGTAAAGACCTTTATCCCAGTGTGGAGGAGAAAGCTGCTATGCTGCTTTATCTGGTCACCAAGAACCATTCTTTCAGTGATGGCAACAAGCGCATTGCTGCCACCCTGTTCCTTTGGTTTCTTAACAACAATGGTATTCTTTATCGGGCTGATGGTAGCAAGCGAATTGCCGACAATACCCTTGTGGCTCTTACTTTGATGATTGCCGAGAGCAAGACTGAGGAAAAGGATGTGATGGTTAAAGTTGTGGTGAACTTGATTAATCAAGAGAATTAGGAGGACTAACTATGGTGGAGTGGAAGAAATTGGAGGACGTTTTTGAAATTAGGAATGGCTATACGCCATCAAAGAATAACCCAGAGTATTGGGAGAATGGCACTATTCCTTGGTTCAGGATGGAAGATATTAGGCTAAATGGTGGTATATTGAGTGATTCTATTCAGCATATAACTCCTGAATCCATTAAGAAAAGTGGACTTTTCCCAGCTAATACCATTATTGTCGCTACAACCGCTACAATCGGCGAACATGCGCTCGTAATTGTTGATTCGCTTGCGAATCAACAATTTACGGCGATGACTCGCCGTAAATCGTTAATGCAAAGCGTTCTGCCCCGCTTTGCATATTATTATTGTTTCAAATTAGACGAATGGTGTAAAGCTAATATACGAAAAGGTGGTTTTGCTTCTGTTGATATGTTTGGCTTTAAGAATTTTCCTTTCCCTATTTTGTCCATAGCAGAGCAACAAAGAATTGTCGGCATCCTCGATACCTTCACTGCCAGCATCGACAACCTGAAAGAGCAAATAGCACAGCGTCGCAAGCAGTATGAGTACTATCGTGACCAACTGCTCGACCTCGAAGGAAAGCCAGGAGTGGAAATGAAAACACTAGGAGATATTTGTGAAATATCAAGGGGTGTAAGAGTTGTAAAAAGAGATTTAGGAGAGTCTGGTATTATTCCTGTATTTCAAAATAGTTTGTTACCACTTGGCTACTATGCTAGAAGTAATAACAATGGAAATACTTTTGTTATAATAGGTGGTGCAGCTGGTGATATTGGTTATTCTGAAAAACCCTTTTGGGCTGCAGATGATTGCCTGTGTATTAGTGGGAAAGAAGTTCTTGTTGATAAATTTATTTATAATTTTCTCATTAGGGACCAGCATTATCTTAAATCTCAAGTGAGAAAAGCAGGAGTACCTAGGCTTTCGCGAGGTGTTTTAGATAAATTATGTATCCCTGTTCCTTCACTTCAAGAGCAATCCCGCATTGTCAGCATCCTCGATACTTTCGAGGCCAGCATCCAGAACTTGGAGGCACAGCTAAAAGAGCGAGAGAAGCAATATGAATATTATCGAAACAAACTATTAACCTTTGAATAATATGGATAAAACTGAACAACTAAAACTTATAGACAAAACCTATAAGAAAATGGAAAGGTCCATCAAAGAACTGGCTAAACTAAAAAAGGATCTTTTGCACGACGAGAACCAACTGCCTGCACCAACTTGTTTAGATGAAATTATTGAGGCGGTTGAAAAACGTAAATATGGGTATGGATATCGCTTAAAACGTATCCTTAAAGATAACAACATAAATACTATTGAGGAATTTATGGATTTGACTGCCCTTGATTTATTAAAAATGAAGGATGTTGGCGGTGTCACTCTTAAATATGTTTTAGACGCATTATCACGCATGGGTATAAACTATAGAGCTACTCTAAATGTTAATGAATAATGGACGACAATAAGATCATAGTAGTTCAAGAGCACAAACTGTGATGGCTCACTTCGAGGTGCCAGCATAGCAAACTTATAGGATCCAACTAAAAGAACGAGAGAAACAATAAGAGTATTACCGCAATAAGCTATTAACGTTTGAATAGAAACAGTATGGAGGTGATTTTATATATTAGCTTGGCTACTTTATTTGTAGCATCACTGTTTAATGATAAAACCAGAAAATACGGCATCGGTTTTGGTGTCCTTATATTCTTGTTTTTTCTTATTTTTGGAGTACAGACCTGCTTCTCTGTTTGATGTAATACAACAACAAGCTTTTGACATTTGAAAATAATGAATGATAATAAGCAAACATATTTGAATTTTGACGAATACATTCGTCAAGGGGAACCGGAGAAGAAAGAAAGAGCTGAAGCTTGGCGCGTGGCTATTGGCTTGCAGGCTGTGGATGGGCTTAAGACTTCAGAATATCTTCAAGAAACTGCACGCAGGAACATTGAGGGCGAAATCACTATCGACGAGGCGCGCGAACTCGTAAAGCAGTACTACATCAAAAAAACGTCTCACGATAAAGGTGACGAAGATATAGAAGAAGCTGATTTGGTGTCAGGTAATATTTCTAAACTATTGCAGACAGATGCATTTACTTTTAGTGTGGCAGGTTTCTCTGCCATTCATCGTGCCATCTTTGATGGTGTGTTAAAGCATGCCGGTCGTTTTCGCGATTATGACATCTCGAAGAAAGAATGGGTACTTCGAAACGATACGGTGCTTTATGGACGCTGGCAAGATCTACGTATGACGGTAGAATATGACCTGGAACAAGAGCGACAATTTGACTATACAGCTTTAAACAAAGATCAGATGATAGAGCATCTGGCAAGGTTTGTGGCTGGATTGTGGCAGATTCATCCCTTTGGTGAGGGCAACACTCGAACCACTGCTATCTTTACCATTAAGTATCTTCGCTCATTGGGATTTAGCGTAAATAATGATATGTTTGAGCTCCATTCTTGGTATTTCCGTAATGCATTGGTGAGGGCTAACTATCGCAATGTACAAAAAGGCATCAATGCAGAACCGTTATTCTTGGTACGCTTTTTCCGTAATTTGCTGCTTGGCGAGAAGAATGAGCTAAAGAATAGATACATGATTATCAATCCACCCGAGGAATGGAAGTCCCCGACAAGTACCCCACAAGTACCCGATAAGTACCCGACAAGTTCGGAACAAGTACGGGACAAGTTGCATACAAATAATTCCAATATTGTAAAACTTGTGCAAGTAATTGGTGAATTGGAGCTATCAGTAAAAGAAATGATAGCCATGATAGGTTTGAAGGATCGTGAAAATTTTTTGAATCTTTATCTTACACCATCAATTAAAGAAGGATTTGTCCGCTTGTCTTATCCGGATAAACCTAATCATCCTCGCCAGAAGTACCTCTTAACGGTAAAGGGGTTGGCATTGTATAAAGAACTGACTCAATAAACACTTTATGGACGACTATAAAATCATAGTAGAGCAGGAGCACCAGACAGTGATGGCGCACTTCGAGGTGCAGGCAAAGCCTGATGGTGGTTACCAGAGTGAGGCGAAGCTGGAAACTGCATTGATAAACCAGCTGACAGGGCAGGGCTATGAGTATGTGAAGGTGAAAAATGAGGAGGGTTTGTTGAACAACTTGCGCCTGCAACTGGAAAAGCTGAATGATGTAAAGCTGAGCGATGCAGAGTGGAAGCGTCTGTTGCCTCACATCAGCAACGAGCAGATGACCATACAGGACAAGACGGAGGTGGTTCAGGGCAAGGGATATATCATTGCGTTGAAGATGGATAATGGTCAGACCAAGAACATCAAGCTGATAGATAAACAGAATATCTACAATAATCGCCTGCAAGTCATCAACCAGTATGAGGTGCCTGATGGCGCTCATAACAATCGCTATGATGTGACCATATTAGTCAATGGTTTGCCTTTGGTGCACATAGAACTGAAACGCAGGGGTGTGCCTATCAAGGAGGCGTTTAACCAAATTGATCGTTACTTGCGTGATAGTTTCTGGGCAGGCAAGGCGATGTTTGACTATGTGCAAGTGTTTGTGATCAGCAACGGTACTGAAACGAAATACTATAGCAACACCACACGCTATGCGAAAGAACAGGAAAACACAGGAGGTCAGCGCAAGAACAAGACGGATGGCAACACTTTTGAGTTTACTTCTTACTGGAGCGACCAGGAAAACAATTTGCTGACTGACTTACGCGACTTTACCACTACTTTCTTTGCCAAGCATACCATTCTGAACATTCTTACTAAGTATTGTGTGTTCAATGTGGATAAACAGCTGTTGGTGATGCGACCTTATCAGATAGCTGCTACTGAGAAGATTCTGCAACGCATACAGACGGCTCTCTACAATAAATGGCAAGGGACCATCAAGGCTGGTGGCTACATTTGGCATACAACTGGGTCAGGTAAAACACTTACTTCATTCAAAACGGCTCAACTGGCATCAAGAATGGAAGGCATCAGTAAGGTGTTGTTTGTGGTGGACAGAAAAGATTTGGACTATCAGACGATGAAGGAATATAACAACTTTGAGCCTGATTGTGCCAATAGCAACAGTTCTTCAAAAATCTTGCAGCAACAAATAAAAGATAATGATTGTCATATTATTATTACAACCATACAAAAACTATCGAACTTGCTGAAGCCTAAAACATGGGAGCAGGATGAACGATTGCGTGAGGTGCTGACAAAGGACAATATCGTGCTGATATTCGACGAGTGTCACCGTAGTCAGTTTGGCGATATGCACAAACTGATTACCAAACGCTTGAAACGCTACTTGATGTTTGGCTTTACTGGTACACCAATCTTTGCAGTTAATGCCAGTGCTGGCAGCAAATACTCCACAACGGCACAGCTATTTGGTGGCGAACTTGACAAAGATGGAAAACCTACGAAAGCACTACATACCTACACCATCATCAATGCTATCAGAGACAAGAACGTGCTGCCTTTTCATGTGGATTACAACTCAACGATGCGCATGAAGAACGATGTGGACAGAAAACAGGTGTGGGGCATTGATACGGATGAAGCGTTGCATGCTCCGCAACGTATCAGCATCGTGACGAGATATATCATTGACCACTTTGCTGATAAGACCAAGCAGGGAGCCGATGCCTACAGCATGAACAAGTTGACTAATGTGGCAGAGGTGATAAAACGCAAAGCCGACGAGGTGAAGACAAAAGTAAAGACACGTGGTTTCAACAGTATCTTTGCAGTGGATAGTGTGAAAGCTGCGATATTGTATTACAATGAGTTCAAGAAACAACTGGCTGAGCCTGGTGCACCAAATCTGAAAGTGGCTACCATCTTTACTTATAACGCCAATGAGGAAGAGGTGGATGAATGGGGCTTTGGTGGTGATGAAAATCCTGAAGAAGTGGGTACACCTAAAGACTTGCAGAGTCGTGACGCATTAGAGAATGCCATCAACGACTATAACGAAATGTGGATTCCTAATACCAACTATTCGACGGATGGCGACAGCTTTCAGGGCTACTATAAGGATGTGTCGCAACGCATGAAGAATAAGGATGTGGACATTCTGATTGTGGTGGGTATGTTCCTCACGGGCTTCGATGCAAAGACATTGAACACGCTTTGGGTAGATAAGAACCTGAAACTGCACGGCTTGCTGCAGGCTTATAGTCGTACGAACAGAATACTGAATGCTGTAAAGAACTGTGGTAACATTGTTTGTTTCCGCAACTTGGAGGATGCCACCAAGCAGAGCCTCGCTATCTTTGGTGATGAGAATGCTTCTGGATTGGTATTCATGAAGACATTTGATGAATACTACCGCAAGGGCTATGAAGATGAAAAGGGTAAATGGCACGAGCCTTATACAGTGCTGATTGAAAGACTGCTCAGCTTGTTCCCTGTAGAAGATATGGCTAATATCTTCGATGAGGAAAAGAAGAAAGAGTTTGTGATGTTGATGGGCGAGATATTGAGAGTGCGCAACATACTGAGTGCCTTCGATGACTTTACCGATGAGATGAAGCTAATGGATGAGATGCGCTTTCAGGACTATCTGGGTTGGTATAATACTTATTATGAAGATTTCCGCAAGCCTACTCATAGTGGTGACAAAGAGTTCATCAATGATGATATAGTGTTTGAAATGGAATTGGTGAAGCAGGTACAGATCAATATTCGCTATATCCTTGAACAAGTGCAGCAATATCATGACACTAATTGCACCGATAAGATGATTATTGTGAGAATGATGAAACTGGTGGATGCCAGCCCTGATATGCGTGATAAGCGTGATTTGATTGAGAAGTTTATCGAGCAGATGAGACCTCAGAAGGGTGCTGATGTGGGTGATGAATGGGAGCACTATATCGAACAGGAAAAGAAAAGACAACTGGATGAAATTATCAAGCAAGAACATCTAAAATCTACTGAAACGGAAGCCTTTATGCGTCGTGCTTTCGCTGATGGATATATCACCGAAACGGGTACTGGCATTAACAAAATTATGCCTCCTATGAATCCTTTTGTCAAGTCAAGTGGCGAAAAGAAGCAATCGGTGATTGAGAAGCTGAAGGCTTTTCTGCAAAAGTTCCTGAACACTACCGAAGACACAGGCGTCTCACTTTCTATTCCTATTCGTCCTTATACTCAACTGGATGAAGAAACTGGTAATTATGCTAATGCAGCAGAAGGTATGAGTGAGAATAATAATAAAACTGAAGGTTGATTGATGAGAAATAATGAGGCGAAAAACAGATGGGTGACTGTATCGCTGGTGGCTTTGCTGGTGATAGCTGCTGTTGTGGGATGCTTCTGCTGGATAAATGAGGAACGGCCTCAGACGCCTCAGATGACGCCTGAGGAGAGGCATCGGTCGGACTCTATCCGTGCTGCTTATTGGAGGGAACAGGACTCTATCAAGGAGGTACGGGAAAAGGAGCATGAGGAGTATGTGCGCAAAATGGCTCGGGATATCGTGAACTCGGGCAGGAACGATAGCAGGCGAAGCGACAATATGAGGGGATGGGACCCTGCTTCGGAGGATGACGCTGACGAGAATGGTATGGATCGCTATATGGAGAATGATGACGAGAGGGGATGGGATTGATGCATCTGACTCGCGGAATCTAAAATAGGTGAGGAGATGTTTGGTGTCTACAAATTAAGTTGTATCTTTGCAGCCGATATCATTAGTATTAATCTTAAAATTCGTTCATAACATGGAAACAATTATCGATGAATGCAATCAAAACTCATTTTATCTGCTTGAAAGTTGCAATATCCGACAACTTTTAATACATTTGCAGTCATGAAGCGGAGAATTCGTACCTATGGCGGATTCTTTGAGGCTTTCATGAAATCCTTGACAGAGAAGGAGCAAGAAAAGATTCAATATGGGCTTTTGTTGCTTAAATCTCAAGATCGTCTGTCAAAGAAGTTTGTCAAGTTAATACGTGATGGCGTATATGAGTTGAGAACAGAATATGGTGGGAACATTTTCCGTGTATTCTTTATCTTTGATGAAGGAGATATTGTGGTGTTATTTAATGGTTTTCAGAAAAAGACTCAGAAAACTCCGAAAAATGAAATAGAAAAAGCTATTAGAATAAAGGAGGCTTATTATGCAGACAAACAATCACAAAATCGTTGACTATGATGCCGTGCTTGATGCAAAGTTCGGCAAGGAGGGTACACCCGAAAGGGCTAGAGCTGAAGAGGCTGCTTACTCTTTTTATTCTGGGCAGATTGTACAGGATGCTCGCAAGGAGGCCAAGATGACGCAGGCTGAATTGGCAGAACGTACACAGACGACTAAGTCGTATATCTCTAAAATAGAGAATGGGGCTATTACGCCCAGCGTTGGTGTCTTTTACCGTATCATTGCTGCTTTGGGCATGAAGGTCGAGGTGGTAAAACCAACACTGTGACATAAAAAAGACAGCCACCTTCATAGGTGACTGTCTAGCTTTCATTATTGGATTAATGCTCAGTCTGCAAAAGTCATTTCTTTCAACAGCCATTGGGCATGACCTATCTTCTCGACCACGAACAGCAGGTATCTGATGTCGAGTGAGATGTTGCGACAGAACTCGGGGTCAAAGGCCAAATCGCTCATGGTGCCTTCCCAAACTCGGTCGAAGTTGATGCCTATCAGCTCGCCATTGCCATTGAGGACGGGACTTCCTGAGTTGCCTCCCGAGGTGTGGTTGGTGGCGAGGAAGCATACTGGCTGGTCGTCATGACCTCCTTCGGCATAGATGTCACGCAGGGTCTGCGGAATATTGTAGTCGAAGATTTCGGGATTGTCTTTCTCAATGATGCCTTTGAGCGTAGAAATGGGTGAGTAGTAGATGGCATCGGACGGCTTGTAGCCTGCTACCTGACCATAGGACACACGAAGGGTGCGATTGGCGTCAGGGTAGAAGGTCTTGTCGGGCTGGAACTCCATCTGTGCTTTCATATATCTGCGATTGGCCAGGCTGATCTCTTGGCCCAGACGGCTGACGGTGGGCTGCAGGTCTTTACGATACCACTGGTTGTAGGCTTCGTACATCTCATAAGCTGGGTCGGATTTTATCTTGGAAAGGTCGTCTTTGGTGAGACGCAGCACTTTGCCCTTATCGGTGAAGATGGAGCGTGCAAAGACATCGTTGCGCCAAGCTTCCAGGCTACCATACTGTGCGAGTTTCTGGGTGTGGTAGGCTGGCTTGAAATCAGCACTGAGCTGTTTGTCGAAAGCACCCATCATGGCCACGAAGATCTCTTCGTCGATAGGCTGGTAGTAGTCTTTGTAGAAGGCGTCTGCCACAGCATCTATTGGGCGTCCTTCCTCAAGGACTGTATAGATCCTGTTGGCAAAAGCCAGCAACTCGATGGTGGATACGGTTTCGTTGTAGTATTCCTGTGCTCGGAAGTAGGGGTTACGGCGCTCGTAGAGGGAGGTAATCTGCTCGAGCAGGCCCTTGTACTGGTTCTTCTCTGCCCACTCACGGAACTTTTTCTCAAAGTCCAGCTTTGATTCTACAGTCTTTCTGCGTGCCAGACCTTTGGCTTCGCCTTGCCACTTCTTCCAGGCGTTGGACACGCTGGCGCTCTTGGATGAATACTGGATGCGCACAGCTTGGTCTTGCGACATATACTTCTTCTGGATATCCAGACGCATGGTTCGCAAGGCTATCTTCTCGGGGTCGGAGATCTCTCCTGTATATCGTACTTCATCGGAAGTGACATATTCCCTGGTGGTACCTGGGGTGCCATAGACCATCGTGAAGTCGCCCTCTTTCACACCCTTGCGCGAAATGGTGAAATAGCGTTTGGGGTGATAAGGCACATTATCCTTAGAGTATTCGGCAGGCTCATTGTCTTTGTTGGCATAGATGCGGAAGATGGAGAAATCGCCCGTATGACGAGGCCACATCCAGTTGTCGGTATCGCCACCAAACTTGCCGATGGAAGAGGGGGGAGCACCCACCAGTCGCACATCAGAATAGATCTTATAGACGAAAAGGAAATACTGGTTGCCGTTGTAGAGTCCCTCAACTGAGGAACGGATGCCCTTTGCCTGGTTGTTGATGGCATCGGTGATGACCCTTGAATTGACTTGTATCACAGAGTCACGCTGTCCGTTGGTCATTGATGGCACATAACCTTTCAAAACTCGTTCTGTCACATCCTCCATGCTTTGCAGGAAACTAACGGTGAGTCCAGGATTTGGCAATTCCTCCTCCTTGCTCATGGCCCAGAAACCATCTTTCAGGTAGTCGTGCTCTACCGTACTATGTTCCTGAATCTGTCCATAGCCACAATGGTGGTTGGTGAAGAGCAGTCCATCGGGGGAAACCACCTCGCCTGTGCAACCTCCACCGAAACGCACTACGGCATCTTTCAGTGAGGCCTTGTTGACACTATAGATGTCCTCAGCAGTGAGCTTGAAGCCTTTAGCCTGCATGTCTGATATTCGGTTGGATATGAGCAGGGGCAACCACATGCCCTCATCGGCCTTCACGGGCAACAGCACCGTGAGCAGTGCCAGTAAGAGTAATGTTTTTTTCATAGAGTTATTCTGTTTAATTTTAAATCTAACTTAACGACGCAAGGTGATGACAGTAATCTCTGGCCAAGCACCAAAGCGGAAAGGCAGGCCTACATAGCCTATGCCGATATTCACATAGAGGCCTCGAGGACCTTCATAATACATGCCTCCCCATTCTTTGTAAGCCCATGAGGCTGGTGACCATCCGAAGAGCATGAACTGAGCAGCATGGGTATGACCAGCCAACATGAGGTCGATGTCGGTAGTGGGCAATACTTCTCTCCGCCAGTGGGTGGGGTCGTGACTCAACAGAATGCGGAACATACCTTCTGTGCCTTGTGATGCTTTGGGCAGGTCGGCATATTGTGGGAAGGGTGGATTACCATCGTTCTCAACACCGATAATGGCAATACTGTCGTTTCCTCTATGAACGATATCGTGTTGGTTTTTAAGGAATTTCCAACCCATGTTAAACTGTTGCTTTTCCAAATGTTCTTGGTTTAGTTCCTCGTCTTGAGGCATTGCCCAATGGAAATAATTGCCGTAGTCGTGGTTGCCCAAGATGGAATAAACACCATCGGGAGCATGCAGCTGACTCAGCACATCAGTGAACTGGTCAACCTCATCGGCTCGCTGATTGACCAGGTCGCCTGTGAAAAGGATTACGTCTCCTTGCTGGGCATTGGTCATCTCGACCATCGTCTTCACGATGCCCGGGCGTTGCTTATAGCTGCCTGAGTGGATATCTGATATTTGGACAATACGATAACCGTCGAAGGCTTCTGGCAAGCGTGGAGAGGTGTAGGTTATTTCTTTCACCTGGAAGTGGGCTACACCAAAGAAAGATCCGTAGAACGCTATGCAGAAGAACCCTATACCCAGTATAAGACCTAACCACCCGAAAAACCGTATGGAGATGGGCTTATAGATGGCGTGCAGCAAACGACCCACCAAGTCGATGAGCATGAAGATGATCTTGGGCACTCCTATGCAGAGAATGAGTATGCCTAACCAAGCGATGATGCCCTGACGGTCGGACATGGGATTGTCTGTGCCGATATACCTGGCTCCGATGAATCCAATGATGAGGATGACGGAGGGGAGCCACCAGAGGAGCTTGATTTTTTTGTCACCTGCCCACTTCTTGATGTAATGCCAATAAATATAGGCATCGGGAACTAAGAGAAGGAGTACGAATATGAAAGCAAATTTTTGTAACATAAGTTTATAGATTACCCGAGAGGAACTTCCGCATGGTGTCTATGGGAAGCCCCCGTCGTTGTGAATAATCAATGAGTTGGTCCTCGCCAATCTTTCCCACACTAAAGTAACGGGCTTGAGGATGAGCCAGCATCAGTCCGCTTACGGAAGCATGGGGATGCATGGCACCATTCTCGGTGAGGGTGATACCTATTTGGCTGAGGTCTATCAGCTGGTTGATGATGAAGTTGACTGACTGATCAGGCAGGGAAGGGTAGCCCACAGCTGGTCTGATGCCTTGAAACTTCTCCAAGAGCAAGTCGGCGATGCTGAGATGTTCGTCTGGTGCATAGCCCCAAACCTCCTTCCTGACATAGAGGTGAAGTTTTTCTACTGACGCTTCTACCAGGCGATCGCAAAGGGTTTGTACCAACAGCTTTCGGTAGGCATCGTCAGTGTTCAGTAATGAAGTGTCGTCAATGGTGGCAGCAAACACACCCACTTTGTCTGGCTCACCCATCTCGACAGGCCTAACAAAATCGCTCAGACAGAGACAAGGTTGCTCTGGGTGGATATGTTGCTGGCGTAGCAAAGGGAACAGGGTACCGTTGATGAGCAGGTTGTCACCTGAAGCATTAGCTTCAAACAGTTGGAAGACACAACGGCAAGTGAGTTTTCCATCCAACTGGCCCAACAATTGGCGTGCATCATGGATGAGTTTGATGGCCTCACGAGCCTTAGGTTGTTCTTGTGGCTCAAAACTGCTGAGCCATGAAGCTTCGCAACCAGGACATGCATGCACCTGGGCAATAGTAGCAAAGCGTGGGGCAAAACCCCACGCATGGAAGAAATAGAGCCAGTTTATGAAGTCTGTGACTTCATTCAGTTGATAACTGATAGTTGGAAATTGTAAATTATCCACGGCTCTATCTTTGCTATTTTATGCCAATTTACAAACGGCTTTCATGTAACCGTATGATTCAGCTATGCCAATGAATGGATTGTCCATATCTTTCTCATATTCAAGACTGCACATACCATCGTAGCCTACCTTTCGCATCATGCGAACGAAAGCAGGGAAGTCGATTTTACCTCGTCCCATCTCGACGCACTGACCAGCCTTAGAGTTGTCTGTCTCGTCCTTGATGTGCATATCGAACACACGGGTGTGGTATTTCTCGAGGTCGGCTACAGGATCAGCACCATTGCGGAAATCGTGACCAATATCCAGACACATACCAATGCGAGGGTCGAGATCCTTCACCTTGTCCCAGATGACGGTGGCATCTTGGTAAACATCCAAATCTGGTCCGTGCAAATGGATAGCATATTTAATCTCAGGATATTCCTTGATTTTTTTATCAACATAAGGCAGGAGTTCGTAAGGAGGAACAGACAACATGACCTTTGCTCCCACTTTGCGAGTATATTCAAAGGCTTTGTCCACTTCTTCCTCAGTATTCTGGTAGATAGGACCCACACCATAGCCTGTTACGCCATATTCAGCACATTTAGTGTGAAATGCTTTGATCTGTTCTTCAGTAGCATCCAGAGGCAAGTGGAAGTCCTTGATGCAGAGGTAGTGGATATCGCACTTCTGCAAGGTCTGAAGGGCTGTGTCGATGTCAAACAAATGGAAAGTCCAGTCGGCACAACTAAGATGGAACTTGTTGTCGGCAGCTGTGGTCTTTACCTCATTCGGTGTCTCTGCTACATTGGGTTTACATCCTACAGCTGCTAAAGCTGCTCCTGCAAGACCTGTCTTAATAAATGATCGTCTGTTAATTTTCATAGTGTCAAAAATTTAATGGTTGACCTTTATAATTGTCTATTATGTTTCCATCTAAATAAACCTGATTGCCGTTAACAAAGGTGCGCGTTACTTGCCAATTGAACTGGTGGCCCTCCAACGGGCTCCATCCACATTTGCTTTGCAGTATCTCATTGTTTACGGTAAACGGACTATTGGGGCGCACCAGTACCAAGTCTGCTTGATAGCCAGGTCGTATAAAACCTCGTTGTTTGATGTGATAGAGCAGGGCGGGGTTGTGGCACATCTTCTGCACCAGTGCCTCGATGCTGATAACCCCTTTGTCCACCAATTCCAACATGCAGTTCAACGAAAACTGGATAGTGGGCATGCCTGACATAGCCTTCAGGGCACCACCTTGTTTCTCGGAGAGTAAGTGGGGTGCATGATCAGTAGCCACCGTGTCGATTAGGCTACTCTGTAAAGCTTCTTGCAAGGCTTGCTGGTCGGCTTTGGTCTTTACGGCTGGATTGCATTTTACTCTCGCTCCTAATGTATGATAGTCAGAGTCGTTAAACATTAGGTGGGAGATGCAAACTTCGCCCGTGATGCGTTTTTGCTCCAAAGGCTCGTTGGACAGTAGCGCCAACTCGCGAGCTGTAGAGATATGGGCGATATGCAGACGGGCACCAGCCTCGTTTGCCAATTCTACGGCCAATTTAGAAGAAAGCCAGCAAGCTTCCTCTGAACGGATAACGGGATGCAGTTCGATGGGCGCATCGCCATCTTCCCCTTTATATTTGGCTGTATTTTCGCTAATGATGTGCTGGTCTTCACAATGAGCCATAATCAGCATGTCAGTGCCACCAAAGATGTGACGAAGGCTCTCTTTTCTGTCCACCAGCATGTTGCCTGTGCTAGACCCCATAAACAGTTTGATGCCAGGCACACGGGTCTTGTCCAGTTTATTGAACAAGTCGTAGTTAGAATTCGTGGCTCCGAAATAGCAGCTATAGTTGACTAAACTATGCTGAGCGAAGTTTTCCATCTTTGCCTCCCATGCCTCAATAGTGGTGGTTTGCGGATTGGTATTCGGCATATCCATCACAGAGGTAACGCCTCCTGCTACAGCAGCACGGCTCTCAGAAGTGATGTCAGCCTTGTGTGTCAATCCAGGATCACGGAAATGCACATGCTCGTCAATTACACCAGGCAACAAGTAGCATCCTTCACCATTGATCACTGTCTCGAAGTCTTCTTTGTTGAATATCTGACCTTCTATAACGGCCGTGATACGTTCTCCCTCAATGATGACAGCACCTGTAAACTGCTTGCCATCATTGACTACGGTTACATTATGGATAAGCGTTCTTTTCATTTTTTGAACAATGAATCCCACTTCAAACGAATGACGCCAAACATGGCCTCACCGAAAATACTGCTGTTCATCTTGGAGGTACCTTCCTTGCGGTTTACAAAGATGACTGGTACTTCTTTGATGAGGAAGCCCAGTTGCCAAGCAGTGAACTTCATCTCTATCTGGAAGGCATAGCCTTTGAAACGAATCTTGTCGAGCTCCATCATCTGAAGCACTTCTTTGCGATAGCATACGAATCCTGCAGTGGTATCATGAATAGGGATACCAGTGATCAGTCGTACATATTTAGAGGCACCGTAGCTCATCAGAATACGGCTCATAGGCCAATCTACCACATTCACACCAGAAATATAGCGTGAACCTATGGCAACATCTGCGCCCTCCTGAGCACAGGCGTTATAAAGTCGGGGTAGGTCAGTTGGGTTGTGACTAAAGTCGGCATCCATCTCGAAAATGTAGTCGTAATCTCGCTCGAGTGCCCACTTGAAACCTGCAATATATGCCGTACCGAGACCTAATTTCCCTGTGCGCTCAATCATAAACAGGCGCTCAGGAAACTCTTCCTGCATGCGCTTAACAATAGCAGCTGTGCCGTCTGGTGAATTGTCTTCTACTACTAAGATATGAAAGCAGTGCTCCAGTGCAAACACTGCCCGGATAATCTTCTCAATATTCTCGCACTCGTTGTAAGTGGGAATAATTACAATGCTGTCATTTTTCATTTGCATATCGTGTTTTCATTTTTACCTAGCAAATGTACTTATTTTTACTTAATCATCCCTTTATTTTCCACCCTTTTTCACTTATTTAAGAAAATAATCCTTACATTTGCAGAGATTAACCTAATAACTAAAAATGAAAAACATGAAAGAGAATCACATTTCACGAAGAAATTTCCTGCGTGGTGCTTCTGCTGTGGCGATGGCAAGTGTCTTGCCTGGGTCGATGAAAGCAGCTTCTGTAGACGAGGTGAAAGCTTCTGAAGCAGCTCCTGCTGAGCGCAAAGGACCAAAGAGAGGTGTTTCATTTTACAGCTATTCTGCTGAGTTTGGTTTTGAAAAGAACCTTGAGGATTGTTTTGAAGACGTATGCGACATGGGAGCTCATGGTATTGAAATTCTGGCCAATGCTCATATTGCCAACTATCCTTATCCTACAGAGGAGTGGGTTAACTATTGGTGGTCATTGTGTCGTAAATATGATATTGTGCCCGTTGAGTATGGCCATTGGTTGGATTGCCGCTTGTATCAAAATCGTTTGTTGGATGTTGATGAGGCCGTTGAGTTTCTGAGTCGTGACTTGTATCTGGCTCATCGCTTGGGTTTCAAGATCCTGCGTACTAAGATGACGGTGAAGGATGGACAGCTGGCCCCTATAGACAACTGGCAGGAGATCATTATCAAGGCATTGCCGTTGGCAGAGCGCCTTGGTCTTGTAATGTGTCCAGAGATTCATACTCCATCAAGCTTGACTGAGGGCTTTATCAACGATTATGTTGATTTCATCAAGAAAACAGGTACTAAGAATTTCGGCTTGAATATCGATTTCAGTGTGTTCCGCACTACTCGTGGTCGTGAAACACCTGGACAGACTGCTTTTTACAGCAAGCCAGAGGATATTATTCCTTTGTTGCCATATATCTACTGCTGTCATGCAAAGTTGTTCCACATGAGCGACGACTTCCATGAAACAGAGATCCCTTACGAAGAAGTGTTGAAAATCATGATTGACCACAATTGGAATGGTTACTTGCTCAGCGAATATGAAGGTAGCGATAAGTATGACCAGGGTTATGAAGTGGGTCAGACCTTGCGCAAGCAACATATCATGATGAAGAGAATTTTGGGTGATTAAAACGTAGGAGGAAAAAGTATGCCTTAATTCCGCAACACTATTACAAATATAACTTTTTAAGTACCTGAGCAACAAAAAGTTGCTCAGGATTTTGCCATGTCAGATTTTTCACCTATCTTA
>CACYLU010000019.1 GCA_902775375.1 uncultured Bacteroidales bacterium | reverse complement strand
GTAGGGTAGAAGGTACCCAAGCCACCCAGCTGTACAGGTATGCCCTGTGACACCAGTTCAGGAAGACATTCAGTGATCTTGATCAGCACACCCTCGAGAAGGTCACGTCCATAGACGCTGCCATGATCAGTCATGTGCTTGGCGAATCCACGCAGAGACAGTGTCTTCTGCACATCCACCTCAGGATAGTACTTGCCGTATCCGGCGTTACCAGTGATTTTGTTCTGTCGGAGATTGATCCCCATTGCAATTTTTTCTTTTGCCATGTTTTAAATTTTGTGTTTGTGTTGTTGTGTTTGTGCAGCGAACTACCTCTGGCCACTGCTTCAGCCTGCAATTAAGAACCTTCGCTCCCTCACCACCGTTGGCCACCAGTAGTGTTGTCGGCTTTGTTCTCAATCGCAATACAAAGATATAAAATATATTTTATATATGCAAATGATATACTAAAAAATATTATATATTTTTGATTTTTTTCTTCAACTACCTTTCTATAGCATGCAAATATACATCGCCATAATGTACATAAATATGCAATGGCGCTAGGGGCCATTATAGCCCCTATAAAGCCCTCATTTCTTTTAGAAGAAGAAAAAGGTGGTTTTTCTAGAATTAAGCCGACAGTTTAGGGGAATTAATAGTTGTGCTTGCTGTTGGGCCTGCCTGGTGTTATTTTTCATGTAGTGTTGTATATGCAGTTTTGCTTATATTGCACCACATCACCACATCACCTCATCACATTTTGTTTTTTTGTGTTTTAGTAAGTCACCAAAAATGTTCCATCCAAACTTTACTTAATATTATATATATTATTATATAATAATATATATAATATTAAGTAAGCATATTGCTACTTATGTAGGTGATGAAATGATAATATTGAATGTGATGATGTGATGAGGTGATGTGGTGATGTGGTGATGAGGTGATGTCATGGTGGACACCTTCTCCTGTATCAATTGTCCTCAAATGTTAAATCTTCACCTCCCCATGAAAATAATTCAACTTTCATAGTAGTGATGTCGATTATTGTCGTACCTTTGCCGCCAATCTTATGGAATAGAATTGGCTGTGCGCCATCTTAACTTACTTACCGAGCCTACTTGGCAAATACGTTTCGATAATCGCCCATCTTTTTTTAGAGGTAAGTATAGTAATTACAATTAAACTTTTTACAAGTTATGAACATGAATCATGTAAACACCTCATTAGAGGTAAAGGTGGGCAACGAGACAACAACCCCAGAAACATTAGTACCTATTCAGGAATCATCCATCACCAATTCAATAACCGATTATTTTGCCCGATTGCTGAAGAAGCTAACCGCAAAGTTCAATGATGTTATCGAGCGTCGTGCCGACCTTCGCTTCAGGATCTGTGAAGTAATGGTTGCAGACGAGCGTCTGTTTGGCTTAGATGTAATGGCTATCCTAAAGTATCTGAAGGATGTAGCTTTCCCCTGTCTGTGTGAACGCATCGCCTTCACCAATAAGCAGAAGTCCGATTTCTTGGCTGTGGAGTATGCTATGACATTTGAGATATGCAGTTACATCAATTACTCTCCCAAACGTGTCTGAAACACAGGAGAATAGAAATAAGTTGTTATCATTTTCCCTTATTATCAAAAGAATTACTTATATTTGTACAATCAATCTAAGAACATGAAAAACAGTTTGAGAAACATATCACCCGTGATGCCAGCAATACTGTCTATCTATAGTGTTGTAAATAAGTCAAGAAATTAGAGTGTGATTGAGAACACTTTATTTGTTAATGATATAATAACGATAATGACAGAAATACGTTCAATATTAGCTAGTGCTAAACCCTTTTTGAAATGGGCTGGAGGTAAAGGTCAGTTGCTTTCTCAGTTTGATACTTTGCTGCCTCCTGACCTTGCAGGGAAAGAGTTTACATATATAGAACCTTTTGTAGGAGGTGGCGCGATGCTATTTCATATGCTTCAAATGTTCCCTAAAATCCGTAAAGTTGTCATCAATGATATTAATCCATACCTTGTTACGGCTTATCGTGTTGTAAAGGATAATTCTAGTGAACTGGTTGAACGGCTGAAAGATATTGAGTGTCGCTATTATGAACTCGAAAATGAAGAGGCACAAAAGACATTTTTCCTGGATATTAGAGAAATATTCAATGAAAAACTATTGGATGATATTGACCGAACGAGTTATCTTGTTTTTTTGAATCGTACGTGTTTTAATGGTTTATATCGTGTGAATGCAAAGGGGAAGTTCAATGTACCGTTTGGGCGCTATTCCCACCCCACAATATGCAATGCTGAAACAATAAAAGCTGATAGTGCTGCGTTAAATCGAGCAGATATCACGATACTTAATGGCGATTTTGAGAAAACTATTGACTTTATTGGTGAAGGTTATAATTTCTTCTACTTTGACCCTCCATATCGTCCGCTGAACGCCACATCGAGTTTCAACTCCTATTCAAAGGAAGATTTTAATGACGAGGAGCAAATAAGACTTCGTAATTTTTGCGCTTTACTTGATGAAAAACTTGGTGTTAATTGGATGCTCAGTAATGCGGATTGCTCAGCTAAGAATCCAGATGACAGATTTTTCGAGGAGCTATATAAAAACTTCTATATTAGTCGTGTCTATGCTTCTCGCGCGATAAATGCTAATCCTTCAAAACGTGGTAAGTTAACAGAACTGCTAATAAGTAATTATCCTCCTAAAGGTTATGGCGCTTTTGTAGCAGAAAATAATGAGCCATATAACTAAAAAATGTAGAATATGGAAAAGAATTTTGACCTTTTTATGTCACAACTTTATGAAACTAATGCAGCATTAGATTTTTATTGTGACTTTGAGAAAATTCAAAATAATGTGGAAGAGATTGCTATTAGTCTTAACACACTAAATTATTTGATAGGGAAGCAAGATATGAATGCCGCTATCAAACGTCTATGGGAAAGAGACCCTAAAATCTTTCAAGTACTTGATATTCTTATTGCGACAAGGCGAGAAGACAAAAAGAAATACTTGTTACCAGATAAATCGGCAAAGCTGATTTGCAAATTATTTGATTCGCCTGAGGGAGTCTTAGAGTTCCTAGATGGCACGGGGTTGAGAAAGGTTTTTCAGAACAGGGAAATCAAGAACCTTGTAGACTATGTATTTGGTGTTGAAACAGGACTAGATTCAAATGCAAGAAAGAACCGAAGTGGCCATGTAATGGAGAATTGGGTTCGCGATATGTTTATACAAAACCACATTCCGTATAGAAAAGAAGTACGATGTGAAAAACTTCCTGATGTTAAGACAATACTAGGTAAGGATATAAAGCGTTTTGATTTCGTAATTCCGACCACTAAGAATACTTATCTCATAGAAGTAAATTTCTATTCAGAAGGAGGCGGTTCAAAACCGAGTGAAGTTGCAAGGGCTTATTCCGAACTATCTCCTAAAATAAATGGTATAAAAGGCTATAAATTTGTATGGATTACAGATGGGAAAGGATGGGATGGCGTTGGATCTTTTAAAGAAGCATATGAAGAAATACCATATATATATAATTTGACAGATATTGCTTCTTTCTTGGAACTTGTTAAAAGCGAATTGTAATTGCGATGATTAATGCCTACTATAAATCTCCTGAACACGACTTCAACTTGCTTCATGGCGATACATTTGAATTGCTGCCCCAATTCGATTTCAAGTTTGACATGATATTTGCCGACCCTCCTTATTTCTTATCAAATGGTGGTATTTCAATTCAAAGCGGCAAGGTAGTGTGTGTAGATAAAGGCGAATGGGATAAAGGAATGGCCTCTGAAGAAATTAATGAATTCAATTTGAACTGGATTTCTCTTTGTAGAGAGAAACTAAAAGATAACGGTACAATTTGGATTAGTGGCACATATCACAATATCTTTTCTGTAGCCAATGCGCTATCATCATTGGATTTTAAGATTCTGAATGTGATAACGTGGGCTAAAACGAATCCGCCACCTAATATTTCATGTCGCTATTTTACATATTCTACTGAATTTATAATATGGGCAAGGAAAAGAGAGAAAGTTGCTCATTTTTATAACTATGAATTAATGAAGCTAATTAATGGCGATAAGCAAATGCGTGATGTATGGAATCTACCTGCGATTGCTCAATGGGAGAAAACTTGTGGAAAACATCCAACGCAAAAACCTTTGTGTGTGCTCTCTAGAATTATTATGGCTTCTACTCAAAAGGGCGCCTGGATCCTCGATCCTTTTGCTGGAAGTAGCACTACAGGTATAGCAGCAAATTTACTTGAAAGACGTTTCTTAGGTATCGAGCGTGAGGAAAAATTTGTTGCTATTAGTAAAGCCCGACGTGAAGAAATTGGAAATATTAAAACTTATTACAAATATCGGAATAAGATAGCTGATATAGTGAAAAGTGAAGCTCAGCCATCATTGTTTGGGGTTAGTGAACCTCTCAGCGATGAGTCTTTGCCATTCTTGTTATAATTATTAAAATTTTGAAGTATGAGAGAAAAGACTTAATTTTGCAAAAAATACATATAGCATAATAGAGCTAAAGTGTTCGGTTCCCATTGAACTGCAATTTAATTACGAACCCGCGAACGCGAAGGCTTCCAGCTCGCACTCTAGAGGTGTGAGCACTGGTGGTTTTCAAAGTAGCGCGGGGAAAATGCAGTTCAATGGGCTCTTTGTTTACTATTAGTGCCACCCTCTTTCTTTATAATCACGAGTTATACATTTTATACATGATTAATTTACATGACTAAAAAGCCGTCGATGGTGATGAATCTACAAAGTATCATCGACCAGCATACAGCTACCATCAAACAGTTGCAAGAAAGAATAGATGGTGATGCTGTCAAATACAACCAGAAGTGCCAGCATTGTGAGAAACTTGAAAGAGAACTGGCTATCGAGAAAAGCATAAACCAAGTTCACCAAGATTATATAGATGCCTTGTCCAGAAAAGGACCTCTTGTATCGTTGAATGTGTCTGGCAATGTTGATATCAAAAAGGATGATCAGGACATGGGTAAGATTAATTTGCCTGCAAAACCTCTTGAAACACCTGTGCCCATAGTTGCTCCACCAATCAAAACTGAAACTTTTTTTGATAGGGCGAAAGCCATTATCCGACTTGCAGCATCTAAGAACGGTCAGACAATAGATTGCCGAGCCAAGGGACATGCTTCTACTTATATCTACATTATTAATGCAGATTGCTTCTGCAAAGCCTTAGATGTATTGGCTTCTGAACATACTGACAAACTGAGTGAGTTTCTGGGTGGCAATTTGCATAATACGCAGGTCACCAAAATATGTTTCTTTTTAGGTCATGTGTTCAGAATGAATGTAATCAATGCTCCTACGCTACAAATTGCAGATATGCTTTTTGCTTTCAACGAATACTATCCCAGCAAGAAAACTCTCTCGGCCAAGCTGAGTGACAGGTCATCCAGCCAAGAGCAAAAGGTCTTAATGGGCATATTTGAAGGGCTACTGAAGAGATATATTTCCTGATTTTCCTTGAATTTCTTTTAGGAAAATCAAGGAAATCTTGGAACAACTTGATTTTCAGTATTTTACATTCGTAACTTTCTTCCAAGATTTCTTGCAGACATAAAAAGTAATCCAGAATATTTGCACCAGTGATTTCCACGACGGATTTCGCTGGTGTAATTTTTTTATGTATTGGTTTATGAAAAAGAAATTAGAAAAGAATCTGGTGGCTATGGCACATGATGAGAATGGTGAATACACCTTGGAACAGGTAGTTCGTTGGTTGATGCCTTGGGTTGACAAGACGGGTGGGGCAGAGAGGATTGCCGATTGGGAGATGACACTTCCACTCACCATGATGAAGAATCTGCTGAAGCTTTGGCTGACGGAAAATGGCATGATTAAGGCGGAGAAGTTGCTGCATGTGTATCATCCCGTGGATCGTGCTGCGATGACCTATGCTGCACTGGTGTTCATATTGACAGGGCATAAGATGGAATTCAAGGCCATAGTGGCAAAACGCCAATTCAGGGTGCTTTGCTCAGTAATTGAGGACAACATGGCAGAACTGACATTCAGCGAACACATGAAGTATATGTTAAGAAAATATGGCAAGAAAAGAGTCGTAAAGAATAATATAATCAAATAATTATTAACCCGAGTCTATGATGAGCGAAGAAAGGTATCCGGATATAATTGAGCTCAAACTAAAACTTTGCTTTTCGGATGCTCACAAAAGATTCGTTTATGAAAAAGTTTATTGAAATTTCAGAGGAAAATCTGAAGGCCATTAAGAATGGCAAGTACGTGGAGGGGTCTCTGCATTATGACAAGGAAGCAGGCAAGATTATTTTCAAGTCCTGGAACCGCAAGAGCCCTAAGAATCCCAAGAACCGTGTTATCTGCTACCATGAGAACGGCTGGCTGAAGGAGAGCGAGAACAAACTGAAGTTCTTCAGCTCGGTAAGCAAGAGGGTAGGTGCTGTATGTGCTTGCAAGGTGATGGATGACAACCTGCAGTATGTTACTGAGATACTGTTCGACAAGATCGAGAACGGAGAGATGGACAAGAACAACATTAAACTGTATTAAACTTATGGAGAAGATTGTAACTATCGTTGCGGTAGGCGCATACGCTGAGCGCCAGTACCAGAAACAGGACGGAACTACAGAATATTTCAAGAGCCGTGGCTTGGTGATGAAGCAGGGTGGCGACACCTTCTATGGAGAGATGGCAGGCGACTATGCCAGCAAGAACCGTGAGACCGTCTTTCAAGAAGGAGTGCTCTATGTAGTACGGGGCAATTGGCGCCATCGCACCTGGGGCGACAACAACGATCGCCATGAGAATACCTTTTATATCTCTGATATTCAAACAATCTAAACACAAAGAAAATGTTTTGTTTACAAAGAAACTTTTTTAATCCAACGATACCAGTTGACGAACAACTGTTCTACCAACTGGTAAGAGACAAAGAGAGCAATGCCATGATTGACGGTTTCCGTCAATCTGGCAATGCCGAACTCAAGCGCAAACTGCCAGCCTTGATTTTCCAGGCTATGTTTGACGAGACCACCTCCAAGAGTGGCAAGAAAGGAGCGTGGCGCAAACAGTCAGCCACAAGGCTGACAGGTTTGGTGGTGCTCGACATCGACCATGTGGAGCATCCGAAAGAGCTGATTGACGAGTGGATGTCAAACATCGATTTTGAGAAGTGGGGCATTCTGTTCATCTATATCACTCCCTCTGGCAAAGGCATCAAGGTGGTTTTCAAAGCCAACTTAGCATGGGGTAACTTAGCAGATAATCAAATAGAAATGGCTAAGTTGTTAGGTGTGGAAGCCGATGAAAGTGGCAAGGATGCGAGCCGTATGGCGTTTGTCTGCAAGGAAGAAGATATCCAGTTTATTGACCAAGAATTATTTACTTATGAAAATAAAGAATTTGCTGAGAAATACAATGCTCAGTATCGCGATGGCCACAGTAATCCTGTTAACCATACTGATGATGGCACTAATAAGTATGATGAAAATCATAATGTTGCCCCTGCAACAAGTGGGCAGGTGGCTAATGACAGCGGAGCGTTGGCTGCAACTGAAGTGGGAGAGCTGACCTACCATGATATCCCTTATTCACAGATTGTTGATGCGTGGTTGGGGGAGGAAAAAGTGAAACAAGGTGACAGGCATCGCACATCATTGCTATTGGCTGACCATCTGCGATACATCACGGACAACAACCCTGTGCTTATCGAGCAGATTCTCCGACAGACACCTTTTGTGGCTGAAATCGTGCAAGAACGCAACGAAGATGTGGCATGCACCGTGCGTAGTGCTTTGGGCTATAAGATGTATAAGACCCTGCCCAAGAGACTGCAAGATGCCTTGATCAAGACTGGTGCAGCTGGTGATAATTATCAATTATCAACTATCAATTCTCAATTAGATGACGGCATAGAACAGAAGCTGTGGTTGTGGGGCAAGGAGATAGAATCTCTCTTCGAGTACTATCCCTTGCTGAAGGATGTTACCAAAGGCTTGAAGCAAAACCAGTTTACGGCAGCCTTCTTCGTGGCTGGTTCGTTGCTGATGACCCTGATGACAAGATGCACTTACAGGTTTTATCACCGACCAGAGGAATTGAGGCGACTCAACTCATCAGTGATCATCGAGGGCGACCCAGCCAGTGGTAAGAGTTTCGCTACGAGGCTGTTCAAACTGCTTTCGCTGCCCATAGTCGAAGCCGACAAGGAGGGCAAGAAAGCCATCAATGCCTATCGAGAACTGATGAAAACCAAAGGTGCCAACAAGGAGAAACCCCAGAAGCCGAAGGTGGTGGTGAGGATTCACCCAGCCAGAACCAGTAACGCCCAGTTCATTCAGGATATGGTGAACTCTGTCGAGATGGTGGATGGCGAGCAGATGCAACTCCACATGCTGACCTTTGACACCGAGTTGGACAATACCCTGTGCCTCCAGAAGGGAGGTTCGTGGATTGACAAAATCAGTCTCGAGCTCAAAGCCTTCCATAACGAGGAAGATGGTCAAGCCTACTCGAATGTGGATTCCGTATTGCAAGATTTTATCGTCACTTGGAACTATATCTATACGGGCACACCGTTGGCTTTGAAGAAGAAAGTGAATGAGCGCAACTTCGGCTCTGGCTTGGCAACCCGATTGACTTGCATCCCTCTGCCCAGCACTAATTTCGAAATGCTGACTCGTGAAGTCAGTGTTGATTATGAGAGCGATGAGCGATTGAAGGACTGGGCCTATAAATTGGACAAGACCAAAGGCGAACTGAGTTTGCGAAAGATTGTCGATGCCCTCTATGAATGGACGGAACGTCGTATGGCCGATGCAGCCTACAATGAATCAAAGGCAGACGAGATGTTGCTGAAGCGTTGTGCCTATCATGGAGTGAACTTTGCTGCTCCTTTCATCATCATGCGTCATTGGAACGAACTGAAGAAAGATGGCGAATTTTGGTGTGGAGCATTTGGCACAGACGAGACAGATCAGCGATTGGCTGAACTGATTGTCAACATCCAGTTTGCTTGTCAGAAGCATTACTTTGGTGCTATGGCTGAGAAATATTTTGATGATAAGACAAGGGATGCAGCCGTGAACCGGCAACGCCAGCAAAAGACCATCGATGCTTTCAATCGTTTACCTGAGGAGTTCACCTATGAGGACGTGATGCGTTGTTTCAATCTTGAAAAAGTGAATACAGCCCGTATGAGAGTCTTTCGTTTCAGAGAAGATAAACTCATAGAAGATGTAGATGGATTTGTGGAAAACGGCTTCAAAAAAGCCCGTTTTCGTAAGACTGGCAAAACAATTGGGTGACACCACCACATCACCACATCACCTCATCACATTTATTATTTTTAATTATGTTAGACAGAACCAAGAACCTCTCCGAGCATTTTACGCTCGGCGAGTTAACAAAGACGAGCTTCAAGACTGACGACAACAACGATCCTCCGTTGGAGGCGGTAGAAAACCTGATTCACCTTTGTGAGGACTGGTTAGAAGAACTTCGCTTCAACTATAACACCATCTATGTGTTGAACAGTATCGAGGACTACTACACCTCTAAAGAAGTAGAGCCCTTAGTGATTAACCAGGGCTTCCGTTCCTACCAAGTCATGTTAGCGATGGAGAGGGCAGGGCTGAACCCCAGTAAAACCTCGAACCACATGAAAGGCTGTGCTGTGGATATTCGCTGTGCAGGCGTGGAGCAAGCCCTCCGCTACATGACCATTCTGATAGACATTGCCGACCAGAAAAAGCAAGAGTTTGATGAACTCATCCTTGAACGACGAGGCACCATCTATTGGTTGCACTTTGCAGCGAGACCGAAGGATAATCGCAGGAAGATTGGGTTTATATTGAAGTAAATGAAAGACAGCTGTCATCTCGACAGCTGCCTTTTTTCATTCATAACAATGTACCAACAATAATTGGAACGATGCAAAGATACAATATTATGCGGTTCAAACATTTAGTGCCGTTTGGCAGGCTTTCATCGGATTTGCTAACCTTCACTTAAAGAGGTAAAACATGAAATAACATATGGAAACTTTGTTAGTGATATTCAGTTTACTATGTGAATCAAATAATTAGCTGCATTATACGTACCGCTTTCTTTTTGAAGTAGCCCAGCCATTCTTTCTACGTTATGAAGCAGTTGAGGGTCTTGCAACTCGTCAATAGCTCTGACATAGTCTGCCTCTGAGTTATGTTTGATATGAATAGTTGCTGTAGAGCAACCAATCTGTTCATAACGCTTTGCCCAGAATGGTTGATCGGCTGAGATAGGTATCGGTATTAAGGGTACACCACATTGCAGAGCTGTAGAACCCGTGCCGATGCCTCCATGAAACATTACTCCTTTCACCCTAGGGAACAGGGAAAAGTAAGGAGCCTCTTGCATGAAGAGCACATTAGATTTAACAAACTCAGTAGGTTGTTTCCCACCTAAATAACGTTCCATTCTTCCAATACAAATAGCACGGTTGTTTGTCTTCTCCAAAGCTGCACATAATTTATGAAAAACATCAGACTGTTGTGGGATCTCCACACTTCCGAAAGTAACCAACACAGGCTTCTCACTTTCTTTCAGAAAATCTTCAGTGATGTTGTTAAGTTTTTCTTCTTGCTGCAAGAAACAAAAACCCGATAGCTCAACATGTCCTTTCCAGCTCTGTACCGTTTCAAACAGCAACTTACTAAACGGATAGAGTATGGGTATTTCCTTCCCTCTCCTAAATCGGGCATAAACACCTGCTTTTCTTGAAGGAAGTTGAAGGTCTGTCTTGCGGAAATTATTCACCTCCTGGATATAAGATCCTTCAGCCCAATTGTTCACTTTGTAGGATAGTCTATTAAGCCAATGACCTAATGACCGTGTAGTTAGTCCTAAATTGGGAAACTCCTTAACAGGATAGATGATGGGCACAGCAGGCATTACTACACATGGAATACCTAACTGTTCTGCCATATCAACAGCTCCAAACACCTTAGGATGATAGATGATGATATCGGCATCTTTTGCTGCTTCATAGCATTGGCTTAGTGAAGTCCTGAATCGGGGCAAGATATAATATATTAATAAGCGGCGTGCCAATGACATGTTCTTCATGGGTGCTTGGAAAACACGTTTTCCCTCAGAGGAGTCAGCCAGCTCCATCAGGTCAAGGGCCGTTTCCTGAAAGATAATGCCTTGATCCTCTATCATCTTCTTGAAACGTCCTCCTGTACAGAGTGTTGCCCGATGTCCCATTTTTACTAATTGAGCTGCAACAGCTACCATGGGTTGAACATCGCCCCTACTACCAAATACCATGAAACAGAAATGTGCCATAAGCATTTTTTGTCCATTAGACGCAGGCAACCAAGGAAAAACTACATCGATTTAGAAAAAAATAAGGTAAGTGTTTAAACATCATAATATAAGATTTGCCGTGCCGTCTGTGAAGATAGCACGGGTGTTTGTTTTTCTGAATAAAAGCAGTAACTTTGCGAGAGTGACATTAAAGATTGGCGAGTATGAAAGACCGTTTTACACCCGAGAATATCAGTGAGCTGGCACCCAACGAGGTGTTCGTGTTTGGCAGTAACCTCATGGGACACCACGGTGGCGGGGCTGCGAGGGTGGCCTTGAATCGATTTGGCGCTATATGGGGACAGGGCGTCGGCCTGCAAGGGCAAAGCTACGGCATACCCACTATGCAAGGTGGAGTGGAGACCATTGCTCCTTATGTGGATGAATTCATAGCTTTTGCTGCAACACGCCTTGACCTTACTTTCTTGGTGACGCGCATAGGATGCGGTATCGCTGGATTCAGGGACGAAGAAATAGCGCCTCTGTTTAAAGAGGCGCTGGAGGCGGAGAACATAGTGCTGCCGGAAAGCTTCGTTACCTTACTACTTTCCAAATGTTGAGCCTTACGGTGTTGGGCTCTGACGGGGCAGGCCCGCAGATAAAGATGGCGTTGTTGAGCCAGGCGTAAGGACTGTCTTCGGGTGCCTCAAACTTGGGCGCGGTGAGGAAATAGAAGCCTTGTTCGCCTACGCTGAAGATGCCACAGTTGCGCACATGGATATATACGCCATCGTCGGTCTTGATGCTGTAGATGGCCTCCAACTCGGTGCGCAGGTTCTTGCCGTCGCTCTTCTGGTACTGATAGTCGGCACCACCGGGGATGATGGTTCCTTTGAGCTTAGGACCTTCGAAAATGCCACCCGTGATGGGGATGACCACGCGCTTGCCGTGGGGCCTCTTGAGCCTTCAAGCACAGACAGGCTAATAGAGCTGAGAGGAATAAGATTTGTTTTTTCATCGTCAAGATAAATTATAAATAGCCTCCCCGCTATTTTGGGGGAGAGGCTGTTTTTATTTAAGATTTCTGGTGAGGAACTCCACAGCAATGTCGGTAGCACGCTGCTGGTCTTTCATGAAGCCGTGGTCTTCGCCAGGCAGGATATAGAGCTCGGCATTGTTGCTCTGCTCGGTATAACGCTCGCCGTAGGTGTAGGGCACTACCTTGTCGCCAGTGCCGTGAATCACGCAGAGGGCACCTTTGTAGTTGGCTGCTGTCTTGTAGATAGGCAGGCTGAAGGCGGTGCGGATGTACTCTGTGCCCAGTTTCTGACGGCCTCCAAACATCTCGATATAGTCGCCTTGCAGGTTCAGTGGGTCGTAGGTGGCACCCATCGTGCTGCCGCGAATGGCATCGTCACGCAACACGGCTGCAGGAGCCATCAGTACGGCTGCCTTGATCTCTGCGCCGAGCTTGCCGGCTACCATGCTGGCTACTACGCCGCCTTGTGAGTGGCCCAGTACGGAAACGGTGCTGACATAGCGCAGGTCGCGCACGTACTCATATACCTTCAGGGCGTCTTCAATCTCGTTGGGTACGGTGTGCTGCCAGAACTCACCCTCGCTCTCACCGTGACCGTTGAAGTCGAAGCGGATAGAGGCAATGCCCTGTGCCTCGAGCTTGTCGGCGATGATCTCCAGCATGCCTTTCTGTCCACCGCGGCCGTCCTTGCTGCCTCCGAAGCCGTGCATCAGGATGACCATCGGGATTTGCTGTCCCTGGGCGGTCTGTGGTTTCTGAATAACTGCAGCCAGCTTACCCTTGCTGCCGTCGATGGTCAGTTTCGTGGTTTCTGCCTGTGCAGAAACGCTTGTCAGCAACATGGCTGACATAAATAGTGCTAAAAATGTTTTCATTTTCACTTTTTCGTTATTGTTAATTCGTTGATATTGCAAAGATAGTTTATTTTCGTTATGTTTGCAATGAAATAAAATAATTTGACGATATGAAGACAATCAGACTTGTGATGTTGCTGATGGTGGCTCTGCTGGCAGGTACAGTCAGTGCTGCCGGCGTGAAGAACCTCAAGGGCAAGAAACTGGATTTCGTGTGTGCTGACGCACAGTTCAAGAATCCGTTTATCGATGTGGACAAGACGATGACCGTGCCGGTGAAGTGCCGTTATATTCACGGTGGTTTCGACGATGGTACACGATTCTCGTTCTATTTCCCATTAAATAAGGAGGATTTCACGGGTAGGTTCTTCCAATATATCACACCGATGCCTGACAGCGAAACCTCCGCACAGAACTACTATGCGGCAAGTCCCATCGGCTTCAGTATCTCGCACGGTGCTTATTTCATAGAAACCAATGAGGGTGGGGCGCTTGATGTGAATAACGAATCTACCCGCAGAGAGGCTACGATAGGTGCTTATCGTGCCAACGCTGCCTGTGCCGAGTTGTCACGCTATATTGCCAAGTTGCTCTATGACTGCGACCGTCCTTACGGCTACTGCTTTGGAGGCAGTGGCGGGGCTTATCGCACTACGGGCAGCATGGAGGCTACCGAGGGTGTGTGGGACGGTGCCGTGCCTTTCGTGTTAGGCTCTCCGCAAGCTATCCCTAATGTGTTTGGCGTGCGCATGAATGCTCTGCGTGTGTTGCGTGACAAAATGGAAGACATTGTGGATGCGATGCGCCCAGGTGGTAGTGGTGACCCATATGCTACCCTGAACGCTGAGCAACGTCAGGTCCTGAAGGAAGCTACCAGCATGGGATTCCCCATCAAGTCGTGGTATGGTTGGAAATATATGGATGCACACGGATTTACCGTACTCTACAGAAGCATCGTAGGCATGGATACAAAATATTTCCGTGAGGACTTCTGGAACAAGCCTGGCTACCTGGGCTACGACAATCCGCCCTCACTGCAGCGCGATCATGTGCAAACCAAAGCAGTGGTGAAGCGTTCCATTGGTCAGTTGGAGGCTGAGCAGTTGGGCATCGTGGCACCTATGTCGGAAACCGACCGAGGAAGTGCTGACCGTGCGTGGGCAAGCTTGGGTACTGAGGTGAAGGAAAAACCTGTGGCATTTGAGATAGACCAAGAGGTGGAGATGCATACCCTGGGTGGCGAACTGATGCTGCTCTCAGGCGAGGGCAAGGGTGAACAGCTGCAGATTGTAAGCACCAAAGGCAAGTATGTGATACTGGCATCCATCAATAACCCGCAACTGTTGGCAAAGGTGCGTGAGGGCGACCAGGTGCAGGTGGATAACAGCGACTGGCTGGCATCAGAAACCTACTACCGCCATCAGATGCCCACCAAGGACTATTACGCATGGAACCAGTTCCGTAGCTTCAACGACCTGCCCATCTATCCACAACGCCCTATGCTCTTAGGTCCCATCATCACCCAGAGCGCTTCGGGCATATTGCCTACAGGCAAGATTCATGGCAAGATGATTCTCTGTTGCTCTGTATGGGATAGGGAGGCTTATCCTTGGCAGGGCGACTGGTACAGAACGAAGGTGGCTGAATATTTGGGTAATGCCACTGATGATAACTTCCGCCTGTGGTACACCGACCGCAGTACGCATGGTGGCGAGGATGATCCTACAGAGGTGGTGGATTATACTACTGTGCTTTATCAGGCCTTGTTGGATGTAAGCGACTGGGTGGAGCGTGGTATCGCTCCCTCAAAGACCTCTGACTATCGCATAGAGGATGCTCAGGTGTTGCTCACTGCTGATGGCGTTCAGCGAGGTGGTATTCAGCCTGTGCCGACGGTAACTATTGATGGTAAGGAACGTGCTGACGTGAAACCTGGTGAGCAGGTGACGATGCATGTGTCTATAGATGTGCCTCAAGGAACGGGCAAGGTGGTACGTGCTGCCTGGTGCATGGATGGTTCTGGCGAGTTTGCCCAACCTGTGGATTTGTCGAAGGCTCAGTTCAGTGCCAACGGCGAGCATGTGGAGTTTGACACTACCGTGAGCTACAACCAGCCTGGCACCTATTTCCCAACGGTGAAGGTGTTCTCAGAGCGCAAGGGTGATGTGCAGACACCTTACACTTGCATCCCTAACTTAGGCAAAGTAAGAATCGTGGTAAAGTAAACTAAACAGTTCGAATATAATAAAAACGCTCCTCAGTTGGTGAGGGGCGTTTTTTATTTATAG
The DNA here is from genome assembly GCA_902775375.1 of uncultured Bacteroidales bacterium. Taxonomy (GTDB): domain Bacteria; phylum Bacteroidota; class Bacteroidia; order Bacteroidales; family Bacteroidaceae; genus Bacteroides. The sequence goes on along the minus strand of CACYLU010000019.1, from coordinate 21,710 downwards.
TGGGGATATGTTTTTTTACATCATGGCTAACAGGATAACCTGACCAACGATGATTCGCAAGAACATACTCAAAGGATAAACCGTTGAATATCCTACAGAGGATGCGTCAGTATCAGTCTGTTGGTTGGCGTAAGCTAAGGCAGCCGGTTGGGTATAGCTACCACTGATGAGTCCCATCAGAGTCAGGTAGTTCATCTGGTATTTCCAACGGGCAAACAAGCCAACGAGCAGTAACGGGATGATGGTGATGAGGAAGCCATAGAGCACGTACATCATACCACCACCTTCAACTACCGTCTTTACAAAGCTCTCGCCTGCCTCGATGCCTACGCTGGCAAGGAACAATACGATACCCAATTCGCGTACCATCAAGTTGGCACTCATGGTGGTGTAGGTAACCAACTTGAACTTATAGCCAAAGCGACCTATCAGAATAGCCACCACCAGTGGTCCGCCTGCCAGACCTAACTTCACGGGGGTAGGGATGCCTGGGAACATGATAGGGATGCTACCAATCAGGATGCCCAAGAAGATACCCACAAAGATAGTGATAATATTTGGTGTGTCGAGCTTCTTCATCTCATTGCCCAATACTCTTGCCACACGCTCGATGGCATCCTGAGGACCTACCACCATCACACGGTCGCCTACTTGCAGCTTTAGGTTGGGAGCAGCGAACAGGTCCATACCTGAACGGTTCACACGCGTCACATTCACCCCGTGCATACTGCGGAAATGCAGGTCACCCAGTTTCTTTCCATTGATTTCCGATTTGGTGACAAGGATTCGTCTTGAAACCAACGGAAAATGCTTGTCCTCCCATTTCACACCCTCTACCTCACGACCAATGAAAGCAGTGATGCCTGCAGCATCGTCCTCGGCGCATACGATACGCAACTGGTCGCCTATATTGAAGATAGTGTCTTGGTTAGGACTGTCGATATATCCGTTATGTTTGATGCGAGACACCACGAAATTACGTCCTGAAAGACTCTTTACCTCTAAAAGCTGCTTGCCGTCGATGGCCTCGTTGCGAACCTCCAGGTACAATGTGTGAGGTTGCTTACTGGTATCTTCCTGCCCCGCAAGGGCTTTCTCCTCCTCTTTGGTGTGGATTTTGAACAACTGCTTGATGATCAACATGGCGCCAATGATACCGATAACACCTAAAGGATATGCACAGGCATAGCCTAAAGCAATGGGGTCACCCGTATAACCCAACTGATTCAAGGCCTCTTGTGCAGCACCCAAACCTGGGGTGTTGGTAACGGCACCATAGAGTACACCAATCATCATAGGCAGTTCGACAGAACCATCCATATAAAAGATGGCGAGGGTGACAATGATATCTAATGCAATGATGGCAGTAGCCAGCAGGTTGAGCCTAATGCCTCCTTGCTGAAAGGAGGTAAAGAACGACGGACCTACCTGCAGACCTATGCAGAAAACAAAAAGTATCAAACCGAAATCACGTATGAAGTGCAGAATGTCGGTGTTGCCCGTGAAGCCGAAATGTCCCATGAGGATGCCCATGAACAGTACGAAGGTAACGCCTAAAGAAATTCCATAAATCTTTTGCTTACCTAAAAATACGCCAACGGCTATGACAAATGAATAAAGAAGCACGATATGTGCCACTGATGATGTATCCCATAATAAACTCTGAATCCAATCCATAAAACTAAAATCTGTAAGTTAAAACTAATACTCTCCTAAAAAAAACTGGGTGCAAAGTTAGTGCAAACCGAAAACAAAAGCAAATAAACTTGTTTATTTCGTTTTGTTGAGGTGCAGCCTAAGTTATCAAAAGTTAGTGCAAACTGAAGACAAAAGCAAATAAACTTGTTTGTTTTGTTTTGTTTTGTTGAGGTGCAGCCTAAGTTATCTAAAGTTTGTGTATATGGGGAACAAAAAAGAAGGCTGCCTTCACAGGTAACCTTCTCCTAACAATTAATTCATTCATAACAATGCCCCAACTATGAAATTTGGAACAGGACAAAGGTACACACTTTTTTTATATCTGCAAAGATTTAAGCATATTTTTTCGTTTTTTTAGGTGGATATGTGTATTTTTGCATGATTAAAGTACGGATAATACAAAAATCTATAATACCATGAAGAATTATTTATCTTTGCTGTGCATGCTCTTCATGCTGTCAGTGGGCGCCAGTAAAGCTCAAGTGGCTAATTATGAGGTAGTACCTCTACCAAAATCAGTCAATCTAGTGTCAGCTACAGGTTTCTTACTCACCGAATCAGCTGCTGTTGTCTTTCCAGAAGGCAATACCGATATGGAACGCAATGCACGTTTCCTGTGCGACTATGTGAATGAAATGACGAAGATGCGGCTGAGTACACAGGCTATGCCAGCAAAAGCGAAGGCTGCTAAAGTGGGTGAAAGAAACATACTGCTCGTGCTTGATGAGAAGATTCAGAACGATGAAGGTTATACCATCAGCGTGACTGCCAAAGGTGTGGTGATCAGTGGAAAGACACCAGCTGGGGTGTTCTTGGGTATTCAGACCTTGCGCAAGTCGTTGCCCGTGATGCAGGAAAAGACGCAGGGAGTTACCCTGCCAGCTGTCAATATCGTTGACGAACCTCGATTCGCTTATAGAGGTATGCATCTCGATTGTGGCCGTCATTTCTTCTCGCTCGACTTTGTGAAGGAATACATCGACCTTATTGCACTGCACGGAATGAACCGTTTCCACTGGCACCTTACGGAGGACCAGGGGTGGCGCATCGAAATCAAGAAATATCCTCGTTTGACAGAAGTGGGCGCATGGCGTTCCAGTACAACTATTGGTCGTAACTCAGGCATAGAAGATGGCGTGCGTCACGGAGGTTTCTACACACAGGAAGAATGTCGCGAGATTGTGAAGTATGCTGCAGACAGGTATATTACTGTTATTCCTGAGATTGATATGCCTGGCCACATGTTGGCTGCACTGGCTGCTTATCCAGAGTTGGGTTGTACAGGTGGTCCGTATGAGGTGGCACACACTTGGGGTATCTTCCCTGATGTGCTTTGTCCGGGTAAGGAGGTAACGTTCCAGTTTGTTGAGGATGTTCTGGCCGAATTGATTGCAATCTTCCCTTCTGAATATATCCATATTGGAGGTGACGAAAGTCCACGTGAAAGATGGGCTGAGTGTCCGCTTTGTCAACAACGTATTAAGAACGAAGGATTGGTGGCGCAGGAAGGACAAACGAAAGAGGATCTTTTGCAGGGTTACTTCACTCGCCGTATAGAAAAATACTTGCATGAAAAGGGAAAGAAGCTGATTGGTTGGGACGAATTGCTAAACTGTGGGGTTGACCAAACGTCTACCATCATGTCTTGGCGTGGTGCTGAACCTGGAGCACAGGCTGCTAAGTTGGGTCACGACGTAATTATGACACCTTATACCCATATGTATCTCGATTATTACCAGACTGAAGATACTCGTCATGAGCCACTATCAATTGGTGGTAATTTGCCGCTGAAAACTGTATATGCTTTTGAACCTATTGCTGGAGAGCTTACAAAAGATGAGTCTAAGCACATCTTAGGTGTGCAGGCAAATCTTTGGACGGAGTATATTGCATATCCTCAACATGCTGAATATATGGTGCTTCCTCGTATGGCAGCATTGGCAGAAGTGCAGTGGCTGCAACCTGACAAAAAGAACTATGATGCTTTCATTAATAGGTTGAAGAGATTGAAAACTATCTACGACTTGCATCACTGGGCAGTGGCGCAACATGTATTCAAGTAAAAAGTTTTGTTTCTTTAACTATTCATATTTCTTGTATATTTACATATTTTGTAACTTTGCACCGCTTTTAATAAAAAGGAAACTTATTTTTAACTTAACTAACTGATATTACAATGGCAGAATTGAAAGAAAAGCTTTTCACGGAGTTCTCTCCTACCACAACCGAGCAGTGGATTGAGAAGATTACTACCGACTTGAAGGGCGCTCCGTTCGACAAGAAACTTGTCTGGAGAACTAACGAGGGATTCAATGTATTCCCTTTCTATCGTCTGGAGAATGTAAAGGATCTGAAGACCATCAATTCTCTTCCAGGCGAGTTTCCTTACCTGAGAGGTAACAAGAAGAAAGACAACACTTGGTTTGTTCGTCAAGACATTAAGGTGTCTGACCCTGCTGAGGCTAACAAGAAGGCGCTTGATGTATTGAATCGTGGCGTTGACTCTCTGATGTTCAGCCTTGGACACGCTGAGGTGGATGAGCAATTCGTTGAAACATTATTAGCTGGTATCTTGCCACAATATGTTGAGTTGAACTTTGCTTGCTGCATGAAGAAGGCTGAGAATCTGGCTAAGTTGCTGGTGGCTTACTTCAAGAAGAACAACTATCCTTTGGCTGACCTGAAGGGCTCTATCGACTATGACTTCATGGGTAAGATGATGACTCGTGGCCACGAGCGTCCAGATGCTGTAGCAACCATGAAGGCACTGATTGAGGCAACTGCTGAGTTGCCACAGTATCAGGTAATCGGCGTAGGTGCTTTCAATCTTCAGAATGCTGGCTCATTCATCTATCAGGAGCTGGGCTATGCTTTGGCTTGGGGTGCTGAATACCTGAACCTGTTGACTGATGCTGGTGTGTCTGCAGAGACAGTGAACCAGAAGATGCGTTTCAACCTGGGTGTTAGTCCTAACTACTTCATGGAAATCGCCAAGTTCCGTGCAGCTCGTCTGCTCTGGGCTAATATCATGGCTACCTATACTGACAATAAGGAGGCTTGCAAGATTCACATGCATGCTGTTACATCAACCTACAACCTTACCGTATTTGACGCTCACATGAACCTGCTGCGTACGCAGACAGAGGCTATGAGTGCTGCACTGGGTGGTGTGGATTCAATGACTGTTACTCCGTTTGACGTTACTTACGAAGAACCTAACGACTTCTCTGAGCATTTGGCACGCAACCAGCAGTTGCTCTTGAAAGAAGAGAGTCACATGGGACGTATCGTTGATGTAGCTGGTGGTTCATATTATATAGAGAATTTGACAGTAGCTATCGCTGAGCAGGCTTGGAAACTCTTCCTCGCTGTTGAGGAAGACGGTGGCTTCTATGCTCAGGTGAAGGCAGGTAAGGTGCAGGCAGCTGTAGCTGAAAGCACCAAGACTCGTCATGCTAACGTAGCTAAGCGTAAGGAGATTCTCGTTGGTACCAACCAGTATCCTAACTTTACAGAGGTAAGCAACGGTAAGAAACCTGTTGATACTTGCTGCTGCTGTGGTGACAACACTGAAACTGAAATTGCTACGCTGAAGTTTGATCGTGCTGCTTCTGAATTTGAGGCTTTGCGTCTGGAAACCGAGGCTGCTGCTAAGCGTCCTGTTGCTTTCATGCTGACCATTGGTAACCTGGCTATGCGTCAGGCTCGAGCTCAGTTCTCTTGCAACTTCCTGGCAACAGCTGGTTACAAGGTAATTGACAACTTGGGTTTCAAGACTGTTGAAGAAGGTGTTGATGCTGCTTTGGCAGCTGACGCTGACATCGTGGTGCTCTGCTCAAGCGATGATGAATATGCAGAATATGCTGTTCCAGCATTCAAGTACCTGAATGGCCGTGCGATGTTTATCGTGGCTGGTGCTCCTGCTTGCATGGAGGACCTGAAGGCTGAGGGTATCGAGAACTTTATCCATGTTCGTTGCAACGTGCTGGAGACAATGAAGGAATATAATGCTAAATTATTGAAGAAGTAAGACATCATGAGAAAAGATTTTAAAAACTTAGATATATATGCAGCACTCGGTCAGGCTACCGATGGCGCTGCATGGCAGAAAGCTAACGCTGTTACTGCCGACTGGGAAACCCCAGAACATATCCATGTAAAGCCCGCTTACACCAAGGAGGACTTGGAGGGTATGGAACATCTGGACTTTGTGTCTGGTATTCCTCCATTCCTGCGTGGCCCGTATTCAGCTATGTATCCTCTGCGTCCTTGGACCATCCGTCAGTACGCTGGTTTCTCAACTGCTGAGGAGTCAAACGCATTCTATCGTCGTAACCTTGCATCTGGTCAGAAAGGTTTGTCTGTAGCATTTGACCTTCCTACCCATCGCGGTTATGACCCAGATAACGCACGTGTGGTAGGTGATGTTGGTAAAGCTGGTGTGTCTATCTGCTCACTTGAGAACATGAAAGTGCTGTTCAATGGTATTCCATTGAATAAGATGTCTGTGTCTATGACAATGAATGGTGCTGTATTGCCAATTATGGCATTCTACATCAACGCAGGTCTGGAACAGGGCGCTAAGTTGGAAGAAATGGCTGGAACTATTCAGAATGATATCTTGAAGGAGTTCATGGTGCGTAACACCTATATCTATCCACCAGCATTCTCTATGAAGATTATTGCTGATATCTTTGAATATACTTCACAAAACATGCCTAAGTTCAACTCTATTTCTATCTCTGGCTACCACATGCAGGAAGCAGGTGCTACCGCTGATATTGAGTTGGCTTACACTTTGGCTGATGGTATGGATTACCTCCGTACTGGTGTGAACGCAGGTATCCCTGTTGATGCTTTCGCTCCTCGTCTTTCATTCTTCTGGGCTATCGGTATGAACCACTTCATGGAGATAGCCAAGATGCGTGCTGGTCGTCTGCTGTGGGCTAAGATTGTGAAGAGTTTCGGCGCTACTAATCCTAAGTCTTTGGCATTGCGTACTCACTCGCAGACTTCTGGTTGGTCACTTACTGAGCAGGATCCGTTCAACAACGTAGGCCGTACTTGTATCGAGGCTATGGCTGCTGCATTGGGCCACACTCAGTCACTGCACACCAACGCTTTGGATGAGGCTATCGCATTGCCTACTGACTTCTCTGCTCGTATTGCTCGTAATACCCAGATTTATATTCAGGAAGAGACCAATGTATGCAAGCAGATTGACCCATGGGGTGGATCTTACTATGTAGAGTCTCTGACCAACGAATTAGTGCATAAGGCTTGGGAGCATATTCAGGAAATCGAGAAGTTGGGCGGTATGGCAAAGGCTATCGAAACTGGTCTGCCAAAGATGCGTATCGAAGAGGCAGCTGCCCGTACTCAGGCTCGTATTGACTCAGGCGTTCAGACTATCGTTGGTACCAATAAGTATCGTCTGGATCATGAAGAACCGATCGACATTCTGGAAATTGACAACACTGCTGTTCGCTTAGAGCAGATTGAGAACCTGAAAAAGTTGCGTGCTAACCGTGATGAGGCTGCTTGTCAGGCAGCTCTGGCTGAAATTACAGAGTGCGTACGTGACTTTGCTGAAGGCCGCAAGAGCAAGAACAATTTGCTGGCTTTGGCTGTTAAGGCAGCAGGTTTGCGTTGTACTTTAGGTGAGATTTCAGACGCTTGCGAGACTATCGTAGGCCGTTATAAAGCAGTAATTAGAACTATTTCAGGCGTGTATTCATCAGAATCTAAGAATGATAGCGACTTTGAGAAGGCTTGCCGCCTGGCTCAGGAGTTTGCAAAGAAGGAAGGCCGTCAGCCACGTATCATGGTGGCAAAGATGGGTCAGGACGGTCACGACCGTGGTGCTAAGGTCGTTGCAACTGGTTATGCTGACTGTGGTTTCGATGTGGATATGGGACCATTGTTCCAGACTCCAGCGGAAGCTGCTCGTGAGGCTGTTGAGAACGACGTTCACGTAGTGGGCGCATCTTCTTTGGCTGCTGGTCACAAGACATTGATTCCTCAGCTAATTGAAGAATTAAAGAAGCTGGGTCGCGAGGATATCATCGTCATTGCAGGTGGTGTGATTCCTGCTCAGGACTACGACTTCCTCTACAAGGCTGGCGTAAGTGCTATCTTCGGTCCTGGTACCTCTGTGGCTAAGGCTGCATGCACCATCCTGGAGATTTTGCTGGAAGATTGATTCAACTATGGTTGATATATGCTAGAATGGTGGCTGCTCTCTGTTTTTAGGTGGGGGCAGCCATCTTTTTAATAGAATGTGACAAGATGAGAGATAGTAGAAAAGCATTGGTAAACGCAAGGTTCTATGGGAGGAAGTCTGGTATCAGGTTTCCCCATCTTGGGATTATCATCGATGGTAATAACATTGCAGCTGTGTGTGATGAATCAGAGATTCCTGAAAGTATTCATCGTATAGATATGCAAGGTTATAATGTGGCTCCTGGCTTTATCGACCTGTTGGTAAATGGCGCAGGTGGAGGGGCTTTCGGTGTAACGGCTGACTTTGCTGATTTGCGAGTAATGGGTGATACGATGCTGCAGGAAGGAACAACGGGCTTTCTGGCTGCTGCTCCAAGCAATACTTTGCCTATGTACCTGAAGATGCAGGAAGCTTTGTTGAATCATCCTTCAGAGCTACCAGTCAACTTCATGGGTATGCATTTAGAGGGGCCTTATTTTAGTATGGAATATAGAGGAGCACATCGGGAAGATTGTGTGAGGAATTGCTCGGATGAAGAGTTGGAGACTTTATTTGGTCATCCAAACCATCATGTTAGTATGATGTCTGTATCACCAGAAAAAATTTCAAGCAAGCAGGTTAAATATATAGAAGATAAAGGCATCAGGGTGTCATTTGCACATAGTGCGGCAAGCTATGAGGAAACTTTGCGGTTTTTGGAGAATTCTTGTCATTCAGTAACTCATTTATATAATGGTATGCCTCCTATGCATCATCGAAAACCAGGTCATATACCAGCAGTTTTTCGTGCTAAACCTATGACGGGCATAATTGTCGATGGTGTTCATGTATCTTACGAGATGGTCAGGATGGCATACGAGTTTATGCCTGAGTCGTTGTATCTCTTTACAGATAGGTTTACCGATTGTGCAGCTATGAATGTAAGCTACGATGATGAACAAGATTGTTTTGTGCGTACTGCTACCGATGGGAGGAAGATTATATGTGGCTCTGCCTTGAGTATGATCAAGGCAGTGAGAAACAGTGTAGAATATGTGGGTATCTCTATGGAAAAGGCTGTGCAAATGGCTTCTTATTACCCAGCCAAAGTGTTGGGTATTGATAAGAACGTAGGCCTATTGGAACCTGGTTACGTGGCAAATCTTGTGGCATATGACGATAATTGGCAGGTGCAGCGCGTAATGATGGGTGGTACTTGGATATACGAAAGAAACAACTAAATTATACGAGAAAGAATATATGAAGCAATCCTTGAGAAGTATGATGCTGACTTTGTTGGTGCTGATTGTAAGCATCGCTGCTACTTGGGCGCAGAATGTGCAACCTTATTTGCAAGCCAGTGACCTGCCAAATATCCTGTCCTTCCTGCCACCTCCTCCTGCAGAGGATTCTCCTTTATTCGAGGCTGATAAGGCGATACACGATTGGGCAAGGGCACTTAAACCAAGTGAGCGGACGCGTAGGGCAATTTTCGATGGTACTACTGATGTGGATACAATGGCAATGGCCTTCAGTGGCGCATTCGGCATAGAACTGTCGGAGAGGACAACACCTAACACGATGCATCTGTTAAAGCGTAGCATACGTACATTTCGTTTAGCTGCAGATAAGCCTAAGGAAGAGTATATGCGTCTTCGCCCATATGTTTATTTCAATGAAAATACTTTGATCCCTGAGGATGAGGAAGAGGAACGGAATACAGGTTCTTATCCTTCAGGACATACTTCTCGTGGATGGGGTATGGCGTTAGTATTGTCACAGCTGAACCCTCAGCGACAAGACACACTGATGTCATTTGGTTATGAGTGGGGACAAAGCCGCGTTATTGCCAATTACCACTGGCAGAGTGACGTGGATGCTGCCCGTCTGATGACCTCTGCCACATTTGCCCGTCTACAGGCATGTGAGGAGTATCGGAAAGATATAGCAGCTGCTATAAACGAGCTTAATTTACCTGGTAAACCTGCTCGATTTGCTGATGAACAGTTGCTAAGGCGGTGGATTAAGACTATTGCTTCTGATGAGTTTGGCGGTCGCAAACCGATGTCTTCTTATGAGGACAAGACTGTGAACTATCTTGCAAAAGAACTTGAGGAATTAGGACTGGAACCAGCATTTAACGGTAGCTGGTATCAGCCTTTTGATATGATTGCAGTTACAGCAAAACCTCAGGGTAACAAATTGGTTGTAAAAGGTAAGAAAAAAGCAGAGTTGCGATACCCTGAGGATGTGGTGGTGTGGACTGCTCGTGCTACAGATATGGTTGAAATCCCCAAAGCAGAGTATGTGTTTGTGGGTTTCGGAATACATGCTCCTGAGTATGCTTGGGATGACTATGCTGACATTGATGTTAAAGGAAAGATTGTAATAGCTATGGTAAACGATCCTGGCTATTATGACAATAAGCTATTCCGTGGACGCAATATGACTTACTACGGACGTTGGTTGTATAAGTTCGAGGAGGCTCGTCGCCAGGGGGCGGCAGGTTGTTTGGTGCTGCATAATACAGATGCAGCAAGTTACGGGTGGCATGTATGTGTGAATGGTCACATGGAGGATAATCTGGCACTCTATAATCCTGAAACCCATAATGCTGATGAATTGGCTGTTAAGGGGTGGCTTCATGAAGATGGCGCCCGAAAACTCTTTTCTGCTGCGGGCTTGAATATGAATGACGCTTTGGCTGCTGCAAAAAAGCCTGGCTTTAAGAGTTTCTCAATCAAAGTGAAAGGTGACTTGAAGATGGCTGTGGCTTACGACATCCAACAGACACGCAATGTAGGTGGCATCTTACGAGGTACGGATAAACCTGACGAGGTGGTAGTAATGAACGCACATTGGGATCACTTAGGCATAGGTACTCCTGATGAGCGAGGCGATTCTATCTATAATGGTGCTGCGGATAATGCTTCTGGCATAGCTGGTGCGTTGCTTGCTGCCAAGAAATTCAGGGAGTTGCCTGAAGCCCCCCGTCGTAGTGTGCTTTTTCTTTTCCCTTCATCTGAAGAAAGTGGGCTCTTTGGCTCGGAGTATTATTGTAACCATCCAGTGATTCCTATGGAGAAGACTTCCGCATGTTTGAATTTTGAAAGCATCGGTCCTGCTGAGTTAACCAGTGATGTGGTGGTATTAGGCGGTGGCGAAACAGACCTTGACCAATATTATGTGGCAGCAGCTGCTGCACAAGGTAGAACCATTTTCTTCGATGATGATAATTCAGATGGTTGGTTTTTCCGTTCAGATCATTACAACTTTGTCAAAAAAGGCGTTCCTGCTTTAGTAGTAGAGAATGGACTCCATCCACTTGATCTTGGTCGCCCCAATAAATACCCTATGCCAGTTTGGTATCATAAACCATCTGATGAGTATCATAAAGACTGGGACCTAAGTGGCACACTTTCAAATGTCAATTTGATTTTCAGTGTTGGCCTTTCGCTCTCTAATGCAGAAGATCTGTTGGATAGATAAACTTTCGTGACGTAATTGAAGCAAAAAAGGCAGGAATATTCCTGCCTTTTTGTCGGAAAGAGGCGACTCGAACGCCCGACCCCTACGTCCCGAACGTAGTGCGCTACCAACTGCGCTACTTTCCGAAACTTGTTTTGGGGAAGTGGTGTCACCAGGAATCGAACCGGGGACACAAGGATTTTCAGTCCTTTGCTCTACCAACTGAGCTATGACACCATAGTTTGAAAAGCGACTGCAAATTTAAAGAGTTTTTTCGATACGACAAACGAGATAGACAAAAAATTTGCTTTTAATCAAACTTTAGTGTATCTTCGTAAAAAAATACTACTTATGGCTATTGAACTTGGAAAATTCAACCAACTGGAGATTATAAAAGAAGTAGATTTTGGACTTTATTTGGACGGTGGAGAGGAAGGAAATATTCTGCTTCCTTCCCGTTATGTACCCTATAATTATGAGATAGGGCAAAAGATTGATGTGTTCATCTATCTCGACAATGAAGAGCGCCTGGTGGCTACCACCCTGATGCCCTATGTGCAGGTGGGTGAGTTTGCCTATTTGCAAGTTTCGTGGGTGAACCAGTATGGGGCTTTTCTGGATTGGGGGCTTATGAAGGATTTATTTTGTCCTTTCCGTGAGCAGAAGCGCAAAATGGAGGTAGGGCGTAGCTATATCATACATGCGCATGTTGATCCCGATAGTTTTCGTATCATGGCATCATCAAAGGTGGAGAAATACCTCTCTACTGAGCGGCCTCCATATGCACCAGATGATGAGGTAGATTTGTTGGTATGGCAACATACCAACATGGGATACAAGGTGATTATTGATAATAAATATCAAGGATTGGTATATGAGAACCAAGTATTCAGAGAGTTGGAAATCGGCGACCGCCTAAAAGGCTTTATTATGCAAGTACGTGAAGATGGGAAAGTGGATGTAGCCCTGCAACGTTCGGGTAGGCAGCAGACATTGGATTTTGCCGATACTTTATTAAATTATATGGAACACAATGGAGGGCGTTGTTTCTTGCACGATAAGAGTCCTGCAGAAGAGATATACGAGCGCTTTAAGGTGAGCAAGAAGGTGTTTAAGAAGGCAGTGGGCGACCTTTATAAGCGTAGGCTTATAGAAATCACCGATCATGGTTTGCAGCTAATCAACTAATTATTGCAAATTGTAGTTTTTTTAGCCCGATATTTTTGCAGTGTATGCAAACTTTGCTAAATTTGTGAGCAGAAAAAACATTTTAACTTTAAAAATATAATATCATGGATTCATCTTTAAAAGTTGAGAAACCCTATGTAGTGGGTATTGATATCGGTGGAACAAACACCGTGTTTGGTTTGGTTGATGCACGTGGTACAGTAGTTGACGTTGACAAGATCAAAACTGGTAAGTACGAGAAAGCTGAAGATTACGTAGATGCTGTCTGCACCGGTTTGGAGAAACTGATTGCAAAGAATGGTGGTAAGGAAAAGGTAAAGGGCATCGGTATTGGCGCTCCAAACGGTAATTATTATACAGGAACTATTGAATTCGCTCCTAACCTCCCTTGGAAAGGCATAATTCCTCTGGCTCGTTTATTTGAGGAGAGAATAGGTATTCCTACCGCCCTGACTAACGATGCTAATGCTGCAGCTATTGGTGAAATGACTTATGGCGCAGCTCGTGGTATGAAGAATTTCATCATGATTACTTTGGGTACTGGTGTAGGTAGTGGTATCGTAATTAATGGCCAGATGGTATATGGTTGCGATGGTTTCGCAGGTGAGTTGGGTCATGTAACTATCCGTCGTGACGGCCGTTTGTGCGGTTGTGGTCGCAAGGGCTGTTTGGAGGCTTACTGCTCTGCTACAGGTGTGGCTCGTTCTGCACGTGAGAAATTAGCTCAAAGCACTGAACCTAGTTTGCTACGTGAAATTCCAGTTGATGATATCACTTCAAAGGATGTGTTTGATGCTGCTAAGAAGGGTGACAAGATTGCAAAGGAAATCTTTGAGTTCACAGGTCAGTTGTTGGGTGAAGCTTTCGTTGACTTCATTGCATTCTGCAGTCCTGAAGCTATCATCCTGTTCGGTGGTTTGGCACATGCAGGCGACCTGCTCTTCAAACCTATCCAGAAGACTGTTGATGCAAACGTAATGCCTATCTTCAAGGGCAAATGCAAACTGTTGATGAGTGAGCTGAAAGATGCTGATGCTGCCGTGCTGGGTGCAAGTGCACTGGGTTGGGAGTTGAAGGAACTTGATGCTTAATCATTATCTCTATAATAGAAAAAGAGCACTACACCTGTAGTGCTCTTTTTTAATATATTAGATGACTATGGAAGGGAAAACCGTCCTCCCGTAGTAGAGTAAAATCATTTCTCTGGCACCTGTGCCAATGTAGCCACGAGGAAGTCCCAGAACTTAGGAACACTCGGGATGTAGGCACGTTCGCCAGGAGTATGAGGAGATTCTAGAGTTGGACCGAAAGAAATCATGTCCATCTTTGGATAGATAGCACCAATGATGCCACATTCCAACCCTGCATGAATGACTTTCACCAATGGCTCCTTACCAAATTGCTCCTGATAGCTCTTACACATAGCAACCAGAATAGGGGAATCTACATTAGGTTGCCAACCAGAATAGCCTCCGCTCGTCTCAGTTTTCAAACCAGCCATATTGAAGCATGATTCCAAACAGTCAACCAAATAGTCTTTCATGGCATCGTTCGAACTGCGGGCAAGAATTTTAATCTCCACCTTACCACCACCTACATTCACGATAGCCAGGTTGGAAGAGGTCTCAACAGTATCTGGAACGGTAGGTATCATGCGCATCGCTCCGTCTTGACAAGCCATGATGACCGCGATGATGTTATCTTGAATTTCTTCTGGCACTTTAGTGGCTGGTGTCTCAGTATCCTCCATTTTCAGGTAAATATCTTTCTCTATAGGATAGAACTCAGCATTCAACTGAGCCTCATATTCCTGAATATAAGTATCAAGACCTTCCATGTCATCTGGATTGAACAGCAATACAGCTTGTGCCTCGCGAGGGATGGCATTGCGCATGTTGCCACCTCCGAAGCAGGCAAGTTCGCAATCAAATTCTACCAACAGGTCGTGTACCACACGTGCTAATTGCTTAATAGCATTGGCGCGCCCTTCGTTAATCTCCATGCCAGAGTGTCCGCCACGCAAGCCTTTCAGTACTATTCTCTTTGCAATGAAGCCTTGGGTTGGAGTGGTCTCTTGATACTGCATGGTCGAGGTGATGTCAATGCCTCCGGCACAACCAATGTAAAGCTCGCCTTCTGACTCAGAATCAAGATTGAGTAGAATGTCACCCTTTAATGTGTCAGGACTCAGGGCGAATGCGCCGAACATACCGGTTTCCTCATCCTTAGTAATAAGGGCTTCCAGTGGACCATGCTTGATGTCTTTTGACTCTAATATTGCCATAATCGCGGCAACGCCCAGACCATCGTCGGCACCGAGAGTAGTTCCCTTAGCGCGTACCCAGTCTCCATCAATCCAAGTCTGGATAGGGTCTTTTACGAAATTATGCTCCACGTCGGCCACCTTCTGAGGCACCATGTCCATATGTGCCTGCAGCACTACGCCTTTGCGGTTCTCCATGCCAGGAGTGGCTGGCTTGCGTATTACCACGTTGCCTGCATTGTCGATAAAGGCTTCTAAACCAAGATTCTTTCCAAAATTTACTAAGTATTCGCTCACTTGTTCACAGTGCCCAGAAGGACGAGGAATCTGTGTGAGTGCATGAAAGTTTTTCCATACCCTTTGAGGGGCTAAATCCAAGATTGTACTCATAGATTGGTTGCTTTTATATTAATTATTAATGCTCTATTTATGCGAATTTACGATTTTTATTTGTGAAAAGTATATTTTGAGGCCTTTTTTTTACATAAAGTGAAAAAAGGGTGCAATTATTAAAAAAAAACACTATATTTACAACGTATTATCGCGGATTTGAATTAAACGTTTTATTATTATAAAAATTTTTTACCATGAATTTTACAAGAAGAAATTTTATGAAGACTGGAGCCGCTGCTGTTGCTGGTTTTACTATTGCTCCAAGCGTTGTGTTGGGTAAGACCTATGGTCATGTACCCCCAAGTGATCAAATCAACATCGCCGGTATCGGTTTCGGTAATCAAGGTGGAGGTGACCTGCAGAATATTGCCGATCCTGATGCTCCTGTAAAGCGTGAAGGCCTTGGTGGTATGCAGTGGGCAACCAACCAACCATACGCAGGTATCCGTATCCAGCGTCAGCGTCGAGCTTCTGATAATATCGTTCAGATGGGTGATGCTGGTCGTCAGCCTATTCACCATGCTAATATCTACGCATTGTGCGATGTAGATACTGTATATGGTGCACCTATATTCAATGCCTACTACAAGGCTAAGAGATATACCGATTTCCGCGAACTGATTGAGAAAGAAAAGGATGTAGATGGTTATCTGATTGCTACTCCTGACCATACCCATGCTATTATTGCTGCTACTGCCATGAAGGCTGGTAAGGCTGTGTTCGTTGAGAAGCCTATGGCTAAGACCATCAAGGAAGTTCGTTACTTGGCAGAGTTGGCTAAGAAGACTGGTGTTGTTACACAGATGGGTAACCAAGGTCACAATACCGAAGGTACTTACCAGACTGTTGAGTGGATTCGCAGTGGAGTGATAGGTAACGTTTCTGAAGTACACATGTGGTCAAATCGTCCAATGTGGAAACAGGGTTACTTCAATCGTCTGCCTGCACAAACCATTCCTCAGACACTCGACTATGACTTGTGGTTAGGCCCGGCTCCTGAGAAGCCTTACAACGAAGCTTCATTACACTTTGCTTGGCGTGGTTTGTGGGACTATGGTACAGGTGCTATGGGTGACATGGGTGCTCACACTTTCGATGCTCCTATCTGGGCATTGGGACTAGGTATGCCTGACAAGATTATGGCTACTACCACTCCTTATAATGACGAATATCTGCCACAGGCTGAGGCCGTGAAGTATCACTTCCCTGCTCGCGAGGTGCCAACTTTGGATGGCAAGAAGAAGATCAAGATGCCTGAGTGCGTTGTTACATGGACAGACGGTGGTATCAAGCCTTATCGCCCATTTGAACTGGAGAACGGACGTGCTTTGCGCGAGTGCCTCTATGTGGGTGACAAGGGAATGATGATGCATGGTACTCATGGTGCAAGTCCTGAGTTGGTGCCTAACCGTCCTAACTTCAAGGAACCTGCTAAGGTGATTACCCGTCCTAAGAACATCTATGTTGATTGGGTTGAGGCTATCAAGGAAGGTCGCAAGGCTGCCAATGATTTTGAGATCGCTGCTAAGCTGACTGAGATTATGTTGCTGACCAACATTGCTGTTGCTGCTCAGAACACCAATATTACATTGGAATATGATGCTGCTAATATGCGTATCACCAACTGCGAAGAAGCAAACAATTATTTCCACTATGAGTATCGTAAGGGTTGGGAATTGCCAGCTATCTAATCTCACTTTTATTATTAAAAGACCTCCTAACTTTTGGTTGGGAGGTTTTTTTTTTGTTAAAAAGCCTCGAGGTTATGTGTTTTGTCCAAAAAATTTAATACATTTACACCAAATTTTGAATTTATAAACTGATTGTTTTATTAAATTAAAAAATTATTATGAACATTACTCGTAGAAACTTTTTGAAAACAGGAGCTGCTGCTGTTGCAGGCTTTACAATTGCTCCTAACACAATCTTGGGTAGTTCTCATGGTCACATGGCTCCAAGTGACACACCTAACATCGCTGCTGTAGGTGTAGGTAGCCAAGGTGGTGGCGATATTCAGAACATCGCTGATCCAGATGAGAAGATTGGTAGAAGACCTAATCCAGATCGTCAGTATGGTGGTTGGGTATCTCCTAACTTCGCAGGTTTGGCTCCTGAAAGAAGAATGGTGAACCAGGCAGTACAGATGGGTGATGCTGGCAAGCAGCCTATTCACCATGCTAACATGTATGCTCTCTGCGATGTTGACCTTGACTATGCAGGACATATCATGGCTGGTTATCCAAAAGCTAAGAAATATCAGGACTTCCGCAAAATGCTGGATGAGTGTGGCAAGGAAATTGATGGTGTATTGATTGGTACTCCTGACCATACCCATGCAATCATCGCTGCTTATGCTATGCTGGCAGGCAAGGCTGTGTTTGTAGAGAAGCCTATGGCTAAGACGATCGAGGAAGTTCGTTATCTGCGCGACCTGGCTAAGAAGACAGGTGTTGTTACTCAGATGGGTAACCAGGGACACAACATCGAGGGTACTTATCAGACTGTAGAGTGGATTCGTAGCGGAGCCATTGGTGACGTAACCGAGGTACACATGTGGTCAGACCGTCCTGTATGGCGTCAGGGTGACTACCAGCGTCCTGCAGGTGAGGCTATTCCTAAGAATTTGGATTATGATTTGTGGTTAGGCCCGGCACCATTGAAGCCTTATAACCATGAAACTACCCACTTCGCTTGGCGTGGTATGTGGGATTATGGTACAGGTGCTATGGGTGATATGGGTGCTCACACATTCGATGCTCCTATCTGGGCATTAGGTTTGGGTATGCCTGACAAGATCCAGGCTACTACTACTCCTTTCAACGATGAGTATCTGCCAATCACCGAACTTTGCCAGTATCACTTCCCTGCTCGTACTGTTGATGGCAAGAAGATGCCTGAGGTTACAGTATATTGGACAGATGGTGGCGTTAAGTTGTCTCGTCCAAAAGAATTGGAAGCTAACCGCCAGTTGAAGGAGTGCTTGTACATTGGTACAAAGGGTATGTTGATGCACGGTACTCACGGTGCAACTCCTGAGTTTATCCCTGCTCGTCCAGGATGGAAGGAACCAGAGAAGACTCTGAAGCGTCCTAAGAACATCTATGTTGACTGGGTTGAGGCTATCAAGGAGAAGCGTCAGGCTGCTAACAACTTCGATGTAGCTGCTAAGCTGACTGAGATTATGTTGCTGACTAACATTGCAGTTTTGTCACAGCGTCGTAACATTACCTTGGAATATGATGCTAACAAGATGCAGATTACCAATCTGCCTGAGGCTAATCAGTTCTTCCGTCGCGAATATCGTCATGGCTGGGAACTGCCTAAGTTCTAATATTAGCGATAGAAATAAAAAAGAAGGTAGTCCAATTGGGCTACCTTCTCTTTTTATAGTTTCTCGCAAAACTCTATGATTTCTTTATTAGGGCCTTCAATTTTGAAGTACTTAATTCCTCGCTCCCAATAGGGCAATTCATGAATAGGCGAATCGCATATATAGAAGCCTTTCGATTTAACTACTTCATATAATCCCTCAATATTCTTTACGTCGATGGCTATATGCTCAAACGAACCTACTTGCATGGCTGCTGGCTCTTTGTCGTAAGTTTCTATCTGTAAATTGCCAAGTTGTAGGAATGCAACTTGTTGCCCGTTGCCATTGGTACGCTGATATACCACCTCAAACCCCAAGGATTGATAAAAATCGATGGTCTTATTTATATCCAATGTGGGAACTCCAATATGTTGAAGCCCTGTGCAGAAATCTTTAATGTCCATTATTCCAGTGCCTTTTTCCATTCTTCAAAAAGAATACTCTCGGCTTTGTTCTCCACGCAGTCAGCATTGATGACATTGGTTACAAACTGACTGAGCGTTAACTTAATAACACTTTGTTCTGCTGGGTTGAAACCGCTGAGCAAATCTTTTGTATCATTCACGATATCTTCCAACTTGTAGTGCTTTTGAAGCGAACTTTCCAATTCAGCCTTAACATCATCAACAGGACCTATAGCTGCCAGTTTGTCAATGAAACCCTCAATGAAGTTCTTTTCACGCACATCATATCTCCCATCGGCGTGAGCAAAAAACAGACCTGTCTTGGCCACAAGCCATATCACTTTCTCAATAGGTTTGGTATCCATAATTGTTATTATTTAGCGCTACCGAATGCATTTGATGCCATTCCGATAACAGAGATTACACTTTGAGCTATTTCACCGATATTAGCATTTGATAAGTTGCCCGCCAGACCGCCGCTAGGCTGAGAACCACCCACCAATGCACCTAATATAGAGCCGAGGTCTAAACCTCCGCTTTTACCTGTAGCAGCACCTAAAATACTTCCTAAGTCTATGCCGCCCTTACTTGTAGCTGCACCTAAGATACTACCCAAGTCGATACCACCTTTACTCTCAGTGCTAGCTGGGATACCGTTGATGGTGTCCAGTTCCTTTGAGATGTCAATCCCCTTGCGTGTGGGTTGCCGTGTCGTTGTCTTGTTGGTAGTGGTTGGTTTTTTTGTAGCCTGCTGGATTGTCTGTCCGCCTAGTACCTGACCTAAAATGTCGCCCAGTGCACCACTAGCAGCGCCGCCAGATGTGACAGAATTCAGAATATCACCTAATAGATCTCCCATAATGAACCATTATTAAAAGATGAAACAATTTCGACCTTAAATATACACTTTATTTATAAATAATGAAAGAGCTGACATGGTTTTTAATCAAAAATCTTTGAGATTCTCATCGTCACCTTGAAAGAAATGTTCCTCTTTGCTCCGTTTGAGATAGCCTTCAGCTGCTTCTATCCATCGTTTATATCTATCGGGGTTCGCACTCTTTTGAGCATTATTAATGAACATCTTGAAATGTCTGTCTGCATTGGCTCTATCATGTATAATGGTGTAGAGGTATGCGATGTGATAGATATCAGTCAACCTATCAGGTTTGTAGGTTAGTGAGCGCTTGTAGTCATCAATAGCATCCTCAAATTTGAAAATGCGTATGTTGGCATTGGCACGAGTATTATAGAGTGACCACATTAGTGTCTCATCTGGCAATATCTTCTCAATAGCTTGAGAAATGATGTTCACTCCTTCCTGCTCGTTCCCGTTCAGCTTAGATGCCACAATACCATATTGCGCGAGGATATACTGATTTTTGTATCGGTCTTTCCTAGCCGCTATCTTCAGGCAGTCGTATGACTCTTGCAAACTATCTACACGGGCGTAAGCCAGCCCCATATAGTAGTTGGTCGTTGTGGAGTTGTCGCCCGCATTTCTAAGTTTACGGTATTCTTCAAGTGATTCTTCATATTCTCCTGTTTGATATAGTAGATAAGCCTTCAAACCATTCACTGCCATGTTCTCGTCATCATAGAGGCAGAAATCATCTAATACTACCAAGGCTGAGTCCGACATATCCCGATCTTCGTAGTTTTTAGCCAAATTGATAATATTGTTGGCATTCTCTATATTCTTCTTGGCTATAATCTTTTCATACACCAATGCAGAATCGGCGTTGTTCAATTTCTCATGGCTTTTAGCGATAAGAACAAGGTCTGCTTCCAAACTGTCTTTGTTGAGCAATGATTGACTGATATTGATACTCTTTCTATAAACTCCTCGGTCATAATATACACTGGCGATGTCGCGCATGATGCTGTCGGAAGGATGTAGTTCGTATGCTTTTTCTAGAAGTTGTAGAGCCTTCTTGTTATTCGAAGCGTCCTTATATTTCATCCCTTGCAGATAGATAGTTTGCCAGTCGTTTTCTTGAATAGAGTTTTGTCCCCATGCAGTGGAGAAACTCCAACAAATCAGTAGTGTGTAAATCAGATATTTTTTCATTTTGATCTCGTTATCTGTATATTTTCATCTTTCTTAGATAGTCTTTCAAAGGTTCCATGCCCATTTCACTTCGCCACTCATCCACTTTGGATTCGTCAAGCAACTGATAGAGTCTTGGATTGCCACGCTCGTCTTCCTCGATCTGTGAACCATAGCGTTGAGGTTTTCCCTCAAACATATTAATTCGGTCCTCCATCATGGCTACACCTTCTTTGGCTATGTCGCCCTTTTGGGCTGCTTCATGAAACAAAGGTAAGTATTTTTTCTGAGTATTTACGTCTGAATGTTGTATGACAGCCCAGAATGTGCCGACGGCATCACCCACTTTGTCCCTTCCTACCAATCCTTTTGAATCTAAAATCTTGCATATTTGCTCTTGATTGATTTTATCTACCCGTTGCATTTCGTGCAAGGCTTCAGCTTCCGCGATGGAGTCGTGGGGTTGGCGGTTGTGTGCTGCCAAGAAAGCAATCCTCACCTCTTGATCAGTCTTCATGATCATTTGAAGTCTGCGTCGTAAAGGCTTGTCAAAGTTTGCTTCAATACGGTGCTTCCTGGTGGTTGCCGTTACCAATTCTCCAAAACATAACTTTAATAGCTGTAAATCAGCCACTTGCAAATTCTTGTCTCGTGATACAAAATCAGCGAGGGAC
>CACYLU010000018.1 GCA_902775375.1 uncultured Bacteroidales bacterium | reverse complement strand
ATCCATTTTGACAAACTTATAGTTAGGTTTGTCTTCGACATCTTTAAGATTCGCAAGATTACCGGCATAGGTCAATTTATCCAGATTGATAATTTTGTATTCTGGATATTTGTTCACGAAAAGACGTACAACATGTGACCCTATAAACCCAGCTCCACCTGTAATGATAATATCCATTTTCTTCATATATAATTAAAAAAAGTATTACATAGTTCTACTTCGTGATAGCAAGAATAAAGGTTGCGATAGACATGAGTGAAGTGGCTAAAGAGATCCATATGGAAGTATTAGCTGAGATAAAAGCATTACGTGCTTCAGTTTTGCGAGGTTCCACATATATAACATCATTCTGTTGTAGATAATAATAGGGAGAACTGATGATATTAGCATCATTGATATTCAACTGGTGAAACTCTTTCTGACCATCACTATTTTCACGAATCAAATATATTCTATCCCGATAGGCAAAGGTTGTTAGGTCACCTGCCTGAGCAATTGCTTCCAAAATGCTTACTTTTTCATTCTGGGTAGTATAGAGTCCAGGAGATCTGACGCCACCCAAAACTGCATATTTGTAATTCATCATTCGCACATGCACTACCACATTTTCACTCTCTGCCATAAAAGGAAGAATCTTACCCTTGATCAACTCTTCTGCTTCATTCTTAGACAATCCTCCAAGTTTCAAGTTGCCGATAATAGGCATCTCTATCATACCATCATTATCCACCAGATAATTGTATACAGAATTTTGATTGGTAGTTGTAGTTGTTGTTACTGCAGATCCAGACTTTTTATTAAGATTAAAGGGATCTGAAGCTTCTGGTGTCATAGAGAATACCTGAATCTGCAAAATATCCTTAGGCATAATTTTGGCATCATAGAGTTGTTTCGATATAGTCTGGTCAATTTCCTCCTTATTTTGGAAATATGTAACTGTTTTAGTACTCATGCATGAGGTGAGCAAAACTAATAGTAGTGTGATTGAAAGATATTTTTTCATACAAAAAACTTTATTGTTTCTGTGAATTATTGAAAACTAGCAATGGCTCTGGCAAATGAGTTTCATTATTGAGTGTCTGAATATCAGACTTGAGCGTAGCACCCGCCTTAACTATATAGAGTGTTGCATCGACGTATTGCGCCAACTGAAGGGCATCCACATATTTGTCAAGAGCTGGGCTGTCAATGATTACAAAGTCATTAGTTGCTTTTGCCTGAGCAATCTGCTGGGCGAAAGATTCACTTGCCAATATATCAGCAGGATGCCCCTGAATTGATTGAGAATCGCTGTTTCGCATATCCCCATTGACAAAAAGAGTCTTCTTGCCAATTGCATTGAGGCTATCCGTAAGGTGTTGGGCAATGAAGGTCTTGCCATCGCCTTCGTTCTGTGATGCAACTAAGATGGAGTTTTGACCAGACTTCAACTGCAAAAGCAGTTTGGTACGAAGACTGCAAATAGCCTCATCAGAGTCTGTATCCGGAATCTCAGCCAAGATTGGTGGCTGGGTGATTGCCTCCAATTCATCCAGTGTATCTACTTTTGTTTTCAGCATCTGCAGCAGATATAGAATGCCCATTGGGAACAAAGCTCCAAGTAAAAGGGCTGCAGCAAATACTATCTTTTTTCGAGGTTTTGCACTACCTGAGACAGATGTAACCTTATCAATCAGGCGTCCTTTATCTGTGGTGTTAGCCAATTCCATCGCTGTTTCCTCACGCTTCTGTAGCAACAGCAAATAGACCGCCTGCTTGATTTCACGCTGACGTCCTATCTCTGTGAAAACACGTTCCACTTGAGGTACACTTCCGACACGACCTGAGTATCTTGCATATTCACGATCCAATGTGTTTTTCTGCATTACCAATTGCTCTCGGTCACGTTTCATTGCAAGAACAAGTGTTGGATGCAATTCTTCAATAGATTTTTTCAAGCGATGCACTTGTGGTGACAGTTCACTTGCACTCTTCAGCAAATCCTTATATTGATTTACTAATTGATTATGTTGCGCAATAAAAGAAGAAGTGCCAGAAGTACTAGCATTTGCTTGACCCTCAGAAATGCCTCCTAACATACCGACAGGAATTAATTCAAACATATTGTTTGGGTCATTGACATAATCACTCAAATAGTCATGTAACTGTAACTTTGTACCAATTTCTACCAAACGAGCTTCATACTGACTCTTTTTTCCCAATGCCTCTTGAGCATCCACCTCAGGTGTGGTGATTTGGTATTGCTTTTTAGAGTTTTCCCAGGCATCATCACTTGAACCTAACTCAACATCAATCTTTGCCAAACGAGCATTTACAAACTCATCGGTCTTACGAGCTTCCTCATTTTTCTCATCATTGGCAAGCTGATTATAAGCATCTACTAAAGAGTTAATAAAATCTATACCACGCATCAAGTTCTGGTCCTGCAGAGTAATGTTTAGTATATTTGTTACAGTCTTTTTCGGTGGATCAGCTGCAAGACGAGCAATGAAGCTATCAGCAACCTTTGATGGAGGGGTAATCGTTATCTCCAATGTATAATCTTTTTCGAAAGCTTTGGCTTGTTTAGGGGGAAGTATGTTTTCAGAAACTGTTAATGTTCCCACTTCAGTCTCAATTGTTGCTGGAAGGGCAACAAAAGATTGAGTTGGCAGTTTAATTTCTTCCTTATTTTCAACAAGCTTGGTTTTTACTTTATAGCCACTGCTGTTCTTACTTACAGTGAGTTGTATCTGATGAAAAGTCAAGGGCAGTTCATCATCAAACCACTGAACATGAGCGGAATCAAGGCTAACAATAATAGGATTGTTTTGATAAAGCAACCTCTTATGCCTCCAACTACTAAGATGGTATTCTGTATATAAGCCCAATTCTTTCACTACATTGCGCACTAAAGTGTTGGACATCAATATTTCTTTCTCAGCGTCAATACCAAGTGAAGCGCCTCCAAGACTTGAGCCCAAGCCTAAAGGCAAGCTATTGAGCATGGCCAAGCCTGCAGACAAACCTGAAGAACTGTTTTTCGATTTATTGATCAGCTCCATCTTACCTGTTACACTTACTGTTGTAGGCGTAAACCATAGGTAGAGGGCAGCAACGAAAAGGCAGGCTAGAATAGAAATTGGGAACCATTTCCAATTCTTCTTGAACTGCTTCCACAATTGCATCAAATCGAATAGAATATCATCATCTTCTTTGACTACCACTTTCTTGTTTTCTTGCATATTTTTGATATTATAATAAACAATTGAAAAATAATCTTTACTTAATAGCTTCAATCAATGAGGGATGCAGGGTTGCCATGGCAACGGCTATAACGCCTTGGATGGCAATGACAACACGTTTATCACGAGCACCCTTGACTTTAATAAATATACCTTCCTGACCTTCAAAATCACCTGCGGTGATACGGACACGGGTGCCTTTCTTGAGGTTGAGGTCTTCGGGATTGATCCAGATAAGCTGGTCGTCGTAGGTTCCTGTTACGGCAATGAAGGTTTGCATCTGTTCATCAGGAACGATAATTTTCTGGTGTTCACGATTGATGATGTACTGCAAATACTCATAGTCTTTCTTCACCTCTTGCATCTCTGCTTTGGTAGCATGAGCAAAGAGCAGGTTATGGATGACTGGTTTCAGAATCTTAGCTTTCTTACCTCGGATTACTTTGGTTTGGTAACGCATAGGAATGAAACATTCAATGCCTTTGGACTCGAGTGTCTCTTTCATTTTTACTTCGCGAGAGTAAGTTACCCGCATGGCAAACCAATGCTTTTTATCGTCTATTTGAGACGTATGTGCATACTCTTGGGGCATTGAAATTCGCGTAGCATTCTGAACCTCAATCACTTTTGGACGACTATCAACTTTTATACCGGAGGTGTCGCCCACCCTTTCCGGCATGACATTTTGGTCAATCTCTAACATAGAGACAACTTTATCGGTGCAAAAATACATTATTTACTCCGATAAAACAAAAGTTTTTCAACAAAAAAACAAAGCTAAATCAACTCGTAGCTGGAAACCTGTATGGGGGTATTAAGATTGCTGAGAACTTTCTCAAGCATAATGCCCTCTAAATTACTATAATCGTAACCAAAAGTGGAACGGATGCCCTGCAGTGTGAACTGCATGGCACGATCTAAAGCAAGGGGAAGACTGTCGCCTTGAAGGAGGCTGCCAGTGATGACACTGGTGAAGGAATCTCCCGTGCCAGGATAGTGAGCAGGGAGGAAAGGACAGGTGACTTTCCAGTACCTGTTGCCATTGCGATTATAGGCATAGACTGATGTCAAATGGGGGGTGTCAATGACGGGCACGCTGGTGACAATAACAATACTTGGTCCTTGCTGTGATAATGCTCGTAAATAAGACTTTAGCTCATTATCGTTAAAGTTATTGTTACGGTATGGTTCACCAAGCAAAAGGAACATTTCTGTCATATTGGGAGTGATGACATCAGCCAGTTTGATGAGCTCACGCATCTGCCCTACCATCTCCTCATTCATACCTTTATATAAGTGGCCATTGTCACCGAGGACTGGATCGACTACAATAAGATCGTTGGGACGTCGGAAGTCTTGGATCAATTCGGAGACTACTTGCACTTGTTCTGGTGAGCCTAAATAGCCGGTATAGAAAGCATTGAAGCGGAAGCCTTGTGCTTTCCAGTTGGCTATAATCTTACGCATCTCGGTGGTGAGATCCAGGAAGGTAAAATCTGGGTATTGCGTGTGGCATGAGAGCAAGGCTGTGGGCAATGGGGTGACTTCAAGGCCCATTGAGGTTAATATGGGGATTACGGCATTCAGTGACACTCTGCCTATGCATGAAAGGTCATGAACGGCAACGACTTTCTTATTATTGTTTTGAATCAACATAATCTTCTATCTTTTATCCTTATTCCGTCATGATGAATAGATTTGTCTGAGACTCTTAACGTTGCAGGGTCAAAGGCCACATCTATTCACCATACCTCCATTCTTCAATTAGCCTGAGTTTTTTAACGAAAAACTCTTCCGATTTTTTTAACGCTGCATAAATATATGTCGACTATATTTATCTAGTAGATTGTTATGGTCAATGTTCATTATTATTATTTTTCGGTGCAAATATAAAAAATAAATGATTATCTTTGCCACATATTTTATAAAATCTATAGTTTATGGGTACAGATAAGATTAGGTATTACTTGAACATTATCTTTATTGTACTGGCAATTGCGAGTGTAATAGTGTATTATGTGGCTGACTTCCGTACTTTTATATACGTCTGTGGCACTGCCATTTTCGTTAAGGTGATGGAGTTTATTATACGATTTACGAATCGGTAATATAATGGAGAATTGATAATTGATAATTGATAATTGAGAATTGAGAATGGATAGTTGATAATTGAGAATGGAGAATTGAGAATGGATAGTTGATAATTGAGAATGGAGAATTGATAGTTGAGAATTATTTAATGAAACGGTTGTTGTTAACATCTCTGTTATTTAGTTTTGTCTGTTGTATGAACATACAGGCACAGAATAATTTTGGCAATAACCGAAATAACAGGAATACATATAATAACGGGCGAGATGCGTATGGTAATCAGATTGACCCGAACATGCAGCCGGACAGTTTCACGAATGACAGTACGGAAATTGAATCGGCTCCTCCAAAGCTGTACCAGTGGAGGGTAAGTGAGAACTTGGGCAACCGCATCATGTCGCCAGTGGATACTGTGGCACTGAACTTCCAGAACATGAATATGGAAGAAGGCATGACGGGGCACTACAGTATATTGGGCAATATGGGGTCTCCCCGACTGTCGCACATATGGGCGGACAGACAGTATGATACGGCTCCTACGATGTTCCTGGAACCATTGACTGGCTTTTACAAGCGCAGTGACCAAATGGTTTTTACAAACAGTAATATCCCCTACACCAACTTGTCGTACTGGCCTAACGGTAACAAAATTACTGGTGAGGACCGCTTCAAGGCATATTTCTCAATGAACGTGAACCGTCGCTTTGCTTTTGGCTTTAACTTTGATTACCAATATGGGCGTGGGTACTATGCTAACCAAGCAACTTCTAATTTCAATGCTGCCCTGTTTGCCTCCTATATGGGCAAGCATTATCAGATGCATGCTGCCTATAACAACTTCTATTTCAAGCAAAATGAGAATGGTGGTATCATGGATGATGAATACATCACCAACCCAGAGAAGAAAGCGGAGGGCAGCAAATCGTATGAATCAAACAACATTCCTGTGCGATTGGAGTCTTCTGCCAATAGGAATCATAATATGTCAATCTTCCTGACACACCGCTACCGTCTGGGCTTTACACGGGAGGTAGTTGAACTGGTGGATAAACCAAACAGCAACAGAAAGAGTGTAGAATTGGATGAGAATGACACACTGCCTGTGGTGGTGCCCAAAGACACCATTCGCCGTGAAGAGCTTGTGCCCGTGACAAGCTTTATCCATACCTTCAAATTGGAGCGCACGCGTCATAGTTTCAAGTCACAAGATTTAGACTCGCTGCCCCCTGCCCTGCTGAACCTTGATGAGACATCTGATTCTACCGTACGGTTGAGCATCAAGAACGTGTTTGGCATCGCTTTATTGGAAGGCTTTAACAAATATGCCAAAGCTGGCCTAACGGCTTACGTATCACATCAGTACAGTCGTTATACGCTGATGAATCCTGACGCTGAGTTACTGAAGCCTCGCAATATCAAATTTACCGAGCAAGAGTTGTATCTGGGTGGTGAACTGGCAAAACGTGAGGGACGTCTTTTACATTATAATATTAATGGTGAATTAGGTCTGGCAGGCATTGCCAAAGGGCAGTTCAAACTGGATGGCACTGCAGATGTGAACTTGCATTTGTTTAATGACACATTGCGGGTGAAAGCACACGCTTATGTACGAAAGACATTGCCTTCATTCTACATGAGGCATTATGTATCGAACCACTACAAGTGGGATAATGACTTTGAGAAGGAGATGCGTGTGCGTGTGGAAGGGGAAATTGACTTCCCGCTTACTGGTACGAACCTTAAGGCTGGCATTGAAAATATCAAGCACTATACGTACTTAAACAGTAAAGCGCTTCCTACACAGGCCAGTGGCTCTATCAAGGTGGCAAATGCCACACTCACACAGAATTTCCGCGTAGGTATCTTCCATTTAGACAATGAGATCACCTGGCAAAAGACTAGTAGCGATGTATTGCCTTTGCCTACCTGGAATTTGTACCATAACTTGTATATCCTGACCAAAATTGCCAAGAAGGTACTGAATGTGCAGTTAGGTGCAGATGTGCGTTATTTCAGTGAGTACTATGCGCCTGATTATGCTCCTGCGCTGCAACAATTCCACCTACAAGATGGAACAAACCGCATCAAAATTGGCAATTATCCTGTGGTGAATGTATATGCTAACTTGCAGCTGAAGCGCACTCGTTTCTTCGTACAGCTTTACCACGTGAACGAAGGCATGGGCAGCCGCAGGTATTTCTACGCGCCGCACTACCCTATCAATCCACGCCTGTTGAAGTTTGGCGTTTCATGGAATTTCTATGACTAAACATTGGTGGCTATATGCTATTATAGGAATAGGCGCAATCATCCTATGCCGCCTATTCTTTGAAACCGAGAAGGTAGCTCCTGCTCCTCGTGACTATCACGAGATCGTTGCCAATGATACGTTACGTGTGACCATGGAATATAATGACATCTCTCTCGTAGAGGGTACTGACTCCATTGAAGGATTTTACCTCGAGTTGATAGAGGCTTTTGCCCGTGATCATGATTTAGTATTAAAGGTTTCGCCTGAAATGAGTATGGAGAGTCGCTTGCAAGGCTTGTTAGATGGGCGTTACGACATGATAGCAGATGGTATTCCTGTCATGACAGGACGTGATGACTCGTTGTTGTTTTCACGACCTATAGCCCGGAGCTACCAAGTATTGGTACAACGGAAGCCGCAGACAGCAAATGACTCTGCAAAATTCATCAACAGTCAGGTAATGCTGGCAGGGAAAACACTACATCTTGTAGAGAATTCGCCTGCCATTCTGCGCATAGAAAATCTCATGGAAGAGATTGGAGATACTATTTATGTCAATACCATTGAGAAATATGGGGCTGAGCAACTGATAGCCTTAGTGGCGCATGCTGATATCGACTATGCAGTATGTGACCACCATATCGCTGTATTAGCTACTGATAGCCTACCAAATATCGATATCTCCATTCCAATCGGTTTTACGCAGTTCTATTCATGGGGAATGAGAAAGGAATCACCTATCCTTTGCGACTCTATAAATCAGTGGTTAGATAGATTTATGAAGTCTTCTGAATTTAGAAGACTTTCGAAGAAATACGCTGTCGATTAATATATATTCTTTCTCTTTCTTCCACAGAAAAAGAAAGAACCAAAGAGAAAGATTCCCGGCTGCACTTTCAAAGCTAAATTTTGGATATTTTTACTAAGAGAAAATAGACGAGCGCTTCGCGACTCTTATTTGATTTTCTCTTTATACGCAAAGATATCCAAAATTCTTAACGCTTATCCAGTGATGCCAGTTTTATCGTTAATTTTCAATTGTCAATTCAGTAAGCCAGGAGGCAGAAGAAGCATCACTTGGCATACGCCAGTCACCACGAGGGCTGATGGCTATAGATCCTACTTTTGGTCCATCAGGCAAACATGAGCGCTTGAACTGCTGGCTGAAGAAGCGACGGCAGAAAGTATGCAGCCACTTACGGATGGTGTCATCATCATAAACTCCAGCGAAGCTACGTTGTGCCAACATAAAGATTTTGGCAGGACTAAATCCATATCGCATAAAATAATACAAGAAGAAATCGTGCAATTCGTATGGTCCAACAAGATCCTCAGTCTTCTGTTTAATATTGCCTTGTTCATCTGCTGGAATCAACTCTGGACTAATAGGTGTATCAACAATATCTAACAATGTAACCTTTGACAACTCATCAATATCATGCAATGCCACCCACTTTACAAGGTGTACCACCAAAGTCTTGGGTATGCTACTATTCACACCATACATCGACATATGATCGCCATTGTAAGTAGCCCAACCTAATGCCAACTCTGACAGGTCGCCAGTGCCAATGACCAAACCATTCATCTGATTAGCTACGTCCATCAATATCTGCGTACGCTCACGTGCCTGGGAATTCTCATACGTCACATCGTGATTGTTAATATCGTGACCGATGTCCTTGAAATGCTGGATACATGCATCCTTGATACTTATCTCACGAATAGTTACGCCTAAGCTCTTCATCAGATTGATGGCATTGTTATATGTACGGTCTGTAGTACCAAAGCCAGGCATTGTGATACCCACAATATCTTTTCTGTCACGTTGCAGCTTATCAAATGTACGAACACATACCAGTAACGCAAGGGTTGAGTCTAAGCCCCCAGAAATGCCTACCACTGCTGTCTGTGCATGAGTATGTAGCAGACGCTTTGCCAAACCTGTCACCTGAATAGAGAAAACTTCTTCACAACACTCGTCCAACATAGGACCTTGCGGTACAAATGGATGGGCATCATATTTACGTGTCAGTTCAACAGGTTTATCACTCGTACGTTCAATTGTCACGCGAAGTGCCTCCTTACCAATGTACTGACGCATACTGGTAGCAAAAGTGGTATTTACACGTCGCTCACCACGAAGGAAGTCCACATCAATCTCACTAATTACCAGCTGTGGCTCCATTTCAAAGCGTTTGCTCCGAGCTAGCAACTTGCCGTTTTCATAAATGAGGGCATTGCCTGAATAAACTACATCGGTAGAAGATTCGCCAAAGCCACAAGAACTATACACATAGCCTGACATGCTACGAGCACTCTGCTGACTGAGTAACTGACAAAGGTAGTCGTGCTTGCCAATGCATTCGTCAGTGGCAGAGAGGTTACAAATAATATCAGCTCCTTTCAGTGTCAGAATAGAACTGGTAGGGATAGGTGCCCACACATCTTCACATATCTCCACGCCAAAGATGGCTTTTGGGGTTTCAAACAGCATGTCGTGTGTCACGGGTACTAACTGACCGCAAAGTCGCACATTTTCCTGCTTAATCATGTCACCTGAGGTGAACCATCGCATCTCATAGAACTCCTTATAGTTAGGCAAGTAGTACTTAGGCACTACACCCAACACCTTGCCATGTTGGATCACTGCTGCAGCGTTCAACAGCATGCCATGTACTGATACTGGCAAGCCGATGATGGAGATGATATCCATTTGACGAGTGTTCTGCATAATTTGCAACAGACCTCGCTCAGCCTCGTCAAGCAATAGTTGTTGTGCAAAGAGGTCGCCACAGGTATAGGCTGTAAGTGCCAATTCAGGGAAGGTGATTATCTCCACACCTTTGTCGTTAGCCTCTATTATCTGCTTCTCTATTTCTGCAGCGTTATACATACAATCAGCTACCCGTACCCCTGGTATAGCAGCAGCTACTTTCACATATCCGAAGTTCATAGCAACATATTTTTAATTAAACAAAAAAATTTTGTTTATTTGACTTGCTACTTTCACATATCTTAAGTCAATAGTAACAAGATTTATTCCTACAAAAATAGTTAAATACTTTCAGCAATACAAATCTTTTCTTATCTTTGTAAAATTGATATTGATAAAAGTAGTACTAATTAATTAAATCTGTGTTATATGAAGAAGTTTAGATGTACAGTTTGCGGTTATATCCATGAAGGAGAAGAAGCTCCTGAGCGTTGCCCACAGTGTAAAGCACCAGCATCAAAGTTCGTTGAAGTGGTAGAGCAAGAAGGTGCTCCTTTGACTTTTGCTGACGAGCATGTGATTGGTGTAGCTAAGGGTGTAGATGAAGAAATCTACAAGGGCTTGGTAGATAATTTCAATGGCGAGTGCTCAGAAGTAGGTATGTACTTGGCTATGAGCCGTCAGGCAGATCGTGAAGGCTATCCTGAGATTGCCGAGGCTTTTAAACGTTATGCTTTCGAAGAAGCAGATCACGCTTCTCGTTTTGCAGAACTGTTGGGTGAAGTGGTTTGGGACACCAAGACCAATGTTTACAAGCGCATGATGGCTGAACAGGGTGCTTGCGAAGGTAAGATGGCTATTGCTCGTAAGGCAAAGGCGCTGAACCTAGATGCTATCCATGACACGGTGCATGAAATGGCAAAGGATGAAGCTCGTCATGGTAAGGGGTTTGAAGGACTCTATAATAGATACTTCAAGGAATAATTGAAAATTGAATTCTTTAGAAACAAGAAAAAGCTGCGTAATTCGCAGCTTTTTCCTTTTATTGTCAATACTCAACTTGCCTATTAGAAGCGAACGCCTAAAGTCAGCATTACCTGATGACGATCATTTGTAAGTTTCGTTGCGGTATTTGGATAGATGCTATTGCCCTGTTGTACGACGAAAGGATACAAGTTAGCCTTATAAGTATCATATTTATAAGCCAAATCTGCATAGAACGAACTGCCACGATAACCTACGCCAAAGGTAACTGTATGACGATCCATAGTGTTAGCATAGTCAGTATCGGTCTGGATAGAATAATACGGCAGGTCCTTAAAGGCATTGTCATTGAAAAGTGACGTGCGATAGTTATAACCAGCGCGAAGGCCAAATTCTGGTATAGGCTTAAACTCCATACCAACTTTCAAACCATGTACAGCTTTCATCATATCACGCGTAGAGTTCTCGAAATCGAAAATTTCATCATATCCATCAACATCGCGGAACTTCATATAGCCATAGTCTTGATACTCGTATTCTGCATCAAAAGCAAACTGGCTACCAATGGTTGAAGCCACACTGACATTGAACAACCAAGGGGTCTGGAAATGGAAAGGACGGATCATCTCGCCAGGAACAGTCAGCTCGTTGACAGTAGATACATGGGCATCGAAAACTTCGTCTTCAACTGGATCATAAACAGTGGAATTAAGTTCTGCACTAGTCTTATAATCCAAGCTATAGAATGTAGGAGTATGCATAGCCAAACCGAAACGGAACGGTGAGTCTTCGAATGGGCGGAAGATAGCACCTAATTTGAAGTCAACGCCAGTACCTACAATACGATTCCAGCTACTTAGGTCATATCCTTCATTCCTAGTATCTGGGTAAACCTCCTCATAGTAAGTGTATTTCTTAAAATTCAGATCGTAGGCACCTAATGTAAGACCCAAATACACGCGATCATTGATATTAAACGCCACATTGAAACTGTACTCATCCAAGTGACCACGCTGCTCTACCTCAAGAAGAGCATTACCTTGGGTGTACATACCATAATATTGCTCATTCTCACCTGTTGGCTCAATCACAAAGCCATTATAACCAATAGCAGAAAGCCAGCCTATTTCATCATTTTCAAAAGCATTATCCCATGCATCATACATAATGCCATCAGCCTGTTGTGCCATTTGCTGAGTCTGGGTAAAATCGCCTAAATTACCAGCGAATTTCTGCTTATTGAAGAATGACTTCACTCTGCGATAGTTGAAACCAAAGTTAACATACCGCAATGGTGTAGAGTTACCTATTTTCGATGAATAGACAAAGCCAATCTGATTGAAATCACCTCGCACATCATCGTTCTTAAAAGTACCTGTGAGTGTATTACTCTTGGAATTATAAGATGATAGCCCAAAGGTGGTCTGCACATCACTACTGCGAAAAATACCAATACCAGCGGGGTTGGTATTCATCGTTGAGATATCACCACCCAATGCACTCATAGCACCACCCATACTCACAAAACGAGCAGTACCGTTCAAGTCCTTGTCTATGAACTTTGCACCATCATATACAGTTTGTGCTGCTGCAGAGCCTGCCAATAACAGCAGGCTCCATACAGCCAATGTGATTCTTTTCTTCATATCTTATTTTATTCTTTTAATTATCAACTTTGTCACCATAGCATAGCATTAGCGTGAACGTGTGCCACCTCCGCCGCCACCGCCACGGGAGCCTCCTCCACCGCTAAATCCTCCGCCACCACGGGAACCACCGCTGAAGCCACCACCACTGTAGGAACGAGAGCTAGAGCTGCCCGAATAACTACGAGTAGAACTGCTACTGCGAGTAGGTGCAGTGCTATTGCTACGTACACGAGAGCTACTGCTAGAACCAGGGGTGTAGCTACGGTTAGTGCGTGTACTAGTGCTTGGACTGTAAGAACGGGAGCGAGTACTAGTAGTGCCAGAACTGCTACGTACGGTAGATCCCCTACGGGTATTAATAGTGGTGCCACTACTATTACTGCGCACTCGGGTTCCATTAGTATTTGGAGAAACAGTGGTATTGCTACGAGTACCAGAAGAATTGGTACGCACACGGGTACCATTGCTATTGATCACCCTTCCATTGGTAGTAGTACGAGTGCGAGTACCATCGGTGTTACGTATGCTAGTACCATTACCTGTACGGGTACGAACATTACTATTGTTCACGCCTATACCATTACCACTTGCACCTCCTCTACGAGTTGCATTGGAATATGAACTACGTGCACCAGGTAAACCACGGTAGGTGTAATTATGTGGACGATAGTGGTAACCACCCCAACCATAATAGTGGTGAGGACCGTACCAGCCTCCGTACCAACCACCATACCAGCCAGTGTACCATGGGCTATACCAGCCACCATACCAGCCATAGTGCCATGGGCTATACCATGGGCTGTACCAAGATGAATACCAAGGATGGTACCAGGTGCTCCAACCCCAACCCCAGCCTGCTGTAGAAAAACGCCAATCATACCACAGACGGTTGGTCCAAGTAGGAAATACATATGCATAGTAGTCGTCAACAAATACATTCCACTCCCAAGAGTTCAGACCATAAACAACATCCCAATAATATGGGCTGCTGATGCTGATAGCGAAGCGGGGATTACGGAAACGAATGATACGGGTAGCATACTCATAATCGTCTTCGTTACCATCATATCCACCTATCCACTCACCATCAAGTTCGCTGTCATAATTGGTTTCACCATTTACTACAGCTTCTTTGTTGGAAGCAGTAGCATCGCCACTATAGCGACGGTTGTATTCATCGACACTTCGCTTATTCTTTTTATTACCACTCACTACCACTTTAGTCCCTTTTGGAACAACAACGGTAGTAGCTGGGGTACCAGAGTTTACGACCACTGTTTTACGTGCTGCCTCAGCCTCTGCTTTCTGCTCAGCAGCCTTTTCCTGTTCCTTCTTAGCCTTAGTAGGAACATAGTAAAGGTCGTCAACCACATTCTGTGCCATCACCAAAAAAGGTGCGAACACTGCCATCAGCAATAAAACAATCGACTTCTTCATATCCTTAAATTTTAAATGAGTAATCTTCTTTTTACTCTTTTAACACCCGAAATTAATCATTACTGCACATACCCGCAAATTATTTTCACTTTTTCTTTATCATCATTGTTTTTTTTAACTAAATTGTTTCCTGAATGAGAAAAACAAGCTATCTTTGCAAATAAAAACGTAATTTATGAGAATTGGCAATATTGTTCAAAACTATATATCTGAGCGAGTGCTACCCATCTGGTGCATTTTCTTGCTCGACATTTTTATGGTAGCCTTGTCGGTAATCATGGCTTGTTTGTTACGCTATGATTTCACTACAGTTTTCTCTTCTGAAAGCATCTTAGGTAAGGCCATTCTATGGATACTACTCATAAACATAATATTCTTCAAGGTATTCCATACTTATGCTAATGTCATCAGATTCTCGTCTTTTGTAGATATAATGCATATTTTTGTTTCACTCACCATCAGTCATTTACTACTGGTGATTACAAGCATAGTGTGTGAAGTCGGTTTTAATTACGAGTTTCTTCCCATAAGTATTCTGCTCATATCATATGTATTTTCATTTGCCGCACTTTCAGGAATACGTGTATTAATTAAGGTAATATATGAGTATTTTAGTTTTGACGGCAAGCACGGAACCAATGTATTTATTTTTGGCACACGTGAATATGGCGTAGACATTGCCAAGTCTATACGTTCAAAATCACACTATAAGTATCGTCTTAGAGGCTTTATATCCAGTGATCCTGCCTTCATCGACAAGGTTATCATGGGCGTGAAAGTTTATCCTTTCGACAACGAGCTGGTTAATGTTTTAGAAGAGAAGAATATCAATGCAGTAATCGTGACTCCTTACAACATGGATAAGTTGAAGGATACCTCATTCACAGAGCAACTATTGTCACGCAACATAAAAATCATGGTGCTGCCTAACCTGAGTGAGTGGAACAAAAACACAAACAACATAGGCCAATTAAAGGAACTACAAATTGAGGATTTATTGCAACGCGATCCTATTCAGATTGACATGCAGAAAATTGCCTCACACTTGGAGGGTAAGCGCGTGATGATTACAGGTGCTGCTGGATCTATTGGTAGTGAAATTGTGCGACAGGTAGCATCTTTCAACCCCTACAATCTTGTATTGATTGATCAGGCGGAGACGCCACTGCACGATATACGCTTAGAGTTACAATCAAAGTGGATTGAGATTGAAGCAGAGACAATTGTTGCAGACATTGCTAATGCTACTCGTATGGAGCAAATCTTTGCGCAATATCATCCTCAGTATGTATTTCATGCAGCAGCTTATAAGCATGTACCAATGATGGAGGATAATGCCTCAGAAGCTATTCAGAACAATGTAAAAGGTACGCGAATTCTAGCTGACCTGGCAGTGAAATATAAAACGGAGAAATTTGTAATGATTTCTACCGATAAGGCTGTGAACCCATCGAACGTTATGGGCTGCTCTAAACGTATCTGTGAAATATATGTGCAGTCGCTCGCAAAAAAACTTGAGCATGACGGTAACAAGACTACACAGTTCATCACTACTCGATTTGGCAATGTATTGGGCTCTAATGGCTCTGTTATTCCTTTGTTCCGTAAGCAGATTGAGCAGGGTGGTCCTGTGACAGTAACACATCCAGAGATTATCCGCTATTTTATGACAATTCCAGAAGCTTGCCGACTTGTACTTGAAGCTGGTAGCATGGGTAGTGGAGGTGAAATTTACATCTTTGACATGGGAAAACCTGTGAAAATCCTTGATTTAGCAAAGCAAATGATAAGTCTTTCAGGACGTAATGATATCCAAATTAAGTTTACTGGTCTGCGTCATGGTGAGAAGCTTTATGAGGTGCTATTGAATGATAAAGAACATACAAAACCCACCTACAATAACAAAATCATGATTGCAGACGTGCGTGAAT
Organism: uncultured Bacteroidales bacterium; assembly: GCA_902775375.1. Lineage (GTDB taxonomy): Bacteria > Bacteroidota > Bacteroidia > Bacteroidales > Bacteroidaceae > Bacteroides. The sequence continues at coordinate 12,462 of CACYLU010000018.1, read as the reverse complement.
ATAACTATGACGAGGTAAAAAAGAAGATAAAAGAACTGGAAGAAGTTTCTATGACTTATGATCAAATGAAAATTGTCGAGAAGATGAAGGAGATTGTACCTGAATATGTAAGCAAGAATTCTATATTTGAAAAACTAGACCATAAGTGATTCTCTTGAAGTGTTAAGAATTGATTTATTCAAATAATAAATACAATAAAAAAGGCTGCATATTTCTGCAGCCTTTTTTATTATTAAATATCTAATGGTTATAAGATCTGTGGCAACTCCAACCACTTCACATAGCAGAAGTCCTGACGGTGAGGTAAGTTCTTATTCCTAGGATACATACGTATGGCACTCTTGTACTGTCCAAACTGAGTAGCTTTGAGCTTAGCTTCGAAGATGTAGTTATTACCATTACGACCAGTGAGCTGAAGTGGTTCAACACTATAGACACACTCCTCACCATCCTTATTAGTATAAACATTCACCTTCTCCAAGCCGACAGCATCATCAAGTCCTTGCTCATTTATAACATAACGGATGGTATATTCTGAACCTGCCTCAATACCACCAGCAGGGAAATCCCAAGTGCTAGATACCACATTAATGCTATCCCAACGCTCAGCCACAGCTTCCTTCCACTGAGCAATTTCCTTAGCAAGACGATAGTTATCCTTTGCAATCTCCTTGAAACGCTTAGCTTGCTTGATATAGAACTTATTATAGTAATCATCTAATTGACGCTTCATTGTATAATGAGGTGCAATCTGAGCGATGGAATTTTTGATTACCTTAATCCAACCCTTAGAGATACCCTTCTTATCCTTGTCAAAGTATAGAGGAACAATCTCATTCTCGAGCAGATTGTAGATGGTAGCTGCATCAAGCTGATCCTGATACTCCTGATTCTGGTAGGTACGCTTCTCAGTGAGAGCCCAACCTGCACCCTCACGATAACCTTCTAACCACCAACCGTCTTTCACACTAAGGTTGACTACACCATTCATCTCTGCTTTCTCACCAGAAGTACCAGAGGCTTCTAATGGACGTGTCGGGGTATTCATCCAAATATCAACGCCACTCACTAAACGACGAGCCAACAAGAAATCATAATCTTCGAGGAAGATTACTTTGCCAATGAACTCAGGACGCTGAGAAATTTCGAAGATCTTTTTAATCAAGCCTTGTCCTGCCCCATCTGCTGGATGTGCTTTTCCTGCAAACAGGAAGATTACTGGATGCTCTGGATTATTGACAATCTTACTCAAGCGATCAAGATCTGTAAACAGCAAGTGTGCACGTTTATAGGTAGCGAAGCGACGGCAGAATCCGATTACCAATGCATCCGGATTGATACGTCCCATGAGCTTTACCACAAGCTGTGGATCACCTTGATTCTTCAGCCATGTTTCACGGATTTGCTGTTGAATATATTCGAATAATTTCCTCTTCAAAGTCAAACGGGTCTCCCAAATTTTCTCATCGGGGCAGTTATATATGCCATGCCAAATCTCCTCGTTCGATTGGTCACCCATGTGCTTTTCATCAAAATATTTAGCATAGAGTGAACGCCATTCAGTTGCACACCAAGTAGGGAAGTGAACGCCATTGGTGACATATCCTACATGGTTCTCCTGTGGGAAATAACCACTCCAGATAGGGGCAAACATTTTCTGGCTTACCCACCCATGAAGCATGGACACACCATTAACTTCTTGGCAGGTATTGCATGCAAATGTGGACATACAGAACCTCTCGCTATGATCGTTAGGATTAATGCGTCCCATACCGATGAACTCGTCCCAACTGATACCTAAGCGCTGTGGATAGCTACCCATATATTTACCAAAGAGACCTTCGTCAAAATAATCGTGACCTGCAGGCACCGGTGTATGAACTGTGTATAGACCGCTGGCACGCACTAATTCGAGCGCTTGATTGAATGACAAACCATCTTCTTCAATGTAATCTACCAAACGCTGCAAGTTACAGAAAGCAGCATGACCTTCGTTGCAATGATAAATGTCTTTTTTGATACCCAGTTTTTTCAGCAATAACATACCACCGATACCTAGTAAGATTTCCTGCTTCAAACGATTCTCCCAATCGCCACCATAGAGGGCATGGGTTATTGGCTTATCATATTCAGAATTCATCTCATTATCAGTATCCAGTAGGTAGAGTTTCACACGACCAACATTGACACGCCATACATAAGCATGTACCTGATAGTTGTTGTAAGGAACATCGATTACCAACGGATTTCCATTCTTGTCAAGCTGTCGTTCAATAGGCAGACTACTGAAGTTCTGAGTCTCATAGTTTGCAATCTGCTGTCCTTCCATATTAAGGCTTTGAGTAAAATAGCCAAAACGATAGAGGAAACCCACTGCACACATATCAACATTTGAGTCAGAAGCCTCTTTTACATAGTCTCCTGCCAACATACCCAAGCCACCACTGTAAATTTTCAAGGCAGAATGAATACCATACTCCATGCAGAAATAAGCCACTGAAGGACGTTTTGCATCAGGTTTAACATCCATATAAGAACGGAACATATCGTAGACGCTATTAATGCGCTTCATCAATGTCTTATCTTTTATAATCGCTTCTTTACGGGCAAAAGTGAGACGTTCGAGCAACATCACCGGGTTATGCTTTACCTCATGATAAAGTTCTGGATCTAAGTCACGGAATAAATCACGTGCTTCATAATTCCACACCCACCACATGTTGTGGGCAATTTCGTCTAAACACTTCAACTTTTCTGGTAGACTAGACTTAACAATCAAGTCTTTCCATTGTGGAGTGTTTGCATAATCTGCTTTGATTTTCATTTGTAAATTTTTGATTAGTTAATTACTTCTATTACAATTTAGCCATTAAGCTGACGAATCTTTGCATGACGTAAAGCAAAGTCATAAGCCTCATAATAATAAGTAATGAAGTGCTTCCACAACGCTTTCTCTGCTATAGCAGCAGCATGCTTGCGAGCCGCCTTCATTTGGTTCTTGTCTAAGCGCAGATAGCCTAATACGATATCGCGTACTGCGTCTGTCACTTCATGATAATTATAATCAGAGCGATGAACTACTTCAACGCCATCAGATAAACCTTTTACTTTATCCATTTCTTTCACCCACAAACCAAAACCTGCTAGATCGGTGGTGATAGTAGGTACATGAAATGCTACGCTTTCCAATGGAGTATATCCCCAAGGTTCGTAATAAGATGCATAAATACTCAAATCATTGCCAAGCATCAAGTCATAATAATGCTTATTGAAGATTCCGTCATCACCATTGAGATAGCTGGGCACAAAAATCACTTTCACTTTGTCTTGCGCACTGTTGTGCATACCCAGGTAGTGCATCATGCCTAGAACTTTATCTTCATCCATATTATGCAACCAATGAGTAATATAGGGCTGATTGAGAGGGGTATCAAAGACCTCATTGGTCATCATACGAGCCTGCAAGTCACGCCTAGGCTCCAAAGTCCAAGCCGGTACATTGATAAAAGCCAAAACCTTACGGTTTAAATCGGCACTCTTGTTCAGTCGGTGCATAGCATCGATAAACACGTCTATGCCCTTGTTCTTGAACTCATAGCGTCCACTAGTTCCAACAATCAAGGTATCTTCATCAAAAGTTTCACCTAACAGACAGTTAGCCAAATGCAGCATACTCTTACGCGCACGTTTCATCTTGCCTGTATAAGTTGCACCCTTGGGAACAAAATCATCTTCAAATCCGTTTACCAGCACTACGTCTGCAGGCTTGTCTAATAATTCTTTACACTCTTTATTGGTAATCTCACTCACTGTTGTAAAACAATCCACGAAATGAGCAGTCTGTTTTTCAATTGAATGCTTCGACTGCATGTTCAGCTCACTAGCCATTTGGTCACCATTGTACGCGAACAAATAGTCATAGAGTGGTTTGTTGTTGCCTGCTATAGAGCGACCTATTGAAGTAGCGTGAGTAGTAAAGATAGTAGCTATCTCAGGAACGTTTTTTTGCAAATAAAGGGCACTCATGCCCGTCATCCACTCATGTGCCTGAAAAATTACATTATCATTAAAAGTTAGGTTATAACGATAGAAACTTTCTACTACTTTAGCTGCTGCGATAGCAAACATACAACTCTCATCATAATCACCATATGCATGAAGCGAGTCAACGCCATAATCTTCCCACATACGAGCATAGATATCATTCTTTTGTGCAAAGAAAGGCATGAAATCCACTAGTACCACAACAGGCTCGCCAGGGATGTTCCAATGCCCTACCCTAATCTTCAAGCCATCATGATGGATAGCATAATCGGTCCATGCTGAGAAAAGTGTTACTGATTCTATAAAAGAAGGATTATCTTTGTCTTGCCAGATATCAGGCCCAATAAATATAACTCGATTGTGTAGTTGATTTTGTAGTGTCTTCGCCCGTGTGGAGAGCACAGTATAAATTCCGCCCACCTTATTGCATACTTCCCAACTTGCTTCAAAGATGTAATCAGGGGTCATAATTGCTTCACTTACCATTATTCTTTCTAATTTGGCTGCAAAGTTACGTAAAATTATCGAGATAAATGGTATGTTTAGCATAAAATAAGCCTGCTTTTTAGTATGATACTAAAAAAGCAGGCTATAAAATGTAAGGCTATGCTATTAAACCATCAAAGCAGCAATCAGTGCCAAGATAGCATAGAACTCAGGCAATGCGCAATAAATCATGGTATTGACCATAACGTCGTGCCCCTGAGCGATACCATTGATACCATTGGCTGCCACCTGACCTTGACGGATAGCTGAGAACAGGCAGATGAAACCTACAGCTGCTCCTACACCCAGCATCAGCAGACCCTGCTGAGAAAAATCACGGCCAATTGACATCAGGAAAGCTACGAAACCGTACAGACCTTGTGTTGAAGGAAGTGCTGACAGAATCATGAAGCTAGCTGACTTAGAAGGATCTTTCTTCAAACCTGCTTCGGCAGCGTTACCTGCGATAGTAGTACCATAGCAACTGCCAATACCAGAGAGAGCCAACATGAGGCCCAGTCCGATGTAACCTAAAAGTACATTAACATCCATAATGATTAAAATTTTATTTGTTATTAATTTTTGTTATTCTATTTCTTATCTATATTCGTAAAAGGATTGTAAAGCACACCTGTACCTTCGTACCCTGAATTCTTGAAATACTCTACAAAGTTCAAACGCAAAGGATGAACAAAGGCGCTGATACATGACATGGCAATGTTGAATGCATGGCCAAGTACAAGAATAAGGCAACATACTACCCAACCAGGAATTCCCCCTATACCATCTTGCACCATAAGACCAAGTGAGTTGAAAACACCTCCCAGCATACCACCAGCCAATCCTAAAGCATAGAGACGCATGTAAGAAAGGATATCACCCATCAAACCTGTTGCCATATTATAAGTATCCCATACACCGGCACCAATGTTTATAAAGACGTTACGATGCAAATCATTGAGCAAATAGATGCCAATAGCTGCTATACCACCTATGGCAATCAATGCCCACTTAGAAACATTTTCAGGTATCAAGTTGAGGAACATGAAAGTAGCAATAATAGTGCCAAAGCCAACCAATAAGAACCAGCCCCATGCACCGAGTGCATTCTTGAAGCCGAAACGACTAGTCTGTACTAATGCCTTGATAAGCATAGCAACAATGGTATGGAAGACACCTATACCTAAAGCCAAGATCATCTGTTTATCATAAGTTCCACCAGCAACTTCTATCTTACCAGAAACCATGAAGTTCTTCAAACCCTCTGGGACCCAAGTCGCTTCATAGATATTAATACCAAAGAAGGTTCCTAGCACTGTTCCGAAGATTGCCGTAAACACACCCAGAGAGATAACCAAGTTCATGATGCCTTTCATATCAGGCATTTTCTTTTTCAAAATCATGCCTAATGCAATAAGCACCAAACCATAACCTGCATCTCCCAAACAAAAAGCGAAAAACAGCGAGAAGAAAGGTGCTATTAACGGTGTAGGATCGAACTCTGTGTATGAAGGCATACCATACATATCGGTCAATGTTTCATACATTTTCACAAACCAATTGTTCTTCAACTTGATTGGTGGATTGTCACCCTTCTGCGTATCACGTATCTCGTAATACACACTACCTTGATCAAGAAAGTCTTTCACTGGTTGCTCGTTCTCTGCAGGAATCCATCCCTCCATGACCATCACAGCCCCTTCTGCTTGTGGTTCACCGTCGAGACGTACCTTGATAAGGTCAATCTCGCCGTCAAGTTCCTTACTATATTGCACGAGGGTATTGTAATTAGTCACACAATATTGTGTAAGTCGGTTTTTGGCAGTAGATAGTTCTTCCTGCACCTTAGCTTTCTTAGCTTCCAGTTGTGTAAGACTCTGCTCAGGCAGACGCAATGGTTCTATCTCTAACCTCACAGGCTCGTGAGAAATAGCCACAAAACTCATACGGCCCACAGTCTTGTCTATGATGACTATGTCGCACAATTCTTCCCATTTTGGATTGAATTCACGCTCAGAGCAGGCATAGAATTGTATATGGTAGCCTGCTTTCTCCAAGTTACGTATGGCTTGCCAGTCGAAATTGCCCCAAACATTCATTTCTGCTATTTCCTTGTCGATAGAGGGTAGCTGTTGAGTAAGGTTGGCAATTTGATTGTTTAGTTCAGTATATTGACTTAACAGATCATCTACAGGAAGATCGCGATGAATGGTATCATCTGCTTTCTCCTTTATCTTGAACGACATATCTTTCAGTACTTCCTTATACTGAGCTCGCTTTGCTAACGATTGTTGCAAATTATCGTCCATCAAGCCAGCTTGACGAGGCTGTACATGAATCACACCTAACTCACGAATCTGAGAAAGGAAAGATTCATATTCCTGATGGTAGATTAGGAACGTGAGTTTCTTCATCTTACTAATCATAACTCTGCCTCCTTTCTTGCTTCCTGATGAGCCTTCATGATTTTCTGTGAGGACTTGGATAAATTCTCTTCGTCTTCCATGAAACGCTTAATCTTTCGAATAGCGTCCTGATATCCAGGAATCTGCACTTTCTCGAAGAGGTTCACCTTCTGTGTAGTCTTCTTACGTGCATGCTCGAGCAGGTTTAACTTTGCAACTACAAATTCTCTTTCGATGGCAGTCTTGGCCAAGCCTGTCAAGAGAGTTACACCGTCCGCATACCATTTAGGCATGTTGAACATACTGTACTTCTTGGTCTCAAAATCTACACTGTCCAACACAGGTACACGCACTCCTGCAATTTTCTTGACAGAGAGCTGTACATCCTTCACATTAATGAGGGATGCATCAAACTCACTCCAAAGAGCAAACATGGCCTCGTAAGCTTGAATTCCTTTTTCTAACCCCTCTTCCAGCTTCACAGCATCGTCTTTGCAACGCTTGACTTCCATACGCAAAGCACTCTCCTTATTTTTAATAATAGGCAGAGTACGCTGGCGCACTTTCAGCTGCTTCTCCAACTGCTGAAGCGAGGTCTTGTTATATTGAAACTTAATAGCCACTTTATTATAAATATTAGTTAATTACTTTGGCCAGTGCTGGTCAACAAACTCTTTTTTGATATTCACCTCTTCCGGACGGAAGTACTTGCCAAACAATCCCCATGTCACGTCAAGCATCTCAGTGGTATCAAGATTCACATCTATAGCCAGCAACTTGTCTGAATAATCTTTAGCAAACGCCAATGTACGTTCGTCGTAGTCAGTAAGGTCGAAACCATTCTCCATCTTTGTCTTGGCATTGGCGGCATCAGCATAAAGGCGTACTGCAGCATTCATCACCTGTGGATGGTCCTTACGAGTCTTCTTACCACTTACATTCTGTTTCAAACGTGACAATGAACGGAATGGATCGACAATAACCTTACCAATATCACTATCACGACGCAAGAACAACTGGCCTTCAGTGATATAACCAGTATTATCTGGCACAGCATGCGTAATATCACCACCAGAAAGAGTAGTCACTGCAATGATGGTAATAGAACCACCTGTTGGGAACTGCACTGCCTTCTCATAGATTTTAGCCAAGTCAGAATAAAGAGAACCAGGCATTGAATCTTTAGAAGGAATCTGATCCATACGGTTAGACACAATGGCCAATGCATCGGCATAAGAAGTCATATCTGTTAACAGCACCAGTACAGCCTCATTCTTCTCCACTGCAAAATACTCTGCAGCAGTCAGCGCCATGTCAGGTACCAACAATCGTTCTACTGGAGGATCTTCTGTAGTGTTCATGAAACTGATAATGCGATTCAAGGCACCAGCATTTGAGAACACGTTTTTAAAGAACAAATAATCATCGTTGGTCATACCCATACCACCCAAAATGATCTTATCTGCCTTTGCACGCATTGCTACCAATGCCATTACCTGGTTGAAAGGCTGATCAGGGTCAGCAAAGAATGGTATCTTTTGTCCTGACACCAATGTGTTGTTCAAATCAATACCAGCAATACCTGTAGCGATCAACTCTGATGGTTGTTTACGACGTACAGGGTTCACTGACGGACCTCCAATTTCAACTTCTGTACCCTCTATTTCTGGGCCACCATCAATAGGTTCGCCAAAGGCATTGAAGAAACGGCCAGCCAACTGGTCACTCACCTTCAGCGTAGGAGATTTCCCAAGGAATACTACTTCTGCATTAGTAGGAATACCTTGGGTACCTTCAAACACCTGTAAGGTAACCTCGTCTCCAGCAATCTTAACCACCTGGGCAAGTTTGCCATTTACTGTCGCGAGCTCGTCATAACCAACACCACTAGCTTTCAACGAAAGTGTTGCTTTGGTAATCTGAGTCACCTTAGTATATATCTTTTGAAATGCTTTAGTTGCCATTATTATCAATGTTTATTTTAACAATTTAGATACACTTTCACTGATGGCACGTTCCTTCAGCAAATCCAGCATTTGCTCCTTATAATCGTAGTATTTCTCCGACTTGAACGGTGCATAGTTCATCTGCTTGCCAATATTAATCATGCGTTTGAAATAATCCATTACTTCATTGAACACCTCGAACTTAAACTCTGTATGGCAGATATCAATAACGAGGTTCATAATCTCCTCTTGACGTTCGAGCGGAGTGACAGCATCAATCTCATCGAAAGCATCTTGTTGCAAAATAACAAAGTCGATAAGCTCTGCTTTCCAGAATGTCACATGATATTCTACAGGTACACCATCATCACCTAAAATGTTAATCTGCTCAGAGATCTCTTTACCTCGCTGCAAACGTGTCTTTAACTCATTCACCTTGTCAAGCCAGGTCGGTTCAATACGCTTAGCAATGTACTCTTGGAACTCAGGATACTCCACATATTTGGAATAAGAATCAATCGGGTTGATAGCCGGATAACGTTTACGGTCGGCACGATCCTGCTCCAATGCGTAAAAACAACGGGCCACTTTCTTGGTATTTTCAGTCACTGGCTCCTTTAAGTTACCACCGGCTGGTGACACAGTACCGATAAAAGTGATAGAACCTGTAGTGCCGTTATACAACTTCACGTAACCACAACGACCATAGAAATTGGAGATGATAGATGACAAATCCATAGGGAATGCATCCGGTCCAGGCAATTCCTCCATACGGTTAGACATTTCACGTAAAGCCTGTGCCCAACGTGAGGTCGAGTCAGCCATCAACAACACTTTCAAACCCATGCTACGGTAAAACTCACCCAAGGTCATAGCTGTATAGACAGAAGCCTCACGGGCTGCCACAGGCATATTAGAAGTGTTTGCAATGATTATGGTACGTTCCATCAACTTACGACCTGTATGTGGGTCCACCAGTTCGGGGAATTCAGTAAAGATTTCCACCACCTCATTCGCACGCTCTCCGCAAGCTGCAATTATAACTATGTCTGCCTCTGCTTGCTTGGAGATTGCATGCTGTAAGACTGTCTTTCCTGTACCGAAAGGTCCTGGAATAAAGCCTGTACCACCTTCGGTTATAGGATCAAGCGTATCAATAACACGCACTCCTGTTTCTAATAAACGGAAAGGACGTGGTTTTTCGACATAATTAGTCATAGCCACCTTAACTGGCCACTTCTGAATCATATTTACTTTTACCTCGTTGCCTTCAGCATCTTCAAGTATTGCTATAATATCTTCAATGGTATAGTCTCCTTCAGCTACGATTGACTTAACAGTACATTCACCTTGCTGCTGGAAAGGTACCATTATCTTTAAAGGTTGGTGGTTCTCTTCTACCTGACCAAGCCAGTGAGAAGCTTTTACCTTATCACCTACCTTTGCCAGAGGAACAAAATGCCATACACTTTCCTTATCAAGCGGATAAGTATATTGACCACGTTTTAAGAATACGCCCTCCATCTTGTCGAGGTCATTCTGAAGACCATCATAGTTTTTAGAGAGCATGCCCGGTCCCAATGTAACTTCAAGCATGTGGCCGGTAAAATCAGCTTCTGCTCCAACTTTCAGCCCTCGTGTACTTTCAAATACCTGGACATAAACCTGTGAGCCCACCACTTTAATCACCTCAGCCATGAGGCTGTCTCCACCAGTATGAATATAACAAATTTCATTCTGAGAAACAGGTCCGTCAACGGTGAGGGTTACCATGTTGGAGATAACTCCACTAACAGTTCCTTTTGTTGCCATATAATGTTTTTTATTATTTTAAATCAGAATTCACTAGGTACTCTTACTTCACCTTTTAGCGAGTCTATGATCTCACGGAACATCTGGTTTCCCTTCTCCTTGTCCAGCGATATCCATCGCTCAATGATTTCCAATTGTAAAAGGAATACATACAGACGCTCAATTGAGAAATAGTCGAAGAAAGTTTTGTCTTCCATCCATTTCCAACGAAGTTGATCAAGCCGTTTCTCACGCTCTACCAAATCATCTGTCTCGCTAATTTTCTGTAACTGATCAAAATACTCAAGTTCGGTAGTCAATCCGAAATCACGCGCATTCGACGTCTTCAGGGCTTCGCATATCTCTGTATCTCCCACAATCAACGTAGCTATAGGTAGTTTGTATTTTCTTGCAGCCATAGCTACCAATACATTATTAGTATTGAGATTGAACTCGAACCATGAAGAGACAAATTCATTCTTACACCTCATGGCATAATCATAATAAAGTCCAGACAACCAATCTTCTACTAAAACATCACTTGTAACACCTGCTGACTGCTGACTGAGATAGTCTTGGATAAACTTTATCATATATGGTGGGAGTGAGCCGGGGGAGGTAATAATACCTTCCTCATCAAATTGCTTGAATACAGCCACAAACTGATCAACGGTATAATTGCCACGAGAATCTATTACCGCTTCCCTGTCTTTAAGCAACTTCAAGAGGTTCGTATTATCAAATTTAAGATAGTAAAGGTCAATCAATCCTTGATCTTCCTTCGACAACTGTGGATAAAATTCAGTCTTGAAATCGCCGACAGTATAGTTCAGTTTATTGTCATCCAGAGACAATTCTGGAAGACCTGTAACCAAATAATAATACTGACTCATAACGATTGGAATATTACTTGAACAGCAATTCAACCAACTGTGGACGTAAGAAGTCTTTCAGGTAGTTAGAAAACTCTTCTTCACCAAAATTTACCTTATAAGAGCCATCGGCTGGTGAGACGGTAAATAAAGTTTTTAAGCCATTCACTTGCTCTATGTTCACCCCCTTATCAAGCAAATCCTTTGCCTGAGCAGCAAAAAACTTTTTAAGTCCTTCCGCATCAGCTGTGGAAATCTTAATAGGTTCATTACTAGACCACTGCTTAGCCAATGAAACGATGAAAGAGTTCAGATAATCTTTGTTACTTGTGAAGTTCTTTACATCTACATCCACAATTTTGTTAGTAAGTAGAGATGCTACCTCTGATTTTAAAGCATTGACAGCCTGACTGGCAAATAATTGTAACTCAGACTTTGCATTGGCAACCATCTCGTCTGCCGACTTACGTGCATCACTTAACACACATTCTGCTTGCTTCTGAGCCTCGTCAATGATCTTCTGAGCCTCACCTTGCGCATTTGCAATCAGCTTTTGAGCTTCTACATTGCCCTTTTCAACGCCTTCACGATAAATTTTATCGGTCAGCTCTTGAATTTTGTTTTCCATGATAAGTATAAGTTTTATATTATTTTACTATTTTATTTGCAAATGAAATATGATACAAACGCATACTTTGACCCCAAATTTAAGAAAAAGCTTTGAGAAAAAATAGTAGTTTGAAAAAAAAAATATCATTTTCATAAAAAAAGGACAGTCCTCGTGTTTTTACAACACAAAGACTGTCCTAACTAAAAGATGGCGGCTACCTACTCTCCCACCTTGTGGGCAGTACCATCGGCGTGGACGGGCTTAACTTCTCTGTTCGGGATGGGAAGAGGTGGAACCCCGGCGCTATA
>CACYLU010000017.1 GCA_902775375.1 uncultured Bacteroidales bacterium | reverse complement strand
TTCTTCTTTTCCCTTTTGTTATTATTAAAAGGAAGGGAAGAAGAAGGTAGCACGACATTGCAGCCTTGCCCTTGGGCAAAGTCTGTGAGTTCCTGTAGACTGATGCGTGTCATCCGCTTGCCGAGGTTGACGGCTTTCAGTCTGCCGGAGGCAATAAGCAATCGCACCATCTTAGTGCTGACACTGATGGCGACGGAGGCATCCTTCACGGACAGAAGGATGTTGGGAATTTGTGAAGTTTGATTCTTGCCCATATCAAATAATTTTGTCAATTTCTGCCGTTTTTAGGGGGATGGCCCCTGACGGAAACCAATTAAGCGGATTTAAGGGGAAATAAGGTGATTTAAGTTAAGCGGATTTAAGAGGAAATAAGGTGATTTAAGGGAACACCCTACGAACCCTCTGCTCATCCACCCGAGGTACAATGGCGGTACAAAATTACTCTAAAAGGGGCAAACGCGCAATAGGCAAAGAATAAGGTTAGTTAAGCGGAGTTAATTGTAAGACAGTGTTTTACGCGATTTGATTTAAGGTTTGTTTCGGTCTGTTTTGACCTAATTTAGTTGGTGAAGTATTCAATGCAGCTGGTGACATCACCAAACAAGCAGGTATCCAGTTCGGTTACCACAATCACAACTACGAGTTCAACAAATTGGTACCTGGTGGCACTGAACCTATCAGCTTCGCTATCCGTAACTTCCGCCCAGAAGAAGGTCAGCCAATGCCAAAGACCGTTGAGGAAATCTTTATCGAAAGTACCGACCCAAGCAAGGTCATTTTCGAACTTGACGTTTACTGGACTGTGATGGGTGGTCAGGATCCTGTAGAGTGGATCAACAAGTATGCAGACCGCATTCATATGTTGCATATCAAGGACCGTCTTATTTTGGGAGACAGTGGTATGATGAACTTCGAGAAGATCTTTGACGCATTCTATAGCCACAACCACAAGTATTTCTTTGTAGAAATCGAAGATACCCGTAGTGGCGTTCAATTCGATCGTATCAAGGCAAGTGCAGACTACCTAAATGCTCGTGGTTTCGTTAAGAAGTAATTGCTACTTTACATAAAAGAGAAGGGGGCACATTACGTGTCCCCTTCTCTATTTTAATAAACTTAAGTTACTCTGTGGGATAAGCTTGAACAGCTACATAAGGTGCGCCTGGCTTATAGTCTAACCAATCAATTGCAGCCACAGCCTTAGTACCCTCATTACCTTCTGCAAACCAGCCAAAGAGCATGCCAGTGAAACCACCCAAAGTTTCTGTTGACAAGAAGAAGCTGTCCATCTTGCCTAGTGGCTGAAAATTCTTACCATCAGTACTATAAGAGAAAGCATAATGACTGTTGGTCACATCTATCTTGAACTGTACGGCGCCCTTTGTGCTAAGCTTTACAGTTTTTGCTATATGCTTTAATTCGCCCAAACGGTAGCTTAATTCTATTTCTTGACCTCCATCTCTCGTACCTACAAGAGCCACATCATAATGGCCACGGCTCTCCATATAGACCGTTAATCCTGCTCTATCGCCTTCTTTAGCATTCTTCAGTTGCATGCTGGTTGTTACCGTACAATTTACATCAGTCTGGCGACGAGCCACAAAAGTAGGTGTACGATTGGGATCATCCAACTTGATAGATGTAGCCTTCAGTAAGAGCTGATTATTGGAGTAAGAATAATTCTCCTGCACAGGATTATTAGTATAAATCCACTCAAATCCTAACTTCTTCCCTTGTTTGAAGTCTACATAATTAGCTATTTGTGGCATAAGTACTTGAGGTAGCGTTTTAACATGACTCATATCGATATCTACCCAACCTTTACCATTTACCACGGGCCATGCTTCATCGTCCCAACGAACAGGAGCCAAACAAGTTTCACGACCTAACAAGTGATGCATTTTACCAACAGTATCGCGGAAACCCAAATAAACAATCCACCAAGAACCATCTGCAGCTTGAATTAAATCCGGATGTCCTGTACCCTGCAAAACACTGGAGACAGAATCCCTGCGTTTCTGTGTTAAGATTGGATTAGAAGGATTGCTAGTATAAGGGCCATCTATCTGACGACTACGGGCAATATTTACTTTATGTCCCATTTCAGTTCCACCTTCAGCGATGAGCAAATAATAATACCCATCTTTCTTATAAATATGCGGTCCCTCAGGACTACTATCACCATCGCCTTCCCAAATACTACGTGCATTTCCTATCATTTGGAAAGTTTGTGGGTCAAGTTCTGCCAAAGCTATGTTATTCATGGCACTCCAGCAAACATACATCTTGCCATTTTCCCAATAAAGTGAGGGGTCAATTCCCAACACACCAGGAATGAATACAGGGTCGCTCCAAGGACCTGCAGGGTTATCTGCTGTCACAATGAAGTTGCCTGCGCCACGAGTTGAAAACATTAAGTTTATATTGGTTGTAATCATGTAGAACTTGCCTTCGTGATAACGAATAGTAGGGGCAAAAATTCCGCTACTGGCACCTCCCTTACTCAAATCAACCTGGGAAGGCCGATCGAGTACATTACCTATCTGCTCCCAATGAATCAGGTCTTTACTATGGAAGATTGGTACTCCTGGGAAATATTGGAATGAACTACAAACCAAGTAGAAATCATCTCCCACCCTACAAACACTCGGGTCAGGATAATAGCCAGGAATCACTGGATTCTGGAATCCTCTTTCCGTAATCTGAGCGTTAAATACATTTGACTGACTGAACAAGGGCATTGCTAATGCAAAAGCCAATAAAGATAAAAAAACTTTTTTCATGGTATAAAAGGCTTTAATATTGCAAATATAATGTTTCCCTTCAAATAAAAAAGGGAAAGACCATAGTTAATTATTGAATTCAACAATAGCACTTACTTCGCCACCATTTGAAAGAGCTACGATGAGACCTAAATCCGTCTTAAAAATAGTTGGAGTAAGCACATCACCCAGTTTGGCAGCTACACGATATTCCACCCGCAGACTTTTCACATCGAATTCCTCAGGCAATAGTTCCATAGCTATACGGACATAGTTGGCATTATTTAAGTGCTGATTGTAATCAATATCTGAGCGAAGAACTGTAACAGGTTCCAACACTAAACCACCTTCTTTTGGCAGGATGATACGACGTTCCTTATAATTCATCTCTAACTGTGACTCTATGTTCATAGATGCAATGGTAGCATCATCTACACGTTTTAACTTACCTATTGATTTATCTACAAAAGCTCCCATACTCCATGTCTTATAACAGGGTTTCCCCTCTTCATCATAAATGAAGGTATTACGAAAGCCGAACATAGGTTTCATCCCATAAACGGAGGTTGTCACCGTCAGTTTTTCTTTAAATGATGGCACACGAATAATCTCCACCTGACGAGTGGCCAACAATTGTGTCATATTATGCTCAGCGAAATACTGTTTCACAATAGGCTCTGAATCAATCCACATCTCAGAGCAGTCTTGCATCATTTGCAGAGCAGAATAGAGCTTAAGACGGCCCTTACTGTCACACGTACTGGTAGTTACTATAAAACTTAAACTATACATACAATTAATTGATAGTAAAGTAAAAAATATTTTCAATCAGTTAGTATGCAAAAATAGTTTATTTACCTCAATATAACAAACTATGTTTAAAAATCCTTTACTTTTAATTTTGCAAAAAAGCGAGCTACAAGGGCTCCACTGATATTGTGCCATACACTGAATACGGCACCTGGGATGGTTGCCATTGGAAAGGCAGCAAAATGAAGTGTGGCTAGACTAGAAGCTAACCCAGAGTTCTGCATTCCTACTTCAATACTAATGGCACGTCGCTTAGCATCAGAAAGTTGCAATATGCTACCTATTCCGTAGCCAATAGTCAATCCACATAAATTATGAAGCATCACCACGAGGATAATCAATACTCCACTAGACATCAGCTTTCCGGCATTGGCGGCTATAACAATTAATACAATAGCACAGATGGCTATTGAAGAAAGGGCAGGAAGATAGGCTGTGGCTTCAGCAGTATGACGTGGCCATAGTTGTTTTACAACAAGGCCTGAAATAATAGGCAATATAACTACCCATAGAATACTTAAAAGCATTCCTATTATATTCACATCGACAGTCTCCCCTGCAGTCAACCACACCAATAGAGGTGTCAGGACAGGAGCAAGTAGTGTACTTACACCTGTCATTCCAACACTGAGAGCAAGATCGCCCTTAGCTAGGTATGTGATAACATTAGAGGCCGTACCACCAGGACAACAGCCCACAAGAATCACACCTATTGTCAAAGCCTCATCAAGTTGGAAAAATTGTGCTAATAACCATGCCAACAACGGCATTATCGTAAATTGCGCTAAACAGCCAATGATAATGTCTTTTGGACGGCTAAAAACAATGCGAAAATCATTTGCATTCAATGTCAAGCCCATACCAAACATAATAATACCCAACAGAGGGTTAATAACAGTTGGTTTAACTTGGCCAATAACTTCAGGGAATACCAATGCAACTATAGCAGACAGCAATACCAATACACCCATATAGTCAGCTATCTGTTTGCAAAATCTTTTCATCTTTTCTTTTGTTCTATTTCGTCCCACTATCTTTAATTTGCAAAGGTAGTGCAAATACACGAACAAAAGAAGATGTACAAAGCATTTTTATTTCACACCAACTATGGTCTTGGAATCATTATGCTATAGTAAGAATAATTTTACCTCCTGCCCCACCTTTTTCTAATAAAGTGTGGGCCGCCGCAATCTCATCCAACGCAAATACTTTGCTGTATTAAGGTTTAATACCTGATTCACAAATTAGTTAAATAGCTGATGATGCCCTGCGTAGAATAGTTTGAAATCCAAATTCTGCAGCCGATTCATATGTTTATATATAACAGTTAACGTTTTAATGCCCATTCCAACAAGTCAGACATATACGCACGACTATCCTTGCCCCACCAACGGGTTTCCATTCTGTTAGTCACCTTGCGTACGCCATCTGGATAGCCCAGCAATAGGCCTACCATTGTGTCACCACCCACAAATAATTTGCCGCCTTTCTTTTCTTTTACGTAGGTTCCATGCAGCCAACCGTCTTCCATACATACACTTACTGGTGTACCGCCAGTCATTACACAGGCCCCACTGTAGGGAATCTCGTATCTCTCCTTGAAGATTTCACTCTTAAAAGATACTGCACCTACATTACCAGGCAGTGGCACATCTTTGCCAAATTCAATGCCGAAAGGACGAGTCACATCATTTGCCCCATATCTTTCTAGATCCACCCTATGATTATCATCTACAAAGAAAATCAACGAACCACCCTTCTTCACATAGTTCACCAGCGTCTTCTTCTCCACATCTGTCAGGTCTTTCTGCAGTTTATTGCTCAAAGGCGAAAGCATCACCAGTACGTCAATTTTCTTCAGTAACTGAGGAGTTATCTCACTATCATCGTTCACCACCAGTTCCGCACCCAGTTGCTGGGCCATCTCCATATAAGCAGGAATCACAAGCGGATATGTCTCATGCCCTTCATATACGTCCGTGCATTGACTGTGTGAGAGGTCAAACATGATTTTCTTCTGTGCGTTGGCACCTATCATCAGCAAAGATGCCATCATCAGGAATGATATAAATCTCTTCATAAAATATATATATTTAAGTTCGTACATTTTTCCATTGCAAAGATAAAATGTTGAATTATAATGTACAAGAGGTTACTTTTTCGTTTCATGGTTACAAATAGTGCAAAAATGGTGATATGAACCGCTTGACACTTTAAAATTAACAATGATTAACTATACAATATTACATCAGCCATAGAAAATTAGTCACAATGGTGAAGTTTTTTTATCAAGGCGATGACGTAACAAATTCACAATGATGGGTATACACTGCTACCTTGATGACTGACTTCACAGGGTTATAAGAAGCCTACTCCAAACACATCACCTTGCAAAAAAAGGCAGGATAGCGTTTCATCACGCGTTCCTGCCATCATTAATGTTATATCCAAAAGTGAATCTTACTTCTTGAAGACTTGAATAGCCATCTCGCCAACCGCCATTTCCTGAAGTTGAGGAACGATGCGGGTAAAATGCTCAGCAGCAGAATGAGT
The DNA here is from genome assembly GCA_902775375.1 of uncultured Bacteroidales bacterium. Classification (GTDB taxonomy): domain Bacteria; phylum Bacteroidota; class Bacteroidia; order Bacteroidales; family Bacteroidaceae; genus Bacteroides. The sequence continues at coordinate 40,832 of CACYLU010000017.1, read as the reverse complement.
ATCAAGTGAAGGTTGATCTTTCCAAGTCTCGAAAATCATCATTTGAGTAGGATCAGTCTGACTCTGATAGATATCATAGTCGATATTGCCATCATCCTTGCGGGAAGCCTCAACCAATTCCTTTGCCAAGCCTAAAGCCTTTGTTACATTAGCAGCATCTATCTTCAACATACAGTTGATACGAATCTGGCTGCCTTCACTGGTTTGGGTAAAACTCTGGATAGCCATCTCGCCAACGGCTGCATTAGCCAATTGAGGAACGATGCGAGTGAAATGAGCAGCTGCAGAGTGAACATCAAGTGAAGCCTGGTCTTTCCATGTCTCGAAAATCATCAGTTGTGTAGGGTCAGTCTGACTCTGATAAATGTCATAGTCAATGTTACCACCATCGTTGCGAGATGCTGCCACCAGTTCCTTGCTCAATGTTACGATGTTGGCCACATTCTCAGGAGCCACCTTATACAGGCAGTTAATGCGGATTTCGTTGTTACTCGCTGCTGCAGTCTCAGAAGCTGCCTCTTCCTGCTGTTGAGCAGGCTTGTTAGCGCATGATGCCAGGCCAAAAGCGGTCATCATAGCCATACCGAAAAATGCTTTGTTCATATTCTAAATAGTTTTTAATTTATAATTTCTGCAAATGTAGCGGATTTTGATTTTATTTCCAAGTAATTACAAATAAGTAGATAGTAACAAAAAGTGTTATATTGGGTAAATCAGCCGCTAAAGGATTGGTTAAAATAAGTTAATTATAGTTTTATGATCAGGAGACTTTGATGTTCAAAAAAATCTGCTTACATTTGCTACGTAACAAATGGATGAACACAAGATGATTAAGAAAGAAGAAACGAATAGTATACTGGAAGTTTGCCCTATAAGAAACGTGGTGGCAAGGTTTGGTAATAAATGGTCTTTACTGGTAATCTTGATACTCAGTGAGACGAAATCCATCCGCTTTGGCGACATAAGTCGGGCCATACCTGATATATCAACTAAGGTGCTTTCCAATACACTACGGGCATTAGAGGCTGATGCACTGGTGCACAGGGAGGTTTTTTCCGGAAGTACCTCTGCACGTGGAATATCAACTAACTGACCTTGGCCATGAGCTGGTGCCTTTTATTGTATCACTGACAGAATGGGCAGAGAAACACAAAGCATATATCATGAAACACCGCAAGTCGTATAAAGGAAAGAAGCTGATCACAGAATAGTGGTCAGCTTCTCACCGTTTTTATTTCCTGAAGATATATTGCATAGCTTCTGGATCCAAAGGATTCATATCAATCAGTTCTAGATTCTTCACCATATGCAGGGTACCCTGCTTATAGGTTTGAAAATGCTCACTGGCAATGTGACTTTGATAAGCCTCTTGATCACGATAGATCTCAAGAATACGAATCTGGCATTTATCACTTTTCAAATGCGAAGGATAAATACAAATAACACCTGGTTCCTTCTTTACTGACTCGCCACCAACAGTAGCAGCTGCTGCTAAATATTCATCCAAATATTCGGGATAAACCTCAATTACAGAGAGACGAACCAACATTTTCTGCGGGTCATATACTTTTAATTCTTCCTGTTGAATTGCAGAACCAGCAGTTTTTTTGTCATTACAGCTTGTCATCATAGCCATCATAAATACACTTATTAATAATATTACTATTCTTCTCATTTCTCAAAAAGTTTAACGGCGTTATTACTCATAAACAATTCAATATATGGAGCCAACTCTGCATCAGCCTTCAATTCGTCTCGCAATTGTTTCAACTTCATTGTTAGTACAGGTGCTGCTACATAAGGATAATCAGATCCATACATAATATGATCAGGTGAAGTAATTGTAAGCATCATCTTAATGACTTGTGCTGATGCAGAACCTGCCAAATCATAGTATAGATTGCGCAAGTTAGCATCCCAGTCAATCTCCCCCACCATTTGTTTTGCCAATACAGCAGGATAGATGGCCTTCATGCGAGGAATAGCCAGCGGCATATATGCCCCACAATGAGGTACCACAACTTTCATGCCTGGATAACGAGCCAGTACATTACGGGTAATCATATTAGCTAATGCCCGTGTTGTCTCTGCTAAATACTCATACATTGCAAGTGGAGTTTGTTGCATGACTTGCTGATTATAAGGGTCTGGCTTGTGAGGATGTAGAATTACTACAGCTCCCCTATCGCTGAGCAACTGCATTAAGGGATCCAATTCTGCTTCACCCAAATACTGTCCTCTACTATTGGTAGCCAGTTTAATGCCATCTGCATGGAGGGTATCAAGAGCATAGATTGCTTCTTTTATCGCAGCTCCAATATCAGGTAAAGGTAAAGCGGCACAAAACAAGAACCTATCTGGATAATCTGCCTTTAAACGAGCAGCATACTCATTAGTCTGACGGATAATCGCAGCTGTTTCACCAGTATCTCCAAAATATGGCTGAGGAGCAGGCAAAGTAAGAACAGACTTCTCAATACCTGCATTTTCCATAAATTTCAGATGCTCCTCTAAAGTCCAGTCTGGTATCGGAAATCCTTCATCCAATAAGGCATCGTGTTTTGCCAATACCTGCAGAAATTCAGGTGTAGAGAAATGACTATGTACATCCAATGCCATCTGCCCAAATAAATTGAGATTCATTGCCAACAAACAAAGAATAGGTAATACTTTTTTCATAGACAAAAACATCTAATGTATTTTAATAATCTGGAGAATTATATGTAACTCTCCAAGATAATATAGGAGTGACTATTGCAACCATAACTATTGCTGTTTTTCAGAAGTTTCTTGCCTTCTGTTCGGTGGTGTAACAGGAGTAAACATACGTACCGTACGACCTCCCAATCCATATTTTTCACGCAAAGCTGCTGCCTCTTGCATAGCAGGAGAACTATGATAGCGATTTAACGCAGCTTGGTCTGCCCAACTATCGATAAGCAGAAGGCCATTAGGATCATCAGCAGGATAAAAATAGTCGTAACCCAAGCAGCCTTCTACGGCACGAATCTTTGCTGCAATGCCACTTGACTCCATTTCTTCAACATATTTACGGACATTTCCGTTCTCAGCAGTATACCTAATATTAATGGTAATTTGCGCGTTTCCATTCAAAGAAGGCAACATAAACAAAATGAAAGCAAAAACAAAAAACAATCTCGTTTTCATAAGCTATTAAATTTGTTAAGTAGTTAAGTATTATTCCTTGATACAAAATTACATCTAAAAATACAACAATAATTTAAAAAAACAAGACAAAATGTACCAATTTTACGGATTTTACTTATATTTGCTAAAAAGAGATTACATATGAATGATGTGAAACATATCAAACAGGTGGCCGACTATGTTAATTATATTGGAGGCGAAGTGCAACATCCATTGGTGAGCGTAGTTTGTTTTGACGATTTACCAGAAGTACGTCATTGTCTGAACAGTTATGAGGTATATGGTTTCTTTATTCATGAGAGCAGTGATGTGGAACTTTCTATGGGCATTAGCCAATATCATTATACCAAAGATTCTGTCATATGTATTCAACCAGGCAGAACTGGAGGCAAACGAGATGATGGGACCACTGTGCAACTTACTGGCTGGGCGCTATTATTTCACCCCACACTACTGGCTGGCACATTCTTAGAAGATAAAATTAAACAGTATAGCATATATACTTATCCAACAAATGAGGCACTCTTACTTAATTCTTATGAGCGAAATATTATTGTAAACATCATCCGTAGCATACGATATGAACTAACAGAACACAGAAAAGACCACGAATTGAAATCTATTATTGTAAGTTATATCGAACTGATACTGAATTACTGCCAACGGGCATTTAATCTGCAACACCATGTAAATCCGAATGCAAATAGCAATGACAGAATTACACAGCTTTACTCCATATTGAATAATTATTATGAGAAAGGTCTTCAGTTGGAGAAGGGGCTACCTACAGTAGCCTATTGCTCTGAGCAGTTACACATTACAGCCAATTATTTAGGTGACATTGTAAAACAAGGAACTGGAAACAGTGCACTCGCATATATACACAGATTCATCATCACTAAAGCAAAGACAATGCTACTGAACGGTGAAAGCATATCTGAAACTGCATATAAGTTGGGATTCGAGTATCCACAGCATTTAAGTCGCATGTTCAAGAAGATTGAAGGGATTTCTCCTACAACATACATTGATTCATTCAACGAATAGTTATTAATTCAATAATGGAATTCTCGACCAACAAATATATCTTGAAGAAAAAAAATCGCCAGCATATTAAGAGTATGCTGGCGATTCAAAAAACAACCTTTAATTACGTTTATCTAAATTGTGTCTGTGTTGTCTGTCTCTATTTGAAGGTCCTCCTCCCTCTTGACGTGGTCGCCACATATCCTTTACCATATCTCTCCGGAAGCCCATCTCAGCACTTCTGATAAGGAATATTTTCTTATCCGGCAATACCTTTCTGAACTTTTCGAGATACTCTTTTTCCAAGCGGGCAGAATTTAATTGTGACTCAGTAAAGGCATCGTTAATCTCTTTGTAACTACCTTCTTTAGCATTATTGCTTCTGCCTTCACGGAATAGTTTCCATGCTTCATCCTGCATGGTTTTCTGTTTCTGTTTCATCTCAAAATACAGGGGGAAGAACTCTTTGGCTTCCTGCTCTGACAATTCAGCCACTTTTGTAAGATATTCTTGCTGCTTTGCCTGAAACTGTTCAGGTGAAAGTCTTTCGCGACGTTTTGTGTCTTGTGCGTTCAGTGATGCTACAACCATCACCATTGTCAATAAAAAAATCAATCGTTTCATAACCCAATTAATATAAAATGAAATATTTACTCAACATCAGAAAGATAGAGATAGAGTGAATAGTCATCCATCTGCATTACATCCACCATATTCTGCACCATCTCTGTTTCGTATTGTTCTTCTTCTGCAGCTATGACATCAGGATTGTTGGCATGCATATAGCCCAACACCTTGATAATGATAGCTGCACCGGCAAACATAGCAGCCAGATAAAAACTTGGTTTCGCTTTGTCCCACCATGTCAACGGCTTGACCTTATACTCAGGCACAGGCTTCTCTGGCAGACTATCCATCACACGATTAGTAAGGCCATCAAAATAGCCATCAGGAACCGTGAAGGGGTTGCTCTTCCCCACCTTGCGTATTAACAGATCTTCTTCTTTCATGGTTTCTAACGTTTTCTATTAATTAGACATTAGTTCATTGAATTGGTTTAATCAGCCTCTTCAAAAAAATTACAAATTTTCTTCACAGCCAGATGGTAATCAGCCTTTAAGGCACCTACCGTAGAGCCAATAATTTCAGAAATCTCAGTATAAGTCATTTCATCAAAATACCTCAAGTAGAACACCAACCTTTGCTTATCAGGCAAAGTAGTGAGAGCTTGTTGCAAAAGTCTTTGTGCCTTGTCGCCATCAAAGTAGGGATCTCCTTCCAACTGATTAGCGACACTCAGTTCCTCATTATCCACTGAGATGCACTGTTGTGCCTTCTGCTTATTCAAAAAGTTAAGACTCTGATTGATGGCAATGCGATATAGCCATGTCGATAATTTTGATTCGCCACGAAAATAATCAATATTCTTCCAAGCTTGTATCAGTGTTTCTTGCAAGACATCATTGGCATCGTCATGATTGAGCACCAAACGACGAATCTGCCAGTATAGTTGCTGGCCATACTCATCAACAATCATGCCAAATGCCCTGCGTTGTATGGCATCATCTTCTTGCAACATCCTCAGCACATTTTCTTCATCAAATCTTGTACTCATATATCGTTAAACTCGTTCTTTAGTTTTTAGACTATGGAAATGGGAAAAGGTTTAATCGTTCACCAAAATAGATAGATCCTCGTGTGCTAACAAAGTATTGGGGAACACAGACTTAGCCTCTTCTAACAAACCACTTTCATCGATGTATCTAGCAGAGAAATGTCCAATAACTAACTGTTTCACTTGTGCATCTTTCGCAATCTGAGCAGCTTGAAGCGTAGTACTATGAAAATGTTGCTGAGCCTTTGCTTCGTGCTCGGCAGCATAAGTTGCCTCATGATAAAGTAAATCAACACCACGCAACAACTCCACAATCTGAGGGAGATAAACTGTGTCGGAGCAATAGGCATAACTATGCGTTTTCGATGCTGGCGTTGTGAGTTTGTCATTGGCTATCACTTCACCATCAGGAAGGACAAAGTCACTTCCCGCCTTAATAGTATTAATATATGCAATGGGAATCTCGTATGCATCTATCATATCACGTCTGAGATGGCGAAGGCCTTCCTTTTCCCTAAACAAGAATCCACAAGTTGGCACCCTGTGCTTTAATGGAATTGTAGTGACAGTCAGCGTTCGATCTTCAAAAATCAATGCAGGCTCATTGGTATCAAATTCATGAAAAAACACCTTATAACTCATATCGTAATTACAATAATCCATAAGGGGTTTCAACATCTGTTCCAATCCTTCGGGACTATAAACATGCAACTCTGCAGTGCGCCCAAGCAGATTAAAAGTAGAGATCAAACCTGGTAATCCGAATATATGGTCGCCATGAAGATGAGAAATAAAAATATGGTTAAGTCGATTGAAAGGAAGTTTGTTTCTACAATATTGCAACTGTGTACCTTCACCACAATCAATCATAAAAAATTTATCACGCACATTCAGTACCTGTGACGATGGGAAATGTCGGGTTGTGGGTTTAGCAGATCCACATCCCAATACTGTTAGTTCAAACTTTTCCATATTTTTCCAATTGTTCAGTCAACAAAAATAGCAATAAAAAAGGTGCCTGCAAAATACAGACACCTTTTATTTATATTAATAAGGTATAAACTTATTATTTGCTACCTTTTGAAAGTTTAGCTTTCAAAGCAGCTAATGCATCGATATCACCTAAGGTTGTTGATGCTGCCTGATTCTGAATTGCTGGAGCCTCTTCACGCTTAGCATTGCTGCTCTTACGAGCTGCACGACGTTCATTTCTCTCTTCACGAGCCTGTTCTTCGTAAGTACGGCTGTGAGAGAGGAAGATACGATGAGTATCCTTGTTGAACTCTATCACCTTGAATGGAAGAGTCTCATTCAACTGTGCCTGAGTCCCATCCTGCTTAACGAGATGCTTAGGAGTAACAAAACCCTCAACACCATGAGGAAGAGCAACAACTGCGCCCTTGTCCAACATTTCAGTGATGGTTCCATCAAACACTGCACCTTCAGTGAATACACTTGCAAATGCATCCCATGGATTTTCCTCAAGTTGCTTGTGACCAAGGCTTAGACGGCGATTTTCCTTATCGATTTCCAATACTACAACATCGATTTCAGCACCAATCTGAGTGAACTCTGATGGATGCTTTACCTTCTTTGTCCATGAAAGGTCAGAAATGTGAATTAATCCATCAACACCCTCTTCAATTTCCACAAACACGCCAAAGTTAGTAAAGTTACGAACCTTAGCCTTGTGTTGTGATCCAACAGGATATCTCTCTTCGATATTCTCCCATGGATCAGACTTCAGTTGCTTAATACCCAAAGACATCTTACGCTCGTCGCGATCCAGCGTCAGGATAACAGCCTCTACTTCATCACCAACTTTCAAGAAATCTTGAGCACTACGCAAATGCTGACTCCAAGACATCTCTGAAACATGAATCAAACCTTCTACACCAGGAGCGATCTCAACGAATGCACCATAGTCAGCCATAACAACAACTTTACCTTTCACGTGGTCTCCTACCTTCAGATCCTTATCCAGTGCATCCCATGGATGTGGGGTCAACTGCTTCAAACCTAAAGCGATACGGCGCTTCTCGTCATCAAAGTCAAGGATAACAACATTTATCTTCTGATCAAGCTCAACTACCTCATGAGGATCGCTTACACGACCCCAGCTCAAGTCTGTGATATGAATCAGACCGTCAACACCTCCAAGGTCTACAAATACACCGTAAGAAGTAATGTTCTTAACAGTACCTTCGAGAACCTGACCCTTATCGAGCTTGCTAACAATTTCTTTCTTTTGTGCTTCCAACTCAGCCTCAATAAGAGCCTTGTGAGAAACAACTACATTGCGGAACTCTTGGTTAATCTTCACAACCTTGAACTCCATAGTCTTCCCTACGAATACGTCGTAGTCACGAATAGGCTTAACATCAATTTGTGAACCTGGTAAGAATGCCTCGATGCCAAATACATCCACAATCATACCACCCTTAGTACGGCATTTGATAAAGCCCTTGATAACTTCCTGGCTCTCTAAAGCAGCATTTACACGATCCCATGCCATTGAGAGACGAGCCTTACGGTGTGACAACACCAACTGACCCTTTTTGTCTTCCTGATTTTCAATGTACACTTCCACCTTATCACCAGGTTTCAAATCAGGATTGTAACGGAACTCACTCATTGGAATGATACCGTCAGATTTGTAACCGATATTCACCACGACCTCACGCTTGTTCATGCTGATAACGGTACCTTCAACGACCTCACGCTCATTTACTTTGTTCAGCGTGTTGTCATACGCCTTCTCCTGATCTTCTTTACTGACTGGAGAAAGTGCTTCGCCACTTTCATAAGCCTCCCAATTGAACTCATCAAGTGGCTGAATGTTCTTTAAGTTTTCCATTTTTGTTAATAATTTGTTTAATAATTAATTGTGTTAGACATTATGTTGTCTGAAAAACGCGGCAAAGTTACGACTTTTATTTCATCCGACAAACTGTTTTGGCATTTTTTTCCCTTTATTTTTTAAATAGGTAAGAGCAGCACCAATGGCTGTACTGTATTCTGCATACGGAGGAATATGGAAACGCACACCATAAAGGCCTTCCAATTCATTGAAAACATCTTTACATTGGGGCATTCGGGTAAGGTTACCAATCATCACGAAATCCTTTATGCCAGAATTCAGAGAACAAAGCACTGCACCGCTACCAATTGTTTGTAATACTGTAACAATAATACCTGCAGCTATATCAACTTTAGAAGAATCGCTATGTGCTTTACCAAGAAGGGATGCAGTAGCATGGAGAGGCAAGCCAGGGAGATCGGATTTACACACATCTCCTATCAGCAAATCGACTTTTGTATGATCGCCTTGCAAAGCGAACTCAGCTACTTGACTGATATCATGAGCTTTGAGTAATAAATTTGATAGACCTTGGAGAGTACCGCCTCCAATGCCCATACCTCCAATGTGTTTAATTTCGTCATGATCAATTTTTACAAATGTAGTACCTGTACCCATGCTCACAACAATTAATTTGTCTATCCCAATGTAATGACGTGCGCCCAAACCATCTGCTGTAAATTCGTCAACCATCTGAGTAGGTAAATTATAAATAGGAGTTGTAACAAAAGCGCTACCAACACCAGTCACCATCACCTGTTCTATATCTTCCAGTTTAATGTTATTATCATGTAGATATTTCCCAAATGCGCCAAACAACGATGTAACAGGATCTGCTGCTGTTATAAACATTGGCTGAATGATTTGATTGTTTTCATCTATTCCAACAATCTTAGTGGTAGAACCACCCACGTCAATTCCAATAACCATTCCCATAATTAGTTTACTGTTTAAGAATTTATAGTTTCAAGTTTATAGCAAAATCTTTTCTTCAAAAACTTGCTTTACCAACGTAGCAAACTCCTGAAAAGCAGCTGTATCACTCAACGCAGACAAAGATTGCATGAGACCATAATAATGCCATGCATGTTCTTGTGGGTCACTAACATGAAAACGTGTCCACAATTCATCACCAATCTTTGCATAATCTCGAGCTATAATGCGCATATTAGACAACTTGTCTCCTAAAGCCACAATCTTAGCATCAATAGGTGCTTCTTCCAAATGTTCTATGGCAATCTGCTTACGAAGATGCCAAGTAGCAGAAGCATCACCTTCAAGTTTCACATCACTCTCATGTGCAACTAAATCAGCGACTCGCTTACCGAACTCATGCTCCAACTGCTCATAGGTCGTATCAGTATCCTCCAGTGTATCATGCAAAGCTGCAGCAGCTAATAGTTCCTGATCTGAAGTAATAGTAGAAACAATGACAACTGCTTCTAAAGGATGTACAATATATGGGAAACCCTTACCTTTACGCTCAGTATTGGCATGAGCTTTCACTGCAAAACATATAGCTCGATCCAATAAGCTACTATCTAAATATTTTTTTTTGCCCATTACTACACAATTTTCTATTTTTGATTGATATTTCCCCAAAATGGTAAGTTCTTCGCCTGTTCCAAAATCATATCCACAAGTACAATATTGCTATCTTGTTTACCATTCAATGTATCATAGACAAATTGCAACCCCTCGCGGCCTCTACCTTGCTTAAGGACATAAACCAAACACAGATTCTGCAATCCTACATTCTCAGCCAAAATATCCAAATCAGTCAAAGCTATCTGTGCGAGTGCCAGCTGGTAGGCATCATCAGAATTCTCTTTAATAAAAGTATCAACATCACTTAGGGTTTCAAAGCCAAATGATTCCAACAAAGGAAGGAATCCCATCAATGATGCAGGGAATATTTCTGCTTGGTTTACTGAAGCTATTCGTTGATTCAATCGCTCAAATGGACGCATTTCCAGATAACTCTTGAATGAATCGACAGTTAACATGACATCATCCAATTTCCCAGATTGCACCAAGCTTTGCACATTACGACGGTACTCTGTTATTTCATTACGCAGACGACTGAATTCATCATCTATCAGTTCCAGCATACCAGACAGTCTACTGAACTGACGACGATGCTCATCAAGAATTTTAACATTTCCTTTATAACCCGTATCATGCTCTATCGTAGACCATACATGCTGCAAAGCAGTACGCATCTGTAATTCAAAACGTATACTTTTCAAAGCAGGGATGCCTGTACGCAAACGACAAATATAATGCAGAGAATTATAGCCAAAACTATTTAACTGATGCAATTTACGCTTATCCACCGACTCTTTCCAATCTATCACAAACAGCTTATTAGCAATGGTTGCAACCTTATCCACATCATCGCTATAAAAAGTAATAATTCGCAGACCGACTAAATCTGTAATATCCTCAATGGTATGGTACTTAGCCCCTTTTAACAACAATTTGCCAGCTAGTGATTGTTCTGTTTTTACCCTATGCTCGATAGCGGTTACATAAATACCCTGATCATCCAATGCTTTCTTTAGTTTGTTATATGCCAGTTTCTCAATTCTTTTTAAACAAGGCACTAATTCACGGAACTGCTGTAATAAGTCTTCTCCATGAGGATCTAATATGATGTTCGTAGTTACAGACATATTTGTTATTTGATTATCAACAATTATTTATCACAAAAGCGCTTCAGTATACCCTCATAAGCATCGATGCGTCTGTCACGCAAGAATGGCCACCAGCGACGTACCTGTTCCGAGCGTTCTACATCAACATTAACCACCAAATTCTCATCTTTATCGGTAGTAGCTATAGCAAGAAACTCACCTTGAGGGCCTGCTACAAAACTACTTCCCCAAAACAGAATTCCATTGGTCTGACCTGAAGGATCTGGTTCGTGTCCCACTCTATTAACAGCAATCACTGGTATGCCATTAGCCACAGCATGCCCCCGCATAATTACCTGCCATGCATCTAACTGACGCTGCTTCTCATCTGGAGCATCTGTACTCTCCCACCCAATCGCAGTAGGGAAAATCAACAATTCAGCACCGTTCAATGCCATAAGCCGAGCTCCCTCAGGATACCACTGATCCCAGCAGACCATCAGACCCAACTTACCCAAAGATGTTTCAATGGGTTTGAACCCCAAATCCCCTGGAGTGAAATAGAACTTCTCATAATAGGCAGGATCATCAGGAATATGCATCTTACGATACTTACCAGCTATACTACCATCTCTATCAAACACCACCGCCGTATTATGATAAAGTCCTGGTGCTCTTTTTTCAAACAAAGAAGTCACAAGCACAATGCCCAGTTTTTTTGCCAACTTTCCAAAAAAGTCAGTAGATGGTCCAGGTATGGTTTCTGCCAAATCAAAATTATTAACATCTTCTACTTGGCAAAAATATGGTGTATTATGAAGTTCTTGCAGCACGACAAGCTGAGCGCCATTAGTGGCACAAACCTTAATATTGGCAGCCAGCTTCTCTTTTGTCTCAGAGAGGCTGGCTGTAACTGACTGCTGAACAAGTCCAACTCTAAAAGTTCTCATTTGCAGTATAAACTTACTATAGTTTCATATAATTCCTGTTTGCCACTTCGTTGCTCTGGCTCACCATTATTCTTTGCATAAGCGACAAGTTCTTCCAACGTCATCTTACCATCTTCAAAACGCTTTCCATCACCTGCATCGAAGCTTGCATAACGTTCTTTCAACATTTGAGGCAACGGAGACTCTTCAATAATTGCAGCTGCGTTCAACAAAGCACGAGCCATTGCATCCATACCACTAATATGTGCTATGAATATATCCTCAGGATCAGTAGAATTCCTGCGTAATTTTGCATCGAAATTCATACCTCCATTACCCAAACCTCCATTACGTATTACCTGCAACAAAGCTTGTGTCAATTCAAAGTTGTCAATTGGGAACTGGTCGGTATCCCACCCATTCTGAGCATCACCACGATTAGCATCAATACTACCCAGCATGCCGTTATCAACTGCTACAGCTAGTTCGTGTTCAAAAGTATGTCCTGCCAATGTTGCATGATTCACTTCTATATTAACTTTGAAATCTTTGTCTAAGCCATTAGCACGCAAGAAGCCAATAACTGTTTCTGTATCCACATCATATTGGTGCTTGGTGGGTTCCATAGGCTTTGGTTCTATTAAGAAAGTGCCCTTGAAACCTTTTGCACGTGCATAATCTCGAGCAGCAGCAAGCATTTTGCCAAGATGGTCTTTTTCACGTTGCATCTGTGTATTAAGCAGGGATGAATACCCTTCACGACCACCCCAGAACACATAGTTGGTACCCCCTAATTTAATAGTAGCGTCAATAGCGTTTTTAATCTGAACAGCCGCACGAGCCACAACATCAAAATTCGGATTGGTAGCGGCACCATTCATATAGCGCTTATGACCGAAAACATTAGCTGTACCCCACAGCAATTTAATCTCAGTACCAGCCATTTTCTCTTTCAGGTAATCGGTGATAATCTGCATCCTCTCCTCATACTCCTCAATTGTTGCACCTTCTTCTATCAGGTCAACATCATGGAAGCAGAAGTATTCAATGCCTAATTTCTGCATGATTTCAAAACCAGCATCCACTTTAGCTTTGGCTCTGCAAATAGGGCATTCACCCTCATCCCAGGCGTAAGAGCGAGTCTGTCCGCCAAACTGATCACCACTAGCTTGTCCCAATGTGTGCCACCAAGCAAGTGCAAACTTCAGCCAATCTTTCATTTTCTTACCCAGAACCACTTTCTCGGCATCATAGTAATGAAAAGCCATTGGGTTCTTACTATCTGTTCCTTCAAATGGAATCTTACCTATTCCAGGGAAATACTCTTTTTCCATACTATCATTATTTAAAATTAGTTTATAATTCTTTTTCCAACAAATTCTTCCAACGCAAGTAAGCGGCTTGATATTCATCTTTCTGTGCCGTAAGAGGCTCTATATGTGCTATGCATTCCAATGTGGCAAATGCCTGATCATGATTTTGATAAATACCAATACCCATACCAGCTCCTTTAGCAGCGCCGTCAGCCCCATCAGTTTTATAAACATCTATCATAGCACCACTAACAGTGGCCAGTGTATCACAGAACAGTGCCGACTTAAACATATTTGCCCTTCCTGCATGAATATGTTGAATGTCCAAACCCATCTGTTTCATTATATCCATGCCATAGCAAAATGAGAACACAATGCCTTCTTGCGAAGCACGTAATATATGTTTAGCCTCGTGTTTATTGAAGTTCAAACCATGAATTGAGCAACCAATTTCCTTATTTTGTAAAACACGCTCCGCACCATTACCAAATGGCATCACAACAAGTCCGTCAGAGCCAATAGGAACAGATGAGGCCACACGATCCATGTCAAGATAATCCAAATCTGGAGTAAGATGATGATGCATCCATGAGTTGAGAATACCTGTACCATTAATACACAGCAAAACGCCTAAGCGGTTGAGTTGATGTGTATGGTTGACATGTGCAAAAGTATTAACACGACTCTTTGGATCGTAGTTTATCTTTCCAGTAACGCCATAAACCACCCCAGAAGTACCAGCTGTTGCAGCAATCTCGCCAGGATTAAACACATTCAATGACAAAGCATTATTTGGCTGATCACCAGCCCTGTAAGATACAGGAGTACCTTCCTTGAGACCTAGTTCCTGGGCAGCTATTTTAGTAATAGTTCCTTGATCGCCAAAAGTAGGAACGATATCAGCTATCATAGAAGAATCAATGCCATAATAATCCAGCAGGAAATCTGCCAGCTCATTATTTTTAAAGTCCCACATCACTCCTTCAGATAATCCTGATATAGTAGTACAAACATTACCTGTCATCTTCATAGCAATATAATCGCCAGGTAGCATGATCTTATCTATCTTCTCAAAAATCTGAGGCTCATTACGTTTTACCCAGGCTAATTTTGAAGCAGTGAAGTTTCCTGGTGAGTTCAACAAATGAGACAAACAAACATCTGAGCCCAACTCATCGAAAGCCTTTTGCCCAATACTCACTGCACGAGAGTCACACCAAATGATAGCGGGCCTCAAGACCTGTTGGTCTTTATCTACGCACACTAAACCATGCATTTGATAGGAAATTCCTATTGCTTTAATATCTTCTTTGTTTACACGAGAAGAATACAACACATCTGCTGTAGCCAACTTTAGATTTTCCCACCACATTGCAGGTTGTTGCTCAGCCCACCCAGTTTGGGGAGCCAAGATTTCCGCCTCTTGTTTTGGATAATAAGCAGAAGCCACACATTTACCCGAATACGCATCAACGAGACTCGCTTTAACAGACGAGCTACCTATATCATAGCCTAGCAAAAACATACTCATTATTGTTTAATTGCGTAAATATAGATAATATTTCCGACAACACAAAAAATGTGTCGATAAAGATTTACTTTACCGACACATTTAATAGTCTTATGTTTTAAGCTAAAATCAAATCAGCTTAATGAACAACTCTTTACCGTCTTCAGTTACTTCAACTTTGTTCTCACGCAGCAGCCAGCCAATTGCCAGATAAGCGTCTTTGTCGAGTAATTTTACGTCGTTTTTCTTTGCTTCGCTCTTGATGTCTTTCAGAGTCAAACCATTAGTGCCATTTAAAACATTCCAAATAACACCAGCGGTTTCTCCAACTTTTTCCTGTAACATTTTCTTTTTACTTTTAAAATTAAACATTAATACTAGGCTTTTTCAAAGGCTTGTAACACTATAGCTTTTGAAAAACTGTGCAAAGTTAAGTATTATTTTAATATGGTGTACTATTTTTATGATTATTTTTTAATAATTAGCACTTTTCATAACAAATCATCAGCAGGGAACATTACTCCTAATTGCTTTCTAACCTCGTCTATCACTTCAATTGTTGCCAATGAAACAGCATGAGAGTTTATTTCACTTTCCAGTTTTCCACCCTCTATAAGATTGATAAACTCAGCAACTTCATAATAATAATCATCATGATCAGCCACCACGCTTACATCTTGAGGTACAGCCTTTGGCCCCCTGCCCGACATAGCCACAGGTCTAGGAATATAGGTGACTTTACGAATTGTATGAATCTCATCCATTATCAAATTACCATCTTCACCTTCAATTTCTGTAGGTAGATATGAATTAGCTATCTTGGAATATAATATTGTAGCATTCATTCCATCATACAAGAGATTCACAGTCCCTTGTCCATCGACACCGCTTGACAGCACTATGCCTTGAGCATTGATTTCCTTAGGTTTACCGAACAAAGCAATCATTGGATAAATAGTATAAACACCGATATCCATCATAGCTCCGTTTGATAATGCAGGATTGAAAGCATTAAGAACTATGCCTTCCTTGAACTTGTCGTATCGTGATGAATATTGGCAATAGGATGCAAAATATCTTCTAAGTGTACCTAATTGTGGCAATAGTTCTCGTACCTTCATGAAATTTGGATTCATGGTAGCAATCATAGCCTCCATCAAGGTAACATGGTTCTTTCTTGCAGCTTCAATCATCTGCTTAACCTCACGGGCATTAGAGGCCATAGGCTTCTCACACAACACATGTTTGCCGTGATTCATACACGCAATAGCTATCTCGGCATGTGTACAATTGGGGGTTGCAATATAAACAGCATCAATCACATCGCTTGAAGCCATTTCTACAATAGAAGTAAAAGTATGCTCAACGCCATATTTTGCAGCAAATTCTTCTGCTCTATCTTGAGTTCGCGAACAAATAGCAGACAACTCAAACCGATTGTCTTCTTTGGCACCAGCCAATAGCCAGTCGGTTATCTTATTGGTACCGACCACACCAAATCTCACTTTCTTCTCCATAATCAATAACCCAATTCTTCGCCGACAATGACTACGCAGAAGCGTCCATTATCGTATGAATTTCTAATGATATGTATTTGATTACAAATACTATTAGCAGAATGACAATCATGGCACACACCATCTAAAGTACAAGGTGTATCACGATTTAGGCGCACAGTGTTAATAGGAGCCGCTGTACCTCGAGCACGCTTGACAGCAGCGTCAAGATCCTTTGCAATTTTGTTAATGCCCACAACAAAAATCACCTTCTTTGGTCCCCATGCTATTGCAGCCACACGATTGCCATTCCCGTCAATATTAACGATGTCACCTTGCTCACTCATGGCATTAACACTACTCAAATAGAAGTCTGCGCCAAAAGCTTGTCGATATATGGCTTGTACTTCTTCTGGTGTTTGTGCCAAATCCCTGTCAAAAACAGTATAAGATTCTGTTTTATGCAAAGCCTCTATCAGCCCCATGTCTCGGATGGTCATCGACCCTCCCCACGATACGCTGCTGCCTTTAGGCATAAGGGTAAGCACTTTATTGATGGCTTCAGAAGATGTTGCACAATAATACCCATCAATATGACGTGTGCTTAGACTTTTTATAACCTTATTTGCCAACAATTCATTTCTCAATTCAATCGGTGTCATAACAATTGTTTTTGATGATTATTTCTCCAAAGGTAGTGTTTTTAGATGAAAAATCATTATTTTTGCAACCATATTTGCGAGGTCATATGAAAAACAAACTTGCCTATCACATATTAGCCATCAGCATCATTGCCATATGGGGTGTTACTTTCATCAATACAAAATTTCTGATAATAAATGGTCTGAACCCACAAGAGATTTTCCTCTTGCGATTTATCCTCGCTTATATAGGTATATGGACATTCTCTCCGCATAAGCTCTTTACAGACAATTGGCGTGACGAGTTGACTACACTGATGTTAGGTGTTGCGGGCGGTTCACTCTATTTCTGGGCTGAGAACACGGCCATCCAATACTCACTAGTAAACAATGTGGCTTTTATCGTGTGCAATGCTCCCCTGCTCACTTTATTTTTAGGTATGGCTTTTTCAAAAGAGATACGAGCCACAAAAAACATTGTGATGGGTTCACTCATCTCATTAATAGGTGTAGCATTAGTAATATTTAATGGTAGCTTTATCTTAAGGCTCAATCCTATAGGTGATTTCTTAGCGTTGGTGGCTGCTGGTGCCTGGGCAGTATATAGCCTATTGATGAGGGGGCTGACTAACCGATACAATGTTACATTCCTCACACGGAAAGTCTTTTTCTATGGTATTCTCACCATACTTCCTGCTTTTCTAATCAAACCATGGCAATTTCCACTGGAGAATTTAGCAGAACCTGTAATATGGATGAACTTATTATTTCTTAGTATTATTGCAGCATTGATATGCTTTGTATTATGGAATATTGTGATCCGAGAGCTAGGAGCCCTCAGTTCTGCCAATTACATATATCTATCTCCTGTATCCACTATGATAGCATCAGCCATTTTCCTTCAAGAGCCTGTTACTTGGATTTCTATTGCAGGGTCTATACTTATATTATCAGGACTGTTCATCGTATCCAAGCGAGGGATAGGCGAGAGCCGTTCTCGTAGCTAACGACAACGGATCTCATAATATTCAATGACGGGTGATAAAAAACTGTTCATTCGGGGCGAATCTTTTGTAACAGCACAACATCGTGATACTTATCCCCTATCCTCCACCATTCCTTTATAACGCCACAATCCACAAATCCTGCATGATGAAGCAAGCGGAGGCTATCTTCATTATCTTTAAGAATATGTGCTGTCAGTTGCTTGAAATGAAGGAATGTGAATACATAATCGCATAGAAGGTCAATAGCTTCTGTTGCATAGCCCTTGCTCCGTTCTTCCTTCAGCAATGAGATGCCGACCTCAGCCCTGCCATGCATTGGTTCGAAATCAATAATATCAATGATACCTATAGGGAGGTTACGGGAAAGTTCACAGATTATCAGTCGAAGCTGGCGATCCGCGAACATATCATTCATCGAGTTGCTGATATAGGTTTGTAAAGCTGCCTTGGAATAAGGTACCGTAAAGTTAGATATTGACCAGAGGGAAGGGTCATTCTCCACTTGATAAATGAAATCCAAGTCTTCAGGTTCCATTGCGCGAAGTCGCACCTGCTTACCTACAAAGAATTCACTCATACTACATCAAAAAACTATAGAAGTAATGATATATGCCACAATAGTAGAGACTGTCACACACACCAATCCAGGCATCATAAAACTATGATTCAACAGATATTTACCTATCACCGTAGTGCCACTTCGGTCAAAGTTCACAGTAGCGATATCTGACGGATAATTTGGTATGAAGAAATAGCCATAAACACTTGGGAACACACCTAATAGTACAGCACCAGGTATGCCTAACGAATATGCCAAAGGCAACATAGCTACCACTACCGCACCTTGTGAGTTGATAAGCACTGAAACCAGGAAGAACACAAAAGCGATAGACCAGTTGTACTTAGCTACAATATCACCTAATGCTGCTTGCATTTCAGTTAAATAATTACTAAAATAGGTATCTGCCAGCCAAGCGATGCCATAAATCGCTACCACTGCCACCATTCCGCTTTGCCAAACAGCCCCACTCACAGCACTCTTAGGTTTCGCCTTGCAGAAGATGATCATCAATGCGGCAGCTGAAATCATCACTATCTGAATGACTATGTTCATTTTCAGCACCTCGGTTGTGCCATCAGCTTTGGGGAAATGTGGCAGCATGTCCTGAAAAACAGCGAAGAACACTATCACACATAGGGCAGCGAGGAAAATATAGACAGCGCGCTTAGAATCTTTGGAAATTTTCTTGTCGAGTGTAGTCGCTGAGTTACCATACATGTATTGATACAGTTCAGGATCCTGGCACCGTTTCAGAAACTCTGGGTCTTTATCCAAATCCTTGCCACGTTTATAGCTGCAAGCAGAAGCAGCAATCAAACCACATAGGCAAGCAGGAATAGTTACCATCAGCACCTGAGGAATTGAAACATTAAAACCATTTGCAGCCGAGATAGTAGTGAAGGCTACTACAGCAGCTGCAATTGGCGAGCAGGTAATACCCACCTGAGAGGCGATAGAAGCCACTCCACAAGGACGTTCTGGACGGATGCCTTTCTTCAGGGCAATATCGCAGATAATGGGCATCAACGTATAAACCACATGGCCTGTTCCCACTAGCACTGTTAGGAAGAAAGTAGTCAAAGGAGCATAGAAAGTAATTCGATCTGGATGCTTGCGAAGCATACGTTCAGCAATTTGAATGAGCCAATCCATACCTCCTGAAGCCTGCATCATGCCGGCGCAAGTAACAGCTGCAATAATGATGTAAATCACATCGGTTGGAGGTGAACCTGGTTTCATGCTAAAGCCAAAGACCAAGATGGCCAGACCGATACCGGAAATAGCACCCAGTGCCAAGCTGCCGTAGCGAGAGCCTACATAAAGGGCACCAAGCACTACAAGCAATTGAATAATCATTAAAGCCATAATTACACGATATTAGATTTAGTTATTACTTAGGCAAATGTAATAAATAATTCAGACAAACACAGCAAACGTTAGAAAAATTTGCTTATTTGCCACGCATAATGTATTTTTGCACAAATTTTCAAATTAAATATAATATGTATAGAACACATAACTGCGGAGAACTCCGCATAACTGATGTAAATAAGCAGGTAACGCTGGCTGGATGGGTACAACGCTCACGTAAGATGGGTGGAATGACCTTTATCGACCTGCGCGATCGCTACGGCATCACTCAGTTGGTTTTCAACGAAGAGGTAGATACTGCTTTGTGTGAGGAAGCAAATAAGCTGGGGCGCGAATATGTAATCCAAATAACCGGAAGTGTCAACGAGCGTTTCAACAAAAACAAAAACATCCCCACTGGTGATATAGAGATTATTGTCAACAAGCTGAACGTGCTGAATGCAGCCATGACTCCCCCATTTACCATTGAGGACAACACAGATGGAGGCGACGACCTGAGAATGAAATTCCGTTACCTCGACTTGCGAAGAAATGCAGTTCGCAAGAATCTTGAGCTCCGCCATAAGATGACCATCGAGGTGCGCAACTATCTTGACAATCACGGATTCATTGAGGTAGAAACCCCCGTACTGATTGGTTCCACCCCCGAGGGAGCCAGAGATTTCGTGGTACCTTCACGCATGAACCCTGGTCAGTTCTATGCTTTGCCACAGAGTCCGCAAACCTTAAAGCAACTGCTGATGGTAGCAGGTTTCGACCGCTACTTCCAAATTGCCAAATGTTTCCGTGACGAAGACCTTCGTGCCGACCGTCAGCCAGAATTCACACAGATTGACTGCGAAATGTCATTTGTTACGCAAGACGATGTCATTGAGTTGTTCGAAGGTATGGCAAAACACTTGTTCAAGACGCTGCGTGGTGTTGACTTAGGTGAAGCTCCTTTCCTCCGCATGCCTTGGGCTGATGCGATGAAATATTATGGTAGCGACAAGCCCGATCTGCGTTTCGGCATGAAGTTCGTAGAACTGATGGACATCATGAAAGGTCACGGATTCAGCGTATTCGACAATGCTGCATACGTAGGTGGTATCTGTGCTGAAGGCGCAGCTTCGTTCACACGCAAGCAGCTCGATGCACTGACAGAATACGTGAAACGTCCACAGATTGGAGCCAAAGGCATGGTTTATGCCCGTGTAGAGACTGATGGCAATGTAAAATCAAGTGTTGATAAGTTCTATACACAAGAAGTTTTGCAGCAGATGAAAGAAGCCTTTGGTGCTAAGCCAGGCGACCTAATACTTATCCTCAGTGGAGAAGATGTTATGAAAACCCGCAAGCAGCTTTGCGAACTTCGTTTGAAAGTGGCTGATGACCTCGGTCTGCGCGACAAGAACAAGTTTGCCCTGTTGTGGGTAGTTGACTTCCCCATGTTCGAGTGGAGCGATGAGGAGAACCGCTTGATGGCTATGCACCATCCATTCACCCATCCTAAAGACGAAGATATTCCATTGCTAGACACCAAGCCAGAAGAAGTACGTGCAGATGCATACGATATGGTTTGTAACGGCATCGAAGTGGGTGGCGGTTCTATCCGTATTCACGATCCTAAGTTGCAGGCCAAGATGTTTGAGATTCTCGGTTTCACCCCAGAGAAGGCACAAGAGCAGTTTGGCTTCTTGATGAATGCCTTTAAGTATGGTGCCCCACCTCACGGTGGTTTGGCTTATGGTTTGGACCGTTGGGTAAGCATCTTTGCTGGATTAGACAGCATCCGCGACTGCATCGCCTTCCCGAAGAACAACAACGGACGTGATGTGATGTTAGAGGCACCTTCGGCCATCGAGCAGAAACAGCTCGACGAACTGTCTTTGAAGATTGACCTCAAGGAATAATGATTAAGGGGAACATTCAGTTCCCCTTTTTTGTTTTCCATAGAGTGACACACGTCCCCAATAGGAAATTGAAGATGAATTCACCTTAGTTCAGGTCACGAGCCTAACCAAGCAGAGTTCATGAGTTTGACTATAGTCAGTCGTAGACATTACTGAGATAAGTCAAAGGCATGACTGAGGTGAGGGGTACGGTCACTCATGCTTGAACAAACGTTCTTCTGCTAATCGCTCATATTTCGTGCCAGGGCGCCCATAGTTGGCATAAGGATGGATGGAGATGCCGCCACGGGGCGTAAAGAAACCAGTCACCTCAATATATTTGGGATTCATCAACTGAATGAGGTCTTTCATGATAATATTCACGCAATCCTCATGAAAGGCGCCATGATTTCGAAAGCTAAACAAATAAAGCTTCAGGCTCTTGCTCTCCACCATTTTGATATCAGGGATATATCCTATGCGTATCTCCGCGAAATCAGGCTGTCCCGTGATAGGACATAAACTAGTGAACTCAGGACAATTGAAACGCACCCAATAGT
This sequence comes from uncultured Bacteroidales bacterium, assembly GCA_902775375.1. GTDB lineage: Bacteria > Bacteroidota > Bacteroidia > Bacteroidales > Bacteroidaceae > Bacteroides. Next base: position 18,267 of record CACYLU010000017.1, on the reverse strand, counting down.
CATTATCAAGATGCTTATTATCAAATGCTTCCAACACTTCAGGAGCATAGTCCTGACGATAAACTGTTTTCTTGCCCAAGGCTTTCAAATCGGCTCTCTTTTCTTCCATATTGCACTATTTTTTTGCAAAGATAATGATTTTATGCTATCTTCGCATACTGGTTTTCATCTTTTTATAGCATCATGGCAGAAGAAAAGGCATATTTCAAGGTATGGCAACATCGAAAAAGACTGAACAAGGTGGTGTTCAGCTATGCCGACTATTTCATCGTGTCATTGTTTCTGGAGCGGGGAAAGCTCTCCTACGCAGACAAATGGATAGAGATAATGCCAGGCACTGTGGTGTTTGCCAACCCTATACTTCCTTCTGCTTGGGAACCAATGCTGGATGATGAGACGGGAGAAAAGGGCTTCTCATGCATGTTCGGCAATGAATTTATACGCAAGGAAGAATGGGGATTCTTGCTTAACACTCCTCTACTCGACCTAACTCTTCAACAAGCGATTTTCCTAAATCAAGAGGCATTGAGTAACGTGAGATTACTCTTTCAAAAGATGATGGAGGTGAACCAGACTGAAGACGGGATGAAAGAGGAACTGCTACACAGTTTGCTACACCTTATTATATATGAGGCCATGCGTGGCAAAGAAGAAAGGCCTTACAAAACTCAGCACAATGCTGCTCAACGTACGGTGGAACTTTTCCTGCTGCTGTTAGATCGGCAATTCCCAATTAATTACCCACAGCAGAAATTGGAAATGCGCTCTGCCACAGACTATGCAGAGCGACTATCAATACATGTGAACCACCTGAACCGCGTGGTAAAGCAGGTAACAGGAAAAACGACCACAGACATCATCGCCAGCCGCATCACCAAAGAGGCCATAAGGCTACTACAAGATACGCAACTGAATATTGCAGAGATAGCTTATGCACTTGGTTTTGAGGAACAGGCCTCTTTCTCTGGTTTTCTGAGACGCAGGACAGGAAAAAGTCCTAAAGAAATCAGAATTGTTTGAAATCAACAAACTATGGTTTGAATTGAATAATTATCATATCTATATAAATAACGAACTTTGCAAACGATAAGGAATCTATGGAAAAGTCAATGAACGAGCTGATTGAGAAACTTCATGAAGAAGGTTGCTCATGCGTGGTAAGCAACAAGGAAGTGAGGACATATACCCATAGGGGGGTCGACGACCTGTACAGATTGCTGACACAAGAGCCAACATTTTTGGATGGTGCCGAGGTGGCCGATCGTGTGGTTGGAAAAGCTGCAGCGGCCATGATGGTGAAAGGTGGCGTAAAAAATGTTTATGCCGATCTGATCAGTCTTTCAGCATTGACATTGCTGCGTGATGCAGGGGTAGAAACCGACTACGACCAGTTGGTAACTTATATCAAGAACACAAAATTGACCGACTGGTGCCCTGTGGAGGCCTTGTGCTACAACGAACAGACGGTAGATGAAATTCTGCCTGTAGTGCAACGCTTTGTAGAAAACAAAGAGCAATTTTTCAAGAGCAATTCATAGGATTCCTATAGCTGATCCGCTGTGAAGCGGTTGCTACATGCTGTATCGTGAAACATTTTATTATATAGATATGAATAAACAAATTTTCTTCACCCTACTGGCAGGCGTATGTATGTCAGTACAAGCGCAAAACAGCGACGTCTCCAAAGAGGTAGAAACTGACGAGGTGGTGGTTACTGGTACAAGAAACAACACCGACATCCGTCATCTACCTATGACCATCACTACAGTCAATCACCTTAAACTTACCGAAAGTCATCGCACTTCTGTACTCCCAACCCTTACCGAGCAGGTGCCCAGTCTGTTCGTCACTTCTCGCGGTGTGATGGGCTATGGTGTGTCTGGTGGAGCAGCTGGTGGCATCTCCCTGCGTGGTATCAGTGGCGGTAGTGGTCAGTTAATGGTTTTGATTGACGGACATCCTCAATATATGGGTATCTTCGGGCACCCCATCGCTGATGTATATCAGAGTCTGATGTCAGAGAAGGTGGAAGTGTTGAGAGGTCCAGCTTCTGTACTCTATGGTTCTAACGCAATGGGTGGTGTGATCAACATCGTGACCCGCAAGATGCTGGAAGATGGCGTTAAAACTGACGTCAGTGTGGGCTATGGCTCATACAACACACTTCAGACCGAGGCCACTAACCGTGTAAAAGCAGGCAGGTTCAACAGTGTATTGTCACTCTCTTATAACCGTACTGACGGGCACCGCAAGAATATGGAGTTTGAGCAATTTGGTGGCTATGCCAAGGTGGGATATGACATCTCCAACAACTGGAAAGCCTACGCAGACTTTAATATGACCCACTTCAATGCTACCAACCCTGGCACCATTCAGGCTCCTATCCTGGAAGGCGACCAATGGATTACACGTGGTGCAGCATCAGCTGCCATCGAAAATGATTATGGCAACACATCCGGTACCCTGAGCTTTTTCATCAACTGGGGACACCACAAGATAAACGACGGCTATACACCTGGTCCTGATAGCGGTCCTCAAAAAGCATACTATCTCTCCAATGATGCTATGATGGGCTTCTCTTGGTTCCAGAGTGTTCAGTTGTTTGAAGGTAATCGTCTGACAGGTGGTATCGATTTCCAACATATCAAAGGACATGCATGGAACGAGTCTCGTGCCACACGCGAGGTGACCAATACCTATGCCGACAAATCACTGAACGAGGTGGCAGGCTATATCGATTTCCGTCAGGACATCACTTCATGGCTCACCATTGATGCAGGTTTGCGCGTGGATCACCACTCGCAGGCAGGCACAGAACTGATTCCTCAGGGCGGTCTTTCCTTCCGACTGCCAAAGGATGCGCAGATCAAGGCAATGGTGAGCAAAGGCTTCCGCAACCCAAGCATCCGCGAGATGTATATGTTCCCTCCTCAGAATGATGAGTTAAAGCCTGAGCGACTAATGAACTATGAACTGTCATTAACTCAGCGATTACTGGAAGGCGCTCTTAATTACGGCATTAACGTCTACTATCTTAAAGGCGACAATATGATCCAAACACAACGAGTGGATGGAAAGCCTCGCAACCTGAACACTGGTGAGATTGAAAACTGGGGTATAGAAGGTAACATCGCATATCGCATTAGTAACAACTGGAGCGTAAACGCCAACTACAGCTATCTGCATATGAAGAACCCTGTACTGGCTGCCCCAGAAAATAAAGTATTTGCCGGTGTGAACTATCGCAAGGACCGTTGGGCTTTCAACACAGGCATTCAATATATTAACAACCTCTACACAGCCGTGGGCGATAATCCACAAAAAGAGAACTTTGTTATCTGGAATGCAGACGTTAACTACAAGTTAGCCGATTTCGCCACCCTGTTTGTCAAAGGTGAAAACCTGCTGGCACAGAAATATGAAATCAATGCAGGTTTCCCTATGCCGAAAGCAACCTTTATGGGAGGTATACATTTGACATTCTAATTTTATACGTACGATAGTTTTATTGTTTGTGAGGTATCGTCTGCGTGATGCAGGCGATACTTTTTAATTGGGAAAGGTCTAAAAAGCGACACGGGATAAATGAACGCTTTCACTATCCCGTGTCAATCAACCATTCACGAAGTCAAAATTAGAAAATAAATCATAGTTGATTAGGTTAGGTCTATTTGTATTATTACAAAATAAATATTCAAAAAATTATATTTACTAAAAATAATTACTACCTTTGTCTTTCAAACCATTGCAAATGTAGTGCATTGATTATTCATTAAGTGTACCATTTGTTACGAAGTCTGTTAATAAACATTAATTATGGATTTGAACGAATTCAAAAACTGCGATTTTTTCAAAGGACTGACAGAAGAGGACATTGCCAGTCTACTTTATTCATCACCAGGAGCCTTGAGGAAATATAAAGAAGGTGATTACGTTGCCCATCAGGGAGAGGTCTGCGACAAGATTGCCATCATGTTGAAAGGCTCGGTATATTCCGTAATGGTAAATGACTATGGCAAAGAGCTCATCTTGACCGACATACACACACCCAGCCTGCTTGGTTACACTTACCTATTCGCTACCGACAACAAGTTCAATGTAAATGTCATTGCCAAGACTCCATGTGAAATGGTTTTTATTGAAAAGGAACGTATTCTGGCCCTTATGCATGAGCGACCAGTTTTCATGCAGTCGTTCATGAGAGGTATGTCAGACATCAGCATGAAGGTATTTAAACGTCTATTTGAGCTCAACCTTCATAAACTCAAACAACGTCTGCTCAGCTATATTGAACAGCACGATGAATTGCCTAAATTAACTGAGTTAGCCAAGCAACTGGGCGTTACTCGCCCATCCCTTTCCAGAGCATTGGCTGAGTTAAGACGCGACGGACTCATCAATAAATAAAATCCTATAGTCCTTATTAATATGTCAAAGGTGGCTTTTTCCAAAGCCACCTAACTTATAGTTTCTTGGCAGGATACATAGCTTCCCACCAACTATCGTCATCTTGGAGCCATTTCTGGAACCATGCAAAGATGGTGTTTTGCCAACGTATGCGCTTATCATAGTCCAGTATGTGATGATTCTGACCATCCACCACCACAAAAGCTGTAGGTCTGCCCAATAGTTTTAATGCCGTAAACATCTGGATACTCTCACCCACAGGCACATTGGTATCGGCATTGCCATGCAGGAATAACAAAGGAGTATGAATCTTGTCGGCATTGAATAACGGACTCTGATCTACATAGAGATCTTTGCGTGTCCAAGGATAGCTATTGGCCATACTCACCTCACTATAGCTATATCCCCAGTAGCCTTCTCCCCAGTAACTGGTATGGTCGCTGATACCAGCATGAGAAATGGCTGCAGCAAAGATATCTGTTTGCGTCTGAAGATATTGTGTCATAAAGCCACCATAGGAAGCACCTATGCAACCAATCTTCTTAGGATTAATAAAAGAGTGCTCTGCTGTAAACCGTTTTACACCTTCTATAATATCTTCTGCTACACCCTGACCAGCTGTATTTACATGACGGGCAGCAAACTCCTGTCCAAAACCTGTAGCACCACTGGGATTCACTACATACACCACATAACCCATAGAAGCATAAACATGCTGTGGATAACGGCTTTCAAATGTACGGCTCGTAGGACTGCAACCACCATAGTAGTCCACCACCATAGGATATTGCTTATTAGGGTCAAAATCAGCAGGCAGGTAATAGCGGCCATAGATTGTATCACCACGACTGTTGACAAAGTTCCAGCTCTTGCAGTCACCCAATTGAATGCCATCCAGCAACTCATGACTCAGGTCTTCAACCAGACAATATTTATCATCCTTCAAGTCTACAGAATAGATGCGGTCGGAATTCTTGGTCCCTTGTCCGCAATACACCATCTCAGCAGCACTATTCGCCAACGAGAAACTCTTCACCAATTCTTCAGGAACTTGCATCTGATGTATTTCCCAGGTTTGGGGCTCCATGCGGTACAAGCTCACACTATCCTTGTTTTCAGCCATGAAATAGATTTTCCCATCTGCTTGGCTCCACTCCACATCTGTCACATTGGGATTAAAATACTTCGTTAGCGGCTTCACTTCCTTATCCTTCACATCCATCACATACAACTGATAGTCATACATGCTGGGCACTTGGTTGGGCTTCACATTCTTTCCCACTCCGTTAAAAGCCTCAGGAGAGCCCTGAAACAGCACTTGCTTAGCATCTGGTGAGAATGAGCTACCAGCCAAGAAACCATCACCCTCCACTAATTTTTCTGCTTCAAGCGTGTTTACATCCATACAATAGATCGACTGCAAGGTAGTAGGCCGTTCAGTCAATCTGCTGGTGCTTACACTGAACAGAATGTATTTGCCATCCTGCGAGATATCGTTCAGGTACATATTTCTATAGCCGTAGGTAAGCTGCTGCAACACATGCTGTTTCAGATCATACTTAGCTAAGTAGTATCTGTCGCGCCAGCCTGGCTGACGGTCATCGGGTTCCAGTACCTCAAACACATCTTTGCGCTCCTTAGGTCCTTCCTGGCGCATCATGTAAATGAGATAGTCCTCTGTAGGTGCCATCACTGCACGACCTTCTGGCAACTGATTAGCCAACACTTTCTCCTCACCAGTTTGTGGATTCACCACAACCAGTTCTCTTCCATGCTGACGATTTCTGAAATAATAATATTGCACAGAACGAGGCATCCACTGCCAATTCTCCTCACCGTTTGCAATCACCCTGCCTGTCGCCAATTCGGTTATAGTTGTAAAATAGTCTGTCTTTCCACCAGGCTTCGTGTCACTATAACCAGTAATCAGATATTTTCCATCAGCAGAAAGTGATAAGCCACTGAAACGCTTACCATGTAATATGTCAGTAAGTAAGATATTCCTGCCAGCAGCTCCATCAGTAAGTTTCAACAGTCCGTTAGCAGTCGTTGCTAAACCAACCTTCACCTTACCTTCATTACTCTTGTTGGTCAAAGCCTTAATCACCACCTGATGGGTACCAGGCTCCAAGACCAGACTATCTGTTCCCACCTTTGCGCCATCAACAAACACCTGATATTTCTTGAGTCCTTCTATTGTCAGTTTTGCCTTCCCGTAACGGTTATTCTGAAAGGTAAAACCCATCAGATGCAAAGAATGTTCAGCGCCTGACTTAGGAATGCTGATGCCATCATTGCCCTTGATATCCGCATGTCCAGACGTAAAGACATCTGTCAGTGGCAATGGAGTATCTATTAATGTCTCGGCAGAATACTTTTTGGCATTTACATCCGTTTCATCCACAATAAACGGCTGTTGCATGGGATATGGTCCAGCATACTTCAATGCATTTACTTTAATATCTTCTGCTTGTATATTCGAAGCGCAAGCAGTTAATGCCAAAATAAAAAGAATTTTCTTCATCTTGATTTCAATTAGTTAATTGCAACAAAGGTAACAAAAAAACACTATCTTTGCAACTAAAATCAAAAATCATGGGAGAAAACAAGATATCAAGTTTGCAAAACACGAAAGTGAAACAGTTGGTGGCACTTCAACAGAAGTCATCTGAACGTCGCAAACAAGGTGTATTCGTGGTGGAAGGTATCAGAGAATTGCAACATTGCCTGAATGCAGGTTATACCATCAACAGCATTTTCTTCTGTCCTGAACTAACTGATACAGGAGCCTTGTCTTCCCTACTTTCTGAAAGCATAGCATCTTATGAAGTATCTCCAGAGGTGTATGAGAAGATAGCATATAGGGGAAGCACAGAAGGTGTCATCGCCACCGTACAATCCAAACAACTCGCATTAAAAGACCTTCATCTTAGCAAACAGCCATTATTAATAGTACTGGAGAGCGTTGAGAAACCTGGTAATTTAGGTGCTATTCTACGAAGTGCTGATGCTGCTGGTGCAGATGCCGTGATTATCTGTGACCCACTCACCGACCTCTACAATCCCAACTTGATTCGCAGTTCGATTGGAGCCATCTTTAGCGTACCATGCATAGCCTGTTCTTCAGACGATTGCATTAATTTCTTAAAGCAAAACAACATCAATATTCTTACGGCTCAGCTTCAAGATTCCAAGTTGTATTATGACACAGATATGACCTGTGGTACTGCTATTATTATGGGCACAGAATCCACTGGTTTGACAGATGTATGGCGCAAGGCAGCTGATGCCCATATCCGCATACCCATGCTTGGTCAGTTAGACTCGCTCAATGTAAGTGTCAGCGCTGCTATCCTTCTTTTTGAAGCAGTAAGACAAAGGAAAATTGAGACTTCTCAGAGCAGCAAGAGCTGAGCCAAATTTGTTTAAATTATGCCGAGTCGCGATGAGATGGGGTGTAAGTCGATTGAGGATTTTCTCTTTTTGTGTGTGTTTTTTCGTGATAAAGCTCCCAATTATTGCATGAGAACGAATAATTCAGTAATTTTGCAACCCTAAAAATGGCAGCAAAGATAAAAGAAAGCAAAGACGATCTGTTACAGCTTATCCGACAAGGTAAGCCTATGACTACTGCACAACAACTTCGGTTGGTGTTACAGCTTTCTACCCCTGCCATTCTGGCACAGCTCACCACTACCATGATGCAGTATATCGATGCTTCTATGGTCGGTAGCCAGGGAGCTAACGCATCAGCCTCCATCGGACTGATTGAAACGACTACCTGGTTAATGGGTAGTGTATGTTCTTGTGCTGCAGCTGGTTTCTACGTTCAGGTAGCTCACCTCTTGGGTGCCAACGATGATAAAGAAGCACGTTCAGTGCTTCGTCAGGCATTAGCAGCTGTCATCAGCTTTGGTTGTATAATGGGATTGATAGGACTCATCATCAGTCCGTGGTTACCCATCTGGCTAGGAGGCAACGAAGATATCAACGCCACCGCTTCGGTCTATTTCGCCATCTTCTCACTAGGCATTCCTGTATTCCAGACCAGCATGTTGGGTTCTGGCATGTTGCGTAGTAGCGGCAATATGGTGATTCCAAGCATCATGAGTGTAGTGATGATGACTTTGGACGTGATATTTAATTTCTTCCTGATATTCCCATCACGCACCGTTGATTTCTTAGGTATGGAATTGTATATCCCTGGTGCAGGTTTGTCTGTGGTGGGAGCAGCCATCGGTACCGTATGCGCAGAGTGTGTGGTAGCTTGTTCGCTGATGTATTTCCTGTGCTACCGTTCTAAAGAGTTGAGGTTGACCATCGACAAAGGAAGTTTCAAACCACAGTGGAACTACATCAAGAAGGCTTTACATATCGGAGGTCCGATGAGCATACAGCAAGTCATCATGAGTAGTGCCTATATAGCTACTACCATTATCGTGGCTCCTCTCGGTACCTTTGCTATAGCAGCCCATTCGTTTGGTATTGTGATTGAAAGTCTTTGCTATATGCCTGGCTACGGTATCGGCGATGCAGCCACTACGTTGGTAGGACAAAGCATGGGTGCTGGGCGCAAAGATCTGACACGCAAGTTTGCCTATATGTCTGTAGCTTTAGGCATGAGCGTAATGGCAGTGATGGGAATAGTGATGTATGTAGGAGCTCCTATCTTCATGGGCATGATGACACCAGTTGAGGAAGTGCGACAACTGGGTGTGATGGCTTTACGCATTGAGGCTTTTGCAGAACCGATGTTTGCTGCAGCCATCGTCTGCTACGGCGTGTTTGTTGGTGCTTCCGATACCCTGATACCAAGTGGTATGAACCTGGTGAGCATGTGGGCTGTGCGTATTCCTATCTCTGCCCTCCTGGCCGTTTCGTTAGGGCTGAAGGGCGTCTGGATAGCTATGTGTACGGAGCTTTGCTTCCGTGGGGTTATCTTCCTCTGTCGCTTGAGGTGGGGCAACTGGATGAAATTAACCATTGAAAAGAAACAATAAATTTATATATGGAAACGATTAAGAACAAAGTATTTGGAGGTGAACGTCCTCTTTTTGAGATTCACAACACGATTCTCGATCATGTGAAAATCACGTTCGGTGAATCTGGTATCAAGGAATGTAGCAACATCGTATGTAAGAACTGTTATTTTGAAGGGAAGTATCCATTGTGGCATGTAAAGGGCTCTGAAATCACCAATTGTTATTTTGCTCCTGGCTCACGCTCTGCCATCTGGTATTCTGACGACATGAAGATGACCGACTGTGTCATCAACGGTCCTAAATTCTTCCGTGAGATGAAGAACCTGGAACTGAACAATGTGACCATCAACGATGCTGATGAAACATTCTGGGGCATCGACGGATTGGTGCTGAACAACGTAACGCTGCATGAAGGCACCTACCCTTTTATGCACTGCAACAACATCAAGGTCAACGGATTGAACAGCGACAGCAAGTATGTGTTCCAATATAGTAAGAATATAGAAGTACACGATGCCCACATCGTTACTAAAGACTCATTCTGGGAGGTAGAGAACGTAACTGTTTATGATTCTTACCTCGATGGCGAGTATCTGGGTTGGCACTCTAAGAACCTGCGACTGGTGAATTGCCACATCGCAGGCGAGCAACCTCTTTGCTACGCACATGACCTAGTTTTGGAGAACTGTACCTTCGATGCTGAGTGCGACCGTGCCTTTGAATATTCTACCGTACAGGCTGACATCAAGGGCTACATCAAGAGCATCAAGAACCCAGCCAGTGGCAAGATTGTTGCTGACAGCATCGGTGAAATCATCATTGATAAAAACATCAAGGCTCCTGCCGATTGCCAAATTCTTACAAGAGGATGAAGTACAATTTCGACGAGTTAGTTGAACGCCGTAATACCAACAGCTATAAGTGGGATTCCTGTGCAGAAGGCGTGATTCCCATGTGGGTGGCCGATATGGACTTCAAAACAGCCCCATGCGTCGTTGAAGCCCTGCAGAAACGTGTGGCACACGGCGTTTTCGGCTATACCCAAGTGCCTGACAGTTACTACGACTCAGTGGTCAACTGGTTCAAGAATCGTCATGGGTGGACCAACTTGCAGAAGGAATGGATACTCTACACCTCTGGTGTGGTGCCTGCCTTATCCGTTATCATCAAGGCGTTCACCCAGCCTGGCGACCAGGTAATTGTGCAAACGCCTGTCTATAACTGCTTCTTCTCCTCCATTCGCAACAATGGATGCGAGATAGTAGAGAACAAGTTGCTCTACAAAGACCATACTTATGCAATGGACTTTGAGGATTTGGAGCGCAAAGCAGCCAATCCAAAAGCCAAACTGTTGCTGCTCTGCAACCCTCATAACCCAGCTGGCCGAGTGTGGACTCGTGAAGAGTTGAAGCAATTGGGTGATATCTGCATCCGTCACGACGTACTGGTGGTGAGCGACGAGATACATTGCGAGTTTGTGTATCCTGGCTACAAGTATGTTCCTTTTGCATCCATCAGCGAGGAAATGCAACATCACTCTATCACTTGCAATGCACCATCGAAAGCATTCAATACTGCTGGTCTGCAGATAGCCAACATCATCAGCGACAACCCTGATTATCGCCAAAAAATTGATCGTGCCATCAACATCAACGAGGTGTGCGACGTCAACCCATTTGGTGTGATTGCTCTGCAAGCAGCCTACACAGACGATGGTGCAGAATGGTTGCGTCAACTCAATGAATATCTGCTTGGTAACTACAATTACCTAAAGCAGTACTTTGAGAAAGAACTTCCCCAATTTCCTATCACAAAATTGGAGGGAACCTACCTGGCTTGGGTAGATTGTTCAGTAGTGTTGGCCAAACGAGCAGACGGTGCTACACTCTCTCATTGTGGTCTCGACGCACCTCATCTTTCTCTCGAAGAGTACCTACTTAAGCATCAACAAGTATTGGTGAACGATGGCTCCATGTATGGTGACAACCGTTTCATACGCATCAACCTGGCTTGTCCGCGTCAACGCCTCGAGGAAGGACTGAAACGCATCGTTAAGGGGCTGCACGATTTAATCTAAAATATATTGTTCTACTATAAATGTTAAAAAGGGCAGATTCAAAGAGGCTTTTAGCCTTGGAGAATCAGCCCTTTAGCATCTAATTGGTAAATTATCGTCGTTTTTTTCGTAGTTTTCTCCAACAATTACTACCTTTGCTCGATAAAACCAAACTTTTAATTGAAAAAAGCAATGAAAGATTTCTTCAAGTATGTTTTGGCCACAGTTGTAGGCATCATTGTTGCTGGTGTGGTCATCATGTTTTTAGGCGTACTTACTGTCTTTGGACTCGCCTCTTCATCTGACAAAGATGTAACTATTGACGACAATTCCGTATTAAGGCTTGAGTTGAATGGCATCATTTCCGAACGTGCTCCAGAGAGTTCCCCACTCGATTTCCTGAGCAGCATCAATCCTATGGGCAGTACGGATACGATGGGCCTCGACGATATCCTCTCCGCCATCAAGAAAGCCAAGGACAACGATAATATCAAAGGCATCTATCTGCTGGCTGGTACGCTCGACGCACAGCCTGCTTCAGTAGAAGCCATCCACAACGCACTGGTCAGTTTCAAGGAATCAGGCAAGTTCATCATCGCTTATGGTGACAACTATGAGCAACTGCAATACTACCTGGCCAGCACTGCCGACAAGGTGCTGATTAACCCTCAGGGCAGTCTCGACTGGCACGGCCTGGCAGGCATAAACATGTTCTACAAAGACTTGATGGACAAGCTCGGCATCGAGGTACAGATCTTCAAGGTAGGCACCTTCAAGAGTGCCGTTGAACCATTCATGCTCACCAGCATGAGCGATGCCAACCGCGAGCAGGTAGCTGCTTACCTGGGCTCTATCTGGCAGAAATTCTCTGACGATGTGGCTGCTTCACGCAACATCAGCAAAGAGGCTTTGGAGAAGATTGCCGACGAAGGTGCCATGTTCAAGAGCGGACAGGAACTGATTGCTGCCGGACTGGTGGATTCTCTGATCTACAAGAACGACGTTCGTGCCTACTTAAATCGTTATATGGGTCTTGAAGAAGACAAGAAAGTAAGTTCCTATTCTGTAGCAGACATGCGTGGTGTGAAGCGCAATACGCCTAGGGACAAGAGCGGAAACATCGTAGCTGTGTATTATGCAGTGGGTGAAATCGACGGTACAACTGCCCTTCTGTCAAGTAGTGACGAAGGCATCAACTCCGAGAAGGTTATCAAAGACCTGCGCAAGTTGAAGGACGACGACGACGTGAAGGCTGTTGTCTTCCGCGTTAACTCACCTGGAGGCAGTGCCTACGGTTCAGAGCAGATCTGGCACGCCATCAGTCAGCTGAAGGAGAAGAAACCAGTCATCGTGTCTATGGGCGACTACGCAGCTTCTGGTGGTTATTACATCAGCTGCAATGCCGACACCATCGTGGCAGAGCCCACCACCCTCACAGGCTCTATCGGCATCTTTGGCATAGTACCTAATTTCGAGTCAGTAGCCAAGAAGGTGGGTGTGAGCATCGACACAGAGAAGACCAACGATCTGGCCGATATGGGCAACACGCTCCGTCCAATGACAGAATATGAGAAAGCACTGATGCAAAAGATGGTGGAAAAGGGTTACGACCTGTTTACCACCCGTTGTGCCGATGGTCGCGGTATGACACAGGCAGAGATTGATGCCATCGGTCAGGGTCGTGTATGGACAGGCACAATGGCGCTGGAGCGTGGTTTGGTTGATGTGCTGGGCGGACTTGACGACGCCATCGACATTGCCGTTAAGAAAGCAGGCGTTGAAGGCTATACCCTCAAGAGCTATCCTGAGCAAGAAGGAGGTTTATTCAGCATGTTCAGCGACATGAAAGACAATACCATCCGTCAGCAGATGCTCAAGGGCGATGCAGCCAAGATTTTCAACGACGTCTATACCATCAGTCAGATGGATAAGTTAGACCGTATACAGGCCAGAATGCCTTATAACATCATCATCAAATAAGATTTGGTAACACGCAATAAAATACAGATTTATAACAGCCTGGTGCCTATGTCGCTCGTCTACGGCGTAGGCACCAAGTTTCGCAATATGCTGTACGACCAGCAGTGGATAGCGTCGAAAAGCTACCCCCTGCCCGTCATTTGCGTGGGCAACCTGGCCGTAGGAGGCACAGGCAAGACGCCCCACACCGAATACCTCATCGAACTGTTGCAGTCAAAAGGCCTGCAAGTAGCCACCCTCAGCCGAGGCTATAAGCGCCACACCAAAGGCTATCTCATGGCCACTCCACAAAGCACAGCACAAGCCATCGGCGACGAGCCCTGGCAACTGCTGCACAACCATCCAGGCATCACTGTTGCGGTGGATGAAGACCGTTGTCACGGCATCGAACAACTCATGCTAGTACAACCCAAAGTTGATGCCATCATTCTGGACGACGCCTTTCAGCACAGGGCAGTCAAGGCAGGTCTCAATATCCTGCTCACCGACTACCATCGCCTTTATACCAGAGACATGCTGCTGCCAGCTGGCCGACTGCGTGAGAGCAAAGCAGGAGCCAAGAGAGCGCATATTGTGGTGGTGACCAAGTGCCCTTCTGATTTATCTGAAGCCGAAGCCCAGAAGATCAAGGCAGAATTAAACCTACTGCCCCATCAGCAACTCTACTTCTCCACCATCACCTATGGTGCGCCACAGCCAGTGTTTGCCGAGCCCCAACACATGCGCAACAATTCTCATGATGATACAACATCCATCGATGCCTCCTGCCATCTGCTGGCCGTTACAGGCATTGCCCATCCCGAGCCCATGATAGCCTACCTAAAGACCCTCACCCCCCATGTGGAGTTGTTGGCCTATCCCGATCATCACGACTTCACTGCCAGCGACTTGCAACAGATGCAACACAAGTTTGCACAGTTGCCGCCAAGAAGCATCATCATCACCACCCAAAAAGATGCTGCCCGTCTGCAGTCTTTCTCTTCCCAGCTGGACAACACCTTCAAGCAGCATCTCTATGCCCTCCCCATCAAAATCAAGCTGCTATTCGACCAAGAGGGCGCCTTCAATCAAAGTATCCTGGAGTTTGTAGATGGAGGAAATGTTACGCCAAACTCAGCTAAATCAAGATCCAGCATCACCAGCTGACCTTATTGGCACAATCTTATTCCCACTAACCTTATAAGAAACACAAGGCTTGCAGATTTGTATTTATACTGCTTTTTTACGGATGCAAAGATAAATCAGTTTTGCGAAATCTATGTTCACAAAAGGAAACAAAAAAGCCGTACTATCTTCACAGACGGCACGGCTCGATGCAAGCAAACTCAGAAAAATGAAACTTGCAGAAAACAACGGTATTGTAGGTACGACAATATTTCACATCGCTACTATGAAAGCTGATTTATTTTCATAGTTAGGTGAAGATTTAACATTTGAGGACTTTTGAGCAAATTTGATACTAAGTCAGACATCACTTGCTAACGGGCGTTGCGCGTTGCAAGTTGCATCTGATGTTTTTCATTTTTCATTGGCTAAACATGACTTCTAAAAATTTATATATTTATATAATATATAAAAGCAATTCAACTTATTTTCAAATTACATAGTAGTTTTCAGCAAATGCAACTTGCAACTTGCAACGCCCGCATGGATATGCATAGTTTCAGCATATACAACAATGAATAAATCTGGGGGAATATGAGTGCTTTGAAAGAACTGGGCTTTACTTCCGCTAAACAGACCGTTTAGTTCTGCTAAACCCACCTTTTACTTCCGCTAAACGATTTGGGGGCTTCCTGGGCGTTTATGGGACAGCAGAGGGCAGTACATGTTTATGCACATAAAGACAAGGGCAGTTTGCATAGGGCAAATGGTTAGTTGAAGAAAAAATACAAAATAATATAATATTTTTTATTATATCATTTGCATATATACAATATATTTATTAACTTTGCAAAGCAATTGAAAAATAACACCAAGACAGTATTTCTTCGCAAAACGATCTTTGACTTATTGTTACAGTTAATTATTCATCCAGGACAAGCTAAACGGCATTACGGCTGCACTGACAGCTATCAGCACTTCGAGCTGTATGGGACATGGTCCTATCTATTTGTAAAAAAGTAAAGCTCGGTAAGGGAGTCTTATCGGGCTTGCTTTGTAAAAAGGCAAGCAAACGTTTGGGATTGCAAGAAATAGTAGTATCTTCGCAGCGAATAATAATTAATATCATTCTTAGCAATGGAAACAACTATGAATCAAAGTGCACTCGACGGTGCAAAGGGCGAAATCGTGATGTATCAGCCAGACGAAACCATCAGACTGGAAGTGAGGATGGAGGATGAAACGGTGTGGCTAAATCAGCAACAGATGGCGGAACTGTTTGGAACTGGACGTCAGGCTGTCACAAAACATCTCCAAAATATTTATGAAACCAACGAACTGAGAAAAGATTCAACTTGTTCCATTTTGGAACTAGTTCGTCAAGAAGGGAAAAGAATTGTAAAACGTAAAATAGAATTCTACAATCTTGATGTCATTATTTCAGTAGGATTCAGAATTAATACCAAACGAGGCATAGAGTTCCGCCAGTGGGCAACTGCAATTGGACATCAACAAGCACAATGCCCAGTACCCTCCTGTCAAAGTGGAGCTATTCAACAAAGCCCACGATCGTTTCCTGCTGATTGATGATGAGGTGTATCACATCGGGGCTTCCATTGTCTGCTATATGGGGAGACGCCGAGGATTCCTAAAATAGCTGGTAAAAGTTGGGGAAAAGAAAAAAAATCTGTATCTTCGCTGAATAATAACTATAAACTTTGTGTGATATGCTTAGGAAGATTCAACAAACTGCTGAGTTTCTGAAGGGGAAGATTAAGACTTGCCCTGAAACTGCCATTATTTTAGGTACAGGTTTAGGTGGTCTGGCTCAGGAGATTACTGACCAAACTGAGATTATGTATCATGATATCCCTAACTTCCCTGTATCTACGGTGGAAGGACACAAGGGAAAACTGATTATTGGTAAGTTGGGCAATAAAGAAGTGATTGCCATGCAGGGAAGATTCCACTTCTACGAGGGCTACTCGCTGCAACAGGTGACTTTCCCTATCAGGGTGTTCCGTGAACTGGGTGTAAAGACGCTGTTTGTGTCAAACGCCAGTGGTGGCTGTAACCCTCATTTCAAGGTGGGCGACCTGATGGTGCTGACTGACCATATTAATTTTATGTGCGGTAATCCTCTCTGGGGACCTAACGTGCCTTATGGGCCACGCTTCCCAGGCATGAAGAATGTGTATGACAAGGAGTTGATACACAAAGCAGATGTGATAGCTGAAGAATTGAACATCAGGTTGCAGCATGGTGTGTATCTGGCCACCCAGGGCCCTACATTCGAGACTCCTGCCGAATATAATATGTATAGAATATGGGGTGCCGATGCTGTAGGTATGTCTACCGTTCCTGAGGTGATTGTGGCCGTGCATTGTGGCTTGAAGATATTCGGTATCTCAGCCATCACTGATATGGGTGTGGGTGAATATGCCGTAGAAGCAAGTCATGAGGAAGTGCAGAAAGCTGCAGCTATGGTAGAGCCTCAAATGCTGGCTTTGATGCGCGAAATGATTAATCGCTCATAAATATTTGATTATGAGAACAGAAATAGCAACATTAGGAGAGTTTGGACTGATAGATCACCTTACAGAAGGTATCAAGCCTATGCATGCATCGACCTTAAAAGGCATTGGCGATGATGCAGCTGTCCTCTCCTATCCTATTGATAAGCAAGTACTGGTAACGACCGATCTTTTGTTGGAGGGTGTTCACTTCGACTTAGTATATACGCCTCTAAAGCACTTGGGCTACAAAGCAGCAGTGGTGAATTTCAGCGATATCTACGCCATGAATGGCACTCCAAAACAAATTACAGTATCTCTGGGTGTGTCAAAACGATTCTCTGTTGAGGATATGGAACAACTCTATGCGGGGATTCGACTTGCGTGTGAAAACTACAATGTTGACATCGTAGGTGGCGACACTACATCATCGCTCACAGGCTTGACCATCAGTATCACTTGCATAGGCGAAGCAGATAAAGACAAAGTGGTGTATCGCAATGGTGCACAAGAGACTGACCTGATTTGTGTGAGTGGCAACTTAGGTGCAGCTTATATGGGATTGCAACTATTGGAGCGCGAGAAGAAGGTGCTGACTGGTGCCGATAAGGATGTGCAACCTGATTTTGCAGGCAGGGAATACATCTTGGAACGCCAACTGAAGCCTGAGGCCCGCAAGGACATTATCGAGAAACTGGCTGAGGCAGGCATCCAGCCTACTTCCATGATGGATATTTCTGACGGCTTGTCGTCTGAACTGATGCACATCTGCAAGCAGAGCAACAAAGGTTGCAGGGTTTACGAGGAGCATCTGCCCATTGACTACCAAACAGCAGCTATGGCAGAGGAATTTAACATGAACCTCACCACTTGTGCGCTGAATGGTGGCGAAGACTATGAATTGCTGTTCACCGTACCTTTGGCCTGCCACGAAAAGGTAAAAGAAATCAGCGACATACGCCTGATTGGCCACATCACTAAACCAGAGTTGGGATGTGCCTTAGTTACTCGCGACGGACAGGAGTTTGAGTTAAAGGCACAAGGATGGAACCCATTAAAAAAACAGAATTGAAAAAATTTCTCCCTTTTTACATTTGTGTTGCTCATGATAGAATAATTCAAATCGCAGTTTGCGGGGAGGATTACGTGAAAATAGAAAAAGATGAAATAACAATCCGAGATTTTACGGAAACAGATCTTCCACTCATGTTTAAATGGTTGACAG
>CACYLU010000016.1 GCA_902775375.1 uncultured Bacteroidales bacterium | reverse complement strand
AATCCCAAGGTGGAATCTATGGTTTGAGCTAAAAGAGCATCAAATTGCTCCATAATAGAAAAAATTCCTCCAAAAGGAGTGAGTTTCTCAGATTTTATTGCTTTCTTTGCCATGTCTGTCGGGTTTGATACATATTTTGATTTGCAACACTAAGATAGGTGAAAAATCTGACATGAAAAAATCCTGAGCAACTTTTTGTTGCTCAGGTACTTAAAAAGTTATATTTATAATAGTGTTGCGGAATTAAGGGTAAACAGAATTCAATGGAAATACTATCTTATGATGAGTCAGTATTTGGTCAAGCTACGACAAGGAATGGTTGCTCGTTCTGCTTATGGTTATGTAGTATTCCTTGGGCAGCTGGTGCTACAATGTGTGGTGGGTTTGTAGCTGGTTTGATTGTTGAACTTGGCTACCAATTATTATCTGAAGCAATTTGCTAAGAATTCATTACTGATATTGTAAAACAAATGAAAGTATTGATTATGCTAAAAAGATATTGGTTTATTTATGTTCTGCTTTTAGTATCATTGGTTTATTTTGTAGGTGCCTGCATCTATGGGGATGACGAACGGATAACAAGATCTATATACTTTTTCCTCTCGATGATTATAGTGTTTGTAGCTAGTATCATACGTGATAGAACAATAGTAGAAAAGGGTATTAAGTTGTCGCCCATAGTGATTATAAGGATGTTAGTGCTTTTTGTCTGTTCTATTGCCGCCATTTTGATATGCTATTTCACGGATTATCTGATAATTGGTTGTGCTGTAGCATTTATCTTAGGTTGCATTGCTCTATTTGATGCGCTGAGGGCAGTGAAAAGCAGTGAGAGGACTTAATATGTTGTGAACAGGGTGAAAAGCTCGAAATAAATAGTTTAGCTATGAAGAAAAGTACAATGATTATACTGGGTTTGTTGTGCTTTTTTTTAAGTATCCTATAGTGTTCTTTGACTTACTGACACAATAATGCCGCAAAAAAGAAGTTTTTTTCTTTGTTATCAGAGAAAAGTACGTACTTTTTTTGTGTCAGTAACAAAAATCCTTGCCCGACCGCCTAGTTAATTCCCCAAGACCTTACGATGGTGCACAGGGCAAGGGGGGAGGCTGGCAAATGCCAGCCTCCTTTTTATATAATCAACGGCCCCCAATACTTTCTCAATCACATCAAGAGCCGTTGTTATCGGGTGTCAAAGTATCATTTCAAAGTATCATTCGCCCTTGATACTTTGCGGTGTCTCAATCTTGCGGTATGCACCATGATGGATGCGTTCAATGAGCTTCTGCTCAGTCAGTTTGCCGAGCCATCGTTTGGCGGTGGGCACGGGTACGTTGCGCTTGTCGCACTCGTCCATGAACTGGGTAGAGCTGAACTCAACGGGCAACTTGTCGAAAAACTCAGAAAGGCTATTGATGCGGTGCATCTTCTTGGGCTTCTCGGCTGATGCTGGCAGTGATGAGTTGAGCAGCAGACAATGATGCAGCGAGGTCATGACAATCTGGATGGCGGTGTCGAAGTCCTGCTCCGTGCAGAACAGCTCTCGCACTTGCCAAGGTCCTTCGCAGTAGCGCAGCACCGTCAGGATGGCAGCGATGCGCACGGCATTGAGCCCGTGGCGAAGTACAATGGCGCGGGCAGCCTCATTCTCCTGTATCTTGACCTGCAGGAACTGCTGACTGAACAGCTGGGTATGCTTCTGCCAGAGTGCCTTGCTGAGTTTCACCTTCACAGGGTACTCATTCAGGCGCAGGTGCATCTGCAGCACTTCTCCGCCCAGCTCAAGGTAGTAATGGCGCAGGTCGCTCTCCTCGTCTTGTGGCATGCAGTCTTTCCATGCCACGTCATTGTCGCGCATCAGGCACATGAAACGGCTCAACAGTCCGTTTTCCGATGAGCGTATGAAGCTTCTCACCTGCTCGTAGGTGCCGCTGAGCAGCAATGCCAGGCGAGGCCGCTGGATATGTATGGGCTTGCCGCTGATTTTGAACGAGGCATCAATCTGCTCATGGTGGAAACACTTCAGCAGGATGTCGGCAAAGTCGCCATAGTCTTGCCCCACGGCTCCTTTCAATGTGGTGATCTCTGACGTTGACATCAGGCAGCCTGTGTCCTGGGCGTTAGCCAGATGTTCAATGAGGCGCGACTTACTGGTGTTGGCAGAGATATGAGGATAGACCAGTGTAGGCAACGATGGCTTGAGACTTACGTCGGCCTTGCGCTTCTCACGCCGTGCCTTGTCTTGCTCCAGTTCCCAGTTGGCCAGTGCATCGGCATGTGCCGCCTCCCGACGGTCGTTCTCCTGACTGTAGTATTCTTCTATGCCACGTAACAGCGAGGCGGTGCTTTCCAATACACCCTTGCCCGATCCTGCCGTTCCGGCACCCAGGAAATAGAAATGAGGTGAATACTCTAACGAAGAATAGGCTAATCTCACTGCCGAGAAGGCTTCGCTCAGGCAGCAGGCCGACCCCATGAGCATGAAGTCACGCTCGCGCTTGTCATCTGCTCTTGCCACACATCGCTGCAGGAAGTGGGGCAGGTTGTCATATACCTCATCGGGGATAAAGGGAGCCTCCTCGCGCAGCTGCTGGTTGAATTCCTCCACTTCCTCTTCGTCTTCCGCCGTGGCTCCTCCCATCCCGTTTCCTTCCATCGCCATGCCCGGATAAGGCATGCCAGTGTTTGGTATGGTTCGTTGACCGTTCGAAATATCCTGCCTGAAAGTATCAGAGCGAAATGATACTTTCCCGTGATACTTTGATGACTGCTCGGGCAGGGGTGGCTGTTGTCCCACCCACTGATAACCGTCTCTTATACTGGTCGCTATGCGGTAGGCGTTGTGTTCAGCGCAAGCATAACGTTCGTTGGCCAGACTGATGAGCCGTCCTAACCATTCTTCCTTCATGCCCCGTGCACATGCCCACTGCCCAAGGTGTACCAGGTAATTGTGGCGATTGCCCTCGACATAGCTGTCTCTGGTCTCAAACAAGTCGAGCAAGTCGTTCACCCTGCCAGTAATCTCGGCATCGGTCAACTCAGTATCTACTTCACTCCATTCTTTTTCAGTCTTTCCGACAGCTTCACCCCCTGTGGTGGGGACTGTCTCCATAGGGATGGTGAGTTTGGCGGCAGCTGCACTGAACGGCTCGGCTGTGTCCCTGTACCATGCTCTGGGGTCATAGCTGTAGTAGCAAGGCTGTGTGCGGATCTTGCATTTCATGTCACACTCCACCCCTAAACGCTGCTGTATGTCCTGCGTTACTATGGCATAGAACTCTTGATAATCAATTTGCTGCAGGTCATCATTATCTACCACGACAAAGCCTTTCACGCCCTGTCCGCCTATGCTCACATTGCCTGCTGCCATGTAGGGGATGTCTTTGAGTTGCTCCCTCACTTCGTCGGCGTTGTCTATATGGTCGATGTCGATCTGCATGAAAGGTGAGGGCTCCTTCAGGTCGCTCACCTTGTGACCGCCGATGCACAGACCGCCGGCAATGAAGCACATCATGTCGTCTTTGATGCGCTTGGCTTCATCGGGCTGGATGTTCAACAGACTTCGGTGCTTCTCCACGGTTTCCTTGAAACGCCCATTACGGATGTCGTTAATTACTTCGGGGAGGGTAGTGTCCCCTGTTTTCCCACTTCTCGGAGTCAGGAATACGCTCAGCTTATAATTGCTGTAATTCATCATATTGTTTTGTTTAAAAAAATACCTATCTGGCGTGTGAAAAACACGATACCAATGTGTGGGGCAAGACAATAGTAATGTCTAGACCTTCACATTACTATGCTGCATGCCATCACATTACTATCGTGTCAAGGCTCGCCCAATGACTCGACAATGAGGCGCACCTGCGCCGGTGTGAACTGGTGGCTTGTTTCTTTGAAACCCATCTTCCTGAGTTGGTCGGCAAGACCTGGATAGAGGTTGATCCACTTCTTGAATTTTATGTGCGCTGCCCGTGAAGAAATGTGTGGGCTATAGAGCTGCGCCAGCTCGGTTCGTCCGTAGGCACGGACCTTGAATTCTATCTCCATTGTAGTAAAAAATGAGATAATAATCATGCCTCCCCAAGACTGATTACGATACTGCAAAGATACTAATAATTATTCTAATTATCAAATAATTACGCATTATTTAATCATACATAAATCTACCTGTTTTTGTCTCCAAAATGGTGGGCTAACTATACCACTCATACATGAAAGTAATAACCTGCTATTGGGGGTGTTTTACCTTTGTTCCTGCAATCAAGATGCGATGGCTGTTATCGGGAGCAATATGGTTCCTGAGTGCACCGCAGCATGGCGGCTATTGGAAGCGAATGTGTTCCTAAAAGCGCAGCATGGCTACTGTTTGCAAAAACATCAAACGTTTGAGGTATTATTAATTATTAATTATCAATTATCAATTATCAATTTAAAAGTATGATTAACTACAGTTTAGTGAAACGTTATGCCAAGGTGGGCGACGAAACCAGTGCCTTGCTGACTTATGGTACTGCCCAGGCTGTGAAAACATTGGACTTGACGGAGTTTGCCAGACACATTGCCGAACATGGCAGCGTGTATGGGCGTAGCGACGTCCAGGCCATCCTGACCATGGCGGTTGACTGTCTGCGTGAGATGCTGCTGGCGGGCTATAAGGTGAATCTGGGTGAATTGGGTGACTTCTCAATCAGCCTGCGAAGCAAGGGTGTGGCGGATGCCAACAACTACAACCCTTCAGTGCAGGTGAAGAATATCCGTGTGAAATGGACACCAGGCAACTTGTTCCGTAACCTGGCAGAGGATGCCGAGTACAATCTGGTGCCTACTTTGCGTGAAAGGGCTATCTTGCTGAAGGCAGTCAAAGCCGGGCAGACCACTGTGGATATCTCGAAGCCAGAAAAACCTGCATCGGGTGCTGGCAGTGGCTCTAATACTGGCACAGGCACTGGCTCTGGCACGGGTAGCGGAACTGGCACTGGTAACTCAGGCTCTGGTGGCGACGGCGGCGGCAACGGCAGTGGTGACGGCCCGCAAATCTAACCTTTTTGTTTGATCATTGCCCCTTATCTTTTATTGGTATAAGGATGATAAAAGGGCTGATTCTCCGAGGCTAAGATTTCATCGTTTTCGCTAAGAAAAAATAGACGAGCGCTACGCGACTCTCATTGGATTTTTTCTTTTTACGCTCAAACTCGAAATCTCTTCACGCCTCTCCGATTAGGCCGGTATCAGCCATCCGGAAGGCAAAGGACCGAAGCGTAAAAGTCTAAGATGTGAATGTTCTGCATAAAAGAATGGGCCTAAGCGGAAGAGCGTTAAGAAATTATTGAGGTTTTATCGTCGTGAGAGACACCAATAAGAGTCGCGAAGCGCTCGTCTTGGCTCGAACAGATAAAAACCAATATTTTTAGCTCTGGAGATTCAGCCCTTGACTTTTCTTTTGTTTCTTTTCTTTGTGTTAAGACAAAGAAAAGAAGAAATAATCAAGGCAAAAAGAAAAATAACATTAAATTATTAATCAAAAAAACATTATGATGAAGAAAGTAAAGATTAATTGGAACACAGTAATTCAAGCATTGTTGACAGCAATAACATCCATTGCCAGTGCCATAACACTGAACTCATGCATTAACTTGTAAAAAGTGAAAGAAAATCATAAAGAAATGAGAACAATTACACTGATTATACTGCATTGCAGTGCGACGAGAGAAAACCAGCGTTACACTGCTGAGGACTGCAAACGTGACCATATGAAGAGACCTCACTTCAAGGACATTGGCTACCATTTCTATATAGAGCGTGACGGCAAGGTGGTGGAGGGTCGCCCCATCGAAAAGATTGGTGCGCATTGTGAGCACCACAACAACCACAGCATCGGCATCTGCCTGGAGGGTGGACTGGATTGCCACGGCCAGTATGCCGACACCCGTACTGGGGCGCAAGAGATGGCATTGCTCGGCCTGTTGGCAAGGCTGAAAGATGATTATCCGCATGCCTTGATTGTGGCGCATCACGAGTTGAATCCCGACAAGCCCTGCCCATGCTTCGATGTGTCGGAATATCGGCAGTTATTTGGATAACAAAAGTATCCCCGCCAATTTGGCGGGGATATTAAGGTTATTCAAGCTAGAGAGAAGTACTTATTCAATCGCTGTCACTCAATCTTGAGCTGCTGTGTCTCCTGCAACAGCAGGAGTTTCTTCTGGAGCTGCATCTTCGGCAACACTTGCAGCCTCTTCTTCTGAATGTATGGGAACTTCCTCTGTTATCTCCTCAACGCCTGCGTTAAAGTAGTCTTCCAGCTCCTGCTCGGCAGAGTTGTTCTCATTTACCAGGTCACGGATAATCTTGCCATGCTCCATGAGGGCGATGCGTGAGCAAATATCCACTGTATGATTCAGGTTGTGAGAAGAAATGATGACGGTGGCATTGTGCTCTTCGTGGTACTTCTTCAGCAGCTGCTTGATGACCGACTGTGAGGTGGGGTCAAGGAAGTTGAAGGGCTCATCCAATATCAGCAACTGGGGGTGATGGATCATGGCACTGATGATGCCTATCTTCTGCTTGTTGCCGGCAGAATAGTTGCGGATGTATTTTTTCTGCCCAATGACCTCACCATTCATGAAATGCTCAAATGGCTGGAGGCGTTCGTCCACCTCCTGCTTACTCAGTCCATAGACCTTGCCGATGAAATAAAAATACTCTTCAGGGGTGAGGTAGTCAATCAGGAACCCATCGTCGATGAACTCTCCAGTGGTCTTCTTCCAGTCTTCACTCTTACTCACGTCAATGTCGTCGATGGTAACATTACCGTTGTCAGCCTGCAACAAATCAAGTATCAAGCGGAAGAGGGTGGTTTTACCTGCTCCGTTATTGCCCACCAATCCCAGCATATCACCCTGGTTGATGACATAGTTGTCAATATCTACGGCTTTTGTCTCGCCAAACTGCTTCAGCAAATTATTTATAGTAATCATAATCTTCAATTATTTCTGTCTTGAGTCTCTAAATCCTTCCATATTAATATACCTGCGCTTCATAAAACGCTTATATACGTTCATGATCCAAAGGTTAGAAGTGAGCATAAAAGCTACACCCACCGTCAGTACAATGATGGCCATCCACATCTCTCCCAAGATGCCTTTCAGTGCCAGTCCTAAGGTGATGGGAACACCGAACACCACCAGCGAGATGATGTTTTGCTTGCCCGAGCCCATATAGTTGCGGTTGGTCATTTTCTCGTTCATCGGGATGGTGCGGTTGTTATAGACTGCCAACTGGAAATAGCAGCAGAACACGGCACCACAGGTAAACAGCATCCAGGCCAGACACGTCAGGAAGAGTACCTTGCCAGTAAAAACAGCGGGCAACATAAACAATAGGGGAATGAGCATCGCCACCGAATAGATGTAGTATTTGGCCCTCAGCAGTGTATAGATGCTCTCCTTGCGACTCATCAGTCCGTCGATATAATTGCCTTCAAAGCTCATCAGCATACTGAGGAACATGGTGCCGAATATCACGAAATTGTAGATGACGAGGAAGTCTTGGAACGAGCCTTCATACACATCAGAGAAACTTATCAGCAGTGAGAATACAATCACCAATACGGAGATGGATATCAGTTGCTGGCGACTCACTTTGTTACGTGTCAGCATCTTCAACTCCAGTCGCATGTACTCGCCAATCTCTCCGAAGCGGTCGAAGAATTTATACTCACTGACATGCTTTACCTTGGTGTCAGCCACCTTGTTCATCTCATTATACATCAGCTTGCCAATGAGCCAACGGTTGATGAAAAACAATGCAGCTATCAGCGCCAACAGTCCGATAAAGGTAAGGATATTACCTTGTATCAACCCTTCACCTACCTCCAGATGGAAATTATACAAAGGATCAAAATCGGCAAAAGCCAATCCAATGATAGCACCCCAGAATGCCAAAGGCAGCAGGAACCACCAGAACTTCTCACCCAGCAACAGTTTGCAAAGCTGGAACCAGTAGTTGTTGGCTACCGCGATGAGCCAGATGCCAAAGCAATAGGTGATGACTCCCCAGATGCCATAGAACTTGGTGACCGTGAGGATGGCGAAAGGCACGAAGAAGAACAGCCAGAAGAGGTTGTAGCTGCTCAGTGCCGACCGCACTAGTAAGACATCAATCAAGCTGCTGCGTTTGATGGGCAGCAGTATGTAGGGCTTTATCTCCTGTGTGGGGAGTTTCTGAAAGCCAAAGCGCATCAGGAAATCGATGGCGAAGAAGATGAACAGGCCCGAATTGATATAATGATAGGCCTCTTTCGCCCCGTCATCCATGATGAAGGCGAACATCACACCAAACAAGATGAGATAGCATACGTAGAACGCCGCAGCCAGGTAGATGAAGAACTGGGCTACCTGGCTCTGCTCATAAAACGGACTGCGCTTATTACTCAGCTTGTCATGACGTCGTAATTCAAGAAATAAATTCATTATTTAATGGATAATTATCAATTGTCAATTATCAATTATCAATTATCAATTGTTGTCAGCACCACCGTTACCTTGTTGCCTTGCTGGATAAGGTCAGTGGCAAAAGCCTTGACATCAGCAGCCGTTACACTATTTACAATACTCAGGTAGTCAGCGTTGAAGTCAATGCCGGTGTAGTAATACTCGTCCAGGGAGCTAATCCAATAGCTATTCTCTTTTTGGTTGTCGTTGTACTGCTTCACCATGTAGTCGCGCACCTTCTGCATCTGCTCTGATGAAGGACCTTCGGCAGCCATCTTCTTAACCAGTTCGTCAATCAGGGTGTTCAACTTCTCCTTCTTCGTTGGGTCAGTCTGATATACAATCTGCATCATGGCCTCTTCGTGAGGATATTTGTTGAGTGAGCCGTAGGAGTTCACACCATAGGTACCACCTTCTTTCTCGCGCACCTCATCGGTAAACACCATATCGAGTGCCTGCGTCAGGAAATCCATCAGTACATTGTTGCGCAGGTTGTAGCTCTCCTTGCCAGAATAGACCATGATGGTGGTAGCCATTGGGGTCTGCATCTCCTTGGCATATTCCTTGATACGTGTACCGGGCAGGATGTCCAGTTTGCGATCGATGGCAGCCTCTTTGCGCTGCTTGTCAGGCAATGCACCGAGGTACTGGGCAATCAGTGGCTTCATAGCATCCACATCGATATTGCCGACGAAGAAGAAGGTGAAGTCGCTGGCATCTGCAAAGCGATCAGCAAACATGTCCAAGCCACGCTGGTAGTTGATCTGGTCTACCATCTCAGGCTGCATCATGACTATGCGTGGGTGATGTCCAAACATGGCAATGCTGATGGTATCGTTGATGGTAGAGAGAGGATTGGCTTTGGCATTCTCCAACTGTGCCTTCATACGTGTCTTGTACGATTCAAATGCATCTGCATCCATGCGAGGCTGTTGGAAACGCAGATAAACCAGTTGCAGCATGGTTTCAAAGTCTTTTGGTGAGCTGTTGCCTCCCAGTGTCTCGCGTTGTGAGGTGACAGAAGCACTGAGCGTTACCTTCTTGCCTGCCAGCTGCTTGGTTAGCTCAGTCTGACTGAAATTACCCAAGCCACCAATGCTGCCCAGGTCATCCAGTACCTCCATCTCCAGCTTGTCTTTGTCGTCAAACTGGGTAGTACCACCAGGACTTACTGCGCGCATACGTATCTCGTCTTCCTTGAAGTCGGTTTTCTTGATATAGACTTGCACACCGTTGTTCAGTGTCAATTTGGTAGAACCATACATGCCAGTCTCTTCTTTGACAATCTTCCCCGTTGCCGGGATGTCGCTCACCAGCGGTTCGTCAGAAACATTATCAACGTATGCTTCTACTTGCAGTTGGCTCATGCCGTTCAGCATGTTCAGTACCTGTTCCTTCGTAGGGCATTTGTCAACAGCCGACTCAGGTACGGCGATGAACACCACACGATTGTTGTCGGGAATCAACTGCTGCTGAACGAGGGCGTTGATTGCTTCCACTGGTATGTTGGGAGCTATTTGCTGCATGATGCTGTATTCCTGCTCAATGCCGGGGATTGGCTCGTTATTGAGGAAATGCTGCACATATTCATTCACGAAGTTAGCGTTCTGTGTGTTGTTGTGCTCCTTATAAGCAGACTCCAAGCGCTGCAAATAGTTGGCACGGGCACGCTCATATTCAGAAGCAGTGAAGCCAAAACGCTTCATGCGCTCAATCTCTGTCAGTGCTGCCTGCAAGCCTGTCTCGATGCCGTCGGCCTTGGTAATCACAGTCACGTTGAATGCTTCCTTGGTCTTACTCAGGAAATAATCACCGTAATCTGAACCAGCACCGTTGAAAGGAGGGTTGGCCTGTTGTGTCATCTCCTCGAAACGTTCATCAAGCATGCTGCTTACCATCGACAGCATGTAGGTCTGCAGCAGATACGCCATGCTCTCTTTCTCCTCGTTAGTGGTGGCATCATGTTTGAAGAATATCTGCACGTTAGGGGTACTCACCTCTTTGTCATTACCTATATATATTATAGGTGCATCATTGTCTGACACGGGATAATAGATGCGCTCAGGCTTGCCTGTAGCCTTGGGAATTTCACTGAACAATGCCTTTACTTTACCTTCCATCTCATCGACATTAATGTCGCCTACAATGATGATACCCTGCAGGTCTGGATGATACCACAAGTTGTAGTAGTCGCGCAGATCTTGGTAGGGGAAATTGTTCACCACGTCGATGTTGCCGATTGGCATACAGTCGGCATATTTTGAACCAGGGTACATGGTTTCCTGTGCGTCAGTATAGACACGCAGCAACCCACTGTTGCGGCTTCGCCACTCTTCACGGATCACACCACGCTCCTTGTCTATTTCCTCGTCTTCCAGTAATACATAGTTGCTCCAGTCGTGCAATATCAGCAGGCACGAGTCAAGTACCGCCGTATTGTCGGTTGGTACGTTACTGATGTTATACACAGTCTCATCAACACTGGTATAGGCATTGAGGTTGGTACCAAACTTGATGGCATGACTCTCACACCAGTCCACGATGCCCTTGCCTTTCTCGTTACCAGGGAAATTCTTTGTGCCATTGAAGGCCATGTGCTCCAGAAAGTGTGCCAAACCACGCTGGCGGGGCTCCTCTTGGATGGAACCCACCTTTTGAGCGATATAGAATTCTACTCGATTTTCGGGTTTCTCGTTATGACGGATATAATACGTCAGGCCATTATCCAAATGACCAATCCTAACTGCTGGATCTACAGGGATAGGAGGCAATTGCATCTCCTGTGCATTGACCGTCAACCACTGACCGCTGAGTATAATCAACGCTATGGCCCCAAACATTATTCTCAAAAAACTTTTCATAGTTATTATAATTTTCAATTATCAATTAGTTAACGCTTCTCTAATTCTTACCAATCGGGTTAATAAATCTTCTAGATATTCCAACTTCAGCATGTTGGCCCCATCACTCTTTGCCACAGAAGGGTCTTCGTGTGTTTCGATGAAGAGACCGTCAGCTCCCACGGCAATTCCTGCTTTTGCAATGGTACTAATGAGCTGAGGCATACCACCAGTAACACCTCCAACTTGATTGGGCTGCTGTAAAGAGTGCGTGCAATCCAGTACCACTGGGAAACCAAAGGCCTGCATTTCGGGGATGCTACGAAAATCAACCACCAAATCTTGGTAGCCAAAGGTGGTGCCGCGTTCCGTCAACATCACATTGGGATTGCCCATCTCCACCACTTTCTGAGCGGCAAACTGCATGGCTTGTGGAGAAAGGAACTGACCCTTTTTGATATTTACGACCTTGCCGGTCTTGGCAGCTGCTACCAATAGGGTAGTCTGTCTGCATAAGAACGCAGGAATTTGCAGGATGTCCACATATTCTGCTGCCATCTCTGCTTCGGGCTCGGTATGGATATCGGTCACTACCGGGATGCCGAATGTTTCCTTTACTTTGCGAAGAATCTTCAATGCCTTCTCGTCACCAATGCCCGTAAACGAGTCGAGCCTGCTTCTGTTTGCCTTGCGATAACTGCCCTTAAAGGCGTAGGGTATCTGCAACTTCTCTGTAATGCCTACTGCCTTTTCTGCTATACGCATTGCCATGTCTTCGCCTTCTATCACACATGGACCTGCCAGCAGAAAGAAATTCTTATTATTCTTCAGCGTGTTATTCATCTCTATTCAATAATTCAATTATATGATTCACTTTTTCTTCCATCGGCAGGGTAGCCTCGATCCAATGAATCTGTACCCCACGGCGTTCCATTCCACGGAACCAAGTCATCTGTCGTTTGGCAAACTGATGGATAGCTATCTCCAACTGACTTACCATCTGATCATAGTTAAGCTGACCTGTTGCATAGAGCGTCAGATACTTATATTCCAGTCCGTAGTAAATCAGGTCTTCTGGGGCAATGCCTTCTGCCAACAGGTTTCTTACTTCATCAACCATACCTTCGTCAAGACGTTGGAGTAGTCTTCTCGAAATCTTTTCCCTGCGCAGCTCACGGTCTATGCTCACACCAATCACCAGCGGGTGGAACAACGGTTGGTTGCCTTCAGCTGTCGGTCTGATTCCGTGTTTTACATAATACTCTTCGATTTCTATCGCACGGATAGCTCGTTTTGTAGTATCGGTATCGGTGGTGTTGTGCAAGGTCTTGTAAACTTTGAGCATCTCTGTCAGTTCCTCTAATGACTTGCCTTCCAGTTGTAGGCGCAGTTCCTTGTTTTCTGGCACATCAGCCATCTGATAACCTCGCAACACTGATTCTACATACAGCCCTGACCCTCCACACATGACAGGCAGTTTGCCACGTTGGCAGATATCCTTATATGCCTGCATGAAATCCTGCTGAAACTGATAAACATTGTATTTAGTCCCAGGCTCGGCAATGTCTATCAGGTGATAGGGGATTTGTTTCCCTTCCACCAGATAGTCAGCCAGGTCCTTGCCCGTACCTAAGTCCATACGACGATACACCTGACGTGAGTCGGCACTGATAATCTCGGTATCGAGTTTTGCTGCCAGATGTGCTGCCAATGTAGTCTTCCCACTGGCTGTAGGCCCCAATATGGCGATTAAGTCGTACTTTTTCATAATGCAAAGATATACATTAATTAATAATTGGTAATTGAAAAATGAAAATTATATGTAAAAATCCGTTATCTTTGCAGCAATTATTATTAATACAAATACTATTTACAATGAAAATTTACAAAAGCTGTTTATTGGCTGTTGCTTTACTGGCAACAACACCTGTGTGTCTGTTTGCACAAGATGACACCTTGCCAGAGTATGATGCCGCCCGTGCATGGACGCCTGACAAGAATGAGCAGAAAACATTCTCGCTGAGTATTCA
Source organism: uncultured Bacteroidales bacterium (assembly GCA_902775375.1). Classification (GTDB taxonomy): domain Bacteria; phylum Bacteroidota; class Bacteroidia; order Bacteroidales; family Bacteroidaceae; genus Bacteroides. Next base: position 37,835 of record CACYLU010000016.1, on the reverse strand, counting down.
CCCAAACTATTTCAAAGGTTCTACCCGTTTCTGGTATAGTTTCAAAACCAGTCAGGGAGAAAATGTGTATGTGGTGGATCCTGCCACACGCACAAAGCGCGTATTGTTTAGTACTGAAGATATTGCTTCACAGATTTCTGAACAGAGTGAGCAGAAATATACAGCTCAACAGTTACCTATTAAAGACTTGAAACTCAAAGACGACAATGTCACCTTCGAGTTTACTGTTGACAGTGTGAAGTACGAGTACCAATACGTGCAGCAGAAACTTACCAACTTGGGCAAAGAAAAGAAGGAACGCCCCGCACAGCGTTTCGGCAATGTGAGCCCTGACAAGCAATGGGTGGTATATGCCAAGAACTATAACCTGTATATGATGAGTCATGCTGACTACGAACGCATACAGAAGAATCCTAAGGACAGTACCATAACCGAGATTCAGTTGTCAAAAGATGGCATCAAGGACTTTGGCTTCACAATGGAGCGCAAGACAGTGAGCGATGGCAGTGATCCTAAAGTAGATACTTCTCGCCGTCAGATGGCAAACGGCTATTGGAGTCCTGACTCCAAGTATTTCGTGAGCATCATCAGCGACCAGCGAAAGATCAAGAACCTGTGGGTCATTAATGTAATGTCGGAGCCTCGTCCAACACTGGAAACCTATAAGTACCAAATGCCAGGCGAAGAGGGTGCTACCCCGCACATGTATGTGTTTGACATTGCTAACCGTTCACAAAAAGAGGTGAGCCTGGGTGATTGGACAGAGCCTGTGGTGCGTATTTTGACAGGCAAGCAAGGTAGTGCTTACAGCTTCGACCCAAATGAGGTACGCACATGGGAGAACCACCCCGAATGGTGCTATGTGATGCGTATGAGCCGCGACTTCAAGAAAGTAGATATCTGCACTTATACCTTTGGGCAGGATGCTATCGTACCAGTGTTGGAAGAGCGTATGCCACAGTCATATCTCGATACTCGCAACTTGATTTCACTAGACAAGGGCAACCGCTTTATCTGGTGGAGCGAGCGTGATGGATGGGGACACCTGTATCTGTATGATAAGTCAGGTAAGCTCATAAATCGCATCACCAAGGGCGCTTGGCATGTGGAAGACATCAAGGGAGTAGATGAAGCCAAAAAAGTGATTTACTTCAGTGCCAATGGTCGTGAACCTGGAGATTCCACTCCGTATTATGAGCACTTATATAAAGTAAACTTTGACGGCTCTGGCTTGCAGCTACTTACTCCTGGCAACTATTTCCATACCTCGTTTATGGACAATCAGCATGCTTATATCGTGGACAATTACTCTCGTGTGGATACCAAGCCTGCTATCGACCTGCTCGACAATGCAGGCCGTAAACTGATGACCCTCGAGGAAGCTGATTTCAGTCAGCTCTTTGCTGCTGGCTATAAGTTCCCTGAACTGTTCAAGGTAAAGGCGGCTGATGGCGTGACAGACCTGTACGGCGTAATGTACAAACCTTTCAACTTTGACAGTACGATGGTATATCCTGTTGTCGATTATGTCTATCCAGGTCCGCAAACTGAGGGCCCGTACTGGCGTTATAACCGTGTCTCTCCGCGTACCGATCGTTTGGCTCAGGCAGGTTTCATTGTCATCAGCGTGGGTCAGCGAGGTGGACATCCTAGTCGCTCGAAGTGGTATCATGACTTTGGCTACCAGAACCTGCGCGACTATCCGTTGGCAGACCATAAGGCAGCCATTGAGCAACTGTGTGCACAGAATAAGTTCATGGACATCACCAAGGTGGGCATCACAGGTCATAGTGGTGGAGGCTTTATGAGTACGGCTGCCATCCTTACCTATCCTGATTTCTTCAAGGTAGCCGTTTCTTGCAGCGGCAACCATGACAACAATGTTTATAACCGCAGCTGGAGTGAGAAATACCATGGCGTGACAGAGCGCATCGATGAAAATGGTAAGGTGCATTTCGATATCCACATTCCTGCTAACCAAGAGTTGGCCAGCCGTTTGAAAGGCCATCTGCTGCTCATGACGGGTGATATTGATGATAATGTGCATCCGGCAGGTACCATCCGCATGGTCAATGCACTCATCAAGGCAGGCAAGCGTTTCGATATGCTTATCTTGCCAGAGAAACGTCATCAGTATGAAGGCTATAACGAGTACTTCTATTGGAAGATGGTGGATTATTTCAGTGAACACCTCAAAGGTAAGAGCGAGAAAAGCATTGACATCAAAGACCTAAAGTTGGGTAACTGGTGGCGAGGAGCGCAGGAAGACATCTGATAATATAATAGAGGCGAGGAAAAATCCTCGCCTCTAATTGTATGAAAAGAAAGTATAGGTAAAAAGGCACTATCGTTACTTGGACTGACGATAGATGTAGTCCATGATAATATCTACAGCATCATCTTCCTTTAAGTGTTCCATCGAGATGACCAGGTCGTAGTTACGGGTGTCATAACGAGAGGTCCCACAGAATTTCTGCACATAGTTTTCACGGCGCTCATCCACTTGATTAATGACCTTGATAGCCATGTTACGAGCTAAATCCTGACGTTTCATAACTCGCTGAATACGCTGTTCCATTGGGGCTTGAATCAAAACACTCAAATGGTTAGGGTTATTTTTCAATACAAAGAATGCGCTACGGCCGGTAATGACACATGATTCATCTGCCGTGATGCCTTTGATAATTTCAGTCTCAGTCTTGAACACTTCTTCTGTGGTAATGATTTCTGGTTCATTGCCCATAGAACTTGAATAAGGTGTATCAATCTCAGCAAAAGGCACCACTTTGCGCTGGAATTCTGCCCACCAGCCTTCTTTCTGTCCTTTCAGCTTCTCGATCTCCTCAGCGGTGAGATGATACTTTTCCTTCAAAGCCTTGATTACGGCCTTGTCATAGAACTTAACGCCCAACCTTTCAGCTAGTTTCTTTCCTACACTACGTCCACCAGAGCCTAACTCACGGTTAATTGTAATGACAAATTTTTCGTCTCTATTCATGATATTGTTCGTTTATTAATTGGCTTAATGGTATGTACAAATATGTACATTTGCCGTAAAGTTACGATTAAATGATAGAAAAACAAAAAATAAGGTAAAAAAAATAATTATTCATATTGATAAGAGTATGGCGAAGTTCGTTGATGTGACAAAGTGGCACGCCTTGTCTGCCAAATCTACCCTATAGAAATATCAATAAGTATTGTTAGGAGGTTTGGCATAGTTTTCGTACTTTTAGTTACGCTGAAGATAGGCAGCACCTCAACAAAATCAAATTAAAAACTTTTATTTGCTTTTGTGTTCGGCTTGCACTATCTTTGCAGCCAGAAAATCAATAACAAACTAAAAATATATTAAGATTATGACAGTAAAACCAATGGCAGACAGAGTTCTGGTATTACCAGAAGCTGCTGAAGAGAAGACTTCTACTGGTCTGTATATACCAGACACAGCGAAGGAAAAGCCTGTTAAGGGCGAGGTTGTTGCAGTAGGCAACGGAACCAAAGACGAGGAAATGGTACTGAAGGTAGGCGACAAGGTGCTCTATGGCAAGTATGCAGGAACCGAATTGGAAGCTGATGGTACCAAGTACCTGATCATGCGTCAGAGTGATGTACTGGCAGTAGTAGAATAAATTAATCAAAGGAGAAAACAAAAATGGCAAAAGAAATTAAATTCAATATCGAAGCCCGCGATCAGTTGAAGAAGGGTATCGACACACTGGCAAATGCTGTGAAGGTAACACTGGGTCCTAAAGGCCGCAACGTAGTGATTGAAAAGAAGTTTGGTGCTCCTCAGATTACCAAGGACGGTGTAACCGTAGCTAAGGAAATCGAGTTGGCTGACAATATGCAGAACACTGGTGCTCAGCTGGTAAAGGAAGTTGCTAGCAAGACTGGCGATGCTGCTGGTGATGGTACTACTACTGCTACTGTATTGGCACAGGCTATCGTTGCTGAAGGTCTGAAGAACGTTACTGCAGGTGCAAGTCCTATTGACATCAAGCGTGGTATTGACAAGGCTGTGGCTAAGGTGGTAGAGGCTATCCAAAACCAGGCTGAGAAGGTAGGTAGTGACTATGACAAGGTTGAGCAGGTAGCAGCTGTTTCAGCTAACAACGATCCTGAGATTGGTAAGTTGATTGCTGATGCTATGCGTAAGGTTTCTAAGGATGGTGTTATCACTATCGAAGAGGCAAAGGGTACTGATACTACTATTGGAGTAGTAGAAGGTATGCAGTTCGACCGTGGCTATTTGTCACCTTATTTCGTTACTGATACTGAGAAGATGGAGTGCGTGATGGAGAATCCGCTTATCCTGATCTATGATAAGAAGATTTCTAACCTGAAGGATTTCTTGCCTATATTGGAACCAGCTGTACAGACTGGCCGTCCTCTGTTGGTAATTGCTGAGGATGTAGATAGCGAGGCATTGGCTATGTTGGTAGTAAACCGTCTGCGCAGCCAGTTGAAGATTTGCGCTGTGAAGGCTCCTGGTTTCGGCGAGCGTCGTAAAGACCTGCTGGAGGATATCGCTATCCTGACTGGTGGCGTAGTAATCAGCGAGGAGAAGGGCTTGACACTTGACAAGACAACTGTTGACATGCTGGGTCAGGCTGAGAAGGTGACCGTTAACAAGGACAACACTACTATCGTGAGCGGTAAAGGTGACTCAGAGGCTATTCAGGCTCGTATCGAGCAGATCAAGATGCAGATGGAGAACACCAAGAGCCAGTATGACTTGGAGAAACTGCAGGAGCGTCTGGCTAAGATGTCTGGTGGCGTAGCAGTTCTGTATGTAGGTGCTGCTTCTGAGGTAGAGATGAAAGAGAAGAAAGACCGTGTTGACGATGCATTGCGTGCAACCCGTGCAGCTATTGAGGAAGGTATCGTTCCTGGTGGTGGTGTGGCTTACATTCGCGCTCAGCAGGCACTGGATGGTTTGAAGGGTGCTAACGACGATGAGACCACTGGTATCGAGATTGTAAAGCGCGCTATCGAAGAGCCTCTGCGTCAGATTTGCGCTAACGCTGGCAAGGAAGGTGCTGTTATCGTTCAGAAGGTACGTGATGGCAAGGGTGACTTCGGTTACAATGCTCGTACTGATGTGTTCGAGAACTTGCATGCAGCTGGTGTGGTTGACCCAGCTAAGGTAACCCGTGTAGCTCTGGAGAACGCTGCTTCTATCGCAGGTATGTTCTTAACTACCGAATGCGTAATTAGCGAGAAGAAGGAAGACCTGCCTCCAATGCCAGCTCCTGGCATGGGCGGTGGTATGGGTGGCGGCATGATGTAATGCATCACTCAAATCCTATAATTAAATGATATAAGAGGTGAAGCTTTTGCTCCACCTCTTTTTTTTATTGACACAGTTTTGTTATATTTGCGGATGAACAATAAATCTACGTAGTTATGGCAAAGAAATTAGGATTCGGATGTATGAGATTGCCGTTGCTGAACCCAGCAGACCAGGCAAGTTTTGACAAGGAACAACTAAAACGTATGGTAGATACGTTCATTGAGCGTGGCTTTACTTATTTTGATACGGCGTGGATGTATCACAATTTCCAGAGTGAGGAGGTGTTGAAGGAAGTACTGGTGCAGCGTTATCCTCGCGATAAGTTTACCATAACTTCGAAACTGCCCATCATGATGATTTATACAGAAGCAAAGCAGCGTGAGACTTTCGAGCGTCAGCTGCAAAAAGTGGGGGTGGATTATTTTGACTATTATCTCGTGCACTCACTCAACGAGAATACTTACAAGAATGCGGTGAAACTGCATAGCTTCGAATATCTGCAGCAGCTGAAGGCGCAGGGTAAGATAAAGCACATGGGTATTTCGTTCCACGATAGTGCCGAGCTGTTGGACCGTATATTGACTGAACATCCTGAAATTGAACTAGTGCAGATTCAACTGAATTATGTGGATTGGAATAGCGACAGCATCCAGTCGGGCAAATGCTACGATGTGATTTGCAAACATAACAAACCAGTGGTGGTAATGGAACCCATCAAGGGTGGTACGCTGGCTAATGTACCAGAAGAGGTGAAGGCGATGTTCAAACAATCAGAACCAGATTTGTCTGTCGCTTCATGGGCCATCCGTTTTGCTGCTTCCCAGCCCCAGGTGATGATGGTACTCTCAGGTATGTCCAGCTATGAGCAATTGGACGACAATACTGCTTATATGCAAGACTTCAAGCCATTGTCAGAGGACCAAATGGCATTGACGACAAAAGCAGCAGAGATTATCAATAGTACTATAGCCGTGCCCTGTACGGCTTGCCGTTACTGCGTGAAGGGCTGCCCCAAGAAGATTGCCATACCTGAATACTTCTCTCTTTACAACCAGAAGAAACGTTTTGGCAAGAAGGGCTTTGTCACTGAGGTAGCTTACTACAACAATCTCGTTGTTGATCACGGTAAGGCTTCCGAGTGTATAGAGTGTAAGAAATGTGAGAAAATTTGCCCGCAACACATCAAAGTCAGTGAGGTGATGAAAGATGTGGCGAAAGAGTTTGAAGGATAAAATAAAAGCTGCGAGTAATCGCAGCTTTTATTATTCAATTATATTTCGTTTCAAAGCGATTCGGCACAGCTCAATCAAACTTGGCCTTGCACTCGCTGCTTCATGAAGTTTATTGCTTGTAAGCCTCCAAGTCCTCAGCCTTAAAACTGTTGATGAACTTAAAGTGCTTTTCTACCTCAGATTCAACCAAGTTTACATACACCTTAGCTGACTTAGCAAACAGCTCAGGAGCACGAGAAGCATCCATCAGCAAGAGATTAGCCATTACATTTACTGCTGCCATCTCATAGAGACTGCGAGCCAAGATGTCGAGCAACTCTTGGTTGCCAGCTTCTTTCACCAGGTTAGTAGCTGCCTCAAACTTGTTGGTCATCTCGATGATACGCTCCTGCAAAGGTTTCAGCTCATCAATAACAGCCTCCTGCTCAAACTCACGCAGGATGTCCAGGTAGGTGCCGTTGGTGACGTAGCGAATAGCTGCTACCACCTGCAACTGTGTGGTACCTTCGTAGATGGAGAGGATACGAGCATCGCGATACAGACGCTGTGCCTTGTACTCCATGATGAAACCAGAACCACCATGAATCTGAATGCAGTCGTAAGTATTTTGGTTAGCATACTCTGAAGTCATACCCTTTCCAAGAGGAGTGAATGCATCTGCCAAGCGAGTGTATTTCTTCTGTTCCTGACGCTCTTCGGGTGTCAGTTTACGCTCACGGCTGATGTCATTCAAAGCCTTATAGATATCCACATAGCGTGAGGTCATGTAAAGGATGCTGCGACCTGCGTCCAGCTTAGCTTTCATGCGTGCCAGCATCTCATATACAGCAGGAAATTCGATGATAGCCTTGTCGAACTGCTTGCGGTCCTTGGCATATGCCAAAGCCTCGTTGTAAGCAGCCTGGCTTACACCAGTGCTCTGCGCAGCGATACCCAAACGAGCGCCATTCATCAAGCTCATCACATATTTGATCAAACCTAACTTGCGGTCACCACAAAGTTCAGCCTTGGCATTCTTATATACCAGCTCGCAAGTTGGTGAACCATGAATACCCAACTTATGCTCGATGTGACGTACTGTCACGCCGCCCTGACGCTTGTCGTAGATGAACATTGACAAGCCACGACCGTCGCGAGTACCTTCCTCAGAGCGAGCCAGTACCAAGTGGATGTCAGAGTCGCCATTGGTGATGAATCGTTTTACACCATTCAGCAACCAGCAACCTTCTTCTTCGCTATAGGTGGCTTTCAGCATTACACGCTGCAAGTCGGAACCTGCATCTGGCTCTGTCAAGTCCATAGACATGGTCTCACCTTGGCATACGCGAGGGATATATTTCTGACGCTGCTCCTCAGTACCAAACTCATACAGGGTTTCGATACAATCCTGCAGCGACCAGATATTCTGGAAACCTGCATCGGCAGCAGAGATGATTTCTGAAGCCATAGAGTAGGGCACGGTAGGGAAATTCAAACCACCATAGCGGCGAGGCATAGGAACACCGTTCAGACCTGCCTTGATGGTGGCAGCCAGATTCTCCTTAGTCTTCTCAGCATATACCATGCGTCCATCTACCAAATGAGGACCTTCAATATCTACGCTTTCGCTGTTAGGCTCAATCACGTTGGCAGCAATGTCGCCTGCAATCTCCAGCACACGGTCGTAGTTGTCTATAGCGTCGTTGTAGTCAACAGGCGCCTCGTCAAACTGATCCTTGTCGGCATAACCACGTTCCTTCAGTTCAACGATGCGTTCCATCAGCGGATGGGTAAGATGGAACTTCAGTTCTGGATAGTCACTATAATAATTTGCCATATTTACTTCGAATTTTGCTTGTAATACTTTATCAACTTAGGAACCACTTCTTCCACTGTGCCTGTAATCACGTAGTCGGCAATCTTGTTGATAGGCGCGTCGGGGTCGTTGTTGATGGAGATGATGATGTCAGAATCCTGCATGCCGGCAATGTGCTGAATCTGTCCGCTAATGCCGCAGGCGATATATACCTTTGGATGAACAGTCACACCAGTCTGACCAATCTGACGATCGTGGTCGCAGAAACCTGCATCCACAGCAGCACGGCTGGCACCTACCTCACCATGCAATACCTTAGCCAGTTCAAACAGCATGTCGAAGCCTTCCTTGCTGCCCATGCCATAACCACCGGCTACCACAATCTTGGCACCCTTCAAGTTATGCTTTGCAGCCTCTACATGATGGTCGAGCACCTTTACTACAAAGGCCTCAGGGCTTACATATTTGCTCACCTCAGGGTATACCACCTCTTTCTTGCAAGCACCATCATAGATGGCTTTCTGCATCACGCCCGAACGTACGGTTGCCATCTGAGGGCGATGATCGGGGTTTACGATGGTAGCCACGATGTTGCCACCGAATGCAGGACGAATCTGATACAGCAAGTTCTTATACTCAGTGCCAGTTTTGGCATCGGTGTGGTCACCAATTTCCAACTGTGTACAGTCGGCTGTCAAGCCGCTGGTCAGTGAAGAGGATACACGAGGTCCCAAGTCACGGCCGATAACGGTAGCACCCATCAGGGCAATCTGTGGCTGCTGCTCCTTGAACAAGTTTACTAAGATGTCAGTATGAGGTACTGAGGTATAGGGGAACAAGCCTGGGGCGTCAAATACAAACAGTTTGTCAACGCCGTAAGGCAGAATCTGATCCTCTACCTTGCCACGGATGCCTGTGCCGGCAACGATGGCATGCAACTCAACATTCAGTTGATTGGCGAGCTTACGACCTTTGGTCAGCAGCTCCTGAGATACTTCGGCTACGGTTGTGCCTTCAATCTCACAATATACAAATACATTGTTACTCATTTCTTTAGCCGATTATCTTCTTGTCCAACAATTCTTTTATCAAACCTTCTACATCGCTGTCACTGCTTGAGAGTGTCTGGCACTCCTTTGCTTGGAACACAATGTTCTGCACGGTCTTAACCTTAGTAGGTGAACCGCTCAAACCACACTGCTCGAAATCAGCATTTACGTCAGCAGCTGTCCATTCCGTCAGATTCAGGTATGGGCGCTGCTCATAGAGCTCTGCGTATGGCAATGTGCCGCCATTCTTGGTGAATTCAGCTTTCTCCTGTGCACCCAGGGCACGTTTGTATTTCTCCACCAGTTTGGCGTTGCGAGGACGGCAAGGAGCGGCACTGCCGTTAACGGTTACTACCAAGGGCAGGGGAGCCTCTACAGTTTCTACACCACCATCAATGTGGCGGCGGATAGTCACCTTGCGTTTAGCTTCGTCCAAACTGATGATTTCCTCAGCGTATGTAACTTGTGGCAAACCCAGTTTCTCAGCTACCTGTGGTCCTACCTGAGCTGTGTCACCATCGATGGCCTGACGGCCGCCCAAGATGATGTCATACTCGCCAATCTTGCGGATGGCTGTTGCGATAGCATAAGAAGTTGCCAATGTGTCTGCGCCGGCGAAAGCACGGTCTGTAAGCAGATAGCCGCCATCGGCGCCACGAAATAGTCCTTCACGAATAATCTCAGCTGCACGTCCAGGACCCATTGTCAGCAAAGTGACGGTAGAGCCAGGAAAAGCGTCTTTCAGTCTGAGAGCCTGCTCCAGAGCGTTCAAATCTTCTGGGTTGAAGATGGCAGGCAATGCCGCACGGTTAATGGTTCCGTCGGCTTTCATGGCATCTTTCCCCACATTACGGGTGTCGGGTACTTGTTTTGCCAATACTACGATTTTCAAACTCATATTGTTTTATTTAAGTTGTTTTCAATCAGGATCAAGCCAAATTAGGCTGCAAAGGTACTCAAAATCTTTGATTATACCATATAAAATATGAAAAAAGTGGAGTTGCATGAAGCTACTCCACTTTGCTCTTAGGTTCGTGACAATCCTGCCACGTATTGGCAATAAGACTTATTTCACACCCAGCTTATCCAAGATGCTCTTAGGCACAGCCTTCTTGTTCACCACAATGTTCATGGTCTTGTAGCGGGCAAAAGCTTTTGATACATACCACAAACCATGATACTTGCCACTGTCGCCCCAAGAGTTCTTCACCATATAATAATCGGTGCCGTTCTGGTCCTTAGCAGTACCATAGATCAGCATGCCATGGTCGTCGGTAGTCTCATAGTTGTCATATGCCAACTGACGTTCAGCCTGAGTAACCCACTTCTGTGGACTTGGCTTTGATGTTACGTCACGCTGTGTTGCAGGCAGCTTCAGCCAATGAGCCATATCACTGCCACTTAGCTCTACCACCTTCTCAATATCAGGCACTACACCAATACCCTGACGGTTGAAACCTTCTTCACTTACGTCAGAACCCCACAATACTGTGTAGCCGTTGTTGATGGCATTGTCAAATACTTCCATCAGTTCGTCGATAGGCAGGTTGTAGCTCTGTGCCCAGCGCCAGTTGTCTTGAATCTCCAGTACAAATGGCTCATAGAATGGATGGTGAGTATATGAGGTCAGAGAGATATAGTCGCTGGCCTTCAAGCCTGTACTCTCAAAGAATGATTTCGGGGTATAGGTTGCACCTTTATAAGTAAAGGTAGTTGGGTCTGGGCCCAGATATACATCATGTATAGCCTTTACAGCTTTCTTCCACAACAGATTGTTGTCCTTGTCGTGCTGCAAGCTGCGCAAGCGTCCTTTGGCGATAGCAGCTACAGCTGCGTCAGCAATGGCACTCAGCTCTGAGTGATTGCTGATGGTGTCGCCATACATTTTACCTGCAGGCATCACCTCATCAGGCACCAGTCCGAAATGTTCCATGCCGTAGAGTACGTCATAGAATGAACCACCCTGTGAGAAGCTCACGTCACCATGAGTACGAACAGCATAGTCTGCACGATCCATATAAGTGTTCTTCACGATAAACATTTCGCTGAAATCGTAAGTGCCCTTACCAGCTTTCAGTAACTCTGACTCCAGAAAAGCCATACCTGAATAGCACCAGCAAGTACCGGCGCGGCTCTGGTTCTTGACGCTTGTGATAGGAATTTCCTTTACTACCGTAAACTTGAAACCCTCTTCGTCCTTAGGGGCATCCTGTGCTGCAACGCTCAGACTCATTAAGCCCAGGGCAGCTAATAATATTGACTTTTTCATCATACTTGTTTGTTAAATTAGTTTGAATTGCGACAAAGTTACAGATATTTTTTAATTTTTCGTTATCTTTGCGTGGAAAATATAAAAAGATGTCACAGGTTGTTAAGATAGATGATAAGACAGCTCTCGTTTTGGAGGGTGGCGGCATGCGTGGAGTGTTTACTTGCGGTGTGCTCGACTATTTTATGGACCACAACATCTATTTCCCCTATACTGTTGGCGTTAGCGCAGGAGCAAGTAACGGCCTTTCTTACATGTCTCATCAGCGAGGTCGTGCCAAGATTGCCAACATCGATTTGCTCGACAAGTACCATTATATCGGGTTGAAGTATTTGTTTACCCAGCGTAATATCATGGATTACAAGCTGATGTTCCAGGATTTTCCAGAACACATCATTCCTTATAGATACGATGTCTATGCAGCAAATCCTTGCCGGTTTGAAAGTGTCACTACCGATTGCCTGACAGGAAAGGCTGAGTATTGGGAGGAGAAGCATGATGAGAAGCGCATCATCGATATAGTCAAAGCATCGTGCAGTCTGCCTTTCGGCTGTCCCATCGCCTATGTAGATGGGCGTCCGATGCTCGATGGCGGCATAGCCGACTCCATCCCTTTTGAACGTGCTTTCTCACAAGGGTATGAAAAAGTGGTGGTGGTACTCACTCGAAATGCAGGTTATCGAAAAAGCGAGAACAAACCCTATATCCCTGGTTTTTTCTACAGGCAATATCCGCTGTTGAGAGAGGCAATTCGCACAAGGGGGCAGATGTATAATCGCCAACTCGACCAGCTGGAAGAATTAGAACGTCAAGGTAAGGCAGTGGTGATACGTCCAGTTAACCCTATAGAAGTTGGCCGTATGGAGAGAAATGTCGAAAAGTTGCAAAAACTTTATGATGAAGGCTATCAATGTGCCTCTGCATTCAACTTCCTGAATTAGTGCCTTTTTGTCTTTTAATTGTTAAAAACATTTACTGATCTTATATTTTCTTTTATCTATATCATATTTTATTAGTTCAGACTTGTTTTTACTAGATAAGTTTTTAGTAGAGTTAACATTTTTTAAGGGTTCTATATTTGGAAATATAGAAAAATAATGTCTATATTTGCAGCTGAACAAGGGTAGAAAATACACTTTCTAAATTATTTTCTATCTGCAAGTTATAGAATTTTTATAATTAATTTTTTTTCGTGGAAAAATAGAACATTCACTACACTTTTTACTATATTCAATTCCACGCTACGACATATACTACTTCTAACTAAAAGAGAGCACCCAAGCGGGGTGCTCTCTTTTAGTAGTTTCAGTTTTTTTTGAATACCCTATTCGTTGTTTATCGAAGTTTATTCCAACAAAAAAGGTTAGAAGATTTTGCTCTTCTAACCTTTAATCTCTGTCTGTTGTAGTTTTTCTTGGGGTGCCAGGTGGGACTCGAACCCACGACATTCAGAACCACAATCTGACGCTCTAACCGACTGAACTACGGGCACCATATTCGCATTCTTTCAAATGCGGTTGCAAAGATAGGGCAAAACTTTGAAATATCAAAAGGTTTGCCCTGTTTTTTTATTGATAAATTGCTTTCTTGCCAGCCAACAGCGTGTTTTTCATCAATGACACGATGGTCATAGGGCCCACACCACCAGGCACTGGGGTAATGAATGAGCACTTGGGGGCCACCTCGTCAAATTTTACGTCGCCATTGAGGCGGAAACCGCTTTTCTTGGTAGCATCAGGCACTCGCGTGGTACCAACGTCGATGACTACGGCACCCTCTTTCACCATGTCGGCAGTAACGAAGTTGGGCTTACCAATGGCAGCAATAATGATGTCGGCCTCACTGCATTCTTTTTTCAAGTCGCGGCTATGGCTGTGGCATACGGTAACAGTGGCATCGCCAGGATTGGCCTTCTGCATCATCAGGGTGGCCATAGGCTTACCTACAATATTGCTCCTGCCCAGTACGACGCATTTCTTGCCAGATGTCTCAATGTTGTAACGGCGCAACAGTTCGATAATGCCGTTAGGGGTGGCAGAAACATAGCAAGGCAGTCCGATGGCCAGTCGCCCTACATTGATAGGGTGGAAACCATCCACATCCTTGCGGTAGTCAATGGCCTCGATGACCTTCTGCTCGGAGATGTGCTTCGGCAAAGGCAGCTGGACGATGAAACCATCTACATCGGCATCTTGGTTCAGTTCTTCCACTTTTGCCAACAGCTCGGCTTCAGTGATATCGGCCTCGTAGCGGATAAGGGTGGATTTGAAGCCACATGCCTCGCAGGCCTTCACCTTGTTGGCTACATAGGTTTCACTGCCACCGTCATGGCCTACTAAAATGGCTGCAAGATGCGGACGTTTGCCTCCTGCTGCTACTATCTGTTCTACTTCTGCCGCAATCTCTTGCTTGATTTGCGCAGATACAGCTTTTCCGTCAATTAATGTCATGTATGTAATTGATATTTAATAATTAAACGCTGGCTTACTGCTGAAAATTAAAAGCGTCTGCCTCCGCCACCTCTCATCATCTGCGCCATCTGAGGAATCTTGCCGCTGGTGACAGTCTTCATCATCTTACGCATCTGGTCAAACTGCTTGATGAGGCGATTCACCTCCTGAATATCAGTACCGCTTCCTTTGGCAATGCGCTGGCGGCGAGAGCTGTTAAGCAATTCAGGATGGGTGCGCTCTTGCGGAGTCATAGAGTGGATGATGGCTTCAATGCTCTTGAAGGCATTATCGTCGATGTCGATGTCCTTCAACGCTTTGCCTACACCAGGAATCATGGCTGCCAAGTCCTTGAGGTTACCCATCTTCTTGATTTGGGCAATCTGCCCCATGAAGTCGTTGAAGTCAAACTGATTCTTCTGGATCTTCTTCTGCAAGCGCTTGGCCTCTGCTTCGTCGTATTGCTCCTGTGCGCGCTCTACCAAAGAGACGATATCGCCCATGCCGAGGATACGGTCGGCCATACGCTCAGGATGGAACTGGTCGATGGCTTCAAGTTTCTCGCCGGTACCTACAAACTTAATAGGCTTGTTCACCACCGTACGGATTGACAAAGCCGCACCACCACGGGTATCGCCGTCGAGCTTGGTCAGTACTACGCCTGTAAAGTCAAGACGGTCGTTGAACTCCTTGGCTGTATTCACAGCATCTTGACCAGTCATTGAATCTACTACAAACAGTATCTCGTCAGGCTGGATGCCTTCCTTGATGGCAGCTATCTCGTTCATCATCTCTTCATCCACTGCCAAGCGACCAGCAGTATCGACAATTACAGGGTCATAGCTTTTGGCTTTGGCCTCTGCAATGGCATGCTGGGCAATGCTCACGGGGTCTTTGCTGTCGGGCTCAGAGTACATGGGTACGCCAATCTGCTCTGACAGTACGCGCAATTGCTCGATAGCAGCAGGACGATAAACGTCGCATGCCACCAACAATGGACGACGGTTCTTCTTTGTCTTGAGCATGCGAGCCAGCTTGCCAGAGAAGGTGGTCTTACCAGAACCTTGCAAACCAGACATCAGGATGATGGATGGTTTTTGGGTGAGGTTCAACTCTGCCGTCTCGCCACCCATCAGGGTAGCCAGTTCGTCATGCACAATCTTTACCATCAACTGGCTAGGCTTCACTGCGGTAAGCACATTCTGGCCTAAAGCCTTCTGCTTAACAGTATCGGTAAATGTCTTTGCTACCTTGTAGTTCACATCGGCGTCAAGCAACGCCTTGCGTACATCTTTGAGGGTTTCGGCCACATTGATCTCAGTAATCTTGCCTTCACCCTTCAGTATTTTAAACGACCTTTCGAGTCTGTCACTTAAATTCTCAAACATTGCTAAATTCTTTCTATTTCTTCTATATTCCTTATTTCAATATCTTATCCGTTCATTGCCATCAGGAATTCTTGGTTGTCGCGAGTCTGTTCCATCAAGCCTTTCACCTTCTCGATAGCTTCTTGTGGTGTCATGTCGGCCATGAAGCGACGAGCTACCCACATGCGGTCGCGAGTAAGCTGGTCTTGCAGCAAGTCGTCACGACGCGTACTTGACAAGATAACGTTGATAGCAGGGAAGATGCGCTTGTTGCTGAGCGTACGATCCAACTGTAACTCCATGTTGCCAGTACCCTTGAACTCCTCGAATATCACATCGTCCATCTTAGAACCTGTTTCAGTGAGGGCTGTTGCCAGAATAGTCAGCGAACCGCCACCCTCGATGTTACGAGCAGCACCAAAGAAACTCTTTGGCTTATGCAGTGCGTTAGCATCCACACCACCAGAAAGTACCTTACCAGATGCAGGTGCTACGGTATTGTAGGCACGTGCCAAACGGGTGATAGAGTCGAGGAAGATGACTACGTCATGTCCACATTCTACCAGGCGCTTTGCCTTTTCCAATACGATATTGGCAATTTTTACATGTCGCTCAGCTGGCTCGTCGAATGTAGATGAAATCACCTCTGCATTGACAGTACGAGCCATATCTGTTACCTCCTCAGGGCGCTCATCAATGAGCAGCACCATCATATATACTTCCGGATGATTGGCAGCAATAGCGTTGGCAATATCCTTCATCAAAGTGGTCTTACCGGTCTTAGGCTGAGCCACGATCAGCGCACGCTGACCTTTGCCGATAGGCGTGTAGAGGTCGACGATGCGGGCGTCAATACTGTCGCGCCCATCACCCTTACACAAGGTAAACTTCTCTTCAGGGAAGAGGGGAGTGAGGTGCTCGAATGGTACACGGTCACGCACTAACTCTGGAGATAAACCATTGATTTTGTTTACCTTTACCAAAGGGAAATATTTCTCACCTTCCTTGGGTGGACGAATCACGCCTTCCACTACATCGCCAGTCTTCAAACCAAATAGTTTTATTTGTGACTGAGAAACATAGATGTCGTCGGGAGAAGAAAGGTAATTGTAGTCTGATGAACGAAGGAAGCCATAACCGTCTTGCATGATTTCCAATACGCCCCATCCTTGCAGGATATCTTCGAAGTCATACAGCGGCTGACGCTTTTCTTGATTCTCATTATTTTGCTGAGCTTGTGACGCCTGCTGGTGTGATTTGTTGTGCTGTGGTTTAGCAGAAGCGTTGTCAGTCTTTGGCGTATTGAACTTACCTATTAGTTCTGAAGGGATTTCTTGATTATCGCTTGGTAAATCTTCAATAGGAATAAAGGTGTCAACTGCTGCCATTGCTTCTGGTACAACTTCTTGTGCAAGAGGTCTCTTTGGTGCATTGGCATTAGCCTGTTCTGCAGCTTTCTCTGCTTCCTTCTTGGCTGCGTTTTTCTGTTGGAGACGTTCCAACACCTTTTCTACATCTGGTGCTTTGCGAGAGCGTCCTTTATGCTTGCCTTGCGTAGCCTCAGCTGTTTCTGCAGCAGGCTCAGCTATTGGAGCAGCTTCTGCTTGTGGGGCTTCATCGGCAGGCTTAGCCTCTGTTGCTGCTTGTTTCTTTGCAGGTTTCACTGCTTTTGCTTGAACTTTTGCTGGTTTTCCAGTAGATCTCTCAGTTTGTTTTGCAGCAGGATTTTCAGTTTGTTTCGCAACAGGGTTTTCAGCAATTCTCTCTACAGGTTTTTCAGTTTCAACCGGAGCAGGCTGCTCTGTCGGCTTTTCGCTGATATTTTTCTCCTGTACAACGGAAATGGGTTGCTCTTCGCGAGAGATAGTGCCTTCCTTATTGGCAGAGAATACTTTATTCAGTTTGCCGTTGGTTACGGTAACGCGTTTACGTTTGGTTTTCTCTTCTTTTTGTTTGTCTTTTGCAACAATTCTATTGGCATTAGAGATAGCTTGCTCATCTAGAATTCTATAAACTAAATCTTCCTTACTCAATGATTCTGGTTTGGAAATGCCAAGCTCGTTAGCTATGGCTTGCAAGTCTTGTACAGACTTTTCGTTTAATTGAACGATATTATACATGGAAAAATAATAATGTGTTTTAAGGGAAAAACGTTGAAGAAAGGGTTTCTTTTAATTCAACGGTGCAAAGGTAGCAATATTTTTTGAATAGCTACTATTGTTTATCCCTTTTTTCTTACTACCAACACTCTTTTTGTGTCATGTTCCACCTTAAAACGATTGTCGATGCGCTCACCGATGACCCAAATCACATCCTCGCCACAGCAAAGCACATACTGACTAGCTTTCTGGCTAATGCTTTTCTTCTGGTCAGTCATGAAATCACTCACCAGTTTCTTGCCTTTCATTCCAAAAGGAATGAACCAGTCGCCTTTTTGCCATAGACGTATTTTCAATTCTTCTTTCAACTTATCGGCATCGAAGCAGGCAATATTCTTATCCTTGGAAATAACGAAATGTGGTGAATATGATTGTTCCTCTTGCTCCAAGTGTGGAGGGGTAGGGGCTTTAGTCTCTTCTATCAGCAGATGGCTGCGGTCTTTCACAATACGCCACTCCTTTGATTCAAACACTTTACCTGATTGTTTATGCAATGCCTCCATTATATCATTGATCTGACTGGAGTTAAATCCTAATGGCGATGCCGCTTCATAAAGTAGGCATTGAGGCGAAGGCTCTTGCAGCAGTAGGTCAATGTTTATGCCCTGCTCGTCTCTTACCCTTGCCAATCCCTCGTCAATGTTCTTATTATAAATAAGGAGTGCCTCATTTAAATGACTGATAGTCTGTAGCAGACTTTGTCTGATGGATGGGTTTATGCGCTCTAATAGTGGAAGCAGCTCGAGGCGTATCTTGTTGCGGGTAAAGTCGATTTGCAAGTTGGTGCTATCGGTCACGTAGCTCTGCTTTAAATGACGTAGATAGTCGATGATTTCATCACGGCTGACACATAGTAATGGACGAACGATGTGGCCATTCTGCGGACGTATGCCTTGCAAGCCTTTGATGCCAGTACCTCTGATGAGGTTTAACAGAAAAGTTTCCACACTGTCATCTTGGTGGTGTGCCACGGCAATGTGCAGACAACCATTTTGTTGCCTTAATTCTTCAAACCAATTGTATCTGAGATCTCGTGCCGCCATTTCAATCGAAATACCTTTTTCTTCAGCGTATTCTTGCGTATTGAAATGCTGTACGTACAAAGGCACCTGAAGTTCTTTGCAAAGAGCTCTTACAAATGCTTCGTCGCGGTTTGACTCATCGCCGCGCAAGTGGAAATTGCAATGGGCAGCTTCGCAGGGATAGCCCAAGTGTTGCAATACATGCAATAATGCTACTGAGTCGGCTCCACCGCTCAGCGCCACCAGCGTTTTGTCACCTTTCTGCAACAAATTCTGATGCTCGATATACTGTCTGACCTTGCGTATCAACATATCTGCGTGACAAAGTTATATTATTTCTTACAAATTCTATTTATTTGTTGTCAAATAAATCATCTGCCTTTGTGTGTTTTGCCATACCTAAAAGTAGGTATTATGGCGTTTTTCACCTTTAAACCGTCGTAAAATGTTTGACCGTTGCTTGATAAATGCTATCTTTGCACTACCAATAAAGAAAAGCATGAAATTATCAGATTTGAAGACTGGGGAGAAGGGAATCATCGTTAAGGTGTTAGGCCATGGGGGATTCCGTAAGCGTGTGATTGAGATGGGTTTCATCAAAGGGAAGGAAGTGGAGGTATTGCTCAATGCCCCCTTGCAAGACCCAGTAAAATATAAATTGATGGGCTATGAGGTGTCTCTCAGACATGACGAAGCCGAACTGATAGAAATCATTTCAGAAACCGAAGCCGAACTAGAACGACAGAAAGACACTCTTGGGCTGGATGGCCCTCTTTCGGGAAATCTGCAATTTACAGATTATAAGCTGCAATTGGCTAAGCAGAAGCGCCGAATTATCAATGTGGCACTCATTGGCAACCCCAATTGTGGCAAGACCTCTCTCTTTAACTTTGCCAGTGGGGCACACGGCAAGGTGGGCAACTATGCTGGCGTAACGGTTGATGCTACCGAGGCACATGCCACCTTCGAAGGATATGAGTTCAACCTCACTGACTTGCCTGGTACTTATTCGCTTTCTTGCTATAGTCCTGAAGAACTTTATGTTCGTAAGCATCTGTTCGATAAACGACCAGATATTGTAATCAATATTATTGATGCCAGCAATTTGGAACGCAATCTTTATCTCACCACTCAGTTGGTGGATATGAACCTCCGCATGGTGTGCGCCCTGAATATGTATGACGAATTTGAACGTCGTGGTGACCAAGTGAATATTGAGACATTGAGTTCACTGTTTGGGGTGCCTATGATACCTACTTCTTTCAAAACTGGCATGAACGTAGATTTGCTCTTCCATATTATCATCAATATGTATGAAGGGGCAGATTATATTGATGAGAAGGGTAATATCAATCCAGACGTGGCGAAGGAGATCAAGGAGTGGCATGACAAGTATGCTACTAAATCTCCTCAGCATCATATCGAGGACTTTGCCGAGGGCAAGCGCCCTTTGAAAAACTATTATCGTCATATCCATGTCAACCATGGACAGTATATAGAGCGTGGCATCAATACGGTACAGGTACCATTGAAAGAAGACAAGCACCTGCGCCAACTATATTCCACCCGTTATCTTGCCATTAAGTTGTTGGAACACGACAAATCTGTTGAGCATATTATCGCAGGCCTTCCTAATGCTGAAGCCATCAGAGATGCTGTACATCAGGCAGCTGCTCAGATAGAACAGGATACCCAGCAGGATGCAGAAACAGCCATAATGGATGCCAAGTATGGCTTTATTCATGGTGCGTTGGCTGAAGCTGGCTATGCCGAGGGTAAGGTGGCAGACACCTATAAGATGACGCATTTCATTGACAGTATCTTGTCAAACAAATGGTTGGGCTTCCCCATTTTCTTCTTGCTGTTGTTCCTGATGTTTGAGGTCACCTTTGAGTTGGGGCAGTATCCAATGGATTGGATTGATGAAGGTGTGGCATGGTTGGGTAATTTGGTGGGTAGTGCGATGCCCGAAGGATCTTTACGCTCATTGTTGGTAGATGGCGTAATAGGAGGTGTTGGCTCGGTCATTGTTTTCCTTCCCCAGATATTGATACTCTATTTCTTTATCTCGCTGATGGAAGACTCTGGCTATATGGCGCGTGCCGCTTTCATCATGGATAAACTCATGCACAAGATGGGGTTGCATGGAAAATCGTTCATTCCACTTATCATGGGTTTTGGCTGCAATGTGCCAGCTGTAATGGCTACTCGCACCATTGAAAGCCGCCGTTCTCGCATCATCACCATGATGATATTGCCGTTTATGTCATGTTCGGCTCGTCTGCCTATCTATATCATGATTACAGGCACTTTCTTCTCGTTACAATACCGTTCGTTGGCGATGATATCGCTCTATGCTGTTGGTATACTAGTAGCAGTGGTGGTAAGTAACATCTTCTCGCGTTTAGTTATTAAAGGCGAAGACACTCCTTTTGTCATGGAACTGCCTCCGTATCGCATGCCTACAGCTCAAGCTATTGGTCGTCATACATGGGACAAGGGCAAAGAGTATCTTAAGAAAATGGGTGGCATCATTCTTGTTGCATCTATTATAGTGTGGACATTGCAATATTTTCCACACGACGATACCCTCACTACTCAGCAGCAACAAGAGCAGTCTTATATCGGCCGTTTAGGCAAGGCTATCGAACCTGTGTTTAAACCTCAAGGTTTCAACTGGAAACTGGATGTGTCACTTATCGCAGGTGTGGGTGCTAAGGAAATAGTTGCCTCTACCTTGGGTGTTATCTATTCTGATGACGATTCGTTTGCTGACGATGAGTCTTTCAGCGATGATAGTGAAAAATACAGCCGTTTACGTCAGCAGATGTTTGACGATGGTATCACGCCTTTGGCTGGTTATTGCTACCTGCTGTTTATCTTGCTCTATTTCCCCTGCGTAGCTACAATCGTGGCTATCAAGAATGAGACGGGTAGCTGGAAGTGGGCTTCATTTGCCGCCATTTATACCACCTGTGTGGCTTGGCTGGTCTCTGCTATGATTTATCAGATAGGTTTGATGTTATGATGGGTTCATGGCAAGACTGGATTGTGGTACTCATTGTGGTGCTATGTATAGCCCGTGTAGGAATGAGTATATGGAATATGTTCTTGACGAGCAAAAATGATGGGAACAATCCATGTGCTCATTGTCCACAACCTTGCGATCTTAAGCGGCAGTATGACCAAAAAGTGCAGAATTGCTGCCATGACGGCAAAAAAAGTAAGAAATCTTGTTGCGAATAGTTGTCAATTAAAAAAAATGTTGTACATTTGCAACCGCATTCAACAAAACTCGGTGCCTTGGATGAGTGGTTGAGTCACTGGTCTGCAAAACCATGCACGGCGGTTCGAATCCGCCAGGCACCTCAAAAAAATATCCCCGCCCGTTATGGGTGGGGATATTCTTTTTATTGACCTTTGCGCTGCGATGGACGATTGGCGCGCCGCTTACGTATATCAGCCTTCATCTTAGCAGAGGCAGACTTGTGCGCTCCTGTAATATACGTTTTTTTCTTTGCCTTGGTCTTTATCTTGTTCGTCTCCTTAGGTTTGTTGCTCTTGCCTCTGAACACAACACCCTGCATGATGATTTTCTCGATGTCTTCTCCTGCCATAGTGTTTATGGTTATTGTAATTCTACACTCGTTATCTGTCCTATAAAAATGTTGGCACGTCCCTGTACAGGTTTCTCTTTCGTAGCGTTGAGGCACTTCAACACTACAGATGGCTTGTTTGCTCCATTAGGGTAGAAGGCTACCTTGTATTCTTTGGCCTGCTCTAGTGCCTGGTAGCTTTGCTCAGGCGTGAGAATTGTATTGATGAACTTTAAACCATTAGAAGAAGACAGATAACCACCAGCATTAGCAGTCAAAGTGGTACGGTTGAATTCGTCATCACCAATTATAATTACCAATTTGCCATTGCTGGCTTGTACCTTGTCGGAAGTTAGCTCAGGAAAGGCTTCAGAAGGAGTTGTTACTATAGGTTTTTCTACCTCTGCTGGCTTAACAACTTCAACGGGTTTCTCTACTTCGGCTGGTTTCACATTATCTGCAGTTACAATAGGAATAGCAGGATTAATGGCAGGAGCGGCAGCTTTAGTTATAGGTTTAACAACTTCAACTGGCTTTTCTGCTTCGGCTGATTTAATACTTTCAGTAGCGTTAACTTGACTGCTTACTATTGATACAACATCAGATTTGCGTGTTTCTTCGGGGTTGCCGTCGTTATGTACGATGGTGAAGCCGCTCAATGCTTTTTGCAGACTCTCATTCATGTCATCTACAAAGTCCACTGTCTTTCTACGCCATTTAGCAAAACCACGCGCCAGTCGACTTTTGTCTTTCGTGAGCGCAATATCGTCAGTGATCCAGTCTTCTGCCACATACAAGTCTTTCTCGTTGGGGTAGTCATAACGTAAATTTCTGATCTGTAACACACACTTGCCATCGTCGCAATTGGCTATCATCTGATATATCACCTTAGTGCGGTCAAGTGCTAAAGCGCTGTTGGAGAATACAATGTATTCTTCACCATTTGCAGCAACTTGTCCTTTCTCCTTATTTGCGTAAGCCACTTTGCTCTTATTGCCGTTTTGTTTCATGCGAGCATTCATCCACTCCTGTGTTTTGTCAAACACTTCGTCTTTACTCATGCCTACAATACTGAACTCTTTGCTAAAAACCACTCTACCATTGACTTCAGGAACGGCACCTACTAAATAGTATGAATCTTCATGGTGGGCGTTTTCATTCTTCTGGGCCGAGATTTGTTGGGGCATTATAAAAGCCATAGTGGCAAAACAAAGTGTAATAATGAAATTCTTCATATTAAATTGATTGTTTATTCTCATTGCAAAGATATATTATTTCACTTAAAATAGTATTCTCTTGACTTGGAAACTTACTTCTTTTGCACAAAAATGCATTATTTGTGCAAAAAGTATTCGAAATAGTTGCGTAATATTGAAAATAACCATACCTTTGCAGCCGTTTTAAGGAAAATTCTCCAAAAAAACACGTTAAATTAACCACTTTTATTTAATAAGGTAAAAAGATGAAAAAAACAATTTTAAGTTTGGCTATGCTGGGTCTTTCAGCTACTGTTTCCGCTGGCGGCATTTTGACCAATACAAACCAGTCAGTAGCATTTATTAGAATGATGACTCGTGGAGCTATGATAGATTCTGATGGCCCTTATTCTAATCCCGCAGGATTAGGTTTCCTGCAAAGAGACGGGCTACATTTGTCGTTTAACTGGCAGAACGCCTATCAGGAGCGTAATATTGATGCTACGTTCCCTTTGTTCCCTGAAGCCAATAACCACCGTTTCTATAAAGGTACTGCTTCTGCTCCTATTATTCCGTCACTCTTTCTGACATACAAGAACGGGCCTTGGGCAATTTCTGCTTATGGTGGCGTGATAGGTGGTGGAGGTGAGGCTTCCTACAGCAAAGGCTTGCCGATGTTTGACTCGATGGTGATGGCAGGCATAGCTGCCAATCCCGCTGTGCAGTCAGTGATGAAGGTCACAGGAGCCCAAGCTGCTTCAGACCTATATGACCTTAATACATCCATGAAAGGACGCCAGTTTATCTATGCCTTTCAAGCTGGTGTCACTTATCGTGCAGCTGACTGGTTATCAATCTATGCGGGTGCCCGTATGAACTATTTTGTGGGTGGCTATAAAGGTTATGTAACTGCCACTGCGAAACCTGAACTGTTGCAGAATCCGGTTATTCAAGCTGCAGCTGCTGCCAATTCGCAACTAGCTGCCATGGCGAATCAGCCCCTGGTGGATCTTAGACTGGATGTTGACCAGAAAGGGTGGGGTTTAGCACCTATTATCGGAGCTCATATTAAATTGAACAAATGGAACATTGGCCTGAAGTATGAGTTGAAAGCTAACCTCAATATTGAGAATGAAACTAAAGAGAATTCAGACCCTAATGGCGCATTGGCAGCTTATAGTGATGGCGTGAATACCCCTAGCGATGTGCCTGCTTTATTCAGTGGTGCTGTGATGTATGAAATTTTGCCGACTTTGCGTGCAAGTGTGGAATATCACCACTTCTTCGACAAAAATGCTGAAATGGCTAATGACAAGCAGAAAGCATTGACACGTGGTACAAACGAATACCAAGTGGGTGTGGAATGGGATGCACACAAGTATTTCTCCCTTAGTGCTGGCTATCAACGTACGGATTATGGCCTTAGTGATGAATTCCAGTATGATACATCTTTCTACTGTGATTCTTATTCAGTGGGTTTGGGCGGTGTGATTCACCTTTCTCAGCGTATGAAAGTGAATGTTGGTTATTTCTGGACTCATTATCGTAAATACACCAAACAGAGTGCCAACTACAATGGTACTACCTTGCCAGGTACCAATGTTTATAGTCGTCACAACAAAGTGTTTGGCGCAAGCATAGACTACATTTTTTAAAAGTACATAAAACAAGCTAATACTCTTTCGGCGCAAAAGTTTGCATAGTTCAATTATTATGTATACTTTTGCGCTGATTTTGTAAATGTGATGCTGCGAATAGCAGTCGTGTATTCCAGAACACCACGTAAAAAACAGGAAATATGAAACAACAAGTATCAATTACTTTCATGCTACTTGGCATTTTGTTCAATGTATGTCTTGTAGCTTCAAATCTTTTAGGAACTAAGCTTATCAACGTATTTGGCATCAGTGTCACAGGTGGTTTGATGATTTTCCCTATTTCATACATCATCAATGACTGTGTGGCTGAAGTGTGGGGCTATCGCAAGGCGCGCTTGCTCATTTGGAGTGGCTTTGCTAGTAATTTCTTCACAGTAGCCGTAGGCTTGATTGCTGTTGCTTTGCCCGCTGCTCCTTTCTGGGAGGGAGAAGAACATTTTAACTTTGTGTTTGGTATGGCACCTCGAATAGCCTTCGCTTCTCTGATGGCCTATCTGGTAGGTTCATTTCTCAATGCCTGGGTGATGAGCCGTATGAAGATAGTGAGCAAAGGTGCACATTTCTCATGGCGTGCTATTTGGTCAACAGTAATAGGAGAAACTGGTGATTCTCTCATTTTCTTTCCCATCGCTTTTGGCTGGGTCATCGGGTGGTACGAACTTTTTGTGATGATGGTTACCCAAATTGTTCTTAAAACATTGTATGAAATCATTGTATTGCCTGTAACTATTCGTGTAGTAAAGGCAGTCAAGGAAGCAGAAGGCACAGATGTGTATGATGATAATGTGTCATATAATGTGTTAAATGTAAAAGATATTTAATCATGATAGATGATAAAGCTTTGGTAGTATTTAGTGGGGGACAAGACTCAACCACTTGTCTATTTTGGGCAAAGCGGGAGTTTAGAGAGGTGTATGCGTTGAGCTATCGCTATGGACAGAAACACCAGAATGAGGTGGATTTAGCTCGTAAGATAGCAGAGAAGGCCGATGTCCCTTTCGAGGTGATGGATATTCCACTGATAGGACATTTGGGACGTAATTCGCTGACAGATACTAGCATAGTGATGGACCAGGAAGTTCCAGAGAGAGGGCTGCCTAACACCTTTGTGCCAGGACGTAATATGTTTTTTATGAGTATAGCTGCCGTATATGCTCGCGAACGAGGCATCCGCCATTTGGTGACAGGTGTTTCACAAACTGATTATAGTGGTTATCCTGATTGTCGCGATGCTTTTGTCAAGTCATTAAACGTAACACTGAATCTGGCGATGGACTATCAGTTTGTGTTGCATACTCCATTGATGTGGATTGACAAGGCACAGACTTGGGAATTGGCCGATCAGCTGGGCGTATTAGACTTGGTACGTAACGAAACACTTACTTGCTATAACGGCATTCAAGGTGATGGTTGCGGTCATTGCCCATCATGCAAGTTGCGTAACGATGGGTTGCATAAATACTTGGCACTGAAGGCGACTCGTGAAAAACTTGCCTGAATCTTTTGTTTCTTCTTTTTTATTTGTATTTTTACGCCTGATAAGACAAAAAATGCAACAATGAAAAAGAGGTTATTAGGTTGGATAATGCTTTCTTTAATGTGTCTTTCTTCAATGGCTGACGATATTTCTGGTGTTATTTTGAAGAATGGTAAACCTAAGAAAGGTATTACCGTATGGATGAAGAAGGCTGATAAGGCTGTTGAGACGGATAAGGAAGGAAGGTTTTTCTTTACTAATGTCTTTGAAGGCGACACCCTTCAGATAACTGTTTCTGCTAAGTCAGATGCTAAGATATTGTTGCGTGATTGGCGGCAAATTACAGTCAATCTTGAGAAAAAAAAATATACCGTCAATGACGGTAAATCAGAGAATACATATGAGTATGTTGTGTTGTCTCCATTGAGAGTAGGGGATGGTGTAACACATGAGATGATTATGCGTTCAGGCTTGCGCACTATCCCAGATCTTATACGCAACTATATTTCAGGAGTGGTGGTAACATCCGATGGAGGTTCCAGCAAAGTACAGATTCATGGTATCAGCTCAGTCAACTCAGGTACTGACCCATTGGTTGTGCTTGATGGAGTAGCATTGCAAGGAGTGGATCTTGATACGCTGATACCAGTTGAGGAGATAGCTAACCTGAGAGTCATCAAGGATGGCTCGGGATATGGCGTTCGTGGTGCCAATGGTGTAATAGAAATCTCGACTCTAAAATAAATGATCCGTCTTTCTTTGTTTTTTGCGTGGTTGTTGCTCAGTCTGGCGGTAGTAGCGCAAGACGAGTTGGTTGATTATAGCATTAGCGGTACAGTGCCATTGGGGGTCAAGTCTGTCTTTCTGAGTTCGCTTCGCAATGAACCAATTGATACAGCTGCGGTAGAGAATGGTAAGTTCCTGCTGAAAGGTTCTTTGCCTAACTATACTTTTGTTACTTTATCAGATGATGGCTCCGACCTGCCTGTGAATTTATTGATTGACGGTACTTCTGTTGAAGTTAATATGGAAAGAAGCGTTTTGAAGGGCTCTAAACTTAATGAGCGACTTAACAAAGCTGATCGTCAGATTACCGACCTTACCATAGACTATATGCAGAATCAGATGGAGTATGCACAAGTAGGGCAATGGCGAGCAGAATTGCGTGATTCATTGCGAAGGGTGATGAATGCGTCTTATAATAAAGTGGTGGTGGAGATGAAGAATGTGATTCGTTCTAATCCTGATAATGTCATTCCTGCACTATACCTTTCGCAAATCTATAATATTCTTACCATAGAAGAACTAAAAGAGTATCTAGATGAAACTCACGCTTATGCGTCTCATCCACTGTGCGTAGGGGCATGGCGTACATTGAACCACCATGAAAAAACCAATATTGGCACTCGTTTTACTGATTTAATCGAGGCCGATACAGCTGGTGTGAGTCACAGACTCAGTGAATATGTGGGCAATGGTAACTATGTGTTGATTGATTTTTGGGCAAGTTGGTGTGCTCCTTGTTTACTGGAGATGGACAATGTAAAGGCTGTATATCAGAAGTATCATGAGAAGGGATTTGAAATTGTAGGACTATCGTTCGATCGAGGTCGCCAGCCGTGGATCAATGCTATTGTTGACCATCAACTCAACTGGATTCATTTGAGTGATCTTAAATACTGGAACAGTGAGGCATCTGTAGTTTATGGCATCAGC
Organism: uncultured Bacteroidales bacterium; assembly: GCA_902775375.1. Classification (GTDB taxonomy): domain Bacteria; phylum Bacteroidota; class Bacteroidia; order Bacteroidales; family Bacteroidaceae; genus Bacteroides. Next base: position 9,553 of record CACYLU010000016.1, on the reverse strand, counting down.
TCTATTCCTGCCAATATCTTGTTAGATGGTAACGGAATTATTGTTGCAACCGATTTGCGAGGGGAAGAATTGCTTAGAAAAATGCGGCAGATATTCCGGTATTAATTTTTCTAAAAATGTTTGATAAATAAATATTATTCTATATCTTTGAAGCGTGCTTAAAACAAATACTGCTATGAAAAAGGATAATATAGGAACAAATGCAGGGCTGGTATGGCGAACATTGTTTTATAAAGGCACTAAAGCCACATTTAATGAATTGTTAGAAGATACCGGATTAAACGCCATCGATTTGTCTTCAGCCATAGGTTGGTTGGCTCGAGAAGATAAAGTTGAGTTCTTCTATGAGAATGGGGAAGAATTTATTGATGTTTATAGGGATAGCTACTTTTAGTTATCCCTTTTTTTCTTTTTGTTTTGTCTATTTGATAGATTTATGCTATTTTTGCTGCCGATATTGAGCAAATTGCGTAAACTATTATGACAAAATGAAATGTTTTTCTTATAAGCAAAGATTGCTGGCAGTGGCTATGATGTTGACCACAAGCATCGTTATTATGGCACAGCAACAATCAGGTGAGCCTAACTGGTTGAAGGATTTCACCTCACGTATCACCCTGAATGGTTATGCCCAAGCAGGGTGGAGTTATCAAAATCCCAATGGAAAAGATCAAAACTCATTTAACCTAAAGCGTACGCTGCTTTGGGCAAAAGCAAAGATTACTGATAGGTGGTCTTTCTTGTTTATGCATGACTTTTCAAGTGTAGTTCAAGAATTCTATACAGATTTCCGTGTGACAAAAGGGAACGAACTGACAATGAGATTAGGCCAATTTAAGCACTCTTTCTCTATGGAAAACCCTTTGTCACCAACACAATTGGAATTGATAGATGTTTATTCACAAGCTGTGCTCTATCTTGCAGGTGAGGGGCCTGACCCATTAAATGGGGTGAATTATGGTCGCGATATGGGTATTGAAGTATTTGGTGACCTGGCGGATGGAAAGTTGCATTATGAATTTGCCTTGATGAGTGGGCAGGGTATCAATAGGAAGGATTTGAATAATCAAAAAGATTTTATTGCTAAATTAGAAGTTCGCCCTATAAACGGATTGCGACTGGTGGCTTCAGGATATATTGGTAAAGGTCATGCTATCGGAACTGCAGCTTGGAACCCAGAAATTCAAGTGGGTGAGAACTACAAGCGCAACCGCTATAGCGTGGGAGTTGAATATAAAACTCTTTCCTATTCTGGAAGTAAATACAAGGAAGCGCGTCCTGCTTCCATACGTGCTGAATGGTTGGGTGGTGTAGATGGCAAGGTTGGGTCACGTGGCGGATATATCACCTCCAGTATTCCTGTGGTGGATGCTCTCGACGTAGTAGCTAGTGCTGAGACCTTCGACCGAAATACCAAAGTAAATGGATGGGAGCAGTCTAATCTCACCTTTGGAGTGCAATACTGGTTTTACAAGAAATGTCGTTTGCAGTTACAATACACACGATGTCTTTTAGGTGAGCAAATAGGAAAAGATTATAATTGGCTTCAGGCACAAGTACAAGTAGCATTCTAAAGTTATGGTTATTAAAGTATTATTGACGATTGTTTTTCTGGCTGTAATGATTGGTGTGGGTGTTTATACCCGCAAACAGGCCAGTAGTGTTGAAGGTTTCGTTTTGGGCGGTCGTGCCGTTGGCCCTTGGCTGACTGCTTTCGCTTTTGGAACAAGTTATTTCTCTGCTGTCGTTTTTGTTGGCTATGCAGGTCAATTTGGATGGAAATATGGTTTGTCATCTGCATGGATAGGTATAGGCAACGCCGTAATTGGCTCGTTGCTGGCTTGGCTTTTGTTAGGTCGCCGCACAAAGTTAATGACACAACACATAGAAAGTCGCACTATGCCTGATTTCTTCGGCACTCGTTTTGCCGATCAGGGTTTGAGAGTTGCAGCATCTATCATTGCTTTTGTTTTTCTTATACCCTATACTGCTGGTGTGTATAAAGGCATTTCTACTTTATTTGAGATGGGATTTGGCATTCCCTATGAGTATTGCGTTATCATTATGGCTATTTTAACTGCCGTTTATGTGATTTTGGGCGGTTACAAAGCTACAGCGATGAACGATTTCATACAGGGCATCATCATGCTCTTTGGCATCGTAGCGGTGATAGTGGCAGTGATAGCCGCTCAAGGAGGACTTTCCGAGGCTGTTTCTAAATTATCCGTGTTGCCTGCTGATGGTAGCACCAAACCTGGTTCTGGTGGTTATACCTCTTTATTCGGTCCAGATCCTTGGGGACTATTAGGTGTGGTAGTGCTTACTTCTTTGGGCACAATGGGATTGCCCCAGATGGTAGGTAAATTCTATTCCATAACTGACGAGAGTGCCATCAAACGTGGTACTGTCATTTCTACTATCTTCGCATTTATCGTGGCAGGTGGTTGCTATTTCTTAGGCGGATTTGGCCGCTTGTATGAACCTGTGATAGCGAATGGTAAGATTGCATTCGATTCGATTGTACCTGCTATGCTTGTCACTTTGCCAGATGGACTGATTGCCCTTGTGGTACTTTTAGTACTTTCTGCTTCCATGTCCACACTTGCTTCATTGGTACTAACCTCATCTAGTACAATGACACTTGATCTTATCTATCGTGACAAAAAATCATTGCCTGGTGAGGTAGAAGAAGGAGCTATCGACGATATCGTATCAGAGAAGATTGAACGTCGTAAAGTAGTGGTGATGCGTGTATTGATCATGTTCTTTATTGCAATTTCGTTACTGATTGCCCTTAACCCTCCAACATTTATCGCCCAGTTGATGGGAATCTCATGGGGTGCATTGGCTGGAGCCTTCTTAGCTCCTTTCATGTTGGGCCTTTACTCACGTAACGTAACAACTGCTTCGGTATGGGCTTGCTTCATTTGGGGTGTTGGTCTTACAGTGGTTAATATGTTGATGGGTAATCCTATCAACCCCATCAATTGTGGCGCCATTGCTATGGTAGGGGGCTTTCCTGTTGTATGGATTGTAAGTTTTTTTACAAAGAAGTTGCCGAAGAATGTGGTGGATACCATCTTTGAGTGTTATAGTAAATAATATCATTAATATGAAGTTTGTAATCAGGGCTATAGATGGTGAAAGAAAACTGGAGAAGAGAATGGAGGTACGTTCCCGTCACTTCGAAGATATGGATAGGATGAAAGAACATCTTGTTTGTGCAGGCGGCTTGCTGGATGAAGAAGGAAACCTTAAAGGATCTGTATTAGTAATGGATTTTAGAGCCGTCAAGAACTGGACGAGTATCTCGTTCATGAGATATACGTATTAGAACATGTTTGGGAGAAGATTACCGTTGACCAGATGAATGTCGCATATCTTGATGGAAAGAAGGTAACTAAGTAAAATCCATTGGGTTAAAGAAGAAATTCTATTTTTATCATACGCCACTCCATAACGGATTTAAAAACAAAAATAATAATAGATAAAACAATTAGTGTTTTTTTTTGTACTTTTGAACCATAAATTTGACTAATATATTTATTGTGTTGTAATCTACAACTATGGATCAAGGTCTCAAAACAAAAACTAATTACCCAACTGAGGCAAAAAAAACCGATATAATCTGCATTGGTCATATCACGCATGATCGAATTGTCACACCTGACCGCGAAGTGCATATGCCAGGAGGAACATCATTCTACTTTTCATATGGCATACGCCACCTCCTTGGGGAGCGTGATGACATTAGCTATCGTCTCATTACCTCTTTGTCTGAAAAGGACATGAAAGTTGTAAATGATATGCGTCGTGAGGGCATTGAGGTTGATGTCATTCCAAGTCGCGAGACGGTCTACTTCGAGAATATCTACGATGCAAATCAGAATAATCGCCGACAGCGAGTTAGGGCTAAAGCTGACCCATTCTCTTGCGAGAAACTGGGCGATGTCAATGCCCGATATATAGTACTTGGAACCCTTTTGGCTGACGATTTCGATCTCTCTACCATACGCTTTTTATCAAAACGTGGCACATTAGTTGTGGATGTTCAGGGATACTTGCGTGAGGTGCGTGGAGATAAGGTATTCGCATGTGAGTGGAAAGATAAAATTGAAGCTCTTCGCTATGTCGATATCTTAAAAGTGAATGAATACGAAATAGAGGTTCTTACAGGTGAGCCTGATCAACATCGCGCCTGTGAAATGTTGGCCCAGTGGGGCGTGCGCGAGGTGTTGCTTACGCTTGGCAGTTATGGTTCAGTGGTCTATGTAGATGGTCAGTTCTTCGATATCCCTGCCTGTGAACCTCTTCGGATCGTAGATGCAACAGGGTGTGGTGATACGTATGTGATGGCCTATGTACTACGCCGTCATTTGGGTGATACACCAGAGCAGGCAGCGCGCATAGCTTCGGCTGTAGCTAGTATTAAGTTGGAAGCTTCTGGCCCTTTTTTAGGTACAATGGAAGATGCACTTCAACGGCTCAAAAAATCATACACTAACGCTACCGTCAATAATCTTGCTGCGGGCAAAGATGAAAACGACAACATACCCAGCTAGAGGGATGAGGAAGGGGAGTACTAAAGAACCGGAATAGTCGGCCAATAAAGCCATTAGCAAGAATCCACATCCTCCTACAGGTGTCATCATCAGCAGTGAAGAGGCACTTTTCGTGAGAGAGCCTAAACCGTGCAGTGTAAGAGAGAAAATGGTAGGAAACATGATGGCTTCAAAGAAGTAGTTGGCGATGAGAAGGACTAGGGAAATATTGTAATTGAAGATAGACAGTTGACTATTCAGAAGAAGCAAAGCGATGCTTAAAACTGTGCCACATGCACACCAGTATAAGACTCGTTCGGCAGGAACACGACGCATAATCCAACTGCCAACAAAACGACCACCCATAAAAATGAACAACGATAATCCTAAAATGTAGGAGGCATTGGCTGCCGAAAGCCATCCCATGCCTGTAGTGAAGTTCACGAAGTAGCTGTTTATGCTTATCTCACTCACTTCGTAGCAAAGTAAGGCAAAGAGCCCGAAAAGGAATGTGCGATTCTGAATGAGTTGGCGAAGTTTGGTTAATCCAGAAGCTTTGTAATTTTCCGTTTCTGATAGGTTGTTTTCCATTAAAGATTCTTTCTCAATCTGTATCTCAGGCAATTCGGTGCGTGAGAATACAAATGCTACCAAAAGTACAATAACGCCCATAAAGATATAGGGAAGTGAGACATCGGCTCCAGTTCCGCTAAAGAGCAACCCACCAACTACTATGGGTGCGAGAGCTGACCCCATGCCATTAAACGATTGAGAAAGGTTGAGACGACTACTTGCCGTTTCACTAGGACCAAGTTCAGTAGCGTATGGATTAGCGGCTGTTTCTAGGAATACAAGACCACAGGCAATGACGAAAAGTGCTACAAGATAGGCTGAAAATGAATTTGTCCATGTACCTGGAACAAAAAGGAAGGCTCCAACGGCATAGAGTAGTAGTCCCACGACAACGCCGTGTTTATAGCCCATTCTGTTAATGAGTAGACCTGCAGGAATGGCCATTAGGAAATAACCTAGATAGGTAGTCACCTGTATGAATGATGACTGGGTAATGGAGATGTCCAATTCAGCTTGGAAATGCTTGTTAAGCACGTCTAATATAGCACGGGCAAAGCCCCAAAGGAAAAACAATGATGTGATGAGAACGAACGGCATTACATAGCGACGTTCTGTGAGGGGAGTGTGTGATTGTTGAGTCATATGAGAGTAGAAAAATAGTTTATATTTAATTATTATTTTGCATATTACGGGAACTTGTTGTACATCTTTAGGGTAGTTCAAATCACCAACAATTATCATATAGGAGTCTTTCGTCCCAATTCTAAGTTGATGACATCAACGTCATCATGACGTGGTCCCTTTGATTTTGCAAAAGTAATAAAAAATAATACATGATTAGTATTGTTATTGATATTTAATATAGGGATACAATATTCTGTTCCAAGTACTATCTATACAGTTTTTTCATCTTTCTCTTTTGTACGATTGATATGCTGCTTGTAACTTTAGTCTGAACTTCTTCCAGACAAAAGGCATCATATGGTCTCTATATCCTTGATCGGGGGGGTAGACAATCCTATGACTGATAGTGTGATTTGGCAATGAGAAAAGTAGCAATGGGAAATAGATAGTAAATTTATAGTACAAAAAAACTTTAAATAACATAAGTCTGCAAAAGTTTGAGTAACTTTGCAAGCTATAGTGAAAAAAACAGGAAATCTATGAATAGAAAACTAATGTATGCTTTCTTGGCTATTATGGCCATGACAGTGCTGAACAGTTGTAATGATGAGGACTTGGAAAAAGTTTATGATGAAGAAGTCTCCCTCGACTCGCCATTCCTCTTCTCAGAGGGATACAAGGACACTATCGTCATTGCCTACGATTTACCTACACCTATCACCGACTGGCTGGGCATGGTAAAGGATGATACTAAGGTGTGCAAATTGAGCATCCCAGGCACCCACGATACAATGACTGGCATGGGATTCTATCAACCCGTACTGAAGTATGTGTTCAATACGACGGCCATCAGTCAGGTATCCACACTAGAAGAGCAGATGGCCTGCGGCCTACGTTTCTTCGACATTCGTCCTGTGGTGAGCATCGATACATTGGCAACAGACCCAGCTGAGAAACAGATTTTACGCCTGTCGCATGGAATCAGTGAGATTGACGTTACTTTTGAAGAGACCATAGACCTGTTGCAACGTTACTTGAAGAATCATCCGTCGGAATTCTTTATTGCCAAGTTGCAGGCTGACAATGGTATGGAGAACCAGAGCAACTGGGCTGTGCTGCTTAATAAGGTACTGAGCAAACAGAAATACGATGGGCTGTTTGTTGAGGACTGGCGCCCAGATATCACTGTAGGTGAGATGCGTGGCAAGATCCTGTGGCTGAGCCGCTACGACCTACGCCCGCTGAATGACCTCTTCCACTATCCCATAGTATACTGTGACTGGCCTGACGAGGATCCAGATATAAACGAGGATCTCAATCCTGAGGCCCAGCGCAGCTGTGCCATGTATAACATGAACGATGCTACAGTGAAGGCTACTCTCTACAAGCAGGACTACTACAAGACTACCACAGAGAAACGGATGAAGAACAAACAACAGACGGTAATAGACATGATGCATAGTGCACGTGAAGCTACCGCTAAAGACGATAACATCTGGATTGTGAACCACTGTTCTGCCTATACCGAGGTGTCACCACGTGGATATATTACCAATGCTGCTAACTTGCATCCGCTAGTCATTGCTGACCTACAGAGCTACGAAGGCACCGTAGGCATTATGCCAATGGACATGGCCTGTCATGATTACGTACATTGTATCATCAATGGTGGTACACCCTACACTAGCGACTATTTATACGGTTTCTACCCGATGAGCCAGTCGCTCACTAATCTGCTTATCAAGTCGAACACTCCTTACTTTAAATAAAATTCTTATTACAAAAGATATGAAACACAGTATATACAGACTTATCATTCTCTTTATGATTGTATCTATGGCTGCAGGGGTTAAGGCTCAAAATGCCGACAAGTTGTATGCTGAGGACGGTCTGTTCAACCACCTCTCTGTGGGTTTGACAACTGGTCTGACTGGTACTGGCATCGATGTGGTTATGCCAGTCAACAAGATAATAACGGTAAGGGCAGGCATTTCGGGTTGGGATATTGGTAGAGTCAAGTTTAAGGCCATCAACACCGCAACGGAAATCACTGAAATGCAGTTGGTAGAAGCAGATGCCGTGAAACGTTCACAAATGGTAGATAAGGTAGAATTGGCCGTTACGCCTAGCTTTTGGAATTTCTACATCATGGGTGAGGTACATCCTTTCAACTACCAACCTTTCTATTTCTCAGCAGGTTTGTTCGCAGGTAGTCAGAACTTCATCCACTTCCGCAATACCAATGAAGGTGCGTTAGGCTTCCTTTATGATGCCAATCAGAAAGTGGAAGATTACAATCACGCCTTCCTCACTAATTATCCACCTATAGGACTGAAGTTCGGCGACTATGTGTTCACAGCAGATGAGCGTGGCAATATCGACGTGCGCATGAAAACCAATGCAGTAAAGCCTTATATAGGGATTGGCTTTGGCCAGCATCTTGCAAAGGCTCATCGTATCAGTCTGGCCGTAGATGCAGGCCTTCTTTTCTGGGGTACACCAAGATTCGTGCTGAACAATGATACGGAGATCAAATCATCGGGTAAAAACTCCGGCATCAGCGGTGCCCTTTCGTGGTTGAAAGCATGGCCCAATCTGCAGATACGAGTAGCTTACAAAATCTTTTAGATACTCGTTAACTTTTTTATAATAGCATTATTATCTGCTAGGTATTCATCGTTTGAAGTCTATTTCGGCACATTTCGTAACCATATAGAAATGCAAGTCGCTCTGACGGTGAATCATCAGATGCGCTTCATCGCGCCACGTATCAGCTTCCTCGATAAAGAAATTAGAAGTGAAGCTTTTCGGAGTCGTAATGCCCGAAGCTTTCAATAGACTGCAATCATCACCGCCAAAAGGCAGATAGGGCGAAACACGCACTTCACCCGTTCTCAATACATGTATCTTTATCTTTTCCATATATTCCGATTTGTCTGATAATTGTCGTTCTCTGTCAAATGCTTTCCGGATTGTATTTGAGAGCATCGGATGGCCAGCCTGTCATATTCCAACCTATATCAAGCAGGCGGATCTGCCTTAGGTCTTCATCAGAGAGCGTGAAGTCGAAGAGTTCGATAATCTCCTGCATACGCTCCTTGTGGGTGGTCTTGGGAATAATGATGATGCCGTTCTGAATCAGGAACTTCAAAGCCACCTGAGCAACAGTCTTGCCATAACACTCACAGTTATTCAATTTCTTATATTCCATTCTCATATTATTTAGTTGGTAGGTGGCCATACAAACAAACCTACGACTGAAGCTAACTGGCAAAGCAGTTGCAAGAGTTCATCTGCTGGGTTGTAGAGCGTCATGTGGGTGGTGTCACGCTGAAGCGTAAGCAACATCGAGTCTTTTGCCAACATGACATAAAGACACATCTCCGTGGGTTCTTCCGATAAGCAGGCATTAACCATCTGAACTATTTTCTCTGGTTCTGGGTTCCGTTGCCAATGTTCAGCATCGTAGCTGAACACCAGGTCGTAGTAGCAGTTCAGTTTCAACAACACATCAGCATATTGACAGCTTAACCGCTCAACATGGTTCAGGTAGTATTGTTCCACCTTGAAATATTGTCCGCCACTATCAGTAGGCACTTGCATGGGCAGAATGTCCATGATGTAATAAGGTTGTTCAAGAAGTTCTTCGATGCTCATAAGGATTCTGTTCCAGATTCTTTCGGTTCGCTAAATTGGAATTTATAAGTCTAAAATACACTGTATCATTTGTTCATAGTCAGTTTTTATTAAAAAGACCTTTTCTCCTGCAGTCTTAAAACCATCGATGTACCTCCTATTGTCATCCTTCAGACTCG
>CACYLU010000015.1 GCA_902775375.1 uncultured Bacteroidales bacterium | reverse complement strand
GATTACTATAGCCAAACAACAGAGGTAAGGTTGCCTTCTGTCCGAATGCTTCCCTGAAATTTTGTATAAACTGCTTTACCATAAATTCCGATTTATCTGGCTGCAAAAGTACAAATTTTCTACGGCTTTTCCTTCAAAAGCTGTGTCAAACTTACTTTTAACAAGCTAAAAGAAAACTGCAATCAGCAACTACTTGTGCAATAAGTGCTAATAATAGAGCACTGGCTATTCGATAAATAAAATTCGCAAAATTGATAATTATTCAGAATTAATATTTATCTTTGCACTGTATTATTTCATTCAAACAATGAACAATGAATATTGAATTTGGGGATAAAGATCTGGAAGAGCTTTATACAACTGGAAAAACAAAAGACCAACGGTATAGGAAGCTGCCGAAGCACATCATAAGTCGATATGTCAAGGTAGTGAACTACATGAAAGGTGTACGTAGGTTGGAAGACTTATATTTAATTAAGTCGCTGCATTATGAAAAGAAAAAGGGTGATCTAAAAGGTGTTGATACAGTTTGGATTAACGACCAATATCGCCTTTTGTTCTATAGTAGTCCTGATAATAAAGGGATTGTTGTTAACGCTTTAATTATTGAAATATCTAAACATTATGAATAAGAAAGACATTATTCCATTCAAGGCTACACATCCAGGAGAAATGATTAAGGATGAGATAAAAGAGCGTGGCATGACTCAAAAGAAACTGGCTGAGCTGACTGGCATAAAGGCTTCTGTGTTAAGTGAAACAATCAACGGGAAGCGACCTGTATCACTGAATGTTGCATTGGCTTTGGAAAAAGCTCTTGACATCCCAGCTGATATATGGATGAACATGCAAACTCAATATAATATTGATTCTGCTAACATTGCAAAACGTGATAGTGAGCATCAAACTGTTACGGTGACCATCCCTGTACGTGACCATAATCTATTACAAGAACTGGTACGAAGGTTTGGATGGGCTTGCGTATTTTAACTTCGCACAAGGAACGTATCTATATGAAAAACAAAGCCCGATAAGTTTTATCGGGCTTTACTTTACTTGTTGCCAAACAGGGCCTTGTAGTCGCGTTCGATGGCGGGCTGGGTCCACTCTTCTGGCACGAGCTTCCACTGGTTCAGGGGCTGTGGGTTGACATCGGGATGCTGTTCGATGTACTCCATCAGGTAATAGCGCAAGTCTTTGTCGGTAGAGACAATGACGCGCTTGATGAGGTCATCGTGAGCGATGCCGGCTCCTTTGGTGAGGTGCTCTCCTCCTCCATTGCCACGATAGGAATTAACGGCCACCTTATAGTGCTTGTCGAGGTCGAAGGGGGTGCCATCGGCCATGCTCTCAATCTTCACCTTCTGTCCTGCGGGCTTGGTGGCATCGACGGTATAGATGATGCCAGCTGCTGAGTCGAAGTTGAACATAGGGTTCAGGAACTTATTGAAGCCGTCGCCTGCATTCTCCTGGGCCGTATTCATCAGGAGCACGTGGTCGTTCTTCGACTTCATCTCGTTGATCCAAAGTCCGTAGGAATATTCCAAAGCACCCAGGATCTCACGACCCGTGAGGTCCATCGTGTAGAGCATGTTCTCGTACTTATAGAGGTTGAACATATCGCTTACAAACACGTCGCCTTCCTTGATCTGCGCATCATACGACAACGGTGCGGCCAGCGAGATGTCTGCCCCCGTCAACGTCAGTTGCAAGGAGTGGATGAGGTCGATAAACGCCGATGGTCCGAAATAGGCAGGACGCGTGGTGATGGTGGAGGCGAAATGGCCTATCTTCTTGGAGATGAACTGGGTAACATCGTCGTACTGCTTAGAGAACTGTTGCATGAACGGTTCGCTGACGGTCAGGTTATCGACGGATACCAATTCGCCACTGACTTCCTTGCTCACCACCTTGCCCTTCTCGACATCGACCTTGATGGTGACATCACTCACATAATGGGCAGCATTGGCTGGGTTGATGAGCAGCACGCTATCGCCTGCCACATTGACTATCTTACGGCAATCGCGACTATGATCGTGGCCAAACAGTATCACATCGAAGCCTGGCACACGCTCGGCCACCTCAGCTGCTGCATGCTCGCGATAGATGCCACTGAGCCATTCGGCCTCATCGCCAGTGTGGAACAAGCCTATCACCACATCGGCTTTTTCTTGCTCTTTCAAGATGGGCATATATTTGCGGGCAGTCTCTTCCATATCGTCGAAGCGCAAGCCTTCCCAAAGGTTCTCGGAAAGCCAGGCTGGGATGCCTGGGGTAATCATGCCCAATACAGCAATCTTGACACCATCGCGCTTAAAAATCTCATAGGGCTTGAAATGGGGCTTGCCCGTAGCTGTTTCGATGATGTTAGCACCCAATATAGGGAAGTCGCAGTCGTTGGCCCAACGGTCGAACACAGGACGGCTCACCTCCACATCGTGGTTGCCCATGTTGCCAGCATCGTAGCCCATGAAGCTCAGCATTTCGCCTGCCAGGTGGCGCGACTGCTGGTCGATGTAGTTATAGTAGTAGGCCGAGGGCTGTCCTTGCAGGATATCGCCGTTGTCGAACAGCAGCACGTTGTCGCCATATTGCTGGCGAAGGCCCTCGACATAGGTATGCACACGCGCCAGGCTGCCTTTCACATCTCTACGGTTGATAAAGTCGTAGGGATAGAAACTTCCATGCACATCGCTGGTTTCAATTATTCTCAGTTCCACCGTCTTCGTCTCCCCTGACATCATACACGACGTCATCATTAACAGACTCATCCAAAACAACAGTTGTTTCTTCATATTTCTCTTTTTTAGTTTCATAGTTATAGATAATCAGGCCTATGGCAATAATCATCAGAATGGTGCAAGGCAATGAGGCCTCGAAGCCGAAGTTACCCCCATTCATCAGTGTATTGTCGGAGATATGCAGCTTGATCAGGGTGTCTCTGTCGCCTGTGCCACTCACGTCATAACCCAAGATGGGGCCCTGGATGAAGTTCCAGAACAGATGCAGACTGATGGGGAACCAGAGGTTGCGGGTATAGATATAGGTTGCACCCAGCAGGATGCCAGCCAACGTGAGGTTGAACAGCGAGAAGTTGGTCATGCCTGGGTTGCCCAAGTGCAGACAGGCAAAGATGAAGGCTGAGAGCACCAGCGCGAGGAACTTGTTCATGCCTGTATCGAGCATATGACCGAGTACGAAGCCTCGCATCATGGACTCTTCCATCAATGCTACGATTATATAGAACACGAACTGCAGCACCAGGTACGACGGGTCGAAATGCACACCTTCAATGCTGATCCAACCTGCTATGAGGGAAACAATATAGCCGATGGCATAGATAGTTGCCGCCATAGCGAAACCATAGAGCATATCCTTGCCCCTACCCTGCAAGCCGAATCCCATATTGGCAACAAAAGGCACCTTGTCCCAAAAGCGGATGATGAGCCAAGCTGCCAGCAAGACTGAAGCCAGTTGAACAGCTTCAATCAACAATATGGCCCAACGCCCGGGATTATTTACATCAACAATTCCTGTAGAGGCCAAAGGCAGCATTAAAACCATCATAAAGCAGCCCATTGCTATCGCAAACACGATGAGCTTGGCCAATAATATAAGATATTTCTTCATATTATTTAGGTTTATTTTTGGCTACAAAGATAATAAATCTTTAACTTTGCACCACTAAACATAAAACAAAAGTGATATGGTATCATTTTTTATAGCCTTAGTGGCTTTACTGATTGGTTATTTGCTATATGGTAAGTTTGTAGAACATTTGTTCGGTCCTGACGATCGCCCAACACCAGCCTATTCTCAAGCTGACGGTGTGGACTATATCCCACTGCCTGGTTGGAAAGTTTTCATGATACAGTTCCTCAACATAGCAGGCACAGGTCCTATCTTCGGTGCCATCATGGGTGCCCAGTTTGGTCCTTCATCCTATCTGTGGATAGTGTTTGGCTGTATCTTTGCGGGAGCCGTGCACGACTACCTGTGTGGTATGCTGTCGGTGCGTCACAACGGTGTGGGTGTGCCTGAACTGGTGGGCACCTATCTGGGTCCTGTGGCCAAGAAGATCATGCTGGTGTTCTCAGTATTCCTGTTGCTGATGGTGGGTACTGTGTTCGTATATAGCCCAGCCATCATCTTAGGTGACAAGATGGGTGGCGACACCCAGATAGTGATGATTTGGTGTCTCATCATCTTCTTCTATTACATCATCGCCACGATGCTGCCGATTGACAAGATTATTGGGCGCATCTATCCTTTGTTTGCTTTCTCACTGATGTTTATGGCCGTAGCGCTGTGCTTCGTGCTGATCAAGGATATGCCTGACATCCCAGAGGTGTGGGACGGGCTGGACAACCTGAAGCCGTCGGCTGGTCCTATCTTCCCCTGCTTGTTCATCACCATTGCCTGTGGTGCATTGAGTGGTTTCCACGCTACTCAGAGCCCGTTGATGGCTCGCTGCATGAAGCACGAGAAAGAAGGGCGACCCATCTTCTATGGTGCTATGATTGCCGAAGGTGTGGTGGCACTTATCTGGGCTGCTGTTTCGTCATATTTCTTCTACGGTGGTGCTGCTGAAGCGTTGGGTGCTTCACTGAAGTCGAGTGCTCCACAAGTGGTGACTTTGGTATCTGAAGGATGGTTGGGAACTTTAGGTGGTGTGCTGGCTCTGCTGGGTGTGGTGGCAGCTCCTATCACCAGTGGTGACACAGCCTTCCGAAGTGCACGACTGATTATCTCGGAGTTTGTGCACCTGAACCAGCGAAAGATTGTCAACCGATTCATCATCTGCATCCCATTGTTCCTGGTGGCTCTTGGATTGTTGTGGTTCAACATTGCCGACGAGAATGGCTTCAATGTGATCTGGAACTACTTCGGATGGGCGAACCAATCATTGGCAACCATCGTTTTGTGGACAGAAACCGTATATTTAGTAAAACAGCATAAGTTTTTCTATATCACGCTGATACCTGCTATGTTTATGACGGTAGTGACCGTATCGTTCCTCATACTGTCGCCTATCGCATTCGGTTTGGACAAGAACATCGCCTATATCTGCGGAGGTGTGGCTGGAATCATTGCCACAGGCTGGTTCTGCCACTGGTATCGTAAAAACAGCTAAAAAAGTTTTTTAGAAAAACGATTTTTAATTGTTTCTGCCACAGGCGCAGCTAAAATAGCTGACAGTGTGGCATAATTCGGCTTTGGCAAACTATTTGCTGACTGACAAGTGACTTATTTTTGTGAAGGATTGAACTATGAAACGGAAATTTAACCTAAAACAGAATAAAAATCAAAAAATCAATATGAACTCAGAAGAAAAGAAAACGGAAGAGATGAAGAATGTGGAGGAGGAAACTGCTGAGAAGAACATGGAACAACCTGCTGCTGAGGAAGAACAGCCTGTAGAGGGCGAGGCTCAGCAAGAGGCTGAAGAACCTGAAAAAGAGCTTACTCCTGAAGAGAAACTGCAAGCTGAAGTGGAAAAACTGCAGGCTGAACAAGAAGAGATGAAGGACAAATACCTGCGTCTCTCTGCCGAGTTTGACAACTACCGCAAGCGTACGATGAAGGAGAAGGCTGAACTGATTCTCAATGGTGGTGAGAAAGCTTTCAAAGCTATTCTGCCTGTGATTGACGATATGGAAAGAGCGTTGGCCACCATGCAGAAAGCCACAGATGTAGATGCTGTGAAAGAGGGTGTTGACTTGATTTATAACAAGTTCATTCAGATTCTCGGACAGAATGGCGTACATGCTATTGACACTAAGGAAAAGGAATTGGACACCGATTTCCACGATGCCATCGCCATTATCGACGCACCATCAGAAGAATTGAAAGGCAAGATATTAGACTGTGTGGAAACAGGCTATACACTGAACGATAAGGTTATACGCCACGCAAAAGTAGTGGTAGGCAAATAAAACAAACTAAACAATGGAAGAAAAAAGTTACTACGAGATATTAGGCGTTGAGAAAAACGCTACGGCTGACGAGATCAAGAAAGCCTATAAGAAGAAGGCCATACAGTATCACCCTGACCGTAATCCTGGCAACAAAGAAGCCGAGGAGAAGTTCAAGGAGGCTGCAGAGGCCTATAGTGTGCTTTCTGATCCTGACAAGCGCCAGCGCTACGACCAGTTTGGCAAAGCTGGTGTGAGTGGAGCAGCAGGCAATGGTGGCCCATACGGAGGTGGCTTCGGAGGCGGTATGTCTATGGATGATATCTTCAGCATGTTTGGAGATATCTTCGGTGGTCGTGGTGGTTTCGGAGGCTTTAGCGGTTTCAGCGGAGGAGGCGGAAGCCAGCAACGCAGGTTTCGTGGTTCCGACCTTCGTGTGCGCGTCAAGCTCAATTTGAAAGAAATCTCTACGGGTGTTGAGAAGAAATTCAAACTGAAGAAATATGTGACCTGTCCTCATTGTCAAGGTAGTGGTGCTGAGGGCAATAGCGGCACTGAAACTTGTCCTAACTGTAAAGGTCGTGGCACCGTTATCCGTACGCAACAGACCATATTAGGTACGATGCAGACGCAGACCACCTGCCCTACTTGTGGCGGTGAAGGTCATGTGATCAAGAACAAGTGTACCCACTGTGGTGGCGATGGTATCGTGATGGGCGAAGAGACCGTAACAGTAAAGATTCCTGCTGGTGTGGCAGAAGGCATGCAGCTCACAATGAGTGGCAAGGGTAATGCAGGCAAGCACAACGGCATTCCTGGCGACCTGCTCATCGTGGTGGAGGAAGAAAAGGACAAGGAGCTGATTCGTGATGAGAACGATTTGGTATATAACTTGCTGCTGAGCGTTCCTACAGCCACACTGGGTGGCACCGTTGAGATTCCTACGGTGGATAACAAGGTGAAGGTGAAGATTGAACCTGGCACACAACCTGGTAAGGTGTTGCGCTTGCGTGGAAAGGGTCTGCCTGATGTCAACGGCTACGGTACGGGTGACCTGCTAGTGAACGTGAGTGTTTATATTCCTGAGACCTTGAGCCGTGATGAGAAGAAAGCAATGGAGCAGATGCAGGACAGCGACAATTTCCGTCCTTCGGGCTCAGTAAAAGAAAGAATCTTCAAAAAGTTCAAGAGTATGTTTGACTGATTAACTCTACCAAAATAAAATAGGGTGTGACTATGAAGTTACACCCTATTTTTTATTTAAAAGGTATCAATTTGCATTACTGATTGGCAGGATTGATGCCAGCTCGTTCTTTCTCAGCTAAATTCTGTCGCAATAACTGTTGCTCCTCGATCAGCTTCATGTTTTCCTTTGCCTTGGTAATGAACTCCTGTACCATAGGATGTTGTTTGAAAATTTCAGGGGCACCTCGCAGGATATCTTCCACCTGATCAGTCATCATAGGATAAGGCATCGAACTGCACATCATCATAAATACACTAGGGCCCAACACATTGTTGTAGTTGTCTTTGATGAATGACAATATATAGTCGTTCATCTTGCGATTCAATTCCTCACTCTCCTTCAGCATCTGTGCATGCACCTCGTCAATATTGGCACCATTCAGCACCATCTGTGCCTCACGGCGATCAAGGTTGTTCAGCTGATCTTCCAAATTGTTTCTTTGGTCGAAGAAGTGGTAGAGTGCATTGTTCAAGGGAGTTCCCCAAGCTCGCATATCACCCGTATTGATAGATACCTGGATGATACCGTTTTCCAGAATGATTGGCATGATGCTCTCGTCGTCCATATATATGGATACCATCATTGCAGAATCAGACACGCCTTCCATTGAGAACAAACCATGCTCGACCGATGCAGAATCTACGGGCAACCATCCGTTCTCAGATAATGTCTTGAGATACAGTTTCTTTCCGTCAAGACTATTGATATCTGACTTTCCTGCAATCTGATAGGCACTGCTACATGCTGTCAACAGAGATGCCAGAATCATCATAAAACAAATACGACTTATCGTCTTTTGAATCATACCAATCATGTTTATGTTGATGTCGGGAGCAAATATATTGTTTTATTCAATTAATTGCGTTATCTTTGCTCAAATTTTAAACATCTTTAGAAAATGAAAGTCAAATTCTTAATTATTGTAGCATTCGCTACACTATTCTCATTAGCTTCCAAAGCAGATGAAGGCATGTGGCTCTTGCAGCTGATGCAACAGCAGAACAGCATCGACATGATGAAGAAGCAAGGGTTGAAACTCAGTGCAACAGATATTTATAACCCTAACGGGGTGTCGCTGAAAGATGCAGTGGGCATTTTTGGTGGTGGCTGTACTGGCGAGATTATCTCTCCTAACGGCTTGGTGCTTACAAATCATCACTGTGGTTATGGTGCCATTCAGGCACACAGTTCGGTGGAGCACGACTACCTGACTGATGGTTTTTGGGCTGCTACGCTAGCTGATGAGTTGCCTAACGAGCGTCTGTCATTCCGTTTCGTGCACCGTATTGTAGATATCACCGACCTGGTGAACGAACAGATTAAAAGTGGTGTGGTGACTGAAATCAACTCCCTCACTCGCCCCTATCTGAATAAGTTGGCACAAGATGAACTGGCCAAGAGTGACCTGAACGGCAAGCCTGGCATCGTGGCGCAAGCTTATCCATTCTATGCAGGTAACAAGTTCTACCTCATTTATTATAAGGTTTATACTGATGTGCGCATGGTAGCAGCACCTCCTTCAAGCATTGGTAAGTTTGGTGGTGAGACCGACAACTGGATGTGGCCTCGTCATACTTGCGACTTCTCTGTGTTCCGCATCTATGCTGACAAGAACGGTGAGCCCGCAGACTATTCTCCTGAGAATGTGCCTCTGAGCACTCCTAAGTATCTCAAGATTTCCATCAAGGGTTTGAACGAAGGCGACTATGCCATGATCTTAGGTTTCCCAGGTAGCACCAGCCGTTACCTTACCGAGTCAGAGGTTACAGAGCGTATGTACACCACCAATCAGGCCCGTATTGATATGCGTACCGTTCGCTTGGATGTGTTGCGTGAGGCGATGGCCAAGAGCGACAAGACTCGCATCCAGTATGCCAGCAAGTTTGCAGGCAGCAGCAACTACTGGAAAAACTCTATCGGTATGAACCAGGCTATTGCTGACAACAAGGTACTGGAGGCTAAAGCTGAGGTGGAGAAACAATTCAAAGAATTTGCAAAGGGCAAGCCAGAGTATGAAGGTGTGGTTGACAAAATCAATGATATTGTAGAAAAGTCTATTCCTGTGGAGCGTCAGATAGATTATCTGAGCGAGTTTTACAGTGCTATTGAATTCAGGACTCCAGAAGAACCTATGAAGAAGATGAAGGAGGCCATCATTAACAAGGATAATGCCGCTATAGCTGAAGCTAAGGAACTGATTCGCGCACAATTTGCACGTATCCACAACAAGGATTATGACCACGAAGTGGACCGTCAAGTGGCAAAAGCGATGATTCCTGCTTTAGAGAAAGCACTCAGCAGCAGCGAACTGCCCAGCTTCTACCAAGTTATTGCGCGCGACTTCAAGGGCAATGTAGATGCTTATGTTGACAACATCTACAACAACTCTATCTTAGCCAATGAGGCCAATTTGGAGAAATTCCTCAAGAAGCCTACTATCAAGGCTATCGACAGAGATCCATCACTTGCATTTGTAAGTTCTACTATGGGCTGCATTTCAAAAGCTATGGATGTTTATGGTGAGACTGAGGATCTGTCATTGCTGCACAAAGCATTTATCCGTGGTCTTGGTGAGATGAAACAGCCTACCCCATCTTATCCTGACGCTAACTTCACCATGCGTCTTACCTATGGTAATGTGAAGTCATACGATCCTAAGGATGGTGTACACTATAAGTATTATACAACTGGCGACGGTGTGCTGCAGAAAGAAAATCCTGACGATCCAGAATTTGTGGTACCAGCCAAATTGAAGGAACTCTTGCAGAAGCGCGACTTCGGACGCTATGCCATGAAGGATGGTTCGCTGCCAGCTTGCTTCCTGACTACCAATGATATCACTGGTGGTAACTCAGGCAGTCCTGTGATGAACGACAATGGTGAACTGATTGGTATTGCTTTCGACGGCAACTGGGAGTCACTGAGTGGTGACATCAACTTCGATGATAACTTGCAGCGTTGCATCGCAGTAGATATCCGCTATGTGCTGTTCGTAATCGACAAGCTAGGTGGTGCACAGCGATTAATCAATGAAATGACAATCAATGAACAATAATTTTTGAACTTTGAAAAGTATCAAGGATATATACCGCATTGGTGTGGGCCCATCAAGTAGTCATACTATGGGCCCCAAACAAGCGGCACAAATATTTAAGGAGCGTCATACTGACGCATTTCGTTTCAAGGTAACGCTCTATGGCAGTCTGGCAGCTACAGGCAAAGGTCACTTGACAGACGTAGCGATACGCGAGGAACTGGAGTCTGTTGCCCCTGTGCAGATTGTTTGGCAACCTAAAATCTTCCTGCCCTACCATCCCAATGGTATGAATTTCTGTGCTTATGACAAGGACGAACATATCACTGAGGACTGGACGGTCTATAGCGTGGGTGGAGGGGCATTGGAAACAGAAGAAGGACCAGTTGGCCTGAGCAATATAGGCGACATATACCCCATGACCATGCTGTCAGACATTCAGGAATGGTGCGAGCGCACAGGACGCAGTTATTGGGAATATGTGGCTAAATACGAGGATGAGGACATCTGGGACTATCTGCATGAAGTGTGGAATGTGATGAAGGAAGCCATCAAGCGTGGCCTCGATGCCGAGGGTGTATTACCCGGTCCACTGAATTTGAGACGCAAAGCCATTAACTATTACATCAGAGCTAAAGGTTATCAAGGTACACTTCGTTCCAGAGGTATGGTTTTTGCCTATGCTTTGGCAGTGAGTGAAGAGAATGCAGCTGGTGGCAAAATCGTTACAGCGCCTACATGTGGCAGTTGTGGTGTATTGCCTGCCGTGCTTTATTCCTTGCATCTAACGCATGATTTCAGCGAAATACGTATACTCAGGGCTTTAGCGACCGCTGGTCTGATAGGCAATATCGTTAAGGAAAATGCTTCTATAGCCGGAGCAGATGTTGGTTGTCAAGGAGAAGTAGGTGTGGCTTGTGCGATGGCTTCAGCTGCAGCAAGTCAACTTTTTGCCGGCAGTCCGTCGCAAATTGAGTATGCTGCAGAGATGGGACTTGAACATCACTTGGGAATGACTTGCGACCCTGTGTGCGGACTGGTTCAGATTCCTTGCATAGAGCGTAATGCATATGCTGCTGCTCGTGCACTGGATGCCAATGTCTATGCTTCGTTTACCGACGGCCATCACAGAGTGTCATTTGACCGTGTGGTTGATGTTATGAACAAAACCGGGCACGACCTCCCATCACTGTATAAGGAAACAAGTGAAGGAGGACTTGCCCAGAGTTATAATCTCGGAAAATAAAACGCTATTATCAAAGGATCCCTTTAGAAGATGGCAATTCGTAGTGATATATGTCTCGACGGATTGCCATTTTTATTGCTCGTGCTAACGCTTTGAAGATTCCTTCAATCTTGTGATGTTCATTCTGCCCCTCAGCCTTGATGTTTAAGTTCATCTTAGCTGCATCGCTCAACGACTTGAAGAAATGCAGGAACATCTCGGTAGGCATCTCACCTATCTTCTCACGTTTGAACTCAGCATCCCATACCAGCCAAGGACGCCCACCAAAATCAAGACATACCTGGCAAAGACAATCGTCCATTGGCAAGCTATAGCCATAACGCTCAATACCTCGTTTGCTACCTAAAGCTTTATACAAACATTCACCTAAGGCCAATGCCGTATCTTCAATAGTGTGGTGCTCATCTACATAAAGATCACCTTTGACTTTTATTGTCAAATCAATGCCTCCATGCTTGCCTATTTGCTCAAGCATGTGGTCGAAGAAGCCCAGACCGGTATCTATGTCACAATCTCCATGTCCGTCTAAGTTCAATGACACATAGATATCTGTTTCCTTTGTAGTACGACGAACCTCTGCCTTGCGCTCTCCTGCGAAGAGGAACTCAGCTATCTTGTCCCAATTATCTGTGGCAAGTGCACAACAAGCTTTCAACTCAGGTTTATCATCCAAGCAAGACATATCTGGCTGTAGCAGAATAGCCCTACATCCTAAGTTCTTGGCCAATTCCACATCTGTTGCCCTATCACCTATCACGAAACTATTAGCTAAATCATACTGTTCGTTATTCATGTAATGTTGAAGCATACCTGTGCGTGGCTTGCGATTAGGAGAATTATCTTCTGGCATAGAAGGGTCAATGCAGACCTCATCAAAAACTATTCCCTCGCCCTCCAATGTTTGCATCACAAGGTTGTGTACAGGCCAAAAAGTCTCAGCAGGGAAAGAAGATGTACCCAAACCATCCTGATTGGTCACCATCACAAAACGGAAATCCAGCTTAGCGCGGATAAAGCCCAGGTTCTTCATCACCTTAGGAACGAACTGCAACTTCTCGAACGAATCAAGCTGATAATCCACAGGTGGTTCTACTACCAATGTACCATCACGGTCGATAAACAACACGCGTTGCTTAGATTGAAAAATATCATCCTGCTTCATCTTTTCCATCTTTTTAGTGCTTCGATTAAGGTATTATTCTCTTCAGGTGTTCCTATTGTAATACGCAAGCAGTTGCCACACAGAGTTACTGAGTTGCGATTTCTTACAATGATGCCCTCGCCTACCAAATATTTATAGATGGCATTAGCATCAGACACACGTGCCAAGAAGAAGTTGGCATCAGACGGGAACACTTTTTCAGTCAGAGGGAGTTCTACAAAAAGTTGCATCAATCTGCTACGCTCTTCCTTAAGGATCTTCACCCATTCCTTAGTCTGTTGGGCATTGCGCAATGCATCAAGAGCCTGTTGTTGCGTCAGCATATTGACGTTATACGGATATTTCACCTTATTGAACAAGCCTATGATCTGGGATGAAGCAAAAGCCAAACCCAAACGGATAGCGGCACAGCCCCAAGCCTTAGAGAAGGTTTGCAGAACAATCAAGTTAGGAAACTTGTCTAACAACTGGGTAAATGATGGTTGCTCGGAAAAATCAAAGTAAGCCTCATCCACTACAACAATACCGCTGAATTGCAGCAATAATTGTTCTACCTCAGCATGACTCATGTCATTGCCTGTAGGGTTGTTAGGTGAACAGATAAACATCAGTTTAGTATGATTATCAGCCGCCTGCATCATTTCTGCAGCATGGAACTGAAAGTTGTTATCCAGTTGCACCTTGCGGTATTCAATATTATTCACATCGGCACAAACTTTATACATCCCGTAGCTAGGATCAATGGCCACAACATTATCTACCCCTGGATTACAGAATATGCGATACACCAAGTCAATTGCTTCATCGCTGCCATTGCCACAGAATATACGGTCTTCACTCACACCTTTCACTTTGGCTATCTCTTGCTTCAGTGTTTTCTGTAACGGATCGGGATAACGGTTGATAGGCCCGTTATACGGATTCTCATTAGCATCGAGGAACACGCTGGCATCTACCCCACTGTATTCGTCACGCGCACAAGAGTAAGGTGCCAGCTCCCATATATTCTTTCTGACAAGTTTCTCAAGATTGAATTGCTGGGAAGCAAGTTGTTCCTTCTGAAAAGCGGAACTCTGCAATCTCACTGTCACGGCATTCTTGTGCGCATCCAACTGCTCGTTTGCAGCCATCACCTCAATGGCCTTACCGATTTGGCCAATACCCTGAGCAGTAAGTTCCTGATAGGTTATCTTGCGACAGAAGCTATCAAGATTCACACCATTGTATGCTTTCGCATAACCATTGGTCGGCAAGGTATGGTTGGTACCTGACGCATAGTCACCGGCACTCTCACAGGCATATTTACCCAAGAAAACCGACCCAGCATTTACTACACGTTTGGCCAATGCGCTATAGTCCTTTGTCTGAATTATCAAGTGCTCAGGAGCATATTCGTTTACTATCTCAATGGCTTCATCTATTGACTTCACAACAATCAATTTGCTGTTTTCCAAAGCTTTCTCTGCTATTTCCTTACGGGGCAATGCTACAACCTGTCGCTCCACCTCCTCTTTTACTGCTTGCTGCAACTCAATAGAGGTAGTGACCAGCATGGCCTGACTATCTACACCATGTTCAGCCTGACTCAGTAAATCTGCAGCTACAAACACGGGGTTGGCAGTCTCATCAGCCAACACCATCACCTCAGATGGCCCGGCAGGCATATCTATAGCCACATCACCCATGCTGACCAGCTGTTTGGCAGCAGTAACATATTGATTACCTGGGCCAAATATCTTATACACTTGTTGAACAGTCTGAGTACCATAAGCCATAGCACCAATAGCTTGTACACCTCCTATCTTGTAAATATGACTTACCCCAGCAGTTTTCGCCGCAAACAGTACTGCAGGATGTACCTTGCCGTTGCGTGCAGGAGGGGTGCACAATACTATCTCGCGACATCCAGCAATTTGTGCAGGAACAGCCAACATAAGAACAGTTGAGAACAGGGGTGCCGTACCTCCAGGGATATACAGTCCGACTCGCTCAATGGGCACAGATTGTTGCCAGCACGCAACACCAGGTTGGGTTTCCACCTGCACACCCCCAAAACGTTGTGCCTCGTGGAATCGTGCAATGTTGCTTTTGGCGAGTAAGATAGCTTTCTTCAGTTCATCACTTACCAACGACTCCGCTTCCTGTATCTCTTCCTCAGTCACCACCAAACTCTCCAGTCTTACATGGTCGAAGGTTTCTTCATAGCGTAGTACTGCCTCATCGCCTTCATTCTTTATCTGATTGAGAATGCTGCGCACTGTTTCATGCAGACTTTCTGTATTCATCATAGGGCGTTTGAGCAACTCAGCCCATATAGGCTTATCTGGATTATTTATTAAAATCATAAGCTATCTGATTTATACTATCATTTTCTCTATAGGTATAACAAGAATGCCCTGCGCTCCCAAGTCCTTTAGTTTGCCGATTATTTCCCAGAAACGTTTCTGGTCGAGCACGGTATGGACAGAGCACCAACCTTCTTCAGCCAGAGGCATCACGGTGGGGCTCTTTATACCTGGCAATACAGCAATAATCTCCTCCAACTTGTCTTTTGGAGCATTCATCAATACATATTTCTTATCTTCTGCTGCTTTGACAGCATCAATACGAAACAGCAATTCTTCAAGTATCTCGCGTTTGTCGTCACTGATATCACGATTGCCTATCAACAAAGCCTCGCTCTGCATCACCACCTCCACTTCTTTCAAGTGGTTGCTCACTAAGGTAGAGCCAGAACTAACAATGTCGAATATAGCATCTGCCAGACCTATGCCCGGACTGATTTCCACTGAACCAGTAATCACATGTATTTCGGACTTCACTCCTTTTTCTGCCAAAAACTTTTTTAAGATTACAGGATAACTGGTGGCAATCTTCTTCCCCTCGAACCATTGCACACCCTGATAATCAATGTTCTTGGGAACAGCCAATGACAAACGGCACTTGCTAAAGCCCAAACGTTTCACTATTTCAGCATCTTCGTCACGCTCCATAAACTCGTTCTCACCCACAATGCCTATGTCAGCAACGCCACTTGCAACAGTCTGTGGAATATCATCATCGCGTAGAAAAAGCACCTCCAGAGGGAAGTTGCTAGCCTGCACCAACAATGTTCTCTTCATTAAATTCAACTTGATGTCTGATTCTGCCAGGAATGACATCGTTTCGTCATACAGACGACCTTTAGATTGTACTGCTATTCTTAACATACTACTTGATAATTATAAAAAAGGCTCACCGTTTCAGTCTTCGGCAAGCCTTTATATTTATGTTTCCAGATATCCACATACATACCATTCTGCCCACCGAATTTATTCGCTAGGATGATAATGGTGATGATGTGAACCTGCAAAAATCATATAATTCATTTTTCTTCGTTGCAAATTTACACGATTTAAAACAAACTGCCAAACATTTTCTCTTTTTTATTATGTTTTGTCACCAAATCTGTTTATATTCGCAAGAAATAATAATCAATGAACTATGAAGAAGTATATTTTACTCTCACTATTATTTTGTTTGCTGTTGGGCAATACTGCCTACTCACAAATAAACGAACTACCCCGTTCTACCCCCGAACAAGAAGGTGTACCTTCAGCTATAGTATCCGCCTTGCTTGATTCACTGTTTAACATTCCTCAAACCGACATCCACAGTGTAATGATGTTGCGACACGGAAAAGTAATAGCAGAAGTCTATCCTGAGCCTTTCAAAGCTGAATACCAACATACGTTATATTCTTGCTCGAAGACATTTGTCAGTACGGCTGTAGGATTGGCTGTTGATGCCAACTTGTTGCGTGTTACAGACCGTGTGGCCACTTTCTTCCCAGACAAGTTGCCAACTAAAGTATCTCCAGAGCTAGCTTCAATGACTATCCACGATTTGCTCATCATGGCCTCAGGCATAGATCCTGACGGCAACCTACGAGCTAATAACACCTATTGGATAAAGCCTCTTTTAGCCAAACCAGTCAAAACTCCAGGCAAGCAATTCAAATACGACTCTCTCTGCACTTACCTACTTAGCGCCATTGTGCAACAAGTTACAGGAAAAACGGTTTTGGCCTACCTACAAGAAAAGATTTTCGCAGACTTACATATAAATAAGGTATCGTGGGAAGAAAGTCCTGAAGGTGTCACTACAGGTGGATGGGGTTTATACCTTCAACCCGAGAGTTTAGCAAAGATGGGACAACTCTTGCTACAAAAAGGGCAATGGAATGGCAAGCAACTCATTTCTGAAACATGGGTTAGTCAGATGATGCATACGCATATTGACACAGGGGATGGTAGAGGTTATGGCTACCAGATGTGGGAAGCATCCAAAGATGGTGCCTATCGTGCTGATGGACGTTTCGGCCAATACATAGTCGTGATGCCCAAACAAGATATGGTGGTGGTAATCACGCAATGCAGCAACTCTCCCAATCCATGGGTAGTATCACGGGTACTGGCTCCTGCTGTGCAATCTGGCAGCATTGACCTTGGCAAAGATTATGCTTCATTACAAAAGAAGTTGCAAGCCTATAGCTACCCCACTGCCTCAGGTAAGGCAAAGAGTAATGTGGCTAACCGACTGGCAGGAAAAACTTTTCAATTAGAGGATAACCAATTTGGATGGAAAGACATCAGTTTCAAGCAAGGCGACAAACAAATGACGATTATCATTACCGACCAACAAGGTAAACGTGCAGAGCTTTCTGCTGGTTATAAGTTTTGGAATACCGTATGGACTGAATCCAGGCCTCCTTACTCGATGAATGCCCAACAAAAGTTCAAAGGCATTGAAGGCGATTTTGCCGTAGCTGCTAGCTATGGATGGCCTTCTTCCAACATTTTGCGGCTTAATCTGCAATATGTCAATTGGATCAGTGCCTTAGACCTCACCATCACTTTCATAGGTGACAACATCCAGGTAACAGTACACAAAAACTATGAACCTGATGTGCCCCAGTTTAGTGGTACAATACAATAGTAAATATACAAAAATAGCTGGCACAGTTTCTAACTTGTGCCAGCTATCTGTTTATATGATGAAATTAGTCAATACTAATCAACTCATATTTCTGAGAGCCTAAACCAATTTGAGCAGCATAGTCAACGGTATGAGTACCATGCTGACGATTTATACGATCCTGCAAAGGTTTGGCATCATCACCAGCACTGCTTTCATGATTGAACACCAAATCAAGGCAAGCCTGATCAAGTGCAACAGGATCCGTAGATGCCAAGATACCCATATCTTTCACTCTTGGAGCAGCAGGATGACCATCACAATCACAATCTACAGACATATTGTTCATAACATTAATGTAGATGATATCTTTGCCATCCTTTTTGAAATAATTGTGAACTGCTTGAGCAGCAGCAGCCATTGCTTCAAGGAACTCATCCTGAGTTCCACCACCCCAACTAGTTGTACTATGACCTCCAGAATGAATATAGACCTTACCTTTTGGCGATGCCACACCAATACTTTGATTCTTCAGCACTCCTCCGAATCCACCCATAGCATGCCCTTTGAAGTGCGCCAAATTAATCATGAAATCGTAGTTAGCCAAATGCTTGCCAACAATGTCACTCTTGATGGTCTTAGTATCAGCAACAGGAATCTGCATATCGCCTTCAGCATCCATGATATCTACTTTTGCAATTTTATCAAAACCACGTTCGGCAATGGCCTGCAGATGCTTCTCTGTAGAACTTCGATTACCGCCATAAGCTGTATTGCACTCCACTAACGTACCATTCACCGTTTGTACAAGGTTCTTAATAAGTTCTGGACGCAAATGATTAGACTGACTAGATTCTCCAGTGCTGATCTTCACTGCAACACGGCCGTTGGCTTTAACACCTAAAGCCTCATAAATCTTTACCAGTGATTCTGCAGAAATCTCCTTGGTCATATAGACCTTTGATTGGGCAAAACTCATGCTTGCCAGCATAGCACCCACTAATAAAAAAGCAATTTTCTTCATATAGTTTTATTGTTATAGAGTATCATCTACTTTACAATCCACGCCTTAAACTCAGCTGCACGGTTTTTACTGACATAAATACGCTCAGGCACTTCCACCCCCACATTCACCAACAAACGGCTATCAAACCAAATAGTAATATTAGTGATGGCTGATTTAGCCACGATAAACTGTTTGTTGGCACGTGTAAAATCTATAGGGTTCAGTTGTGACATCAGTTGGTCAAGGGTAGTAGTGCAAGGGTAATGCTGACCATTCTTCATATAGACCTCAGTATTTTTATTTGTACTGTAGAAGCAAGCCACATCTTTCACCTCAATGGGTAATAACTTATCACGATTAGGTATAAGCAACCTTGACTTATAATTCTTATCCATTGAAAGTTGCTTCAGGAACTGCAAATATTGGTCAGTATCATGTTGGTTCAATTTGCCAAACTTCAACATAGCTAGCCTCAAGTCCTGCTCTTTTATGGGTTTGAGCAGGTAGTCAATACTGTTCACCTTGAAAGCATCGATAGCATACTGGTCATATGCTGTTGTAAAAATTATAGGAATCTCCACCTCCATCTGTTGAAAGATGGCAAATGATGAACCATCGCTCAAATGTATGTCCATAAATATCAGATCTGGACGCTCGTTGCTTTGTAACCAACGTACCGTCTGTTGCACACTCTCTGTATTGCCCATGACCTTTATGGTAGGGTCTATCTCATTAAGCATCTCTGCCAAGTTCTCAGCAGCAGCTGTTTCGTCTTCTACAATTAGTACTTTCACTTTCTTACGAATATTGAATAATGAGAAAAATGGATAATAATCCTTACTCACTGCTCTCTACACCCAAAGGCAACTTCACTACATACGTCTCACCTTGCATTTCTGCCTGGATATGCCTGCCCATCATCATCTCATAGCGAGCATCCAAGTTCTTCAGGCCAGTTCCATTTGTTACAGGAGGTGTCAGTTTGGGATAAACAGGATTGGTCACCCATAGAACATCATGCTCATCTAACCTGATATTGATTTCCATAATATGTTCACTGTCAATCATATTGTGCGTTGTAGCATTCTCGAGCAAAGGCAATAATGACAATACGGGCAACTGCATGTCCCGTTTCTCATCTGGCACATCAACATGAATATTCATTTTGGCACCATAACGAACCTGCATCACATGACTGAAAGCATCGACAAACTTCAGTTCGTCATCCAACATCACTAAACTCCGGCTCTCACTTTGCAGGATATATCGGAAAATGTCAGACAACTCGTTAATGTAATTCAAAGTGTTCTCATCGTTCTTCTTCCTCACGAGTGACGAAATGCCATTCAGTGAGTTGAAGAAGAAGTGAGGATTTATTTGGTTTGTGAGTGCGTTGCATCGGCTTTCCAGATTCTCGATCTGTAGCCTTTCTATTTCTTTTTCTTTCTTTACTTGATTTTCAAACAAAACGTAGATATAACTTACAAATGCGGTAACGAGCCATATCACGATAAATTGGAAAAACAATATGCTGAGGAAATGGTCGAATTGCTTGAATGCAAATGTAATCACCTCATATACAGCAAATCCTATCAGCGTCAGCAATAGGTTTTTCCACAAATGCTTGGCAAAGAAGATGCTGGTCATCTTCTTAAAGTCATATCTCAAAATCAGCCAAATGAGCAACCAGAAGAAGCCAAAGCGGAAAAAGTAGAAAGCCACATAGGCTCCCACGTCTTCAGGCTTTACAAACCACTCCAGGTCACACACCAACCATGCGTTGTTTGGGTATGCCACAAAGAAAGCCAGCAGCAAACTAATCAGCCATGTTTTCTCCTTGACTACCCTGATGTCTTTATCTAAAACCCCCATTTTATCTAGTTTGTAATTGTTCTTGTTTGGCAAATTAACAAAAAAAACAAATACCATAAAAAGTTCTTCACTTTAAAACGAAAAAAAAACAAATAATGACGAACGAATAAATGACACTTTTTATGTAAAAAACATCTACTGCTTGTACAAGGATTAAACGATAGCTGATGCAATGCTTAGCGGAAGTAAGCAGATGGTTTAGCGGAAGTAAACGGGTGCTTTAGCGGAAGTAAACGGGTGCTTTAGCGGAAGTAAACGGACGCTTTAGCGGAAGCTGAATATTTTCTTATTTTTTATTGTATAAATTGCAAAATCAAAAAAATATTACGAAATTTGATGTTTCAAAGCAAAAAAGGGAAGTAAATAGCATGAAAGATTACCTGTACTATCTGTTTGACGAAAAGATGAGCAGTCCTGAACTATCAGCTGTCAAGGAAGATATTTGCGCTACTGGTGCGAAGGTAATCGATGTACAGAATAATGCCCAAAGCATCAAAAAAAGACTGAAGGAACTGAAGGGCTATAAATGCTATGCTTTGGTGATAGGTAACACTGTTGAGGCACAACAAGCTGCCAATCAAGCTAAAATAGATTTTTGCGGATTGCTGGACGGCACCACACAGGAAGAGGATTTTAAGCTACTGCCCTATCGTAAGCTATTGAGCAATTTGAAGTTACTTCCCCTTCTTGGTCAGTCTTATCCATATAGACACTTAGGTTGGGTGGGTCGGCAAGTCATGAAATACACTCGATGGGTGCATTTCAAACAAATCAAAGGTTTCTCTCACAAACCAAAACACAGTCAGCAGCTTCACGTGTGTAAAAATTGTGGCGAAACTTACGAAGGCAATTTCTGCCCCACTTGTGGACAAACCCACAAAACGCCACGATTTGACATCAAAGATTTATTTAAAAACATACTCTCGGAAGCCATTAACATTGAGCATGGTTTTTTGCGCAATTTCATAGAAACGTTCTGGCGACCAGGCTATATGGTGCGTGACTATTTGGCAGGAAAGCGGAAGGACTACCACAAACCCTTCCAGACTCTTTTCGTGCTGGCCACTATCTACCTGATAGCAGCCCATTTACTGGATCCTGCATCGTTTGTAAAGAAAGAAGAAGTGAGATTAGAAGACATTCCCACTATCAGCCAGAATCTTTCGGCAGACTCTGCTAATACCGACATTGTGCCTCAGCTATTTGAAATAAACAAACTGGCAAGGGAGGCGTTGAGCATCAGGCGAGAGCAGAATACTGCCAAAAGTCTGGAAATGGCCGATAGCATAATGAGGAGGCAAGGTGCTACCCGATTTTTGAGCAAAGAAGACAGTATTTTGGTGATACGCCAAATAATGTCTGCCATGATGAAAGATGATAGTGTGAAACTATCTGAGGTACTGAGTGAGAACGTAAAAGATGTAAAAGGCATCTTTGGATGGGGAGCTCGAATAGCCGCCCAAAATACAGCTGTAGTAGAAAAGTTTGAAGAAAAATACTACCACGAGGGGACAATACTCTACTCTTTGATGGGCATGATTAAGGACTTTATGAATATGAACAACGCCGTCATTATTATTTTGTTCATACCAGCCTTGGTGTTCTGTGCCCTTGGTAGCTTCAGAACGACTCGTGTGGCTCAACAGACCAACATAGCTGAATATATCATACTGTTCACCTTTCTAGGCTCGCAAATGCTCTGGCTGCAACTAATCTCACTACTATTTTCACAAGTACCTAATTTCAATGCAAGCTTCTATTCAAGTTTTTCAGTATTGTTACTTACATGGGATTTGAAGCAGTTTTTCAACCTTTCATGGGGCAATGCCATCAAACGCACCATATTTTATATGGGTGGCTACTCTATTCTACTGGCTATGCTGATGGTTCCAATCATCACTATGTTGGGAAGCGTGGCAATGTGGTTCTTATATCAAATTACCTAAGAAAAAGTTTGGTGAAAGCTTGGCAGTTTAGATTAATTGTTGTAATTTTGCAGCCGATTATTCCGCATCGGGTTCGATTAAGCGATTGGCAAAGGAGGCCAACCACCCGTCGGAGCTAACTTTTACAATTATATTTAAATGTACGCAATTGTAGAAATCAAAGGTCTGCAGTATAGAGTAGAAGCAGGCAAGAGAATGTTCGTTAATCTGCTGCACGATGTTGAAAATGGTGATGCAGTAGAGTTTGACAGAGTATTATTAGTTGACAACGAAGGTGCTATTACCGTTGGTACTCCAGTGGTTGAAGGCGCAAAGGTTGTTGCTGAAGTAAAATCAAAAATGGTAAAGGGCGACAAGGTACTGGTCTTCCACAAGAAGAGAAGAAAAGGGTTGCGCAAGTTAAACGGTCACCGTGAGCAGTTTACCGAAATCGTGATTAAAGAAGTTATTGCATAAACATTAAAAAGTAGAAAAGATATGGCACATAAAAAAGGTGTTAGTAGTTCTAAGAACGGACGCGAATCACATAGCAAACGATTAGGCGTTAAGTTGTTCGGTGGCCAGGCTTGCAAAGCTGGCAACATCATCGTTCGTCAGAGAGGTACTCAGTTCCATCCAGGAAAGAATATCGGTATGGGTAGCGACCACACTCTGTACGCATTGGTTGACGGAACAGTTCAGTTCCAGGTTAAGCGTGAAGACAAGCGCTTTGTAAACGTTATCCCGGCTGAAGTAGTAGCAGAGGCATAACAACGAAGCAGTTTATGAATAAACGGAAGGGATGCGATTGGAAAAGTTGCATCCCTTTCTTATAAAAAACAAACAATCAACAACAAGTATAGGCTATGCTTACCATTAAACAAATCACTGAAGATACCGAGAAGGTGATCAAAGGATTGCAGAAGAAGCATTTCGACAATGCAAAGGAAACCATTGAGAAGGTTTTGGAGAAAAACGATGTGCGCAGAAAAACGCAGACCGTACTGGACAACAACCTGGCAGAGGCAAACAAACTCTCAAAGAGTATTGGTATGCTGATGAAGGAAGGCAAGAAAGACGAAGCAGAAGCTGCCAAAACGCGTGTAGCTGAACTGAAAGAAACAAATAAGGCCTTACAAACTGAAATGGATCAAGCTGCCGAAGACTTGAAACAGTTGCTCTATACCATTCCCAACATTCCTTATGACCTGGTACCCGAAGGTGTTGCAGCAGAGGATAACCTGGTAGTAAAGAGCAATCTAAAGGAATGTACTGATGGCGACACCGTAGGTAACTGGAACGTAAACCCATCGTTGGGTATTAGTAACCCACTACCCCACTGGGAACTGGCGAAGAAGTACGATTTAATTGACTTTGACCTGGGTGTGAAGATTACAGGAGCTGGTTTCCCTGTATATAAAGGTAAAGGGGCTCGCCTGCAACGTGCATTAATCAATTTCTTCCTTGATGAAGCTGGTAAAAGTGGCTATCGTGAGATCCAGCCTCCAACTGTAGTGAACGAAGATTCAGGCTATGGTACAGGTCAGTTGCCAGACAAGGAAGGACAGATGTATCATTGCCAAGTGGATAATTTCTATTTGATTCCTACAGCAGAGGTACCTGTAACAAACATCTATCGAGATGTGATTTTGGACGAAAAAGACCTACCTATCAAAAATTGTG
Source organism: uncultured Bacteroidales bacterium (assembly GCA_902775375.1). Lineage (GTDB taxonomy): Bacteria > Bacteroidota > Bacteroidia > Bacteroidales > Bacteroidaceae > Bacteroides. The sequence continues at coordinate 27,532 of CACYLU010000015.1, read as the reverse complement.
CCTATACTGAGTGTTTCCGTCGTGAAGCAGGCTCATATGGTAAGGATGTGCGTGGATTGAACCGTCTACACGAATTTTCAAAGGTAGAGTTAGTGCGCATAGATAAACCAGAGCACTCGAAGCAGAGTCATCAGGAGATGCTAGACCACGTTGAGGGTTTGTTACAAAAGCTTGAACTTCCCTATCGTATTTTACGCCTCTGTGGTGGCGACATGAGTTTCACAGCTGCCATTTGTTACGACTTTGAGGTTTATTCTGAAGCTCAGCAACGTTGGCTAGAAGTTAGTTCAGTATCCAATTTTGACACCTACCAGGCTAATCGTTTGAAGTGTCGCTATCGTAATGCCGACAAGAAGGTAGAACTATGCCACACGCTGAATGGATCGGCTCTGGCATTGCCTCGCATCGTGGCTGCCTTGTTAGAAAACAACCAGACAGAAAAGGGCATTCGTATACCTAAGGCGTTGGTTCCTTATACTGGATTTGAGTATATAGACTAAACGTTTTACACCTTATTAATCAAGTACGATTGTAAGTTTTTTCATACAATCGTACTTTTTTTGTTCATATTCTTTTAAAATGTCATTATTTAACCGTACCTTTGCATCATTCTTTCAAAAAGAAAGAGAAATAGTGGTTATGAAACTAATTTTTTAGAAAAATGAATAAAATTGTTAGCAAGGAGCAATTCTCCGAAAAGGTATTCAAGATTGTTGTCGAAGCACCTCTCATTGCACAGTCACGTAAGGCTGGCCATTTCGTGATTATCAGAATCGGCGAAAAGGGTGAGCGCATTCCACTGACTATTGCGGAGGCAGACACAAAACAAGGTACTATCACATTGGTTGTACAGAAAGTTGGTCTCTCATCATCAAAACTTTGTGACCTGCAGGTTGGTGAATATATCACTGACATCGTTGGTCCGTTAGGTCAGCCAACCCATATCGAAAGATTCGGTACGGTGATATGTGCTGGTGGTGGTGTAGGTGTAGCTCCTATGCTTCCAATTGTTCAAGCGCTTAAAGCTGCTGGCAATAAAGTTATTACCGTATTAGCTGGTCGTAACAAGGACCTCATCATTATGGAAAAAGAGATGAGGGCTAGCTCTGATGAAGTAATTATCATGACAGATGATGGTTCTTACGGCAACAAAGGCCTAGTGACTGAAGGTATCGAAAGTGTGATTAAGAGAGAGAAGGTTGACAAATGCTTTGCCATTGGACCAGCTATCATGATGAAGTTTGTTTGTTTGCTGACAAAGAAATATGAAATTCCAACAGATGTATCATTGAATACAATTATGGTGGACGGCACAGGTATGTGTGGAGCATGCCGTGTTACTATTGACGGACAAACCAAGTTTGTGTGTGTTGATGGTCCTGAATTCGACGGTCACAAGGTTGATTTCGACGAAATGATGAAGCGCATGGGCGCTTATAAGCCAGAAGAACGCGCTGAATTAGAGAAATACGAGGCAGCCAACCAATTGAAATCAGAGGCAGATGAAAAGAGTCGTGATGCTGCTTGGCGTGTTGAACTTAGAGCCAGCATGAAACCAAAAGAGCGCATGGCCATTCCACGTGTGAGAATGAATGAGTTGGATCCTGCTTACCGAGCACATTCAAGGAAAGAAGAAGTAAACCAAGGATTGACGAAAGATCAGGCTCTAGTTGAAGCCAAGCGTTGTTTGGATTGCCCTAATCCTGGTTGTGTTGAAGGCTGTCCAGTAAATATCAACATTCCTCGTTTTGTAAAGAATATTGAACGCGGCAATTTTCTGGAAGCAGCAAAGACGTTACGTGAAACAAGCGCATTACCAGCCGTTTGTGGTCGCGTTTGTCCACAAGAAAAGCAATGTGAGTCACACTGCATCCACCTTAAGACTAAGGGCGAAGCTGTGGCTATTGGTTATTTGGAGCGTTTTGCAGCTGATTATGAGCGTGAGAGCGGACAGTTGGCTACACCTGAGATAGCAGAAAAGAACGGCATAAAGATTGCTGTAGTAGGCTCTGGCCCTTCAGGTCTCTCATTTGCAGGTGATATGGCTAAGTTGGGTTATGATGTAACCGTATTCGAAGCACTGCACGAGATTGGTGGCGTGTTGAAATATGGTATCCCAGAGTTCCGTCTACCAAACAAGATTGTAGATGTGGAAATTGAAAACTTGGGCAAGATGGGTGTTAAGTTCGTAAAAGACTGCATAATTGGCAAAACTATCAGTACTAAGCAGTTGGAAGAAGAAGGCTTCAAAGGTATTTACGTAGCCAGTGGCGCCGGTTTGCCAAACTTCATGCATATTCCAGGCGAGAACCTAATCAATGTACTCTCGTCCAATGAATTCTTGACCCGTGTTAACCTGATGGATGCAGCTAGCGATGATACTGACACTCCTGTTCCATTTGGCAAGAATGTTATTGTAGTAGGAGGTGGTAACACCGCTATGGACTCTGTACGTACAGCACTCCGCCTTGGAGCCGAAAATGCTACCATCGTTTATCGACGTTCAGAAAACGAGATGCCTGCCCGTAAGGAAGAGGTGAAGCATGCTAAGGAAGAAGGTGTTCAATTTCTTACCTTGCACAACCCGTTGGAATACATTGCCGATGAGCAAGGTAAAGTGAAGCAGGTAGTACTGCAGAAGATGCAGCTGGGTGAGCCTGATGCTTCAGGCAGAAGAAGTCCAGAGCCAATTCCAGGAGCAACAGAAACATTAGATGCCGATTTGGTAATTGTTGCAGTAGGGGTATCGCCAAATCCAATCGTTCCTCGTTCAGTTGAAGGCTTGGAATTAGGCAGGAAAGGTACTATCGTAGTAAATGAAGATATGCAATCTTCTATCCCTACCCTGTTCGCTGGTGGTGACATCGTTCGTGGAGGTGCTACAGTGATCTTAGCTATGGGAGATGGTAGAAGAGCTGCTGCTGCAATGCATAAGAATTTTCAAAAATAGAAAAACCTAGAAAGCATATTAATAAGTGTTTAAAAATGGTGCACTGAAGCTATCAGTGTGCCATTTTTTGTGAAAAAATACCGAAAGTCATATTTTTTTTGTACCTTTGTATTCTGTTAGAAGTAGAATAGGTTTATTTATGGCTAAGACAAATAGAGTTTTATTTATTACGCAAGAAATTGCTCCTTTCGTTTCTGCGTCAGATATGGCAGAAGTGTGCCGTAGTCTCCCACAGGTCATTCAAGAAAGCGGTCGAGAAATAAGAGTTTTCATGCCTAAGTGGGGCACAGTGAATGAGCGAAGGAATCAACTACACGAAGTAATTCGTCTTTCTGGCATAAATATTATAATTGATGACACTGACCATCAGCTCATCATAAAAGTTGCTTCTATACAATCTACTCGCATTCAGGTTTATTTCATTGACAATGATGATTATTTCCAAAGCAGACTGCAACTCACAGACGAGAATGGGGATGAATATGACGACAATGATGAGCGAACGATTTTCTATGATAGGGGTGTTTTGGAAACTGTGAAGAAGCTGCGCTGGCGGTCAGATATTATTCACTGCCATGGATGCATCACAGCGCTGGTACCCTTATACATAAAGAAAACCTATTGCGACGAGCCTTCTTTCATGGATTCCAAAATCGTATATTCATTGTATGGCAATGAGTTTAACAAATCTTTCTCAGAAAGCTTTACACAGAAAGTTATGGTGAAAGGTGTAGAGAAAGAAGACTTGGGTACAATTGCAGAGCCCATAAACTTTATCCAGTTGAGTAAGTTGGCAATAGATCATGCAGATGCTGTTGTACAGCAAACACCAGATGTAGATCCTGAACTGATTGCATATGCAAAACAAAGCGGCAAACCTTTCCTGCCCTATCAGGAAGACAATATGTTGCAGGCAATAAGCGACTTCTATGATACCATCTAACATTGGGAATAGAGAGATTATATTAGACAAACGATAAGGAACGATAAATATGAAATTAAAATTTCTAGGTTTTGCGTTACTGACACTCCTGTTATTTTTTAGTTGCGACGATACGACAGACAAGATAGGATGGGAAATCTTGCCATCGAAAGATATGGTGGCTACTTATACTACAGATTTTGAAGTGATGTCTGAAACTGTAATGGCAGATTCTGTATATGCACGTTCTCTAACAGCCTACTTAGGCAGATTTTCTGATCCTGAATTCGGCTATTATGATGCGAGTTTCATTACTGAATTGACTACCTCTGAGAATTATCTCTTCCCAGAGGTTTATAAATATGATGAAGCCACTAAGACTGGCACAGGCAGATTAGTGTCAGACAAATGCGAGAATGTTTTCTTAAGGATATCCTATAACAAAAATACAAATAATACTAAAGGATTCTTTGGAGATTCCGTAACAGCATGTCGTATAAGTGCATACGAACTGAACGGACAATGGTTAGCCGACAGAAAATCAAAAGGACGTTTTTATCGGTATACCAATATTGATGTTGACAAATATTACGACAAAGAAGACTTAGTAGGTTCTACAGCATATACGGCTCACGATTTCTCTTCTACGTCTAGTGACAATGAAAATTACATCGATATCCAGATGGACAAGGAACGTGGTGATAAAATATTGAAACTTAATAGAGAGCACCCTGAATACTTTAAAGATAGTGAATCGTTTATCAATCATGTTACCCCCGGCTTTTATTTGACAACTGATTATGGTGATGGTACTATCATTTACGTAAACAGAGTCATACTCTATATGGGTTTAAATCTATATGCAACTGACTCATTAGGCGTTGCATTAAAGAAGAAAGTAACTGACGATAAAGGCAAAGAGGGTTCTGATTCTACCTACTATGCTGTTCAATATCTTTTCAGTTCTACACCAGAAGTCATTCAAGCTAATAAGTTTACATACTCAGAGAAGTTGACAGAGAAGATTAATGACCCTGACAATACATACATTAAATCTCCAGCAGGTGTGTTCACTGCTTTAACTATACCATATGACGAGATATACCAGACATTGGGAAATGACACGCTTAATGCAGTGAAGCTATCATTAACTAACTACCCTGATGTCAGTCCTTACGAAATTAGCATGGAAACTCCATCGAAAGTATTGCTTATTAGAAAAAAGGATTTGAAAGAATTTTTCGAAACCAACTCATTGCCAGACAATATTACATCGTACCAAGTGTCGCATAATGCTACCGAGACTAACAAGTATGTGTTCAACAACATTGCCAACCTTGTGACTATCACTATGCGTGAGAAGAACAAAGCAAAGGAAGAAGCTGGCGCATCATGGAATGCTGAAAGAGAAGCCAAATGGGTGGATGAAAACAAGTTGTTAGTAGTACCTGTAGTGGTGGACACCTATACAGCATCTGGTGGAACGACCACAGTTGTCGGTACAACTCATGACCTTAAGCCAACTTACGCAAGGTTGGTTGGAGGCAAGGGGACAACAGATGGTAAGTTGAATAATCCTATTCAACTAGAAGTTACACATACTAGATTTGGCTCTAATTAAAACATAATCTTTTATTTCATAAAGAAAGAGGTTGGCTCGTTTGAGCCAACCTCTTTCTTCTTATAGCAAATTCAAAATACTTACTTCTTTGTTGCTGCCTTCTTGACAACAGGTTTCTTAGCGGCTGGTTTCTTTTCTGCTTTCTTCGTTGCAGCCTTCGATTTCTTCGATGCTTTATCATCTTCTAACTTCTCTTTAGCTTTCTGCAACTCCTTATTCAACTTAGCAATTTCGGTATCCTGGTTCTTAATAGTCGTTAATAGAGCATTCAGTTCTTCATTCTCAATGTCTGACGGATAAAGAGATTCAACACGCTTGCGAAAATCACCCAAAATATTCATATAGTTGGTAAAAGCATCATAAGGAGAATCATAAATACCACGATCTATGCCTACTCCACTGTTCTTAGTAGTCATATCACGGAAGTTTGTACTAGATTGTAGATAATCGAAGTCCATCTTAATTCTACGGTCATCACACAACAATACCCTATCAGCCACATCATACAGTTTGCTAAATGCTTCTCGCTGCATAACATTACCTAACCAGCAACTAGTATCTCGCTCTTCATCAATCCAAGAGATAGGATATGGTACATCTATTGGAGAAACTGATTTCAGTTTGGTCATCACTTCCAACGGAGTAGAGAAGGTAATGCCCATCTCTTTAGCCTGTGCTGGCAAAGCCTTGATAAACTGCAAAATATTTGATGACAATGGCTGTGCAATACCCAAAGCTCCCAATTCCATAAACAAGTTAATTACCTGTTCTTCCTGAGGAAGATCGTTGATTTTCTTCATAAATGAATCCGCGAACAATGGATACTCATTCCATTCTGTATTAGAGAAACGCAAAGAAATATCATCGGACAACTTAAAATCACGCAAAAGCAATTTAAGTTTTGGGTTCATGTTGCAATGATATACATAGTGCGGACTCTTCCATCCCAATACATGCTTAGCTCCTTCGGTCAGCATACCTTTGAAACCCATATCGGCTGCGATGGCACCAATCTCATCATTGTACAACATATCTGTGTTCACCAGCACTTTTGGAGTTACACCAAACAAAGCATTCATCTTCTCAACCTGACGACCTATTTGATTTTTGAACACTTTTTCATTGGTAAGTGCAGCCAGACCATGAGAATATGGTTCAGCCAAGAACTCACAGCAGCCAGTGTCATTAAGCTTCTTCAATAAATCTATGACGGCTGGAGCATGTATTTCCAACTGCTCACATGCAATACCAGAAATAGAGATAGCAACCTTAAACGCACCTTTATTATCCTTTACCATATCAATTAAGGTGTTCAAGGCTGGTATATAAGATCTCTCAGCTACGTCGCTAATACGGGCAGCATTAGCATAATCATCATAATAATAATGATTAATACCGATATCAAAGAAACGATAGCGCTTCAGCAGTATCGGCTGATGTATTTCAAAAAAAAGACAGATTGTTCTCATATCTATAATTATTATCGTTTAGAAATTCCTAATCACATCATCATAGATGCGGCGTACCTTCAACCCCACATCTTCCCAAGTGATGCCATCTACTTCTACTTTACCTTCATCATGCAGGTACTGATACATAGCAGGATAAGTACAAATTGAATACATAGCATCTGCTAATGCATGGATGTCCCAATAATCTACCTTAATACATTTGTCAAGTATCTCAGCACAACCTGATTGCTTGGAGATGATAGTAGGCACACTGCACTGCATAGCCTCCAATGGCGAGATACCAAATGGCTCTGATACTGAAGGCATCACATATACATCACTGGCCTTGAGACACTCATAAACTTGCTTACCTTTCATGAAGCCAGGGAAATGGAATCTATCAGCTATGCCACGTTCAGCTACCAAACGAATCATCTTCTCCATCATATCACCATTACCAGCCATGCAGAAACGGATATTCTTGGTGCGTTGCAGTACTAAACTAGCAGCTTCTACAAAGTACTCAGGTCCTTTCTGCATAGTCAATCGACCTAAGAAAGTAACCACTTTCTCATTAGGCTTCTTCTCAGGAATGATATCTAATATTTCTTGTGGCAATGGGGTTACAGCATTATGCACTGTAGATACCTTACGTGGATCTTGGTAATACTTGTTGATAACAGTTTGACGGGTCAACTCACTCACACACATTATGTGGTCTGCGTGATCCATACCGTTCTTTTCAATAGCATAAACAGTTGGATTCACATTACCACGACTACGATCGAAATCAGTAGCATGCACATGAATCACCAATGGTTTCCCAGAGACCTGCTTGGCATGTATGCCTGCAGGATAAGTTAACCAGTCATGCGAATGAATAATATCAAATTCCTGTTGACGAGCCACTACACCAGCAACAATAGAATAATTATTGATTTCCTCATGCAAATTATCAGGATAGCGTCCAGAGAACTCCATACAACCCAAATCATTGGTATGCATATAGTTAAAATCCGCATAGATATGATCTCGCAGATCATAATAAAGCTGTGGGTCCATATAACCACCCACTCTACTCTTTACTTGATCCCAATTCACATCACGCCATACGATAGGTACACTATTCATTCCGATAATGCGCAGGAAACTCTGATCTTCATCACCCCATGGCTTTGGTATACAGAATGATATCTCTATGTCACGCTGCTTGGACATACCTTTAGTAAGTCCATAGCTAGCAGTTCCAAGTCCGCCTAAGATATGAGGGGGAAACTCCCAACCAAACATTAATACTTTCATCACTATTCCTCCCCTTATTACATATTAAACTTATTCAATAATTTCAATATTCTCAGCATCTCCGCCACATTCATAGCAAACGACACTGCGCCACGGCCTATGAAAGGAGGATTTCCGTCATATAACTCTGACAGGGTACCAATGCAATGAGTCTGCATCTCGTCTTCCATACCAATCAACTGACGCTCAACAAACGATACCCCACTCATCCTAAAGATGCGCAAATAGGCTTCCATATAAAATCCCATCAGCCATGGCCATGCTGTACCCTGATGGTAAGCAAAATCACGCTGAGTCTGCGAACCCACATAATATGGATTATAGCCACCGCTTTTTGGGCTTAGTGTACGAATACCCTTAGCCGTCAGCAATTCCTTAGTACAGATATCAAGCACCTGTTTTTTCTGCTGGGCATTCAGTGGAGAATAGTCAAATGCGACTGTGAATATCATGTTAGGACGCACGCTCCAGTCCATCATATAACCATCCACATAATCAAATAAATAGCCATATTCGTTGCGGAACACATCAACGAATGACTTTCCTGTTACTTCGGCTTGGGCATCTAACTCATCAGCAAATGCTGCATTACCTCCTTCACGCTCCATATCAGCTATAAAACGCAGAGCATTATACCACAAGGCATTAACTTCAACAATATATCCAGTACGAGGGATAACAGGTTTACCGTTTGATGAAGAGTTCATCCACGTAACAGCTCTTTCTGTTCCATTGGCAAATAACAAGCCGTTATCATGCAGGAACAGGTTGTTATGCTTACGCTCCAAAATAAACTTGATGATATCTACCAGCAGAGCACCATATTTCTTTCGACAATGTGCTTTTGATGTTTCCTTTGCATATTGTTGCATAGTCCAAACTGCCCATAACAAGATATCTGGATGATCCATCTCGTAAATCTTGTAGGTAACAGGTTCACCGTTGATAAATTGTCTCAAAGCCTTCTCAGCGGTCTTCATCACGTCCTCAAATTGATCCTGCTCATTTACAGCCAAAGTTAAACCAGGTAAAGAAATAAAGAGGTCGCGTGCACGACATTTGAACCAAGGATAGCCAGCCAGTATGTAATGCTCGTCACCATGCACATTATGGAACTGATGAGCAGCATTCTTTAGTGTATGATAGAAAGTGTCTCGAGGAGTACGATCGTCCACCTCATACTGGAACACAGACTTCATGGTTCTGGTATTCTTGAAGGCAGAAATACCAGCAGAGAACACCACACTCTCACCTTTCTTGATTTCCACCTCAAAATACCCAGGCACATACAAGTCTTCATTAAAGTCATATCCACGTTCCTGCTCTTTAGGATATTCAATGCCTCTATACCAATCTGGTTGGAAATGAAACTCATTTTTCTTGTTCAACTGCATGTAAAGTTCTGGATACCCAGGATACATACAAGTTTTAATACCATTCTCAATCTCTTGGTAATCTCGGTTGGCCTGATAGTTTTCGTGGGTATATTCACGCACACTTCTGAAAGCCAAGAATGGACGGAATCTCAGAATCGTGGCAGAATGAGCATCTACTAATGTATAGCGCAAAAGCACACGGTCTTCATGGTGTACAAAAACGATTTCCTTACGCAGGATGACACCACCCACCCTGTAGGTTGTAGCAGGAATCTTGTCACATTCAAACTCACGGATATACTTATGGCCGTTTGGACTAAAATGATTGCCGTTATATTTGTGCAAACCTAAATTAAACTCGGCTCCATGCTGAATCACAGTTTCATCCAATGAAGACAGCAGTACATGGTTTTCATCATCTAAGTTTGGCACGGGTATAACCAACAAACCGTGATATTTTCGTGTATTGCATCCCACTATTGTCGTACAATGATACGAGCCCGACTTATTCGTTCTGAGGATTTCACGTGGCAACGCTTCCTCCAAGTTATTCATCAGGGCTTTATCAAAACGTAAATAGCTCATAGCATTACATTTAAAGGTTTATCAATATATTACCGGACAAAAAACGCATAGAATGCGTCTTTTATCCGTTATCATCCCAAAATTACTAATTATGAATTTCTTTGCAAACAAAATCGTAAAAATTTTGATACAAAGACAGAAAAAACATATAATAATACTAAAAAAACTACTTTGAAAGCTGATCTATCAGCAGTGATAAGTTAGCAGTAAACATCCTAACAGCAATAGCTAGCAAAATAATACCAAAAAACTTACGGATAACATAGATGCCAGATTTTCCAAAGAAACGTTCTACCCTATCGGCCATGTGCAGAACCACATATACCCATATCATGTTCAAAAACAAAGCAATCAAGATATTGATATCCCATGCCTCAGCCCTCAAAGCAAGCAAAGTGGTAAACGATGCAGACCCTGCCAATAAAGGGAAAACCAATGGCACCAAAGTGGCATCTTTAGTAGGACCTGTATTCTTGAATATCTCAATATCCAGAATCATCTCAAGCGCCATGAAGAACAAGATGAAAGCACCAGCTACTGCAAACGACTGAATATCAACACTGAAAAGTTGCAAAATCAAGTGACCGACATAAAAGAAGCCTAACATAAAGAGGGTAGCCAGTACAGTCGCTTTCGTTGCATTCACCTCCATGCCTTTAGCCCTTAAGTCAAGGATGATAGGCAATGAGCCGATGATATCAATCACAATCAGTAACGAAATGGTACACCTTACAACTTCCAGTATATCAAACCTTGACAACATTTCCAACATATCTATAGTCCTTTCGTTTTTAGAATTTAAGACTGCAAAAATAATGAATATTTATGAATTATAAAAATTATTCCCACTCAATTGTAGAAGGTGGTTTCGAAGAAATATCATAGCAAACTCTATTAACGCCTTTCACCTTGTTAATGATATCGTTAGACACCTTCGCCAAAAAGTCATAAGGCAGATGAGCCCAGTCAGCAGTCATAGCATCCATGCTAGTTACAGCACGAAGTGCAACAGGATTCTCATAAGTACGCTCATCACCCATCACGCCTACACTCTTAACAGGGCTCAACAATACTGTGCCCGCTTGCCACACTTTATCATATAAGGCTATTCCATCTTCACACACATAGTTGTGCAAGGCTTCTATATATATGTCATCGGCGTCTTGCAACACCCTCACCTTTTCTGGTGTTACTTCACCTAATATTCTAACAGCCAAGCCTGGGCCAGGAAACGGATGACGATTTACCAGTCGCTCAGGCATACCCAGTTGTCGTCCTACCCTACGCACTTCGTCCTTAAACAGCCATTTCAATGGTTCACACAGCTTCAGATGCATCTCCTCAGGAAGACCTCCCACATTGTGATGGCTCTTTATGACTTTGCCCGTGATGTTCAAACTCTCTATACGGTCAGGGTAAATGGTACCTTGCGCCAACCACTTGGCATCTTTAATCTTACGTGCCTCTGCATCAAATACCTCAATAAAATCACGGCCAATAATCTTACGCTTGGCTTCAGGATCAGTAGCTCCTTCCAAATCAGAAAAAAATTTCTGACTAGCATCCACACCAATCACGTTCAGTCCTATACCCTTATAAGCTTCCATTACCTTATTGAACTCATTTTTGCGTAACATGCCGTGATCTACAAATATGCAAGTCAAGCGGTCACCAATGGCACGATTCAACAAGGTAGCACACACACTGGAATCAACACCTCCACTCAATCCCAATATCACGCGATCATTACCCAGTTGCTCTCTTAATTCCTTGACAGTAGTCTCCACAAATGAAGCAGCACTCCACTCTTGTCTACTGCCACAGATATCCACCACAAAGTTTTTTAAAAGTTGGAAGCCTTGCAGTGAGTGATGCACCTCTGGATGATACTGCACTGCCCAGATGCGTTGCTCGGGGTTGGCATATGCTGCATTATACACCTGTTCTGTAGAAGCAATGGCATGAAAGCCTTCAGGCAACTGTGTGATAGTATCACCATGGCTCATCCATACTTGAGAATCAGGTTCAAAGCCTTTAAACAGCGGATTATCGGCCTCAAACTGCTTCAAATGAGCACGACCATACTCACGGCTACCTGCTGGTTCCACCTTGCCGCCATAACAATAGGCCATCAACTGTGCACCATAGCAAATGCCCAACACGGGATACTTACCTATAAACTGTGAGAAATCTACTCTAAAAGCATCTTTGTCATATACAGAATAGGGTGATCCACTCAATATTACACCTATTATATTATTGTCGTCTTTAGGAAATTTGTTGTAAGGCAGAATTTCACAGAAAGTATCCATTTCACGTATTCTACGGCCTATCAACTGGGTGGTTTGCGAACCAAAATCTAGAATGATTATTTTCTGTTGCATCACTTAGTGGTATTAATATAATAATGATGCAAATTTAATAATAAAAACTCATACCACTCACACTACAAAAAAAAATAATTCCTCACGAGAGATAAAAAAATCTCCCACGAGGAATCAACAACTATATATCTCAAAGTCTGTAGTCCACTTAATGAAGATCAGTAATGCTTTGCAATGCATCATCCAACTTATTCTGAAAAATCTGACTCTTTTTAGGCAAGAACATTTCAATCTGGCTGATAAGATCCTTCATGGCATTATAACGTTTAAAAAAGACAGACAGTCCTACAACCACCCCCATCACTACACCAAAAATGATGATAAATGCCACTGTCTGAAAGTCAAGTTCACCAATACCCTGATTCTTATACACTTCCCAAATTAGCAGACCTGTCCACAATATGGTAAAAGGGAAAGCGAAATACAATTGCTTCATATTGCGTCTCTTCATGTTCACCAGTTGTTTACTAACTTCCAATAAGTTATCATTAAGATGAATCTGACGCTGCAACGACACATTCATGCTGATCTGGAAAATCAGCGTTGCCAGTACATACAAAGCGGTGATGATACAGAATAACCAAGAGAAGCCACACAATCCCTTGAATACCCACAGTACTAGAGGAATCTCCAATATACCAAAAACAACAATTCCCCAACCCGCTTTATTGATAGTATCCATCTTTTCCTGCACTACCTTGCGAATAATACTATCATTCACGATCTCCTGGTCATTCAATTTTCCTTTCAACAAACTGATTTGCTGACGCATTTCTCCTAATTCACTATAGTTTTCCATCTTACCCTATAATTAATCATTAGACATATTTTTGAGTTGCTCCTTGATTCGAACCAAACGCACGGAAACATTCTTTACTGAAATACCTACTATGGAGGCTATCTCATCATAACTCAGATTTTCCAACCAGAGCAGTACGATAGCTCTGTCGAAGACACCAAGTCTGTTGATGCGGTGATAAAGTATCTTGATCTGACGTGTATCATCATCACAATCATCATACAGGTTCACATCCATCTCCAACGGCAAAACTTCATGTTTCTTTTTCCGCTCGAACGATATGCAAGTATTTAGACTTACACGATATATCCATGTCTTAATGTCACTCTCACCCTTGAAAGACGCCAAACCTTTCCACAAATTGATGAGCACCTCTTGAAAAAGGTCATTCACCTCTTCTTGGTCTTTAGAGAACATGTAACACACTGTAAAAATGGTACTTTTGTTTTCTCTCACCATTTCCGCGAATTTGGTTTCCAATGATTCCATACTCAGTTTTCAATCAATTCTTTTCCCTATTAGACGCAAAGAAATTGGAAAAACTACATCGAAATAAGAAAAAAAAGAAGACTACGCAACATTATCATGCATAGTCTTCTCTACTTTATGCCCGATTACAAATTACTTGTTCTTCAGTAAGTCGCGAATTTCTGTAAGCAAGGTCTCTTCCTTACTTGGAGCAGGAGGTTCTGGAGCAGGAGCAGGTTCTTCTTCCTTCTTCTTGTTGAGCTTGTTCATACCCTTAATCATCAAGAAGATACAGAATGCAACGATTAAGAAATCCACAATATTCTGGATAAACTGACCGTAAGCCATTACAGAAGCACCAGCCTCCTGGGCTTCTGCCAGAGTATTGAAATCGCCCTCACCGCTGAGTTTTACAAACAAGTTGGTGAAATCAACACCACCTGTACATAAGCTGACAACAGGCATCAGCACATCGTTCACCAATGAGGTGACAATCTTGCCAAAAGCACCACCGATGATTACACCAACAGCCATGTCCATCACGTTGCCCTTCATGGCAAATTCCTTAAATTCTTTAACAAATCCCATAATTTAAAGTTTTTTATTAATTAATACGCTTCTATGATGCAAATATATGAAAACATTTTTGTAATTTTGCATCGCTTTAGCGAAATATTTTGCTTTAGTTAAAAAGATAATGGTAATAATACAATAAACCTTTTAATTTTTTATTCAAATGACAAAAGTTGCAATTAACGGTTTTGGCCGTATCGGTCGCCTCGCTTTCCGTCAGATGTTCGAGGCTGAAGGTTATGAAGTAGTAGCTATCAACGACTTGACAAGTCCTAAGATGCTCGCTCATCTGTTGAAGTATGACACCGCTCAGGGTGGCTTCGCTGGCAAGTTCGGTGAGAACAAGCACACTGTAGAGGCTACAGACAACTCTATCATCGTTGACGGTAAGGAAATCACTATCTATGCAAAGCCTAACGCAGCTGAACTGCCTTGGGGTGAGCTGGGTGTTGACGTAGTTCTGGAATGCACAGGTTTCTACACTTCTAAGGAGAAGGCTTCTGCTCATATTCAGGCTGGTGCAAAGAAGGTTGTTATCTCTGCTCCTGCTGGCAATGACCTACCTACTATCGTTTACAATGTTAACCATAAGACCCTGACTCCTGCTGATACAGTTATCTCTGCTGCATCTTGCACCACTAACTGCTTGGCTCCTATGGCTAACGCTCTGAACAAGTATGCTCCTATCGTAAGCGGTATCATGTCAACCATCCACGCTTACACTGGTGATCAGATGATTCTTGATGGCCCACAGCGTAAGGGTGACCTGCGTCGTAGCCGTGCTGGTGCTCAGAACATCGTTCCTAACTCAACTGGTGCTGCTAAGGCTATCGGTTTGGTTATCCCTGAGCTGAACGGCAAGCTGATCGGTTCTGCACAGCGCGTTCCAACTCCTACTGGTTCAACTACTATCCTGGTAGCAGTTGTTAAGGGTAAGGATGTTACTAAGGAAGGCATCAACGCTGCCATGAAGGCTGCTGGTACTGAGTCATTCGGTTACACTGAGGATCAGATCGTTTCTTCAGATGTTATCGGCATGAAGTTCGGTTCACTGTTCGATGCTACTCAGACTATGGTTAGCAAGATCGACGACGATACATATCAGGTACAGGTTGTTTCTTGGTACGACAATGAGAACTCTTACACTTCTCAGATGGTTCGCACTATCAAGTACTTGGCTGAGCTGAAATAATCTCACACCAAAACTTTTAAGCATAAGCCGTCCGTCATAAGCGGACGGCTTTCTTTTTATATTAGAGCAAGTAAAAAGTCCTATAAAACAGCATCTTCAATTAATAATATTCTTCATAACAGAATGATAATTAATTTAAAAATCGTATCTTTACACAGAAAAAAGCAGTATTATGGAAAAAGAACATAGATATATGGCTACCGACAGAATGAGCGATTTGATAACCGACAATTTCTCATTGCTGATGGTAATGAGCCGTTTTGGTCTTAAATTGGGTTTTGGCGACCAAACGGTAAAAGGCGTTTGTGAAGAACAGGGGGTAGACACACACACATTTCTTGCAGTAGCTAACTTTTTGAACGAAGGACAGCTCTCGTATGTTGATGATGAACAGGTGTCGCTCACATCATTGATGAACTATTTGAAGAATGCACACTCCTATTTTCTAGATTTCAACTTACCCACCATTCGCAGAAAACTGATAGAGGCACTGAACCTTGCTAGTAGAGACAATGTGGGAATGCTAATTCTTAAATTTTTCGATGAATATGTTGAAGAGGTAAGAAACCATATGGAATATGAAAACAACGAGGTGTTCAACTATGTGAGCGAGTTACTTGAGGGCAGGTTGTCCGAAACCTATGACATTTTAACCTACAGTAGTCATCATGACGAGATTGACTCAAAGTTGAACGAGTTGAAGAATATCATCATCAAGTATTACCCAGAGAGCGGCAACAGCAATCTGATGAACTCTGTGCTGTACGATATTTTCAATTGTGAACAGGATTTAAAATCTCACGGCGAAGTGGAAGACTTTATGTTCGTTCCTGCGGTAGAGCGTGAGGAAAGGAGAGTAAAAAATGAGCATTAACAACACATTGAGAGTATTAATAGCCTCTTCGTCAATCATCATTCGCAGTGGAATAGCTGCTGCGCTAAAACGCATGCATGAGCTGAACATACAATCTGTAGAAATCAGCACACCCGAAATGCTGGAACACTATGTCACACTGCACACTCCTGATATGATATTGATTGACCCCAATTTCGGAGGGTGGTTTGACCTGACAGGGTTTAGAGAAACCTATAATAATCTTACAAACGTAAAGTTTGTGGCCATTATTGCAAATGTAATCGACAATAGCCACCTAAAAGACTACCATGAAAAAATCGCCATCTATGATTCTGTGAAAGAGATTGCCGATAAGCTGAATGGACTGATGCAAACGGAAGAAGAACAAACGCAGGAAAACGATATAGAGCCATTGAGCCAGCGTGAGAAGGAGATCATCACTTATGTAGTAAAAGGACTTACCAACAAAGAGATAGCTGATAAACTTTGCCTGTCAGTACACACGGTAATCACTCATAGGCGCAACATTGCTAGAAAGCTACAGATTCATTCACCTGCAGGCCTTACCATTTATGCTATTGTCAACAAGTTGGTGGAGTTGAAAGACGTAGAGTTATAATTGATGATCATAAAAATCAATCCTCGTAAACCGATTCACATCGGAATACGAGGAGTTTTTGATAAAAGTGGTTACGTAATTATGACTAACTAATTCATTTAAATCTGACAATGCAAAGGTAATGACTTTTTACACTCCTTGCAATCGCCTAAATTAGGTATAATTTACTTAACACAATCATTATTAATAGGTAATCAGAAAACAGGAAGAGCGGTATTCGTCTGTGTTTTTACTGCCATACATTCCATTTCTATCAGCCAACCTGGACGACAAACGGGAGCATTCACAAACACTTTAGGTTTGTCAGGGAACCGCTCGTCAAACAATGACTTCACTACGTAATAGTCTGCGATATCACGCAAATAGACAATCATCTGCCCCACCTCATTGAAGGAACAATCGGCCTCATGGAGAAGGGCTTCCACATTCTCCCACATACGGTGTGTTTGGTTACGTATATCACGATGATACATGATTTCTCCCTTATTGTTGATGCTGGCGGTGCCAGAAATGAACACCTGTCGGCGATCACCATAATCCACCATCGTGCCTCGTTCGAAACTCACCCCATATTCAGAAGTGCGGTTCAAATAATTTGTTGCATACAAATAATGCATCTGTCCTGGCTGAAGACCTTTAACGGCATATGCATCCATCTGAACGAACGATGCCGGGTTGGCCATCCTACCTCCGATACCCGTACTGGCTATAAAATGCGTTTTGTCGGTAAGGCCTTGGGTAACAAACACATCATTACGTGCTTTGACCATACCAGCATATTTATTGTCGATGTCCTGCACGAAAAACCAGGTGCGCACACAATGTTCACTCAGCGTGCAGCCCTCTTGTGCAAGGTTCATCACATAGTCATTAAGCAACAAACGAGTCTGGTATTCCGAGTTGGCAGCCTGGTTGGTATTGCCCCCTGTCCACAAATGGCGATAGCCACCATGAGCCACTTCAAACAACCCGCTAGGCAAGGCTTTTGTCTGCACATCTCCTTGCAACAGATAGGCCCATAAGGCAATCTTCGTGCCGTCTAATGGTGGTTGCTGCACCAAAGACAAGGCACATTCAGTACCCTCGGTTGCCATAGCTAACAGCAGGTCAGCCTGATTAGCAGCATCGCTCAAGAAATAGCGCTTAAACACTGCTACTGCTCCTGGAATCTGTCGCATAGCTGCATCATAGGCATCCAATAAAGCATTTACTTGTTGCTGGTAAGTAAGTGTAGGGTCACACACATGCACCATCAGATGATACTCAGCCACACCTGCACCAGCCTTCAACTCAAACACCTCAACACTTGCCTTATTAGTATTTATCTTATTCATTATTATATTGTCCTCAATTAACATCAAACATCAATTATCAGCCATCCGGCTTCTGTTTCCACCTCAATCTTCTTTAGCTCCGTGTGTAATCCACTGACGAATCATTGCCAGAATGCCTTCATCCACCACTTCGGCAGTGTGGTTATAATGCCAACCATCGGTGATGGACACATCAGTTGACAATGCCTCGTACAAAGCACTTTTCGCTGCATCACCTGGTTCCACTATATTCATCCCCGGCAGCTTTTTGGAAGGGTTGCCCACAATGGCTGCATGGCTCTTGTCGGATGTCAGATAAAGCCCTGCTGCAGCTGATGTAGATGCTCCATGACAATTAACACAAGTGGCATTGAACACCCGTTCCTGAATAGCATTATACATTCCTACATTCAGCGTACCTGCATCTACCTCTATTTCATTGCCTGCTGAAAGTGCAGCCTCATCAATGGTATAGAATGACAGGATGTGACGCCTAAGCCTATTGATGACACAAAGCTCCACACGGGTTACATTTTCCTTGATGCCTGATAGTTGTACAGTCACTTCACCACCTTCGTTTTGAGGAAGAGGCACAGACTTGTTAATCAAGGCATAATCACTGTCATCGTTGAATCCTGCCAGCACTACATACATAGAAGGGTCAGGCCAAGAGGCAATTCCACTGACATGAGCCGTAAGGGTGACTGTACGACCATCAGGAGAGATAGGTATCTCTTCTTCATATAATCTGCCATCGTCACAACCTTGCAACACCAATACGCTTGCAAAGATAAACAAAATTTTCTTCATAATGAAATAGTCCTTTGTCTGTCATCAGAAAGAATACTGAAGCATCACAGTTGCTGAATGAGTAGCCAGTCCGAGGTCGTCAATATCACGATCCAACTGAGTAGCGTGTCCAGTACGACCAATATACTGATACATAGCTTGCAACTTCACATTACTGTTGGGGAAGAAATAGTTGATGCCCACAGCTGGCATATTCAGCAATCCTTTGGCATCAGTGCCGTTACGGTCCATGAAATCATATCGCAACGCAGCCTGCACACGAGGTGCCACAAAGTAGCCAGCCTGCACATAGCCACCCCAATAGTTGAAACCATCATCAATCTTCATGCGGTTGGTAAAACCTACATGCATGTAATATGCCTCAGCAGCCAGATAGAGTCTGCCTTTCAGCATCGCAAATTCCAAACCAGCACGAAAATCATTGGTACTCTCACTCTCGCTCTCAACGTTCAGCGATGCCGAAGCACCAAACAAAATCTTGTCCTCATTCAAGCGTTTCGGATTGCCTTGGGTAGCAGGCATCACACCTTTAGGCATATAGGTGAGGCGACCAGAATAAAGCATGGAAGGGATGTGCCAATCGTCGCTAAAAGTCTTGCCGGCTGTATTGACAGAAGCTCCAGTACCGTTGAAGATACCCACTTCATAACCTACCTTATTTAATAAACCATGAACCTCGATACCTAAATCAAAACCAGTACCGAAATTAGGATTCACCGCATTCAGAGCATGTGGCAATATCACTGGTGCTGTGAGTGATGTAGGCAATACAGGCATCAGCGTCTCTCCTAAGGTAGTGAGGTACGCATGGGTGAAAGGTGTCTTGAATTTACCTGCACGAATGGCAAACTTCTCACTGAAAGCATAGTCAAACCATACCTGCTGCAACAATGCACCACCACTGCCAGCAGCATTGATGCTCAGGTTAAAAGTCAGCTTATCAAACGCCTTACCTGTGAAACCAAGCACAGCATAAGGGATAGAGAAGCCCGAGTTAGCCACGTTATCCTGATTGTAGGCCTTATCCAGGCCCTCGTCATCATAATAGTTAAACTTACCAGCCGCCTGCATAAGCAGATAAGGCTTAAACACAAAATCTCCCTTCTTGGTTGCGATAGAGAAACCTTCCCTACCTGCCAGCGATACCACACCGTTGTCGGTATCTTCTTCATATTGTGCCATAGCGGCCAATGGCATGAACAGTACAGCTATAGCTAATAAAAATTTTCTCATTATCATTTTTATTAAAGTGATTTTAAGAACTCAACCAAATCGTCTCGCTCCTCTTTCGTCATATTCTTGAAAATGTTCTTCGAAGCCTCTCCTTCGCCACCGTGCCACATAATGGCTTCGACAAAATTGCGTGCACGACCATCGTGCAAAAAGTAAGTATGTCCGTTCACCTTCTGTTGCAGACCTACCCCCCAAAGAGGTGTGGTACGCCACTCATTGCCCTGTGCCAATCCACTGACATAGTTGTCGTTCAGACCAACACCCATAATTTCAGAGCCCATGTCGTGCAACAGGAAGTCGGAATAAGGATGAATCACCTGACTACCCAGCCAAGGCAGCTCTGTGCCATTCAGCAACGTTGAGCCTCGTGGCTGTGTATGAAGTGTTACGGTGTGGCACAACTGACAAGAAGCTTTATAGAACATTTGTTCGCCATGAATCACCCTGGGGTCATTTACGTTCCTTCGGGCTGGCACACCCAGACTCTGCATATACAGATCCACATCCTCCATATCTTCGGTAGATACATCCAGCTGGTCATAGAGCAGTCCCATCATACTGCCTTGATTGATTTGGCGTTGTCCCTCACTAATTTCCTCTGGATAGCGACTATTGGTCATACCCATATCGCTACTGAAGCCCAGTTCCACAGTAAGGTCGGCATGTTGCGCTTTGTTGCCTGAAAGGCCCAATTGCCTTTTCCCACGTTCATTGATATAGTTAGCCTTGCCACTGATACCAAACTCTGGGTAGTTGCTCTGACGGGCCAAAGCCTCAATCTCATTACGGTCAATCGCCATGATCTGGCCCATACCTACGTGGCGCAAAGGGATGCGCACGGTGCAGAACAAGTCCTCTGGAGCAATGCTATCAGCATACCATTCATAAATCTCATAGTTAGGTTTGGCCAGTTCGTATTTCTCGCCATCAGGAAACTCGAATGTCTCAAAGTCATAGGTCACCCTGAGTTTGCCCTCGGGCTCTACACCATAGATGGCGTTATCGTGAATCACACGCCCGTAATCCTGGAAGAAAGCACCATTCTTGCGGGTGATATAAATCAATGCAGAAGTAAAGCCATATGTTCCCGATCCGCCTTGTGTCCAAAGCGTAGGCTCTGTTCGTCCTGCATTCCTGTGGCAACTGCCACAGGAGAAACCTGCATACACAGGACCCAAGCCACCATTATGACCATTATTATTAGTACTCTTTACGTTATCATACAAACGGTCACCGCGAGTGAAGCGTGTGTCATACACCCCACTCACCCACTTGGCAGGCTGGTCATAGGCCACTGCTGAATTGAAAAAAACAGTAGATGTCCCAGCTGACAATGCATAGCCAGCCGGAACATCAATATCTGTTGCTACAATCTGGTCGCCTACCTCATCACATGAGGCCACCAACCATGTAGCAGAAAGTCCTAATATTAATCGAAACCACTTTTCCATCATTTAGTCCAGAATCTTTTGCATAAATGGCTTCAGCTCATCTGTCAGCAGTGATTCCAAATCGCCACATGCATCCATAGCTGCCTTAGCCTCGCTACTGTCAATGTTATTACGGAATGGCTGTGGGATTGCCTGAATGGCATCAGCTGCAGCCTGGATGGCATTCTTCACTTTGGTATCGAAAGCCTCATCCACCTTCTTCACCAAAGCAGATATTGAGTTGGCGTTCACGCTACCATCCAGTGAACCATAATATGCATTGCGGATAGAATATATATTATTGGTATAGTCATCGCGAGAGTGCCAGCTGTACCAAGACTCAACAGCATAAAGAGCCTCCTGTGTCTTTCCATCCTCATACAGGCCCACAGGGTCACCAATCTTTGATGCACCCACCTCACTGGCGATATCAGCGCAACCATCGATAATCTGCTCGATGCAGTTGATAGCACTGTTAAAGCCTTCGGTACCATCATGAGCCTTGAAAATATCAGCATAGCTCTTACCGCCATTATAAGATTCATTCCAATCTTTATATAATGTATTGGCATCGGCACGCAACAGGGCAGCTACAGCCTGCATATAGTTAGCCCATGCATCCTTGTTGGCATCAGCATATTCCAATGTGTTAGGGTCAGTAGATCCTGTCTTAGCGCTCACTGTACGAGGCTTACCATCCTTGAATGTCAGGTACTCCAGCGTGTGGAAACCACGAACGCTCTGCACTGCCTCGATATTCTCGTCATCCTCGTCATAGTCGCCTGTCCACTCCAGAGCAGCCCAGTCGGCTGAGTTCAGGATAGCAACGATAGATACCTGGTCAAGTGGCCAGCTATCCATATTGGGGTCCAGACCTTTGTCGGCTACAGGACCAAACAGGAATGCTTCGCTTGACTCCCAAGGTTCACGTGAATCCAACCAAGCGTTAGCCACATCTTCAAAAGCTGCGTCAGATGGAACTTTACGGAATTGCTCAACAGCATTGTTCAATGCTTCGTTATTCTCAGCCAAAGCCTTGTAAGTAGGCAGCACAACACCATCCACATACTGAGCCACTGCAGCATCGAGGTCAGCCTCGGTCACTGATGCTGTCGGAGTTGGAATCGGTGTCGGAGTTGGTGAAGGTGATGGTGAAGGATCATTCTTATCACTACCACAAGCAGCAAATGCAAATGCCATAGCAAATGCCATCATACTGTAAACAACTTTCTTCATAATTGTATTGTTTTAAATTGTTAATAATCAACGTTTAAAGAACCATCCAGCATATGCGATGCCGATATTGAACTCATTCTCACTATTGAAGCGAGTTGTGCCAAATACTTTCTGTGTACCAATCTGGCGAGTGGTAAAGTCGGCCTTTACTACCAGATTAGGCAGAGGTTCCCAGTTCAAGCCCATGCGCCACATGCTCACTTGGCAACGCTCGTCAGCTGTCTGACCAGCATCCATCACCTGCTGAGGGTTGTAATACTCATAGTGTGCAAATGGGATGATATCAGGGAATTTCTCATTCTTAATAAATGACTTCACACGCACACCCAGGTCAGCGCTATAGGTCAGTGCCCCAGATGCAAAGGGTGCTTTACGGCCATAGGGCGACAACTTCGAATAGCTGTTGTTGATACGGGTAATACCTGCAGCATGACCCACATGACCACTGATGAAATTACCTCTTAGAATAAAATACTTATTCACATACTCACCATCGATGTTCCAGATGCGTACAGGAATCTTGCCTAAAGAAGCATAAGTATTGAGTTTATCTGCATTGCCTCCAGCATCGTTGATGAAATAGAACGAACCACCGATGCGCAATCCTGGCACACCCACATAGTCCAAGCGGGCAATCCATGCAGGTGATGTAAAGTTGTCGAGTTCAAAAAGGTTCTGACGACCACCTTTCACCCAGTCGTACTTACTGAAGCCGTTGGGATTCAAGCCAGCCACAATCATAGCCTGATAGTTGAAAGTGCCATAACCCTTACCTACTGTTCCGAAGAATGAGATACCTGTCTCATGCCAAGTAGAAGGGAAGATGGTGGTTTCACCCTCTGGGCGCGTGGTGCCGAAGAAGTTCACTGGCTCATGATGTCCATTGGTCAAACCCACAGGCAGTACCAAGTGCCCCACACGAACATTAAACTCGCGAGCAATCAGGCGAGTGATATGAAACTGCTCCAGTGCAACCTCACCACCCTTCTCAAACTCCTGTTCATACTCGCCATTCTCACTACCGGTGCCAGTTTCCAGTTCATAGGCAGTACCTACACCACCTGATTCAAACTCTATCTCAGCACCTAATATCCATTTGGGAGAAAGCTTATAGTCGAGTGCCAGCACGAAACGAGGAATGGCAATCTCGGCATGGTTCTTCTTGCTGTTGCCTACTGTCGAACCACTCCAGCGGTTCAGTCCGTAGTCTTTCCAGCTGGCATACATCTCGCCATAGCCACCGAAACGGAAACGCCAATCGCCGTTATACTCTGAAGTAACAGACTGGTATTCTTCATTTCTTCCATCTTGCGAAAAGAGCATTGTCAATGGCAGAAAAGCCAACACAAATGCAGTAATTATTCTATACATAACTCTGGTAATAAAAATTCACTGCAAAATTAGAACCATTCTAAACAAAACGAAATACCTACTATTAGCTAAAAGCCAGATGGCCCTTCACCATTAGTAGGTATTGATGCAAAATAATTAGTCAACATAAAAAATAAATAAACTTATTTTGTTCTCCTTTCGATTTGCACTATCTTTAGATAACATAGGCTTCGCCTCAACATAAAAAATAAATAAATTTATTTTGTTCTGTTTTCGGCTTGCACTATCTTTGCTAAAAATAATAAACAGTACATATCATGAAATACACCTCTTTTATTTTAGTAGCCCTCATGGCTTTCGGCAGTATTATTACTGCCAGTGCACAATTTCAGCGCACCCCTACCCCTAACGATACCTTGCAGTCTGTTCGCCGACAGGCTGATGGCAGTGTAGTGTTCAGCATCTATGCCCCCAAAGCCCGTACGGTGTCAGTGGCAGGCGATGTAGTGCCCTGGGGTGCACAGCCCGAGGTGAAGGAGAACCCCAATGGCGTGTGGAACATCACCGTCAAGGATGTCAAGCCAGGCACCTACCGCTATCACTTCGTGGTGGACGGACTGAATGTTTATGACCCTAAGGGGCCTTTGGCCAGCGAGACATCGGCCATTGCCGAGATTGGTGACGGTACCGAGTTCGATGCCATGAAAGATGTGCCTCATGGCGCAATGGCTCAACGCTATTACCATAGCAAGGTGTTGAACACCACCCGTCGCTTGCATGTGTGGACACCAGCAGGTTATGAAACTTCAAAGGAGAAGTTGCCAGTATTCTACCTGATTCATGGCGGAGGCGACACCGACAACGGCTGGCCTACCGTAGGACGGGCAGGCTTCATCCTCGACAACCTGTTGGCCGAAGGCAAGATCAAGCCTATGATTGTGGTGATGCCCAATGCCAATATCCCTGCACAGAAGAGAGACATGAGCGACCTCATGGACAACTTCACTAACGACCTGATGGGCAGCATCATCCCATTTATCGAGAGCAACTACCGTTGCCTCACCGACAAGGACCACCGTGCCATCGGAGGCCTCTCGATGGGTGGCATCCAGACACTCGAGGTCTGTCTACAGAACATCGACAAGTTCAGCTATGTCATGGTGCTCAGCAGTGGCTTCAACCCTAACATTGACTACGAGCAGCAGGCCGAGCGCTTCCACCTCAAGGAGAATGCAGCCATAATCAACAAGAGCTTCAAGATGTTTGTCCACACCCAGGGAGGTCCTACCGACATCACCTACCGCAGTGGCACCAACACCAACAAGATCTTCGACAAGTATGGCATCCACTACGAGTATAGCGAGCCATACCAGACAGGTCACACTTGGAGCACCTGGCGCAACAACCTGAAGGACTTTGCACCAAGATTGTTCAAATAAAATAACTCAGTTCAACCCAACCCGCAACAGCAATGAGCAACCGTAGAGATTTTATCAGGAATATGGCTGTGGTAAGTGGTGCTGCCATCATGAGCGGATGTCAGCAGCCACAGCCATCGACAGAGCCACAGCATCTAGATGGCAAAGATTTGATTATTAGAGATAATGGACTCAAGATTACTGGTACTTTTCTCGATGAGATATCACACGACATCCCCCATCAGAACTGGGGAGCAAAGGAGTGGGATCGCGATTTCCAGTACATGAAGGCCATCGGCATTGACACAGTCATCATGATACGCTCGGGCTATCGCAAATTCATCACCTACCCCTCCAAATACCTGATAAGTCAAGGTTGCTACATGCCATCGGTCGATTTGCTGGAACTGTTCCTTCGCCTGGCTGACAAATACGACATGCAGTTCTACTTCGAACTATACGACAGCGGACATTACTGGGACACAGGCGATATGTCGATGGAAGTAGAACGTAACAAATATGTCATTGAGGAAGTGTGGAACGATTACGGCACCCGTCACAAGAGTTTCGGAGGCTGGTACATCAGTACCGAAATCTCACGCAACACCAAAGGCGCCGTACAGACCTTCTATGACATGGGAAAGCAATGCAAGGAAGTGTCAGGTGGCCTCCCCACCTTCATCTCCCCGTGGATAGATGGCAAGAAAGCCGTAGAGGCAGCAGGCAGTGCCCTGACCAAAGAGAATGCTGTGTCAGTCGAGCAGCACGAACGCGAGTGGGATGAGATATTCGACGGCATACACGAAGTGGTAGATGCCTGTGCTTTCCAAGACGGTCACATCGACTACAACGAGTTGGACGCATTCTTTACCGTCAACAAGAAGTTGGCCGACCGTTACGGTATGCAGTGCTGGACCAATGCCGAGAGCTTTGACCGCGACATGCCCATCAAGTTCTTCCCCATCAAGTTCGACAAGCTTCGTCTGAAGTTGGAAGCCGCCAAGCGTTGTGGCTACGACAAAGCCATCACTTTTGAGTTCTCCCACTTCATGAGTCCGCAGTCGGCCTATCTGCAAGCAGGCCACCTGTACGACAGATACCGCGAGTACTTTGGGCTATAATACCAGTATGGCAATAAATGCGATTGCCACAATTCTCAATATATGATTGCTATGCTTCACGATCTAATCTTTTTATAGATGAATGCCCCACTCCAATAAACAAGCATAACGATTAAAAACGCCAAGCCCAATGCAAACATGAATGGATCTGAAGACCCAAACAATTTATCATTATATGGTTTCTTGCTTTCGTAGATTATCATAAAATTTTTACTTATTCAATATCTCTATCACCCTATCAGCATCCTCTTTGCTGATACCCACCTCATAGTTGGTCTGCACAAAATAAGACATCTGCTCGGGAAGCATATCATCATAGTCATCAAGGATGGCATAATGGCTCACTTTGTTTTTATGCATCGACAACCACTTCTTAATCTCTTTTCCTCGGCATATCATCATATCCACCTCTTCAAGGTTTATTTGTAGCAGCATCTCGTCTGTCACCACATCAGGAGTAAAGTCTATTACTTTGCCAGGCAAGTCTCTTGTTTCCCAAAGTTCCTGCAAGCCATCCATACCATAGCCCTTCCATGAAGAA
>CACYLU010000014.1 GCA_902775375.1 uncultured Bacteroidales bacterium | reverse complement strand
AAAAATGGCTACACATACGGTACACGGCTTTTGAGTGATTAGATAACTACTTATTATAAAGGAATTTAGCGGATGAGGTCGCGGAGCCTCTCTCTCCGCCGACAGAAACTGGTTGAAATTCATCAACCAGTTTTTTTATTGACAAAAAAACAACGCGAGTAATAAGAATTGCAAAAACAAATTGCTAATGCATTATTCACAGTAGTTCATAAGCAGTCATCCTTAAGAAGTGGTTCCCATAATCTTAACTTTATCCCTAAATTTAGGTGCACTGGTAGCTGCTATTAATCTTTAATTATAGTATCTTTACACCCAAATATGAAAATATGATATATCCTCACAACTTTGAACATAAGATTGGCTTTGACCAAATACGCCAGCTTCTGAAAGGCAGATGCCTCAGTACATTAGGCGAAGAACGTGTTGACGAGATGACGTATGGGAGCCGGTATGCCGACATCAACCAACAACTTGACCTAACTTGCGAGATGTTGGCTATCCTTCAAGGGGACGATGATTTTCCTGCTCAATTCTTTTTTGATGTGCGTCCTGCACTAAAACGCGTGAAGGTGGAGGGACTATTTTTGGAAGAGCAGGAACTGTTTGATCTCCGTCGTTCGCTTGAAACCATCAATGACATTGTAAGGTTTCTTAAAGCCGAGGAAACGGAAGAAGATTCTACTTCTCCCTATCCTAACTTGTGTAAGTTGGCAGGTAATATCTTGGTTTTCCCAAAACTGACAAATCGCATCAACGGCATACTAAACCCCTATGGACAGATAAAAGACAATGCTTCGTCCGAACTGGCTCGCATTCGCAAGGATCATGCAGGCACACTGAACAGCATATCTCGTATTCTAGCTAGTATATTACGTAATGCACAAAGCGAAGGGGTGATAGAAAAGGATGTTTCTCCTACCATGCGTGATGGACGTTTAGTAATACCTGTTGCCCCTGCTATGAAGCGTAGAGTAAGGGGCATTGTGCATGATGAATCAGCTAGTGGCAAGACTGTTTTTATTGAACCTGAAGCTGTAGTAGAAGCCAACAATCGTGTGAGAGAACTGGAAATTGAAGAACGGCATGAGATTATACGCATATTGATGGAGTTTACAGACGAGTTGCGCCCATTGATTCCCGATGTACTGCAGTCATACGAGTTCTTGGCTGAGATTGACTTCATCCGTGCCAAGGCATTGTTTGCCCAGCAAACAGGTGCCATCAAGCCTGCATTTGAGAATAAACAATGTATAGACTGGGGTGCTGCTGTACATCCACTGCTGCAAATTTCATTGGCCAAACATAATAAGAAAGTAGTACCATTGGACATTGAGCTAACGAAAGAACGCCGTATCTTACTAATCTCCGGCCCCAATGCAGGAGGTAAATCAGTTTGTCTCAAAACAGTAGGATTATTGCAATATATGCTGCAATGTGGTTTGTTGATTCCGCTTCACGAAGGCAGTCATGCAGGTGTATTCAACAGCATCTTTATCGACATCGGCGATGAGCAGAGCATTGAGGATGACCTGAGTACCTACTCTTCTCACCTGCTAAACATGAAAAACATGATGAAGCAGTGCGACAGCAAGAGCTTGATTCTGATAGATGAATTTGGTGGAGGTACAGAGCCACAGATTGGCGGTGCCATAGCCGAAGCAGTGTTGAAGCGGTTTAACGAGAAAGGTACGTTTGGCGTCATCACCACCCACTACCAAAACTTAAAGCACTTTGCTGATGCACACGAGGGTATCGTCAATGGGGCCATGCTCTACGACCGTAATCTTATGCAGCCTCTCTTTTTATTACAGATAGGTATGCCTGGTAGTTCTTTTGCTGTTGAGATAGCCAGAAAGATAGGTCTGCCAGAGGAAGTGATAGCTGATGCTTCTGAGATTGTGGGCAGTGATTATATCAACTCCGACAAATATTTGCAAGACATTGTGCGCGACAAACGCTACTGGCAGAATAAACGACAGAGCATTCACCAGCGTGAAAAGGTGATGGAAGAAACCATCGCTCGCTATGAGCGTGAACTACAAGAGTTGCACCAAGAGCGCAAAGATATTTTGCGAAACGCTAAGAGTGAGGCTGAGCAACTAGTACAAGAAGCCAACGCTCGTATTGAGGGTACTATAAAAGGCATCAAAGAGGCACAGGCTGAGAAGGAAGAAACCAAGAAGATTCGTCAAGAATTAGCCGATTTCCGCAAACAGTTACAGGAACAAGAGGCACAAAAAGCTGAAGATAAGATTGCCCGCAAGATGGAGAAACTGCGTGAGCGTCAGCAACGCAAGAAGGGCAAGAAGTCGGAGAAAGACAATACACCTGCCCCATCAGCAGAAGAGCAGGCTGCTATGAAAGCCCAACGTGAAGCGGAATTACAGGCTCAGTTGACAGAAGGGGCAACTGTTAGGCTAAAAGGCCAGAAAACAGTGGGTACCATCATAGAGATTCATGGAAAAGATGCTACGGTAGTCTTTGGCAATATCAAGACTACGGTGAAGCTGAACAGACTTGAACCTGTGCAACCACCAACTAAACACCCTGACATCACACAGAAAGCCACTTATCTAAGCGAGCAGACACAAGACTCAATGCACGACAGAAAACTAAACTTTAAGCAGGATATAGATGTAAGGGGTATGAGGGGCGACGAGGCCATACAAGCAGTGACTTACTTCATTGATGATGCCATATTAATTGGCGTCTCACGTGTGAGAATTCTGCACGGCACAGGGACGGGCATCTTACGGACATTAATAAGGCAGTATTTGCAAGGAGTTAATGGCGTGAAAGACTTCCACGACGAGCATGTACAGTTTGGCGGAGCTGGAATTACCGTCGTTGACTTAGAATAAGGCATCCACCTTTCAAAGTCAGTTTTTGTTGGATTCGGTTGTTGGCTCAGTTTCTGGCTCGTAATCTTCCATCAAATCAGCCTTATCAATAGAAAGGTTGCCATTTGGCAGCACCGTTACATGGAAAGGTACATAAAGATCACTTTCAGGATAGCTCACGCTGGCTGCAAACATCAGACCATAGTCGGTCACCTTATCGAACACCAAGCCTTCCAAGATGGAATGTTGAATGAAATCTGGCTCTAAGTAAGATGCGAATGTGTTCTTGTTGAAAACCTTATGGGCAAATAGTTTGCCATCCGTAGTTATCTCCAAAGTTATGGTATTATCGTAATACTTTAATCCTTGTACATCGGTTACAACAGGCAAAGTGCCATCTGCCTTTCGGACAACATTCATGGTGTAAGTCTTGCCCTTGAAGTCAGCAGACGTAGAGGACGAGATGGTCTGCAACTGATGAATCTCATTGCTGATTACATCTTCCTTTATGGATTCCACTACATAATTGTCGGGATCCCTTTTTGAGGTTCTGTTATTGCATGATACCAATACCAGCAGCACCAAACTAATAGATATATAAAGCAGCCTTTTCATTTCAATTTGTATTATTTGCCTGCAAAGTTAATAAAACTTGAGAAAAATACGCTATCTTTGCGCAACAATTACATTCTTATGGGTTTAGAGAAAGGTTTATTCAATAGGACAGAACTGCTTTTAGGCTCTGATGCCCTGGAAAGGTTATCGCAGGTAAAGGTATTGATGCTGGGAGTGGGAGGCGTTGGCAGCTGGTGTGCCGAAAGTCTGATACGAACAGGTATCGTGCATCTGACTATCGTGGATTCCGACCGTGTTTGCATCACTAATATCAACCGCCAACTAATGGCAAGTATGCAAACCGTAGGGCAAGTGAAGGTGGATGCTTTGAAAGAGCGGCTGCTGCAAATCAATCCTAATGCCGACATACGATCATTGCAAATGATATATAGCGAGGAGACAGCCGACCAATTCGACCTTGATGCCTATGATTATGTCGTGGATGCCATAGACAGCTTGAAAGATAAGGCGCTGCTCATTATCAGAGCCACCCGCTCGAAGGCGAAGTTCTTCTCGTCCATGGGAGCCGCCTTGAAACTCGACCCCACCAAGATAGAGGTGGCTGAGTTCTGGGACGTAAAAGGTGACCCTTTGGCTGCTGCCCTTAGACGCAGGTTCAAAAAAAACGGCGTGTTCCCTAAGCGTAAGTTCAAATGTGTGTATAGCGAGGAACTATTGAAAAACAAAGGAGTCAACCACTCATGTGGCACAGCCAACTGCATGTGCCCCAAAGCGAAAAACGGACCAGGTGACCCTTCTCTGCTCAACCATGAATGGTGCTCAGCTAAAGCGCAGATTAATGGCTCATTATCGCATATAACAGCCATTTTCGGTTTTACCTTGGCTGGCTTAATCGTGCAAGACATCATAAACAAACTAAGCAACTAAACTATAAAAAACAACAGCAATATGGTAAAGAGAATCATTGGAGGTTTATGCCTGGCACTGGCACTTACCTCATGCAACGGCAACAAAGGGAAAGTTAATGGTAACGGCTACCTGATCAACGGCGAGATATCCGACATCAGGAGTGGCATGGTTTATCTGAAAGAATATCATGACAAGAGCTATACGTTGGTGGATTCTGCTGAAGTTAGTGGAGGAGAGTTTGAGTTCCGCGGTTTTGCCATGCAGACATTAGCATACGGACTAACCACCGATAAAGAGAGTAACAACCCACTAGTATTCTTCCTAGGGAATGAGGCCATGAAGATAAAGATGAGTGAAGCAAACAAGACACTTCACATCGAAGGTTCACCTATCAACACGCTCTACCAAGAGACAGCAGACAAGGTAGGAAAAGAAGGTTTCGATATCAATGAGTTTGTAGCAGCAAATCCTGCATCTGCCCTTGCACCATATTATATTATGCGTAATCTGGCATGGGGACTTGACCTTGAGCAACTGCAGACCTTGCGTAGCAAGTTGGACAAGTCACTAGATGGGAACATGTATGTGAAGCAGATGGAAGGCCTGATTGCCAGGAAAGAAGCTGTGCAGGTGGGCAAGATTGCCCCAGACTTCACCCTACCCGATCCCGATGGGAAACCTGTTAGCCTGAAAGATTTCCGTGGCAAGTATGTGCTGGTAAGCTTCTGGGCTGGTTGGTGCCCAGATTGTCGAAGGGAGAATCCATTCATCGTAGAGGCTTACAACAAATACAAAGGAAAGAACTTCACCGTTCTAGGCGTATCACTCGACCGCAATCGGGAGACGTGGCTTAATACTATTGAGCAGCAAGGCCTCACATGGACACAAGTATCTGACTTGAAATATTGGCAAGGTGATGTAGTAGAACTATATGCTATCCGTTGGGTGCCTACTGGTATTTTACTTGACCCAAACGGCAAGATACTTAATATTAGTCTTAATGAGGATGAACTGGTCAAGAATCTTGCCAGTGTATTTGAGCAATAAAGCATAATTACTTGACATATTGTCAGCTTAATTTGACAATTTTACATACTATACTTCCATTTATTGACAAATTGTCACCATAAGTCTCATGGCATACAACTTGCACTTAGAAAGGTGCAAGCCGCAAGCGAAAGCTGAGGCAAGTGAATGTATAACAATTAAAAGAACTAAAATAAAAATGGAGGTATTTACTATGTTACCAGCAATGTTTAGAAACACATGGTTTCCTACAGTATTCGATGATTATTTCGATTTCACACCTCGTGCCAACACAACCGCACCGGCAGTAAACGTAATGGAAAATGAAACGGCTTATACAATGGAAGTTGCCGCTCCTGGTATCAAGAAAGAGTTTTGCCGCGTCAATATCAATGAAGATGGCAATTTGTGCGTAGCTATCGAGAATAAATGGGAGCACAAAGAAGAGGACAAGGAGAAGAAACAGCACTATCTGCGTCGTGAGTTCTCATACAGCAACTACCAGCAGAACTACACTCTGCCGGAGGATGTGGATAAAGAGCACATTTCTGCAAAGGTAGAGAATGGCGTACTGACTGTTATCTTACCTAAGTTCAAGAAAGAAGAAGTAAAGAATACACGTACCATTGAAATCTCTTAATATATTTCAAACTACGAGTGTCATTCATAATAAAAAGGCTGCATCTAGATGCAGCCTTTTTATTTATCAAAACGGATATATGAACGTAATTATCAAGAGCAGGATGGGTAATAAGACCAAATGCATGACAGTACCCAAACGCACGAAGTCAGTGAAGCGGAAGGACCCAGGTCCAAAGACCAACATATGGGTAGTACTACCAATGGGAGAAGCAAAACTGAGTGCAACACTTAACATAAGCGCCATTACAAATGGTAACGGATCACAGCCTAATAACAAAGCCTGTTGGTAGATTATGGGGAAGAATACAGCGCCTGCACCCACATCACTTATAAACTCACTGACAACAGATGCCAACAAACACATCACACCCATGACTATATAAGGATTAGAATTACAAAGGTCAAGCACATTGGTAGCCACAAAACTTGCAACACCTGTCTTAGTGATAGCAACTGAGAATACTACTGTAGAACCAAGAATGAGCAAGAGGTCCCACTCTATGTATTTAGTTACATCTGTAATGCGACAACAACCTGCCATCATCAGCACACCAGCAGCAAACATTGAGGCTGTAATAAGTGGCATTATCTTAAAAGATGATATAATGAACATCAGTGTCAAGACTATGGCGGAAGTAACAGTTTTAGGGCCCAACTGAGGCACAAATTGACTATCGAAGAACTTGAGAGAGCGGCGATTGGCTTGTTCTAATTGGTTCTCGCCCTTAGCTGGGCATTCCAACAACAACGTATCACCTGCCTGCAAACTGATTTCACGAGGTATACCTTCAACACGATGCCCTTGACGAGCCACTGCTACGAGCACCACATTATTACGTCTTTCAAAGCTACAATGAGCCATTGATTTGCCTATCAACTCACTACCAAAGGTAACATAAGCTGTACGCATGCGACGTTTAGTATCTATCTCGTTGATGTTCCAAACATGGTGGTCAGCAGCGACTAAGCCGTGAGTTCGTTTCAACTCCAATAAATCGTTGATTTGACCTGCATATATTAAACGATCACCACCCATAACGGGCTCGTCTTTAGGTACAGGCATTACAATCTCACGGTCAAAATGCATAATCTCAATAAGCGATCCTCCTTTGGGAGTTAAAAGACCTGCTTCCTCCACCGTTTGCATCACATAGGAATTGTCAGTAGGCACCAATAATTCTACAGTATAATCGCTGGTGGATTCAAACGAGATGTCAGATGATTGTCTATCTGGTATGAAACGCTGCATCAGCACCAGCAGCATCATACCCAATATGGTAAGGATTATACCTGGCAGCATCGGCTCAAATATATTCATTGGCAGCCCAGTCTGGCTGGTATAAAGACCTGCAATGACTAAGTTAGAAGAGTTACCTAATAATGTACACATGCCCCCTAAAGAAGCTGCATAGCTTAAAGGCATCAGTAGTTTGGAGGGAGAAAGATTAATTTTCCGTGACCAAATCTTCACAGCATCAATCAGCAATGACACAACATTTGAGGAGCCCAAGAAAGCAGAGAGCACACTAGTTGGTATCATCAGTTTGATAATGGCACCTGTGAAACTACGAGCCTCTCCTAACACATTTTGGGAAAGCCAATATAGCACACCAGTCTGCATCAATCCTCCTATAATAACGAAAAAAGCGGCATTCACCACCACAGGCTCACTGCTGAAACCAGCCATACCTTCTTTCTCATCAACAATGCCCAATACCAACAATATTGTAAGAGCGCCTAAAAAAGCCACCTCAGCAGGGATGCGTGAATAGGCCATCACTACAAAAATGCAAATCATTGTCAAGATAGTCACCCAACCACCTATACTTACACCAAATACTATTTCTTCAAAGAAGGATTCAATCATGGTTTTTCAATTTCGTGGCAAAGGTATGGTAAGTAAAAAATATATCCAAATTTATCCTTCAATTTCTGACAACTCCAACCAACGAAGAGACTTCTCATCCAATTCTGTTTCTAAAAGGGGAAGACGTTTGGATTTCTCCGTGAGGGCTTCAACCGACAGTGTTCCACTACAAAGATCTGCTTCCAACTGTTTTTTCTCAGCTTCCAGCACCTCAATTTCCTTTCCAAGCTGTTCAAACTCACGTCTTTCCTTAAATGACATGCGCCGTTTATCATTTTGCCGCTGACGTTCTGGCTTAGACGTAATATGTTGCACTGTTTTTGGCAGATTACGTTCATGCTGCTCTTTCCATGTACGGTATTGGGTATAATTGCCAGGGAAATCTCGGATATCACCTTGACCATTGAATACCAATATATGATCTACAACCTTATCCATGAAGTAGCGGTCATGACTCACAACTATCACACAGCCACCAAAACCTTTCAGATATTCTTCCAATACTTGCAACGTCATGATGTCAAGATCGTTGGTGGGTTCATCCAATATCAGGAAATTGGGATTGCGCATCAGTACTGTACAAAGATATAGCCTGCGACGCTCGCCTCCACTCAATTTATAAATATAGTTGTACTGCGTTTCAGGAGAGAACAAGAAGTACTGCAAGAACTGAGATACTCCCAATCGTTTACCATTACCCATATCCACCACTTCAGCAATGTCGCGGACAGCATCAATCACCTTCATTTGTTCATCAAAATGCATGCCCTCTTGCGAGTAATAGCCAAAGCGCACTGTTGAACCTATTTCCAGTGTGCCGCTGTCAATGGTTAACTCTCCCAAAAGAATCTTCAGGAAGGATGACTTGCCTGTGCCATTGTTTCCTACAATACCCATTTTCTCATAGCGGGAAAAAACATATGAAAAGTCATCAAGTATCTTAACTGTGCCAAACGATTTATAAAGATGATTGGCCTCAAAGATCTTGTTCCCTATATACGAAGACTTAACATTCAACTGCACTTTGTTATCTACCATTCGCTGTTTCGCCACTTTCTCCAGTTCGTAAAAAGCTTCCTCACGATACCGTGCCTTATGCCCACGTGCCTGTGGCATGCGGCGCATCCAATCCAATTCTGTCCGATAAAGGTTATTGGCACGTTCTATCTCAACGGCCTTGGCATCCATACGTTCCTGTCGTTTCTCCAAGTAGTAGGCATAGTTACCATCATACTGATAGAGTGACTCTGCATCCAACTCCATAATATGGTTGCAAACGCGATCAAGGAAATATCGGTCGTGCGTTACCATAAGTAATGTCATTGTGCTACGTCTCAAATAATCTTCTAACCATTCCACTATGTCTAAGTCGAGATGGTTAGTTGGTTCGTCCAATATCAGTAACTCTGGATCGTTTATCAATGCATTTACTAAAGCGACACGCTTAATTTGCCCACCAGACAATTCAGACACAGGCTGTTGCAGGTCGGTAATCTTCAATTTGGTAAGTAACCGTATTGCAGCCAACTCATAATCCTTGTGAGGATCAAGATTGCAGCTGTCATGTTTTAGACATGCCTCTAATACCGAAAAACGAGAAGGATATCGTGGTGTTTGTGGCAAATAACCCACTCGAAGGTCACGGCGAAAAGTAATTTTTCCACCATCATAGGGCTCTTCGCCAGCCAGAATATTCAATAAGGTAGATTTCCCAATGCCATTCTTGGCTATCAATCCCACATGCTGACCTTCTGACAAGCCAAAACTAATATCGTGAAACAACACATGAACTCCAAAAGACTTAGAAAGGCCTTCTACCTGTAAAACGGGATTATAATTGTTTGCCATCAGAGAATATGTTCGTAGGTATTGGTTAAGTTAACAGATTCTCCATTCTTCACTTTGCTCCACACCAGTTTCATTGGATCGATGGTCTTGTCATCTGCCATATTCACAAGCACTGGCACCTCACGACTTCCATCAATCAGCGTCATCCACTCAACGCCATCTATTTCATTGGTGAGAATGACACATAAAGTAATGCCCAATGCTATCCAAGCATCCCGTTTACGTGGGTTGAGTGATCCATTGTCTATCATACGCTGCATGTTTTGGATATCACTAACCTCACCACGGAAATCTTTCTTAAACTGCTTCTTGATTTCCGATTGCACCCAATCGTAAGCCTCATCAATCTGATAAATCTCCATGAGACGTATGGGTATGAGTTCAGCATGATACTTTACCCCTGGATAACGCAATTCCAAAGAAGCAATCACCTCTTGTGCCTTACGAATAGACGCACCTTGGGCAGTAGCAAATGACACTTCAAAAGCCACATCACCTATACCTGTTACCCATTGATGGTTCTCATACGCCTCACCATCTTCAGTAAAGACCTCACAGCTATATGCACATGGCAAATCGCCCACCATGACAGCCTGGGCCCGTTTGCTTCGCTTCAACTCATCATTAACCACTTCTTGTCCATAATTAGCACGTTCACCACGGAAAGCCGAAATACGGAAATTACCATCCCAATCGTCCGGATTATAAAAAAGGAATGACTCTTCACCACCCTCAAACTCATGCCAATCGGCTGGATAGGTCATAGCGAACCATGCGCCAGGGGCTATAAATTTTTTCCTATTAATCATAGTAAATCGTTTGGATGTAAAGATAGTGCAAGTTATTGACACTGCCAAATATTAATGAAGAATAGTTGAACTATACTTTTTGCAAAGTGATGAAGCCATTGACATGGAGTTGAGAGATATAAATGGCAAGACGTTGCGGGAAGTCAATCTCTTCAGGATGCCGCAAAGCCACTAATCTAATCACTTCCTCCGTGGTACGCTTACCATCCATCAACTGCCATACCTCAGAACCGTATTGTTCGAGAGGGACATGAATCTGCGGAGAAAACCAACGTGAAAATAGCCGGGTCATCCAAGCCTTTGGGAAACGTTGATAGACTAGAACCAAACACCCATCAGCTGACTCTTCTGTCCATACTTGTGAAGCATGAACTGGAACGGTATCTAAAAGACTGACTTTATTGTCCACAACAATTAGCTCTTAATATTAGGTTTCTCCAATCCATAGTTCTTTTTTCTATCTAGATATAGCATAGCAACTGCTACAAGGACAGCAGCCAGGCCTGTACAAGCAAAAATCTGCATACCGGTGGTATAGGTCGGATCGGTTTCATTGGCCTTACCTACAAACATTGGGATAATGGCACGACCAAAATTCTGGATAAAGAATATTAGTGAGTAAGCAGTACCTAGGCATTTCATCGGAATGATTTTCGGCACAATGGGCCACAAAGCAGCAGGAGTAAGAGAAAAACCTATACTCAACACCACCATCATAATGATTGCAAATGCACTTGAATGAATTGGTAAAGAAAAACCAAAATGTACCAATGTTAACATGCCGGTTCCTATTATTATCAAGGTCACACCACGGCCATACTTATCATAGACAGAACCAAACAACGGAGTCATTAAAATAGTGCCAAAGGGCACAATAGATGTGAAGAAACCTGCGATATCGGGAGCCACCGCATACTTTTCTATCATCAGACGAGTTGCAAACTTCAAGAACGGGCTTACTGCAGAATAGAACAGTACTACAAACAGTGTTATGAGCCAGAATCCTGGACTTCTCAAAATCAAGCCAATGTCACGAATATGGAACTTGTCATCCTCTTCCGATTGAGTATTTAAAATCGTTCTTTGAACAACTTTCTCATCCTTATCAAGACGTATGTCAAGAACACAGAAGACAAGGAAAGATACTAATCCTATAAGAAGGCATACCAATCCGAGAACCAAAGGAGCAGAGAGAGAAAAATGACGAGCTACAGGAGCACTGACACTCAAAGCGGCTGCGGTTCCTAAACGAGCCATCGCCAGCTGAATGCCCATGGCTAATGCCAGTTCGTGACCAGTGAACCAACGCACCATGGCCTTACTAACAGTAATCCCGCACATTTCATAACCCACACCAAAAATGGCAAAGCCCAAACTGGCAATGGCTGCAGACATGGGAAGGCGAACATTCCAAATCAGTACATTGAGGTTGAAAGTCTCACCAGCCAAGACAGCTGTCACGGCATAATATTTAATGCCCACACCTACCAACATTAAAGAACATGCAAGAACTCCTGTAAAACGTACGCCCATCTTATCAAGTATGAGCCCACTGAAAAACAGCATCAGTAGGAAAACATTGATAAGTCCACCAGAGCCAGAGAAAAAGCCATAGTCTGCACTTGTCCATCCTAAGCCTCCCTCTTCAATCGGCATTTCTAAGAGTGTTTCTAATGGCGACATAATGTCATTGAGAAAATAGCCCATCATCATGGCAGTTGCCACAATAACCAGCACTATCCAGCGTACCAACGCGGAGTCATTAATCTTCTTTCTCAATTCTTCCATACAGAAACATTCTTTTATGAAATAGGAGCTAAGAACATACGATTCCTAACTCCTATCTACCAAGGCTTTTAACCTCTATTTTATTTGATGTTCGGCTCTTCCAATCCCAAACCTTTTTTCTTATCCACTGCCTTAAGTACCAAACCAAGAATCAAAGCCGCGACACCCAAGCAAGCCAACATCACCAACGGCCAAGTATAATCATACTGCGTTGGATCGGTCACGCCAGGATTAGTGTTGTCGAGCACTTTGCCAATTAGCAATGGGAACAGCCATAAACCGATATTCTGAATCCAGAAAATCAAAGCGTATGCTGAGCCAATAATCTTGGCATCTACCAATTTTGGAACACTAGGCCAAAGAGAAGCTGGTACTAGTGAGAAGGATGCTCCCAGCACTAAAATAGTAAGGTATGCCACAATGATGCCACCTACCATATTGCCCTTGAAACCAGGTAAAATGAAAGCAAATGTCAAATGACAAGCAATAAGCAGTAATGAGCCAAGTACCAACATAGATGCAGCCTTACCTTTGTGAT
This sequence comes from uncultured Bacteroidales bacterium, assembly GCA_902775375.1. GTDB lineage: Bacteria > Bacteroidota > Bacteroidia > Bacteroidales > Bacteroidaceae > Bacteroides. The sequence continues at coordinate 47,723 of CACYLU010000014.1, read as the reverse complement.
CAACATAACTACCCAAGATAGGCGTAATACCCATAGCCAACAATGGGAACACAGCAAACACAGACTCAGCACTTTGACGCATGTAACCCATGTAGCAGTAAACGATTAAAGCTACAATGGCCAATGACAGCAGACCATATTTCTTAACCTTATCTTTCATGAAGTTGCTGGTGAAGGATGCGATGGCCACCACCAGCATAATTACATACTGAATGATTGTTACACTACTATTGGCCCAGAATGAATTGGGATCCACCTCTGTGAAATCAAGATTGCACTGAAGCATGTTCACTGCATATTTCTGGAAGGGGAAGATTGCACTGTAGTACAGCACACAGAGCATGGACACCAGCCAGAAACCCGTACTGGTAAGAATCTGTCCCAAATCACTGATTTTAAATGGATCATCTTTTTCTTCTGCCTCACCCGTCTGTGCATCCAATCTCTTATCCATAAAGAAATATACCGCAAACATAATCAGTCCTATAGCCAGTAGCACAACACCAAAAGCGACTGATCGGCTTACACTGATGCTACCGCCTAACTTAGCAAAGAACGGTGAGAAAATCATACAAGTTGCCACGCCCAAGCGAGCCAAAGCCATCTCACTACCCATAGCCAAAGCCATCTCACGACCCTTGAACCATTTCACAATACCACGGCTGACCGTAATTCCGGCCATCTCACAACCACAACCGAAGATCATAAAGCCACAGGCAGCAAACTTAGCAGAAGCAGGCATTCCCTCATAGAAAGGAGAAACGCCCAATTCATCAAAGATGGGAATATAATTCAGATTATTAGTAAACCATTCTTCCAATCCGCTGCCCATGAAAGACTCAGTGACAGCATACCACTTAATAATAGCGCCAACTAGCATCACTGTTCCTGAAAGCACCGCCGTAAAACGTACGCCCATCTTGTCGAGGATAATACCAGCAAAAATCAGGAAGAACACAAATACGTTGAGGAAAACCTCACTACCTTGCATGGTGCCAAACGCAGTAGAATCCCAACCACGTGTCTCCTGCATTAAGTCCTTGATAGGCGATAGGATATCCATAAAAATATAGGCAAAGAACATGCCTAAAGCCAGCAGCAGCAGAGCAGTCCAGCGCATTCCAGCAGAATCACGCAATGTTTGTTGAATCTTGTCTGTTGTCATGACAAAACAATACTCTTAATTTGCAGAAAACATTAGTTAGCAGGTGTCTCTGCTGGAGCCTCAGCAGGAGTCTCGGTTGCAGGAGCAGTTGTACCTACCGGCATGTTGTATGGATTGGTATTAGCATTCTTCTGCGCCTGCTCCATAATAGCATCCTGACTGCTTGAGTTAGTAGATGGTAATGAGTAAGCAGAAGCCACACTGCAGATTACCATAATTGCAGCCAGTGTCCAAGTAGCTTTTTCCAAAAAATCGGTGGTCTTACGAACACCCATGATAGCGTTAGAAGATGAAAAACCTGAGGCTAAGCCGCCACCTTTAGAATTTTGAATTAACACGATGCCACACATCAGGACAGATGCAACTAGCATCAAAATAGTAATCAGTAAATACATCTTTAATTATGATTTTGTTTTCTCATTAATAACTAACTTTTCCAAAAAACGAATTTGGTCTGCAAAGTAAATACTTTTTTTTGGATATTTCAAGTTTAATTTTCTAATTATTTCCAAAGCCTTGCTATATCTACGTTGTTTGATATAGATTTTGGCCAATGTCTCAGTAAAATAGCTATCGTCAAGCTCTTCCGTTTCCCCTTCTATTTGCTCTCCATCGCCGACATTAACTTCTGTCATGAAATAATCTTCTGTAGGAAGTGACAGACTTAGTTCACTGTCAGACGGCTGTTCCTCTGACATTTCCGACAAAAAAGAGTCGATAAGTGATAAGGTACGGTCTTTATCAGGAGTTTCTTCCTCAGGAAGAGCAGACAGTTTATCATTTTTTTCTGACTTCAACGTATTTTCACCACCCTCAATGAGATAGAACAACTTGCTACGATCAGCGACAAACAAGGCAGATTTGCGTAGCTCTGGCCCAAAAGTTTCATCGTGTAACAGATATAAATTCTTCAAATACAACATCCGAAGGGTCTGAAAAAAGGGATACCGAGCCACTGCTGTACGCAGTTCATACAACGTGCTTGCATTCAGCAATTCTGGTTGTTTTATCCACTGTATGATATCATTGGAGGTCATTTTACCAATTGGCTACTGTTGAGTTAAATATTTGTTCGGAAATATCTTTCACCATCACTTCAATCAGTTGATCCTGCACTGCTGTCAACAATTGAGAAGCATCATATGTCTGAAAGGCACTAAAAGTGCGGTTCTCAAAGTCTTCTTCATGGTTGGTGTTATTGGTATATGATACATTAACGGTCAATGTCAATCTTACCTTAGATGAATAGCCACTGGCATCAATTGCCTCATTAAACTGATTATAACCAGTAATTTCTCCCTCTATCACGATATCTCCGTTGTTATTGACCAAAGACAATCTCGTCTGCCGCATAAACAAGTCCTTCATCTGATCGTTCAACGTAGTAGCAAGCGGACCATACACATAATCAGCATGGTTTTGGAAATCCACGATTTGCATAGTATGCACCTTGCCATAATCTATCGAAGAGATGGGGGCCAAGCCTAAAGAGACTTTGCAAGCCACCATTATCAATGCTAATCCAATTAGCCATGCTCCATGTACCAACTTCTTATTCCAAACCATACACCTTAATCTTTCTATATAAAGTACGTTCAGAGATGTTTAATTCTTTTGCTGCCGCTCTACGTCTGCCACGATTTCTTTCCAACGCTTTTTTGATCATCTCTTTCTCAACCTCGTCCAGCGACATAGTCTCTGCTTCTTCCACCGCCTCAGTATCTTGAATATTATCATTATTTTGCAACGAAGCAGCAGATCGTCCATTAGTAACAGGATGCTGAATGATAGGGATCACAGTATCTGAAGTAGGTGTCACAGGGGCATAATATGGAGTTTGCGCAGATTCAGCTGTTACTGTCACCTGTTCACCTGCCATGAGTTTCTTGACTACTTGCTTCAACTCTGTGACTTCATTATTGAGGTTATAGAGCATCTTATACAAAAACTCACGTTCTCCTTCAAAACCATGAGCAAATTCTTTTGAACCGAATAAAGCAGGCAAACGCTGCCCTTGTTCTTGTTGTGGCAAATAACGCCTCAGCATATCCGCAGTCACATCTCGGTCAGTTTCTATAATGGAAATCTGTTCCGTCACATTTTTAAGTTGGCGTACATTACCTGGCCAACGATAGTTGACTAGCATACGTTTTGCCTCCTCCGTCAACTGGATCGCAGGCATACGGTACTTCTCTGCAAAATCGGATGCAAATTTACGGAACAACAAAGCTGCATCATCCCCACGCTCACGCAAAGGCGGGACCTTAATAGGCACTGTACTAAGACGATAAAACAAATCCTCACGAAAACGACCATCAGCAATGGCCCTATCCAAATTTACATTGGTAGCTGCTACAATACGCACATTGGTCTTCTCCACTTTTGAAGAGCCCACTCTAATAAATTCGCCATTCTCGAGTACACGTAACAACCTGGCCTGCGTTGCTAAAGGCAGTTCACCCACCTCGTCCAAGAAGATAGTACCTCCATCTGCTTCGCTGAAGTAGCCCTTTCGATCACTAATAGCGCCAGTAAATGCACCTTTCTCGTGGCCGAAGAGTTCTGAATCAATAGTTCCCTCTGGAATGGCACCGCAGTTTACGGCAATATATTTTCCATGTTTTCTCCGACTGAATTGATGAATAATCTGAGGAAAACTTTCCTTACCCACACCACTTTCGCCAGTTATAAGCACAGACACATCTGTCGGTGCCACCTGCATGGCGGTATCGATGGCATGCAGCAGATTCTCATCATTACCGATGATGCCAAACCTTAGTTTTACTTGTTGGATCTCAGCCCTTGTCATAACGTTTCATCCTCTGGTTCTACCATCTGTTTAAGCTTGTCACTATCGTCTCGCCTGTCGTAATACTGCTTACGAAGGGGATTAGCTAATGCTTCTTCCTCACGGCTTCTGTTTCGTAATACATCTATTCCTAAATAAATTGCATTCCTCAACGAAGACTCATCAGCCAAGCCTTTACCTGCCAATTCATATTCTACTCCATGCACAGGTGTTGCACAGATAGCAGATAAACCAGTAATAAACCTCACGCCACTATTCAGACTCAGAGCCTTGAATAATCCCATACCTTGGTCGTGGTACATGGCAAAGATACCATCGAAATGAGCATAGTTGCTTGTTTCCAACAGAGAATCTACTGAATAAGGGCCGTAACAAATAACTTTCTCTGCTATCAATTCCTCTAAGGCTGGCTTAATAATCTCTTGTTCTTCTTGTCCCACAGCATCGTTCAACACCGAGCCCGGGTTCAAAGAAAGTACAGCTATACGAGGAGCGCTAATACCAAAATCTACCTTCAATGACTGGTTGAATACAGCCATTTTATCTTTTATCAAATCTTTAGTCAGTGTAGAAGTCATCTCCTTCAATGGAACATTCTCCGTCGCAAATGCCACACGCAAATCATCCTTTACGAGAATAGACAAAGCTATATCTCCTGGCTCTGCCAATTCTCTCTGCACCAAGTTTGTTAATCCAGGATAGTCAATCCCAGCTTGCTTAAAAGCCAGTTCATTGACTGGTGCCATTACCAACACGTCAGTCAATCCATCACGATACTCTTCCAAAGCCTGTTGCATAGCGTACCATGCAGCTTTACCTGCTTCAGCATCAGTTTTGGCGAACTCCACTTTTGCTTCATCATCGTTACTAGAAACAATATTCACTGCATCATCTGCAGCATCTGTTGCAGAACTAATAATAGAGAAAGACGTTTGAATATCCATCGTTTTACGATGATAAGTGGCCACTTTAGGTGATCCATATATAACAGGAGTACATAATTCCAACATAGTAGGATCCTCAAACGACTTCAACACGACTTCCCAACCTACGCCATTGATATCTCCTTGTGTAATAGCTATTCTTATTTTCCCTTCCATTGAAAGTATTTAGTTATTTAGTGATAAATAATTTATTCATCTTGTAGAGGAATCTGAACATCATCCGTTACCTTGCCTGGCAACTTAATAGTATATAGAGCAGCCTCCATGCCCCTCACCAGATTACGTTTCAATTTCTCTGGTGCATATATAAAAATCTCCTCAGTAATTACACGTTGATTAACGGTATCAACACGGCTTTGTGATACAAATGGACCTCCCATCATGTCACCTTTTACCCTCCACAAACCACGTGCTTCAAACACATACTCGCCTTTCAGCATAAAGGCACGTGTGGTTACAAAGCGAGCATCGGTCTGCATGTACGTACCTTCTGCTGCACCAGGAATGTTAATCTTCATCACAGAATCACGTTTCTGAATAAAGAAATCCTGTGTAAACGTACGACGATCTTTGTAGGGATAAGAGTATATCACATAGTTTTGGTCACCAGAAGCAGCATTGGCCCCAGCCCAGAAGAAATCCTCCCCACGCTTAGATGATTTCAGTTCACCAGATACCCATACATCACAGTCAAACATTTCCTTCACGTTTTTAGCAATCATATCGCTATGTTGGTATTCCAGCACCTGAATTTGACGGTTCATCTCTGCACGGGTAAAGAAATCGATGATAGCCTGCCCGTTTTTTGTTATATAATCAGCTACCGACTCTGCATCTGGACCTTGAATGGTCAGTATAGCCTGTGGATTGGCATAGACATTCATCTCAGAGCGGAACTTAGGCTGTGTATAGGTACTAGCGTCAATATCAACCTTGATGATATTACGTAACATCTTCAATGTAGCATTATAGCCATAGGGAGTTGTGTTCATAATACGGAAAGATCTCTCAGACTGAGGCAAACCAGGCACATCAGTATCCAATACGTCATATAATGCACGGCCTGCCACGCCTTCCCAGTTGGCATCATCACAAACCACCAACAACTCATAAGCTCTGCCGCTAGATGTAGGGGTAAAGATATTCAGTGAAGAGCGTTTGTTGCCTCCACGGTTGCAGGCGCCCAACAACAAGGCAGCCAACACAATAGTCATCAAATAAACTATTCTTCTCATATTTCCTTTTTATTTTGTATTGTCACCACAAAACTACGAATAAGTGAGAATTGAATATAACTCTTTCTTAATAATTTATATTAATTCTTGTTAATCTCCTCTTGTTTAGCAGTCGATAACATTCCACAGGCAGCAAAAATATCTTCACCACGCGAGGCACGTATAGTAGTAAACAATCCATGCTGAGTCAGGTAATCTCTTAACTCTGTCATCTTCGCCACATCTACACCTTCCAAATCCACGTTCGGTATAGCATGAAAGCGTATCAGGTTTACCCTACAATCCAATCCGCGTAACAGTTTCAACAATTCTTTGGCGTAGACTACACTATCATTCACACCTTTGAAAACGATGTATTCAAATGAGAGTCGGCGTTGGTGACTGAAATCATAATTTCGCAACACATCCACAATTTCAGTTATAGAGTAAGCACGTTCTGCTGGCATCAGTTCGCGGCGCAAAGCCGGAAGAGGCGCATGTAAACTCACAGCCAAATGACATTCGCTTTCCTCCAAAAAACGTTGCAGGCCTTTCTTCAAGCCTACCGTAGATAACGTGATTCTTTTGGGGCTCCAGGCATACCCCCACTGAGCCGTCATAATCTCTAAGGCTTTCATTACTTCGTCCAGGTTATCCAGTGGTTCGCCCATACCCATCATCACCACATTAGTAAGCCGTTCAAACTCAGGCAACGACTGAATCTGATTGACAATTTGGTTAGCAGAGAGATTCCCACTGAAGCCTTGCTTGCCTGTCATGCAGAACTTACAGTTCATTTTGCAACCCACCTGCGAAGATACACAAACCGTACCACGATCCTCATCCGGAATGAAGACAGTCTCTACGAAGTGGTTATCGAACGTATGATAGAGATATTTCACCGTTCCATCTTGAGAACGCATCTCATTGATAGGAGTCTCAGCACCCACGACATAAGCCTCAGACAACATAGCACGATGCTTCAATGAGAGATTGGTCATCTCATCAATGCTCTTCACCCTCTTCACATAAAGCCATTGTGCTATCTGCTTAGCTGTAAAGCCCGGCATTCCCAGGCCCTTTGTCACCTCCTGCAGTTCGCTGAGTGTCATTCCCAAAAGTGGTTGTCTTTCCATTGCTATATAATTCTGCAAAATCGGGTGTAAAGATACAGATAATTACGGAATCTGCCAAATTGTCACTTTACTTTCTATAAGTCAAGCCATCTTCAAGCCAGCTATTCATGTAACAAATAGCTACAATATTAGCACTATAAAAAAGAAGGCAACCCCTAGGGCTGCCTTCCAATATTATAAGGATTAACTATTTCAAATTAGTTGAAGTAGTACTTCACACCAAACTGAATTCTCCAAGCCTGATTCCAATTACGATCGTACTCCCAAGTCTTGGTTGGAGCATTACCTGCCTTGTCGCGGTAGAGTGAGAATGTAGGCTGATTAGCCTCGTTCTTACCCTCATACTTCAGGATAGCACCCTTATTGATAGCATTCATATTCTTAACAACACCCCAATTAGAATTAATCAGGTTACCGACGTTCTCAATGTCAGCAGAGAGCTGCAACAAATGCTTGGTATTACCAATATTCAGAGTAAAGTCGTGTGCCCAACGGAAATCAAATCTGTGTACCCAAGGAGCACGAGCACTATAAGCCTCAGCATATTCACCCTTATGGTTCTTCAAGTATGAATCCTGAGCCACAAATCTCCAGAAATCTACACGGTCTCTTTCTGCAAAAACAGTTTGGTTACCCTCCTTATCGAACTTGTCAACGAAGTTGATTTCGCCGTCATTCTTAGGAATGTACATCAAGTCACCACTGATACCGTCTCCATTAACATCACCATTATAATAATAGCTATAGCCTGAGGGAGAGAAGCCAGTATAGAACAAGCTAAAGTGTTCCTTCCAAATAGTATAACTAATAGAAGCGATGATACGATCAGGAATTACATACTGTGAATTCTGAACCTTTGCAAAATTAGGTCCATCAACGGTATACAAACCAGACCATGCAGAAGAAGCATTTGAACCAGGCATACCCGACACTTCCTTCATCACGGTGTGAGTATAAGATGCCATGATGTTCAAATTCTCAATAGGCTGAGCATTCACAGTTAAGTTTGCAGTCCAACCATAACCCTTGTGGGTATTAGTCAGCACATAAGCTGCATTTTTCTGGTAGGTATAATTATTCGGATAAATCAGACGATTGTCTGCACCAGCGAAACGATCCCAACCAGAAGTACTCTCAGGAATATTCCAATTTACCAAACGTACAGCATTGATGTTCTTGGTGTAGTTGAATTCACCTGTTACAGTCAATGGGAATGATACTGGCACCTGATAGTCAATAGCTACAGAAGTCTTCCATACCTGAGGCATCTTGAAGTTATGATCCACGCCGTTTACGTCCTTTGGAACTGTACCTTCTGCAGGGGTAATAGATGTTGGAGTGCCCAAACGGTTGATAAACTCATTCTGGTCGGTTACCATTTGACCAGCAAACTTAGCCAATCTTGGATCTACACTGGTAACAACATCATTACTATATTTAGTTACAGCTCCTGCCTGATTCTGTATCATACCAGAATTGGTAGGCATATTGGTGAAGAACACCAATGGCAGACGGCCAGAGAACAAACCTGTACCACCACGCACTTTCAGGGTTTTATCTCCAAAGACATCCCATGTAAAGCCGAAGCGAGGAGAGATTTGGATATTATTTTTTGGCCAAGCGCCTGTATCTACATGACGACCACCATAATCCAATGCATAAATAGCATTATTTCGCATGATATCATCATTGTCGAAGTGGATGTTATCAAAACGAATACCACCTGTCAGTTTCAGGTTGTCCAGAACGTTCCACTCATCCTGTACATACACACCAATCTGGTTGAAAGTAACCTGCGCAGCGGGGTTAGCATCACCATTATAGCCATAAGTCAGAGCCACAGCTTCAGGAGCACGTTCTTTCAGGAAGTCATCTAAAGAGCGATAACGATAATAACCGGTTCCATTACGCATGTATGCATTGTTAGCCAACTGATGTTCAAAGTTGAAACCTGCAGTCAGTTTATGAGCACCCAGATAAGCAGTGAAATTATCAGTGATGGTAGTCACCTTGTTCTGCACCTTGTTGTTCCACGTAAACAACTCATAACCCAATGACATATAAGGATACAAATCTTGCTGAATATTATAACCACCAAAATCGTATGCAATATTTTTACCATCCTGATCAAGCACCTCAAAATCTCCTTCAGTATAACCATTCATGATATCCACAAATGGGAAAGGAGAAGAATTAGAACCGCGCACATCTTCAATATTTGAATAAGTAAACAGCAACTGATTAGACAAGTTACTGCCGAAATGGCTATTCAAATCAGCAGAGATGGTATTCACCTTGTTCTCCTGAGAATACATGGAGTTTGCAAAAGCCATTGAATACTGTGAAAAACGATCAGCATTCTTATTACGATATCCAGCATCAGTTGAATTACCGTTGGTTGGATTCCATGCCTCGTTCTTAGTATAATTATAGCGAACCGCCAAGTGATGGTCATTTGTGATATTCCAGTCGATACGTCCTAACAGCTTGATGTTACTTTCATCAGCACGGAAGTTGTCATAAGAACCAGTATCATAACCATATCTAGATTTCACAAAATCGCTCACTGCCTTCATATCCGCTTGAGTAGTGCGAGAAATATACTGATCAGGTTTAGCCACTCCATCAGAAGAAGCCTGCCAATGGTTAACAACAGTAGGAACCTTAGAATACTCAAAGTTAGCAAAGAAGAATAACTTGTTCTTGATGATAGGACCGCCTAAAGTAGCACCATAAGTATATTTCCTATCCATCGGACGATCAATATCTACCCCAGCTAAACGTTTTCCATGAAGTTTCTCGTGAGCGAAATAAGTATAAGCAGTACCCTTGAATGTGTTAGTACCAGATTTAGTTACAGCATTGATACCACCACCGATGAAATTGCTCTGACGAACGTCGAAAGGAGCAACCACCACCTGCATTTCCTCGATGGCATCCACTGAAATAGGAGAGCCACCGCCAGGCAGAGCTGAACTCAGACCGAAGTTGTTGTTGAAGTTGGCACCATCCACGGTGAAGTTGGTAGAACGGCCATCACCACCTGCAAAACCCATACCGTTAGCATATGGAGAGAGGCGTGCGATGTCCGTAATGCTACGGCTCACGGTTGGCAACTCACGAATTGTGGCATTGTTGATGTTGGTAGTAGCACCAGTCTTCTCTTGTGCAAACTTAGATGCGGTACCTGTGACAACAATTTCACCCAGCATCTCTGCTGACTCAGAAATCTCAACATTCAGGTTAAAAATCTCACCCAGTTGAAGCGTGATGTCCTTGTAAGTCCTAGTAGAGTAACCGATGTAAGATATGGTTACAGTGTAAGGGCCACCGGTACGCATACCCTGGATGGCATAACGACCGTCAACGTTAGTAATAGCACCGTAAAGCGTACCTGAAGGCTCATGAACGGCCTGTACAGTTGCGCCAATGACGGGTTCGTTGGCATCATCGACTACCTTACCACCCATAGATGAGGTAGTGATTTGTGCCTGAACGCTTACAGCCACTAAAAAAGCAGCCAGCGTAAGCAGCATGAATCTTGCTTTTCTTAACATAATACTTTGTATTAATTTAATAATTTACAATTTGGCGGTGCAAAGATAGCTATAATCTCAATACAATTGCTAAAATCGTTTAAAAAAGTTTTCAACAATTAATTTAGTCATTTGTCAATTTTCTGTATCTCACTCTGGTAGGTTCTGTCTTACCCAAACGCTTCAGTTTGTTCTCCTCATAATCGGAATATGAACCCTCAAAGAAGAATACATTAGAGTCACCCTCGAAGGCGAGAATATGGGTGCAAATGCGATCGAGGAACCAGCGATCGTGGCTAATGATAACAGCACAGCCGGCGAAGTTCTCTAAACCTTCTTCGATGGCACGCAAGGTATTCACGTCGATATCGTTGGTAGGTTCGTCTAACAATAGAACATTTCCCTCTTCTTTCAATGCAAGCGCCAACTGTAAGCGATTTCGCTCACCGCCCGACAGCACTCCACAAAGCTTCTCCTGGTCAGCACCAGAGAAATTGAAACGTGATAGATAAGCACGAGCATTCACATCACGGTTACCAATACGCATCAAGTCCATACCGCCACTTACTACCTGGAACACAGTCTTCTCTGGATCGATGCTGGTGTGCTGCTGGTCAACATATGCCAACTTCACCGTTTCTCCCACCTCGAATGTACCACTGTCAGGCTTCTCCAAGCCCATAATTAAACGGAACAAGGTAGTCTTACCAGCACCATTAGGACCAATCACACCCACGATGCCATTAGGTGGCAAAGTGAAATTCAATTCGTCATACAAAAGTTTGTCACCAAAGGCTTTTGCCACATGATGTGCTTCAATCACCTTATTGCCCAGGCGAGGACCATTAGGTATATAAATCTCCAACTTTTCTTCCTTCTCCTTCACATCGGCGTTGAGCAGCTGCTCGTAGGAGTTCAAACGAGCCTTCCCTTTTGCCTGACGCGCTTTGGGTGCCATGTGAATCCACTCCAATTCACGTTGTAAAGTCTTCCTGCGCTTGCTCTCGGTTTTTTCTTCTTGCGCCATGCGCTGTGTCTTCTGTTCCAGCCAACTGCTGTAGTTGCCCTTCCATGGTATGCCTTCACCACGGTCCAGTTCCAGAATCCAGCCTGCCACATGATCAAGGAAGTATCGATCGTGTGTCACGGCAATCACCGTTCCCTCGTATTGCTGCAGATGCTGTTCCAGCCAGTCGATAGACTCTGCATCCAGGTGATTGGTAGGCTCATCGAGCAACAACACATCGGGCTTCTGCAAGAGCAGGCGACACAACGCCACACGACGGCGTTCACCACCGCTCAGGTGATCACATAGCTGGTCAGCCGGCGGACAACGCAAGGCATCCATAGCTATCTCCAGTTTGGAATCCAGGTTCCAGGCATCAGTAGCATCGATGATGTCCTGTAACTCTCCCTGACGGGCCATCAACTTATCCATCTTATCAGGGTCTTCATAATATTCAGGTTCTCCAAACTTGAGGTTGATTTCTTCATATTCCTTCAGAGCGTTCACAGCCTCTGCCGTACCTTCCTGTACAATTTCCTTCACCGTCTTCCGCGGATCCAGATAAGGGTCCTGAGGCAGGTAGCCCACTGTATAGCCGGGAGAGAACACTACCTGTCCCTCATATTGGGTATCCAGTCCGGCAATGATTTTCATCAGGGTAGATTTACCTGCGCCATTCAGACCGATGATGCCTATCTTGGCTCCATAGAAGAATGAGAGGTAAATGTTTTTCAATACTTGCTTGTTGGTCTGCCTGATGGTCTTGTTCAAGCCTACCATGGAGAAGATAATCTTCTTGTCGTCAACTGTTGCCATATTCAATACTTGTTAATTTTGCGCAAAGATACGAAATAATCCTGAGTTTTTCACTATCTTCGCATCCGTTAATAAGTGAAAACATGATTATTGTAGCTACAGTTCTCATATATTTTGCAGTGTTGTGGGTATTTAGCCGTCTCACAGCACGTAAGAGCAGCAACGAGGCGTTTTTCCGTGCAGAGCGCAAGTCACCCTGGTATATGGTGGCATTCGGCATGATAGGTGCGTCTATATCTGGCGTCAGCTTTGTGTCGGTACCTGGCATGCCCGTACACATCAACATGTATTACCTGCAGATGTGCCTGGGTTTCATACTAGGTTATTTCGCCATCGCCTTTATTTTGCTGCCTATCTACTATAAACTAAATCTAACCACCATCTACAGCTACCTGCGCCAACGTTTGGGCATCAAGGCTTACAAGACAGGCGCATCATTCTTTCTATTAAGCAAAATGACACGTGCTGCAGTGAGTTTCTATGTCGTTTGTATGTTGCTGCATCGTTTTGTTTTCGAAGCACTTGGCATTTCTTTCTTCATCGTAGTGGTGGGCATGGTGGCGCTCATCTGGCTTTACACACACCGTGGGGGTGTAAAAACGCTGGTATGGACTGATACTTTCCAGACGCTCTGCCTTTTCGGGGCATTGATACTGATTATTGTGAATGTGGCTAACGCTTTGGGCATGACAATGGGCGAAGCAGTAAAGGCCATCAGAGAGAGCAGCTACAGTCAGGTATTCCTTTTCGACGACTGGATATCGAAGCAAAACTTCTGGAAGCAGTTCCTCAGTGGCGTATTCGTGGTGATTGTTATGACGGGGCTCGACCAGGACATGATGCAGAAGAACCTTACCTGCAAGACCTTACGGGAGGCACAGAAGGACATGTGCACCTACGGATTTTTCTTCGTACCAGCCAACCTACTCTTCCTCACTTTAGGTGTATTGCTCATCATGCTTACGCAGCAGTTGGGTTTGGAGCTACCTGCCAACACTGATGACCTGCTGCCTATGTTTGCAGCCACTGGCAAACTGGGTACCACTGTCACAGTGTTATTCACCATCGGCATTGTGGCAGCTTGCTTCAGCAGTGCAGACTCTGCACTTACTGCCCTCACAACCAGCTTCTGTGTGGATATCAAGGAAAGACCTCAAGACGAACGTCTTCGTCGCAAGGCTCACATCTCCATCTGTCTGGTATTTACCATTTTCATCCTCCTGTTTCGTATGGTGAACAGTACCAATGTCATTGATGCCATCTACACACTTTGCTCTTATACCTATGGTCCCCTGCTGGGATTATTTGCCTTTGGTTTGTTGACCAGACGTATTCCCAACGACCACTACGTTCCGCATATTGCCATCGCTTCACCTGTTATATGCTATCTGATAGATACCATCACTTCCCACTACACAGGCTATACCTTCGGCTACGAACTGCTAATGTTGAACGGACTGCTAACCTTCATAGGGTTATGGATAGCAAGTAAAAAGTTCCATTCCATCGGGAAATAATGTCCACTCCCATCCCAATGCCTTCTATTACCTGACGCAAAGCCTGCTATTGGTAACGCTAAGGCTTGCTATCATCCGACGCAATATCTTCCACGACTGGCTGCAGTATCTGCCATCACCTGACGCAGTATGTCCCTTACCCTAATGGAAAAGCCTCCTTTCGCGCGAGAGAGATATTGCGACTACCCATAGCAATGCCTCCGGCCGGCAATGGCAATATCACACGCCACCCATGTTCATCAGATGTTGTATAATACCCCCTATACACCCTCCCTTACTATAGGGTACCCCTCCTCTCTATAGAGAGGGGTACCTATATAAGGGGAGGGGTTACTAGGAGGGGGTATATACGAACTGATGAAATGACGTGATTTGTTTTGCCAAGTCGACAAATCTTACTAACTTTACAACAAAAATTTGAAAAAGCATCAAAATGGCAACAAAAAAGACAACCACCAAGAAGACCACGAAAAACGGGGTGACTGTGACAACCACAACCACCACTTCGTCAACAAGTAAACGGAAGAAGCGCACCACTGGTACCCAAATTATCCCTGGCGTAAATCTCACTATCTCTTGGAAAAAACTGCTGGGCATCACCGCCCTCAAACGTAAATTCACCAAAGCCACAGGCATCCCAACTACTGAGGCTGGCATACAACGAAAGATAGGCAAATGGCTTATCGGACTGATTACGGGCAGCAACAAGAAGGAGCAGAAGAAAACTGAGAATCTGGCCGACATGTCTACGCTAGAAAACGATGCTGACAAAGCTGTAACCCTCATGGACAATGAAAAATAGGGAAAAATCTTAATATTCTAAAAAAAAGGCGCTGAATTATAGCAAGGTTATCAAAACTTTTAGTACCTTTGAGACCGATTATGAATTTTTATCATTTTTATTAACAATATCATGAAAGAAAAGAACGGAATTTCAAGAAGAGACTTTCTGAGCTATTCAGCTCTGGGTCTGGCCAGCTTGACGATCTTACCTAGCTGGGCTAATTCTAATGGTGTGAAGGTTGCTCCAAGTGACCGAGTTGTTTTAGGTTTCATCGGCTTAGGCCAGCAGGCACTGAACGACTTCGGTGGCTTCGCAGGTTGCGATGGTGTTCAGGTAGCAGCATGCTGCGACGTTGACACAATGAAGACTGAGCGTTTCCGCAGAAGAGTTGCTGCTTGGCAGAAGAGCAAGGGCATGAACGAGCGTTGCGACAAGTACGAGAGCTACGAGGACTTGCTGGAGCGTAAGGACATCGATGCTATCGAGGTAGCTACTCCTGACCACTGGCACGCATTGCAGGCAATCCACTCAATGCAGGCAGGTAAGGACGTATATTGCCAGAAACCTCTGACTTACACCATCACTGAGGCTTACGCTGTTGAGGCAGCTGTACGCGCTAACAAGAAAGTGTTCCAGGTAGGTAGCCAGCAGCGTTCAAGTGGCGAATTCCAGAAAGCTATTGAACTGATTCAGGCAGGTAAGATTGGTCACATAGAGAAGATCTACTCTAAGGTAGGTGATCCTGCTCGTCCAATCGCAAAGATGTATGAGGAATACGGAGGCGTTCAGCCTATCCCTGCTAACCTCAACTTCAATCTGTGGTTAGGCCCGTTGAACGATCCTCAGATCGAGTACAACTACCAGCTCTGCCCACCTATCAGCTTGGATCCTGAGAAGCGTGAAGAGTTCTGGGGCGCATGGCGTTGGTATCGTGAGACCGGTAACGGTTACACCGCTGACTGGGGTGCTCACATGCATGATATCGCTAATGCTGCTATGGGCTTCGATGGCTTGCAGCCAGTTGAGTACTTCCCACGCGACACATGGGGTGAGGGTGAAGCTTACTCAGCTAAGTATCCTAACGGCACTATCCTGATGGAACATGCTTATCTGACCAAGGAGATGGACGGTGAGGACAATCCTAACGCACAGGGTCTGAAGTTCATCGGTACTAAGGGTTGGATCAACGTAGCTCGTGGTTATCTGGAGTGCTCTGACAACTCACTTGTTCCTGAGAACCTGCGTGGTAACAAGCCTCGTATGATGACTCCTGAAGAGCGTGCTAAGTTGTTCGAAGAATATCGTAAGCGTGCAGCTCAGGCTGAGCGTGGTGGTCAGCGTCAGGCTGCTCAGAACTTCGAGACCAGCTCACCTCACATGCAGAACTTCATCGACTGCGTTCGCACTCGTCAGAACCCAATCGCTCCAGTTGAGGTTGGTACAAGTTCAGCAGTTCTCTGCTGCCTGTGCAACATCGCATACGAGCTGAATCGTCCTGTTAAGTGGAATCCTGCTACTCGTACATTCGTTAATGACAAGGAAGCTGCTGCTCACCGTCTGTACTACTACGACTATCGTCGTCCTTACGAGTTGCCATATCTTGACAAGCGCTGCTAATTCCTATATAGGTTTTAGATATGAAAATCCCCGAGGCGAAAGCCTTGGGGATTTTTCTTTTATGTGATTTATTCGTAACGCATTGAATTGGCTGGGTGGATACGCGCCACTATATAGGAAGGCCCTACCAGCATCAAGACAGAGACAACCAAGGTGCCGATATTTAAGAGCAACCATATAGGGAAGCTCAGCGATACTGGCACCTTATCCATATAATAGGTACTTGGATCAAGCGTGAGAACTCCAGTGTATCGTTGCACAAAATAGAATGCCAGGCCAATGATGTTGCCCCACAACATTCCCCTGCCTATCAAGAACACTGAGAGCCAAAGAAACAAATGGCGAACTGTGGTATTGTTGGCACCCAACGACTTTAATACGCCAATCATCTGTGTGCGTTCAATGATGATGATAAGCAGTCCGGCTATCATTGTAAAGCCAGCAATGCCAATCATCAGTACCAAGATTACCCAGATATTCACGTCTAGCACCTCTAACCACGAGAACACAGCGGGGTTCTGTTGCTCCACATTCACCACTCCATAGTGGGTACCATTCCTATCGGAAAAGTCATTCAGCAAAGTGCCCAACTCAAAAGTGGTCTGTTCCAATGAACCATCATCCCTCAACGCAATCTCAATGCCTGAAGCCTCATCAACATCCCAGTGATTCAAGCGATTCACAGTATAGAGGTCGGTAAACACATAAAGCCCGTCGAAAGCAGAGAAGTGCGTTTCATAGATGCCACTCACCACCCACTTTCTTGCCCTGATGCTTTCATCAAAGAAATAGGTATCCACCTTGTCACCCACGTTGAGCTGCAGTTTGTCAGCCAGCACCTTTGAAATAAGCACTGTATTGGTAGATACAGTATCACTGAACTGTGTAAGTTCACCTTGGATGATGTGCTCCCTCAGGAAGTCAGTTTGATAATCAGAGTCAATACCTTTAGCCACAATCCCCTGAAAAGCATCTGCAGTCTTCATCATACCCGCCTTTTGCGAATAGCGTTGCACATGTTTCACTTGAGGATGGGCAGTAAGCAATGACTGCAGACTGTCATTATATATAATAGGTGTTGACTCGCTACCTATCACTGCATTCACATCTGTCACCAACAAATGGGATGAGAAACCAGTCACCTTGCTCCGAATCTCACTTTTGAAGCCGGTAATCACTGATACAGCGATAATCATCACAGCCAATCCAATGGCTATGCCAATCATGGATATGATGACAGCAGGTCGCGAGACCTGCTTGGAAATGTCAGGTCCGTTATAGATACGTTTGGCAATGAAAAGAGGGAGGTTCATCTGATGATTAGATGGTTCTTCCTGGATATGCCTCCAACGCTTTCTGTAGCACAAACAATGCCCTGAACAGGTCATTCTTCTTCAGCACATAGGCTATACGCACCTCATCCCTGCCAATACCAGGAGTGGTATAGAATCCTGATGCTGGAGCCATCATCACTGTCTCACCCTCATAGTTGAAGTCGGTAAGACACCACATACAAAATTTCTCAGCATCATCCACAGGCAATTTGGCCACCGTATAGAAAGCGCCCATCGGTATGGGAGAATACACGCCTGGTATGCGGTTCAAACCATCAATCAGGCACTTGCGACGCTCCACATATTCATCATATGTTTCACGCATATATTCCTCAGGCACATCCAACGATGCCTCTGCAGCTATCTGGCCTATCAATGGAGGACTCAATCTAGCTTGGCAGAACTTCATGACTGCAGCACGAATCTCGGCATTCTTGGTAATCAAGGCTCCAATGCGGATGCCACACTCAGAATAGCGCTTTGACACAGAGTCAATCAGTACCACATTCTGCTCAATGCCTTCCAGATGGCAAGCCGAGATATAAGGCGAACCCGTATAGATGAACTCACGATACACCTCGTCAGAGAACAGAAACAGGTCGTATTTCTTCACCAGGTCACGGATTTGGTTCATCTCACGGCGAGAATAAAGATAGCCCGTTGGATTGTTGGGGTTGCAAATCAAAATGGCACGTGTGCGCTCATTAATCAGCTCTTCAAACTTCTCCACCTTCGGCAACGAGAAACCTTCCTCAATAGTAGTAGTCACCGTGCGGATCTTAGCACCTGCCGAGATAGCAAAAGCCATATAGTTCGCATATGCAGGTTCTGGCACGATAATCTCATCACCTGGGTTCAAGCATGAAAGGAAAGCAAACAGCACTGCCTCCGAACCACCAGAGGTGATGATGATATCATCTGCTGTAAGATTAATATTGTATTTGGCATAATAGCCAGTTAGTTTCTGTCGATAACTTAGGTAACCTTGACTCGGACTATACTCCAAAATCTTACGATCAATGTTCTTGATGGCATCAATAGCACACTGCGGAGTAGGCAGGTCGGGCTGACCGATATTCAGGTGATACACTTTCACTCCACGGCTTTTAGCGTCATAAGCCAACGGAGCCAACTTCCTGATAGGTGATGCGGGCATCTCAGTGCCTCGTATGGAAATTTTAGGCATAATATGTTGTATCTTGTAAATTTACGTGCAAAGATAGTGTAAAGCAAAGACAGAACAAAATAAACTCATTTATTTTTTATGGGTAAGCTGTAGCCTATTCTGCCTCATTTCAGCCAGACACGCTCACCAACCTCAGGTATATGGTCATCAGCCATTACATTCAGCTTATACAAGGTCTTCAGCCGCACGCCATATATCTGTGAGATGCTATGCATGGAGTCACCCTCACGCACCTCATGATAAACAACATCCGCTACAGTCTTCTTGTTCTTTTCCTTCAAGTAGATAATATCACCCTCTTCCAGCGTATAATCACGTTGCAGGTCGTTATATTTGACAAGCTTCTTCCAGCCAATCTCAAACTCACCCCCCAACAGCTGGAAAGTATCGCCATCGCGAGCAATCACATACGCCAGTCCGTTGGCAATATAGACATCATGCGGATTGGCCAGCCAAGGTTTCTTCTTGAGCAGTTTCTGCCACTTCTTGGCCTCTCGCTTGCTCATGCCATCGTTGTCATATTTATACAAATCGTAAGTCTCGATGATGGTAATGAGTTTGTTGGCATACGAAGGGTCAGTGGCATAGCCAGCCTTCTTCAAGCCACGCGCCCAGCTCTTGTAGTCAGTTTTTTTCAGCTTAAATAGTGAGGCATAGCGCTGATTGCCCACCAAAAACAAAGAGTGATCCTCATAAGAGTCCTCCACCTTGCGATAAGCCCTGAAACATTCGTTAGGCGCATCATCATTGGCACGCACACTCCTGCCTCGCCAGCCGCCTCCACACTTGATGCCAAAGTGGTTATTACTCTTGCGCGACAATGTGCTCAATCCTGCCCCACTCTCCAGTAATCCTTGCGCCAGGGTGATACTGGCTGGCACGTTGTGCTGCTTCATTTGTTCTACCGCCAATGGAGCATATTGTTTGATGTAATTATTGTAGCTGGTCTGACGATGTTGTGCATAGGCAGTAGTCACCAACACACAACATACCAATATGATAGTTCCTCTAATGTGCTTCACGCTGATAAGTAGTTTTAGTTTCAGCTAACAAAATTCAGCAAAAATATTGAGAAATGCAATTCCTTTTATATATTTGTAACAAAATCATCCATCATCCATGAAAGAAAACAAGATTGAGATACCTGTCAAGGTGTATGCCTACGAAGAGCTGAGTGAGGCCAACCGCCAACTAATAGATAAGGCCAAGGAGATGACCTACCACAGCTATGCCCCCTATTCTCATTTCTCTGTAGGAGCAGCAGCCCTGCTGGCCAATGGCGAGATAGTATGTGGCTCCAACCAAGAGAATGCCGCCTATCCTTCTGGGATTTGTGCTGAGCGCACCACCCTGTTCTATGCCAACTCACAATATCCCGATGTGGCAGTAAAGGCCCTCGCCATAGCCGCCCGCAACGAAAGTGGTGAGTTTATAGAGCAGCCCGTTTCACCTTGTGGAGCCTGTCGTCAAGTGATGCTGGAAAGTCAATGTCGTGGAGGCGCACCTATGCGCATCTTGCTCTATGGCACCCAGGGCATCTATGAGTTGGCCAAAGTAGAAGATTTACTCCCCCTTTGCTTTACTGCTGAAGATATGGCAGTAGAATAAAAGGCGCATTAATGGATAGAAAGCAAAAATATATCGCTAAAAATTTGCGTATCCCAAAACTTTACCATACATTTGCACCGCATTTGAGAGCAAGTGCGGATTGGAAGTTTGGGTGAGTGGCTGAAACCAGCAGTTTGCTAAACTGCCGTACGGGTAACCGTACCGGGGGTTCGAATCCCCCAGCTTCCGCAAAATAATAAGAGCTGGTTGAGAAAACTCAACCAGCTCTTTTATTATGGTAGCGAATCCCCTCTACAGGGCATTCCAGAAGCGACGGAAACTGGAGAACTTGCCGAATATCACCAGCTGGTCACCTTCCTCCAAGGCCAAGTCATCGGGGACATCTACCAGTACATTACGCTCTGTATAGTTGATGCCTAATGTGTTTTTCTTCACCTTACCACGTATAGTAGCAATCAGCTTGAGGCCAAACTCCTCAGCTAAGCGCAACTGTGGCACAGAATAGCCTATTAGCTTGCTGGGTACAATGAATTTTACCACAGCATGGTCTTTATCTACATGATAGGTCTCAATGTCATAACCAAACTCGATAATCTCTACCAGATCATGGGCGGCATCGGCCTCTGGCGACAATATCTTCTCAATGCCGAAAGCTTGCATCACTGAACGATGTACCTCGTCGTTGGCACGGGCAAAGATGTGTTCTACCTTCATCTGCTTCAGCAAAGCTGTCACACGCACCGAAACGCCAAAATTCTCACCTATGGCCACTATAACGGCATCGACATCATGCAGGGGTAAAGCCGACAAAGCCTGCTCATCGGTGGCATCCATCACGAAAGCTGCAGCCAGCTTCTCCTTCAGCGGCTCTATATGAGTAGGTTTATTGTCCACTCCTATCACTTCATGGCCTACCGTGGCAAGTTCATCGGCCAACGCAAAGCCATAGTCACCTAAACCAATAATAATATACTTCATGCTTTCTCAATTTTACTTCGTATCAATTTATAATAATCTCACCAACAGGATAGCGATAGTTCACCACTTTCTTTTGTTTCACCAATCCCATCATGATGGTAAGCACACCTAAACGGCCTATAAACATCAAGGGAATCATGAATAGCCTGCCCTCGTCGTGTAGCATAGATGTGGCGCCCAAGCTTACGCCATCAGTAGAGAGGGCACCCAAACATTCAAAAAACACCGATCGCAACGGCACATCTGGCTCCAGCATGTTCATGATGAATATGGAGAGTCCCAAAGCCGCTATAGACAGCAATACCGTAGTATTGGCTCGTCTGATGGAGCTGTGCGACAATTCTCGATGAAACACCTCCACACGATCGGAGCCTCGTAGCATAGACCGCAGGTTGAGCAGCATCACAGCAAAGGTATTGACCTTGACACCTCCAGCTGTAGATTGAGCACCACCACCAATCCACATCAGTACGGCAAACATGATCATCGACGAGGTGCTCCATGTGACAGGATCAATGGATGCAAAACCTGCCGATCGGGGGCACACAGCCATAAAGAATGCATGTGTGAGCTTATCTTCTAAAGTAAGGCCCAGCAATGCACCGTTCCACTCCAAAACGGCAAAGCAAATGGTGGGCACTATGAGCAAAAAGGCCGTCATGATCAGCACAATACGCGAATTGAGGTTATAAGCATGATAGAGCTTGCGACCCTCCCAATGATGGTAGCGTATCAGCGTCCATAGCCTATGCAGAAAACTTACAATCGTATCCTTGAAGTTCACCAGAATGGGGAAGCCTATACCGCCCAGCATGATCAATATCGACAAATAGAGGTAGAATGGTGCATGACTGCCAAACACCAGCGGATTGGCCAAGCCATTGGGCAGCGTACTGAAACCTGCATTACAGAAAGCTGACACAGCATGGAAAACGGAGAATTTTATTTCGTCGGCTAGTTCATAGCCCAAGGTACCATGTATGTCGGACCATATCATGAATGCTCCAGTTGCTTCAATGACTATCGTGAAACTGAGGATATAAAGCAGGGTAGAAAGCAGAGAATTAAGCGAGTTACCGCTTACCATATCTCGCACCATCATGCTATTATAGATGCTGGTATTGCCCATAAAGAACAATGTAAAGAAACTGGTGAATGTCATCACGCCCAAGCCACCTATCTGAAATAACGTCATCAGCACCGCCAATCCTGGTTCTGTGAAAGTTTGCGTTATGTCGATGGGACTCATGCCCGTCACGCACACAGCACTAGTGGAAAGGAAGAGTGCATCAATCCACGATATGCCATTATAGGTGCATCGTGGCAACAGCAACAATCCTGTCCCCACAAGAATGATGAACAGAAAGCTGATAGCTAATATAACTGAAGGATTTGCCTTCCGACTCAGTAATCGTGATATGCCCCCCGAAAGCGTGACAAACGCCAGCAGCATACTCATCACCAAACGGTATGTGCGACTATTCATGAGCAACCAGAACTGCTTTATCGGACCATCGTCAGGCTGATGAAATATTACTGGAACCAACGTCAGCAGGTATAACGACACCAATAGCCACGACATGATGTTCATCTGCTGCCTCGTACTACCAAAGCGCAACAACAGATGGGAAATAATATCAACCAGGAAGACAATCCATACACCATGATATACTTTTGACAACGTCTCTACATCGGCATATGAAATCACGAAACCATGCTCATAGATAAAAGCCACTATCAGCAGCAAAGATGCCACTATAGCCAAAAAGCGGATGGTGCCCAACAGTATCTTCACATAGGGATAAATCCAACGATGGCGATACAGCAGATATTTGTTGTCAGATAATTTCATGAATTGCACAAAAACAAATAATGAGCAAACTTAATCAAAAGTAAGATTATAAGCAAAAAAAGAGAACAAAAAGCGCCAAACTTAAAAATAATCATTATTTTTGTGGCTGTTTAACACTAAAAGAAACAAATATGAGTAACAAAACTAAAAGATTTATCCTCCCTGAAGAGGAAATACCACATTACTGGTACAACATTCAGGCTGACATGAAAAACAAGCCTCTGCCACCCATTCACCCAGCCACCAAGCAACCTTTGAAGGCTGAAGACCTCTATCCTATCTTCCCAGAAGAGTGCTGCCGTCAGGAGTTGAATCAAACTGACCAGTGGATTGAGATACCAGAAGAGGTGCGCGACATGTATAAGTATTATCGCAGTACACCGTTAGTACGTGCCTACGGTTTGGAAAAAGCATTGGGCACCCCTGCACATATATATTTCAAGAATGAGAGCGTGAGCCCAATGGGTTCTCACAAGCTGAACTCCGCTTTGCCACAGGCTTATTATGCTAAGATGGAAGGCACCACCAACGTCACCACAGAGACGGGTGCTGGTCAGTGGGGTGCTGCTTTGTCGTATGCAGCCCGCTTGTTTGGTCTGGAGGCTGCCGTTTATCAGGTGAAGATCAGTTACGAGCAGAAGCCTTATCGCCGTAGCATCATGCAGACTTACGGAGCACAGGTTACTCCTTCTCCTTCTATGTCCACCCGTGCCGGCAAGGACATCCTTACCCGTGACCCCTTCCATCAGGGTTCTTTAGGTACGGCCATCTCTGAGGCTATCGAGTTGGCCACCACTACTCCTAAGTGTAAATACACCTTGGGTTCTGTGCTCAACCACGTGGGTTTGCATCAAACCATCATCGGCTTAGAGGCAGAAAAGCAGATGGAAATGGCTGGCGAATATCCTGATGTAGTGATTGCTTGCTTCGGTGGCGGTTCTAACTTCAGTGGTCTGGCATTCCCATTCATGCGCCATACCTTGCTGGAAGGTAAGAAGACACGCTATGTGGCAGCTGAGCCCGACTCATGTCCTAAGCTCACACGCGGCAAGTTTGAATACGACTTTGGTGACGAGGCTGGCTATACTCCATTGCTGCCTATGTACACCCTGGGACACAACTTCCGCCCAGCTAACATCCATGCTGGTGGCTTGCGCTATCATGGAGCTGGTGTCATCATCTCTCAGTTGCTGAAAGACGGAATGATGGAGGCTGTTGACATCCCTCAATTAGAGACATTTGAAGCTGGTACCCTGTTTGCTCGTGCCGAGGGTATCATCCCTGCTCCAGAGTCAAGTCATGCTATCGCGGCTACCATCCGTGAGGCTAAGAAGTGCATCGAGACTGGTGAGGAAAAGGTAATATTATTCAACCTTTCTGGTCATGGTCTTATCGATATGGCTGCTTATGACCAGTATATTGCTGGTAACCTGCAGAACTATCGCGTGACAGAAGAAGATCTGAACAAATCGTTGGCTGATGCTGATGCCCTGAACAAGTAAAAAGTTATTGTATATAGAAACGGCTGGACCTGGATTATTCCTAAGTCCAGCCGTTATATTTTGCAACATTCTTTCAGTTCATCTGCTGGGTGCCACGCTGACTCATGATAACATAAATAATGACAGGAGCACCTATGACAGGCGTAACTGCATTAAGGGGGATGATGCCATTCTCACCAGGTAAAACGCAAATAAGATTGCAAAGCAAAGCTATGGCACTGCCTGTAAGCATGGTGACAGGCAAGAGAGAGTGATGGTTCTCTGTACCAAGTATCAATCGTGCCACATGGGGCACTGCCAAACCAATAAAGGCGATCGGACCACAGAAGGCTGTGGTGATGGCGGTGAGCAATCCTGTAATAACCAGCAGATAATTACGCAATCGCCAAGTATTCACGCCAAGGTTGGAAGCATAACGCTCACCCAGCAACATAGCATTCAGTGGCTTGACCAGCAAGATTGAACAGAGCAGTCCTATCAGTACTACAGCAGCAAACGATGGCATCTGCTGTATAGACACACCACCAAAGTTGCCCAATCCCCACACCAAATACGACTGCACCCCTTCTTCTGTCGCGAAGAAGTTGAGCAACGAAATGGCTGACGAAGCGATATAGCCTACCATGATGCCCGTTATCAAGAGCATCACACTACTGCGAATCAATGTAGAGAAAAACAGAATCAGTGCCATGATGGCCATAGCTCCTACAAAAGCGCCCAGCATGACAGACAAGAATCCAGAGATACTAAAAGCAGCTGTAGTAATGCTACCACCAAAAGCCAGCATAACCAAAGCAACACCTAAACTGGCACCAGCATCTATACCCAAGATTGAGGGCCCTGCCAGAGGATTTTTCAGCACCGTCTGCAGCAACAAACCGCAAACCGCCAATGAGGCTCCACACAGCAAGGCAGTCAGTGCCTGTGGCAAACGGCTCTGCCAAACAATGAACCGCCAACTGGTTTTGCTTGCTTCATCACCCATGAGTATACGCACCACATCCTCGGCAGGGATGGATACCGACCCCACTAGCAAGTTTGCCAAGAACAGTAGCATGATTATCACTGCCAGGCCAACACCATATCTCAGTCCTTTACCCTTCAGCATGGTTCCTTATAATAATTTCTCCTTTTCTTATTCTTCTATTCTCTCAAAGTATTTCAGCCCACCCAACTCCATTTCCGGATGACAAATCTGGATATAGTCGCGCAAAAGTCTGTCTGGATGAAACGGTGTCTCCTCATAGAAAGCAGTATGGCCAGTATTACACCCATACACCCTGCGTTCCTTGTATGCCTTCAACTCGGCATTACCATGATAGTCGGCAGCCAACTGGCGATAAGTCAATGCTACAGGCTGATTGTAACGAATCACCCAGATATCAGCGTCGCCAGCTTTGTCGAACACAGCCTCGAACGACAACGCCAACGAGCCGCTATGGCTGTCATCAGCATAGGGATAGACTGCATTGGCGTCTGCCCACAACTTACCTTGAGTGCTCTGCCCACCAGGTACATACCATACCGAACCTATTTTCATATCGGCTATCACCGAAGGCTTTTCATTGGCATCGGCTGCCTTAGCTTTCATCTGGAGATAGTCGTCATTCACCTGTCTAAACAGCTGGTCAGCCTCATCACCCACACCAAACAGCCTGCCATAGAACTTCATCCATTCAGCCCTGCCCAGTGGTGATGTTTCCATATAATCGGCACACTCTATCAAAGGTACACCCAGTTCCTCTACCCTGCCGTAGCCACCACTGTTCTCAAATGGAGATAACAACACCACATCGGGCTCCAAGTCAATGATGCGTTCCAAGTCGGGAGTCATAGCATCACCACAGTCTTTAATGCTGCCATTGCGCACCCCGCTGATGATGAAAGGCAGGTGGATATATTGGAAATCACATACGCCCCCTATCTGGCTGCCTGCCCCTATCTCTTGCACCAGTGCACTATGCACCGCCGTATATATCACCGCCTTGCTAACGGGGGTACGCACCAACGTACCCTTGGGCAAGTCAGCTGGCAATTGGGCATCACGGGGCACCAGCACATACTCATGCAAATTGCGTCCCTTGTTCCAAGGGTCACGGATGCTAGCCACGCTATAGCCGTCGTAATCTACTAAAGTAAGCAGCTGGGCATAATCCAAGGCCAGGGTATCCCCCTCAGGCGATGCCCCACCCTGTCTGTTTCCCTGGCATGAGCAAAAGAAAGCAAAAGCCAGACATATAGCAAATATGTGCTTCACTTTGTTCATCTAAGTACTGTCATGAAGCATGGACCAACGCCTACATCATACTTCTTCACTAAGTTGCCATTCAAATCATATTGATTCACATAGCCTTCGGTGTCGTATGAAGCATATCCGTAAGCGAGATTGTAAGATGAAACAAACAAGTTGCCACCTTCAGCATCAATGCAAATGCCAGCTGGAGCGTCAACAACATTCTCGCCAAGGAAAGCACTGCTATTTACGCTCATATCACTCAGATTGTAAGTAATATAGTAGTTGGTAGTCATCCAGTTTTCGTCAAATACCGAGTTGATGGTATATAATACACCGTCTTGCACTGCCAGCCATGAAGCACCGATACCTGTGTCTGTTGCATTATCTTGTGCGTCAATCTTCCATATTGAGGAAGGGTTTTCTGGAGTATAATCTCCAGTTGACAGGGCATACACATTAGTACCATCAGTAGCAATACGAGTAGGATTCACCCCTACCTCTATTTTCTTGACCTCAGTAAATGATGACAGGTCAATCTTTGATACGCTCTTACCGTTTACATAGCCATTCTGATAGTTCAAGCCATCAGAGTTGACCACATAGAGGAATCCATTGGCAATCACCATCTCTTCTGGGTTAGGACCTACGCTAATGGTTTTGTCAATCTCGTTGGTGGCAGGATTGATGCGGATCACCTCACCACTATAGAGTGATGCATACACATATTGATCATCAGCCACTACATACCTCGGGCCATTAGATGTTGACGGAGTAGTTATCTGCTTGATGCTTTCCAATGTGAGTTTATCTACCACTTCAATGGTCTTAGAGTCATATACGGCAATGAACAGAGCGCCTTTGAAGACAGCACCGTTTTGAACTGTAGCACCTAAACTACGGTTATTCTTTGCAGCAAAGACATTGTTGCTTACCTCTTGCTTTGAGAAGTTGATAAATGACAAAGAGCCATCAATACTGCCTTGGTTGCCACCATTGAAAACAAACAATCCCTGCTGGTCTGCAGGCACTGAATAATCAGGCTCTGGGTCTGGTATTGGTGTAGGTTCAGGAGTAGGTACTGGTACAGGATCGTCGTCATCACTACAAGCAGCAAACACAAATGGCACTGCCAACATCATCACTAATAGTTTCAGAAAATCTCTTGTCTTCATAGCATACATTATTTAAATTGTTACACTTATTGTAAATTTGAAAGAACGCCCTGGCATGGGGTAACTTTTCACAATGCTGTATTGCTTGTTGCCGAGGTTGATGCCATCCAAGCGGGTAACCACCTCAAATGAGCGGAAGCTGAAAGAGCGATACAACGAAGCACCCCACTCGCCATAACCAGGCAAGCGGTTGCTGGGTTTATGGTCTTCTACTGTATAGCGGGCACTCGACATGGTGGTATGTAATGCCAAATTCACCCATGGGTTCTCCCATGCCAATGATGCCGAGCCCGAGTTCTTAGGCGTATAAACTATTTGGTTCTTATAGTAGGCCGACTTTGGATCTGTCATGTTTGCCGCACGTTGTAAAGTATAAGCAGCATTGAACAGTAGTTGGTGATTCTTAGCTAATCTGAAGGTGGCATCCACATTCAGGTCCGTACCCCATATATCCACTCTGCCCAAATTGATGATGGTCCAGAAGAACATATTGAAAGGCACTGCCACAATTTTATCTTTCACCTTGTTATAATAACCATCTACCGTGATGTTGAAATTCTGTAGCCACACCCCAGGCTGCATCATATTATAGGTAATTCCCACATTGTACTGCCGTGCTATTTCAGGGTTTACATCCCTACTGCTAAATCGCGCATAATAGTTTTCGCTGAAAGTAGCCACACGGAAGATATCCTTATAGGAAGCCCTGAGATAAAGGTCTTGATGCTCGAAAGGCTTGAATGACAACGATATTGAAGGCGATAGTCTGTTGGCACTCTTCGAGGCAGCTCCGTTCTTGGCACCATTATCATAGATGGAAGCCAGCAAACGCGCCGTAAGTAACCACTGTTTGCTTTGGTATTTTGCCGTCAGTGTTTGTAATATGGTGTTACGATAAGGCCTTACCCCAGCAGTGGTGTTGCTATTGAAATTATTATAAGCATAATCAGCAGCATAAGCTATTGCCCAATGGTCATCAGGCGTGAACATCAAGGTGCCAGAGCCGTAATACTCACGCTGATAATAGTAATTGCTCAGCATACCTCCAGGATACTGGTTACCTGTGTCCTGGTAATGAGTATATGTCCAGTTGAATTTGCCATTCAGTTGCAAGTGCCACATACTGCCCAACAATGTCTGGTAGTGCAGTTGCGCAAAGAAGTTACGGTCGGTTTCCTTTTCACGGTTCACACTGTTATACAAGATAACTGGGCCTGGCAGCTCACGAAACGAGTTGTAGTAATATGCTTTTGCTTGCAGCAAGCCTTTCTGTGAAGTATGCGCCGTAAGGTTCAGTTCCCCTCGATAAGTTTCTATGAAATTGTTGTTGCGCTTCTCTATGGTGACATACTTGCCATTCACCAAGCGGAAAGGATATTGGTTATCTGCACGCAGATAGTCTGCGTAAGCTGACAAACTCACCTTTTGTCCCAGTTGCTGATCATAACGCAGGTAAGGGTTCAGCATACCAAACGAGCCCGTTTTAACTTCCGCTTTCAGGCGATAAGTCTTCTCTGCAAAATCAGGCACCTCAGTCTGTAATCGTAAAACAGCTGCTGACGCCACCGTGCGTGCAGGCAAGAAGATATCGTCGTTATCCCCAATGGTCAGCGACAAAGAACGTATGTTATCGAGCGAGAAACGCGAGAGGTCTATCTGCCCGCTTTGAGCATCAGTGATAGTAATGCCGTCGTAGGCCACTGCTGTATGCTGCGAGCCTAAACTCCTGACAGAAATAGTTTTCACACCTCCTGCGCCCCCATAGTCGCGAACATTCACACCAGAGAAACGACGCAAGGCATCGCTCAGATCGGTGACACCCTGATAGAGTAGTTGCTTTTGGGTAACCAGTTGAGTAGGAGCCGTACTGATGACATTACGACTTCGCCCAGTAGTGCTGACGGTCACCTCGTCTATCACATGCACTTTGCCAGTAATGGTGTCAGTTACCTGCTGCTGTGCCTTCATCTCCATAGGCGCAAAAGCCACTAGGCATGCTGCCAGCATGCCGCCCAAAAACCAACTTCCTTGTGAAAACCTTTTATTCATATAGCTTCGTAGATTGTCGCACGTCCTCGAATGCGACTATCCATGACTATCGCTTTGCAGGTCTTCTGACTTATTCCATCCCTATAAGCCTTCCCACCCCATACGGAGCAGTGGCAAAGAGTTATAGGCACTTTACGGAAATCACAGCAGCGGGACTGTCTGGGACTTTCACCCAATTCCCTTTTGATCCACACAGTCACGTAGTAAGGCGTGCGGAACAAAGCGCATGCAAAGATAGGGATTATTCTTGGAATAACCTTATGAGAAACATAAAAATAGAAGAGTTAATCAGTCCTTTTCCTGCACCAGACCACTTCGATATGCCACGAGAAGTTTTTGCAACTCGTTAATCTGCTCACGTATTTCACGTCCTTTGTCAGTATCTTTTACCATCATGCGTCTACGGGTATAATCCACCAAGAAGATGGTTGATTTGATATCAAGACCCTCTTTAATGGCTTTCTCTCGACTCTCAAAAGGTTCATGCTGAACCAACTCGAAACCATGACTGTGATATACTAACGTATAGCCGGCAATGCCAGTAGTGGGTTGATAGGCTTTCGAGAAACCACCATCAATCACTATCAGTTTGCCGTCAGCCTTCACAGGTTTCTCCCCTTTGATAGTGCGTACAGGCACATGACCGTTTATAATGTGTGAATGCGAACCAGGTTCGATACCAAACTCACGTAAAATATTGTCGCACACCTCTGCTTGGTCGCGCAGTTCGTAATAATGCCCCTTTTCTTCCTTATAGGTCTCCTTGTCAGCCACGAAGTAGCGCTCAAAGGTAGCCATCTTGCTTTTGTCAAAGGTAGGCGTGTCAGCTCCACACCACAGATACCAGACATAATCCATCGCTTCACGCTTCTTTTGCTTGTTGTGATATTCATAATAGGCAGTGCGTAACATACGGTCGGCCTTCTGCAGCAGGTTCTTTCCCCAATATTCCTTCTGGCCAATGCACACATGCTTAAACGTACCGTCAGCATTCAGAGGAATGGAAGCATGATACAGCAAGTTGCTATTGCTCACCAGATACATGCTACCATTAGAATAGAGACAATGCATGTGCTTGCGCAGCTTCTCACTGTTCAGGAACGAAGCCACTATCTTGTCCATGATATCTCGCTCATCATTTGTCAGTTCGTAAGGATTAGCAGGATCAACGGTAGGCATGTAGCAGTCGAGCATCTCATAGTCTTTTTCGCCTATCCTCACCATGCCCTTCTCGAAGTCAATCTTGTCTAACAGCAAACGGTCGTACATATTATATTCCGGATGTCGGCGAATAATCTCAGCCTCCAGTTTGAACTGTATAATAGTGATGGCCTTATGCATCTGGGCAATCAGCCTCATGGTCTTCTCGTCAGGTCGATTGTCGGCAAGTTCGCTCACGGTTGGCAAGAAACGCTCACAAGGATCATCCTTATAAACATCCATCGCAAAGGTAGCCAACGGTAGCAGATTGATGCCATAACCATCTTCCAACGTATTCAGATTAGCATAACGCATACTCATTCGAATCACGTTGGCAATACAAGCTGTGTTGCCAGCAGCCGCACCCATCCACAAGACATCGTGGTTACCCCACTGAATGTCGAAGTTGTGGTATTCACAAAGCGTATCCATAATGATATGCGCTCCCGTACCACGATCGTAGATATCGCCCACAATATGCAGTGAGTCAATGCACAATCGCTGTATCAGGTTGCACATAGCCACTATGAAAGCATCAGCGCTATGGGTAGAAATGATAGTACTGATGATCACGTCAAGATAAGCCTCCTTGTTAGGGTCAACACTCGATTCGTGCAACAATTCCTGGATGATATATTCAAAGTTTTTGGGCAACGCCTTGCGCACTTTTGAGCGTGTATATTTCGACGATACGTTCTGGCAAACCTTCACCAGTCGGTTCAATGTGATGCGGTACCAGTCGTCGAGCTCAGTTTCCTGTTTTCTGATGAGCCTCAACTTCTCTTCGGGATAATATATCAGTGTGCACAGGTCCTTTTTCTCCTGGTCGCGCAATGAGTGGGCAAAGATTTCCTCTACCTTACGCTTCACGGTACCTGAAGCATTCTTCAATACATGCTGGAATGCCTCATACTCACCATGCACATCACTTAAGAAATGTTCTGTTCCCTTAGGCAGGTTCAGTATGGCCTCCAGGTTGATAATCTCCGAACTAGCAGCAGCAACGGTTGGGAAACTACGAGCCAGCAACTGCAGGTATTTCACATCGTCTATAATATCCTCGGGTGTAAGGTTGTCAGTCATAATGCGTCCATTTTAGTTTGAAAATACAAAATTAACAAAATAAAATGAAGAAAAGCCACTATCTAGGGTAAAAGTATTTATCTGAGGATAAAAAGAGGGGAAGCTATATGAAGCTTCCCCTTTGTGTACATTACAGACTACTGAGGTCAAAAGGTACTTTTATCGCCTCTGGCCATCCAGCATCGTTGATGGTAATACTCCAGGAAGCGTTAACCTGAAAAAAATTACCACTATATTGAGTGGTATAGCCAGGTTTCATCTGCACGCCATTAAATGTATGAGTCTTTACCACATTATTGTTAGCATCATAGGCGGTGGTGGTTACTGTTACTGTAGAATCCGTTGAAGGAAGGAAAACATATATTCCACAGTATACACTTGTTCTGCTACTTACATCAAACGTACTGCTCAGTGTAGTGTTTCCCACGCCAAAGCCTGCCTCTGCATCAAATGTATTGCTGGCACCTTTAATCTCCAAGGCAAAAGAAGTCACCTCTGAGGGTTTAGCATCAGTTTGAATTAAAAATAGAGCTACAGCACGATTCAAATTTATTGCCACATTTCCACTCTTTATGTCATCTTTTGACAAAGTGCCATAATGATAGAATGTGTCATTAACCTTTTCGCCCACAGGATGAATATTGGTAGGCGCATCTATTTCCATTTCCACTTTTGAGGCAATCACTACAATCTTATAGTCCTCTGGCACCAACAATGCTGAGATGGAGCCAAAGTTCTCGTCCTCTGCTGTTTGTGAGAACTCGTACTTCTTTTCTTCACCTAAGAAAAGGGCTAACTTCAAATAAGAAGCATTATCACTCAAAGCACGAGTGTCAGCTTTCCCAACACCCATCTGCTTCAATGTTTTTTCAAAATCAACCACATTAAAGTTTACCTCTTGCAGTTTCTCCTCATTATTATTTATAGCACTATCACCGCCTATCTGATTCTCACAGGCTGCACATAGCATCATAGCACAGCACATGGCTATGCCTAATAGTTTCTTTTTCATTTAAAATGCATTTTTTAGTAAAACAATCATCATCACAACGAGTTAGGCCACTACTCAGTTTTTGCGGAAGTGATATTGCTTTACTAAATCAAGAGATGGTAATTGATGTGCAGTCTTTGTTGACTGCCTTTACGGACAGATTCCTCCGCAAAAGAACGGGTTGTTCCTGTTTTCATAGCCTTACTTGTCATTGATGAATTAATGGGTGCGAAGATACGAAAAGTCGGACATTGCGCAAACAAATCAGGAAAAAATTTGCATGATAAGAAAAAACGCACTACATTTGCATCCGCAATTTAGCAGAAGAAGTTCGGGGTGTAGCTCAGTCCGGTTAGAGTATACGTCTGGGGGGCGTGGGGTCGCTAGTTCGAATCTAGTCACCCCGACTTAAAAGAGGATGTGTCAAAATAAACACATCCTTTTTTCTTGTCTTTAGCGGAAATATCTCGGAACTTGCACTTTAATTAGAATAAAATGCTTATCTTTGAACTGTTGATTATTAAATAGAGCATTATGAATCTTATAGAAACCAACATACAGCGTATTACAGACTTATGCAGAAGGCATCAAGTCAACAAGCTTTTTGTGTTCGGTTCCATACTCACCGACAGATTCAATGACGATAGCGATATCGACTTAGTCGTAGATTTCAACAAAATTGACCTGTCAGAGTATGTGAACAACTACTTTGACCTAAAAGATTCCCTGCAAACCGTTTTAGGACGTGATGTTGACTTATTAGAAGATAAAGCCATCAACAACCCAGTTTTAAGACGGAACATTGATAGGACAAAACAACTGATTTATGGATGAGATAATTGAAAAGCATCTTTATGATGTACTGAATGCCGCAAATGAAGTGGAGCAGTTCTTTGATGGAAAGCCAAAGTTATTTGAAGACTTCCAACAAAGCAAATTGTTGCAAAGAGCTGTTGAGCGAAATGTCGAAATCATGGGTGAGGCTATAAACAGAATCTTAAAGATTGAGCCTGATTTTGAGTTACCCAATGCCAAAGCTATCATCAACACCAGAAACCGAGTGATTCATGGATATGACAGTGTGACCACAGAGTTCCTTTGGGGCTTAGTTATTATCCATATACCTGCATTAAAGGCCGACGTTGAAAAGCTTCTAGTGAAATAATATAGAAGTTAAATTTGCCCTTAGATTCTGGTAACAACAATTGTACTAATCGAGGAGACCTGCCGTATAGCTGCTCTATGGGGAATATCAAATCCCAGTCTTTACCCCTTACCACATTCCCATTTGCAATTTTAAAACGTGTGAATCTTTTAGGGTCCAGATATCTGATATACTGCGGATGAGGATGTTTCTGTATGAGATCGCCAATATTAACGACACGTAATGTGTTGTCGCTAAAGGCAATCTCTATCAACAAATTCCCCACATCTGTAACATCTTTAATATAAAAGCTATTCACAATAACAACTTTTATCGTTCCACAAATCAGAGCGTTCCCATTAACTGATAGCATATATAGCTATTCTTAGCAAAGATGTGAGTGCCGTCTGTTCTGACTTTAAGACTATTATTGTTTGGATTCTTTATAATGAATATGTTTAACATATTTCATGCTGAATTTCGTTTCAGAATCATCCTTGATGACATATTACAGATTATTGCGTACTAAATCAATTAATGAATTAATACGTACCCCTGGGTGATAAGGGTAAGCTGGATGATAAGCATCGATTAAATACAAGCCTCTTTCATTTTGATAGATATGAGTCTCAATATTGGTTTTCCCATCTATTGTTCTATCAACTACCTTCAATATACCCATATCTTCTTTAAAGAATCTAAATGAACCACCAAAGATGATAACATTTGGAGAATAAGCTTCAATTTGTTTAAATAGTATATCCTTCCAAGCAGAATAAGCCTGTCTAATTACAAAATCATTCGAGCGTGCTTCCCCAGGAAGTTTGCTTATATTAATGTATGCAATCCTTTTTAGACACTTTATAATTCCATCGTTCATTGAAGGCATCTCATCATAATACATTCCTGTATCAATACCATACATTGTTTTTGCCATAAAACTCCATGTACGATTTTCTGAAATAGTTTTAATATTATCGGTGTTATTCATACATTCTAGCAAATCCCAATCTCCAGCCTTCTCTCCTTTTTCCCAAGGCTCTTTAAGAATCCACATTATTCTAGTATCTGAGTTAGTGTAAAATTCTTTTCCTTCTTTTGTAACAAAGATACCATCGGTGATAGCCCCGACTTTACCAGTAGTTAACTCATCTGCACGTTTTATGATTTCGGAATGTAACTTTTTTTGTTCAATTATCATATCCATAGCTCCTAACATTTAATATTACTCTAATATCTCACTCATGCTTCTTTATGAAATCAACATTGTATTTTTCTACTTCCGATAATTCATTATGTATGGCCGAGGCATCATCAGTAATAGGTTTATACCAAGAGAATTTTGAAAAATATTCTTGTAATTCTACAGTTTTAAATATATAGCCATGATGGGCGTATATCATATTTCTGAAAATATACATTTCTCTTTTAGTCATATTGTCAATATCAATTTCGTTGAGTTTACGCTCAAAGATTATCATATCGAACCCTTCATTAGTTGTCGTTTCTTTTATTTCATCAGATGCTTCTTTACCATCTGATACAATTTCATCATCACTATTGTCTGCGCTCAATTCTATATCTCTCAAATCTAAAGACAATGACTCTTCCGACTCCAAATCAATGTCGCCTTCTAACAAATTAGGTGAATCTAAACTATCCAATAGCATATTAATCGTATTGCTATCATCTATTATGTTCGAATCGAAGGGATTGGTTGTATTGCCCTGTACTTCCTCAACCTTATTACCTGATATAGTATCTGTTAAAGAAGGCGACATTATTTCTGCAAAACATAATAGAGGTAATGATAATAGCATAGGCGTCATAATTGTTACGATAGAAGCATTACGCTTATAACTCCTGAAATACTTCATATGTTGTCTTTGGACAGATCTCTGGACAAAAGATGTCCACCAGACATCATGACCAGATAATAGGTTATTATAATTTTCAATTGCCCAATCAAATCGCCAATTTACATAATCCCGTATATTCCTCTTCAACCAGAATAATGTGGCATAATAAATGACATAATATATAATAAAAATATATAGAAAAATGTTGACGTTGGGGAGAATTTTATCAGATATAAGTTGATACAGAATTAATAACAGAATTAATAGCGGTAAAAAATGAACAATAAAGCTTCCGATATAACCAAAGCATGTCGATATCAACAAGCCGCCTTGTCCCACATTCCCATCTTTGGGATGAGAAGGTCCAACTATCATATGTACTCCAACATTTGTCGTTAAGAAGATGGCAGATACCCATACTATTAAATACCCATAGATTTCAGCACCTTCTTTGAAATGATAATTACATATAAAATAATAAATTAATAATGAATAAAAAGGAGCTGACAAAATAATTGCAAAGAGGACTCCGATATGTGCCTCATATCGATAAAAAATATCCCACCAATAGAGTTCTTTTTCTAAACTACCTTTTGTAACCCTGTGAAGGAATCTTGTAAAGCATGATGCCATATATAGCAGCACTATTATCAAGCAGATTCCCAAAACTTGAGGTTTCACATAAAAAGCTATGGTTATAGAAAGAAGACGTGGGAATCTTACCTGTTACTCGTCCCACTAAAAGAGGCTCTGGCAAAGCCTTGGTCGTCAGAACGAGCAACGCAGAAGCCCACGCCAGTATGTATATAGTCTAAAAAACCTGTTCGGAATGAACAAACCGAAAGATGTATATAGCATACACCGCAGACATCTACCGTTGCTTTGCTTTTGACGACCTTTGAAACTGCCAGATTTCTTTTAGTCAAAGACAAAGCGTCAAGTAAACGCCTTTTAAATATAACGTCCATCATACCCAAAGCCCTTCCGAGGCTTCTGCATGGTGAACATTGCAAAGATATATCTTTGAATTAAAATAACCAATACTTTGGGGCGTTTTTCGTGTATTTGAAGGGGAAAATATAATACCAGCAGATGATGCAAAGTGTAAGTTTTTTACTAATCTCAGATACTTTTATGCCTCACTCTACTATCTTCTTTCACTCGTTCTGACGGCACTTATCGCCCACTCCAATATTTACTACGAGATGAAGGAACGGCTCCGCTGGGTCGTCGCAGTATCTGTTATACCCCTATAGCAATATCTCCTTTCCCTGATAACTGACGTTGCAACACCCCATAGCAGATACTGGAACGAGGCAAAAGAGACATTAGCATCGTGCAGAGTGAGACATTAGTAACGTGTATGACAAGACATTAGTAACGTGTATGACAAGACATTAGTAATGTGATGGCATAGACATTGGTAAAGTGAATGGTTGGACATAAGTAATATTGTTTGCAGGCTGAAAAACTATATGAATGTAAGGCGCAAGTCATAGGTTTGCAGGCTGAAAACCATAAGGATGCAGGGCGCAAACTTATGAGTTGGAGGCTCAGATTAACTATAGAAAATACTATGCTCAAAAAAGCTCTTCACTCTTCACAGATACAATATAATTAACTGTGGCACAACTTGTTTACTACGTGAAGAGTTGCATCGTCTCTTCACAAGTCTTCACAGGTCATCACACACTGAGATACATATAAGCGTGAAGAGGCGTGAAGAGGCGTGAAGAGGCGTGAAGAGTTGAGAGAACTCTTCACGCATATATCATTCACTAGATCAGCTTGTTAATTCATAATTGTGAAGAGTGAAGAGTTTTTTGCAAAATTCTTTTTTCAAAAACTAAAGCTCCCCCAAATCACCATCGTTTTGTAGCAATGTTAGCAAAATATTTTTTCCTCACGAGGGAAAAATAAAAACCTCACGAGGGAGTTACTCCCTATCCCCCTTCTGCCTCACTCTTTATGAGCTACGAGATGACAACCTTTCGGCTACGGGCTCGCCTTAAAATTTTCATGAAAATTTCGAAGCCTGCTTCCTTTAAGCGAAGGGCTTACTAGTAGTAAAAGGACGGCTTACTTCCGCTAAGCCGCCCTTTTACTACCGTTAAGTCTACCCTAAGATTATAGTTATTTTACTGCGATGCACTCTATCTCTACCATAGCCCCCTTAGGCAAGGTCTTTACTGCTACAGCTGAGCGAGCAGGATAAGGAGCTTGGAAGAAAGAGGCATAAACCTCATTCATAGCGGCAAAGTCGTTCATATCGGCCAAAAAGACAGTAGTCTTTACCACATTAGCTAAAGTAAGACCTGCTGACTCAAGGATGGCTTGGGCATTCAAAATAGACTGGCGTGTCTGCTCTTTGATACCACCCTCTGGGAACTGACCTGTAGCAGGGTCTATAGGCAACTGACCTGAGGCATAAACAAAACCATTGGCCTCAATGGCCTGACTATAAGGCCCGATAGCTGCAGGAGCCTTCTCTGTACTGATTACTTGTTTCATAATATCATTTTTAAATTAATGAGGTAAAGATAGAGAAAACTATCCACATATCATGAATATCTCAAAAAAAAATGCTAATTTTGCCCATTCATCAATCTTAAGACTATGGAAAATATACAGGTATTGGATAGGAAATTCACCATTTCTATCAAAGAAGAGGAAATATTGAAGCAAGTGGACAGACTGGCAGAGGAGATCAATCACGACCTGGCAGGTAAGAATCCATTGTTTTTGAGTGTTCTCAACGGTGCATTCATGTTTACCTCTGATTTAATGAAGCGCATTACAATTCCTTGTGAGATACAGTTTGTTAAACTATCCTCCTATGAGGGTATGGACACCACAGGGAAGGTAAAAAAGATGATTGGCCTGAATAGTGACATCAAAGGCAGAACAGTGGTGATTGTTGAAGATATCATCGATACGGGCATCACCATGAAGAATCTGTTGGAGGACTTAAAAGCACAAGAGCCTGCGCAAGTAGATGTGTGCGCACTGCTGGTGAAGCCTGACAAACTGAAAGTAGATCTTGACCTGAAATATGTAGCGATGCGGATTCCTAACGGATTCATTGTGGGCTATGGGTTGGATTATGACGGTTATGGGCGCAACTATCCAAATATCTATACGGTAGTGAAATAATTAACAAAAGATAATTATATGTTGAATATCGTGATTTTTGGTGCTCCCGGCTCTGGCAAGGGAACACAGAGTGAGAAGATTGTAGAGAAGTATGGCATCAACCACATCTCAACAGGTGATGTGCTGCGTGCAGAAATCAAGAATGGTACAGAACTGGGCAAGACAGCTAAGGGCTATATTGATCAGGGTCAGCTGATTCCTGACTCATTGATGGTGGATATTCTGGCTGCTAAGTTTGATAGTTTCAAAGATAGTAAAGGTGTAATCTTTGATGGTTTCCCACGTACTATCCCTCAAGCTGAGGCTCTGAAGCAGATGCTGAAGGAGCGTGGCCAGGAGGTGAGCGTAATGCTGGACCTTGAGGTTCCTGAAGACGAACTGATGGATCGTCTCATTAAACGTGGCCAGATAAGTGGTCGTGCTGATGACAACGAGGAAACTATCAAGAAACGTCTGACTGTATATCACTCACAGACTTCTCCACTGATTGACTGGTACAAGCAGGATGGCAAATACCAGCACATCAATGGCCTGGGTGAACTTGACCGTATTTTTGCTGACATTTGCACAGCTATCGACAAAGTGAAATAATGGCCGAATCGAATTTCGTTGATTATGTGAAGATCTATTGCCGCTCTGGAAAGGGC
This sequence comes from uncultured Bacteroidales bacterium, assembly GCA_902775375.1. GTDB lineage: Bacteria > Bacteroidota > Bacteroidia > Bacteroidales > Bacteroidaceae > Bacteroides. The sequence goes on along the minus strand of CACYLU010000014.1, from coordinate 7,224 downwards.
GGCAAAGGCTCTACACACATGCGTAGAGTGAAGTATATCCCCAAAGGCGGACCTGACGGTGGTGACGGAGGACGTGGGGGCAGTGTGATATTGCGGGGCAACCGCAACTACTGGACACTGCTGCACCTGAAATACAACCGTCATGTCATTGCTGGCAATGGGGAACATGGGTCTCGCAATAAATCAACGGGCAAGGCTGGCGAAGACAAATACATCGAGGTACCGTGCGGAACAGTAGTATATAACGCCGAGACGGGCGAGTATGTGTGCGATGTTACAGATGACGGACAGGAAGTGGTGCTGCTCAAAGGCGGACGCGGAGGTTTAGGCAACTGGCACTTTGCCACTGCTACTCGTCAGGCACCCGAATATGCACAGCCTGGGGAGCCAGAGCAGGAGATGACGGTGATTATGGAGTTGAAACTGCTGGCTGACGTTGGTCTGGTTGGTCTGCCCAATGCTGGCAAATCTACCCTACTCTCTGTGGTTTCTGCCGCAAAACCCAAGATTGCCAACTATCCTTTCACTACTCTGGTACCCAATATTGGCATTGTTTCTTATCGCGATAACCAGTCGTTCGTGATGGCCGACATTCCTGGCATCATAGAGGGTGCCAGCGAGGGCAAAGGTTTGGGTTATAGATTCCTCCGACACATAGAGCGCAACTCGCTATTGCTATTCATGGTACCTGCCGATGCCGACGACGTGGCGAAAGAGTATCAGCTGTTGCTCAATGAACTAGTAAAGTTCAACCCCGAACTGGCTGACAAGCAGAAGGTGCTGGCTATCACCAAGTGTGACATGCTGGATGAGGAACTGATGGCTGAGATGGAACAAACTTTGCCTGCCGATGTGCCTCATATATTCATATCATCCATCACTGGGCTGAACATCCAAAAACTGAAGGATTTACTGTGGAGCGAACTGCAGAAAGAGGTTCCTGTGGCGAATGAGACATTGGTACATAGGCCCAAAGAGATTACCTACCTCCAGCAGGAGATGGAAGAAGAAGGTGAGGATGAAGATATTACTCCTACCACCATCTTTATGGACGAAGAGGAGGAGGATTGGCACGACTTCTACGACGAAGACGAGGATATTGACAATTGAAACCTTTTGGAGCAGTGAGGCAAAGCGATGCTAGCATCAGCTATGCCGATTCGTGACAAATTGGGTGGAGCCAATTGACAATCAAGCTTCACTCAAACAACATTGAACGGTCCTGGAATATAACTACTTCTGATTCTCCATTCTTGGGGATAGAGGTTGTTGGCTCTGTTACCCAAGTTCTTGACAAAGCCAAGGGGCAATTTCCTATAAGTGAGTAGGACATAGCCCTTGGGAGTATCTGGTGGCAATACCACCGACTCTTTGCGCAGGTAAGCAATGGCCTGTGCATAGCTCACTTCCTGACAAGCAAAAGCATCTGTATTGAGTTGAGTACTCATGGCCAAAGGATGCGCAGGGATAGGTTCTTTCCCTTTTAAAGATGCTACTTGAACACCTGCTTCCAATATCTTTAAGCCTTTATTCTTTCCCCAAAGATAAAACGAGGCCATTGACAGAGGTAAGGCTCGCACACCATCTTCATTTACCTGCCAGTAATAATTCTCTGGATGGAGTATCCAGCGTTGCACTTCACCAAGTATTTCCTTTACAGGCAATGACACTTGTTTCTTATCTTTCTTCTTTTTCTTGTCCTTATCAAAGGAAGAAATATCGGGTAAATGGAAAGGTCGGAAGCCTGGTTCGTCTGGCTTGCGAACCACTGCAAGGAAGAACCCTTCCCCTCTCACCTTATGCTGCATAAAATGATAAACTGGGAAGTCGCTGCCTATCAAATTGCCCATAACATCGCAACCTCCAGGCACATCTACTGGCAAGACACTTGCGCCAAACTCCTGCATGATCCATGAAATATTGTGTTCATCTTCTTCTGCATTGTAGGTACAGGTACTATAAATCAAAATACCTCCCGGCTTCAACACTGGCCAAATATTATTAATAAGGTGTCGCTGACGCTCAGCGCACATCTGCACATTGTCAAGACTCCAACAGGCAATCGCCTCATCATCCTTACGGAACATACCCTCTCCTGAGCAAGGCACATCTGCGAGAATTAAATCAAAGCAATTGGTGCAATCCGCAAAATCCTCAGAGGTATTGTTGGTGACCATCATGTCAGAATGCCCCCACTTCACCATATTCTCTGCCAGAATCTGGGCACGGTTGCGCATGATCTCATTACAAACAAGCATGCTTCCCTCTGGCAACACAGAGCGTAACAAGGTGGATTTACCACCAGGAGCGGCACATAAGTCGAGTGCAAAAACAGGTTTGTCAACATACTGGCGTATAGCCTGACTGACGAACATTGAGGATGCTTCCTGCACATAATAGCAGCCTGCATGAAGCAAAGGATCGAAAGTAAACTGAGGACGTTCCTTGAGATATCTGCCTTCCTCGCACCAAAGCACACGTTCCAACATATCCTCACCTTTCATCTTCAAAGGATTAAGTCGGATACTGACAGGTTGTTCTGTCTGCATGGCATTTACCAGCTGCTGGCATGCATCTTTTCCTAAAAGGGAATCCATCTGAGATATGAATTCTGAAGCGAGTTCTTTCATCATTCTTGCTTTTTATGCATGCAAAATTATAACTTTGCAAGGAAATAATGAAAAAAAACACACTCAGATGCAACTTTTAACGCTTTGAGCTGCGTCTAATGTACAAAATAACGAAATAAAAACAATTGCAGATATGAAAAGAATCATGATGACACTGGCGGTAGCAACAATGGGAATGACCGCCATGATGGCGCAAAGCCATGAAGTAACTACCACCGACAAAAACGGCAACAAGGTGGTGTATGAGATTAGCGATGCAGCAGCAACCAAAGGTGACACGCTGAGCATAACGACCTTTGATCCGAAAAGCGTTGCCAAGAGCGACAGCATCAACAATGCAAACAAAGGAGAGGATTATGAACTCACGAAAGAAGACATCAGGTCTATTATGCATGAAATGGACATTGACACAGGGTTATCTAGCGCTTTGGGATTCATTATTTTAAGCATCTCACTTTGTGTGATATTACCTATCGTATTTGTCCTGGCAGTGTTATTATACCGCTACTACAGCCGCAAGAAGAAGTATGAGTTGGCACAAAGAATCGTGGATAGCGGACAGCCCTTGCCAGATAACTTCCTGAACGAATTGAAGGAAGAATACCGTGAAGACGCCGGACTGTTTGAAAAGGGTGTGAAGAATGTAGCGATAGGCATTGCTTTTACCATCTTCATCTGGTTATGGACCGGTGAAGCCTTCCTTGCCTGCATAGGCCTGTTCGTGATAGCCAACGGCGTGAGCCAGCTCATTTCATACTACCACCATAAAGGCAAAATCTTTAAAGAGGACAGCACTAATAATATTGATACTAACAGCAACGACTAACTGAGAGATGATTAATTCACTGAGTGATATATCACTGGTGACCCAAGTAGTGGTATTGCACAATAAAAGTGCATTCGACCAGCTGGTCAGGAAGTACCAATCGCAAGTACGAAGGTTCTTCCTGAACCAGACTTGCGGTGATAAGGAACTCAGTGACGACTTGGCACAAGACACATTCATCAAAGCATATACAAATTTAAAAAGTTTTAAAGGATCAGCAAATTTCTCAACTTGGCTCTATAGAATTGCATATAATATATTTTTTGATTATATTCGCAGTCAGAAGCCTACATCTGATTTGGAAGTAGTGACTACTGATAGTGCATATAGCCACGAACAACAAGATCTAGCAAAGAAGATGGATGTTTATGCAGCACTTGAGCAACTGAAAGAAGTTGAAAGGACCTGCATCACCCTTTTCTATATGGAGGAGTTGGAGATCAAGAAAATTGCCGAAATAACAGGCTTGGCAGAGGGAACGGTGAAAAGCCATCTGAGCCGTGGGAAAGAAAAGATGGCCTACTACTTAAAGCAGAACGGATATGGAAGATAACGATAGACTGATTGAGCAATTTATGAAGCAGAGCCGGCAGGAGATTGCCGACAATGGCTTTACTGAACGCGTTATGCAGGGTCTGCCTGAGCGCAAGCCTCAGCGCGACTGGTTGCCAGAAATATGGAACATGGTTATGATAGTGGCAGTCATCATCTTGTTTGTTGCTTTCGGTGGGGTTACGGCCATTAAGAATGCTTTGTATCAGTATATAGACAGTACGCTGACGCAAGGTGTTGACATTAGGGTTATCTTTGCATTGATGTGCGCTTTTGTCTTTTACATCTCCCAAAAGGCACTACAGAAAGCTTGATGATTGTTAAACCATTAAATCTATACAATTATGGGAATTATTATTAGTATTATCATTGGATGTGTCTGCGGTTTCTTGGCAGGCAAGATTATGAAAGGTGGAGGCTTCGGCATTTTAATTAACTTACTCTTGGGTATTGTGGGTGGTGCTGTAGGTAGCTGGCTCTTTGGTTTGTTAGGTATCGATTGGGGTGGCCTGATTGGCGAGATTGGTACTGGTACCATTGGCGCTATTTTGGTACTCTGGATTGCTTCTTTGTTCAAGTAATAAAACAGGATTGCGAATTTGCAACCAGGTTGCAAAACATTTGCCATACTTTTGTAGCGTAAAACTAAAACGCACAAGAGTATGGCAAATTCTTTACACCACCAACACGAAGATTGTTGTCATGAGCATGAGCATCGTCATGAGCATGAACATCACGAAGAACATAGTTTAAAAAAGCAGCTGGCACTTATCATCGCCACTTCTATTCTCCTGATAGGAGCAGTTATCATAGAGCATCAATTTCAGTTGTCCACCTGGCAGCTGCTGCTGATTTACCTTGTGCCCTACCTATTGATTGGGCACGAAACCTTAGAAGAGGCATGGGAGGGAATATGCGAAGGTGATGCCTTCAATGAGCATTTCCTTATGGCAATCGCTACCATAGGTGCACTATGCATTGGTTTTCTGCCAAGTGCAGAAACACAGTTCCCAGAAGCTGTTTTTGTGATGCTGTTTTTCCAAGTAGGTGAACTCTTTGAAGGATATGCCGAAGGGAAAAGTAGAGAAAGTATCGCACACCTTATGGATATACGACCTGACATCGCCCATGTTGTACAAGGCAACATGCAAGAGGACATAAAACCTGAACAGGTGGCTATAGGTGATATAATTGTTATTAGACCAGGAGAAAAGGTCCCATTAGATGGTATTGTCACTACAGGGCATTCATCGCTGAACACTGTGGCCCTTACGGGTGAAAGCATACCTCGTGACATAATGGAAGGTGATGAGGTAGTATCAGGGTGTGTAAACCTGAGTGGTGTGATTCAAGTCCGTACCACGAAGAGCTTTGGAGAAAGTACTGTTTCTAAAATCATCGACTTAGTAGAGCATGCCACAGAACGCAAATCAAAGAGTGAAACCTTTATCACCAAGTTTGCTAGAATCTATACTCCTATCGTCGTTTTTGCCGCCATTGCATTAGCTTTGTTGCCACCCTTATTCTCGGGCAATTTTACAGAGACTTTCCCCTCTTGGCTATATCGAGCATTGATGTTCTTGGTTGTTTCTTGCCCATGCGCATTAGTCATCAGCGTACCACTCACGTTCTTCGGAGGCATTGGAGGAGCTTCACGTAAGGGGATCCTCATCAAGGGAGCCAACTATATGGACATGCTTTCAAAAATAGATACAGTAGTGTTCGACAAGACGGGAACGCTAACTCACGGACAATTCGCTGTCGAAGCAGTTCATCCAGATATGTACGATGAGCACCACTTATTGCATTTAGCTGCCCATGTGGAACATTACTCCACCCACCCTATTGGAGCAGCCTTACGAGATGCTTTCCCTGATGAGGCAACAGATGGCTGTATTGTAAGTGATACGGAGGAGATTGCCGGGCAAGGCATTCGTGCGAAAGTTGGCAATGACTTAGTATGCGTAGGTAATACGAAGATGATGGATGCCATTGGTGCCAAGTGGCACGATTGTCATCATGTGGGAACCATCATTCATGTGGCCATCAACGGTATATATGCAGGGCACATCGTTATTAACGACAAGATAAAAGACGACAGTGCTTCTGCTATCCATGCACTGAAATCACTGGGTGTACGTAGAACAGTGATGCTAACGGGTGACAGGAAAGAAGTGGGTGAAGATGTGGCAAAGAAGTTACTACTTACAGAATACCATGCAGAATTGCTGCCTGATGACAAGGTAAACATTGTAGAAAAGATGCTCCAAGAAAAAGTTAACGACAATGCTCTTGCCTTTGTAGGCGATGGCATCAACGATGCTCCTGTGCTGGCCCGCGCTGATGTAGGTATCGCCATGGGAGGATTAGGAAGTGATGCCGCCATCGAAGCAGCAGATGTGGTGCTGATGGATGACAAACCTTCAAAAATACCACTTGCCATCCGCATAGCCCGAAGAACAATCAATATTGCAAAACAGAACGTCTGGTTCGCCATCGGTGTAAAGATAGCCGTACTCATATTGGCTACCTTCGGCCTCGCCACTATGTGGATGGCTGTCTTTGCCGATGTGGGCGTTACTGTTTTGGCTGTTTTCAATGCCATGAGAGCATTGAAAATAAAAGTGTCTTAAACTACTATCACTTTCTATCAGTTGCAGAGTTAACGAATATTAACGTCTAATTATTTGTATAGTTACGATATTATCGTAAGTTTGCATTACTAAACTTTCATATATAACTATTATGTTTGACGTTAAAGCACTCTTGACACTGATTCTACTGGTAATTCCTTCTTGGGCAACAGCTCAATACAGTAGAAAGTATGTGGAGTTGACCACAAAGGCTGACTCACTGTTTATGTTAGGTGAATACAAAGCTGCCAGCCACGCATTCGGTGAAGCCCTGCAGATGACGGAATTTGTACAGCCTCAACACAGATACAATGGAGCCTGCGCAGCAGCTATGGCTAATGACCCAGAGACAGCTTTTAGCAGGCTCTATACCAAACTATACCAAGAGAAGGACTGGTATTCTGATAATATTGCCAATGACGAAGACCTCCTTTCTTTGCATGGAGATAGCCGATGGCAAATATTGCTCGACAGCCTAAGTACTAGTAACCACCAATTATCCCAAGCGGGTCTAACCATCGGAAATGAAAGGATAGTAAGGTGATGTAATATCACTGATTTACAGTCTATTAGGAATGAAAGC
>CACYLU010000013.1 GCA_902775375.1 uncultured Bacteroidales bacterium | reverse complement strand
AAACGGCAAATTGTAAATTGCACTTTTTTGTACCTTTCAACTTCAGGGCATATTCGTTTCTACCTGTGTTACAGATACTTATAAAGTTCTCAAACACTTTCACATGAATTCTTCACCAATTTCTTTTTCATTTTGATACCAATTGTTTAGGGCTTCATATCCCAGCATCTTCACTAATCATGTTTCAAATATAGAAATAATTAACTAGAATTCCAACAACATACACTCTGCAAGCCTTGCAGAGAAAAGCTCTTCTATTGGCCATTGATCATTTTCATCGTATCTTCCATGATTTCAGTTATTTTGCTTTCCTCAATTCGGAGCGCATTAGCCTTATAATCTATTACTGCTTCATATTTGCATAAGAAATTACCACCTATGATTCCACTTACTTCACCAATAGTATTCTTAAACTTGTTTAATGCATTACCTAAGTCCAAAACAGTGCAAATACTACAGAAATCATGTTCTGCAATTCTAAAAAAAGCAAAGATATCATGGCCAACGAAAGATGCATCTCCAAAACCAGTTAAACTAGAGCCTTTGCCCAACTGTTCATCAGGCAACGAAATTAGTTTTCTGTCCAACAGACAATCCTGGCAACCGCTATCAACTAGTGCCAACAGGTCTTTTCCGTCAAATGTTATTCTCACAAAAGGAGAATTGTCACATATAACAATAGGGATACAAAGTGTATTTGTTTTTTCCATAATTTCACCTTATCTTTGGATAATTAGTTCTTTTTCTTCTATAGTGATCTCTATATATTTCCTTAACTATAGGATAATATTCATCTTCAAGTATCCTAGGATTAGCCTGGATAATTCTATCACCCATTCTCATAATTGCTGCCTCATTAAACATCTTTTCCATATTGATTTGATTTGTTTTTTATTAATACTGCAACAAAGGTAAATAGGCATTGCGAAATCTATGTTCGCAAAAATCATTATTATTATCTTAAGAGAAGCACATCAGTATATAATGCCTGGATATCTTGTTTCAACCTCTCAAACCCCTCCGCCTTTTCCAACGTCTGCTCATTCATATAGAGCCTCTTGTTCACCTCAATCATCACAGAATGGTATTTCACAGGAACAGAAAAGGTCTTGCTATTAGAGAATGGTTCATTGATGCCCACTTTGTAACCTCTCGCTTTGAAATACTGAACGATATTGCCGATAGTTACTTTGTTGGGACAAGTCTCATCATCATTATATCCTATACATAAATCTATGTCTGGCGGATTAGAGTTCAGCAAGTTAGGCAAGCTGGAGAAGCTATGGCAATCTACCAACAAAGTACCCTCTCCCAATTCAACAATCTTCTTTGCCACTTCTGCATGAAAGTCAGCATATAAGGCAAAGGCGCTGGTTTTCCCACTAAAAGAGCGTAATGACTTGCCATATCTATCCTTGCATTGAACCCAACGATTATAAGATATGCCCAGCCCATCTTTTTCAAGAGGGTCATTAATCAATCGTTCAACATCGCAATAAAGTCTGCAATAAGGGAAAACAACATTCATAATATTCTTAGACTCTTGCTGAGGGACAAACAACTCGTTTGTATAGTAATCAATTAAGAGTCGCTCTTCTTCGTCCAGGTCGTCATAAATTTTATGACAATCAGTTGGAAATGAAGTTGACGAATGAGGTACATGTAAGAGTAGATTGCTATAGCGCCTTTTTTCGAAATTACGGATATTAAAGAATCTGAATATTTTTTCAACACCACAATCTAAGTTGTAGGTTTCAAGAAACTTCAACATTGGCACAACATACCCCAGATAGAATGAATGACCACCAAGAGGTCGTGCAGGTGCTAGATTAATTACCTTAAAAAAGATGGCAATAAAAGCCTCATCAGATAGTTCAAAACCGATTTCGTCTTCTAATTTTCTCTTCAGCACACGAAGTGCACATTTTGAAGCTGCTTCATCCAATGAAGACACACCTTCAAACTCATCCATATACGTGTAGTAACACAAATTCCAATTAGGATGCCTCTCATCCCAGGTTTTCTCTTTACTCTTTTCCATAATTGTTGTTATTTAAGTTGTTAGACATTAAGTTTCAAATTCTTTTTGTGGGTCTAACGACAAGTAACAACACTTACTGGGGGAGAAAAGAAAATCCTTATATGGCCTTACGGACACACAAGGAAATCTACTATCTCTGAGCTATATGAGTTTTTGGCGTTATGCCCACATCTGCTTATTCAGCTCGCCACCGTGGCTCTTGGATTTGCTCTCATCCACAAGCTCGGTTGGCACGCAATTCTGCGTTCTTGATGTATATTTCCTAAATTTTAAGTTTTTTAATTCGGGTACAAAGATATAAGACATTCAAGAATATTCAATTCATTGAAGGTTCAAACTTAAACTCTTTAACTTCGATAATATCTTCTTCAACCAAATAGTCTACAATTTCAGGAAGGAATTCCACCTCAAGATGACGATGCTTTACTGTACCTCCATCAGTTTCCTTCGTCAAATCCAACTCAATAATGTCACCAAACTGAATCTCATCTCCAGTTCCCTTCATAAAATACCTTTTCATAATTTTAAATCCTTTCTATTTTTAATTAAAGTTCTTCATACCAGTATATCAAAACATTTCTAATGCGTGTTATTAACATATATAATAAATACTATCTTCATAATCTATTCTTTGTTTTACCTTGCATACTCTTACTTTTCTGCACTAGTAATAGTTGTTTTTCAAAATATCTTTCAAACATCCTTATTAGCAGGAGATTTTCCAAGTTTCTCCAAGTCTTCTGAAGAGACATCCGAATTAGGGATAATAATTACTTGCTTGCCAAAATCAATAATCCATCCATGTTCCGTCATAAAATTGGTACCAATGATACCTGCTATTGGAAATCCCTGTTCTTGAGAGAGCCTCTTTCCTACTTCATTATCGACTTGCAAAATAAATAACATATTATATGTCTTTCCACAAATAGAGAAATTCCCACTCACAAAATCCAATGGGGACGACTCACCTCCTATACCAACCAAAGTACTTTGACCCTCTTCTTCCTTCATCATTTGCTTCAGTTCTTGGTAGGCATAGTCAAACATAACATTATCATTAGATCCTGTGTCAATCAACATAATAACGGAACGTTCATCATACACCCCAATCTGGATGAAAGGCATCTCCACTCGTGTTGTATCAGCATAGAATCTCATCTGTCTTCCGGTTCTTTTTTGATTTTTATCTTCCATAGAGCCATCTATTTTTGTTTTCGGCAGCAAAGGTAAATAGACTTTGCGAAATTTGGTTCGTAAAAGTAAAAACCTTATATGTCTTTTTTGGCATACAAAGAAATCTACTATCTCTGAGCTATATGAGTTTTTTGTGTTATCCACACATCTGCTTATTCAGCTCGCCACCGTGGCTCCCGGATTTGCTCTCATCCTCAAGCTCAGTTGGCATGCATTTCTGCGTTCTTGCGGAGGGGGATTTTTGAGTTAAGACTTTGACAGATGGGGATATCTAAAAACAATAAATATATCCATTTCTATTTAGCCCACTTAGGTTCTTTTGCTGTTTCATTTCTATATAACACTTTTATCCTTTAGCATCTTTAACACTGACGACGCTGACAGAAAAACACACTGATTAGATCCAGGTTTACCACAACTTAAAATGCCACAGACCTTTCCATCTTTAAGCAATGGACTCCCACTACTCCCAGGCTTTAACAGAATAGATGTATTACATTGAAAGAAATTACCAGCGACTTTCTCCACAGTAGCATTGCAAGAATGCTTTTCATACCATTCCCTGTACGGAGAATTGAAAACACTACTTGAATTGCTACAAGACTCTACAATATGTTCATAGCTAACACTCTCTAAGACATCACCTTTTGTAGGTTTGTAGTTATCTAATTGAAGAGGACTACAATAATCATTCAATGTAAAAATAGCAATATCAGCACCTTCCTCTTGCAAATTGTATTCATAAATAATCGCATCTTCTTTATTGAGCGTTATCATTTTACCTTCTATAAAAAGGAAAAAAGGATGTTCTGCGACGACATGACCTGCCGTAATAAAATGATTTCCGACTAATACACCACATCCATCACTAGACTCATCAACAGACGGGAAAATGTAATCTTTCGTTTCTTCCATGGCTATTTGTTTTGAGGGTTTACTTTATCTTAAAATGAGTTGAAGAACAGCCAACACTATCATTCCTCCTATAATAATCCACCTGTTAATGTTTATCGATTTTAAGGATTCTTCTCTTAGTTCTTTTACCACTTTTGTTATTTGTTCCGTTGATGATTGTAACGAAGATTTTATTTCCGATGTGACAGCAACAATGATTTTGCAAGCATCGCTGATGTTCCCTAAAGCTGAAAGTGTTGAATCAGCTTTTTCATCAAGAATATTTAAAACATGGCATAAAGAGTCTATCTTTTCGTCAATTCTCTGAGTTAAAGCCCCGATTGTTTCAACTTTTTTGTAAATCTCTTTAAGAACAGCATCCTGTCCCTCCTGTGATTCTTTCAAATCTTTTGATATCTGGGTTATGGTTTCTTTGATTGATTCTATTTCATCTGTTGCTTTCTTAATAACATCCCGGAGAGTGTTCAATTCTAAGACGCTATCTGCTAGCTTATTATTTTGTACGGCAAATCTAGTAATTTCAGAATCTACTTTTTCATTAAAAACAGTAGTTGTCTCTTCAACAGAAGATTTGAAAAAAGAAACAATTTGTTCACTAGACAAACGAAGTAGCGAAACACATTCTTCTATTGTTTCTGATAGTGACTTCTCACGACCTCCCAAATCAACATCCCATTGTTTTAATCTTTTACACAACAATTCTACTGCTGTAACATATTCTGATACAACTTTTTGAAGGTCACTACTAGCTTTGATTGTATTTTCAACTTGGGTTCTAGCCGATGAAAGATCTTTCAAATTTTGTTCAAGCCTTTGCAAGGCTGCGTTAATATCGTAAGCCATAATATATTAATTAATTAATTATTTTCTATTATTACTATCATTATCTTTATCTACTTCATGTAAACCGAGATATTGTTTTGTTATAACATCTAGTCTCTTTTCATGAATATATAACATCAAACATTCTTGTCCGTCTTTTATCAATGCATCAACATCATAGTCAGGATGAGCTTTAGCTTTCAGATATCTGTTGAAATCAGAAACAAAATCCCAAACCTTTTGATCATTTATTTCATACAATGTTATAAAGCCATCCACATAACCATTAAAAGCGTTAGCTTTCAAGGTTTCGTTAGAACCTGTTCCTTGGAAGACAATGCAGTATGATAATAGCAATTGCAAGGCGGAATTTTCAGGATGGGCTCTTAAATTGAGTAATGTAGCGCCATATAGATGCTTTACATTTTCAATTTCGCTACCAGTGCTATCAACAGGGATAACATCAATATATTTCGTAACAATATCAAAATCATCTCTTCCCTCTCGATCTATATTATTTGTAAGAGAATAGTCTTGACCATTAACTTGATAAGGAGTACGAGCATATTTTGAGTTAAAATATAAATGTATGTATTTTTTTAGCCATTCATCATTATTATCTATTTGCCTATGAGTATAACCGTCTTCACAAGCAATACGCATATCTTCGATAGCACGATAGCGTTTTTTCTCAAGGCTGGAATAAACAAAACCAGTTAAAAATCCAAGGCATTTATCTAAATAATTACGTCCTCTTTGACCATCTATTTCTTCAACCTTTCTTTGAGCTTGTTCCAAAGAATAATACTTACGGAAGAATTCTAGCATATGCTGCTTATATTCTTCATCAGATTGTTTCTTAATTTTCAGCTCATAAGCCTGAGCAAGATAATCAATTGTGACATCTTCAACAAGTCCAATGCAACACATCCTATAAATTGCTTTATCTGTATCATCCTTGTCTCGTTTCATGCAAAATGATTTCTTTAGGCCCTTATAGATTTCTTCATGCGCGTGAAATTGCAACCATCTCTGATCACCAGCACAATTCGAAATTCTTTCAAGTAGCTCATCGAAATCGTTTATTTTGTTAAGGTTCAAATCCCCATAATGTTGTTCATCTATGTCGTTCCAACCTTGGATATTTGCAATATTTGTTATGTGGCGTCTAATTTCATTATTAAAATCATCTGGATTTTGCTTGATCTGATTCTCCCAAGTAACAGTGACATATACATATCCATTGGAGTCTGCATGATCCATTGCGCTGTATATACCTTCAGTAATATTATTATCACCCTCAATAGGTCTGAGTAAAGCAGAAGAAGAATGATCAGGAAATGTTTTTAAAATGTCTATAAGATTTCTTGATATATTTTCGCAAGTGCCCCTGTCGAAATTTACATAATTGTAAGTAGGGGTAAGAGTTTCAAGAAAAACATATCCATATTGATCTTGGTTTTCTTCTTCGGAAAAGATTTTAATCGCGTTTCTTCTTCTATCAACCTTTAGGCATACATCGGTATTACCAATTCTATCCCTCAATAATCCTTGTATTTCTGTAATATGACTAGGTCTTACATTAAGAATCCGGTCTGTCAATTCCGATAGAATTACCTTTTCTTTATATAATCCTCTAAAAGATTTGTTATGGAAATAGAGAACAATATTTTTATCAACATTCTCCAAGAATCCATGATTATGAATTATATTGAGAAGTGAAGTTATTTGTTGTTCACTTGTATTATTAGCCCTACATAAATCAGGGAAATCCTCTAATAATATAAACCTATTTGTATAATTCATTAGCCAATATGGATCATTCCCATGCCCCATATAATATCGAATGTCATTTACCTTGTCTGCAGTTAGATGGATATACTGGGTGTTATCGTATAAAATATAAGAAATTGCATGTTTTCTATCACGACCTCCTCGACCACCTTCTTGTACATAGCTTTCTATGGATGAGGGATGATTAAAATTGATGGTATATCTGATATTAGGTTTATCTATACCCATACCAAAAGCTTTTGTTGCCACCATTAAATTAAGATCATTCTCGTTAAAAGACTTCATGTCTCCAGAAGGTCGGTCACCCCCTACAAATGTTCCAATTCTCAATTGATCAACATTTTCTATTAGGTAATTAGAAATGCCGGGCTTAGTATTCCATACATTTGTGAGCACACCATAGGTTCCTCTGGCATAAGGGCAGAACAGAATACCTGCATTTAGATATTTAGCATTTGAATCAGGATGATAAAAGGCAGCTGAAGAAAAATCATCTATATAACAAAGATTCTGTGGCGTGTTTATGCTCTCAATATCATTTGGTATAGAAGCAAACATTTCGACTAATGACTTTTTCTTACATTCAGCCACGATACCCCTCAGATCCCAATCTGTATTACAACAAAGTTTATATTGCTCAACAGGATCTCTCAATTCATCAAAAGAAGGATTGACTTTGATTATACGATATGAAAGCTCTGGACGTGTATCATCCTCTGGTCGGATAATTGTTTCGCTATCAATCGACAAATTACCTCCCATCGTTAGTTCTCTTTCAACATCTGCAAGAACGTCAAAAGATGCGGTGGCTGTCAAGCCTACTAAAGAGAGAGGCTTTTTCGACTTTGTCTGCATAAAACTAATCATATTACGACCGAGATGCAGATAAGAAGGACGGAAATCGTGACCCCATTCTGAAACACAATGTACTTCATCTATGACACCATATGAGAAAAAAACATGATTCTTTTCTGTCATTGTTATTAGACTATCTCGGAAGTTTTCCATCATAAACCTTTCTGGAGATAGTAACATAAATAAGGTAGCCCCCTGTTGGAGCAAACTTATTTTTTTCATTTTCTCCTCGATTGTTAGTCCACTATGGACACACTCACAAGCATCAATACGAATATCGTGTAAACTCCTCACTTGGTCTACCATCAAAGAAACAAGTGGATCAACAATAATAGAAACGCCTGGTTGTAGAAGACAAGACAACTGATATGTAAGAGATTTTCCTCCTCCAGTAGGAAGTAATCCTATAGTTGTTCTGTCTGTAAGGATGTGGCTTAATATAGGCAACTGACCTGGTCGAAAAAGTCTCTTTCTAAATATATCTTGAAGAAAATATTTCAATAATTCCTCTCGTCCTATTATACTATTATAAATACCAGAACTTTCCTTAGTCACGAATGATGGGTAAACAATATTTTCTGAAGCACATATAACTCTTTCCCTTTTCTTGTAATGGGAGGATCGAATTACATAAACGGTATCTGCTTCCACATTGAGCGGCAAAGCATCGATATTGTCGCGAAGCAACATGGAAATATCAATGCAGAGATCAAAATGCAAATTAGGAATATCACCAACTACTTTTCTTTTCAAATGTAAAGGAGAAGATATAAACTCCTTAGTTGAAATGATTGTAAGATTTACCTCAGGTAAATAGTCAGATGTTCCGGCTAGTTTACAAAGATTAGAAAATTTATCAACCAAATCCTGTATGGCGATAGCGGCACACGGCACATCTCTCTCTACAACAGCTATATCCCATTTTTTAGCAGATAGTTGCAACACTCCTGCCATCATTGCCTCTATCAACATTCTTTCAATGCGTGCGATAGCAAGTGGGGCTAGTACAATCTGTAAAACTATATTCCAAGAACCAGACAGAACTTTTGTGTAGTTCTTCTTTACAATATTAAGATATTTATTAGTAGCTACTTCCATTTGCCAAACACTTAGGAAGTTACTACTCTCTAATTGATTGATACGATAAGTATTCCAACCACTTCTCGAAGTCATCCTATCTCGATTTTCATCTCTAAGTCGCTGGAAAATATTTGAATGATATTGTTTACCATCTATCTCTACTATAAAACCAGTTTTAGTATCACCATAAGGAATTTCAAGTGCAAAATCAACCCGTTGGTCTTTGCTAAACTTTCTATCAGGGATACTTACAATAGACGAGAGTATACGCTGTGGTTCTAATAACTGAATGAGATATTCGTTCTCTGTGCCTTTAAGATAATCACCAACAAATGCCTTTTCGAAACCACTCTCCAGCATATCGCCATCATATGAATCCACATCAAATCGTGGATCAATTATATGCAAAGCCTCTTCAATCGTTTTAGCATCAATGTTATGCGTAGAATGATATTCTAACACATCAGAGCCTTCTTCTGGTTTGTTTGATATGTGAAAAAACTCGGAAAACAAGTTCTCCAGAAGTATTGGAGCTTTTGTTGGTAAACCTCTAGAAACCACATTTGCTAGTACGGCTAATTTTGAGTCACATTCTGTAACAGAATCAAGTGAAACATTTGATTTAACATCAAAAGAAGAAAGAGATTTGTAAAGCTCTTCCGTCTCTTTTTCAATATCAGTTCCTTTGTATTCTTCTGCTACAGCATCTAAAATATAACCTGCAAAGAATTGTGTTTTCTTGTGAGATTCTATAATGCGTTGCCTGATATCATGTATTGATTCAATACGATTAATATTCTTATTAAAAACTCTCAAAGAAATAGTCCAGTCATTCTGCCATTCACCTTGTTCTTTATTTACAGTTGCGAATGTAGTGTCAGGTTCGATGGCTGCTATAAATTCATCTACCCTTCGATTATTACTATAATATGGTCCAACGCATATAAAAAAGTTTTCACCATTAAATGAGTTTTGGAATAATTGTATAAATTGTGCCAAGTCAAATGCCTCAACATCAAGGATATTACTAAAAAGGTGTAATTTCTTATTATTTGATTTAGGGAAATCATCAACAGTCAAATCATCAAAAGACTTGGTTACTTCATTTATGTAATATGTACCATAACATCCAACAACCTCAGAAGCTCTGTTAACTGCAGCTACTGATGGGTCAATAAAAGTAATAGAATTAATGTGCTCTTCAATACCATTTTCTCTTATAAAATCAAACAAACAAATAGTTGCTGTACCCTGACCACAACCCCAGTCATATATCTCAATGTCAGACTCAAACAATCCATTAGGATTTGGTATACTTCGGAAAGCTGCATCTAGTTTTGCCTTGTGCATCTTACCAAAACTATGAAGATACATGTTAAGGTGATCATCGTCGTCCAATATGCCAGTGCCTCGCTTAAGGTCGTTATATAGTCGGTTACGTTCCATTATGTCAGATGGGAGTAAAGATAGTGCGGAATTCCTCATCCCCAAAAACGACAAGTCACCTTTTTGTCTAAATGTTTGAATAAAATCTGGCATTTCTATTTCCCTGTTATTGTTTCCGAATATTTATTTTCTTTATGACGCTTCCAATTTTGCAAAGCCAATTCTTTTGTAGTATTCGCATAGCAATACTCACACAGATGTGGACAAGTATTGTATTCCCCAATGTCTTTTGAGGCCATGCACTCACAAAACTGACGTTGTCCAGGATCTTTCTTGTGAGTACTTATAAAATAATGGTTCTTAGGTAATGGTATTGCCCCTTGCGGGAGTTCTGGTTCACCAAACAATGATGGTGAAGGTATATCCTCTATCTTAACCTTCATGAAGTCCATCAGTTCCTTATCATCCCATGCAAGACGAGTTATCAAGTCTCCATCAATACAGCGATTGTGTAGAATACCGTACTTATCAATGTCTATCTTCTCGCCACAGGTTGCCAACTGGTAGTTCCAACCTCTTTCACTATTCATGGTTGACAGTTTTTCTGCAAAATCCTCCATTTGCCCCATTTTCCATTCATGATAAGGTACACCACTCTTTTCGAGATTGCTCTTAACTTTCTTATACAAACCAATATCAGCATAGCTGAATACCAGTTTTTCCGTATAGCCTTTTAGCTGGTCACCGATATTCTGAACTTTTCGAAGCAAGTCATCAACAGATATATCGTCAGTCAGTATCATGGGATCAAACCTCCAGATTACTGCTCCTTTGCCTAATTGCTCAACTAATTGCTTGAATGTTTCTATACGGAAAGCAAGAGAGGGAACCTTTTCTAGTTTCTCTTGCTCATAGTCATTCAATGTATATTGAACGTAGCATTTGATATTACGTTCCTCCAGGATATGCAGATATGGCAACAATGGGCGTGGATTCTTTGACCAAAACACAATAAAGCGAGTCTTTTCGTATGAAACATATGACTTCACGCCATTGAATGGGTTGGTCCATGCAGAATATCCTTTTTGCATGCGATGGAAGAACCAATCAGCATAGAAAGCAGGTATGTCAGTACTCCTACTCGCAGATACAATTAGGGGTGCCTGCGCTTTCACAAGCTGACCATTAACAATAATGTTTATATGTTGCCACGTAGCCATAGTATTAATTTCATATAAATTGCGTATGTTCGATATCAATCATATATACAAAAGGAGGGACACCTCCACCTTTGTTAATGAAACCATCGGAGGAAACTCTTTTGAAAAGCCCTTTACTCATAAAATTAACACAGTCAATATTATCTCGATCAACAAGAGCATATACAACTTTAGCACCCATAGCATTTTTCATTTCATTTAACACTCTTACAACTGCATTAAACATTATGCCTTTATGCTCGAAATTTTCTGCTATAAAAAAGTCAATTGTCCATATTGCTTTTCCTATTACTTTTTCATTATATAGAGGTGTATCAACATGAACTAACCCGATAGGCAAATTCTTTAATCGTATAAAATAGGCAACCCCAAGCTGATTCTCAGTTTGAAGAAGATACCCTTTAAGATGTTTCTTTGTGGATTCTTCGTCATCAAACCCAAGCCCAGGAAGGAATCGACGGATTCTGTCAGTATTTGTAAGCATCGGTAGGATTTTGGCATCAAGGGCTTCAAGATAAAAATTAAAGTCGTATGGAGCTAACATTAAATCACCTCCCATTGAACGATATTTGATATTCTCTAACTCATAAAAAGTTGTTCTATGGTCTTCTACTATTTGTTCTTGTCCAAAATGATTCGGAACGATTTTTGGCTGACTTTTTCTTTCAGCAGTAGGAGCCGATGATTGAATTCCATTTTTATAAGGTACAATTCTACCCTTATAGTTCTTTATGAAATTAACGAACTTGGATTGTCCTGGATCTTCATCGTCATATCCTACCCATTTCTTTATGACAGTATTATTACTATCAATAAGTAAGGTTGTTGGAATCGACCTAATACCAAACTTAACAGACAGATCCTCTTCCTTATCCACATCTATATAGGTATAATTATTAATGCCAGCTTCATTTATCTCCTTAATAAAGCGCTTTGAGGGACCGCACCATGATGCACTGAATACTGCGAGGTAAGCAATATCTTGCGAAGATAGACTTTTCTCCCCAGCCATAAGTTCAACCATTTTTTGAATATGACTAATCCTTTGTTGAACATATTTATGCCTAGCTTCCTCTTCAAGACGAAGCTGCTCTTGCTCTTTCTTTTTATTACCGAAAATAAGATCTAAAAGTCCCATAACCTCTTTATTATACGTTATTTGAAATTCTATAATTATTTAAGTTAATATACCCATCACACATCTCCTTAATCCACTTAACTACCTCGCCCTTTACAATCCCATCAGATTCTAATACTAAAAGGTCTTTTCCGTAGTAACACAAATCGGTAATGAGTTCGTAGTTCTCTCTACAATCGATGGAGAAGAAAGCACCTCCTTGCAAAGAGGGGTATTTCTTTCTTAGCTCTGCCTCTTTCTTGCCTTTATAATGTTTCTGAGATTCATGTATGAGCTTGGTCATCACCCACTCTTTTGTCTCGTCGGCTACCCAAAACAGGACATGCTCAACTGGTTTATCCTCATTTAATGTTACTCCAACAATATCTTCGAAGCGTTCATTAATATCCCCTTCGTATTCAATATATTCTATTGCTGGTAAAGGTACACTTTTGATTATCCTATCTAATGCATAAAGTCTTTCTTTGCCGTCACTCTTGACAGCAAATAAATACCACCTATTACTATACTCTTTCAATAGGTAAGGATATAGCACTACAGGACGGTCTTCGTTGGGATTGTTGAACTTATGATAATATAATTCGATAACTTGTTTATGCGAAATGGCATTAAACAATTCACCGAAGATGGTAGATGTTTTCAATGGATTCTTGGTGAAAGACACAATCTCCCTGTTATGCTTGATGTTGACACTCTTCTTTAACCTATCCAACCCTTCAATGTCTGGGAGTCCATCAAACTGACCAAGAATAGATAAAACCTCAGATAACAGATACTTCTCGTCATCAGTCATCTCCTTTTTAAATATAGAAAAAGTACAGTCTCTATAAGTTACTATATTCTTGCCTTCCTTCTTAAACTCCATAATGGGTGCATTAAAGGGGGCATCTTGCAAATCAATGATGTCATACTCAACAGTTCGCTTATCGACTTTCTTAAAGCCATCTGTTTCGAGCATTTCATTCACCTTTTCCGTAAGAGTTTTCCTATCATAATAGTGATAGCGGTCAGACAAAAGCTTGTCTAAATACACATACCTCGCTAAAACATTCTTTGTTGTTGGCATAGTCGCTAACTTTTCGATTTCAAATGTAAATAATTAGTTTTAAATAATCAACAGGATGCAGGGTATATTTTCATATGATACTTTATTTTATTTAAACATAGTTGAAGAAGTGATAATGAAAACCGCATACTATACTCACAATTAAAGCTGTTTGTGTCACTATCCCACCTATCTTTAGTAACATCATCTGCTTCTATCGAACAAAAGATGTTTTTATTGCACTCATTCCAACCTTTATGTTTTTCAATTTCCATAGTCACCGTTTTATGTTTCACGTTGCGAAGGTAGATAAGGTTTACGAAATCTATGTTCGTAAAAACTCTCCAAAAATAGAATAATAAAAAGAGATGTGAAAAAGAAATGGCTTCGCAAGGCTTGCGAAGCCATTATTTAGCTATTGTCACGCGGTCACTCTGTCACGCGGGGAGTAGAAATCATTTTGTATCTACGATTTCAAGCCAAGTTTGTCAAGAAGAGTTTCCAGATGTGGATTCTTACTTTTCATTCTTTCAAGTATCTCTTTATCACTTGCATATGGAAGTTTGTCATCGGCAGACTTGTATTTTTCTGGCAATAGTCGATAAATATACCTTTTGGCTATAACGATGCGCCTAGAATTGTAATCATAAGGAAGATCTTGATTGAGCTGCCTGAACTCTGGACTATCTTTAATAGCACTATAAAGACAGCTGTTCCAATGTGTAAATTCTTTTATTGCTCCAAAACAATTAAGGGTAATTAGTTGTCGGAAGAGGATATGAATATAAGCAAAGTCAAAAGCTACAAAAGGTTTACCTTTTTCTATTAGTTTATTCACTCCTTCGAACTCCGAATAGTACTTTGTTGCGATATCGTGAAGAATTCTAAACAGAATGTCAAGTGCCTCTGCATTTTTGAGATGGTCATTCTTTTCTATCAAGACAGTCAGGTATTCTCGTGGGGAGAGTTTCTCTTTATCGATACCTTGTCATAAGCCAGTCGCCTGCAAAGGAAGAAATAGTCACGACCTTCTGAAAACCATTCTATATGTTGCAAAAGGTAATCAGTTGGAAAATAACGGATAATTGCCCATGTGCTCGATTGTTCGTGATGCTTCTCAAACAGTTCTTTAACAATTGGCATGAATTCATCATCCCAGCACTTCACGAGATGAGGGTAAACCCAGGTACGATCACCCTTGCCTGAATTGAGGAAAGCTAAGATTATCTTTTTCTGGTCTTCCCAATCCAAATAATCGAAGCGTCGCTGTATCTCCTTACGAGCTGCAACAACTTTTCCTTTCTTACGCTCAACAAACCATTTTATCAAGGTAGAAATTTTCTTATTCCTTTCTGGCAGGGGGTATGGCATATTATCAAATTATTGTTGAACAAATATAGCTATAATATTTGAATTACATTAAACTTGATACTCATTATTATTCTTCGCAAGGCTTGCAAAACAATAAATCTGCCAATGTCACAAGGTTAGGTAGAAGCAGTAGTTAGAAGAAATATCGAAAGATTCCCACCCGACTTCATGTTTGAACTCTCTAAAGAAGAAGTCAACTATCTATTATCCAGTAGGGTATCCTAAAATGGGACACCCATGTACAACTTATAGGTTTTAAATAAGAGCGACAAAATAAGAAGTGATGCGTGCTTGCAATTTTGAGATTATTAAGATTGTGCTTATATTTGTCGTTAATTAAAGCCATGTTTTATGTTTTTCAAGTTCGGACGGAAAAAATCTACTAAGACTCAAGATGATCATGCTATCATCAATAGTGGGCATGAACATAAGGAATTACTGACTGACAAAGAGGTGTTGGAATACTTCGCCCCTTACGCTGACTTGTCGGCATTGCCTATCCCATCTTTAGCTGAGGAGGCTGATTATGAATGTCATGCTCAAACGGATATGGTCTATAGCGATGAAGACCAGAAGGAACAGGAAGCCAGGATTCTTGCAGGTAAAGATGCAGAAGAGGAAAGATTAAGGCTAATCAAGGAGTCCGAAGAGGAAAAGACAAGAAGAGCCGAAGAAGCAGAGCGAAAAAGAAAAGAAAGGGAGAGAAAAAAGAATATTTTTTTAAACAGCTATAATAAGGGATTAGATAATCTCTCTGGTGAGTTATTTGGCAGTGATGACACTTCGGATACTTTGGATGGCCCTTCATTATTTTCCTATGAGGCTGACAAAGCTTTTACCTACGAGTCGAGGCAATTGGTGAAGGAGGTGATGGAAAGGATTGCCAAGCTTCGTGAACTGGGGATTAGCGTTGCTGTTCTGGAACAGCTGATCCATCAGGAGGAGAAGCTAAGCCGATTGGTGATTACCAAAGATTATGACATCTATCTGCCTGACTATCATAACATGGAAATTAAGATGGCTCCTCTGAGCAAGGCAGTATTCTTTCTCTTCTTACGCCATCCGGAAGGCATCATCTTCAAGCATCTGCCTGACTATCACGATGAGTTGTTGGGTATTTACTCTCAACTGAAGGATGGCATGATTTCACCTGCTCACCGAAAGAGCATTGACGACATCACCAACCCTTTCAACAACTCTATCAACGAGAAATGTGCGCGCATCCGTGAGGCTTTCGTCAGCAAGTTTGACGAACGGCTTGCCAACCATTATTGCGTTGACGGTCCTCGTGGGGAAGCCAAGAAAATTGACCTCCCTCGCGACCTGGTGACTTGGCAATAGGACCTATCTTTCAAAGCTCTCATCTTCCACCAACTGCACTAACCATGTTTTCAGTTTTTCTTTCAAGGTGGGCTCTATAGAAGTAGTGGCTGGTTGTTCTTCTACTTTCTCGGGCTCTGGTGCTACATTTACCACGAAATCGGGTTCTTTG
This sequence comes from uncultured Bacteroidales bacterium, assembly GCA_902775375.1. Taxonomy (GTDB): domain Bacteria; phylum Bacteroidota; class Bacteroidia; order Bacteroidales; family Bacteroidaceae; genus Bacteroides. The sequence continues at coordinate 47,277 of CACYLU010000013.1, read as the reverse complement.
ACTGGTTCTTCAACAGTCCTCATGATGGGACGATAAAGTTTCTTGGTGAGGTTGACATAATAGGCATCATCTCTCTCTACGGGCTGATTGTCATTGTCGGTGGGTTCAACTTCCATACCTGAAGCGAGGATGGTCACCTTGACATCTTCACCCAAACTGCAATCTGTTGAGGTGCCCCATATCACCTCTATATCAGCATCCAAGTCGTCAAAAAATTCATTGATTTCTCGCATCTCACGCACCGTAATGGGATGCTCGTCGCTATCATAAATATTGAACAATATGCGTTTGGCTTTGCCTATATCGTTGCCATGAATCAATGGGGAATCAAGTGCATCGACTATGGCTTTGGCAATCCTGTTCTTGCCACTGGCTCGGCCTATGGCCATGATGGCTCCTCCTCCATCGCGAATGGTGGATTCCACATCTCGGAAGTCGAGGTTGATATTGCCCTCAGTATGGACAGTGATCAGTTCGGCAATGCCTTTCACGGCATCTTTCAACACATTGTCGGCTCGGCTAAACGACTCTTTGACTGAGATATCTGAGTCGCCATAGACATCACTCAATCGCTCATTGTTGATGATGAGCAAGGCATCGACATTCTTCCTCAACTCATCGATGCCTCGCAAAGCTTTGACTATCTTCTGCTTCTTCTCAAACAGGAAAGGTATGGTGACTACGCCCACCGTAAGGATGCCCATCTCTTTGGCCACACCAGCCACCACTGGAGCAGCACCAGTGCCTGTGCCTCCACCCATGCTGGCAGTGATAAACACCATCTTGGTTCCATCACCCATCAGTTTCCTGATATCTTCCAGGTTCTTCTCTGCCTCAGACTTTCCAATCTCGGGATTGCCCCCTGCTCCAAGTCCTTCACCCAGCATCAGCTTAATGGGCACTGAGCACCCTGCCAATGCCTAACTATCGGTGTTGCAGACAGCTAAGGAAACGCCTTCCACACCTTCTTTATACATGTTGTTCACTGCATTGCATCCACCTCCACCAACGCCAATAACCTTGATGATGCTCTGCATCTTATCGGTCACAAACTCAAATGGTATTATATCTCCCATACTCTTACTTTTTGAGGCAAAAATAGGGTTTGCACAGAATAGCACCAAATAATTTGGCTCCGCAAGGCTTGCAAAACTATAAATCTATTAATGACATGGTGTACACTAAGAGCAAAACATTAGATATAGCGATAAAATGGTAAGCAAACTCTTGCCAATAAAAGAAATTATGTTTCAATAAACGCGTGAGGAATGGCAGGTCGCAACAAAAAAAGCCCGACAAGAAATCTTATCGGGCTAACTTTTTGATTTATAAAACACATACCCTTTGCGGGGCAATGTCTTTTACGGTCTAAACTTTACTTGCGGAAAGGTGGCTTCTGAACAACAGCCTTGAGCTTACGACCACGCATATCGATCAGGATATCGGTACCGGTCTTGCTGTACTCAGGCTTTACATAGCCCAAGCCAATGCCAATCTTGCGTGTGGGTGACATGGTGCCACTGGTTACAACACCTATCTCCTCGCCGTCGGTGTTGAGCAACTTATAGTGCTCGCGTGGGATGCCTCGGTCAATCATCTCAAAGCCTACGAGCTTACGGCTCACGCCTTCTTTCTTCTGACGCTCCAGCTCGGCACGGTTGGTGAAGTTCTTGCCATCCACAAACTTGGTGATCCAGCCCAAACCTGCCTCGATAGGCGATGTGGTGTCGTCAAGGTCGTTGCCATACAGACAGAAGCCCATCTCTAAGCGGAGGGTATCACGGGCACCCAAGCCGATGGGGGCAATGCCAAACTCCTTGCCTGCCTCGAACACGGCATTCCAAATCTGCTCGGCATCTTCTGGATAGAAATAAATCTCGAAGCCACCAGCACCCGTATAGCCTGTGTTGGAGATGATGACATCTTTAGCACCAGCAAATGCGCCGTGCGTGAAATGATAATAAGGAATGGCACTGAGGTCGATATCTGTCAACTTCTGCAGGGTTGCCAATGCCTTAGGGCCTTGAACGGCCAGCTGAGCCGTATTGTCGGAAGAGTTCTGCAACTCTGCACCTATTTGATTATGAGAGACACACCAGTTCCAATCTTTGTCGATGTTAGCTGCATTGACCACCAAGAGGTATTTCTCGGGTTCGTAGTAATAAACAATCAGGTCGTCAACAATACCGCCTTGCTCGTTAGGGAAGCAAGTGTATTGTGCCTGACCAATGGTCAGTGCTGCAACATTGTTAGAGGTAATCTGCTGCAGGAAAGGCAATGCGTTAGGGCCTTTAACCCAGAACTCACCCATGTGGGAAACATCAAACACACCCACGCCATTGACAACGGTCATGTGCTCCTGAATGATGCCACCAGGATATTCGATAGGCATGTTATAGCCTGCAAACTCATGCATCTTTGCACCTAGTGCGATGTGTTTTTCGGTGAATGGAGTATTTTTCATATTAGTTTATGATTAGGTTATCTTTTTGCTGTTAATTCTGCTATCTTGACCACCACCTTCATGGCTTTCTCCATGCTAGGGATGGGCACATATTCGAAGCGTCCGTGCATGTTCATGCCACCAGCAAAGATGTTGGGGCAAGGCAGGCCTTTGAATGAGAGCTGGGCTCCGTCGGTACCACCACGAATGGCTTTCACTACTGGCTCTACACCAGCTGCCAGCATGGCCTCTTTGGCGATGTCGATGACATACATCACTGGCTCAATCTTCTCACGCATGTTGTAATACTGGTCGCGCAACTCGAGCTTGAGGGTACCCTCGCCATATTCGGCATTGATCTTGTTGGTGAGGTGCTGGAACTCGCGCTTGCGACTTTCGAAGCGCTCACGGCTATGGTCGCGAATGATGTAGTTGACTACTGTCTGCTCTACATTACCACTGAAGCCGATGATATGGTAGAAACCTTCGTAACCCTCGGTATGCTCAGGTGTTTCGTGTGAAGGCAGCATGCTGATGAAATGATTGGCCACACGGATGGAGTTGATCATCTTGTTCTTGGCAGTGCCAGGATGCACATTACGACCTGTAAAGGTAAGCTTGGCAGCTGCAGCGTTGAAGTTCTCGAACTCCAACTCTCCTACCTCACCACCATCGAAGGTATAGGCGAAGTCGCAACCAAAGCGCTCCACATCAAACTTATGGGCACCCAAGCCAATCTCTTCGTCAGGATTGAAGGCAATGCGAATCTTTCCGTGCTCGATTTCAGGATGCTGCATCAGGTATTCCACACCAGAGATGATTTCGGCAATGCCTGCTTTATCGTCCGCACCCAGCAAGGTGTTGCCATCGGTAACAATGAGGTCTTCGCCCACATGGTTTTTCAGTTCTGGGAACTGTGACGGGCTCAGCACGATATTTTCAGCTGCATTGAGCACGATGTCACCACCGTCGTAGTTCTGTACGATGCGAGGGGTTACATTCTTGCCACTCATATCAGGAGCAGTATCCATGTGAGCGATGAAGCCCACCACAGGCACCTGCTTGGAGGTATTGGCTGGCAAGGTGGCATACAGATAGCCGTTTTCGTCCAGAAATACTTCTTGCAAGCCGAGGTTCTCTAATTCTTCTTTCAAATATTTGGCCAGCACCATCTGCCCAGGAGTAGAGGGCGTTACGCCAGACTCCTCGTCAGAGGTCGTTTCAAAGCTGACATACTTCAAAAATCTGTCAATCAGTTTTTCCATGGTATTATTATAATTGAAAATTGAGAATTGAAAATTGAAGATTATTCAATTATCAATTAAAAATGGCTACTGCCATCGAAGCAATGGGTGCAAATCTTGCACTTTGGCAAGCCAATGGCCTTCACAACATTATCCACTGTGTTGAACTTCAAGGTATTGAGTCCAAATTTCTGTCGCATGATCTCTACCATCTTGTTATACTCAGGGGTATTGGCAGTGGCATACTTGTCGAGCTTGGCATTAGGGTCGCCCTCCACATCCTTGATGATGCGACGAGTAAGCAACTCCAAATCACCTTTGGAAGCTGTGTAGCCCACAAACGGGCAAGAGTAGATGAGTGGCGGACAGCTGATGCGGATGTGCACCTCTTTGGCGCCATATTCATAGAATGTCTTTACATTGTCGTGCAACTGGGTGCCTCGTACGATAGAGTCGTCGCAGAACACCATCTTGCGGTCTTGCAACATACTGCGGTTAGGAATCAGCTTCATCTTAGCCACCAGGTTACGCATCTCCTGATTGGCAGGGGTAAAGCTGCGAGGCCAGGTAGGAGTGTATTTCGAGATGGCACGATGATAAGGCACACCTTTACCCTCGGCATAACCAAGCGCCATGCCCACACCTGATGAAGGAATACCGCAAACACAATCAACATCGGCATCGTCTTGCTGGCCCATCTGCATACCTAAGCTAAAGCGCACCGACTCAGTGTTAATGCCCTCGTAGCTGGAGGTGGGGAAACCGTAGTAAATCCACAAGAAAGAGCAAATCTGAAGTTCCTCGTTGGGTTTGCGCATCTGCTCCCAACCATCGGCACGAACACGAACGATCTCGCCAGGACCCATGTAGTGGTCACGATGATAGTCGAGGTTCGGGAAACTGCTGGTCTCGCTGGAAACAGCGAAAGCATCGTCTTTCTTACCAATGATGATTGGGGTACGACCCAACCTGTCGCGAGCGGCAATAATACCATCTTCTGTCAGGATGAGCAGCGAACAAGAACCCTTGATCTTGCTGAACATATATTCAATGCCCTCTACCCAGGTCTTACCCTGTATGATGAGCAAGGCAATCAGCTCCGTCTGGTTGGTCATGCCTGAGTTCAGTTCGGCAAAATGCAGGTTACTGTCAAGTATCTCCTGCTCCAATTCAGGCAGATTGAAAACCTTGGCCACTGTAACAATGGCAAACCTGCCTAAGTGAGAGTTGAATATGATGGGTTGAGGATCGGTATCGCTGATAACTCCGATACCTGAGTTGCCTTTGAATTTGCCTAATTCGTCTTCGAATTTGCTTCGGAAATAATCACTGTCCAGTTTGTGGATGGAGCGAGCGAAAGTGCCGTCTTCCTGATTGTAGGTCACCAAACCTCCGCTTCGAGTGCCGAGGTGTGAGTTGTAGTCGGTACCGTAGAACAAGTCAGCTGTGCAGCGATGCTTAGCGATGGTGCCAAAAAAACCTCCCATAAATGTAATAAATTATATTGTTTAGCTTCAATTTCTGAAATTGAAAGCACAAAGATAGCTATTTATTTTGATAATTCCTCAATCCTGTTTGCAAGAAATCTACATATTTTGCAACATCCTCATCGTAGGCATAGGACTTATTCAACGGTTTTCCCTCATTATCAATCAGTACGTAGAATGGCTGGGCATTGGCGCCAAATTTCACTCGCTGGAGATAACTCCACTTGTCGCCCAATGTACGCAAGGTACGTTCCTTGCCATTCTCCACCACCTTGATAGGTTCAGACAACTTGGTCTTGTTGTCAACATAAAGGGTAATCAGCACGTAGTCGTCGTTCATCAAGCCACCTACAGTAGGATCAGTCCATACTGCCAACTCCATCTTTCGGCAATTGACACATCCGTAGCCCGTAAAGTCGAGCATCACGGGCTTGCCCACCCTCTTGGCATATTCCATGCCCAAGTCGTAATCATCGAACTGAGCACGCACTTCATTCTTATATAGGTTGAAATCTTGCGTATACAAAGGAGGAGCAAAAGCGCTCACCGCCTTCAGCGGAGCACCCCATAAGCCTGGCACCATATATACGGCAAACGCCAAAGACGCCAAAGCCAAGAAGAAGCGAGGCACACTGACATGGGTATCGTCGTCATCGTGAGGGAACTTGATCTTGCCCAACAAATAGACACCCAGCAGGGCAAAGAGTACAATCCACAAAGCCAGGAATGTTTCGCGGTCAAGGATGCGCCATCCGTAAGCCAAGTCGGCCACAGACAGAAACTTCAATGCAAAAGCCAGTTCGATGAAGCCCAGCGACACCTTGATGACATTCATCCACCCACCCGACTTTGGCATCTGCTTGAGCCAAGCTGGGAAGAGGGCAAACAGGGTGAAAGGCAACGCCAAGGCGATGGCGAAGCCCAACATGCCGATGGCTGGTGCCACAATGCTGCCCGAAGTAGAAACCTCCACCAACAGGAAACCTATGATAGGACCAGTGCAAGAGAAAGATACCAACGCCAGCGTAAATGCCATGAGGAAGATGCTGAACAAACCTGTGGTCTTCTCGGCCTTACTGTCAACAGCATTGCTCCATGATGAAGGCAGGGTAATCTCGAAAGCGCCAAAGAAAGAAATGGCGAACACCACCAGCATCAGGAAGAAGAAGATATTGAATATTGCGTTGGTAGAAAGGGCATTGAGGGCACTGGCTCCAAAGAGCAAGGTAACCAGCAAACCTAAAGCCACATAGATCACCACAATGGCTAAACCATAGGTCATTGCGTCAGCTATGCCTTTCTTCTTATCCTTACTTCTCTTCAGGAAGAAACTTACGGTCATTGGGATAATAGGCCATACACAAGGGGTGAACAAGGCCAGCAAACCACCTATGAATCCTGTAAAAAAGATGTATAACCAAGAGCGATCAACCGTTCCTGCTGATTCGCCAAAAGCACGGAGTTCACTGATGACAGGTTGCCACCATGAGGATTGATCGCCAATGGTGGGCGATTGACTATCGGCAACAGAAGATTCGGTAGTTTCCTCATTCTCTGCCGACGATTCTTCTTTTTCTTCGTCTTCTGCCTCATCTTCAGTAGCCTCACCTTCAGCAGCTGCTATGTCGGCAGTACCCGTAAACATAAACGATTCCTCGCTGGGAGGCAAACAATTCTGGTCATTGCAAGCAGCATACTCCAGATAGCCTTCTATGCGATAAGTTCCGCCCTCCAGACGGATACGCTGCACAAACTTGGCCTCTTTCTCAAAATAGCGAACATCCATGCCGAACAGTTTGTCATACACAGCCTGCTCGTTGCCTACTGGAAGCAATTTACCATCAACATGGGCGCCTGTTATCTTGTCGATATTGAATGAGGCAGATATAGGGCCTCCATCACCCAAATCGGTTGAATAGATGTGCCAACCTGGATCTATCTTAGCGGTAAAGACGATTTCAGCCACATCGTCGGACACTTTATTGAACTCGGTTTTGAAACTCACAGGGTCGAGAATCTGCGCCTGCAAGGAAAGGGTAGCCAACAGCAGCCCAATAATAGACAGTAACTTCTTCATATAATTGTTTAATTGTATTTTCAAGACTCGTAGTCTACACACGAACGACTTTCCTTCACATCGGCCAACAACTTGGCTGCTGCTACATGGGCAGGGTGAGTGGCATAGGCCTTTACTTCTTCCAAAGTGTTGAACTCGCTATAGAGGGCAATGTTCCATTGTTCGTCGGGATTGATGTTAATGCCCACTTCAACATGTTTGATAAAGGGTATGACAGCTGGCAACGCTTCAATGGCTGCTTTGAATTTCAGAGCTACTGCCTGCTTTTCTTCTGCAGACACCTCATTTTTCAACTTAAAAAGAACAATGTGCTTAACCATAATGTGATTTGTAATTATTTTTATTTATATTTGCCACAAAGATAACTTTTTTTTATCACATACAGTATTAAGGAAATGTTAATTATTGGTATTGCAGGTGGGACAGGTTCTGGTAAGACCACCGTCGTAAAAAGAATCATGGAGAAGCTGGACAAGGACGAGGTAGTGCTACTGCCCTTGGATTCTTATTATAAAGACAGTAGTCATGTGCCACCCGAGAAACGACAGCAGATCAATTTTGACCATCCTAACGCTTTCGACTGGGATTTACTGCGCTCGCATATAGCTATGCTGAAGGAGGGCAAGAGCATTGAACAACCTATTTACGACTATCTTACTTGTACGCGCCAGCCTGAAACGATACATATTGAGCCTAAGAACGTGATTATCTTTGAGGGCATCATGTCGTTGTACGACAAGGATATCCGCGATATGATGGACCTGAAGATTTTTGTGGAAGCCGATCCTGATGAGCGACTGATCCGCAACATTGAGCGTGATGTGGTGTCGAGAGGAAGAACCTATCAGGCTGTGATGGAGCGCTACACAAGAGTGCTCAAACCTATGCATGAACAGTTTATTGAGCCGACCAAGCGCTATGCTGACTTGATTGTGCCGCAAGGTGGGCATAATAAGGTGGCCATCAAGATATTGACAATGTATGTCAAGAAACATGTTAAAGATTGAAGGTTAAGTCACTGTACATATTGTTGGGCATGCTGTTGCTGGGTATAGCCTTCGGTTGTAACTTCCAGCAAAAGGAGACTGCTCCCAAATATGACTTGGAGCAGATACTAGACAGTGGGGTACTGAGAGTGATTACTCTTTATGGCTCTACCAGCTACTTCCAATATCGTGGTCAGGAGATGGGTTTCCAATATGAACTGGCGAGTCAGTTTGCAGAATACCTGGATTTGAAACTGGAGGTGCTTGTAGCCAACAATATTGACGAAATGAGGAGTATGCTGCTGCAAGGCAAGGGTGACCTGATTGCTTTTCCACTGCCCTACTCTGCAGTTTGGAAAGACAGCTTGGTATATTGCGGCGAAGAGACTATTACCCACCAAGTGCTTGTGCAACGCAACAGATGGCGCCCGGCTCCTCTGAAAGATGTGACCGAACTGATTGGCAAAGAGGTGTATGTGAAGCCTGGACGATTTCTACAACGCATGAACAACCTGAACGAAGAGGTGGGTGGAGGCATCATCATCCACAACGTTGAGGACGACAGTCTTTCGCTGGAAGACCTCATTACGCAAGTAGCTCAAGGCAAGATTGAATATACGGTGGCCAACAATGACTTGGCAAAATTGAACCAAACCTATTACCCTAATCTGGATGTAAATATGGCCGTTGGACACGATCAACGAGCTTCGTGGGCTGTTAGGAAAGAATGTGTGCAACTGGCTGAGGTGGTGAACCGTTGGCATGATGAGAATGTGACCTCACCTAACTATACCGCCAGTATGAAACGTTATTTTGAGTTGAGCAAGAGCAAGGTATTCTTCCCCATCATGTCGGCCAAGGAAGGTAAGATTTCACCATACGATAATTTGTTCCGCAAGTATGCCAAGGAGATTGGCTGGGACTGGCGCCTGTTAGCATCACTTGCCTATAATGAATCCAACTTCGACACTACGGCTGTTTCATGGGCAGGGGCAAAAGGACTGATGCAGCTGATGCCTCGTACCGCCAAAGCGATGGGGGTGCCCGAAGGCATGGAGCAAAATCCTGAAGAGAGCGTAAAGGGAGCAGTTAAATACATCGGTCTGACTGCAGGTAGTTTCAGGTCTATACCTGAACCTGAGCGCATTAAATTCATCTTAGCAGCCTATAATTCAGGAACTGGCCACATTATCGATGCTATGGCGTTGGCAGAGAAATATGGTGCCAACAAATTTGTGTGGGACGAGAACGTAGAAAAATACATCCTACTCAAGAGCAATGAAGAATACTATACTGACCCTGTGTGTAAGCATGGCTATTTCAGAGGTATAGAAACCTATAACTTCGTGCGCGACATTATGCAGCGATACTATCGCTACACGGAAGTAATCAAGGAATAAAAAAAGAGGCTGCATTGCTGCAGCCTCCGGTATACTCAAAAAAGAATCTCCTTAGAACAGGAAAGTAACGCCAAAATTAGCGCCGAAACGGCTATAGCCATTATCAGAAACGATATACTTAGCTTCACCACCAATCTTTACGTTGCTTGCTACATAATATTCAAGACCACCACCAAGGTTTACACCAAGACGAGTTGGAATATCATGATTAAAGAAAGCAAGATTAAGACCAGCCAATGGATAAACGTTGAAACCAGAAGCTACTGGGAACACATAGTGCAAGTTAGCGTTGACATCAACGATTGAGATATCCTTCTTCTTGAAGAACAAATCGGTAGCAACATCACCACGAAGTTGATCTACAAGACCAAGTTGCAACTTCACGCCAATACCGAACTGACCATTCAAATCATCATAAGCTCCTTGTACGCCAAAACCGGTAACACCTTTCTGAGCAAAAGCAGCAGTACTCATTGCAAACACTGCTACCAACATAAATAAATACTTTTTCATAACCAATATAAATTTAGTTAACTAATTAACGCTGCAAAATAAGCAATTATTTACGAATTGGACAAATTCTCTTTTAAAAAAGATTGATTTTTTTCTTTCTCGCATCTTCTATTGATAATAATTGCGCTTGATTATCATTTTCTTTCTCTCTAATTTGGGTATATTCTTTCTTCAAATCATCTTCCAACTCATGCTTCAAGACGGGATTCATCAAACGCGCTGCCACAGATGGATTCTGTGATGCATCCTTGAGATGAACCACTGGAGCATGATAGACAGGAGCTATCTTCAGGGCTGTATGCAATTGTGAAGTGGTGGCTCCACCAATCAAGAGCGGGATATCGAGTCCTGCATGCTCCAAAGCTATTGCCACTTGCACCATTTCGTCAAGCGAAGGGGTGATCAAGCCACTCAACCCTATCATATCTACTTTTTCACGCATAGCAGTACGCACAATTTCTTCTGCAGGCACCATTGTTCCCAGATCGATGATTTCGTAACCGTTGCAAGCCATCACTACCGACACAATGTTCTTGCCGATATCATGCACATCACCTTTCACGGTAGCCAGCAGCACTTTACCTGCAGACTTAGTCCCTGCTTGTTTCTCTGCCTCAATAGCTGGTTGCAAGATGCTTACTGCTTTCTTCATCGTACGAGCAGTCTTTACCACTTGTGGCAAGAACATCTTACCAGCGCCAAAGAGTTCACCGACATAGTTCATGCCATCCATTAGGGGACCTTCGATGATAGCTACTGCCTTGGGGTATTTTTGCAGGGCTTCCTGCAAATCGACTTCCAGATAGGTATCCACACCTTTGGTCAAAGCATACTTTAAGCGTTCTTCCAAAGAAGCATCTCGCCATGATTCGCGATTGTTAGGAGCAGAGAGTGAAGAGTTCTGTTGAGTTGTAGTAAGTCCACTTTTCTCATCTTCTTCCTTCTGCTTTATCCTTTCTGCCAAAGCAATCAGTCTGTCGGCAGCATCTTTGCGACGGTTCAACACCACATCCTCAATACATTCCAATTCATCAGCAGGGATATCAGAATACAATACAGAGGTAGATGGATTGACTATACCCATATCCATACCTGCTGCAATAGCATGATAGAGGAATACGGCATGCATAGCCTCACGAATATAGTTGTTGCCTCTGAACGAGAACGAAAGGTTGCTCACACCGCCACTGTCATGAGCGCCTTTGAGGTGCTTACGTATCCAAGCGGTTGCCTTGATATAATCCAAAGCATAGTTATCATGCTCTGGCATACCTGTTGCTACCGCCAGTATGTTAGGGTCGAAAATGATGTCCTGTGGCATGAAGCCAACTTGCTCAGTTAGCAGGTGGAAAGCTCTTTCACACACCTGTATCTTACGCTCATAGGTATCAGCCTGACCTTGTTCATCAAATGCCATCACCACTACTGCTGCTCCATATTTCCTAAGCTGACGAGCCTGGGAGATAAACTTCTCCTCGCCCTCTTTCAAGGAAATAGAATTGACCACACTCTTGCCTTGCAGGCATTGCAACCCGGCTTCTATCACCTCCCATTTGGAAGAGTCAATCATCACGGGTACCCGTGCTATCTCAGGTTCTGAAGCCAACAAGTTGAGGAAGTGTTTCATCTCCTCGCGAGCATTCAGTAAACCGTCATCCATATTGATGTCCAGCATCTGTGCGCCATCTTCCACCTGCTTACGGGCAATGCCCAAAGCCTCATCATAATTCTTTTCCTTGATTAGCCTAAGGAACTTGCGCGAACCAGCTACATTGCATCGTTCTCCCACATTAACAAAATTGATTGCCGGCTTTATCTCCAGCAGTTCCAAACCTGAAAGTTGCAAATAAGGCGAACGAGCAACAGGTATATGTGGTTTGGCCTCTTTCACTAAGGGCTGATAGGCAGCTATGTACTCATCTGTTGTGCCACAACAGCCCCCCACGATGTTCACTAATTGCTCATCGAGGTAAGTCTTTATGACAGAAGCCATATGATCAGGTGTCTCGTCATATTGTCCTAAGCTATTAGGAAGCCCAGCATTAGGATATACACTTATATAATAAGGTGCATGATTGGCCAAATGGCGTAGGAAAGGCTTCATCTGCTCTGCACCAAAAGAACAATTCAAACCCACCGAGAAAATGTCGGCATGGGAAACTGAAGCCAAGAATGCATCGAGTGTCTGACCAGAAAGGGTTCGGCCACCCACATCAGATACGGTTACTGAAAGCATTAGTGGCACTTTCTTACCCATAGCCTTCATCGCCTTTTCAGCAGCAAAGATAGCAGCCTTGGCATTGAGGGTATCAAAGATAGTCTCAATCAGCAATACATCTACCCCACCCTCAATCAAAGCGGTCATCTGTTCAGTATAAGCTTGCTGAAGATCTGTAAATGTGAGGGAGCGAAAAGCAGGATCATTAACATCAGGACTCATTGAGCAAGTCTTGTTGGTAGGTCCCACAGACCCTGCCACAAAACGGGGCTTCTCGGGGGTAGAATAACTATCTGCCAACTTACGTGCCAACCTTGCTCCTGACAGATTCATTTCTCTGACATGAGCTTGCATACCATAGTCGGCTTGACTAACAGAAGTAGCATTGAAAGTATTGGTTTCGATGATGTCAGCACCAGCTTTAAGGTATTTCTCGTGAATCTCGGCAATGACATCAGGGCGAGTGAGGTTCAGCACGTCGTTATCGCCCTTGATCTGCTGCGACACATCGCCAAACAAGTTGCCTCTGAAATCGCTTTCTGCCAAGTTGTATTGCTGTATCATGGTGCCCAATGCCCCATCGAGTACTAGTACACGACGGTCTAACTGAGCTTTGAAAACCGTAAAGATAGAGTCGGCCATATATTAATGTTTAAACATTCTCGCCATTTCGCGTTTGTCGTCGTTTTCCTTCAGTGTCTGCCGTTTGTCATATTCTTTTTTACCTTTCGCCAGGGCAATCACCAGTTTTGCCAGACCGTTTTCATTGAGAAATAGTCTTACTGGCACAATAGTATAGCCTGGGTTCATGGCATCACGTTGCAATTTGTTAAGTTCCTTTCTGTTCATCAACAACTTACGATCACGTGTGGCAGCATGATTATTGTAGGTGCCATACATATACTGAGCAATATGCATATTCTTTACCCACAACTCACGCTTATCAAAAAAGCAATAAGTATCTACCAGGCTCGCCTTACCTAGTCGGATAGATTTGATTTCTGTACCAGTCAGCACCATACCAGCGGTATAAGTCTCAATGAACTCATAGTCGTGGCTAGCACGTTTGTTTTTAATAATGATAGGAGCCTGTTTCATACAATCAATTCAACAAGATATTGAGCTGGTCGAACACGAAGCGAATCATAGGTGGGCAAACCAGTAGAATAACAGACGCTATTATTGTCAATGCCGTTCGTTTGTCTTCTGTTACATCCAACAGTTTCTCACTGCCTTCCCATACAAGATAAATCACATAGAACTGCAAAAGTATGGAGATGATGCCCATGTTTGGCAAGATGCCGGTCAATATCTGCAAGAGAAAAGTCACCGTCATGCAATAGCCTACGAACTGTTGAGACAGCAATATATCATCACGCTGTTCCAATAGCCGCATCCTTACCATATTAATAAGGTATGATGATAGGAAAAAAGCGCCAAACAAAGACACCACCACTGCTGCACAGTTCATCATGGCATATTGATAGTCCTCAGCATTTCCCCATCCACGCTCGAAAATTGAGCCAATGAACACCGCTAATGCCGAGAAGCCTATCATGGGATAGACATACTCGAACGACGCTTCACGGATATTGGGGCGCAAACGTATCTCCTCCCACGCTTTGGCAGGATTCGATATCATTAAGAAAGCTATATGTAGTAGGAACTTATAATCCAATGCTTTTATTGAAATGGTGTTAAATCAATATCAAAGAAATCATCGCCACCACTTTTAGTTTCATAAGTGCTGCGATTTACCTTTGCCTTTATACGGATTTTGGACACTTTTACACTATTAGAAACATTGAATTCATTAATTATATCGCCGATATAGTAGATACGATCAACATATTTATGATCTAAGCGCTGGAGATCTGGATCGTCAACAACATCATATAAGGTAAGTTCCAGTACACCTTCGGAATTATGCATATCAGCAGGAGCCTGCAAATTGAAATGGTGTTTCTTTATTTCCTGCTCCTTCTCACTCTCAGAATTCACTTTATCAGCCCAAAAGATACATGGAATTACTAAATAATCTTTATTGAACAAAGAAGGTGCTATAGTACTTTCTTGCAAAGTAAAAATATTAATATTACCTTCGCCTGTTCCCTTCACCACATTATATGTATCCACTTTTTGAGGAGCAGAAAGAAGGGTCACATTCAGCTTATTATCACTCCATGTGGTAGGATCATACTCTATTTCAATCAAGTAAAAGCCAGGAGCCGAAGGCAAGAAACTGGAATTCACAGGAACTAAGATACCGCCACCTTGCTGAGTAAAAGCGCCATTTTCATAGATTGCTACAAGTGTTTGAGTTGCTTTATTGTCACCTTCACTGCTAGACAAACAACTTGTCATTATCACACCCATCAACAGGGTCAAACCCAAAAGGGCCATCATTCTAATCTGTTTCATTGTCGTATATATATATATATATTAAATTCGAGGCAAATTTAGATAAAAGATTTAAGTTATCGCTCATATATGCGTTAATAATTATCAAAATATCTCACCACTGCCTATTACCAGCTTTCGGTCTTTGTCGTAGATCACACCAAACTGCCCAGGAGCTATGCCTTGTAACATCTGGTCGGATTTAACAACATACCCTTCTCCATCGCTAACAATCTTTCCAGTAGTAAACTCTGGTGTATGGCGAATCTTGAATGTAATCTCGTGCTCACCCTCCTGCCATGGATTCTCTGTGATGAAATGAAAATCCTTCAGATGGAAAGTATCACCATATTGCTTTGTACAATCATAACCATGCGACACATAAATAATGTTCTGCTGTATATCTTTCTGAATCACGAACCAAGGGCCACCACTCAAGCCAAGACCTTTGCGCTGTCCGATAGTGTGGAACCAAAACCCCTTATGTTTGCCAAGAATCTTTCCCGTCTCCAGTTCTACAATGGGACCTTCCTGTTCACCCAGGAAACGTCTCACGAAGTCATTGTAGTTGATATTGTTTAAGAAACAGATACCCTGGCTGTCTTTACGTTTGGCGCTTGGCAATCCTACATTGGCAGCTATTTGGCGAACTTCAGTCTTCATTAGATTACCCAATGGGAACATTAATTTTTTTACCTGCATATAAGTAATCTGTGCCAAAAAATCAGTTTGGTCTTTCACAGGATCAATAGCAGTACCTAACCAAGTCTTACCATTTATAATATGCGTGGTGGCATAATGCCCAGTAGCAGTCATATCAAAGTCTTTCCCCACCTTTTCCTCGAAACATCCAAACTTAATCAGGCGGTTACACATCACATCAGGATTGGGGGTGAAGCCATGGCGAATCTTATCGATGGCATATACTGCCACTTTATCCCAATATTCACGATGCAAATCTATTAGTTCTAGCTTCAAGCCATATTTATGCGCCACAGCGGTACAAATCTCCATATCTTCCTCGGCCGTGCAATCCATATAATCCACATCATCACGTCCAATGCGGATATAGAACAAAGCCGGCTTATAACCCTGCTCGCACAATTGGTGTACCACCACTGAGCTATCAACGCCGCCTGATATTAATACTGCTATATTCATGTCGTATGGAATACTATTTTCTTTGATTTGCAAAATTACTATATTTTTTTCTATCTTTGCATCATTAAACCAAGAATTAAAGATGAAAGCCAAATATAGCGTCATAATACTGATTTCCTTCATTGTGCTTACTAGTCTTTTTACCTCTTGTGGAAAGGACCGCTGGGAAGAATATTATCCTTTCACCCGTCATAGTTTATGGATTGACAGTGTAATGCGAGCCAACTATCTTTGGAACGACGAGTTGCAAGATGAAGACGAACTTACTTCTTCTTTTTTTCTGAACTCTGTAGCTTTCTTGTCAAAGGTGAGAAATAGTGACGATTATGTGAGCTATATAGATACAACATGTTCGCAGCCTATTATCGGCCATGGTTACCAGTTAGCAATCGCTCAAGTAAACGATACGGCACTTATGGCTGTAATTACCTATATTGAGCCTACTTCTGTAGCTGCTACCGCTGGTTTGCAACGAGGAGAATGGATAATGGCGGTAGATAATGAGGCCATCACCAGCAAGACACAAGGATTACTTACTGATGGGGAAGCACATAAACTAATGATTGGCCATAGCGCCACAATCGTTATAAACGACGAAGAGACAACCGAAGAAGCCGAACACAGCATAGTCGTTTTCAACCGTATGGTTAATCTACCAGAGGCATCAGGCTATTTCCCCAACGACTTACCTGTTATATCTATCATTAACAATCGAGTGGGCTATTTACTTTATAACAATATTGCAGAAGCCAATCAACAAAAGGTGGCTGCAGCATCAAAAAGCTTGTCGGCTGGTAATATCACAAACATAGTACTTGATTTACGCCATGCTGCAACTGGTGATGTAAAGGGATTACAGTACCTTGCTTCTATACTGGCACCTTCCAGTGTTTTAGGCAACCAGTTGGCTACGGTACAGTTTGCAGAGTCTCGCCATATGGAATCTTCCCTGCCATTCCTCACAGCCAGCGAACTGGGTGAAGGTATTAACCTTAATCTAAATAAGCTTTATGTACTTACTTCATCTGCCACTTCAGGTCCTGCTGAAATGCTTATCAATTGTCTTGAATCAGTAATGGAGGTGATAGTGATAGGCCAGCAAACCAAGGGCATTGGAGTGGCTTGCGAAACCTTCAGTGACCCTGTAAACGATCAACTCTTGCACTTAGCAGCATGTCATGTGACAGATATAAACGACAAAGCTGACTACATCGGTGTTGGGATAGAGCCTGATTATAGTATAGATCCACTCTCTACCATCGAAGGTATTCAGCCATTTGGTTCTGAGCATGAGAATCTTCTTGCCAAGGCGCTGGAGCTAATAAATAATTGAAGCTTATTGAGACAACGAGGATAGAACCAGAGATTGTGATAAAAAAAGAAGGCTACTCTTATGGGTAGCCTTCTCTGTCAATTATACTTAATTTCAATTTATTGGCTTTGAATAGCGAGCATTCAAACCATCAAGCACTTCCTGAGTAATATTCATTGTATCATCTGCATACAGCAGGTTATCCATACCTGTATTGCTGATAATCAGTGTAAATCCTTTAGTCTTGTTGTATTCCTTTAAGAAATTCTTGATAGAATCTTGCAACTGCATGTTATTTTTCTCACTCTCAGCTGCCAATTCACTCTGCAGTTTGTCGCTTAAAGTCTGCAAGTCTTCACTCAGTTTGTTAATACGATTATACTCCTGTTGAGCGCGTTCTGCCGAAAGGAATGCGTTGTTCTGATACTTTGTCTGAAACTCTTGCTGCTGCTTCTGTAAATCCTGAGCTTTCTGATTAAGTTGGAGACGAACATTCTCGCTTTTTTTCACCATTGCCTCGTTGAGGTCAATGCAGAAATTATACTTAGCCAGCAAAGTGTCGATCTCAACAAATGCCACCTTCATGTCAGACAGGGCACCTGATGCATCATTGGTTGCTGTTTCCTGACCACCTTTATTGGCACATTGTGCAAACATCATGATGCAGCTAAGCGCTGCCAAACCCATGATCAAATTCTTCATTTTCTTCATAATTACTTATTTATTTTATCTTTATTTTTATTCTATTACTCCTAATCTTGATGGTTTACGTGCATTCCTGTCTTGTGACTCCACACAGTCAATTCCCCGTTTCATCATCTCTTTGTTGCCACTAATATGGAAATGTGGAAACTTGCCCGCTTTTGTAAAGAATATCTTTATGCCCAAAAGAAGGACACAAACGCCTACCACAGCCAAAGTAATGAGCAACGTATATAGCATAAATCAAAATAAATTCCTATATTTGCAAAAAATCGGTGCAAAAATAGTGCAAATCGAACACAAAGCCAAATTTTATGTGGACTTTGTTGAAATGCAGTCAATTTTTGCAGCCCCAAAGATACAATATAATATTGAATATGGAAAAAAAAGAACTAAAACCTGCTGGAGTTTTCAGATTTTTTGAGGAAATTTGTCAGATTCCAAGACCCTCTAAGCACGAGGAGAAAATTATTGCCTACCTTCAAGAGTTTGGTAAAAAGTACAATTTAAAGACCACCACAGATGCCTGTGGCAATGTTTTATTGGAGAAACCAGCTACCCCTGGTATGGAAAAAAGGAAGACTGTGGTTTTACAAGCCCATATGGACATGGTACCCGACAAACGCAAGGATGTAGAACATGATTTTTTGAAAGACCCTATTGAGACATGGATTGACGGCGAGTGGTTGAAAGCCAAAGGCACTACACTTGGTGCTGATAATGGCATTGGTGTTGCTACCGGACTAGCTGTATTAGCAGACGATAGCATAGAACATGGACCCATTGAGTGTCTTTTCACCCGTGATGAAGAGACAGGTCTTACTGGTGCCTTCGAAATACAAAATGGTTTCATGCATGGTGATATTCTGCTGAACCTCGACTCTGAAGATGAAGGAGAGATTTTCATTGGTTGTGCAGGAGGTGTTGACTCAGTAGGTACTTTCACTTATCAAGACGTTGATGTACCAGCTGACTACTATGCTTGCCGTGTCGAGGTGAAAGGATTGCTAGGAGGTCACTCCGGTGATGACATCAATCGTGGTCGTGCCAATGCCAATAAGCTACTGAACCGCTTCCTCATGAAAGCTGCAAAGCAGTTTCACATCTACCTATGCGAAATAGGGGGAGGCAGTTTGCATAATGCCATTCCTGGTGTAGCCCATGCCATAATAGCACTGCCTGAAGCCTACAAACACAACTTGCGAGCATTACTCAACTTATTTATTGCAGATGTTCAGGCCGAGTATTACATTACCGACCCAGGGTTGAAAATTGTAATGGAAAGTGTGGCAACGCCTAAGATTGCCATCGACTGCGACACAGCCAAGCGTCTGTGCCAAACATTATATGCCATGCCTCATGGCGTTTTTTGCATGAGTCAGGATGTTCCAGGACTGGTGGAGACCAGTACTAATCTCGCCACCATCAAGATGAATCCTACCAATCACCAAATAATAATAGGAACCAGTCAGCGCAGTTCAACGGAATCATCGAAAGAGGACATAGCTACAATGGTACGCACCGTATTAGAGATGGGTGGAGCAGAAGTGACTCATGGCGATGGTTACCCAGGTTGGAAACCAAATCCTCACTCAGAAATCCTTACTGTTGCTGTTGAGAGCTATAAACGCTTGTTTGGTAAGAAGCCAAAGGTAAAAGCCATTCATGCCGGTCTGGAATGTGGTTTATTCTTGGAGAAGTATCCGAAACTCGATATGATTTCGTTCGGTCCTACTCTCCGCGGAGTACATACACCTGATGAACGGATGTTGATTCCTACGGTAGATCTGTTCTGGCAGCATTTACTGGACATTCTGAAGAACGTTCCAACTAAATGAGAAGAATAAACGTTTTACTACTTATATTATTGGTAGCGTGTAGCTGTCTTGGGCAAGACAGCTACCGTTTCCGTATTGTCAGCTATAACGTTGAGAACCTATTCGACTACCAGCACGACTCTCTGAAAAATGACTATGAATTTTTGCCTGAAGCCACTCGACATTGGGACTATCAAAAATATCATAAAAAGTTGGATGACTTAGGACGTGTAATCATTGCCACAGGAGAATGGACACCACCTGCTTTGGTTGGTCTTTGCGAAGTAGAAAACGAACATTGCCTTACTGATTTAACTGAGCACTCTGTGCTGAAAGAAGCAGGTTATCGCTATGCGATGACCAATTCCCCTGATCAGCGAGGTATTGATGTAGCATTGTTATATCAGCGTGAGGTTTTCAAACCTGTTAGTATTAATACCTATCGCGTGCCGCCATTGACAAAGCAGAAGAATGCTACCCGTGACATCCTGCATGTAACAGGAGAGTTGCCCAACCACTCATTATTAGATGTGTTTGTTTGTCACCTACCCTCACGCTCGGGGGGTGAGAAGGAGTCGGAACCATATCGTATCTTGGCTGCTGGTGTAATGAAGCAAGCAGTGGACAGCATTTTGCAAAATCGCAAGAAGGCACAGATAGTTATTATGGGCGACTTCAATGATTACCACAATAACCGCTCCGTAGCAGAGGTAGTGGGTGCAAAGCCTGTGACTACCCTCAAAGGCAACAAACAAGAACTCTATCATTTGCTGGCAGCCAAAGAAAAGGCGCTAAAAGATTATGGCAGCTATCGCTATCGGGGCAAATGGGATTCTCTCGACCATCTCATTGTAAATGGCCGTCTATTGCGTCAGAAAGGTTCATTCCATATCTTGCCTGCTGATGATGCATTCTTTGTAAAGGCCGATGTGTTCAATGCCGACTTCCTGCTCGAAGAAGATGAGCGCTATGGCGGAAAAATGCCCTTCCGTACCTACTCAGGCATGAAATATAAGGGTGGCTACTCTGATCACCTCCCCATCTATGCAGACTTTATTTTGAAGTATTAAATCCTCTATACAGCCCCCTATTGTAGCAAGCATAACTGCTAAATTAAGTGTAAAAAATGCAAGTTTTTGTGATAAAAAGCGGAAATCTCGCAAATTATTACTTATTTCGCCAAATATTTACACTTAAACCCAAATTATTTATGAAGAAGATTATAAGAATATTCGGATCATTACTAATATTACTAATGATGGTAGCTGCTTGCAGTAAAGACAGTTACGAACCAAATACAACCCCGAGTGGAGGTAAAGAAACACCAACACCGTCAGGTCCTACCATCAGTAGCGAAATACAACAAGCCGACCAGTTTGCTCATGATGTGTTGGCTAGCTATTATCTTTGGAATAAAGAGATAGCCAATGCAATCGATAGTGAGCTTGACTCCGAAACATGCACTGACCCTATCGCTACAGTTGAAAAGATTCGCTACAAAGAGGGCGGTGGTTATAAGTCCAATCAAGACGAAGACCGCTGGACACAGCTCTTTGAAGATATTACTCCTTTCGAAGAGTCAGTACAGGGTGTGGCAACTACTAATGGTCTGAACTTGAGCGTGGGTTCTTTCACAGGCTCAACTCCACAAAGCTATTTCTTCATCGTTAACTTAGTCTATGCTGACAGTCCAGCTGCTAAGGCAGGTCTGAAGCGTGGCGATATTATTGTTTCATATAAAGGAAAAGACATCACCGATGCCAATCTTGAAGATGCATACTATGGTGAATCTGCAGCTGAATACGGATTGGGTTCATGGGAAGAAGACGGCATCCATGATTCAGATAAGTCAGTGACACTGAACCCTGTGAAGATGTATCTTGACCCTGTCATCTGCAGCAAAACTTTCGATGTTGATGGTAAGAAAGTGGGTTACCTAATGTACGACAGTTTCGATCTTGATTCTGCAAAGAAGCTCATTGAAGTATGCAAGCAATTCAAGAGCGAGGGTGTCAAAGAACTTATCCTCGACCTACGCTACAACGGCGGTGGCTATGTTTTCACCGAGGAGCTTATGGCATCAATGTTTGCACCAGCTGCCAATGTAAAAGCTGGCGAACTTTACATGGAGGAGATTTACAACGACGTACTTACTAAAGCTTTCTCTGATCAATCCGGCAAGAATTTCAACAAGACCTACCTCTCATTTGTTCATGAGATGGGCAAGGAAGGCAGTGAGGGTCATTTGAAATACAATACAGAAGATGCCAACATTGGTTTGGATAAGATTTACGCCATCGTTGACAGCAACACTGCATCGGCATCCGAGTCATTGCTGGTGGGTCTGAGCCCATTCGTTGACATCGTGACCATTGGCCAGCAATCACACGGCAAATACTGCACAGGTTATATTCTGGGCACTGGTGATGTGTATGAAACCGTTCCTACTGCCATTAGCAAATGGGGTATTTATGTAATGGTGGCTACTTATGCCGACCGTGATGGCAAAAACATGGCTCGTCCTGTAGGCATTGTTCCTTCTGTTGAGGCAGAAGATTCTCCTTGGGATGGCTATGATGTTGGAAACGAAAACGAGACCATGCTGAAGGCTGCCCTTTCAGCAGCAGGCAAGAAATATGCACTGAAGGCCACTACCCGCTCGCTGGATTTGAGACCTCGTATTGATCTTAAACCGATGCACAACAAATATAAGTTTGGCAAGCGCATCAAGCAGCTTCCTCCACTACAGAAAGAAATTGCTTTGAGATAAAAACACTGATGGCTGCCTTTGGGGCAGCCATCTTGTTTTATATCCGTCTCCCCAAAATAAAAGAGTCTTGCACTTTCCCTGTCAGCAAGTTGTGAACCTTCACTTGTAGTTTACTATCTACAACCTTGCCTTCGATGACGGTTGGAAATTTCTCTGGTCGATCACGCCTGCTATCTCCGCTACCTGTAAAACCCATCTCTGGACCGCCACCCACCATCTGAGCCCAGCAACGATCCTGCGTTGGTGCATCATAGCGATATTGGTGTTGATGGGCAGTAATTACAAGCTGGCAACCCGCCTTCTGCAGCAAAGGTCCCCATAAATTGGCACAAGTTCGCTGCCACATGGCAAAGTCAGTAGTAAATTGAGGATCCTTGTCTGCAGGAGCCACATCACCCGGGTTAAGTCGAGGGTCAGGCTCAAACAATGGGATATGACAGAAGGCGACTAAAAAAGGAGCACTGGCTATCTCTGGGCGATGCAATACATCATCCAGCCAAGCCACTTGCGCTTCTCGATAAGGGCCACTATTGAACAGCCCTGCAAACAGCGGATTTGTATCCAGCTTATCTTCGGCAGTATCCAGTCCTATTAGTGCCATCTCACCCATTCTAACTGCAAAGTTACGGCCTAAGTCCCAATCACGCGCAGCTCGTTCCTGAGGTTGGCGATACATCCATATGCGTTCTAAATGACGATTTGCCATACCACGAGAATCATGGTTGCCTGGGCAAAAAAGATAAGGTATTTTTGCAGCATAGTCTTTGCGTTCAATTTCGGGTTGGAGAAAAATACGCATCTGCGCCTCGATGGTTTCCTCAACGTTGGTAGCATCACCGTTCCAAATCACACACCGGGGAGCAAGCTCTGCCACCTTGTCAATGGCCAATCCAAACGGTTCCCACCGCGCATGTGTGTCGTTGATAACACAAAAGTGTGCAGGAACATCACTTCCAGCTGTAGTGAAATGATATATGCGAGGATCCTCTTCGTTGCCTGTAATCTTCATATCATAGCCACCACCATAGTGGATACGATCAGCACCTATTTTGTAATAATAGGTTGTATTGGGTAGCAGGTTAGTCAGTCGGACCTGGATCACACGGTCGCTGATTTCAGTCGTTCTATATCCACCACATTTCACCTTTTCCCCATCGCTTAGGTCAGGTTGCCGGCCAACAATCACATAACCGTTAGACAGATCGCTCACAGCAAAGGCCACCCCCATCGATGTCTCTGCATAGTTTTGTAACATTGGAGCAGAAATTATCAATGGTCCCTCATCAATAGCATGTATCTGCTGTCCTTCATTCATTATAGTTGACTGTACCACCTTTGTTTCATCAGCTAACGCATTGTTAGCCCACCCTGCAGCACCTGCCATTAATGCCGTTTTCTTAATAAAATCTCTTCTCTTCATAGTATTAGTTTGTTCTATTATAGACTCTAATATTTGTTATGGGTTACAGGAATATCTCCTACGGCTCGCCGCAGTATCTTCTATCACCTGTCGTAATATCTTCTATCACCCGTTCCAGTATCTTCTATCACCCGTCGCAGTATCTCCTTTACCCCTATAACAGATACTGCGATGACCCATAACAGGCTTTGCGACGACCCATAGCATACATTGCAACGAATCATTGGAGATATTAATACCCAATAAGCAAAGATAACGATAAAATATTATTTTATTTCGTTTTGACTCCCTAATTTATCTTTTTGGGCAAAAGCAGGTAAAGAATCTTGATAAAAACTCTTATCTTTGCAGAAAACAAAATAGATTTATGGAGTTTATAAACAGAATGAAAACAACAGCTATCACAGCCGCTATCGCACTGACAATGGGAGTTAATGCCCAGAATGTACTGACGCCCCGTCAGCAGAGTATTGTAGCTATTTCTTCTTTCATTTCAAAAGGAGATATCAAGAACTTGGAAGATAATTTTGACAAAGCCTTCAACGAGGGATTCACCCAGAATGAGCTGAAAGAGATTTGCTGCCACCTATATGCTTACATGGGCTTTCCTAAATCATTGAACGCACTGAATACCCTGCAAAGGGTTATTGCTAACCGTCAGGACAAAGGACTTGCTTGCGAGGAGGGACGTATGCCTACTCCGCTGCCACAAGATTATGACGCATTGAAAGAGGGTTCTGATGTACAAGCTTCATTATTTGGCCCTTACACCAACACCTTTTCTCCAACCATCGACTACTACCTGAAGGCACACTTATTTGGTGACATTTTTGCCAATGATCTGCTAACACATAAAGAGCGTGAACTGATAACTATCAGCGCACTGGCCAGTATCGAAGGTCTAGGTGCACAACTGAGTGCTCACTTATCAGGTGCTCAGAAGAAGGGCATGAATAAAGATGAGATGCACAGTTATGTGCTGACATTAGCAGAGTTAGGAGACGAAGCCACCACCAACAGGGCACTTAAAGCTGTGGCACAACTTTATGGTGAGAGTGTACAGACTGTTCAGACAGTAGATTTCTCTGTGTGGCCTAAGGGTGAACCAAATCCATACGGGCAGTACTTCACAGGTCAGAGTTACCTCACCATGATGGGAGAAAGCGGAGCCTACAATGTAACTTTCGAACCTGGTTGCCGTAACAACTGGCACATTCATCATGGAGCTGTTCAGGTACTTATATGTGTATCAGGCCGTGGTTGGTATCAAGAGTGGGGAAAGCCAGCTATTCCCATGACTCCAGGTACTGTAATCGCCATTCCAGAGGGAGCAAAACACTGGCACGGAGCTGCCAAAGATTCTTGGTTCCAACACATAGGGTATGAAACCAATGTGCAACCTGGTGCAAGCAACGAATGGCTGGAACCAGTAAGCGATGAGGATTACAACAAGTTGTAATCATTGTTCTATAATTAAGCAGGGAACTTCTTAACGAGGTTCCCTGCTTTGTTTTTATTTCACGTTGATAGTCTGTGGCTCTGTAGTGGGTCCATGCACTACCAGCTTGCCGTCAGGTAGGATTTCCATACGGTCAATAAACATTACACGACCTTTGTTGGTAATGGCATCAGTGCGCTCGGTGCGTCCATGGTAAACGGTATAAAGGGTACCATCAGGCATTGTAAGTACCATATTGTGACCTGTGCAATATACCTCTCCTCCCTTGTCGTTATTGCGCTCCAGTATGGGGTTATTGGCTGCCTTGGTGAAAGGGCCCAGCGGTGACTTGCCTGTGGCATAGCCCACAGCATAGTATGGCCCACCGTAGAAGTTGGCACTATACATGATGTAATAAGTGTCGCCGTGCTTGAAGATGTATGAACCCTCGTTCCAACGACGATTGGCCTCACCTGCCATAGCGCTGCGACTCTCCCACTCCTGTGAACCGTTCAACTCATAAGGTGGCACCAACAACTGGACTGGCTCGCCAATAGCTCCACTGAAATCGGGTTTAATCTCTACACCATATATCCAGCTTTCCTCAATCTCCTCATATTTACCCTCAGCCTTCAGTTGGGTAGCCATTTCACTCTCAACAGGATGTTTGTAGCAGCAGCGAGAATAATAGAGATACACTTTGCCGTCGTCGGCAAAATAAAGATTGGCATCTATAATGGGATAACCAGGATCGAAAATGGGCTTGTCGGAGAGTTCCTTGAAAGGTCCTGTAGGGCTGTCACTCACTGCCACACCAATGCGGAAGATCTCACCTTCGTTAGTAGGGTTTTCCTTCCAGTTTGAAGAGAACAGCATATAGAACTTACCTTCGCGCTCGTATACTTCAGGAGCCCAAAAGCAATCGGTAGTCCAACCGTTAGGGTCGGCTTTATAGCACTGCCCTACCAATGACCAGCTGGAGAGGTCGTCACTCACATATACTTGAAAACCATCCAAGCCACCTTCAGCGGTGCCATAGGCATAGAACTTGCCATCGCTGGCGTGCAGGATAAATGGATCGCCCATCACTACCGGACTGCCGTCGGCAAGCGTCATGGGATTATTCACTATTGAGGTGGTTGTCTGTGAGTTGCAGGCCATCAGCATTGATACGGCCAGCAAGCAGATAAATCTGTAAAAAAAATTCATTGTTATAAGGTTTGATTGTTCGTATTTGCCACAAATGTAGTATTTTATTTTGAGACAAATAGTTTTTTTTCCTAATTTTGCATCATTATGGGTAGTATTCGTCATTTAATAAAATGGATAGGTCTTTTGCTGAGCATAGTATGCTTGGTGTGCTTCTGTTATGGAATGCACAAGAGCTATCAGTCGATGCTGCCTCAAAAAGTATTTATCCGTTTCGCTGACTTAGAACCGTTGCCCAGAGGCTTGTCTTCGATTGTGAAACTGCTGGATGACCGTCTGCCTGCTGACAGTACGGCATCAACATCTATTGTGGCTTATCGCTATGCTGGCCACACGCTCTTTGATGTGGTAAGTGGCAATGACTCTATCACTATCCCTGCCCATATTACCGACTTATTGCCTCCCGTCTATGTGACTCCTCCTTCAGCAGAGACTGCCTGGAGCGACTCGTTGTTGAAAGGCACTCAGCCTCTTGACCGCTATGTTTTGGACTATCGGCGTATCATTGCCCGCTATGATGGACAGGTGAATCGCATTGAATGGAATAGCTTTGACACTATTCCCCTCTATATCATCAGTTTGGAGGGACATGATGAACCCATTTACATCAACGCATCAACGCCTTTGGTGAAACCTTTCTACTTGAATGAGGAGGTGGTGAGCAACGCAGTAAAATCTTTCTGTCAAGCGGATTCTGTGAGTACAGAGCTGCTGACCGATTATGACAACTTCTATGCAGATTATCAAAAGATTAAGCCATTGCCTGTGTGGAAGGTGGCTATTGGTGACCATAGGCTGTATCTGAACCCTCGCACGGGTGCCTACCTGAGCTACAATACCAGCAGCTGGCTTGACTATCTGCAGCACAATGCTTTCAATACACTACGCTATAAGCTCTTTTCCAAGCATCCTGAACTTTGGCAGCCTGTAAAATGGATAGTCTTAATACTGGGTGTCCTGAGTTCATTGACCTGCGTTTTGGTACTGACAAGGAAAATACTGAATAACAAAAACTAATTATAATATAGTGTGATGAAATTTAAATTTATTCTAGGCTTAGCTTTTGCTGCCATGATGACTGCTTGTACTTCTACTCAGAAGCAGGCAGATGAGAATCCTGTATTGACCATCGAAGGTGGTCAGATTCAGGGAGTGCTAACCGACTCTACCAACGTGATGGTGTATAAGGGTATTCCTTATGCTGCTCCTCCTGTGGGTGATTTGCGTTGGAAACGACCTCAGCCTGTGGTGGCTTGGGAAGGTGTGAAACAATGTGACAAATGGGGGTATGCCCCACTGCAGAGAGACCACGTGCCTGGTGACTTCTATACCGAAGAGTTTTACTTTGGGGGCGATCAGGAACGTAGTGAAGACTGCCTCTACTTAAATGTATGGGCTCCTGCCGGAACGGTAGGCAAGGCCGATGCCAAACTGCCTGTGGCCATGTGGGTGCACGGTGGTGCCTATATGGGTGGCTGTGGTCATGAAATCACGATGGACGGTGATGCCTGGGCTACTCGCGGTGTGATTCTAGTGACCATCAACTACCGCTTAGGTATCATGGGTTTCCTCTCTCATCCGCTTTTGGCTGATGAAGATCCTGACGGCGTTTCTGGCAACTATGGTACTTGGGACCAAGTAGCTGCATTGAAGTGGGTACATAAGAACATTGCCCAGTTTGGAGGTGATCCAGACAACATTACTATCCTCGGACAGAGTGCTGGTGCTGCCAGCATCAAGAACTTGGTTACTTCTAATGAATCGAAGAAACTGGTGAGCAAAGCTATCATCCAGAGTATCGGTGGTATTGGTGACCTAATTCCTTCTCCTGCACAGGATGTGGCTGAGAACATAGGCAAAGAAATGATGGATGCTGTGGGTCTGACCACACTTGAGGCTATGCGTGCTGCTGCACCCGAAAAGCTGGATGAGGGTTTTGGTGCTTTCATGGCTACTGGAAAAGTACAGGGATTGCCTCTGACCCCACATCTTGACGGACGTCTTTTGGGCAAGAGCTTTACCGAAGCAACTATGGACAACACTATTGCAGATGTTCCATATATGATTGGCTCAACATTGGACGATATGCCTGGCATGGAGCCTGGTATCATTGAGTTTGGCAAGGTGCGCAGCAAACTTACTGACAAGCCTGTATATGCTTACCGCTTCGACCGTCGCTTGCCTGGTGAACCTAATACTGCTTACCACTCGTCAGAACTGTGGTTTATGTTCAAAACCCTGAGCCGTAGCCGTCGTCCGTTTACACCTGCCGACTATGAACTGGCTGATCGTATGATGGACTACTGGACCAACTTTGCCAAGTATGGCAATCCTAATGGCAATAATGTGAATGGCGAATGGAAACCAGCCACCGAGGCCGATCCTTTCGTAATGCATCTTGACATAAAGTAAAAAAAACGCCATACCTTGAGGAGGGTGCTATGCCCTCCTCTTTCTTATTCACAAGTCAGAATTATTAAATGAAAACAACTACGAAAATCAACCTTTATTTTATCACATTTGTACTAGCATTAGCATCTTGCTCTGCCCCTCAGGAGAAAACTACAGAACAGCCTCAACAACCTGTTCAAAAGAATGAAACGGTGGACATTAAACCGATGTCCAATCCTTTAAAGAAGGATAAATTCATCCAAATCAACATTGTAGTGGGCGATATCTACAAAGCTGCCAAGGCGTGGGCTGCATTGCTGGACATCCCTGTTCCAGAGGTGAGAACCAACCATCTAGAATATAAGGAAGAATTTCCTTATACTTATCGTGGTGAACCAAGTACATGCGACTTGTTGGTTTGTGATATCGACATGGGCAACTGGGTACTTGAACTGCATCAGGCTGACGAAAAAGCAAGTTCGTTCCGCGAGTTCTACGACAAGCATGGCAATGGTGTGCACCACTTGGGTTTTGAAGTGGGTGAGTTGCGCGATGAGGTGATAAAAGAACTGGCTGGTATGGGTTTTGATACTCAGCGCACTTACGGAGCCTATACTGGTAGCAGTTGGACCATCGTAGATAGCGAAGATGTTCTTGGAGTTAACCTGAATATAAAACCTGTAAAGTAAAAAGTTCCTACTAAGCAATCTCTATATAAAAAACCTGTGAGGGAATCCCCACAGGTTTTTTAATATGTCTCATAACGATTCAGGATAATTCTTCTATCAACTCATTAGGAGTCACAAGTTTCTGCTCTCCTGTCGCCATATTCTTCAGTGTTATCTTGCCCTCAGCCAGTTCATTCTCGCCAATCAGGGCCACAAATGGTATGCTGTGGGCATTGGCATAGCTCATCTGCTTCTTCATCTTCGTGGCATCAGGGAAAAGTTCTGCACGAATGCCTGCAGCACGTACTTGCAATAAGGTCTGCATGGCAAAGGCAGCCTCTTGCTCGCCAAAATTAATAAACAGCAACTGGGTTTCATTTACAGCCTCTTTCGGATAGAGTTCCAACTGATTAAGCACATCAAAGATGCGATCGGCACCAAAAGAAATGCCTACACCTGATACACCAGGCAAGCCAAACACACCTGTCAAGTTGTCATAACGGCCTCCACCAGTAATGCTACCAATCTGCACATCCAACGCCTTTACCTCAAAGATGGCACCAGTATAATAGTTCAAGCCACGAGCCAATGTAAGGTCAAGCTCAATAGGATTAGCAAGTTGTAGAGAGGCCAAGGTATGAAGGATATAGACTGTTTCTTCTACTCCCTTCAAGCCCACCTCACTGGCAGCCAGTTCTGTTTTCAATGTTTCCAACTTCTCTTCGTTGGTGCCACTGAGCAAGATAATAGGTTGCAACTTGGCAATAGCCTCATCGCTGACACCTTTTTCACGCAGTTCGGCATTCACATTATCCAAGCCAATCTTATCCAATTTATCTATGGCTACGGTAATATCGACTAAACGGTCAGCCTCACCAATGATTTCGGCAATACCACTTAGTATTTTTCGGTTGTTAATCTTGATGCACACTCTAACGCCAAAGCGTTTGAACACTGTATCCACCATCTGCATCAATTCTACCTCGTTCAGCAAAGAGTCGCTGCCCACTACATCGGCATCACACTGATAGAACTCACGATAGCGTCCCTTCTGCGGACGATCGGCACGCCACACGGGCTGTATCTGATAACGTTTGAAAGGGAAAGTGATTTCTTCACGATGCATCACCACAAAGCGAGCAAAGGGCACAGTAAGGTCATAGCGCAGACCCTTCTCGCAGAATTTTGGTGCCAAATGATTAGCATCACGACTCAGCAGTTCTTCGTCAGTAATACCGCGAAAATAGTCACCTGAGTTCTGTATCTTGAAAAGCAACTTATCGCCCTCTTCGCCATACTTTCCCATCAACGTTGAGAGATTCTCCATTGCGGGTGTCTCAATCTGATGAAACCCATAGAGGTGATAAACATCACGTATGGTGTTGAAAATATAGTTGCGTTTCGCCATCTCAATAGGCGAAAAATCTCTGGTTCCTTTCGGAATGCTTGGTTTTACCATAATTAAAAATTGAGAATTGAGAATTATCGCCTCAAGTACATATAGGACTTATGGCTGTTATAAGGGCAATCAATCTCTGCTTCGCCCCATAAATATCATAATATAATAAATAAGTGTAGCCAACGAGCCAAGTGCAGCCACTACATATGTATAGGCAGCCGACTTTAATGCGTCTTTGGCATAAGCATGATTGGTATAGTTAGTCATACCACTACTTTCAAGCCATACCAATGCCCTTCTGCTGGCATCAATCTCTACAGGCAATGTGACAAAACTGAACAATGTGGTGGTAGCAAACAAAAGTATGCCCACCAACAACACTTGAGGGAATACCTCCAACAGGAAAATTCCTGCCAGAATTACCCAAGTCACCCATTGAGAAGCAAAACTTACAATAGGCACCAACTGACTACGCATAGTAAGAGGGCCATAAGCACGGGCATGCTGTACTGCATGTCCACACTCATGGGCAGCCACTGCAGCTGCCATAATACTGTTACTGTTGTAAACACCCTCACTAAGGTTTACCGTCTTGTTGGTAGGGTTATAATGATCGGTCAGCTGACCTTCCACATGAGTTACCTGCACATCGTACAAACCATTGTCGTGCAACATCTTCATAGCTACCTCAGCGCCCGTAAGCCCTGAAGAATTGCCAATCTCGGAATATTTCTTAAACTTGCGCTGCAAGTTCCACTGTACCAGCCAGCTTATAATAGCCACACCGATAAAAATAATCCACTGAATGCCTATTCCTGTTTGCATATCCTTAATATTTTAAGTTTAACTATTTAAGCATGTCTGCTTATTGCTTTGTTTCCTAACATATAACAAAACCTATGCCAAATCAGTCTATAGTGAGCTCAACCACCGTATCAATTTCACTCGGCACAACTGGCAACTCTAGCAAATAGCCATCTTTGCTCTTTATTAACTTAACGGGTGTGCCATCCTTAAACAACTTGGCTCCAGATAGCTTATGGTTAGCCACAGGCAGAAACAAGCCCTTGTCTTGCCACTTGAGTATATGAACATATAGCTTGTTACCTTTTTGCGTTGTCACTCCCCAATCGCGAGGAGAAACCAATCCGCCACGAGTGCCATAAATAGTTTCACCATACTGGCGTGTCCACTCTCCAACCTCCTTGAGACGACTCAAGGCGGTAGCTGGTAATTGACCATCAGCTTGCGGACCAATATTAAGCAAAAGGTTAGCATTGAGACCAGCAGCATGCACCAGCATTTGAATCAGTTCTTTGGCTGATTTATAATGGGTATCGGTAATGTTAAAGCCCCATGAGTCACTAATGGTCTGACACGACTCCAAAGGCACCTCATTGCTCACCTGCATGTCCCCAGAATAACCAGCAGTGTTCTGTCCTGGTAGGTCGCGCTCAAAAATCTGAATATCCTCTCCTGGGTTCAGATTCTTATGATGGTTATTGCCCACCAAACATGATGGCTGGAGCCTATGAATCAAAGCATACTGCTCTTCCAACTGCCAATCGAAAGGTTCTGCATCACCTCCATGATCCCACACCCCATCAAACCAAATGGCACCTATCGGACCGTATTGCGTCAACAACTCCGTCAACTGGCGGTTCATGAACTTATAGTATGAACTCCAGTCTTGTTGGTCGGTAGGCCTGCCTAACTGCCTGCCCGTACTGCCCAAAGGATAGTCCAGTCGATGCCAGTCGAGATGAGAATAATAGAAGTTCAAAGTGATTCCATACTTGGAGCATGCATCAGCCAGTTCTTTAATTATATCACGCTTGAAAGGCGTAGCTTCCACAATGTTATAACCCTCGCTGGCCTTTGAATTGAACATAGAAAAGCCATCATGGTGGCGCGAAGTGATAGTGATATATTTCACTCCCGCATCACTAAAAGCCTTTACCCACTCTTCAGCATTGTATTTGGCAGGATAGAAGCCTGCTGGCAATTTGGCATATTCTTCGTAATCGATGTTACGATTGTTCATCACCCACTCGCCTTGTCCCATCATAGCATAAACGCCCCAGTGCAGAAAGATACCTAGTTTCTTGTCCTGAAACTCACTGCGGGCCTTTAGGTTCTCAGCCGTTGGCACATACTGGGCATAGATAATCGACAATTGAAAATTGACAAATGAAAATAATGCCAGTAAACAGATAATTCTTTTCATAATAAAAGCCAAAAATAACTCTTCTTTTCTATATGGCTATGCCCAATATCGTCACAATTCAATTTAGTGACAGTACCACTCTTTTCTCTGAGTTTAGAGAAGCCTATTATTCATTATAGCGAACAATTGTCTGTTCACGATCTGGACCAACAGACACAATCTTCACAGGCACGCCCAACTCTTCCTCCAAGAAAGATAAATAATTATTGAATTCCTCAGGGAACTCATCCTCGCTCTGCATCTTACTCATCTGTGTTTTCCAACCAGGCAGTTCAACATATACTGGCTCCACACCTTCAGAGATATCGAATGGGAAATGATCAATCTGCTCTCCATTCACCTTGTAAGCCACACAAGCCTTAATGGTATCGAAATCATCTAGCACATCGCTCTTCATCATGATGAGTTTGGTAACACCGTCAATCATCACTGCATATTTCAATGCTACAAGGTCAATCCATCCACAACGGCGTTTCCTTCCCGTCACAGCACCATATTCATGCCCTAAGTCACGAATTCTGTCACCCACTTCATCAAACAATTCGGTAGGGAACGGACCAGAGCCTACGCGAGTGCAATAAGCTTTGAAAATGCCATATACATCACCAATGCGACGCGGAGAAACGCCCAGTCCTGTACATGCCCCAGCACAAACAGTATTGGATGAAGTTACGAACGGGTAAGAACCGAAGTCGACATCTAGCATCGTACCTTGTGCACCCTCACACAGAACTGATTTACCATCGTCCAACATACTGTTGATGACGTGCTCACTATCCACCAGCTGGAACTGCTTTAAATACTCTATGCCCTCAAACCAAGCCTTCTCGGTTTCGGTGATATCGTAAGCAAAGTTCATATCTTGTAGTATTTGCTCATGACGTGCCTTTGCAGCAGCATACTTCTTATCGAAATCATGCAGCAAATCACCCACGCGCAATCCGTTACGGCTCACTTTGTCAGTATAGGTAGGTCCAATACCCTTACCAGTGGTACCCACTTTTGAAGCGCCTTTAGCAGCTTCATAAGCAGCATCCAGTACACGATGGGTAGGCATAATCAAGTGGGCTTTCTTAGAAATGATAAGCCTGTCTTTCAAGTTATGGCCTGATTTCTCCAATGCTACAGCCTCCTCCTTAAACAAGGCAGGATCAAGAACCACACCATTGCCAATAATGTTCACTTTATCTCCCTGGAAAATACCAGAAGGGATAGAACGAAGCACATATTTCTGCCCTTCAAACTCTAGAGTATGACCAGCATTGGGCCCTCCTTGGAAACGAGCCACTACATCGTAATTAGGGGTTAGCACATCCACTACCTTTCCTTTGCCTTCGTCACCCCATTGTAAACCCAACAGTACATCTACTTTCATTTCTTATTTACTATTTTATTGATTTTTGTTTTCTCTTATTAACTACTGCTTTCTTTCCTTTTTCGCCACTGTTGCCAAGCGCCTTATTCGCGCTACGTCTCAAACGGCTCAACTCCATATTCTGCTTCCACTGGCATTTACTGCACAAGCCATACACATAAAGAGAATAGTGCGTTTGCTTGAAACGGCTCAGTTTGGCACTCTCAATATCTGTCTGCAATTGAGCATTCTGAAACTCAGTCACCTTGCCACACTGCGTGCAAATCATATGGTGATGTGTCACCTGGTCATAACACTTCTCATACTGCGACATAGTGCCAAACTGGTGCTTCACCACCAGATGGGCATCGAGCAACAGAATGAGGGTATTGTATAGCGTGGCACGACTCACTCTGAATTTGGCAGTTTCTTCCATCAAGGTATAGAGCGATTCGATGTTAAAATGCCCATCCAGCGAATAAATCATGTCAAGTATCGCATAACGCTCAGGCGTCTTACGATGCTTTCTCTTAGTCAGGTACTCAGTAAACAGTTGCTTTACCTTTTCCCTCACCTCCATTTCGCGTGTATTATCAACCATGATTCACAACTTACAGCAACAAAGTTAGCTATTTTTTATGTTATCAAGCCCTATCGTCACGAAAAATTTAACGACACTTCTTGCGTCACCCACTCGACCAAAGACTTGGCCTGCTCATTGCTGCTTGCTTTCAAAGGTTCTACCACCCTACATAGCATAAATGCATGCTGCTCATTGCCAGCAATATATTTCTTCAAAGCAGTCATCACTGCCTTGCGCACTGCATATGATCCTGAGACATACGACACCACTGCCTGATCAAGCAATTCATTCTCTACCCTCTCTTCTAAGTCACCTTTTTTAGTCAACAGACGGGCAATGATTAAAAATCCACATATCTGCTGATACTCACGCTCATCGGCAATGAGTTGCAGCGACTTCTGCGGGACGTAGGGCAAATACTGGAACAAGTGCATACAAGTCATCTCTGCTATTTCAACCGTAGGCATATCATCTATCCAGATATCCATGATTTCAGGATAGAAACTGTCAACGGGTTGCAGCATACCAGCCAGTATCTTGCACTCACGAATATTCTCCTTCCACAACGCCTGTGCCAACTCGTGATTTTTCTCATACTGAGCAGCTATCTGTTTCAGGCGAGGCAACTCCACACCAAAGTTTAGCTTGTAGGCCAATCCTTTTTCCCGCATACTGGCCGATGCAGTGCCATTCATCGCCATGCGTAGCTGTGTCTTGATCTCTTTTAGTTGAGAATTATCCATTACAAGGTCCTGTAATCTTTGCTGTAACGCAGCATTTGTTCCACATAGCTCTCTTCATATGTCACCTTCACATCAGTAACATTGCCATCCGCATCCTTCACCAGCTCGTACTTAGGATTCACGAAACCTTTATAAG
The DNA here is from genome assembly GCA_902775375.1 of uncultured Bacteroidales bacterium. GTDB lineage: Bacteria > Bacteroidota > Bacteroidia > Bacteroidales > Bacteroidaceae > Bacteroides. The sequence continues at coordinate 11,179 of CACYLU010000013.1, read as the reverse complement.
GAGCCAAGTCCAACTTCTTATATCGTTCCAGCACTTCTTGATGCAACACAGGATCCACCTTAACGCCATAATCCTCAATCAGGCGACGGGCAGCTTCGTAATCACCTGTAGATTTGATGCGCTGCACTTCAGCCAGCAGTTCACCAAACAAATGACGCAGCTTTTGGTAGTCATTAATCTTTACGTATGTCTTACCGTCTTTCTTAGCCAGTTCCACCACATTGTCGGCCTTACCGTGCTCAAATGCCCAATGAGCCACAAACGAACGGTTACGCATATGCGCCTCCTCAATGTTCTTGCCAGGCTCTATGCGCACCAGCTGAGTCATCAGGCCGTTCATCATATAGGTATAATATTGCGACTTATATGCCTCAGCGTCAGGTGTCAGTCCGAGTTCTACCAACTTGTCGTCTGCCAGATAATACAAGGCAAACAGGTCAGCACGTCCTTCCTCCAACGGAGAACTATAGGCTTTCAACGCATCGGGATCCACTCCCGGCAACAGTTTACCCGAGGCATGCCCTAAGCACTCATGCATATCAGTATGCAGTTCGTCAGTATAGTCGGCATATTTGTTAATTCTATCCAACTCTTCCTGGCTATATACAAACTCCTCATTGAATCCATTGCCATGAGCTGCTTTGTTGTAGGCATCGGTAATGTTGCCAATAGTCACTGATTTTGAGCCATGCTGAGCCCTCACCCAGTTAGAGTTAGGCAGATTGATGCCAATGGCAGTTGACGGATACAAAGCGCCTGAAAGGATAGAAGCGGTTATCACCTTGGCAGAGATGCCCTTCACATTCTCCTTCTTAAACTGTTTATCAACAGGTGAATTATCCTCAAACCACTGTGCATTGCGACTTATAGTTTCTGTGCGTCGCGTAGCTTCCATATCTTTGAAATTCACGATAGCTTCCCACGTGCCTTTCATTCCCAATGGGTCGTCATATGTCTCAGTAAAACCATTCGTGAAATCTACGCGAGAGTTCAAGTCTTTCACCCACAAGATAGTATAGTCGTCAAACGTCTTCAAATCACCAGTCTGATAATACTCAATCAGTTTGGCAATCACAGCTTTCTGCTCAGGTGTTTCAGCCACGCCCTCAGCCTTCTGCAACCAATACACTATCTTCTCGATGGCAGGGCTATACATGCCGCCTACCTTATATGTGTCCTCATATATCCTGCCGTTTTTCTTCACCAACTTGCTGTTCAAGCCGTATGATACTGGCGTCTCATCTTTCGGGTCCTTCATCTTATTGTAAAACTCCTCAGCCTCAGCCTGCGTCAATCCTTCATAGAAATTTACTGCCGAGGTAAGCACCAGGTCTTCACCGTCAGCCTGGTTAGTACGCATCGGCAACAAATCAGGATTGAAGATTACAGGACAAATCTCGTCGCACAGCTGTTCCACCGTCTGCCCATCAGCCAACGGCAAGTTATTGGCATCAACAGTTGCTATTGCCTTCCTAAAGAAATCTTCAGAGAACTCAGGCACAAACTTTTCACTGCCATAGTGGTGATGAATACCAGAAGAGAACCAAACACGTTTCAGATACACCTCCAGTGCCTTGAACTCAGCATTGTCTCTATCACCTTTATAGCCAGTATAAATGGCCTCAAGCGCCCTACTGATACGAAGGTTATACTTTCCGTTTTGGTCATAAAAGATGTCACGTCCCCACAGAGCTGCTTCCGTAAGATAATACACTAATTCTTTCTGTTGCAAACTCAGTTCCTCAAACCCATTCACCCTATAACGCAGTATCTGCAAATCAGCAAACTTTTCCACTATATATTTAAAATTTTGATTATCAAGTGCTATTTTCTGTTCTTTATTGCCACACCCTGCCAGCAAAGCAAGAGCCGTCAACACATAAATAATTTGTTTCATCATAATGTCCTATTTTTTGTACAAAAATACAAAAAAAGCAGGAGAAATGCAAAGAATACGTATTATTAAATTCGCGTGAAAGTAACTTATCTAAATGCACGAAAATATTTCACATCGCTACTATAAAAGTCGATTTATTTTCGTGGATGGGTGAAGATTTAACATTTGAGGATAATTCATGTGCATTAAGTCGAGGGATAGAAAGAGTCAACTTTTTTAGGAAAATACACAACATTTTCAGGTTTTGTTGCAGTTGTTGCAGTTGTTGCAGTTATTTTAGAGACTATACACATCCCAAAATTATCTTTATATTTATATATATAAATATAAAAATTATTATTGACTTTTGAACAGACTGTTTTTAACTGCAACAACTGCAACAACTGCAACGCATAGATGAAAAACTACCGTTTACTTAGAGGGATACTGGGAAGCGAAACAAAATGGCAGCTCAGAATGATCGAGGATTTACTACCGCTAAACTGCCCGCTTACTTCCGCTAAACCCACCTTTTACTTCCGCTAAACGATTTGGGGGCTTCCTGGGGCGTTTATAGGCAACAGAGGACAGCACATGTTTATGTTCATAAAGACAAGGGCAGTTTGCATAGGACAAATGGGAAGCAGAAAAAAACAAAAATAATATAATATTTTTTATTATATCATTTGCATATATAAAATATATTTATTAATTTTGCAATACAATTGAGAACAGAACTGACAACACCGCTGGTGGCCAACGGCGATGAAGGAAGCAAGGGTTCTTGATTGCAATGTGATCACAAGCGGGAGCTGCTACCCTATGTAGTTGGCAGCAAAACGATCTTTGACTTATTGCTACAGTTAATTTCTTACTCAAGACTAGATAAACGGCGTTACAAATGTTATCGTTTAGAAGGTGTACTTACATAACGAGAATCAACTTCACAACATCGGCATTAACGGCTGCACTGACAGCGATCAACACAACGAACTGAATGGGGTATGAATCTATAGGTAAGACAAATGTCCCCGCCATAGCGGAGACATTGTATGTGTATAGCTTGCCAACCATCGCATGATGAGCATAGGAAGCTCTTAATTATAACGAGGAGCTAAATAAACTTCATCCGGAAAGAACGAGGCGTTTCACCTACATATTTGGAGAATGCTGCATAGAACGACTGGCGATTGGCAAAGCCTACCATCAGTCCTATCTCCTCAATGGTTTTGTTACGCAACCGTTTATCAGCCAGCAGCACTACGGCATCTTTAATTCGATATTCATTGACCAAAGACGAATAGCTCTTCTTAAAATGGGTATTAACTACAGCTGAAAGATAGCGAGTATTAGTATGCAACTCCGTTGCCATTTGCTTAGCAGTGAATCCTGGATCTAAGTATATTTTCTTCTTCTCCAGCATATACAAAACATTCTGACTTATACTCTTCAGCATTGCTGTACTAATCATCTTTCTATAAGGAACATTCATCAGACTTTTCTTGTCTTTTACCTCATGAATGCGATTTTTGACCTTGCGCAGTTCCCTGTTTACAGCAGTCACAGGTTTCTTAACAGTATCACCCGAAAGACTGTTCTCGTGCTTAACCATACCAAAATTTATCTCTATTAATTATGACTTCGAATTTCAGGTTGCAAATTAATAACAATATTTCCAACTGACAAACTGTTTCGTAATTTTTTTTAGAGTTTTTTTTACAATATGGCTACACAATGCTTCAAATTCTAAATATTAAATGAATATCATCAGTATTGTAGGCACAGCAAAGTAGGACAAGAGGTCAAGTTGCTATCTATTCAAATAAGCATCTACCCGTTGCTGAATGTTCTCTTTCAACTGATCACGATAGAGCCAGATCTCACGAGTGTGATAGCTGGTTTGAGATCCGATGAGAGGTAATACATAATCAGTAGCAGAGTAGCCAGAAACCAACAACAGGTTAGACAGCGTATCTAACTGTACAGTCATACTGTCTTTAGCCTGTTCATCTACAGGCTTCATTGGCGATGGTTCTGTAATAAGCGTAGCGACAGAGCCATCGGTACGCCAATTAACAGGATTGATGGCCAGCACATTTGAACCATTTTGTGTGGGATAGTTAGCATCCTCACCTCGCATACTGTTATAGCAGATGGTGACGCCTGTATCAGTAGCGCCTTGCGCAGGATGCATATGGGGATTGGCTGCCAGATCTTCTTCTGACACCTTTATGCCTATGAGATAGGTTGCCACCATGCGCTGATAGACAGACTCGTCCATTTCTTTCAACAACTCACGTGCAATCATTGCCCCCTGGCTGAAGCCTGCCAGCACAAAAGGCCTACCATTATTTTGATTATCAATATAGTAAGCGAACGCACGACGCGCATCATCCAGAGCGATATTGAAACGATAGGAAACACTGTCAGAGGCAAACGAATTCAAGGAACACTGACGATAGTAAGGTGAATAATAGTTCAAGCGGCCACTGGTCAGCGTGTCAACTCCTAACATCTCACTATACATAGGTTGACGTGTCTGGTCAAGATAGGTGTCAGCCAGATGGCGAACAGTGCCATCCTCCAACGTATAATCACCTATCTCAGTCGATATTATATAAAACATGTCAGCATCAGCTTGCCTATCTGATATGTACCATTGTGTGGCATCAGAATAGTCGGGTGCTTTAGGTAATGACTTATCTTGAGAACAAGACATTCCTAGGATACAACACGAGATAATCAATAAAAATCTTATCATATTGATTTTTCAATATAATCAACAATCCACTGTCCTACTTCCTTTGTTCCATATTTTGCACCTCCCTCAACCTGGATCTCTGGAGTACGAACATTAGCCTCAATAGAAGCATCAACAGCTTCACGGATTAATGCGCCCTCTGCTTTGAGGTCAAAATATTCGAACATCATTGCGTCAGAAAGAATCTGTGCCAACGGATTGGCAATGTTCAAGCCCTTAGCTTGTGGCCATGAGCCATGTACAGGTTCAAACACAGGTGTATGCTCACCTGTAGAGGCTGATGGCAACAAACCCATTGAGCCACTGATACAAGAGCTCTCGTCAGTAAGGATATCACCGAAGGTATTCTCAGTGACAATCACGTCAAAGAACTTTGGCTCTTGAATCATGCGCATTGACGCATTATCGACATACATGAAATCAGTCTTCACGTCAGGATACAGAGGTGCCATCTCCTGCCCTATCTGGCGCCACAAACGAGAAGAAGCCAACACATTAGCCTTATCAACTATGGTGAGGTGATGGTTACGCTTACGTGCATATTCAAATCCTACTTTCAATATACGCTCAATTTCAGGACGAGAATAGTAATTGGTATCGTAGGCCTTTTCATTGTCCTGATATTTTTCACCAAAATACATACCGCCTGTCAGCTCACGAATGGTGATGAAATCGGCTCCATCCACCAGTTCTGCCTTTAATGGCGACTTATGAAGCAAGCTCTTAAAAGTCTGCATCGGACGGATATTGGCATACAGGCCAAGCTTCTTACGCATAGCAAGCAAACCCTGCTCAGGACGCACCTTGGCAGTGGGATCATTGTCAAACTTTGGGTCACCAACAGCTGAGAACAACACAGCATCTGCCCTCATGCAAGTCTGGAAGGTTTCTTCAGGAAAGGGGTCACCCACTTTATCGATAGCATCAGCGCCACAAATTGCATATTCGTATGTCACCTGATGTCCAAACTTCTTACAAACAGCGCTCATTACATCAACGCCAACTTTTGAGATCTCAGGACCGATACCATCACCGGCCAATACAGCAATCTTAAATTTCATATTCTAGTATTTTAAATTATTATCTTCATCCTCATACAAGTCTTTACCCAACTCGTATTCATCCTCAATCATATTGAGCATTTTAATGGTAGCCTTGATAGCTGCCTCAGTCTGGTCTGCATCCAAACCACGGGTCCTAAACTCACGATTATCAAAACTCCACGATATAACTGTTTGCACCAAAGCGTCAGTTCGTCCACCAGGAGGAATGCTTACCACATAGTTAGTCAGCATTGGGAACTTACGTTTCAAGGTCTTTTTATATACATTACGCAAGGCACGTACAAAGGCATCATACTGACCATCGCCGCTTGAGCTTTCTTCAAATTCCTGTCCATTGATTTCAATTTTCAGCATTGCCATTGGTTTCAGTCCATGAGCAAGATTTATGACATAACTCTTTAGTTTCACCTTGTCATTGGTTACCCCATGTTTCAACACGTCAGACACGATGTATGGTAAATCTTCTGGCGTCACAAGCTCTTTTTTATCACCCAGTTCGATGATTCGTTCTGTTACTTTACGCATTGAGACATCGTCGAGGTCAAGGCCTAACTCTTCTAGATTTTTACGAATATTGGCCTTGCCACTGTTTTTTCCCAGGGCATATTCTCGTTTACGACCAAATCGTTCTGGCAGCAAGTCATTGCAGTATAAGTTACGTTTGTTATCTCCGTCGGCATGGACTCCAGCCACTTGTGTGAACACGCTTTCGCCCACGATGGGCCGATTAGGAGCAATAGGTATGCCAGAATAGGATGAAACAATACGACTGGCCTCATTCAGACGGCTCTCGTCTATATGCGTTCCTGCGTTAAAATGATCTTTCAATATAGCTTGAACACTGGCAAGAGGTGCATTCCCCGCACGTTCTCCCAAGCCATTGATGGTGGTGTGCAAACCTCTGCAACCCCCAAACACAGCAGCCAGTACATTGCTCACTGCCAAGTCATAATCATTATGGGCATGAAAATCAAAATGTGCCTGCGGATAGCGTTTCACCATCTTCTTGATAAAATCATATGTCTGCAAAGGGTTCAAAACACCCAATGTATCAGGCAACATGAATCGTTTGATATTTGTCTGTGTGAGCGCATCCATGAGCGTAAACACATAGTCCTGGGAGTCTTTCATTCCATTACTCCAATCCTCAAGGTAAACATTGGCTTCCATACCTCGAGCAGTAGCATAATCCAGCGTCTGCTTAATATCTGCTATGTGTTCATCAACCGTTTTTTTAAGCTGATAGGTGCAATGCTTTTCTGAACCTTTACAAAGCATATTGATAACCTGGCATCCTGTTGAATAAATCCAATCAACAGAAGTATGTCCATCAATAAAGCCTAGCACCTCAACTTGACGGAGGTGGTTGTGACGCTTTGCCCAATCACATATCATAGTTACAGCCTCGCGTTCACCATCTGACACACGCGCGGAGGCTACCTCAATACGATCCACCTTAACGCCATCAAGCAATAAACGGGCAATCATCAGTTTCTCATGAGGCACAAAAGACACACCATTCGTCTGCTCACCATCACGCAAGGTGGTGTCCATGATTTCTATTTCACGCTGCAACTTATCTTTCATTATTCTTCTCCCAAGCCTCAATCTTATCCTTATTCTCTAAGAGGAAATCGATATCGTCAAGACCGTTCATCAAACAATGCTTCTTGTAGGCATTGATTTCAAATTGCTCACACTTACCAGTTGCCTTGTTCGTAATAGTTTGGTTTGGCAAATCTACTTCAACCTCCATCTTTGGGTTGGCAGCTATCGAGCTGAATAACTCTTGCAGGAAAGATTCAGAAACCACTACTGGCAATACGAAGTTGTTCAACTCATTATTTTTATGGATATCTGCAAAGAAACTGCTCACTACCACACGAAAACCATAATCTGCAATGGCCCATGCCGCATGTTCACGGCTACTCCCACTTCCGAAGTTCTTGCCTGCAACTAACACAACACCGCCATAGGTAGGATTGTTCAACACGAAATCTTTAATAGGATTTCCTTGCTTATCGTATCTCCAATCACGGAAAAGATTTTCTCCAAAACCTTTTTTATCTGTAGCTTTCAAAAAGCGAGCAGGAATAATCTGGTCTGTGTCAACATTCTCTAAAGGAAGTGGTACACAGGTACTTGTGATAATATTGAATTTTTGTTTCATAATGAGCTTAAATTAATGTTCTTGGATCAGTAATCACTCCTGTCACAGCTGCTGCAGCTGCTACCAATGGACTTGCAAGGATGGTGCGTGAACCTGGTCCCTGACGGCCTTCAAAATTACGGTTACTAGTGGATACAGCATATTTACCTGCTGGTATTTTATCGTCATTCATGGCCAAGCAAGCAGAGCATCCTGGCTGACGAATCTCAAAGCCAGCCTCCTGGAGCACTGAATCCAAGCCTTCCATACGGATTTGCTGATCAACAGCCCATGAGCCAGGCACCAACCACACTGTAACTCCATCTGCTTTCTTCTTCCCTTTTACAATTGAAGCAAAGGCTCTGAAGTCTTCGATGCGCCCATTGGTACAAGCACCCAAGAAAACATAATCCACCTTGTGCCCTAACAGTTTCTGTCCTGGTTCGAAGCCCATATACTGCATAGACTTCATAAACGATGCCTGAGCTGCTTCGCCCATACCTTCCAAAGTAGGAATGCTTTGTGTGATACCCATACCCATACCTGGATTGGTGCCATAGGTAATCATAGGTTCGATATCAGCGCCATCGAAATAAAGTTCTTTATCAAATACAGCGTCATCACCACTCTTCAGGGTCTTCCAATAGGCAACTGCCTTATCCCACGCTTCTCCAGTAGGTGCATATTCACGACCTTTTAAATATTCAAAAGTCTTCTCGTCGGGAGCGATAAAACCTCCACGGGCACCCATCTCGATAGACAGATTACAAAGCGTAAGACGGCCTTCCATAGAAAGGTTTTTCACCACATCACCTGCATATTCCACAAAATAGCCTGTTGCTCCTGAAGTAGAAATCTTCGACATCAGATAAAGTGCCACGTCCTTGGCAGTAACACCTTTGCCTAATTTGCCTGAGATATTGATACGCATTGACTTGGGTTTCTGCTGTAAGATACACTGTGAAGCCATCACCATCTCTACCTCACTGGTTCCTATGCCAAAGGCTACAGCACCCATAGCACCATGAGTTGAGGTATGGGAGTCGCCACATACAATGGTCATGCCAGGCAAGCTCAAACCACGTTCTGGGCCCACCACATGGATGATACCATTCTTAGGGTGCATCATTCCAAAATGGTTCAAGCCAAAATCTTCAGCATTTTTCGCCAATGTATCAACTTGCTTCTTCGAAACTGGGTCTTCTATTGGCTTATCCTGATCATGGGTAGGTGTGTTATGATCTGGCATACAGAAAATTTGTGCAGGACGGAAACATTTCAGTCCTCTCTGTCTCATTCCAGCAAAAGCCTGAGGACTTGTTACCTCGTGGCAATACAAACGATCAATGTAAAGTTGCGTAGGGCCATCTTCCACCTGTTGCACCACATGGGCATCCCATATTTTGTCAAATAAAGTATTCATATAATTTTTACTATGCTTTTTTAATCTTAAACTTATTGATACAATCAATGTAAGCTTCCACTGACGCTGTCACAATATCTGTATTAGCCCCAAAGCCATAATACATACTTCCGTCATATTCAACCTGCATATGCACCTTACCTACATCATCACTTCCCTTACTGATTGCTTGGATGGTAAATTCTTTCAACGTCATTTGCTTGAGAATAATCTTCTTTAAAGCTTTAATGGCAGCATCTACTGGACCATTACCTGTTGCTGCAGCTTCAAATTTTTGGCCAGAAATATCCAACCCGATGCTAGCCACGCTGCGAACACCCATACCAGTAGTAACTTGCAGGAAATCAAGTTTGATTGCATGAGAAGCTGTACGATCTGCTCCAGCCAGCATCATCACATCATCGTCGGTGATTTCTTTCTTTTGGTCTGCAAGACGCAAGAAGGCTTCATATATTTGATCTACTTTATTCTCGTCTGAAACATCGACACCTAACACACTCATACGATATTTTAAAGCAGCTCGCCCACTTCTTGCTGTCAAAACTATTGAGTTATCATCCAAACCAACATCTTTAGGATCCATTATTTCGTATGTGTTGACATTTTTCAGCACACCATCCTGATGGATACCACTAGAGTGAGCAAAAGCATTTCTTCCTACTACTGCTTTGTTAGGCTGAACAGGCATATTCATCAAGCCACTTACCATTCGACTTGTAGGATAAATTTTGGTGGTATTGATATTAGTCTCAACGCCAATGCCTTTATGACACTTCAGGATCATTGCTATCTCCTCCAAAGATGTATTACCTGCACGTTCACCAATACCATTAATGGTTACTTCCACCTGGCGGGCTCCACCTAATACACCATGCAAGGTATTAGCTGTAGCCATACCTAAATCATTATGACAGTGCGTAGAGATAATTGCCTGGTCGATACAATCAACATGCTCTTTTAGATATTTAATCTTCTCAAAATATTCCATCGGGAGACAATAACCTGTGGTATCTGGAATATTCACCACTGTTGCACCAGCCTTCACAACAGCTTCAATCACACGAGCCAAATATTCATTCTCTGTACGACCAGCATCTTCTGCATAAAACTCTACATCTTCCACATACTTCTTTGCATATTTTACAGCAGCGACAGCACGTTCGATTATTTCTTCACGATTAGAATTAAATTTATATTTGATGTGTTCGTCACTGGTACCTATACCTGTATGAATACGCTTATGCTTGGCATACTTCAATGATTCTGCAGCTATATCAATATCTTTTTCAACAGCTCTCGTTAACGCACAAATTGTAGGCCATGTTACAGCTTTCGAAATCTCAATAACAGAATTAAAGTCTCCTGGACTAGATATTGGGAAACCGGCCTCTATAATATCTACACCTAAAGCTTCAAGTTGTTTAGCAACCTGAATTTTCTCAACAGTGTTGAGCTGACATCCTGGCACTTGCTCTCCATCTCTCAGAGTAGTGTCAAAAACAAATAATCTTTCGCTCATATTTTCATATTAATAACAATCAACAAAAAGAGCCTTTCACACTGTGGAAGTGAGAAAGGCTCTGTATTCTTTTACATTACATATATTTACGCACATATCTCACTTCCACTGACGCCCGCCAATAGAATAATAATGCCACACAATAGAATATATGTATTGTTGAAAATCATTGTCATATTTTCTAAAACAATGCAAAGTTAAAGAAAATATTGTTGACAGCAAACAAAATCGTTACTTTTTTAAGCGACAATGTAACATTTCAGTATAAATTTGACTCTCCAAACAAACTATAATAAAAAAGCGGTCTCCAGAGTATATCTGAAGACCGCTTCACTCGAAAAAGACGGCGGCTACCTACTCTCCCACCTTGTGGGCAGTACCATCGGC
>CACYLU010000012.1 GCA_902775375.1 uncultured Bacteroidales bacterium | reverse complement strand
CCTTTCATAGATCAACGCTGTCCCTTTCGGAAAGCGGATGCAAAGGTAGACACTTTTTTTACATCTACCAAATATTTTACAAACTTTTTTTTGAAAAAAATTACTCCATATTAATATATAGGAAAGAAAGCTTATTGGTAATGCCACTAAATCAAGGCAATGATTAATTACAGGCAAGGCGTTGACTAAACAAAACAAGCTGCTGAATGTTCCTCAGTCGTGCTCGTTACTGTATTTAATAGGAAAGCGATATGGACACGGCATAAGCCCTTATTCCTCTATCCTCATCAAAAGCAAGCCTATCACGATCCAGATAATTTCTCTCACTCTACAAATAATACTAACGAAAATGCCCAAGGCAGCAGATAAGCCCAGAGCCGCAATGGAAATCACGAAACCTCCTTCCTGAACGCCCAATTGCATAGGTAGGAAACCAATCATATTAGCGAATAAAGAGGTAAAAGAAAGAATCAATATAGAATGCAGGAAAGTCACCGCCAAACCAGCAAAGTCGCCTCCACCGTCAACGCCGAAAAGCAATAACATGAAGAAAATTTCCAAACTTTGCACTATACGAGAGAAATACTCTAAGACTAAACTCGAATAGAAAGCCCGTTTATCACGATGATGAAGTGAAATGATCTGCTCATCGATATTGTGAAGCAGCTCGTTGTTTTTCACCAAGAAGCGGCGAGTTTTTCTTTTGAGTCCAGGAATCATACACACCCACCTAACGACTTTAACAACAAGCCCTTTTTGGTAACCTTTTCCTAATACATAGAATGCCACCATGCAAAAAACAGCAATCGACCCAAGAATAATACCCACTGGCAGTGAATATGGCAAATCTCCTATAGCTACAAGTCCTAAATATATAAATATTGAAGAAAACCACAGAAAGAAATGAGCCAAGAAGTGCATCATTGCATACAAGATAACAGATGAGGATGCACTCTCTTTATTGACGTGCTTGGAAAGTTCCATAATGCGATAGGGTTCGCCGCCCAATCCACCTACAGGAGTAGCATAATTCAATGCATAGCCAACAATGGTCAACTGGTAGATGCGCCAAAACCCCACATGCTCATCTTCTCGCTTATTACTTTTAATAATGCAATGCCAAGCCAAAGCGTTCAAGCCATAGACAAAGATCCATACTCCTATGATAGGAATCAACCAATAGCCTGCTCTGGTAACATGCTCCCATAGTTCAACGAAGCTGACATCAAAAGTCAACATCATCACAACTACGGCAGCCACACCAATTATAAAGAATAGGTTGTTAAGTTTTTTCCTCGTCCAATTCATAGGTATCAAAGCTTTTGTGCAAATTGTTTACTAAACGACTCGTGTCGATGATTGATATACCATGCCAGCAAAGACATCACAACTATCTCGAAAATGAAATTCATTACAGGTACATCCAACAAGCATGCCAAGAAAAAGATAGCAGAGCGGAAATTGAAGGTTAGCAAACCATTCCATTTCATCAACGCCAGCGACTGGTCATGAAACTCCTGACGAATGGCAGATGGCACCTGCTCAACACTTCCATATTTCTCTTTCATCAGTTTCATCATCCGCTGGAACTGTGGTGTAGCTTTCTCTTGCTTACGCGTATAGCCAACGTATGAATTCAAGAAAGCCTTCCAAACCCAATTTCCTTTCCAAGAAGTCTGTTCATATATTTCTTGCTGCTTCTTGGAATTGTCAAATTCACTACCCTTTGCGCCTTTGAGAAAGAACAGGTGTACCTGAATATAATAATCAGCCAAACGCGTCTGACCAGCCATACATACAAAGCCTGAGTACAATCCTAATGCTACTACCACACAGGTAGCTATCATCGTATTCTCTGCAGTATTTTCAATACCAAACCACCCAAACTCTAAGCCATGATGCAGGTAAAAACGATAAGCTATCGCCACATAGATAAACATATACCATATAAATCCTGCCACCCCGTCGAGTATGCGGCCCAAGCGGCTCTTTTGTCCTGTCAATCGCGCCAGCTGTCCATCTGTACAGTCAAAGATGTCGGCCCAACAAAGCAAAAACACAGCTATCAGATTAAGGACAAGCCCCCTAACACCTTCATAATAGAAACTGCCGTGCGCAAAAAACACGCAACTGCCAGCTCCAATTATTATTGACCAGATAGTTACTGTATTGGGATGAATACCAAACTTAGCAAGGAAGCGCGCTAAATGATAACAAAACGGACGGACTAGATGAAAATCCAGCCAATCCTCTGTCTCAACTGATTTGAGAGAAGCTAAATAGCTCGTTTTATTTTTTTTATTGTCAGTCATTTATTGCAAATATTATGGAAAACTTGCTTGATTGTATCACATACCACCTGCGTCTGCTCCTTTCGTCCCAAAGTGATACGTAAGCAAGATTCCAAACCTTTATCCCCCATAAACTTTATCTTGTAGTCTTGTATTGCTAATGCATTTTTCAACTCTTCTTTTATCTCCACAGGATACTTGATAAGGACAAAATTAGCTACAGATTTATACACCTTAAAGCCAGGTAAGTTCCCCAGTTCGCGTTTGTACAACTGACGCCCCCATTCCATCTCATCTGCCACCCTACGATAATGCTCATCACTGTTCAATGCAGCCAATGCTACTGCTTCAGAAAATCTATTAAAACCCAAGTACTTGTTGACATAGCTAAGGAACTGATCATGTCCTTTGCCGATGAAGCCGAAACCCACTCTCAATCCTGGCAATCCATAGAATTTTGAAAGTGTCCTTGAGATTATGAGATTATCATATTTGTCCACTAACGGAGCGATATAGTGCGTATCAGTTGAAACAAAGCTGGCATAAGCTTCATCTATCAGCGCTATCGTATCAATAGGAATATTTTCCATTATCTGCCCTATTTCTTCTGGTGTAAGGCCATTGCCTGTTGGGTTATTAGGAGAAGCCAAGAGCAGCATACGAGGATGCACACGATTAGCGTACTCTATCACTTCATTAACATCATAAGTAAAAGTATCTTCTGTTTCATGCAAAGGATACATCACAAAATCGCCCCCACATTCACTTGCCACGCGATTATAATACCACCAAGAGAACTCAGGTATCAGAATTGTCTTATTATTACCTGCCATCAGGAAGTAATGAATCGCATTCTTGAGGATGTCTTCACCGCCATAGCCAAGCAGTATTCTCTCTTCAGGCACACCGTATATCTCGCTAAGTCTCACAGAAATTACGCTTTTTTTACCTTCATCATATATACGAGTGTAAAAACAAAGTGTCTTAGGGTCAAAATTTTCAATAGCGTCAACTACTTGTTGACTCGGTTCAAAGTTAAATTCGTTTCTATCTAAAAAGTTCATTTCAAATAATTACATCAATATAGGTTAGCTGGTATCAGCTTCTTTGCATTTTCAAAATCTTCCACTGTATCGAGCTCTATCGAAAAGAAGTGAGTAGTATCCACAATTCTGAAAGTAAATCCCTGTGGAATCAAGCGTTCAAAAGCTTTTTCATAAAAAACATCAATCAAGCCCTCCTCCACTATCATGCGCTGCAACTCTTGGAATAATGCCTTGCTGTAATCGGCGGTCATCTTCTCTATGCCCACGCTCTCACCTATCGCCTTGTTGATAGCACACACTTTACTGATTTCTCTTACATAGCCCTTGTGGTCTATTATCACTTTTATTTCCTCCTCTCCCAGTTCATGACGATTCAGAGCCAATACAGTTCCTTCCTCTCCCACAATAGTGGAAACAATAGCAGGATCGAACAGGATGTCGCTGTCAAGCAGGAGAAAATCCTTTCCTTCTGTATAGGGTCTTGTCAACCAAAGAGAAAAGATATTGTTGTTGTGAGCATAATCAGGGTTATCGATAAAATGAATGGCAAGTGACGGATAATTAGTTCTCAAAAAATCTACAATCATGTTATTCTTATAACCCGTAACCACTACCAATTCATTAATACCGGAATTTACAACGGCATCCACAGTACGCTGCAAAAGAGTGCGCTGTCCTACTTTCAGTAAACATTTGGGACACTCATCAGTCAATGGGCGCAACCTTTTTGCCATACCAGCAGCAAGAATAACTCCAATCATAATACTACGCAACTACAATTGGTGCAAAGTTAATCATTATATTTGAGAATTGACACACATGTCTTCAAATAATTAAAAATACACCTAATATAAGCTAATATACGAACAGAAAAATGGCTTTATTTATAAATAGAACTTACAATTTATTACTTCCTCTTATCAAACCTCAGAAAGATGCCTGCCAATATCGTTCCACTGATGCTATGCCAAGCGCAAGAAATGGCGCAGGGCAGCACAGCCAATGGCTGGGCTGCAAAGAAAGTACCTGCCAGTACGGTAGCCAATCCTGCGTTCTGCATGCCTACCTCGATAGAAATCGTGCGTTTCTTTGCCGTATTGAACTTGGCCAGTGAACCTGCAGTCCACCCTAACAAATAGCCCAACGAATTGTGACAGAACACTACAGCGAATGTCCACAAGAACAACATCAAGCCACGAGCCACCAAGTCATCATGTACTGTTGACACCACACCTCCTACGATGCAAGCCAGGCAGGTAACACTCAGTCCGGGCATGAGCGATTGAATCTTCGGAAAAACCTCTTTCTTCGAATATGTATAATTGAGGTAGCAGCCTATTCCAACAGGGATGATGGTTACAATCAGGATATTGACAAACATTCCAATGGCATCAATCTCTATGATTTCTCCTGCAGTAAATTGCATCAGCAGGGGCGTCATCACTGGTGCAAGCAAGGTAGAGGCACAAGTCATGCCCACAGAAAAAGCCACATCGCCGTGACAAAGGTATGACATAATGTTGCTCGACACTCCACCCGGACAGCAGCCCACCAACAAAATGCCCAATGCTAAAGCTGGCTCCAACTGGAATACATGCACCAGCAGATAAGCTACACAAGGCATGATGAAAAACTGGGCACAGGCACCAATCAAGATATCAAATGGCCTTCGGGCCAATATTTTGAAATCTTCAGTAGTCAAAGTCAGTCCCATGGTGAGCATGATAATACCCAGAATGACGGTCTGTGTATTTCCTCTCACCCAATTGAAAGCCGATGGCAGGAAGAAAGTAAATACAGCTGCTGCAATTACCACCCATGAGGCATTGCCAGCCAACCATCGGCTCAACTTTTGAAACACGTTCATACGTTGACTATTTTGTCACATCGAAGCCCAGACGCACGTTGTCGTACTGCTTACTTACCTCACCTATCACCTCTAAGGTCTGGTTACCACTCAGTGCCGTGATGGTTTGCAATACTTTTAGCAACTGCTTGGCTTCAAACAATACGGCTATACCATTGGTGTTGCGTTTAGCATAGCCATTAAAGCTCAGCAACAGTGTCTTATAGGTAATCTTGCCTGATGCTTCATCGTAGGTATAGCTACCCGACAGAGGAATGCCCTTGATTTTGGCAGAAAAAGATTTGTCTTCGTTATATGTAAAAACTGTGTTCGAAGCCGATAAGTTTAAATTGTTATATGTAGGCTGCAGTTTTTCCTTGATGCGTGCGGCTGCCACCTCACCACCAGCATTGGCCAACGCTTTTTCTGAGGTAAAAGCCACTCCAGGACCATAGTAATTCCAAGTACCAATCAACTGAGCCTGTGTTAGTTTGTTTGTTCCTATCACACTAGATATTACGTTACCTATGGTATTGGGATTGCTCAGGATGTCCAATATGCCACCCAAAGCACCAGAACCGATAGTGCTATTGCCACCACTTGTGCCTCCCATAGTTCCCAAAGAGCCACAACCCACCATTACAGCTGTGGCCAGCACCATCATCATTAATTTTATTCTTTTCATATCAAATAAGCTTCTTTTCAGTTATTTATGGATGATAAATCAGTTTCTTTGTCTTCACATCACGAGAGAAATGCTTGAAGTGGTCCCACATCACCTGAGCGGCAGGCTGGAAGTTCCAATGACCATAGTGCATCACTGCCACCAGCTTCATCAAAGGCACATTTCCTTTGTTAAGGTAACCAATCTCCATCGTGATGCCATCGCCCTTGTTGGTTTTGATGGTAGTTGGGTTCTGCACTGCCTGACCAAAAGCTTCATTCTTGCTAAAGTCATAGTCCTCAACCACATCCATACCATTCATAGTCTCATATACTTTCCACGCATTGATTACGCTGTTACCTTTCCAGTCGTTGGCCTTAGGATAGCGGATTACTGCATCATCAGTACCGAACACACCTACATATGCCGTTTCTACAAAACCACGTTTCTGCACTGCCTCATTGTAGATAGCATCACCACCAAACACGCCACCACCTGGGAAGAGACCTCCGCTCATGGCACCGATGGCAGCAAACAGATGTGATTTCTTGACACCTAATGCGCTTGATGTCATAGCACCAGCCGACAAGCCTTCAGTATAGATGCGGGATGGGTCTATTTGCGGATATTTCTGCACCAGTTGCATCACCGTGGTCTCTATGCCATCATGGCCCATTGCTGCATAACCAGGTTTGCCTTGCCATTCCAGTTCAGCCACGAATATTTTCTCCTTGGCAGCTACTTGGATCCAGCCTGATGTGTCAGCCTGTGTACGAGGATCATTGTTATTGCCATGCAGCAGCAACACCAATGGCACACTGCCTTTCTCTGCACTCATCACACCCTCTGGAATATATTCATACCACAATGTCTTCGTCTGCCCGAAACGGTCCTCGTTCACTACGATATTGCGCTTCACCTTCAGTTCGTCGAGATTCAGGAATGGTTCTAATTCGTAAGTGCCATACTGCCCATGTTTCTGTCCCTCATACCATGTATGACGATAGTTATTGAAGCGGTAGTTCTTATTTAGCAAGGTTTCCCAAGCATCCTTGAATATTTCTCCCAAAGTCTGAGTAGTAGTGTTACTTACCACCACACGCAGCAGCGGCTCATCGGCATTGGTATATATCTGCATCTGCTTCTCCTTGGCAGTAAGTTTCGCCTTGTTGGTAGCTATATAAGCTTTGGCAATGTTAGCAGCATTCTTGCCTACGATGAAAGCTGGAACGGGTGCCGCATTGGCCACAGCCTTGCCTGCCTTACCGTTGATGCTCACAATGCCAGCCACCTCGCCTGCATTATTGGCAATCACTTGGTTCACAAAGGTTGCGCCATTGCCGATGCCGATGATTTTGAGATTGGCAAAAGTACGCAGACTATCCACCATTGTCTGGAATGCCTTGAGATCAACATCGTTGTTATAGGTATCACCTACTGGGTTCACCACACCAAAGCTGATGCCAAACTGCTTCAACTGCTGATCAATACCCAGCTCCTTTATCAGGTCCAGAGCCTGCGACTCATCCACTTTCTTGTCAGGATACACCAGATAGAAAGGGGTAAAACCATTCAGATGACCAGTTTCCAAGGTAAGGTCGCCCATGCCCATCTCACGATACACGTATGCCTTCTGTTGCAGACCTTTCATCTCGGTAAGCTTCACTTCTGCGTTCTGTGCAGGAGTCTGTGCCTGTGCCAAGAAGGTCACCATCATAGTCATTATCAGTACAATAAATTTCTTCATAATCTTCTGCTTTATTATGTTTTTAATTATGATACAAAGATAATAAAATTTCCCCAATCATGCAAATAAACATGCTTATTTTATGCTTTTATTTTGACGGCACAGAACAAATAAAAAGTAAACAAAAAGCGTACGATGTCAACTTCTCATGAATAAAGTCAACCTTTTTTAGGAAAAGACACAAGGTTTGTTACAGTTGTTACAGTTGTTACAGTTGTTTTGGGGCTATTCACATACCCAAATTTATCTTTATATTTATATATATATATAAATATAAAAATTATTTTTGACTTTTGATATAGGCAGATTTTAACTGTAACAACTGTAACAACTGTAACGCATAGATGAAAAACTACCGTTTAACTAGAGAGGGGTACTGAAAGCGAAATAAAATGGTAACTCAGAAAGGTTGAGGATTTACTACCGCTAAACTGCCCGCTTACTTCCGCTAAACGGGTGGTTTAGTTCCGCTAACCCCACCTTTTACTTCCGCTAAACGAAACGGAAGCAATTAAGGCATTTTAAAGCAGTAAACAGGAATGAAAAATATGCAATATTCACTGAAAACTCTCGCCATTCCACTGCAAAGTGACAGCAGGAACCACATATGGAGCCAAGAGTTTAGCAGCCTCAGCATCCATATATTCAGGGGTGGTCAGCGTGAAAGAAAGCGTACTATTGTCAGCAGAAAGATCAGCCTTCATCAGCAGCAAATCAGCCTGACGGAAAGCATCTCTCAACGTGTAAGAAGCATCTTCGGGCAAAGGCTTCAGAAAGTTATTAAGCGTAGGAAATTTTGGCAATAGAGCATTTGCATCAAGCAGTTGCCAGTCTGTGGTATAGAAGTCTATATGGCTATCACATACAGGACCACAAACTGTTGACACAGCACAGAGCAACTGAGTGCCATCGGTCTTGGTTAGCACCTTCAGTTGGAAGGTGCTTTGCTCGCTCATCTTCACTTCGAGAAAATCTACCGTGAGTTTTGTCATTTCAGATTTACCCTCCAACCGGTTGTTCACCTCAGCTTTCATGTTGCTGTCAAGGAAGTCGATAAAGTCTTCACGATTCACTTTCGTCAGCAAGGTACTGAGAGAGTCGGGCATATTCACAAAACTCTCCCTTATTTGCTGCGCGAATGTCATCTGACAAGCCAGCAGCATTGCCAATATTACAAAAAACGTCCTTTTCATCGAATTTTTACCACTTACAAAGAGCCTCTACAACCGTCACACAACCCCTTTAAACCAAGGAACTTGCATCATTTTCCCCATCTTAATCATGCTTTTGGGCCCAATCACCAACTGTAGAGGTTCTAATTTGAGCCCAAATATAAGAAGAACATTCCAATTAGCACCAAAATTAGGTCAATAACTTTACTTTTTAAGTTCTTTTCACGGAAGACAAGCGCTCCAAAGAGGAACGACACCACCACACTGCTCCTTCTGACCATCGAGACAATCGACACCATAGAATCTTCAAAACTCAGTGAATAGAAGTAGGCAAAATCAGCAGCAGAAAGGAACAAAGAAATGCATACGATGGTCCACTTCCAACGGAAAGGAGTAGTATTTTGGCGCTGTGGCCACCATAACAGAGCAATGATGCTGCCCATGATGCCCACTTGATATACATTATACCACGACTGCACCAACATGGGATTAAGCTGCGTCATCAAATACTTGTCGTACAAACCACTAACCGCACCAAGCACAGCAGCCAGCACAATAAAGTAAATCCAACGGTCGTGTTTGAAGTCAATACCTTCTTTCTTTCCCGAACGGCTCAGCAGGAAGAACGAAAGTATGGCCAGCAATACGCCTATCCACTGATAGAGGTTCAAGCGCTCACCAAAGAGCAGCATAGCGCCTATGAGCACCATCACTGGGCGTGTGGCATTAATGGGGCCCACAATGGTGATGGGCAAGTGCTTCATACCAAAATAGCCCAATATCCACGACGAGAGGACAATAAACGATTTGAGCAGTATAAGTCTATGGGCTTCCCACCCTGCATCAGGCACAAAAAAGATAGTATCTTGCAAGGCTTCTGGCGCAAAATATGATACCAAAATGAAAGGCAAGAACACCAAAGATGAAAAAACGGTATTGAGAAACAACACCGGCAACACGGCATTATCTTTTAGCGACTGCTTCTTAAAAACGTCGTAAAAGCCCAACAGGGCGGCAGAAAGGAATGCTAAAAACAACCACATGGCCGCAAAGATAATCATTTTTGCCCAAACTAAATTAAAAAGAAATGTCAGATATATTTTTTTTGTTCAAAAAAAAGCTATACATTAGCGCAACTTTTTATAACTAATACCGAA
This sequence comes from uncultured Bacteroidales bacterium, assembly GCA_902775375.1. Taxonomy (GTDB): domain Bacteria; phylum Bacteroidota; class Bacteroidia; order Bacteroidales; family Bacteroidaceae; genus Bacteroides. Next base: position 58,787 of record CACYLU010000012.1, on the reverse strand, counting down.
AAACAAACCAAAAAGGAATTGAATATGGCTATATTATCCGAAGACAAGAAGTTGTTGTCATACAAGTCAATGCTGGCTTTTCCCAACGTTACTTGTTTCACCACTACACGTTTTGGAGGCGTGAGTGAAGGCAACTATGGATCTTTGAATTGTGGCATTTACACCGATGATGATCCTGAGAAAATCAAACAAAACCTGGAAATTGTAAGCAACGCACTGCCCGTGAGACCTGCCGTACTGGCTATTCCTCATCTTGCTCACAGCACCGACTATGCCCATCTTGGCAGGTCGTTCCTGAAAGCTTCAGAGGAAGAACGCAGGGAACGCTTGGAAAAGAAGGACATCCTGATGACGAGAGAGAAGGGCATCTGCGTGTGTGTTACCTCAGCCGACTGCCTGCCTATTGCCATCTACGATGCCAAGAATGAAGCAGTATGCATAGTACATGCAGGTTGGAGGGGTACAGTCAACCACGTAACACTTACTGCCTTGCAAAAGATGCAGCAGAAGTTTGACACCCAACCCGAAGATGTGCATATCGTAGTGGGTCCTGGCATCTCACTGGCAGGCTTTGAAGTGGGCGACGAAGTATATGATGAGTTCATGAATTCGGGCTATCCGATAGAACTTGTGGCTGAATGGGTGCCCCGTTCTCACAAATACCACATCAACTTGTGGGTGGCCAACCGTATTGATATGCAGGAATTCGGCGTCCCTACCTCTCAAATTGAGATGTCGGGCATCTGCACCTACCTGAGGTATCAGGAGTTTTTCTCCGTGCGTCGTCTGACCAGAGATTCAGGCCGATTATTAACAGGCATCATGCTGAATAAATAATTTTACTGAACGGATGGAACAGATACTATACTGCTTCCATCCTTTCAGTTATGATTGATAATGAACATAGAAGTATCAGAGGAGCTAAAGAGCAAATGCCCCGAATTCAGAGGCATTGCCGTAGAGGCATGGGTAAGCAACACTGCCTTTAGCAAGGAGTTGTGGCAAGAAATCGACGTCTTTACCCAGCAACTGCGTGCCGAAAGCAACGTTGATGACTGCAAAGAGCAATATGCCATTGCCGCCACCCGTACAGCCTATAGGCGTTGTGGCAAAGACCCCAGCCGCTATCGTCCATCGGCAGAAGCGTTACGCAGAAGACTGCTGCGCGGATTGGAGCTCTATCAGATAGACACGTTGGTGGACATCATCAACCTGGTGTCGTTGCAAACAGGCTACAGCATAGGTGGCTTTGATGCCGGCAAGATTGTGGGCAACAAACTTGTTTTGGGCATCGGGCGTGAAGGTGAGCCCTACGAAGGCATCGGGCGTGGTGTTCTGAACATTGACGGCCTGCCAGTTTATAGAGATAACATTGGAGGCATCGGCACTCCCACCAGCGACAACGAGCGCACTAAAATTGACCTCAATACCCAGCACTTGCTGGTGATTATAAACGGATATAGTGGTGCAAAAGGTCTGCAAGAAGCAGCTGACCTGACATTAAACTTACTAAAGAGATATGCCTCGCTGACAAAATGGGAGGTAATGAGTTTTGAATGATGAAAAAACTGATAGTCATACTATTATCCTTTCTCCTACCCTGGATGGCCTGGGCACAGGACTATTATGATGTAGGAGTGAAGCACATCAAGGTCACCTCGTCGAATCAGTTGAACGACAAGGAAGAGCTGATCATCTGCCCTATGGATTTGATGGAAGAAGGTTTTTACTTTCCCTTACCTAATTGCAAAATATTATCGCCTTATGGTAACAGAGACGGCAGAATGCACTCAGGCTGGGATATCAAGACCTTTGCCAACGACACCATACGCTGTGCATTCAACGGAGATGTAGTGATGTCGGAATGGTTTGCCGACTACGGCAACTGCGTAATTGTTCGACATCCCAACGGATTGGAAACACTCTACAGCCACAACGCAAAAAATCTGGTAAAAAAGGGTGACAAAGTAAAAGCCGGTACCCCCCTTGCTTTGGAAGGACGCACAGGCAGAGCCACAGGCGACCACCTGCATTTTGAAACACGAGTAAACAACAAACATTTCGACCCTAACCTCCTTTTTGACTTCGAAAACCACCGTTTGAGAAAAGATTGTCTGAAAATATCGAAAAAAAAGAGTGGCATCAGTGTAAAAAAAATAAAGTAATTTGCGTATATTTGCAATCTAATTTTTATATAAAAAACGAACTTATCGTTAATGATAGAAAAACTGATTGTACTCGAGGATGTAGATCCTATTATATTCTATGGTGTTAACAACACTAACATGCAACTTATCAAGGCGCTCTACCCTAAGTTGCGCATCATTGCGAGAGGCAATGTAATCAAGGTATTGGGCGACGAAGAAGAGTTATGTGCATTTGAAGAAAGTATTACTAAATTACAACAATACTGCACCGAATTCAATTCCCTGAAAGAAGAAGTTATTATCGACATTATAAAAGGCAATGCCCCGCAAGCGGAAAAGTCGGGCAACGTGATTGTATTCAGCGTAGTTGGCAAGCCCATCATTCCACGAAGCGAGAACCAGATGAAACTGGTAGAAGCATTCAACACCAGCGACCTGACGTTTGCTGTAGGCCCTGCAGGATCGGGCAAGACCTATACTGCTATCGCTTTGGCTGTGCGTGCATTGAAAAATAAGGAAAAGAGGAAGATTGTGCTCTGCCGTCCAGCAGTAGAAGCAGGAGAGAAACTGGGCTTCCTGCCAGGCGACATGAAAGAGAAAATTGACCCCTATCTACAACCCTTGTATGATGCATTGCAAGACATGATACCAGCTGTGAAGCTGCAAGAATACATGGAGACTAACGTCATTCAGATTGCTCCGCTGGCTTTCATGCGAGGCAGAACACTGAGCGACGCCGTAGTTATTTTGGATGAAGCACAGAACACAACTACCCAGCAAATCAAGATGTTTCTTACCCGTATGGGCATGAATACCAAGATGATTGTAACGGGCGATATGACACAAATTGACCTACCCCCTTCACAGACTTCTGGTTTAGTGCAGGCACTGCATATCCTCAAGGGGGTAAAAGGCATCTCAGTCATTGAGATGAACCAAAAAGATATTGTGCGCCACAAGTTGGTAGAACGCATCGTAGAAGCCTACGATAAGTTTGACAAAGAAAAGAAAAACGTACTTAAAGATAAAGATAATGAAAGCATTAACAAAAACTGAGTTCAACTTTCCCGGACAGAAAAGTGTGTACCACGGGAAGGTACGTGATGTATATAATATCAACGATGAGAAACTGGTAATGGTAGCTACCGACCGCATCTCAGCTTTCGACGTGATACTGCCAAAAGGCATACCTTTCAAAGGGCAAGTACTGAATCAGATTGCAGCTAAGTTCCTGGACGCTACTACTGATATCTGTCCTAACTGGAAACTTTCATCACCCGATCCAATGGTTACAGTTGGCGTGATGTGCGAAGGCTTCCCTGTTGAAATGATTGTACGCGGCTACCTGTGCGGCAGTGCGTGGCGAGCTTACAAAAGCGGTGTACGTGAGATTTGTGGCGTAAAACTGCCAGAAGGCATGCGTGAGAACGAGAAGTTCCCTACCCCTATCATTACCCCTACCACCAAAGCAGAGATTGGCGAGCACGATGCAGACATTTCAAAGGAAGAGATTTTGGCGAGGGGTCTGGCAACTCATGAGGAATATGCCTTGTTGGAGAAATATACGCTGGCTTTGTTCCAACGTGGCACTGAGATTGCTGCCAAACGAGGCTTGATCCTTGTGGACACCAAATATGAGTTTGGCAAGCACAATGGTGTGATTTACCTGATGGACGAGATTCATACTCCTGATTCCAGCCGCTATTTCTATGCTGACGGCTATCAAGAGAAATTCGACAAGGGCGAGCCTCAGAAGCAACTGTCGAAGGAGTTTGTGCGCGAATGGCTGATGGACAATGGATTCCAAGGCAAAGCTGGACAGCAGGTACCCGAAATGACTGACGAGATTGTAGCATCTATCAGCGATCGCTACATCGAGCTATACGAGCACATCACAGGCGAGCAGTTCAAAAAAGAGGAAGCAGCAGGTGACGTGTTAGAGCGTATTGAGAAGAACGTGTTGAAAGCATTATAAAATGGATATTTACGGTTTGATAGGTTATCCGCTGGGACATTCCTTTTCTGCTGGATATTTCAACGAGAAATTTGAGGCAGAGGGTATAGATGCCCAATATGTGAATTTTGAGATTCCCAGCATCAATGAGTTCAGGGAGGTAGTTGAGAAAAACGACAACCTGAAGGGTTTGAATGTCACCATTCCTTATAAGGAACAGGTGATTCCCTATCTTGACGACTTGGACAAAGAAACTGCCAAACGCATTGGTGCTGTGAATGTTATCAAAATTATTCGAAGCAACAAGAAGACCAAGTTAGTGGGATATAATTCCGATATTGTTGGCTTTACACAATCTATCGAACCGTTTGTTGAAGATCACCATCAAAAAGCACTGATTCTCGGCACAGGCGGTGCCTCAAAAGCTATTTATTGCGGCTTGCAGGATTTGGGCATTGAAAGCACATTTGTGTCGCGTAACAAGAAAGGTGACAAGTTCATTAACTATAGTGACTTGACACCTGAAATCATGGAGTCTCATCATGTGATTGTGAACTGCACCCCTCTGGGTATGTATCCTAAAATCAATGAGTGCCCCGATATCCCATACAACCTGCTAACGCCCAAACATCTGCTGTATGATTTACTCTACAATCCTGACGAAACCTTATTTATGAAGAAGGGCAAAAACCAGGGAGCAATGGTAAAAAACGGTTTGGAGATGCTTCTGCTGCAAGCATTTGAAGCATGGAATATTTGGCAAAAGTAGTTCTCTATTACAGTTGAATTGTTGATAGTCCCTAAGATGAAGAAAAGAGCAAAAAGAGTTTTAGGATTTCTTCTATGCGTTTTGATTATCATACTCATAGCTTTGCCTCTTATTATTGCTAATATGGCTGTCAACATGGTGGTGAATCCCAACCGAGAGACTTCTCACAACCCAGAAAAAGCCTACGCTCAACTTTTTGAAGAATTGCCTCCAGCTAAAATGTGGGTGGAAGATTTGCAGAGCAGAGGCACATTACGTGATACTTTCATCATATCCAATGATGGGAGGCGGCTGCACGCTATCTATGCAGCAGCCGATCAGCCTACCGACAAGACTGCCTTTATTATTCATGGATGGACAGACAGTGCTGTGCGCATGATGCGCTACGGCTATATGTTCCAGCATGACCTTGGATACAATATGTTCTTGCCCGACCTCAACGGTCACGGCCTCAGCGAAGGCAAATATGCACAAATGGGGTGGCTTGACCGACTGGATGTTATTGAATGGCTGGATGTAGCAAATAACATCTTTGCCCCCCGAGATAGTTTGGGCAACAAGACAAGTGACACGCAAATGGTAATTCATGGCACTTCAATGGGTGCTGCTACCGCAATGTGTGTCAGTGGTGAGCCACAAAAGCCTTTTGTCAAGGCATATATTGAGGATTGCGGTTATACCAGCGTATATGACGAGGTTTCGGGCGATCAACACGAACAGAACCTCATGCAATTAGTGATTCCTTTGGCCAGTTGGTGGTGTGGCATTCGGCACGGATGGACATTCCGAGAAGCAGCTCCCTTAGAAATGGTAAAGAAAAGTCATTTGCCCATGTTCTTCATTCATGGAGATCATGATACATTTGTGCCCACCTGGATGGTTCATCCCCTCTACGAAGCTAAGCCCGAACCTAAGGAAATTTGGCTGGCTCCCGGCTCTGAACACGCCCGTTCATATTTCGATTATCCAGAGGAATACACCCAAAGAGTACAGTTTTTCTTAGAAAAATACATTAAATAAAGTATTTTTCCGTACCTTTACCCCATTAAAAGATAGAATGGCGATGAAAATACGGACACTTATCATAGTTTTGACAACTTTTCTGTGCACTTTTAACATCAGTGCGCAGAAGGTTTTCACACCGGATAATCTGCCAAAAGTACATTTGCAGGATCGAACCAAATATGTATGTAATCCTTCAGGCATTCTTTCCCAAGCAGCCACTGACAGCATCGACGCCATGCTATTCCGTTTAGAGGAGAAGACTGGTATTGAGACAGTAGTGGCAGCATTACCTTCCATCGGAGAGGTGGATGCTTTTGATTTCTGCCACGAACTATTGAACACCTGGGGCGTAGGCAAGAAAGGCAAAGACAATGGGTTGGTAGTATTACTAGTAGTTGACCAACGAATGATACAGTTCTATACTGGATATGGACTGGAAGGCGATCTTCCAGATGCTATCTGCAAACGCATACAGGTGCAAGACATGATTCCCTATTTGAAAGACAACAAATGGGATGAAGGTATGCTAGCTGGTATGACCAAAGTGGTGGGTCGTCTGGACGGGTCGATGGAGAAAGAAGAGGAAGAATCGGGAGGCGATATTGCACTATTATATTTCTTGCTCTCGACTTTCGGTTTCGCTGGTATCTTGATGTACTTTGCCTGGCTTTCAGACAGAAGGCAACGCAAATGCCCATCATGCGGCCAGCATACGTTGAAACAAGAATCAACCAGACTGTTGTATAAAAGTAGCAGTTCTAAAACCTATGAAGTAACCTATGTTTGCAGTAATTGTGGACACCAGGTAAAGCGCAAGCGCACCACATACAACAGCGTATCAAATGGCGGTGGAGGTCCCATCATCATTGGTGGGGGTGGAGGCTTCAGTGGCGGAGGTCCTATCGGCGGCAGCTTTGGCGGAGGCATGGGCGGCGGCGGTGGTGCTGGTTCTCATTTCTAGTTTAAACAATGAACCGTTAATCAATAAGTTTTTAAAAATTTTAAAATAAAAGTAATATGAAGAAATCAACAATTGGACTGATAGCAGTCATCGCAATTATTGCCTTTTGGCTAATAGGAGTTTATAATGGTATGGTAGGATTAGACGAAGGTGTAAATACTGCTTGGGCCAATGTAGAGACCCAGTACCAGCGTCGTGCAGATCTGATTCCTAACCTGGTGAATACCGTAAAAGGATATGCTCAGCACGAGCAGTCAACTTTTGAGGCTGTTGTCAATGCCCGTAGCAAAGCTACTTCTATTACTATTGATCCATCTAATGTGACGCCTGAGAAGCTGCAGGAGTTCCAACAAGCTCAAGGTGAACTCGCTTCAGCATTAGGCAGATTGATAGCTATTTCTGAAAACTATCCCGACCTGAAGGCAAGTGAACAATTTAAAGAGTTGCAGGCACAACTGGAAGGCACCGAGAATCGTATCAACGTGGCTCGCACCAATTTCAACAATGAGGCAAAGAAGTACAATACCACCATCCGTACGTTCCCACGTAACATGTTTGCTGGTATGTTGGGCTTTACGCAACGTGCCTATTTCGAAGCAGAAGCTGGCGCTAACCAAGCTCCGAAAGTAGAGTTTTAATTACATTCTTACCTTCACGAAGGATTTTTAAATCAGTCATGAAAAAAATATTACTGACGATGCTGCTGGTGTGTACACATTGTGCACTCTATGCAGCATCATCTGTCATCATTAAAGGAAAAGTAGTTGATGCCGCTACAGGACAGGCCATCGATTATGCCGATGTCATCGTATCAGACCTCAATGATAAGGTAGTTGCCTCAGGTATGGTGACTAATGGAGTTTTCAATGTAGAAAAAGTACCATCAGGTGAAGTATTGGTGATGGTACGAATGATGGGGTATGACCCCTACGTCAGCGAGAAACTGACAGTACAGGAAGGGCAGACCATCGATTTAGGAACTATTGAACTGCGAGAACTAGCTACAGGACTATCTGAAGTAACCATTGTTGGTGAGAAAAACCAGATTGTATATAAGTTGGACCGTCAACGCATTAGCGGTTCCACAGCAGTGGCAGCTTCTGGAGGAACAGCAGTAGACATCTTGGCCAACACCCCTTCTGTACAAGTTGATGCAGATGGTGGGCTCTCTTTCAGAGGCAGTAGCAACTTTCTGGTATATGTAGATGGTAAACTGAGTCCATTGAGTGGCACGCAAGCCTTACAGCAAATACCCGCTGCATCCATTGAAGATATTGAACTTATCACTACCCCATCAGCTCGTTACAGAGCCGAAGGCGATGTGGGTATCATCAACATCACAACCAAACGTACTAGTGGTAATGGATGGAGTGGCATGTTCAACGCTTCTGGTGGTACTCTGGGAACTTGGACGGGTGACGCTTTATTGAATTACAAAACAGGGAAACACACCATTTATGTGGGCGGTACGGCTACCAACATAATGGGAAAGAGTAATTTCCAGCAGAAAAAGAAAACTATAGTGGATGACTTCACTACTACTTCTGAATCTGATGGTACACGCTTCAGCGAAAACCGTTCATTTATTGGTAAAGCAGGCTGGCAATATAATGATGGCAAGCACCATAACCTCTCTCTTGATTTACAAACGGGTCAGACAAGATTTACACGAGGTGGAGATATGCGCTATGATGAGTTGCGTCTAAAAGGAGACGAAATACTAAACGACGCTACCTACAATAGTCACGACCGTTACCAACTGAAGAAAAATCTTTTCCAAGCAGCGCTTACTTGGAACTGGAAAATCAACGAAAAGAGTGACTTATCGGCCATCAGCCGTTTTCGCTATGATTGGTATTCTTTGGAATATACAGAGAGTAATATGTTCGATCTGAGTGGCAAGCGTTACGAAGGTACTCGTGGCTATGAGGAGGAACACCATTGGGACTGTGACTTCACGGCTACTTATCGCAACCATTATAGCCCAACGGGTAATTTTGAAAGTGGCTATTTCTACTCTACTTATAGCGAGCATGGTGAATACAATATTAAGTATTGGGACCGTGACAAGGAACAGTTTGTTTGGCAGGATGACCTGCATGCGCCATTCTACTATCGCCGCCAAATTCATGCACTTTATGCGATGATGAACGACAAGTTTGGCTATTTTGAATTTGATGCTGGCGTACGTGCAGAAAGAGTGATTGATTTGGTAGAGATTACCATTCCTGGAGGTAACCTCGATAAAAAACGTCTGGATTTCTTCCCTTCTGCACATCTATCTTATAATTTAGGTAAAGGGGGCATATTCACATTGGGTTATTCTCGGCGTACCAACCGTCCTGGCATCTGGCAAACAGAACCCTATATCACCTATGAAGACTACTATACTCGCAAGATAGGTAGCACCGACATCCGGCCCGAGTTCATCAACTCTATTGAGTTGAACTACCGTAACTCATTTGATGGTGGACACAGCATTTCATTCGGAGGATTCTACAGACATCGTAAGGATGTGGTAGATTGGGTACGTGAGGCTTATGAACCTGGTGTGACCCTCGACCGTAATGTCAATGCTGGTCGTCAAATAGAATGGGGTTTAGAGTTCAGCGGTATTGCCAAGGCTACTCGTTGGTGGACTACTACCCTTAATGGTAGTCTGTTTCAATATGATTTCAAAGCACAGCATGTAGGTACTACCGATGCTAATGGCTTTTCTTTCCTAGTAAACTGGATTAATGCCATCAACTTGGGTAAGGATAGCAGATTACAGTTTGACGGACACTTCATCGGTCCTAAAAGCTTGACACAAGGCAAGGAGCACGGATATGCCTATTTCAATTTGGCTTTCCGTCAACAGTTCCTCAAGGGCAAATTAGCATTCGCTGCTGTAGCCAACGATGTGTTCCATACAGCTAAATACTATAACCGCAGAACCTCAGCAGGCTTGAGTTCCGAGACTTGGGTGCGCCCCAAATATCCTAATATCGTGTTCTCGCTGAGCTATATCTTCAATGCAGGAGGAAAGCACAGTTCATCAACTGGCAGTGGTTCATTGTTTGAAGGTAGAGATTTCTAATCAAAATTCGAGATATATAGCATTGTTCTAAATATTCACAGAGACGGGATATCCCGTCTCTGTTGTTTTTACACTTTGGATTTTCATATCTTACAAATAAATACTATCTTTGCAAACAAAATAAACTAATAGCTTGATATGGATAAACAAAGATACATGATGAGAGGCGTAAGTGCTGCAAAGGAGGATGTGCACAACGCTATCAAGAACATTGATAAGGGAATATTTCCCAAGGCATTCTGCAAAATCATTCCTGACATCTTAGGTGGTGACCCCGACTATTGCAACATCATGCATGCCGATGGAGCTGGCACCAAGTCGTCGCTGGCCTACCTTTATTGGAAAGAAACGGGTGACCTCAGTGTGTGGAAAGGTATTGCTCAGGATGCACTAATCATGAATATCGACGACCTGCTTTGCGTAGGTGCTACAGACAACATTCTTGTTTCATCTACCATTGGTCGCAACAAGCTGCTGGTTCCGGGAGAGGTTATATCTGCTATCATAAACGGTACTGACGAGTTATTAGCTGAATTACGTGAGATGGGTGTAGGAGCTTACGCGACTGGTGGAGAGACAGCAGATGTGGGCGATCTGGTTCGCACTATTATCGTTGACTCAACAGTAACTTGCCGCATGAAACGAAGTGATGTGATTGACAATGCCAATATCCGTCCTGGTGATGTTATTGTAGGGTTGGCTTCTTTCGGGCAAGCTACCTATGAACACGAATACAATGGGGGTATGGGCAGCAATGGGTTAACATCCGCCCGTCACGATGTTTTCAGCAAGTACTTAGCAGAAAAATATCCAGAGAGTTATGACAAAGCTGTGCCAGAAGAATTAGTGTATTGTGGAGGACTGAAATTAACAGATACTGTGGAAGACAGCCCACTGAATGCAGGTAAATTAGTGCTTTCTCCTACCCGCACATATGCTCCAGTAGTTAAGAAATTACTGGATGCACTGCGTCCTCAGATTCACGGTATGGTACATTGTTCTGGTGGCGCCCAGACCAAAGTACTGCATTTTGTGGGCGACAACTGTTGCGTGATCAAAGATAATATGTTCTCGGTGCCTCCATTGTTCAAGACTATCCACGAACAAAGCGGTACTGATTGGCAGGAGATGTATAAGGTATTCAATATGGGACACCGCTACGAGGTATATCTGCCAAAGGAATATGCAAACGAAGTGATAGCAATATCTAAGAGTTTCAATATTGACGCCCAGGTAGTGGGACACATAGAAGAAAGTGACCATAAGGAACTGATCATTAGAAGCGAGTTCGGAGAGTTTGTTTACTAAGCATAGATAACTTGCTTTGTATAATTGACCATTGACCAAATTATTTTTGAAAATTGAGCGACAAAAACAACATATTAGAGAAATTAGATGGCCTGGCACCGAGATTTGACGAGGTTTCTACCTTGATAACAGATCCCAACGTGATTGCTGACCAGGAACGGTACGTAAAGCTTACCAAAGAATACAAAGAGCTGGAACGACTGATGACGGCTCGCAAAGAATATCAAGAGTTGTTGGGCCGCATCGACGAAGCGAAAGACATTATTGCCAACGAAGATGACCCAGAGATGAAAGAAATGGCTCGAGACGAGTTAAATATTTGTCAGGAACGCCAGCCAAAGTTGGAAGAAGAAATCAAACTAATGCTAATTCCTGCAGACCCGATGGACAGTCGCAACGCAATCCTTGAAATTCGTGGTGGCACAGGAGGCGATGAAGCAGCACTGTTTGCTGGCGACCTCTTCCGTATGTATTCAAAATATTGCGAGAGTAAAGGTTGGAAATTAGAAGTATCCAGTGCCAGTGAAGGTGCTGTTGGCGGATTCAAGGAAATCATCTGTCCAATTACAGGTGATGGGGTTTATGGTACATTGAAATACGAATCAGGTGTGCATCGTGTGCAACGAGTTCCTGTAACAGAGACACAAGGTCGTGTGCATACTTCAGCAGCATCAGTAGCAGTCTTACCTGAAGCTGAGCCATTCGAGGTAAGCATAAATGAAGGGGAGATTCGTTGGGACACTTTCCGAAGCAGTGGCGCAGGAGGTCAGAATGTCAATAAGGTAGAGTCTGGCGTGCGTCTGCGATACAACTGGAAAAATCCCAATACTGGCATCGTTGAAGAAATCTTGATTGAATGTACTGAAACTCGTGATCAGCCCAAGAACAAGGAGCGTGCTTTAGCTCGCTTACGTTCATTCATCTACGACAAAGAGCACCAAAAATATGTAGATGATATTGCTGCCAAACGCAAGACAATGGTTTCAACTGGTGACAGATCTGCCAAGATCCGTACCTACAACTACCCACAAGGACGAATCACAGACCATCGCATCAATTATACCATCTACAACTTGCCCGCTTTTATGGATGGTGATATACAGGATTGCATAGACCACCTTATTGTGGCTGAGAATGCAGAACGAATGAAAGAGAGTGAACTATAAACCAATGGATTATCGCTATGAAGTGGATAGAGAGTCTTTCATTGAAGGGTATTTCAGATCGATTTGAAGCAGTATGGAAAAGATTCCCTGTTGCTGTATTGTTTACTATCATCTATACTGCTATCGCCTTGCTGTTACTTTGGGACAAGGACTTGATTCCTAACAATGATTCACTATTATTCATTATCTTTTTCTACCCTCCTACTGCTCTGATTTTAGGAGTGTCCCTTCATTTATGGAGCGAAGAACAGACTAATGCCAAACGCTCTCGCTTTGTCCATTTGTTAGCTCAAATAAGCTGGTTTTTATACTGCCTTATTATCTCTCAACAAACCCCTGCTGACTTCAATATGGAGCTTGTTATTGGTTTGTTAGCGACACTGTTTCTTTTTGTTTCTTCTATATTTTTCCTTTCTTTCATAGGGAAGAAAAACGACATCGAAGCTTGGAACTTTGGTTGGCACATCATCAAAGGGGCATTTCTATCAACTGTGGTAAGTGCTATCTTGCTGGGTGGAATTGAACTGCTTCTTTGGGGTATTCAGGAACTGTTCAATTTAAACTTGCCTGAAGAACTCTATATCTCGATGATCATCATTTGCATGTTTACAATCAACATCTTTTTGTTGATGATGCAAGTACCTAAAGATGCAGACAAACATGATACAATCATCCATCGCATGAATGATTTCGGCCGGTTAGTAGTACATGCTTTGTTCGTTCCTTTACAGGGGGCATATCTTATTACGCTTTACATCTATCTGTTCAATATCCTTTTTACTTGGGAACTTCCTAGTGGAGGTATTGTATGGTTGGTTACAACCATGATGGTAGGTATGCTATTCATCACTACTCTCATCTATCCCCTGCTCTTACAAGATGATAAGCCTTTCGACAAGAAACTGGTTCGCTGGTTCGCTTTCTTGGCATTGCCCTTATTGGTATTAATGACGGTGGGCATCGGACGCCGTATTTCTGACTATGGTTTTACTGTAGCTCGCGCTTATGTGCTTTTGTTCAATATCTGGTGTTATGTTATTTGCTTTTACTTGCTATTCAATCAAACTAAGCACATTATGTGGATACTGATATCATTTGCTGTGGTATTTTTCATCGCATCTATAGGGCCTTGGAACATTACAGCATCGACCCGCCGTATTTTGTTCAATCAAGTGGACGAAATTTTCCAACGAACAGGAGTAGAGTTGCCTTTGGATCATTCTCGTTTTGATAGCCTCATCCAAACAATGGATAAACACGAGGCTGACATATTGATAGGGAAGCTGAACTATTTGAAAATTGAACTACAAGGCGACTCACTGATTACCCGCTGGATTGACGGGCCTATGGGTTTAATAACAAGCCCTTATTCCGAAGAACCAAGTGTGCTTTCTAACGCAGCAGCTGTAAACCCAGCTACTTTTGCCGACATGCGAGAAGAGATGGCCTCTCTCCCTCAAGGTAGTTATCAAAAGATAATGCAGATAGACGATTGGCAACGAGAACAAGACCTCAACGCGACCGATAGCACCTTATTTATGGATATCATTTACTCACAAGATACTTTACGCTATACAACACGGTTTAGTATCCCATTCCGCCAATTGCAAGAGATTGCAGCTGATGAAAGTAAGCAGCAACCATTTGCGGTTGAAAACAATGATGGAGCTTTACTGATATGGTCTTTTGATGTAGTGCCAACAGTCCTTTCTAAGAAAGACCTGCATCTGGAAGGCTTGCTCTTTCTGAGCGAAGCAGCATTCCAGAAATCTCCTCTTAATTTTGAAGACAAAAAAACAACTGAAGAATAACTTATTATGAATCGAGAACAATTATTTGAAAACATCAAACGTAAGCAGTCATTTCTGTGCGTAGGTCTGGATACCGACATCAAGAAAATTCCCCAACACCTATTGCAGGAAGAAGATCCTATCTTTGCTTTCAATAAGGCCATTATTGATGCTACTACCGACCTTTGCATTGCCTATAAGCCTAATCTGGCTTTCTACGAATGCATGGGGGTGAAGGGCTGGCAAGCTTTTGAGAAGACTGTTAACTATATCAAAGACAACTACCCTGACCAATTAATTATTGCTGATGCCAAACGAGGCGACATTGGTAATACCTCAGCAATGTATGCCCGTTGTTTTTTTGAGGAAGGCAGGGTAGATGCAGTTACCGTTGCTCCCTATATGGGAGAAGATAGCGTAAAACCATTCTTGGGCTATGAGGGAAAGTGGGTCATCCTACTGGCACTCACCAGTAACAAAGGCTCTCATGATTTTCAACTCAGCACAGATGAACATGGAGAGTGCCTATTTGAGAAAGTGTTACGAAAATCTCAAGAATGGGCAGATGCTAATCATCTCATGTATGTGGTAGGTGCTACTCAGGGACAAGCATTTGAAGACATACGCAGAATTGTTCCCAATCATTTCCTATTGGTTCCCGGTGTAGGCGCTCAAGGTGGTTCATTGGAGGATGTTTGCAAATATGGCATGAACAGTCAATGCGGCTTAATTGTCAACTCTAGTCGAGGCATTATTTATGCCGACAATACACAAGCTTTTGCTGATGCTGCACGCCAAGCATCCAAGGATTTACAGCGTCAAATGGCAAAACAGTTGGAGAAAATAGATTGATTTTGAATTTAAGAACATTTTTTATGCCTTTTAGATACAGTAAATATCAAAAAAAGACATTATTTTTGTAGCAAATATAAAATTGACTAAAAGTTATGGACTTTTCAGCACAACAAATAGCTTCATTCGTACAAGGGGAAATCGTGGGTGATGCCGATGTAACCGTCAATACTTTCGCTAAGATTGAAGAAGGTAAGCCTGGCAGCATCACTTTTCTCTCTAATCCTAAATATGAACATTTTATCTATGATACAGACGCCAGCATTGTGTTGGTGAACCGTGATTTCATACCCGAAAAGCCCATCAAGGCTACCCTCATTAAGGTTGATAATGCTTATGAGACTCTTGCCAAGTTGATGACTCTTTACGAACAAAGCAAAACTCAAAATAAAGGCATTGCCTCTACTGCAATCATCGCCAAAAGTGCCAAAATAGGTAAAGATGTATATATCGGTGCATATGTTGTGATTGACGATGATGTTGTAATTGGTGATAACACCCAAATATATCCTCATACTTATGTGGGTAAAAACGCTAGTGTTGGGGAAGGTTCTCTCATTTATTCTGGCGTCAATATTTACCACGATTGTCAGATTGGCAACCACGTGACTCTTCATTCAGGTGTGGTGATTGGTGCCGACGGCTTCGGTTTCGCCCCAACCCCTGAAGGTTACAACAAGATTCCACAGATAGGGAATGTTATTATCGAGGACAATGTAGAGATTGGTGCCAACACTTGTGTAGATCGTGCGACAATGGGTTCAACCATCGTACACAAAGGTGTTAAACTTGACAACTTGATTCAGATTGCCCACAATGATGAGATAGGTGCCAATACAGTAATGGCTGCTCAGGCAGGTGTGGCAGGTTCGGCTAAGGTAGGCGAATGGTGTGTGATTGCTGGACAGGTTGGTATTACGGGACATCTCACCGTTGGCAATCATGTAATTTTGGGACCTCAATCAGGTATTATCAGCTCAATCAAGGATAACAGCCGACTGATTGGCTCACCTCCAATGGAAGAAAAGCCATTCTTTAAATCACAGGCTGTGTTACGTAAATTGCCAGATATGTATCGGGAGCTGAATGCCCTGCGTAAAGAACTAGATGAACTAAAGAAGAATAAATAATGCTGAAACAAAAAACACTGAGAGAGAGTTTCTCTCTGAGCGGCAAAGGGTTACACACTGGTTTGAACCTCACGGTAACTTTTAATCCTGCTCCCGAAAATTTCGGTTACAAAATACAACGTACCGATTTGGAAGGACAGCCGATTATAGATGCTATTGCCGAAAATGTAACAGAAACCACTCGAGGTACAGTACTCAACAAAAATGGTGTTAAGGTAAGCACAGTAGAACACGGTTTGGCAGCTATCTATGCTGCAGGCATTGATAACTGCCTCATACAGGTTGATGGTCCTGAGTTCCCAATATTGGATGGTAGTGCCCAATATTATGTAGAAAATATTGAGCGCGTGGGCACTATTGAGCAAAATTCAGTAAAAGACTATTTCGTTATTAAGTCTAAAATTGAATTCCGAAACGAGAAGAACGGTTCGTCTATTATCGTATTACCTGATGACGAATTCAGTCTTAACGTACTTATCTCTTACGACTCTACTATCTTGCCTAACCAATATGCAACACTCGAAGACATGACCTTATTCAAAGATGAGGTTGCAAAGGCACGCACTTTTGTTTTCGTGCGCGAGATAGAGCCATTGTTGCAATTAGGTCTTATCAAAGGTGGAGACCTTGACAATGCTATCGTCATATACGAGCGTCAGATGACACAGGACAAATATGATCAACTAGCCGATGTGATGGGTGTTCCCCACATGGATGCCACACAGCTAGGATATATTATGCACAAGCCGTTAGTATGGCCTAACGAGTGTGCACGCCACAAGCTACTTGACCTTATAGGCGATATGGCACTGATAGGCAAGCCTATCAAAGGCCGTATTATCGCAACCCGTCCAGGTCATACGGTTAACAACAAGTTTGCTCGTGAGATGCGCCGTCAAATTAGACAGCACAGCGTACAGGCTCCTAAATATGATGTCAATGCAGCTCCATTGATGGATGTCAACAAGATACGCCAGCTTATTCCTCACCGCTACCCAATGTTGCTTGTAGATAAAATAGTGGAGATTGGCCCTGATTATATTGTAGGTGTAAAGAACATCACAGGCAACGAGCCCTATTTTCAAGGGCATTTCCCTCTGGAACCCGTCATGCCTGGTGTACTACTGATAGAAGCAATGGCGCAGACAGGTGGCTTGCTAGTGCTCAATCAGGTAGATGAATTGGAGCGCTACTCTACTTATGTATTGAAAATCAACAACGTGAAGTTCCGTAAGAAAGTAGTGCCTGGCGACACGTTGGTTTTCAAGATAGAGATGATACAACCATTGCATCGCGGCCTAACTACTATGAGAGGTTATGCATTCGTAGGTGAAGATGAGGTTTGCGAAGCAGAAGTGATGGCACAAGTAGTAAAAAACAAATAAAAGATAATATATGAGTAATCAAATAAGTCCATTAGCATACATTGACCCTTCTGCCAAGTTGGGAGATGGCAATCAGATAGGTCCTTTCTGCTTCATCGACAAAGGAGTAGAAATTGGCGATAACAATGTGCTGATGAACAATGTTTCTATCCACTATGGTGCACGCATTGGTTCAGGTAACACTTTCTTCCCAGGATGCAGCATCAGTACTCTCCCACAAGACCTGAAGTTCAAAGGCGAAGACACAGTTGCTATCATTGGCAACAACAATAGTATACGAGAAAACGTCACCATCAGTCGTGGTACTGCCTCTAAAGGTAAGACCGTAGTAGGAAGCAATAACCTCCTGATGGAGAACATGCATGTAGCCCACGATTGTGTAGTGGGTAGTGGCATTATCATAGGCAACTCCACTAAATTGGCTGGAGAGGTAGAAGTTGAAGACAATGCCATTATCAGCGCTGTTGTGTTGGTTCATCAGTTCTGCCGCATTGGTGGTTATGTTATGATTCAAGGCGGATGCCGTTTTTCAAAAGACATTCCTCCTTATATCATTGCAGGTCGTGAACCTACCATCTATTGTGGTATAAACATTGTTGGTCTACGACGACGTGGCTTCTCTAATGAAACTATCGAACAGATACACAATGCCTATCGCATTATCTACCAAAGTGGACTTAATGTTACTAATGCATTGCGAAAGATTGAGGAAGAAATGGTCATGACACAAGAGATCAAGTATATTGTTGATTTTGTAAGAAGTTCCAAACGAGGAATTATTACTGGATAATTAATCGTTAGCTTTGTGATTCACACAACTGACAACTCGCTAATAGTCGATCGCTAAAATCACGAAGTAACTCATAATTTAATATATAGAGAATATGGTATATCGTTTTACAATAATATCCGACGAGGTCGATAATTTCCTGAGAGAAATACAAATTGATCCAGAAGCTACTTTTTTGGATTTCCATAAGGCCATACTTGAGGCTGTAGGTTTCAAGGAAGGTGAGTTGGCCTCTTTCTTCGTATGCGACGATGAGTGGAACAAAGATATCGAAGTTACCCTCGAAGAAATGGACACAGACTCTGCTACCGACAGTTATATCATGTCTAAGACACGCATCGGCAAACTGGTGGATGAAGATACCTACCAAAAACTGATCTATGTGTTCGATTACATGACTGACCGGTGTTTCTTCATCAAACTAATGGAAGTCATCACAGGGAAGCAACTCGACAAGGCAATATGCACTAAGAGCCGTGGAGATGCCCCCCAGCAAACAATGGACTTCGATGAGATGGAGAAGAAATTGACTGCTGGCTCCGATGATTTAGGAGAAGATTTCTATGGTGACCAAGGCTATAACTCCGACGAGATTGATGCCGAGGGCTACGAAGGATTGGATGGCATTGTAGGAGGGGACTCCTATGATGGCTCTGACATCTATTAATGAAAACTTTAGTTGTACTCTTGGGTCCTACGGCAGTAGGCAAGACAGAATTAAGTCTCGAATTGGCGGAAAAGTTACACTCCAGTATCATCTCTGCTGATTCGAGACAACTTTATGCCGACTTGAAGATAGGAACAGCAGCCCCAACCCCAGAACAATTGGCACGTGTTCATCACCATTTTGTAGGCACCTTGCAGTTGTCTGATTACTACAGTGCTGCTCATTATGCCGACGAAGTATTAACATTGCTTGACACATTGTTCCAAAAGCAAGATTTGGCACTTATGACCGGTGGCTCCATGATGTACATTGATGCTGTATGCCAGGGAATGGATGACATACCTACTATCGATGCTGACATACGAGCCAAGATGTGGCAACACTATGATGAGGTGGGACTAGAGAGCATACAGCACGAACTAAAGCTACTCGACCCCGACTACTATGCAATTGTTGACTTAAAGAATCATAAACGCATTATCCACGCTCTTGAAGTATGTTATATGACAGGCAAGACATTTACTTCATTTCGACAACACAAGCAAGTGGAACGTCCATTCCAAATCATCAAGGTAGGACTAAACAGAGAACGTAGCGAGCTATTCAACCGTATTAACCTACGCGTAGAACAGATGATGCGAGAAGGCATGTTGGAAGAGGCTAAGAGAGTTTATTCATTTCGCAACTTAAACTCACTCAACACCGTTGGCTACAAAGAACTTTTCAAGTATCTTGATGGTGAATGGACTTTGGAAGAAGCTGTAGAGAAAATCAAGCGAAATACCCGGATCTATGCAAAAAAACAGCTTACTTGGTTCAAGAAAGACACATCCATTCGTTGGTTTCATCCTGATCAACGAACAGACATCATCTCTTATATCAATACGCAGATAAAAGTTTTAAAGCAGAATACAAACTTCAACCAATAAAATATCTGTCATTTTTTCAAAAAGTGTTCCTGCTATGATACAAGGAAATATTCGACAGCGTCAAAGCAGAACCTCCAACAAGAAGCCAAAATACATCAAATAAAAAGAAATAGTGTCCGTTATCCAAACGTTCAATACTGAATATCGACTAAAAACAACCCATGAGCAGGAACAGACATGCCTGCTGAACAACGATCTTTTTGTAAAATTATTTGCAGAAAATCTTCTATAGAGATTTTACCATAACCTACCTCAAGAAGAGTCCCAACAACTGCACGCACCATATTACGAAGGAAACGATCAGCCTGAATAGTAAATACCCATGTTACCTCATCTATCTGTTTCCACTCTGCACGGGTAACATGACAGATATTGGTTTTTACATCGGCATGCAACTTGCTGAAACTGGTAAAGTCTTTGACCTGAAGCAGTAACTTAGCCGCATGATTCATTAATTCAAAATCAGGTGCTTTATGTAACTTGTAACGATATTGACGCATGAAAGGACTCTTTGCTATGGTGACATAGTATTCATAGCGGCGAGACTTAGCACTAAAACGGGCATGCATCTCAGTATCAACAGGTATTACCTTGAACACACTGATATCGGGAGGCAACAAACGATTGAGTTTATCAGTAAGTTTCATGCAATCAATAGCATCATCGTAATCAAAATGAGCCACCATAAGTTTAGCATGCACCCCAGCGTCTGTACGCCCTGCACCTGTAACCTCGATCACCTCACGACGCAACAAGGTTTGCAACGCATTCATTAGCTGTTGTTGTACACTATCACCATTAGGTTGAATCTGCCAACCATGATAACGTGTGCCATCGTATGCTAAATATATGAAGTAACGTTGCATTTTTCAAATATGATTACTACCTTTACATCGCAAATATATGAAAAACTTATGAAAATCTCCAAAATTAGTTCGATTATCATATCACTGGTATGCGTATGTCTGCTAGGAAGCTGCAAAAAGAAAGATTTATCGATGAAAATGAACGACCCTCATAACATCAGAGGTGTCATCAGTTACCAACGTGATTTTCCTGATGATAACGATACTCAACTATCAGCTGCAAAGGCCATTGGCATAAAGCCATTCAAGAAAACTGAGGATATTGTCAACATCAAGCAACTAAAACAAATAGAAAGTAATGAACACTTTACAATAGAGGATCTTACTCACTCTGTGCCTTATGTTGTTCCTCAGGCTGCCAAACTGATAGACGATATAGGTGTCAACTTTTTGGATTCATTGGCCAACAAGGGACTGAATCCCTATCGCATCATAATCACCTCTATAACTCGTTCCCAAGAGCAGCAAAAACAACTTTCAAAGAGCAATATCAATGCTACCGAGAACTCTACACATTGTTACGGCACAACTTTCGACATTAGTTGGAAGCGTTTTGAACAAGTGGCCGACAAAGACGGCAGACCTATGCAAGAAGTTGGTGCCGATACATTGAAGATGGTGCTGAGTGAAGTGCTGCGCGATGTTCGTCTTGCTAAACGCTGCTATATCAAGTATGAACGCAAACAAGGGTGCTTTCATATTACGACAAGATGAGCTGTATCAGTGAACATTAAAAGAAAGGAACAAGATTATTAACATAATAATCACCATTTATGAGAAAGAGAATTGTAATGATGTTAGCTTTTATGCTGACTATGTGGATGCCAATACTGGCTGACAACAACCGAGTGATTACTTTCAACCAATTGCCAACATAGGCGCAAGCTATTCTGAAACAACATTTTGCTGATAAAGTGCCAGCAATTGTCACGAAAGAAAGGAAAGAAAAGAATACAAGGTAGTGTTCCAAGGAGGAGAGATCGCAGAGTTCAACAAGAAAGGGAAATGGACTGAGCTCGACTGCAAAACGTCAGCCGTACCTACCTTCCTCATCCCAGAACAAATTAGAGCAACTGTTCAACAAACTTTCCCTGGTGCCACTATCATTAAAATCGACCGTGTTCGTAAGGGTTACGAAGTAAAGCTCAACAACCGGATGGAAATGAAATTCAACAAACGCTTCAATATTATTGAATTTGACGACTAATTATCCCCTTCCTTTCTCAAAGGAGTGTGGCAGTAAACATGAAGTAAGCCCCAAAAATCTTAATCAATTTTGGGGCTTATAATATCAATATGGAATATTATGTTTATTCTAACACTTTCCACGCTTTGTGGAGGTTACCCACTACATCGCTAGCTATTAGGGCCGTTTCCCCTTTTTCACGTGCAGCTATATCACCAGCCATTCCATGTATATATACACCCATTTTGGCTGCAGTATCGGCATCATAACCTTGTGCAAGCAAAGCCAAAATTATACCTGTAAGCACATCACCACAGCCTCCTGTTGCCATACCTGGATTGCCAGTCACATTGAACCAACAATTGCCAGCAGGGGAAATAACAGCCGTATATGCTCCTTTCAGCACGATGTAAATGCCACAAGCTTGAGCCAAGTTGATAGCCTTCGACAATCTTTCGAAAGAATCAGCACACTTACCTACCAAACGATCCAATTCCCCTGGATGTGGTGTGATAATACTACCTTTTGGCAATCGACGCAGATAACTATGGTTCTCCCCTATCAGGTTCAAAGCATCAGCATCCACTACCATAGGCACACTGCTATGGGAAAGCAAGTCATATAACGCTTGCTTAGTAAGATCATCTTTTCCCAAACCAGGGCCAACGCCTATGGCTTGATAAGCATCCAAATTGGGTACTTCCGTAAAGCAACACTCATTGGCATCTAACGAGGTCATCGCCTCAGGAACAGATGTTTGCACAATAGTATTATTGCTCAGAGGCACATGCACGGTAAGTAGTCCGACACCAGATCGCAAGCATGCTCGAGCTGCCAAGACCGAAGCGCCAGCCATACCTTGTTGCCCTGCAACTAGCAAAGCCCTGCCAAAATCGCCTTTATGAGAGAAACGATTGCGAATCTTAAGCTGATACCTGATCTTGCCAGCATCGCCCATTTCATACGGAGTAGGCGTCAGGCGTATCGCTTCTTTGCTCAAGCCTATGTCAAGCACCTTCCAAGCACCTACGTAAGCCTCATTCTCAGCAAAGAGGAATGCCAGCTTGGGAAACTGCAAACTCAAGGTATAGTCGGCCTTCACCACAGCCTCCATGTTGTGACTGCTATTATCTTCCCCCATCAATCCACTGGGGATGTCGATGCTTACTACCGTTGCACCTACAGCATTAATAAATCTCACCAGTGAAGCAAAGCCCCCACTAAGTGGTTTGTTTAGACCGCTACCAAACAACCCATCAATAATCACATCATCTTCTGAGAGTCTAGGAGGAACAAACTGATTAGTCACTTCGTGAAACTCTACCCCATCAGCAAGGGTTAACAAATCACGGTTTGTCTCACAATCAACTGATAATTTACCAGTTGTATTAAACAAGTAGGCTTCTGGATGATAGCCCTTCTCTACCAGCAAACGAGCCACTGCCAACGCATCACCACCGTTATTGCCTGGGCCTGCAAAGATGACAAATCGAGTGTCATCCTTATCAGGCCACTGATTCGTCAGTTCTTTCACGATAGCATTAGCAGCACGCTCCATCAAATCAATAGATGCAATTGGTTCGTGCTCAATGGTATAAGCATCTAATTGCCTAATGTCAGTTGTAGGAAATATTTTCATGATATAATCTTCAGTTCAATTCGGCTGGATTGAAAGAGAAAGTTGAAGAAGCAATCTTGCCCTCTTTCTTCAGTTTAGCAAACTCTTTCTTTGCCTTTTCCAACTGTTTTTGGAAGCCTTCGTCAGCATGCAGGCGTGCAACCACACCAGCTGCTACTATACGACCGTTATCCACATCGCTCTGATAGTGATAACCAGCAATCACACGACTCTCACCCATCTCATAGCCTCGCTTCAGGATTTCGTTCTGACGGTCTACGTTTATCTCTGCCAACACCAAAGCCGTAGCCCAACCAATGGCTGTATGACCTGAAGGATAAGAACCGTTGTTCACCAAAGCAGCCTCATCTTCTGGCACACTAGTACCGATGCCGAAATATACAAACGGGCGCATACGTTGGTAGTAAACTTTCGCCTCGCCACCACTCAGCACACCTGCATCACCATTCATGTTGGTCATCAGTTTGTAAATCTCTGGCGTATTTTGTTCGTTGATTTCTATACCGAATGCCTCACTAAAAGCTACAGCTACACCCTTAGGTGTTACATCGGCATCAGCAATAGCCTGCTTTCCACGCGGACGAAGACGTTGATAACGTCCCCAATTAAAGCGAGCCTCATCAACAGCAAACTTGGCACTGCCTGGTTCTGGTGGAGGAGGCAACAGATATACACTACTTGCAACATCTTTCTCTTCTAAGAAAAAATACTGAGGAGCAGTAGAACGGTCATATACACCTGCACGGGCTTTTGATGCAGCATCTTGAGCCATTACAGTAGTCGCAGCTATCATCAAGGCTGCACATAAGAGAATTTTCTTCATAACATATAGGTTTTAATAATTAATTACATAATATGAATAGAGCGAAATGCCAACAACTGTGAGCAAGCCAACCACAATCGGCATACTCCATCCTCGCACTTCTGAGAGATATGACTGATTTGTTAGCTTCTTATAAATAAACCACACCAACGTAGCTGCTAACAAGCCCACCAGCACGCCACACAATATATCGCCTGGATAATGCACACCTAAATAAATGCGTGAATAGCTATTGAAAATAGCCCACACCATGACAAAAACTGGAATCGGACTGCGACGAAATAAGTAGAGCAGGAAGAATGCCAGACCAAACGAGTTGGCGGCATGACTACTCGGGAAGCCATATCTGCCCCCTCGATAACCATCAACGATATGCACCATATCACTAATGGGGTTTTCCAAATTAGCAGGACGTAAGCGTCCTACAGCATAACGAATCAGTGAGGAACTCATCTGGTCGGTAATGACGACGAGCAACGCTATAGCTACCAAGCACATCACTGCTTGTTTAAGAGACATATTCCTGAAAAGCAAGTAGGCTAACGCCAAGTACATTGGCACCCAAATGAACTTGTTAGTAAAGAGCATCATAAACGCATCAAAAAAAGCGTTGTGAGCCCCGTTGATCCACAAGAGCAAGTCGCTGTCTATATTGATTAAATAATCCATTCCTTATATTATTTTCTTCAAGTGCAACTGATGGTCAATGCAAGAAGGCAATTCGTTTTCAAAATGCGATACCATCATCAGCGTCTTATCCTCACGGGCACAAAAAGCATTGATGATACGTTTTACCTTCTGACGGTTGAAGGTATCCAACCCATGCAAGGGTTCGTCAAGGATCAACAGTTCAGGGTCTTTCACAAAGACCCTTGCCAACAACACCATACGCTGTTCGCCATCACTCATCTGCAAGAAAGGTCTGTCTGCCAAATGAGCCACACCAAATGTATCCATCCATTGCTGGCACACCTCACGTTGCCCGGGCTTGGGTTTGACATACAGGCCAATAGAGTCATGCAATCCACTCGCCACAATGTCAATAGCTGGCAAGTTCTTCAAGTAAGCACGATGCATCTCAGGACTCACGTAACCAATGTGTTTCTTAATGTCCCAAATGCTCTCGCCAGAACCTCTTTTATAGCCAAACAGACTCACATCGCAGGCATAACTCTGAGGATTGTCGGCACAGATAATGCTTAGCAGAGTTGACTTGCCGCATCCGTTTTCGCCACTCAGCGCCCATTTCTCACCCCTACGTACCACCCAGTCCAAGTCTTTCAAAATGGTTCGGGTGCCATAACGAATACTCACTTTGTTCAGTCTTACCACCTCGTCATGTAGAAAGTTAATAGATGACGAATGAGTATTAGAGGATGTTAGTTGCTGATTGTTAGATGATAACTGTAAGTTTGGCATTGGTAATACAATCTCCTCGAAAGAGTGTTTTGCAAGTACATTGTTGAACCAAGAACGATAATCCCCCAGTGTCATCTTGCCCGCCACCTTCATATCTTTCACAACCACTACATGCGTAATGAAATCAGGCACACTGTCCATCATGCTCATTACCAAAATTAGTTGGATACCTCGTTTCTCCGACAATTGTTTCAACAACTCAGTCAGTTGGTCGCGTGTAGCAGCATCAAGTCCAATGTAGGGATTGTCCAATATCAGAATACGTGGATGTGTGAGCAGCATCTTGGTCAGCTGAAATTTACGCATCTCACCACTACTCAGCAAGATAACGGGTTTGTCGAGCATTTCTTCCACATGAAAGAGTGCAAACATCTGACGTTGGAAATCACTTTCCTCATAACTACCAATCAAGTCCTTCACCAGTGGCACCTCGTCCAAGTCGGTTGAGTTCCATCGTTGCTGATAATAGTAATTGGTGTCTGAGCTTCCAAACGTATCTCGGAAACTGATATGCTTGATGTTCTTATATGCCTCCTTCCAAGGTGAGGGCGAGAAATCATACTCCAAAGAGCCATGCTGTAAGGGATATTTGCCCATCAGCAAATCCACCAGCATACTTTTACCCATACCATTCTCACCCACTAACGCTATCTGTTCTCCTTTTCCGATTTCCAGCGATGTAGGTTCTGCCATACGTACATCTGGCCTACGAGGCAACACCTCTGTCATCTTTATTGAGCAAGGCCCTTCTACGATGACCGAAAACCTACCATTATTCTTTATTTTTGCTTCCAACTCTTATACTTAAATCAGTTTTATCACGACTTTGCATACCCCTGGCAAACTTGAGTACGCCCTCACATTTCCAAAAAGTCCTAATAATCAACTATTCTTGGTAAACAATTAATGCGGTTTCTGGAGCTATATTCAGAATAGGTCCATAAATGGTGCCAATACCGTTTTCGTTTACCCAACCGTCTTTCACCACAGCAACATACTTACCTTCGGGCACCTCTATTTTAGCAGTTTCACGACGCGCATTCAGCACCACAATGATATTGTCCCACGCATCACCACCAGCATGGTCTTTCAGACGGAAAGCTACCACTCCACTACCTTCAACAGGCAAGAACTCCAAGTGTTGACGCACCAGTTCGGCACTACCCAAACGGAAGGCAGGATGATGCTTACGCATAGCTATCAATCCTTTATAATAATTAAACACCCACTGATATTTTGCCTTGTTGTGCCAATTAATAGCATTCACACTATCAGGGCTTTGAAAACTATTGTGTACAAATTTCTTATCACGCATCACCTCCTCACCGGCAAAGATGAAAGGAATGCCCTGTGAGGTAAGCACTGCAGTTTGCGCTAACATATCGAGTTTTTCCAAATCATTGCCCTTCAAGTCAGTTACAGAAGTACGCAACCTATCCACCAGACACATATCATCGTGGCAGCTCACATAACTCATCATCTGCACAGGCTCTTGAGCCCACGCCTTGTTGCTATAGTTCACCTCATCCATCTTCACCTGTGGATGACTGATGGCGCCAACAATGCCAAACTTAATGCTCTCCTCGTGTCCTGGGAAACCTGCCAAAAATGCACCTTTCTTGTCGTCATCCCAAGGGCCACGCAATCCATCGCGCATTTCGTCGCAGAATGCGGCGATGCCAGGCATACGGGCGATATTGGCCTTCATCGCCAATGAGTCGGCAGCATACTGAGGTGTCTCAGCTGCCCATCCCTCACCATATATCAATACCTGTGGGTCAAGCTTCTGAGCCTCTTGCCTGATTTCGTTCATGGTGGCAATGTCATGAATGCCCATCAGGTCGAAACGGAAACCATCGAGATGATATTCACGCATCCAGTATAGCACGCTCTCCACCATAAATTTACGCATCATGGGGCGATTGCTGGCTGTCTCGTTGCCACATCCCGAACCGTTGGCAAAAGTGCCATCTGGTTTCATACGATAGAAATAGCCTGGCACCGTTTTCTCAAATGCGCTGGTAGCTGCATTATAGGTATGGTTATACACCACATCGAGCACTACACGAATACCAGCTTGATGCAGGGCTTGCACCATTTGCTTGAACTCCATAATGCGAGTGACTGGTTGCGTAGGATCTGTAGCATACGAGCCGTCAGGCACGTTGTAGTTCTGTGGATCATAGCCCCAATTATAATGACTATCCTTAAATGTATGCTCGTCAATCGACGCATAATCGTACGAAGGCAATAGATGTACATGCGTCACCCCCAGTTCTTTCAGGTGGTCGATACCTGTAGCCAAGCCTTCAGGACTTTGCGTTCCTTGCTCCGTCAGAGCCAAGAACTGTCCTTTATGCTCAATGCCCGAACTGGCGTCGATGGAGAAATCACGATGGTGCATCTCATACACCACCACATCAGCCACACTCCTCAGTGCAGGCTTACGGTCGTTTTCCCACCCTGTAGGGTTGGTTTGCACCATATCTATAATAGCGCCACGATGACCGTTGATGCCCACCGCTTTGGCAAACAATCCAGGAGTATCGCCCAACCATTCATCCTGCATCTTCACGTTGAAAGCATAAAACTTGCCCTTCAAATCTTCGTTCACATCTACATGCCAGGTACCATCATCACCCAGTTTCATGTGATGTGTCTGAAAAGCATGACCTCCCTCTGCCTCTTCATACAGCATCAGGCGAACCTCATCGGCATTGGGGCTCCATAAATGGAAACTGGTGACACTGGGTGTATATTCCATCTCGCTCAAACTTCCCTTCCTTACAGGATAAGCATCAAACGATTCATATATCACCCTCTCCTTCTCCATACAACCAGCCATCACACATGCCATCATCAAAAAATAAAATATATTCTTCATTATCAAACTACTTTATCTGGATTTTTTGTCACAAAATCCTTCCAACTCTTATAACTTTTCTCCACCTTAGGTGTCCCCATCTGCATGAAATGACAATAGGCAGCTCCCAAGGCATCCGTTGCATCGAGGAACTTTGGCATATCCTCTTCGGCAATGTGCAACAGTCGTTGCAACATGCCAGCCACTTGCTCCTTCGACGCATTACCGTTGCCCGTTATCGCCATCTTTATTTTCAAAGGTGCATATTCGGTAATTGGAATATCACGGCTCAGCGCCACTGCCATTGCCACCCCCTGAGCACGTCCCAACTTCAGCATACTCTGCACGTTCTTGCCAAAGAACGGTGCCTCAATAGCCAATTCATCAGGCAGATAGCTCTCGATAATGCTCAGCACACGTTCGTGTATCTTGGCCAACTTCAGGTAGTGGTTGCCATATTTATGTAGATCAATCACCCCCATTGCTATCAGCGACGGCTTACCCATCGCCACCTTCAGCACACCATAGCCCATCACGGTGGTACCCGGGTCGATGCCCAATATAATCTTTTCTTTAACAGGGTCTGTCATTGCTCTACTACCTCCATCAAAGTAGGAAATCCCAAAACACGTTGGCGGAACACCAGCAACAACTCTTTATTCAGCGCCACTCCTTGTTTCTGATACCAGCGGTGTAGAGCTGCTGTATCGTCAGCCTCCAGCTGTACAGCATACGACACCGAGTGTCCGTCGTCACCGTCATCCTGATGATGCCCCAGCACCTTTAGTACACGGGGATTATGCAAAGTGCCCTCCTTCAGCACCTCAGGTATGAGATACTGGTGTATCCAATTCAGGAAAAGCTGTTCATCAGCCTCATCCACGTGGTATGTTGTATTATAAACAATCATAATCTGCCTATTTTCTTTTGCAAAAGTAATGAATAATATATATCTTTGCAACCGTTAATCGAAGATTAAGGAAATAAAATGAATATACTTGACAAAATCAACGAGACGTTGCAGAATGTGCAAGAGATGCACGCAACAAACATGGAAGAGTTGGAAGCTCTACGCATCAAATATTTAAGCAAGAAAGGCGTTATCAACGCTTTGATGGCTGATTTCCGTGAGGTAGCAGCTGACCAAAAGCGTGAGGTGGGCATGAAGATCAATGAACTGAAAAACCAAGTGCAAGAAAGAATCAATGCTCTGAAGGAACAGTTCGACAGCATGGATAATACTGATGAAGACATTGACCTGACGCGTACCTCCTATCCAAGCGTTTTAGGCACTCGCCACCCACTGACGATTGTGAAAAACGAGATTATCGACATTTTCGGACACATGGGCTTCAAGCTGGCCGAGGGTCCTGAAGTGGAAGACGACTTGCATGTATACACCAAGCTGAATTTTGCAGCCGACCATCCAGCTCGCGACATGCAAGACACCTTCTTCGTTGAGCAGAACGAGAATGTCATCAAGAATATCATCCTTCGTTCCCACACCAGTTCAGTGCAGGCTCGCGTGATGGAGCAGACACAGCCCCCTATCCGAGTTATCTGTCCAGGACGTGTCTATCGTAACGAAGCCATCAGTGCCCGTGCCCACTGCTTCTTCCACCAGGTTGAAGGTCTTTATATTGACAAAGGTGTTTCATTCACCGACCTGAAGCAGGTATTGCTCACCTTTGCCCGTGAGATGTTCGGCAACGACACCAAAATTCGTCTGCGTCCCTCTTACTTCCCCTTCACCGAGCCAAGTGCAGAAATGGACATCAGTTGCAACATCTGTGGTGGCAAGGGATGCGGCTTCTGCAAGCATACTGGCTGGGTAGAGATTCTTGGCTGCGGTATGGTAGATCCTAACGTGCTTGAGGCTTGCGGCATCGACAGCAAGGTCTATACTGGCTATGCCTTCGGTATGGGTATCGAGCGTATTGCCAACCTGAAATACCAAGTAAGCGACCTGCGACTGTTCAGCGAGAACGACGTACGTTTCCTCCGTGAGTTCGAGGCAGCATATTAATGAATAAATCATTCCCCCTTTCATCAGAGGGAGTGGCTCATAATCAAATAGTTCCCCCTCTATAACAGAGGGGGTATTTTTTTCAAGACGGAGTTAAAATTATGGAGATACGAAAAGCCGAGCGTAAAGATGCAGCATTGCTGCTTGACTTCATCAAGGGCATTGCCAGGTATGAGAAACTGGAAAACGAAGTTGTGGCTTCTGTCGAGGTGCTGGAACACGAGATGTTCGACGAGCATCGTGCTGAAGCCATATTTGCCGTAGTGGATGGCCGTGAGGTAGGCTTTGCCCTCTACTTCTACAATTTCTCCACCTTCATAGGACATTCGGGCTTATACCTAGAGGACTTGTTCGTGTGGCCAGAATATCGTGGCAAAGGCTACGGCAAAGCCTTGCTCCTGCATTTGGTCAAGACGGCACGTGAGCACCATTGCGGACGCATGGAGTGGACCTGTCTGAACTGGAACCAGCCCAGCATTGACTTTTACCTCTCACTGGGTGCCGTACCCATGAAGGAATGGACGGTCTATCGCCTCGATGCATCAGCCCTCGAGCGTTTAAGCAAATAAGTCAGTTATTCCGAAGTTCATTTCAATTTGATTATCAATATAGTTACAACATATCATATAGAATATAAAACAACCTTGATACCTTTGCTACTTGGCGTGATATAGATAAATAACATCGCTACTTTGAAAGTTGAATTATTATCGTGAGGAGGTGAAGATTTAACATTTGAGGACATTTGAAACATGACAGACATACCATCATACCATCGTACCATCATACCATCTTGTCTTTTGTGATTTTCACAACGGAAAGAAAAATCATTGATATAAATTTTTATATTTATATATATTATATATATAATATATATAAATATAAAGTTGATGCATCAACTAAAAAAGTTTGTGAATAACTAAATGGTACGATGGTACGATGGTACGATGGTACGATGGTACGATGGTACGATGGTATGATGGTAAGATGGTTCGCTACGACAGTGCTATTATTTCCGAATATACATAATCCTAAAAAAACATGTGCATAAACTGGTCTGCAAGCCAGCTAAAAGCCTAGTCCAACTAAACAGACGTTTTAATTCTAGTAAAACCACCTCTTACTTCTTCTAAATGAAATGAGGGGTTTCTGGGGCTATAATGGAGCCTGGCGCCACTGCATAATTATGTACATTATGCTGAAGGGTATTTGCATGCTTATAGAAAGGTAGTTGAAGAAAAAAAATCAAAAATTAATAATATTTTTAGTATATCATTTGCATATATAAAATATATTTTATATATTTGTATTGTAATTAAGAAACAGAGCCGATAACACTACTGGTGGCCAACAGCAATGAGAAAGCAAAGGTTCTTGGTTGCAACCATCCATGAATGACAAGCGGGAGGTGGTGACCCGATGTAATTCGCCGCAAAACGATCTTTGACTTATTGCTACAGTAAAACATCCATCCAAGGCAAGCTATATGGTGTTTACAGACATGATCTCCTAGAAGGTACGCTAGTATAGATATTAAGAAACCAATTATTCAACTAGCAATATCGGTCCCTTCAGCCGCACTGACAGCTATCAGCACAACATCGCACATGGGCTATAGGCTCCCTAAACCTCTTATTTATTCTTCCTGACGAAAGACGTGCTGAACTGCCTCTAGATATCCGAAGCCGAAATAACGGTCAGGCAGCAGATAGCTTCCTTCCACCCACTCGTTCCAGGCATTTATCATGATAAAAGGGGGCTGCTGAGGATGCCCATCAACATACTTCTTGGCCACTTCAAGGAAAGATTCGAAGGCACGGGGTGTCTGATTGAAACGAGTAATGTCGTTCTCTCCCTTTGCAGGGAAACGGGGTGTGTCATCCCATCCAATGGATACCGTAGGAAAGACAGGAATGCTAAAAGCTTTTGCCCATTGCTCACGTATCTGGATAGCATTGGCGCCGTAGGTAAGGTAATCTGGGGTGAAACCACCCATGTTATAGAATGCGTGGCTGTTGATGCCGAGTTTGTCGATACGTTCCTGCTGGGCTATGATAAAGTCTTCTGCCAAAAAACTGCCGCCGCCGTTGTTCTGCTGGATGTGGAGTCCCTTGAAACCTGCTTTCTTCACTTCGGCACGGAAGTATTCCATCGCCTTGGCGGCTTCGTCTATCGTACCAAAACTTTGGACGAACTGATCCATGTCAAAGATTCCAAATACAGGACAGCCGTCAATCTTCACATAGTTCTTCTTATTGAAATACTGTTTGATAACTCTTGCCACAATCGTCTTGAACTGATCCATGTTCACCTTAGGGTCGAAAAGAAGCGATGTGTCATCACCATAAAGGTGATAGTTCCAATAGTTCTTCTTTACTTCATGATTGGCCCACATGATATAGAAGTTCATTTTCTCGTTATTCTTGGCACCGAGGAAACCATCGTCGAGAGCACCTTCCAGATAAGGATAGTCCATAAACCAGTACCAGTCATAGACGAAGGTGTTCACTCCATACTTCAGAGCTGTGTCTATCCATTTCTCCACCACCTTAGGGTCATCATCGTGCCCATATCCCCAGAGAGGCTGCTTCGGCTGATAATGGCCAGGGAAGCGCGGATTGCCCTGCTTGATGACTTCCCATTCCCCTTCACCTTGCGGCCAAAGGTATTTGTGTCCGAGCGAGTCGTCGTGACAGGATGGCCAAACGTAGGCACACACATAGTAATTGTCTCCGCTGATGGGCTTGATGCCATTTTCTCTACAAGAGTAACAGCACATCAGGATCATTGTCCAAACGGACAAAAGCAAAATGTTCTTCTTATCTGTCATAGTAATTAGACCTTAGTAGATATGTGCAACTTTGTCACAAAGTTGGGAATAATTCTTGATACCTGCAAGACATTTGAGCCAAAACAAGTAAGTCATTGCTCACAGCAGTCCTTGCCGGATATTCTTTCCACCAGTTATTGGAGCCACAAAATTAATAGCCATTAACATCTTTTTTAGCAGAATAGAAGGTTTTGAGGGGAAGATGGGTAAATCCTATACTTTAAAAGATTATGATCCAGAAGCCGGAGAAGTTGTAGAATATGAAATACCAATGATTGAATTAAATATTTTTTCAGTAAGGTTCTTCGACGATGATAATTATTGGGAAAGTTATACTTCTTTGATATTCGCATTCCCTGTTCTTCCTGGTAAACCTGTTACAAATTTGAAACTTTTATTTGATGGTTTAAGTTGCTATGTTATGAACTCTGATGGCTCCCCAGCATCATTCAGCACAGGTGGAAATGTCTATATAATGAATGATAGCAATCTTCAATTCCGTGAACCAAAATAATAATTGAATCTTCAATTATCTAAAACATCATAATAGAACCCCGAGAGTTAGAAATAACTTTCGGGGTTTATTATTGTGGGCAACAACTATATTTTAATGCTGCAACGAAACCCTGAGCCACCCCCAGATGCCGAGCACAATGACCAACAGGGTTTGAATAGCATGAACGATGAGGGCAAAAGTGGCAGCATCGGAAGCACTGATGCCGTAGAGCATCATCATGGTGATGACGGCAAAATGCCAAGGACCTGCGCCATTGGGGGTAGGCACTATCACGGCAAAGGTGCCTCCTACAAACATTACCAAGCCTGCCAGAAGACCTAAATGACTCGAGAAGTCAAAACAATAGAAAGTGAGGTAGAAATGCAACAGATAGCACACCCATATCAGTATAGTATAGCTTACGAACAAAGGCGGATTGGCCACCTTTCCCACTGACAACACACCCTTCCATATACCCAGAATAAGCGCCCTAACCTTACGGGGCAGACCAAACACCTTTATTAAATAATAAAGCAAAATGAAGGCACCTATCACACAAAACAGACTGACATAGAACCAAGGGGTGGACAGCAGGTGCGACAATGAAGGAACTTTGGTGCCTGTCTCGCTGAAGAAGCGCATGAAGACAGGCATCTGCAAGAAGAAGGTAACTGCAGTGATGAGTAGGATACAAACAGTATCAATGATGCGCTCGGTGACCACTGTGCCCAACGCCTTGCTGAAATTCACGCCATCGGTCTTATTGAGCACCCCGCAACGGGTAAGCTCGCCCATGCGGGGAATAATCAGATTGGCAGCATAGGAGATGAAAATGGCATCTATACAGTTGGCTTTTTTAGGATGCTCACCCAAAGGCTGAAGGGTCTGCTCCCAACGCAAGCCACGGAACACATGACTCAGTATGCCAAAAAGCAAAGAAAGTGCCATCCAGTCCCAAGCCACCTCATGTGCCAACACTTCGCCTATGCGCGAAAAGTCGTAGTCGCAATAGACATAATAAAGCACAAAGATGCCCAAAACTATCGGAAGGAGTGCTTTAAGCGATTTTTTCAGCCTTTTATTCAATATTTTTTAATTAAAATGTTTACTTTTGCAGTTTACAAAGGGATATTACCCACCCTTACGGGCACCTTCCCTTATAGAGAGGGGGATGAAGAGGGTAACCCCTATATCACCTCCACCATGCAGGGGGAACGCCAGAATGTATTACTAGCACCCATTGCCGAATGAAGGTAGTTCAAATTGCAAAAGTATAAAAAATAGTTTGTAGATGAGGCAGGTTAGACCTAAAAAATCGCTGGGGCAGCATTTCCTGATCGATTTAGGCATTGCTCAGGACATTGCCGACACCGTGGATGCATGTGCTTCTATCCCCGTATTGGAGGTAGGTCCGGGCATGGGTGTGCTCACACAGTTTCTGCAACGAAAAGGCAGACCACTGAAGGTGGTGGAGTTGGACAGGGAGTCGATTGCATACCTGCACGCTAACTTCCCGACCCTGCAGGGCAACATCATTGAGGGGGATTTCCTGAAGATGGATCTGCGCAATGTATTCGACGGCAAGCCTTTTGTGCTGACAGGCAACTACCCCTACAATATCTCATCGCAGATATTTTTCAAGATGCTCGACAACAAAGACCTGATTCCTTGTTGCACGGGCATGATACAGAAAGAGGTGGCCGAACGCATGGCAGCCGGTCCTGGCAGTAAGACCTACGGCATATTGAGCGTACTGATGCAGGCTTGGTATAAGGTGGAATATCTGTTTACTGTGCACGAGCATGTATTCAACCCTCCTCCCAAGGTAAAAAGCGCCGTAATTCGCATGACGCGCAACGACACCCACGAACTAGGGTGCGACGAAGTACTGTTCAAGCGCGTGGTGAAAACCACCTTCAACCAACGACGGAAGACGTTGCGCAACTCAATCAAGCCCTTGATAGGCCCCGATTGCCCATTGCTGAGTGATGAACTTTTCAACCGCAGGCCAGAACAGCTGAGTGTAGCAGAGTTCGTTGACTTGACCAATAGAGTGAAAGATTACGTTAACCTTGAAAAATGAACGTTATGGAAATCGATGAGAAGTATGTTGATAGCGTGAAGGAATTCATCGCCCACAATGATGGCGAGAACGTGAGGAACATCATCTGGAACATGCACCCTGCCGACATTGCCGAGCTATGCAAGGAACTGGATACTGACCAAGCGCGTTATATCTATCAATTGCTCGACAATGAGAAAGCAGCCGACGTACTCTCGGAGATGGATGATGACGAACGTAAGGAGATTCTGGAAGGTCTGGACTCTGAAATCATCGCCAAGCGTTTCGTTGACAACATGGATACCGATGACGCGGTGGATATGTTGCGTGACCTGGACGAAGACAAACAGGAGGAGGTGCTGAGTCACATCGACGATATAGAGCAGGCTGGTGACATCGTGGACCTGCTGAAATATGATGAGGATACTGCTGGTGGTATCATGGGTACGGAAATGGTGATCGTGAATGAAAACTGGAGTATGCCCGAATGTCTCAAGGAGATGCGTTTGCAGGCTGAGCAGATGGACGACATTTACTATGTCTTTGTGGTGGATGACGACGAGCGATTGCTGGGCACCTTCCCTTTGAAGATGATGATATCGTCGCCATCTGTATCAAAGGTGAAACATGTGATGCAACGCGACCCTGTTTCAGTGCGTGTGGATACACCGGTTGACGATGTGGTGCAAGCCATTGAGAAATACGACTTGGTGGCCATACCTGTAGTGGACAGCATAGGACGCCTGGTGGGACAAATCACCGTCGATGACGTGATGGATCATGTGCGTGAGCATAGCGAGCGTGACTATCAGTTGGCATCAGGTATCTCGGAAGACATTGAGACCAACGACAGCGTGGTGCAACAGACGCGCGCACGCATGCCCTGGTTGCTCATAGGCATCCTAGGTGGTATCGGCAACTCCATGATATTGGGCAACTTCGACAGCACTTTTGCTGCTCATCCAGAAATGGCACTATTTATCCCGTTGGTAGGTGGTACAGGTGGTAACGTAGGCACCCAGTCATCTGCAATCGTGGTACAAGGTCTGGCCAACAGTTCGCTGGAGTCGAAAGACATGCTCAAGCATGTGGGCAAGGAAGCTGTGGTGGCAGCTATCAACGCAACCATCATCTCCATGCTAGTATATATCTATAACTTCATCGTATATGGAGGAACGGCCGCCATTACCTATTCAGTGAGTCTGAGCCTGTTTGCAGTGGTGATGTTTGCTTCTATCTTCGGTACCATTGTACCAATGACGTTCGACAAGATGAAGATTGACCCTGCCATCGCCACAGGTCCGTTCATCACCATCATAAGTGATATCATGGGCATGCTCATCTATATGGTTATCACTGTGGCGTTAACATAAGAAATGATCTTCTTTTTGAACAAAAAAAACACGTATATCGACAAAAATCACATTAAGAATAAAAAAAATATGCAAAAAAGTATGAATTTTGCATTTTTCTTATTTTATTTGTAGCTTGGAAATGATTTACGGGGAATCCCGCAACTTTAAATATCGAATGACAATGACGGACACTCAGGACACTAATCTGCCTAAGATGGAGGAAGGATTAGAAGATGTAAAGCAATCTGTTGAAGTTCCTGCTGAAGCTGAAGCATCAGTTGCAGCTCAAGAATCAGCAGTAGAAGAAGCGGTAGCTGAAGTAAAAGCAACAGTTGAAGAAGCTGTGGCGGAAGAAGTAGTAGCAGAAGAAGCTGCAGTAGAAGAGGCTGTAGCAGCAGAAGCACAGGAGGCTATGGAAACAGCTGCGCTGAATGAATCTGTTCACAAACTAACAAAGGCCGAGATTCTGGATAGATTGAGGGTGATTGCCGAAGATGTGACCAAATCATCTAAGGCAGAGATCGACTCATTGAAGCAGAATTTCTACAGGCTCCACAATAGCGAGGTGGAGGCGGCCAAACGTGCCTTTGTTGAAGGTGGAGGCAACGAAGAGGATTTCGTTCCAACGCCAGATGCAGATGAAGATGTATTCAAGGAAGTGATGGCCGTTGTCAAAGAGAAGAGAAGCCAGCTGAATGCCGAGGAGGAGAAAGAGCGCGAAAAGAACTATCAGGTGAAGTTGGCCATCATCGAGGAACTTAAAGAACTGGTTGAGTCACCTGATGACCCCAACAAGAACTATAACGAGTTCAAAAAGTTGCAGCAACAATGGCATGAGGTTACACTGATTCCTCAGAACAAAGCAAACGAGTTGTGGAAGAACTACCAGATGTATGTAGAGAAGTTCTACGACCTGCTGAAACTCAACAACGAATTCCGCGAGTATGACTTCAAGAAGAACTTGGAAATCAAGACGAGGTTGTGTGAAGCAGCAGAGAAGCTGTTGGATGAAGAAGATGTGGTAGCTGCTTTCCATCATCTGCAGAAACTGCATCAGGAATACCGTGACACCGGTCCCGTTGCTAAAGAGCTGCGAGACGAGATTTGGGCACGTTTCAAAGCAGCATCTACCCAATTGAATAAGAAACACCAGCAATATTTCGAGCAGCAGAAAGAGCATGAGCAGGAAAATCTGGACAAGAAGACTGTTATTTGCGAAATCGTTGAAGGTATAGACTATAGCAAGTTGAACGGATTCCAGGCTTGGGACAAGATGACACAAGAGGTCATTGCCCTGCAGAACAAATGGAAAACCATCGGGTTCGCTCCTCAGAAGATGAACGTGAAGATCTTCGAACGTTTCCGTGGTGCTTGCGATGAGTTCTTTAAGAAAAAAAGCGAATATTTCAAGGCTGCTAAGGCCCGCATGAATGAGAACTTAGAGAAGAAACGTGCACTTGTTGAAAGGGTTGAAGCACTGAAAGACAGCAAGGAGTGGAAAGAAACAGCTGAAGAACTGGTGAAGCTCCAAAAGGAATGGAAGAGCATTGGTCCTGTGGCTAAGCGTTATTCCGATGCTCTGTGGAAACGTTTCATTGCCGCTTGCGACTACTTCTTCGAGCAAAAAGGCGAGGCTACTTCATCAAAGCGTTCGGTTGAGGGTGAAAACCTAAAACGCAAGAAAGCTATTATTGAAGAGCTGAAGGAGTTGCTGAACAAGGAAGAGAGCGAGGAGAACACCCAGCAGATCAATAAACTGATGGCTGAATGGAACGAGGTAGGTCATGTACCTTTCAAGGAAAAGGATAAGATTTACGAGCAATATCGCGAATTAGCAGACAAACTGCGCAAAACATTCAACCTGAATGTGGCCTCGAAGAAATTCAACAAGTTCCGTGCAGCTGTGAGCAAGGCACAGGAAACTGGCGTTCAGGCTGTTTATCGTGAACGTGAGAAACTGGTGCGCAACTATGAGAACCTGCTTAACGAATTGCATACCTATGAGAACAATTTCGGTTTCCTGAACGCTACATCTAAGTCAGGCAATAGTTTGCTGACTGAACTGAGCAAGAAGATGGATAAGCTGAAAGTCGAGATTGAAGCAGCTAAAGAGAAAATTCGTCACATTGACGAAGATATCCAGCAGGAAGACGAAAAGGCTGAATAAGCGATTCTCTGAATTTAGTACACCTCCCCTACATTTAGGGGAGGTTTTTTGTTATAAGGCACTTTTTCCCTAGCCGCTTTGCCCACGCCCCACCAGCCGTCTACCATCAAAGATATAAAGTACTTGTAGATAATGAATTACCACCTTTATTTAATTGCACAGAGTTTTATCTAGAAAGGGATATAATAAAAGAAGAAGCCGTTGGTTTTGAACCAGCGGCTTCTTAGTTGGAGTACCAGGATTCGAACCTGGAATGACAGGACCAGAATCTGTAGTGTTACCATTACACCATACTCCAATGCCCCAACATTTCTGTTTTGCGGTTGCAAAGATACTAACTTTTGCTGAAATACAAGCAATCTTTTCAAAAAAAATCAAAAAAAATGACTTTTTCTGAAAGTCTTTGCAATTTTTGCGTGTTTTATAAGAGATAAAGGACTATCTTTGCATTTGTAATAACCTATATTTTTAGAATGGAAGAAACAAAAAAACTATTAAAAGAGATTACAGAAGGAATACAGGATAAAAAAGGCAAGCAAATCGTGATAGCCGACCTCACGGACATTGACGACACTATTTGTCAGTATTTTGTGATTTGCCAAGGTAATACTCCCATGCAGGTTTCAGCGATTGCTGACTCTATCAAGGATTTTACCATCAAGGGCAGTCATGTAAAGCCATCTGGCATAGACGGTCAGCGCAATGCAGAGTGGATAGCTATGGATTACGGTAATGTAATGGTGCATGTTTTCGTACCCCAATCAAGGGAGTTTTATGATCTGGAGCACCTGTGGGAAGATGCAAAGCTAAATAACATACCAGACTTGGATTAAGATTATAGTGCTTAAAGAAAATGAGTGATAACTACGACAATAAAAAGAAAGACAGGTCTCAGCAACCAGAGCAGGATCAAAAAGACCCGAACAATAAGAAGACTTATAGCTTCAAGATTAATTTGAACTTCATTTATCTGCTGATAGGTATGCTGTTGTTGGGGCTAATGTTCTTCAACGACGACAGCTCTTCGCAAAGAGAAATCACCTACGGTGAGTTCCAACAATATGTGCGCAACGGTTATGTGAACCGCGTGGTGGGCTATGATGACAATACCGTTGAGGCATACATCAAGCAACAATATGTGCAGCAAGTTTTCAAACAAGACTCTGGCAAGGTAGGCAAAAGGCCGTTTGTCATGACAGAGGCTCCTTCAAGGCACAGCTTGGGTGAATTCATTGACAGCGAGATGCAACAGTCGCATTTCGACGGCACCATACAATACAAGAAACGTCAGAACTATTTTTGGGCTATCTTCTGGCAAATAATGCCGCTGATATTCTTCATCGCTTTCATGATCTATCTATCTAGACGAATGTCTGGCGGTATGGGAGGTGGCATCGGTGGTGGCATATTCAACGTAGGAAAGTCGAAAGCCCAGTTATTTGAGAAAGACGGCAAAGAGAAGGTTACCTTCAAGGATGTAGCCGGTTTGGCTGAAGCTAAGCAAGAGGTAGAAGAGATTGTGGATTTTTTACGAGATCCTAAGAAATATACAGACCTGGGAGGCAAGATACCTAAGGGCGCCTTGCTAGTAGGCCCTCCAGGAACTGGTAAGACCCTGCTAGCCAAGGCTGTGGCAGGTGAAGCTAATGTACCTTTCTTCTCGTTGTCTGGCTCTGACTTCGTAGAGATGTTCGTGGGTGTTGGTGCTTCACGTGTACGCGACTTGTTCCGTCAGGCAAAGGAAAAAACCCCTTGCATCGTGTTTATCGATGAGATTGATGCCGTAGGCCGCGCCCGTTCTAGCAAGGCTGCCTTTGGCGGCAACGATGAGCGTGAGAGTACTTTGAACCAGTTGCTTACTGAAATGGATGGTTTTGGCACCAATAGTGGTATCATCATTTTGGCTGCGACCAACCGTGTGGATGTACTTGACCAGGCTTTGCTTCGTGCAGGACGCTTTGACCGTCAGATACATGTTGATTTGCCTGATCTGAATGAACGAAAGGAAATATTTGGTGTTCATTTGCGTCCCATCAAAGTGGATGACTCATTAGATATCGACTTGCTGGCTCGACAAACGCCAGGCTTTTCTGGTGCCGATATTGCCAACGTCTGCAATGAAGCAGCCTTGATTGCTGCCCGTCACGGCAAGAAATCAGTTACCAAACAGGACTTCCTCGATGCTGTTGACCGCATTATTGGTGGTTTGGAGAAGAAAAACAAAATCACCACAGAAGAAGAGCGTCGTTCTATCGCCATTCATGAAGCAGGTCATGCTGCTATCTCATGGTTGTTGGAATATGCCAACCCGCTGATTAAAGTAACTATCGTTCCACGCGGAAGGGCTTTGGGTGCTGCATGGTACTTACCTGAAGAAAGACAGATTACCACGAAGGAACAGATGCTTGACGAGATGTGTGCTACACTGGGTGGACGTGCCGCTGAGGATCTGTTCATTGGCAGAATATCGTCAGGGGCGATGAATGACCTGGAGCGTGTGACTAAACAGGCATACGGCATGACAGCCTATATGGGTATGAGCGACAAGTTGCCTAACCTGTGTTACTACAATGCTGGCGATGAATTTGGTTTCAACAAACCTTATAGCGAACATACTGCTGAATTGATTGATGAAGAGGTGAAACGACTGATCAATGAGCAATATGAACGTGCTAAGCGCATCTTAATGGAGAACAAGGAGAAGCACAACCAACTGGCACAAAGGCTGGTAGAGCGTGAGGTTATCTTTGCCGAGGATGTCGAAGAAATATTCGGTCCTCGCCCTTGGGCATCCCGTTCTGAGGAAATCTTTAATGCCAACAAGATTTCCAATGAAATGAAACAGGCCAACGAGGCTGCAAAAA
The DNA here is from genome assembly GCA_902775375.1 of uncultured Bacteroidales bacterium. Taxonomy (GTDB): domain Bacteria; phylum Bacteroidota; class Bacteroidia; order Bacteroidales; family Bacteroidaceae; genus Bacteroides. Next base: position 16,259 of record CACYLU010000012.1, on the reverse strand, counting down.
AGCAGAGCGAGGCAACTGATGAAAAGACATCAGAGACTGAAACTGAAGGCGAAACTGATACTAATCGTTCCGCTCAGCCAACAGAAGAATAACAATATAGAGCTAATCCCCCCTTCCTAACTGAGTTCCTCCTTTAGGAAGTTAGGGGAAAGCAAAGAATAAATTATATGAAGAATTTCATCATAAGAGCCATTACAGGAGTGCTGTTTGTGGCAGTGCTGGTGGGTTGCATCCTTTTCAACTCTCTGTCGTTTGGTGTTTTGTTTCTCATCATCAGTGCGATGACAGTGATAGAATACGGACAACTCATCAACAAATATACCGATGCACATGTCAATATCTACATCTCCGCATTAGGAGCAGGTTACCTATTTATGGCTTTCATGAGCTACAATACCTTTATGGTCAGTGCCAGCGTGTTCTTGCCTTATGTGCTTTTGTTGCTCTATATGATGATATCTGAGCTGTATCTCAAACGAGAGAATCCTATTGGCAACTGGGCGCATACGATGCTAAGTCAGGTATATATCGCCCTACCCTTTGCTTTGCTGAACGTTATTTCTTTCCAAAATGACTTTGTTTCTTCTGAAGTAACTTACAATCCCATTCTTCCGTTATCGGTATTCATCTTCTTATGGATGAGCGATACGGGTGCTTATTGCATTGGTACCTTGATAGGGAAGCACAGATTATTTGAAAGAATATCACCCAAGAAATCTTGGGAAGGTAGTATAGGTGGAGCTGTGGTAGCACTCATAGCTGCTGCAATCTTGGCACATTTCTTCAACACCTTAAATACATGGGAATGGATGGGGCTGGCGCTCACCATCGTGGTATTTGGCACATGGGGTGACTTGACAGAGTCGTTGTTCAAACGTCAGTTAGGTATCAAGGACTCAGGCAATATTCTGCCAGGTCATGGAGGCATGCTCGATCGTTTCGATAGCGCATTGATGGCAATTCCAGCCGCTACCGTCTATCTGTACTGCATTTCTCTACTATAATTTCTGCTGCTTTGCGGGGAGCACCTGGAGTACCTAATATTTCAGCTACTTCCTGATAACCATCCAACATTTGCTGACGATAGGTTTTGTCATTCAATATTTTCGACAATTCATCACGTGTATTATCTACCGTCATGCGATCGGCCACCAATTCTTGCACCACCTCTTTCCCTGCAATTAGATTCACCAAAGAGATGTATTTTACTGATAGCACCATCTTCTTGAGAAAACTTATTATCTTTCCAAAACTCATGTAGTAGCAAACTACTTGAGGCACACGGAACAAGGCCGTTTCCAAAGTAGCCGTACCCGATGTGACGAGAGCAGCATCAGCATGTTGTAGCAATGAATAGGTTTTATTGAACAATAGTTTGACCTCTTTTCCCTTCAAATATTGCTGGTAATAATCTGGATCTATACCTGGAGCACCTGCCAACACCATCTGATAATCACCAAACGACTGGGCTGCTTCAATCATCATGGGCAGGTTATCCTTGATTTCCTGTTTTCTACTTCCCGCCAACAAGGCGATAATAGGTTTGTCAGTCAATCCATTGGACATAGCAAAGTGGTGGGAATCAGGCTGATGTTTTGTCTGGAAGGCACTCACCTCATCCAATGTAGGATTGCCCACATAATGAATAGGGTAATGATGTTTACCTTCAAAGAAATCCACCTCAAAAGGTAAGATAGAGAACAACTCATCAACATCACGTTTGATGTTCTTGATGCGATATTCTTTCCAGGCCCAAATTTTGGGAGATATGTAGTAATACACAGGAATTTTAGTATTACTATGTATGTATTTGGCAATATTAAGATTAAAACCTGGATAGTCAACGAGAATCAGTACATCAGGTTGCCACGCTACAATATCTTGCTTGCACAGGCGCATGTTGGCAAAGATGGTCTTGAGATGCATTAGCACTGGAATGAAGCCCATATAGGCTAACTCTCGATAATGTTTCACCATCTCGCCCCCTACAGCTGCCATCTTATCACCCCCAAAGAAACGAAACTGAGCATTAGAGTCTATCTCTTTGAGAGCAGCCATCAAGTGAGACGCATGCAGGTCGCCCGATGCCTCGCCAACTATCAGGTAGTATTTCATATCAGAACCACGACTTCAAGTCGTTCATCAGTTCACGAGCTGTCATATCCACTAATGTCGGGGTGATGGCTACATAACCATTCTCCAAAGCCCAACGATCGCTATTCTCATTCTCAGGATCAGTGTCCTGGTACTCACCAGCCATCCAGAAGAAGCGAGAATCACCTTTATGAGCAAAGCTTTCCCATTCATTTACCCAGATACCTTTCGCTTGCTCGCAGATGCGAACACCTTTTAGCTCTTTCACATTGGGGAAATTCACATTCAGGCAAGTATTGAGTGGCAAACCGCGATCCAATACTTTCTCTACAATATCTCGAATGTATGGTCCTGCTGGATCGAAGTCAGCATCGGCATCATGATCGCAAAGCGAAAATGCCACAGAAGGAATACCACGAATAGCACCTTCTATTACAGCACCCATAGTACCAGAATAGTGGACATTCACAGATGAATTATCGCCATGATTAATACCTCCTACGATGATATCAGGCTGACGATCGAGTACTGTATAAAAGGCCAACTTGATACAATCAACTGGCGTTCCTGAACATTTATATACTGACAATCCAACATCTTTACGAACCATCTGGAACATAACAGGCTCATTGATGGATACGCCACAGCCCACGCCAGAGCGAGGAGCATCAGGTGCCATAACCACAATATCACCCAGTAGGCGCAAGAAACGAATCAAAGCACTAATACCTTTAGAAATTACGCCATCATCATTAGAAATCAGGATAAGCGGTTTATTATTCTCCATAATTTACTTTTATTCTTTTTTAATTTGGCTGCAAAGTTAACACAAACATTCCTTATCTGCCAACTTATTTAAAAAAATTAAGGAATTAACACTGAATTAATCAATATGTGGGATATTTTGCTTATCTTTGCCAACGGCAATTGTGTATATTTTACCTTTTGCTTTCTATAACAAAATAATTATGGGAAAGATAATTGCTTTAGCTAATCAAAAGGGCGGCGTGGGAAAAACCACAACCACTATTAATCTGGCAGCTTCTTTGGCAACACTGGAAAAGAAAGTGCTGGTGGTGGATGCAGACCCTCAAGCCAATGCTTCGTCTGGCCTGGGCATCGACATAAAAGAGATAGAGACTTCTATCTACGAATGCTTGGTTGACAATGCAGATGTGCATAAAGCCATACAAAATACAGAAATTGACACCCTGAAGGTCATCCCTTCTCATATAAATTTGGTAGGAGCTGAAATTGAAATGTTGAATATGAAAGGGCGTGAGAAAATCCTAAAGAAAATATTGATGCCCTTGAAAGATGAGTTCGATTTTATTTTTATTGATTGCTCACCATCATTGGGTTTGATAACGGTTAACTCTCTGACAGCTGCTGATTCTGTAATCATTCCTGTTCAGGCTGAGTACTTTGCTTTGGAAGGCATTAGCAAACTGCTGAACACCATAAAGATTATCAAGACAAAACTGAATCCATCTTTGGAGATTGAAGGCTTCTTGCTCACGATGTACGACTCACGCCTACGTCAGGCTAACCAAATTTATGACGAAGTAAAGAAACATTTCCAAGAGCTCGTTTTCAAGACTGTTATCCAGCGTAACGTAAAACTGAGTGAGGCGCCGAGTTTCGGTTTGCCAGCCATCCTGTATGATGCAGACTCCAATGGTGCGCGCAATCATATGGCTTTGGCAAAAGAATTGATTGAAAGAAATAGTTAAATGAAAAAGAATGCATTGGGCAGAGGTCTTGACGCCCTGCTTGACATAAATGATATACAGACGGAAGGCTCATCTTCCATCAATGAGATTGAACTGAGTAAGATTCATGTCAACCCCAATCAGCCTCGACGAGAATTCAACGAAGTGGCGTTGAAGGAGTTAGCCGACTCAATAGCAGAAGTGGGTATTATCCAACCCATCACCTTGCGCCAAACAGACACAGATGCTTATCAGATCATTGCTGGTGAACGTCGTTTCCGAGCTGCACAAATAGCTGGGCTGACTGCTATTCCTGCCTACATACGTACTGCAGATGATGAGAACGTAATGCAGATGGCCCTGATCGAAAACATTCAGCGTGAGGACCTCAATTCAATGGAAATAGCTTTGGCCTACCAACACTTGCTCGACCAGTATCACCTTACTCAGGAACAACTCAGCGAACGTGTTGGTAAAAACCGCGCTACTATAGCCAACTACCTGCGTTTACTCAAATTGCCTGCAGAAGTGCAGATGGGTTTGAAAAACAAACAAATTGAGATGGCTCATGCACGAGCATTGGTGTCTCTTTCTGATCCTAAATTGCAAGTTAACGTGTATCGCGAAATCGTTGATAAAGACTATTCAGTACGCCAGGTTGAGGAAATGGTGAAGTCTCTTTTACAAGGCCAGTCTGTAAAAGTAGGTGACAAGAAGATTAAACCCAAACGAGTAAAGCTACCCACCGAGTATAATATATTGAAACAGCAGCTAACTGGTTTCTTCAAGGCAAAAGTACAACTCACTTGTTCGCCGAAGGGAAAAGGAAAGATAACTATTCCTTTCAACAACGAAGAAGACCTCGAACGTATAATGACGCTGTTTGATTCAATGAAGTAAACTATGTTGGCAAGGAAAAATAGGACATATCGCTTCATGTGTATACTGCTCACCTTGCTGATGTTAGTTATAGGTAGTGTGGCCGATGCGCAAAATGACTCAAGGGCTTCCAGAAGAAGGAGGCACATGCAGGTAAACGACAGCATAACCATCACTACTACCGATAGTATTGATGCAGCCAATCAAGAACAGCTGAAACAGCTTCAATCACCAGTAGTGGTAGATGTAAAAGAAGCAGACAGTGTGCAGCTGGCCAAACAATGGATACCCAATCCCACAAAAGCAACATGGATGGCTTTGGTGTTTCCTGGAGGAGGACAGATTTATAACAAGAAATATTGGAAGCTGCCCATCTTTTATGCAGGATTTGCTGGATGCGCCTACGCCTTGACTTGGAATAACCGCATGTATAAAGACTATGCAGCAGCCTATAAGGATGCAGTCAATAATAACTGGACAGCAAAGAGTATCACCGAACTTATACCTTCAAGGTATATGGAACGAGTTTCAAAAACCCAGATAACCGATTTGCTGAAGAAACGAAAAGATTCATACCGTCGTTATCGTGATATCAGCGTGTTTGCCTTTATTGCGGTATATGCCTTGTCGGTGGTTGATGCTTACGTAGATGCTGAGTTATCTAATTTTGATATTTCACCTGATTTGAGTATGCGTGTTGAACCTGCTGTTATGGATAATGGACTGTTGAATGGAAGAGGGCTAAAGAAGCAGGCAGTAGGATTACAATGCAGCCTAAAGTTTTAATTGACTCATGATTATGAACATGAATAAAAAGAAAGTTATCATAGGTTTTGCTATCGCATTGACAGCATTAATGGTGAACGGTCTATGGTCAACGGCCAATGCCCAAGAGCCAGAGACATTCAATGTGACCATACACGATAGTAATGGTGGCACACACACAGAAAGTTTTGAACTACCATTGAGCATGACCTACCCTATTGATAGTTTGCTGGCTGACTGGAAAGCTAAGAACTACATAGACTTAGGCAAAGATTGCAGTACCAGCGATGAAAACCCGTTGTTCAGCGATTCTATCTATATTGATCGTTTGAGCCGCATCCCTTCTATTATTGAGATGCCATACAATGAGGTTGTTCGGGAGTTTATTGAGAAATATACATCTGGCAGATTACGTCAACGCATGTCACTAATGTTGAGTCTGAGCAACTTTTACATTCCATTGTTTGAAGAAGCCCTATATGCCTACGACTTGCCTTTAGAGTTGAAATACCTGCCTATCGTAGAATCTGCTCTCAATCCAAGAGCTATATCTAGGGCTGGTGCCAGTGGTTTATGGCAGTTCATGCTTAGTACTGGCAGGCTTTACGGATTAGAGAACAACAATTATGTAGATGAGCGCCAAGACCCCATCAAAGCCACATGGGCTGCAGCCCGCTACCTGAAAGATATGTACGATATCTATAAAGATTGGAACTTGGCAATTGCTGCTTACAATTGCGGACCAGGCAATGTAAACAAAGCCATCAGCCGTTCTGGAAAGCGCGACTATTGGGAAATCTACAATTATTTGCCCAAGGAAACTCGTGGCTATGTACCATCTTTCATTGCAGCTAACTATGTGATGACCTATTATTGCCACCACAATATCTGTCCGATGGAGACAAGCATGCCGGAAGCTACTGATACCATACAAGTAAACCACAACGTTCATTTCCAACAGATAGCCGACGTTTGTGGTGTAGATATCGACATGCTAAAGAGTCTGAATCCCCAATATAAGCGTGACATCATTCCAGGTGACTCTAAGCCTCAGACTTTGCGATTACCTCAGAACTATATTGGCTCTTTCATAGAGAAACAAGATACCATATACGCCTATCGTGCTAACGAATTTTTCCGTAACCGCAGGGTAGTATCCGTACCACAGCAGAATACTCGCCAGCAAAGTACGCGTTCGACGAGCAGAACTGCTGCTAAGCCTGCAAATGGTACTGCTACCACTCACAAAGTCCGAAGCGGTGAATCACTCTCGACCATCGCAGCTCGTTATGGCGTGACTGTCAACCAAATTAGGAATTGGAATGGCATCAGAGGCACCCGCATCAATGCCGGACAATCATTGAAGATTTATAAATAACAGCATCTACCACATCTAATTATGGATAATAAGCAGATAGATAAAGAGGAAGAAATGATTCAGCAAGCGTTTCAAGAGCTGCTGAATGATTATCTTGCTACCAAGCACCGCAAACGTGTGGAAATTATTACCAAGGCCTTTAACTTTGCCAATGAGGCTCATAAAGGCATTAGGCGTTTGTCTGGCGAACCTTATATTCTACATCCTATCAGTGTAGCCAAGATCGTGTGTAATGAGATCGGTTTAGGCTCCACTTCTATCTGTTCTGCTCTGCTGCACGATGTGGTTGAAGATACTGATTATACGGTGGAGGACATTGAGAATATCTTTGGTCCTAAAATAGCACAGATTGTAGATGGCCTCACCAAGATATCTGGTGGCATCTTTGGCGATCACGCTTCTGCCCAAGCTGAGAATTTCAAGAAACTGTTGCTCACCATGAACGATGACATCCGTGTCATCCTTATCAAGATAGCCGACCGACTGCACAATATGCGAACCTTGGAGTCGCAAGCTCCCAACAAACAATATAAGATTGCAGGTGAGACACTATACCTCTATGCTCCTCTTGCTTATCGTTTGGGTTTGAACAAAATCAAGACCGAACTCGAGAACCTGAGTTTCAAGTACGAGCATCCAGAAGAGTATCGCGAGATAGAGTTGAAGTTGAAAGAAACGGCAGCTGAGCGTGATAAGGTGTTTACTGAGTTTACAGCTCCTATTCGTCAACAGCTTGACAAGATGGGATTGAAATACCGTATTATGGCACGTGTCAAGGCGGTCTATTCCATCTGGAACAAGATGCAGACCAAGCATGTTACTTTTGATGAAGTATATGATATCCTCGCGGTACGCATCATCTTCGAGCCTGCTTCTCCAGAAGTGGAGATGAACAATTGCTTCGACATCTATGTCAGTCTGTCGCAAATATATAAGCCTCATCCTGATCGCATCCGCGACTGGGTAAGTCATCCTAAAGCCAATGGATATCAAGCTCTGCACGTCACCCTTATGGCCAATAATGGTCAATGGATAGAAGTACAGATACGCAGTGAACGCATGAACGATATTGCAGAGCAAGGCTTCGCTGCTCATTGGAAATACAAAGATGGAGCTACACAGGAAAACATCTCCCCTACTGACGATGACACCGAGCTGAACAAATGGCTGATTACCATTAAGGAAATCCTTGACGACCCACAGCCAGATGCAATGGACTTCCTCGACACCATCAAACTAAACTTGTTTGCCCAAGAGATTTTCGTTTTTACGCCTAAAGGAGAAATCAAAACTCTACCCCAGAATTCCACCGTATTGGACTTCGGTTTCTCACTGCACACAGAGATTGGCGCCCATTGCATCGGAGCGAAGGTGAATCACCGATTAGTACCATTGAGCCATAAACTCAACAGTGGTGACCAAGTAGAGATACTTACCTCCCGTTCACAGAAGGTACAGCCTGAATGGGAAAACATAGCTGCCACAGCCAAGGCACGTGCCAAAATAGCTTCTATCTTACGCAAGGAAGCGAAAGCTACCCAGAAGAAGGGTCTCGACATGCTGGGCGATTTCTTAAAGGAGGAAGGTATCTATGTAGATGAGGTGGTACTCAACAAGCTAGCTCGTTTCCATGAAAAGTCAGACACCGACAGTTTATTGGAATCAATAGGTTCTGGTAAAATCGAACTGGGCGAAGACGATATCGACGTGCTGAGAGGTAAGAGCAAAACGTCTTGGCGAAGATTCCTCAAGCTACCATTTGGCAATAAAGATAAAGACAAGGAAGATACAACTAAGCAGCCAGAAAACCAGCCAGTTGTAGAAAAGAAAGAAGTCAAGAAGATTACCAAGCAGATACTGAAGCTTACAGAAGAAACTATCCAAAACAAATATGCCATAGCCGACTGTTGCCATCCTATACCTGGTGATGATGTACTGGGTTATATTGACACGACTGGCAAAATTACCATCCACAAACGTCAATGCCCTATTGCAGCCAAACTCAAGAGCAGTTATGGCAACCGTATCATCGCTACGCAATGGGATACTCATAAACAACTGTCATTCTTGGTAAACATCAACATCAAGGGCGTTGACCGTATGGGATTACTGAGCGATGTAACTCAAATTATCTCTCACCAATTGAATGTCAATATCCGCAAAGTCACCATCGAAACAGTAGAGGGTATTTTTGAGGGCAACATACAATTATATGTACACGACGTTGATGATGTACATGCCATCATTGCAGAGTTAAAGCGTATTGACAGTATTCAGGAAGTTATCAGGGAATAAATACGATACTGCACAAAGGGAAAAACAACTGAAGAATCAAAGATTTCCCTTCAGTTCCTCCACTTGATCAATAGGTAAAGGCATCTAATGCATCACGCATTCCTGCCAATTCTGTACGAATAGCCTTGAGCCGTTCCAACACCTCTACTTTCTTATCAGTATTATCTTTGTTAACTTTAAGACGCTGGCGAGCACCAGGAATGGTCATCCCCTCTTCTTTCACCAAATGGTGGATGAGTTTTATCAGTTCAATGTCTTTTTGCTGATATTGGCGAATACCCCTACCCGCTTTCTTGGGAGCCAATGCAGGAAACTCCTTTTCCCAGAAACGAAGGGTTGATTCGTTGACATTAAACATCTCTGCCACCTCACTGATGGAGTAAAACAGCTTTAATTCATTCTCTTTGTTCAGCATATTCTGATTTTTTTGTAAAACTAATAAAAAAGCAGTATCTTTGCAACCAAATTTAGAAAAAAGTATAAAAAAACATTCGATATGTTGACAGCTAATGAGATAAGAGACGCTTTTACAAGTTTCTTCGAGAGCAAAGGTCACCACAAAGTACCTTCAGCTCCAATGGTAATAAAAGATGACCCTACGCTGATGTTCACCAACGCAGGCATGAATCAGTTTAAGGACATTATATTGGGCAATCGCCCTGCACAATGGAAGCGTGTAACCGACTCACAGAAGTGCTTACGTGTGAGTGGCAAACATAACGATTTGGAAGAGGTAGGTCATGATACCTACCACCACACTATGTTCGAAATGTTGGGCAACTGGTCGTTCGGCGATTATTTTAAGAAAGAAGCTATCAGTTGGGCATGGGAATTTCTGGTAGATGTTTTGAAACTCAACCCAGAAGATCTGTATGCTACCGTGTTTGAAGGTTCACCTGCAGAAGGCTTAGAGCGTGATAACGAAGCAGCTAGCTATTGGGAGCAGTTCCTTCCCAAGAGCCATATCATCAACGGCAATAAGCACGACAATTTCTGGGAAATGGGTGATACAGGCCCTTGCGGTCCTTGTTCTGAGATTCACCTCGACTCTCGTTCAGCCGCAGAGAAAGCAGCTGTACCTGGCTATGAGCTGGTAAATAAAGACCACCCACAAGTGATTGAAATCTGGAACTTAGTGTTCATGCAATATAACCGCAAGGCTGACCAAAGCCTGGAGCCTCTGCCAGCTAAGGTAATTGATACCGGTATGGGCTTTGAGCGTTTGGTTCGCTCTCTGCAAGGCAAGCAGTCTAACTACGACACCGACATTTTCCAGCCAATCATTCAGGAAATTGGTCGTCTGTCAGGCCTTCAATATGGCAAGGACGAGAAAGTGGATGTAGCTATGCGTGTAGTGGCCGACCATTTGCGCACCATCGCCTTCTCCATTGCTGATGGACAATTACCAAGCAATGCCAAAGCAGGTTATGTGATTCGTCGTATCTTGCGCCGTGCCATCCGTTATGCTTACACCTTCTTAGGTCAGAAAGAGGCATTTATCTATAAGCTGTTGCCCGTACTGATTCGCGAGATGGGTACTACCTATCCCGAGCTGGATGCTCAGCGTGAACTCATTGCCAAAGTGATGAAGGAGGAGGAAGATTCTTTCTTACGTACATTGGACAATGGTATCAACCTGCTGAGCAAGGCAATGGATGAGGTGAAAGCTCAAGGCAAGACTGAATTGGACGGTGTGCAGGCATTCACTTTGTTTGACACCTACGGTTTCCCACTCGACCTTACCGAACTGATTTGCCGTGAGAACGGTCTGACGGTAGATGAGAAGCAGTTTGGTGAAGAGATGGAGATGCAGAAAGCCCGTGCCCGTAATGCAGCTGCCGTAGAGACAGGCGACTGGGTAACACTGCGTGAGGGAGAAACTGAGTTTGTAGGTTACGACTATAGCGAATATGAATGTCACATTCTTCGCTATCGCAAGATTACTCAGAAGAAACAGACATTCTATCAGATAGTACTTGATTATACCCCGTTCTATGGTGAGATGGGTGGTCAGGTAGGCGAATGTGGTGTAATCTGCAGCGAGTTCGAAACCATTGATATAGTGGATGCCAAGCATGAGAACGGTATGACCGTACACATTGCCAACAAGCTGCCAGAGCATCCTGAAGCCGACTTCATGGCTTGTGTAGATTTGGAGAAGCGTGCTGCCAGTGCAGCTAATCACTCTGCTACTCACCTGCTGGATGCGGCTTTGCGTCAGGTACTGGGTACCCATGTTGAGCAGAAAGGTTCATTCGTTTCACCTGAGACCCTGCGCTTCGACTTCTCTCACTTCCAGAAGGTGACAGATGAAGAACTCCGCGAGGTAGAACGCATCGTAAATGCCAAGATTCGTGCTGACATCCCATTGCAGGAGCATCGCGACACCCCATTGGAAGAAGCCAAGAAGATGGGAGCTATTGCCTTGTTTGGTGAGAAATATGGCGATAAGGTACGTGTCGTTCAGTTTGCCGACAGTGTAGAGTTCTGTGGTGGTATCCATGTAAAATCTACAGGCCATATCGGCATGTTCAAGATCGTAAGTGAGAGCAGTGTTGCAGCTGGTGTTCGCCGTATCGAGGCCATCACTGGCAAGAAACTTGAAGATATGCTCTACACGATGGAAGACACCATCAAGGGCATGCGCGCATTGTTCAACAACGCTCCTGACCTGATGGGAGCTTTGCAGCGATATATCAGCGAGCATGATGACATGAAGAAGGAAATCGAGAAATTCCAAGCACAGGCCGTTGAGAACATGAAGAACCAGCTGGTTGCTCATGCCGAAAGCCATAATGGTGTGAAGGTGGTGAAAGCCGTTTTGCCTATTGCTGCCAATGCTGCCAAAGACTTGGTATTCAAGGTACGTGAGGCTATTCCTGAAAATCTGTTCTGCGTGATTGGTTCAACAGAGAATGGCCGTCCACTTATCAGTGTAATGATCAGTGACGACCTGGTGAAGAACCATGAGTTGAATGCAGGTGCCCTAGTTCGCGAGGCAGGCAAGTTTATTCAAGGTGGTGGCGGTGGTCAGCCTCATTACGCAACTGCTGGTGGTAAAAATGCAGATGGCTTATCAGCTGCTGTTGACAAAGTCATTGAATTGGCAAAACTTTAAAGCATTGTTATAAAAGAATAATAACGTATCAAACCATTAATGAGGACGGTTCTCAAGTTCTATGAGAACCGTCCTCGTTTTATAATTCTCATGAACATTATGGGGTTTAGTCCAAGTAAGCAATGGGCTTAGTTCTAGTAAACGGATGGTTAGCCCGTAGCAGAACAGTATATTATTTGGCTACGATACATATTATTCTCCTCCCTCGTGGGGTTTTTATTTTTCCCTCGTGAGAGAGAAAAAATTCTCCAGTTAGAAAAAAAGTCTTCACTCTTCACGAATATACTATATCTCACTGATTAATAACGTGTTATTAGCGTGAAGAGTTTGTTCAACTCTTCACATCTCTTCACAGGTCTTCACCATTAAATCATGCTTTGAAATTTGATAAAAGGTTTCTTCTATGTTCTAATGCTTGTCAAATAGTTACAATATATGCAGTACTTATATTTGGATGTCAAGTGTTAGTGATGTGAAGTGTCGTGAAGACTTGTGAAGAGGCAAAGCAAGTCTTCACACTTATAAATCATTGTAATACAATTCGTTGAACCACCCATGTGAAGAGTGAAGACTTTTTCATAGTTTTCTTTGTTTTATGAGCCTCCAAAGCATAGGTTTAGAGGCTGCAAACCTATGCTTTGTGACCTGTTTTCATATGGTTTATGCCCTGCATTCATATAAAAACCAGCCTGTAAACACATTAGTAATGTTTTGCCTTGCACATTACTAATCTATATACCTACACTTTACTAATGTGTAAGGCAAAATAATGCTAAAGCGTCGTCTATCACGAAAGCACATCATCTTTCTTCTTGTCCTAATCACTATCAGCATAGTAAAAGTGGTACTATTTACATTATTTTTCTGTTCAATCGCTTGAAAAAAAACATATAAGCATTGATTATTTAGAAACTATCATTACATTTGCAGTTGAAGAGAGCAATCTCTTCACAACATTGTGGATTATTATTAGAAGCGTTATGCTTTGCTTGTCATTTGGGAACCTGAGAATTTTTAAATGTATAACAAGTGAGCATGATGGTTCTCACGCTATAGCGTGGGCTGCTATCATCATTTCGTTATACAGGGTTTCTCAGGGCCTCCAAATGAGGAAGTGGTGCATACAGTGCCACGCTTCTTTTACAGATTAAATATATGTCTCGTAAGGACACTAGAGACACAAAACAAACAACCATGAAAAAGTTAGAATTATTGCTATTAGTATTTGCTTCTGCTTTCTTACTAAGTGCTTGTGGTGGAGATAATAGTCCAAGTTCTGAGCCATCTCCTGCCCCATCGCCTACGCCAGCAACACCTTCAATAGATATTGCTACGACAGAGAACACTAGTCCTGTTCTATCACAAACGGGAGGCTCTGCCCAACTTACCTTCAAAACGAATGCTGATTGGACAGCAAAGAGTTCAGATTCATGGATTAAAGTATCACAAACAAGTGGTAAAGCTGGTACTATTACCCTCACTATTTCTGCAGAAGATAATGATGGTTATGATGATAGAAAAGGAACAGTTACCATTAGTAGTGGCTCAGTTAGTAAGACTATTGACGTTAGTCAAGTACAAAAAGACGCTATCGTTTTAGCCCTACAAGACTATAGTGTTGCTGCTACTGCTCAAACATTAGACTTCGAAGTTGAAACTAATGTTAGCCTATCTGTAGCCATCAGCGATGATGCAAGCTCTTGGATAACACAAGCAACCACACGTGCTTTACATACGGAATCTTTACACTTTGACATAGCTCCTAACCCTACTAAAGAGACTCGCGAAGGAATAATTACTATTTCTGGCGGTTCTGTTTCTCAGAATATCAAGGTTAAGCAGGATGGTGATGGCATTATCACTTTCGAGGACGCAGAAGTTAAAAGAATCTGTGTTGAGAATTGGGATACAAATAAAGACGGAGAACTGAGTTTCAGTGAGGCAGCAGCTGTGACTATAATTGACACCACTTTTAGTAATAACAAAATCATAAAATCATTTAATGAGTTACAGTATTTCAAAAATATACAAATTTCACCCTATTTTACTAGTTGCAGCAATTTGGAAAAAATTACAATTCCTGAAGGCGTAACTTCAATTGGAAATTATGTTTTTGCTGGCTGTAATAGTCTAACTAGTGTTGGGATGCCCGAGAGTTTAATATCCATTGGTGAAAGAGCTTTTAAAGAATGTAATAATCTCAACAACATTACGATACCAGAAGGGGTAACCGATATTGGAGATTGTGCCTTTGATGGATGTAGTAGTCTATCTAGTATTACGATACCAGAAGGGGTGACAACTATCAATCAATCCACCTTTAATATGTGTAAAAGTTTGGCCAGCATCACAATACCAGAAGGGGTGACAACTATAGGGGATAGTGCTTTTGGTAGCTGTTATAGTTTAACTAATATTATCTTACCTGAAAGTTTGACACATATTGGTGTCTATGCTTTTGCTGTCAGTGGTTTGAATAGTATTTCAATTCCTAAAGGCGTTACATCTATTGATTATGCTGCATTCAAAGGTTGTATTTAGAGACCTCTAAACAACCATAAACAATGAAAAACACATAGAGATAAATCCCTGTATATCAACTAAAATCCGCTTATCTTTGCAACGCATTTCTACCGCGGAGAATTTTGAGGGCTTTTATTTTGCCATCTCGTGGACAGGGTTGACAAAGGTTGACAAGAGTGTACAAAAGTTGACTGATGAACGAGAGGGAAAAGAACAAGGAAGTGACCTCATTTGAAAGACGCAACATCGTGGAATGAGTTGACAATGGGTGTCAATGATTGACGAAAGTTCACTCCGTGGCGGTTTGCATGAAATTGATTGTAGAACCACATAAAAAGGAGTCAAATGAGAAAGACAAGAAAATGCGCATTCTGCGGCAAGGAGTTCACTTGTAACAGCGGCTCGCAGAGGTATTGCTCAGAGCATTGTGCCGAGGCGGCAAAGGCTCAACGCAAGAAGAGACAACAGGACTTTTTGAAGGCTGTCCAGCCTGTTATAGACATCGCCAGCCAGGAGTATCTCACATTCTCCAAGGCTGCCATCCTCATGGGATGCTCCCGTCAGTACGTTTACAAATTGGTAAACGAGGGGAAACTGCCTGCATCACGAATCAGCAGCCGTATGGCTTTCATCCGCAAGGCAGACATCGAGAAGATGCTTGCAGGTAATCCTTATCACAGAGTATTGCCAACATACAAGCCCATGACTCCTTCTTCCCTATCGTTGAAGAAAGGACATGCTTCAAGTAAGCCGACGAAGAAAGAGGATTCTGTTCAGAACAGCGAACCGCTTGAATACATCTCTGGCGAGGATGTTATGCGCATCTACAAGGTAAAGAAGTCTTGGCTCTATGTATCTGCCAAGAGGAGCAACATACCTATTTGCAAGATTGCTGGCAAGAACTATTATAGCCGGAAGCACATGGATGCGCTCCTCGGAATTTCTGCCGAGATTGAAGCCTTGACAGAATGGTTGACTACGGATGAGGCAGAATCCCTATATTCCACGACCAAGGAATCCTTGCGCACCCAAGCCTATCGCCGCCATATTCCCACCAAGCGAGAATATGGCAAGACCTATTATTCAAAGATACATCTGGATGAGATCTTCCGTCCCGACCTGAAGGCGAGTGATGCCTATTACACCACCACCGAAGCTGCCGAGAAGTACGGCATGACTAAAGCTAATATTGGCGTTATTGCCAAGGCACATAATATCACCAAGGTGAAAGTCGGTGTACAGAACCTCATCGTCAAGGAGGAATTAGACCGAATAATGGCAAGCAGACTGGCACAATTCGGGGCTTACAGGCTCCAATAATGCCCAATAATAAGTATCAACTGCGTGAAAGTACAATTATCCATGAGTTATGAAAGGGTAAGTTGGTCACTCTTCTATCACGCAGTTACTTTGCACCCGCTATGAGACGCATAGCCTTCGATTATTAACAAAACAAATTTCATACAAGTATGAGTAACATTTGCAAGACAGTAAC
>CACYLU010000011.1 GCA_902775375.1 uncultured Bacteroidales bacterium | reverse complement strand
GCGACATTTCTGTTGTGCAAGAAATATGTACAATAAAATGAATTTTGTCGCTTTGCAAGCAAAATCCCACTAAACCCTATAGGTTGCGGATTTGAGGTTTACTATTGCCTCTTGCCGATATGAACTCTGAATCATCTATTCTCTTCAAAGAAACCGTACCGCAATCACCATCAATTTGAGTAATCATTTTCTTAATGCTTAGTATATTTCCATCTTTATCCTGATAGAAAGCAAGGAATTCATTTTTATCAGCAATATTTTGTATAAAATATGCCTTGCCTTTCTTGGAATCTGATGTAACAACAAGCTGAGTAGATAAGTCATAATCCTTAAACATTTCGTCCGTTTCGTCTGCATAATCATCAGGATAACCACTTCGAGTCCCTGCTTCTGCAAAATACTCAGCGTACTCCAACCTTAGATAATCTGTCAAGATTGCTTGGCTTTGGGCTGAATTCTCTACTCTTGTTGTCAAAATCTCTCTGTTTTCTATTGCTATGTCAATAGAAGAATCATCATTGTTACATGAAGTGATAAGCATCATTGTAACTACAGCAGCGAAATACCAATAAATTCTTTCCATAATATTAAATTCTAAAGTTAAGAAACGATTATTATATCTGTTCTTCCACCCTATTTTGTACCGGTGTTTTGGTGCGCCGCATGAAAGTAGAGAGCGAGCTAGGTTTGAGGCCATACTTCTGCGCCACATCCTTCATCTTGCCACCAGTGGTGGTGTATTCGTGTGCCGCTTGCTGAAACTTGTCCCAGCTCTTGCGACTGACACGCACGCCGTTGGGCAGCGTCACCCAGTTGTTTTGACGCTCCATCAGATGCAGGTCTGGGCGGTTGTGTTTCACCCACGAGTGCAGCTGGTCGCGGTCAACACCCGTCATCTTGGCTGCTTCCTCGTAGCTCTTGCCACGCTCTATCAACGGCAAGGCAGGAGCATACTTGCGTCGCGCCTTCGCCTCCTTTGTGGTGTGCTGGTTGTGCTGGGCACGCTCT
Source organism: uncultured Bacteroidales bacterium (assembly GCA_902775375.1). Lineage (GTDB taxonomy): Bacteria > Bacteroidota > Bacteroidia > Bacteroidales > Bacteroidaceae > Bacteroides. Next base: position 76,566 of record CACYLU010000011.1, on the reverse strand, counting down.
TGCTGGTGTTCGGCCACCACGGCACGTCTGCGCTGCTCGCGCTCCAGCATCACGTCACGGTGCCAGCGGCGCAGGTAACAGCCCAATGACTGGGGGTGCATGCCACACTCGGTAGCAATATCCTTAATGGTCATGTCGGGACGGTCGCGATACAGCTCCACCGCCTTGGCATAGTATTCTGGAGCTGTGCCACGCGGACCGCTTCTGCGGCCCGAACCGTTCAGTTTACCCTGTTCACGGGGTTTGTCCAAGCTCTCCAGACGTCGGTGCAACCGCTCATCAGCCAGATCACGATGGTGGAACAGAATATGCTGTTGCAGGGAAGCCAGTTCCACACCCGTTGCCTTTGCTGCCTCAGCCACCGTCATGTCGGTCTTTCTGAGCAACTTCAATGCAGGAGCATACTTGTCCTCCGTGCTCTTCTTGGGGCCTAGACGTACAGTCTTGACATAGCCCAGGCTCTGGCGCAGCTTCTCACGCCGTTCCAGCACTTCAGGATAATGACGCTTCAGCATCATCCTGAAGGTCTCAGGCTGATGCCCGTGCATGCGTGCTATCTCGCTCGTGCTCTTGTCAAGATGCAGCACGCTCTCGCAGTCCTCTATGGCTTCACGGTACCGCTCACGTGTATCACCACGCTGGCCGTACCTGGCGCCCATATATTGCTGCAGCCTGTCGTCACTTATCGCTGTCGTTACTTTCGTTATCATTCATTCAAGACAAGATTTCTCCCTCAGGAGTTACTTTTATTTTTATTTCCATATAGTCATTCTTTTCCAACTCTATAAGGTAATAGATTTCAGAAGGAGACTCTATCAGATCAACGTCTTCAATCCTATAGCTTGGGAAGTGGTTCTGAACTGCATCCCTTACAATTTGTGGCAAGTCTTTTGCCTCTAAATCCGTTTCAGACCTAAGCCATGTACCATTTACATCATACCAAACATCGGTGTCATTGCCTCTTTCCCTAAACTCAGCTTTCAGCATTCCCCGGTCCTTCTCCCAAGTGGCAGAGGTCTTAGGATATTTTGTGTTAAATGCATCCAGAACAGCTTGAGGCACATCTCTAGAAAGGATGTCATCATCCGAGAAGTCAGTTGAATTGTCGCAACCTGCTTCCACCACGTTGGTGCAGAAGAATAAACCTGCTAACAAATAATTCATTTTCATCATTGTTTTAATTTTTATGTTAAATACAGTGTCTTTTAAAGCAAAAGGGAGGAGCCCTTTTACAGGCCCCTCCCTCAGCCTGTTTTGTCTAAACTACTCTCACAAGCAATGCGGCAAAAATTAACTTAAATAAAGAGGTACCACATGCCTTCACCCAGGCATGTGATGAAACAATTCATTAACATGCTACAGGCTGTCCCCCCCTTCTCACGAAGGGGGGATTGTCCTGTATATTGGATGCAATGAAAAAGTATTGTATTATGAAACTGATATCTCATATTCTTTCTTTTCATCAGTTTTCGTCCACCACGTCATCTGTGCTGCCCTCTCCGATAAAGATTTTCAGGTCAACACGCTTGCCTGCTTCTGCCAGGTGGCCGATGTTCATGTCGCGAGTCACCTCCTTGCTGTTATAGACAAAGCTGTCGTTAACCACTATCTCATAACGGATGCTGACAGTAGCTTTCTGAGCGATGACATCAGAGCTGAGAGGGATGAAGAACACTCCATTGCCCTTGTCAAACCACCCGGGCTTGCTCTCTGCAGCTGTTGCAGCATCATAGCTGTATATCGTTTTTGGCAATGTGCCTGATATGATGGGCACACGCTCGGTGGTGAGGTTCTCGCTCAGCACAGGTTGCCAGTTGGCAGCCCCTTCGCTGTTCCACAGCACCAGGCGTCCTTTCTCTGCCAGTGTATAAGTGATGTCAACGCCAGCTATCACCAAATCCACCTTGTTAGCAGTGCCAGCAAGGTCTTTCAGTTCGTTCTTCAGCACGTCAGATGCCTGTATCGTTATCTTGTCGCCCACGCACGCCAGCGCATGTTCGAAGGCAAACTCCACCTTTGCGCCCGCTGCAGGTTTGGTCATGTCCAGCTGCTTGGCATACAGCAGGTCCACCTGCTTGGCAAGGTTGTCCTGCGGTATCAGGCGGTAGGTCAGCCACGGGTCACCCTGGGCATGCGCCTGACTGAATCCCGAGATGCAGTAGCCTGCAGGGTTGGTGGCAGGGTCAGTGCCGTTCATGTCGCTATAGGGCGCATAGCCGAAGAAACTCACGTAGTGCTTGTTCTCACCATCCAGTCCCTCGCCGTTTGGCCAGTATTTCACGGGGTCGTACGTCCACACGCTATTCCACCTCACCGGCTGGTTATACATGAAGTCGGGTGTCACTGTGGCATCGCCATAGCGGTTGATGCCTGTATAAGCGGCAAATACGCCAAAGCCATCGACAGCAGCCCTCAGCTCAGCTATAGTAGTCTCGCCCTCGGCACGCGTGTCGGCAGCACCAGTAGTTGCCATACTGACACTGAAACCAATGGCATTGGCATCTGCAACGCGCTGCTGTTCCGTCAGCTCATCCTGCTGGCTGCACGACACCGTCAGCATCGCTGCCATGATTGCATAGAAATAGTTCTTTCTCATATATAACAGTTTTTATCAATCTTGTTTTATAGCTATGCAAACAAAGCATAGCCTTTATTTATCTAAAAGAGCACTTTGCCCTTGCGGGCTTGGTAGCGGTGGGGAGGGATCATCTCCCCAATGCCTTTGGTTACAATAGTGAACCTTTTCTTTTGAGCGGGCGGTGCAGTTCATACGCTGCCCGCCGCTTCTTTTATATTTATCCTTTCATTGCACGCTTGTTTTTCATGCAACAAGGGTCAATTACTGGGCAACAGACGCGAGGCGCACAGAGAAGCCGTAGCGGCGACCGTAGCTGTTAGGGTTGGAGAAGTGCGTGGCGCTGAAGTGCATGCTGTAGGCAGCCGTAGCACTGGACGACGTGGTAGACCAATAGTAGCCGATCGAGCCGACATCGTCGATCAACGAACCAGCACGGCGGCCAGCGGCAGGCAAGAACAGCAGACCATTATCGTCAATAGTTTCCTGAGAGATAGTATTCTCGCTATATGCATCAGGCTTGTCGGTCTGATTTTCTGAACTCTTATACACTGTGCCTCTCAGGAATGCCTTTGCAGCCTCTTCAGTTGTAACGCTGCTTGGGCAAACCACGATACCGTTTACTGTGCCGCCATTTGTCAGTTTCACAGTTGCGAAGCCCCAGTACTGGTTATCAAACAGGTACTTCCACTCAGCAGAGGTCAGCACGCAGTACTTACCATCACCAGCTGGCTTTTGATAAGGCTGATCGGCAGCGGCATACAATGTAGCAGCACCTTCGCCTGTGATGTTGAACTTGGTGGCCCAGTCGGTGGTTAGATTCTTGTCACCAGCTGAGATAGATGGCTGGTAGTCCCTACTCTCGGTAGAACCCAAGAACGGAGGCTCTACTTCGCCCCAGCCAAACAGATCGACACTGCCGACAGGAAGCTTTGTGCCAGTGGTAGTGGCAGTTGGCACAGCATTGGCATCGCCCAGGAATGAATACTGGCTGTCAGCAATCTTCCAGTAGCCCTTAGTAGCATCGGTAGAAATCCACTGCAGGTTACCCGGGGTGAAGTGTACGTTCTTAGTTGCAGACACAGCGAAAAGGCTGTTATTCAATCCACCCTAATTACTACCTTTATTGATAGGCAGCATCACCTCTTCGGCAGCTGTTGTCTCATCCCAGCCGGTAACGGCAGCCTCGAACTTCACGCTGGTCATGCCCAGGTGCAGCTTCAGGATGTACTTCTTGCCTGCTTCAAGGTTCAGCGTGGTCTCCTTGGTGATGTTGTTGGTCACACTTACACCCTTGGTTACGCCGTCAGAAAGAGTGGTAATCACGTCATCATCCTCGGTCTCAACATCATACACCACATTCACCTTCAGCGGAGTAGTGGCTGAAGTGGCAGGGATGATATAGATAGATTTATCCTTTTCTGTGCTGTTGAACAGGTTGACAGCCTCATTGGTGACACCTGCAGAACCGCTCTTCTGGATGATGGCGTCGTTCAGGCCGACAGTCTTCTCATTGGCTGCCTTGATGTCTGCACCTTCCCTGCCGTCGCGCAAGCCGTCGTAGATGGTGAACGCACCCTCTTCGATGGTGTTGCAGCCGCAAAGCTCAGACCATGACGCGCCAGTAACAGCCTGGTTCAGGTTGAACGCACCCTCGGTGGCGATGCCCTCGAAGGTGATGGAGCGGATGTAGATCTTTGATTTGGCATCAACATCGTTAGTTGAAGGAGCAGCATCAACGTCGAACAATGCATCTACCTGCACGTTCAGCGCTGACAGTGCATGGTGGAAGTCGAACTTGATCTTCTCGTTTGCAGCAGGCTTGATCAAGTCGAGGAATGGAGTTCCTTTCGTCACTTTATGAGCGCCATCGATGATAGGCAGAGGACTATTTTCAGCAGCCACACCCCAGATGAAATCAACCTGTTTGGCAGGATCAGTAGAAACAGCATATTTCACATAAGGATCACCAGTAACAGTGTTCTGGGTCATGCCGATGATACCGGAGGTATGGTCACCAGTCACCACGCCTGTGCCGGGAGTCACTTCTACGTAAGGACCATAAGCAAAGAAGCTCACGCGGTCGAGCTCGTCGCTCACTGCACTGAGACCAAACTCGTTGGGCCAGTACTTCACAGGCTCGTAGGTCCAGTCATCGCCGCTTACCTTCTCATTGTACATGAAGTTGGGCTTGGCAAAGTCGCTGTACTTCTCACCGTCGGTGTAGTAGCCAAACACGCCGAAGCCTTCCTTCTTCAGCTGTTCAAGAGCCACATCGCCGGCAAAACCCGCGCGGGTAGTGGCACGGTTCAGGTAAGCTCCAAACAGCACCGGTGTTTGCTCTTGGCTGTTCTGGGCAAGTTCTGCTGACTCCTTAACGGTGTCGGCATCATTTGAGCAGGCTGCAAACATCATTGCAGCAGCTACCATCGTTATAAATTTCTTGTTCATAATTAATTATCAAAATAAATGGGTTAATAATATTTTTACTATCAATTTTACTTCGTAACAATTTTGTCGCGACTCGGCATATTGCAAGCAAGCTTGCATCTGCACTCGCTGCTCCAAAAACTCTCAAATTCAATAAGCAAAGACGGGACGTACCCTGTGGTGATAGTCTACTATCCTTTCAGCAAATTTCTGGTCATTGCCAAAAGCAACATACTGAGCCTTATAAGTCCACGCATTGTTGTTGGTATATTCAGAGCTCAACCAATAGTCACTGGTGGTCGACAACTCTTTCAGAGGGTATTCATACGGCAAGTTTATCTCACCTGAACCGTTTTCTTTATTATTCTTATACCTATATACAGGAGCACCCATCAGAATCATCTGCTCAACGGTGGGCAGGAACCAGTGGCCCACAGCACCCGTTTCGCCCTCGAGGCCATATTCAGTACCTATGGTGTCATCGACACTGGTCTTATAGTTCCAGGCGGCTTGGTAGGCAAAGAAACTGGCAGAATTCGGGTGGTTCACGGCCGCTGCCGTGATGGCATAGCCATTGCGTTTGCCAGACCTGTTGCCGGAGGCAGTGCCAATGGTCTTGAATTCTTCATGCTGACTAGTTAGTGTCTTAAAGATGTCAATATCTTCGCCAAAGCCCAGTTCTGAATTCGAATATGCAGAATGATTATGCCCATTCCAGTAGGACAAATGACGATCATAATTGTTGATAAAGTGGAATTCCTGAGATACTTCTCCATCCTCATTGGGATGATAAGCATCTGTCAAGCCCATCACCAGGATGCGAGAGCCCGGTATGCCGGTGTCAACATTCTCGTCGGTGGGAGACAGGTAAGCAATCTTGCCAGTAGCCCCTTCCCTGGTAGTATTGATGGTGCCATCAGGATGGACGTACCAACCTGTAAAAAATTTCTGCAACGCGGAAGGATCCTTACCCTGCGCAAAGAAATTGCTCAATTCAGCCTTCAATTGTTTAATGGTATAAATAGCAGATAAAGGCAGACTGCCCTCCGTTTCATTTGCTGCGCCCCACTTTGCCACCGAGGCGTTGAACTTGACAGTACTCATGCCCAGGTGCAGTTTCAACACATATTTCTTGCCTGCCTCGAGCTGAGTAGCATCACCAAACTTCACTACCTGCTTGATGGTGTTCTTCACACGGCTGCCCTTGGTCACACCATCTGCCAGGTACTTGGACAGGCGATTGTCAACCGTCTCAACGTCATACACGATGGTCACCTTAAAGTCCTGCTGATTAGGAATGACATACAATGGCGCGTCATCAGACGAGCTGTTGAACAGGTTCTGTGGAGCTTTGGTGACACCTGTAGCTGTGGGGGTTGTAATATTGTTGTCAGCATCAACTGTATAAGCCCCTGCCTGCACAATACCCTTGTTCAGCGCTGCCGGCGTCTCGTTCGTTGCGGCACTCACGCCCTCATTGCCGTCGGTCCTGCCGTCATACACCGTCACTTCGTCACTGCCGCTGATGCTGTTGCCAGCCAGGTCAGTCCACACGGCACCCTCCTTCGATTGGTTCAGATTGAAAGAACCCTTGGTGGCAAAGCCCTCGAAAGTGACCGAGCGCACCCAGATACGGGTATTATTAATATCGACATTGTCGGCACCGTCAACCTTGGCATCCAGCTGCACGTTCAGCTGTGCCAGGGCGTGGTTGAACTCGAAGCCGATCTTCTGGTCAGCTGCAGGCTTCACCAGGTCCTTGAAAGGACTGCCCGCAGCAACAGTGGCCTGCTCACCCGTAACGCCAGTAGGAGCACCAGTCTTGGCAACACCCCAGCTGAAGTCCACCTGATGGGCAGGGTCGAAGTTCACGGCATACTTCACAAATGGGTCGCCTGTGGATGAGTTGCGTGTCATGGCGATGATGCCCGTAGTAGCATCTTCATTGACGGGAATACCCGTAGATGGGTTCACTTGCACATAAGGAGCGTAGGCAAAGAAGCTCAGGCGGTCAACGTCTTCGCTCTCGGCAGCACTGCCAAACTCGTTGGGCCAGTATTTCAAAGGACTGTAGGTCCAGTTGTCACCTGACACCTTCGCATTATACATGAAAGTAGGCTGGTAGGTGTCGTTATAGAACTCGTTCTCGGTATAGTAACCGAAAACACCAAAGCCGTTGGCCGCCAGGGCGGCGTTGTTAAGAGCGCCCTCGGCACCCGCACGTGTCAGCGCACGGCCCAAGTAGGCATCAAACAACACGGGGGTCTGGGCAGACACCTCGGTGTTGTCATGCCCTGTCTCAGGAGTGCCAACAACTGAATCTATCTCATGGCTGCAGGCTCCCAGCATCGTGGCTGCTATTGCCAATATTAAAAATCGTCTGTTCATTATCGCGTTATATAAAAACCATAGGTTATTTCTATCAATTACATCGTGGTCTCAGCCGTTCCGCCATCCTCCCATGGGGTTACCGTAGCGTCAAAGCCGGTGCCACCGTATGCCTCAACATAAGGCAGGATGATGGGCTGCGGACCGTTGGGGTTGTTCGGGTAGAAGAAGTCGGGTCCCAGCTCCACACGCAGGGCACGCTGGGTGTCGTAGCTCACCACCAGTTCGCCCACGTTGAAGTGGTATTGCAGTGTGGTGGCATGGTCGCGCAGCGTGAACGACAGGTTCAGGCGCATCTCGTCCTGCTCGCAGTTGCCTGTGTAGTAGTCGGTCCATCCTGCAGGCGGGTAGTTGGGCTCCCATTCACCTGGGTTGACCACATACTTGAAAGGCTCCTGCTTTTTAGTAACGGCAGCGCGTGTGTTGGCGGCTTCGTGCAACTCACGTGTGGGCAGCACGCTACCCGGACGCAAACCGAAAGTGGACAGCGTGACGGCAATGTAGCCTGTGTTCTCGCCCGTGCGCTGCATCTCCCATTCGTCGATGCGCATCAGACACGAACGGTCGGAATTGATGTCTAATGGCAGATAGTGACCGTCGGCCAAGCCCGTCAGGCTGGACGGCGTACGCCAGATGTAGTTGAAGCCGTCTTTGATCCATACACGTACGCGAATCTTCCATATCAATGGCTCAGGAACGGAATATATTTTTTTGATGTTGATAGTGGACTGGTAGGTCTCGCGTTTTTTCCATGGGATATAGTCACCATATTCACCACGGTCAATAATCACCCTGTCTAAGGTGTCGAGCGCCATCTCCTCGGGCTGGTCAGCCACCAGGTATAGCCCGTTGTCGTTCAAGCCAGTACGTTCAGCCTGCTTCTCAGTCCAAGCATCTTCGCTGAACAGTCCTGCGTTCACCTGGTCGTTCAGGTCGGCAGGCACACCATCGCCCACCATTGTCTGCTCGTCGGGCTGGTAGGCAGCAGGGCGTGCCTCCACACGGGCACCCTCCAGGTTGTCGAGGTCGAGGAACAGCTGGTGACCGAACTCCTCGGGCGAATAGTCGATGACCATACCCCGGTACAGGCCACCGGGCAGGTACAGCTCATGGCGGCGCACATTGGCGGTGGTGATGCGGTAAGGCTTGTTCTGCTCGGTATTCAACGGGTAGAACCATGCGGTCATACCATCGGGGTCAGTCTGGCTGTATTTGCGCCAGTCGACGTTCAGCTCCACCGAGCGGTACTCATCGCCATAGACGTAGAGCTCGCGGCGCTCGCAGGATGTTGTTACTGCCAGCAGTAACAGCAAATTGATAATGGATAGTGGATAATGGATAATTATCCGTGCGGCATCCGACATGCTGCTTTTCCTGCTTCTTCTCAATATGTCAATAATAGTCTTCATTATCAATTATCAATTTTTAATTCTCAATTCTCCCGTTATACTTATAGTCGGTCTGTTCCAACTCACGGCGCAGTCTTTCGCGGTTGCGGTACTGCTCGGCATCGATGCGCTCTTGCATGCGGCGCTGCTTCTTCTCCAGCTTCGCCTTTTGCTTGGCGGCCTTCTTCGCTGCCTTAGCTTGCTGCTTGGCTGCCTTGGCTGCAGCTTTCTCCTGATCGGCTACTGCCTGACCTTCAGGCGACTTGAGCCACTGCTCGTGTGCCAGCCGCTCCTGACGAGCTTGCTCACGCTCCTGCTTCAGTTGCTCCTTGAGCTGCTTGTTCTCCAACTTCTCCTGCTCCTTAGCAGCCTTCTTCTCGTCCTTCACGCGCTGCTTGGCAGCCTTGATGTCGTCCTTGAGCTGCTTCTTGTCGGCATAGTACTGCTCGTAGGCTGCTATGCGTTCATCTTCAGGCAAGAGAGATATCTCGTTACGGCGCTGACGCAGGGTAGTCCTGATGCTGTCCTGCTCGTAGCGCTCCTGAATGAGCACGCTGTCGCGGTAGTGCAGGGCAGCATTGCGGTCGATGTCACGCTGCACCGCCTTGGCACGCTTCCACTCGGCATCCTTGACAGGGAACACATAACCGATGGAGATGTTGAGGTGCGGAGTGCCGATCCAGTGCGTGCGACTGGTTTCACGCCACATCAAGTGGTCGTCGTAGCGTTCTTCCTTACCCTCGGGGAAGATGCTGCTGCCACGGTAGCGACGCCAGGGCACATAGGCATAGCCCAAGCCGATGCCTGCATCGAAGGCCCACTGCTTGTTCCTGCCGAAGCGCTTCTGCCAGCCAATATTGATAAAACCGGAATAAACCTCACCCTGGTAGCCGCGACTTTTCCACTCCACGTCGCCATAGCCGACACCGGCAGCCAGGCCGATGTGCCAGCCGTCGAGCGAATGGTGACGCCAGCGGCGTCCCAGCCAGCGGCGTATCTCCACCGAGCCGTACATCATCTGGTTGGCATAGGCGTTGTGGGCGAAGGTCCACCATGACCATACACCTTCTATATTAATACTCCAGCGGTCCTTATGGTCGAGCGACCACTCAGCCTGCAGGTTAGGTGTGCCGATGGCCAGCAGCGGCAGGTTGGTGCGCAGTATCCACACCGGCTTGCGCACTACTGGCTTGGTCATCGTCACAGTATCGTCTTTTACATACAAATCGCCCACCTCGTCGGACACCACAAAGGGGTCAGGAGGACAGGTAATGCAAGGGGGCGTGTCGTACATCACATACACCGTATCCTTCTCAGTCGGCGAAGTAATCAGTTCAGGCATCCAGCTCACCACAGCTGTACCGCCACTACGCAATGGAGGCAGGTAGGTGCTGAGCATCTTCTCCCAAACATCGGCATTCCTATGATTGCGCAGTTTCCACTCACGGCGGTCGCGCCCCGTCTCATTGACAGACGCAGGCTCGCTGATGATGCGCAGCACATCGTCTTTCCATGGCTCGTTGCTCTTGGCCACCAGTTGATAGAGGCCGTCCCAGCGGGCTGCCTCGTTGTGCACCATGATATAGCCCACACGACCACGCAGGCGCTGTTCGATGAGCTGCTTGATGCTCTCGCCACGCTCCTGGCCCAGCCAGCGGTTGTGCTCGACCGTACCTTCGGGTGAGGCACCAGAATAGATATCGACCACAATACCCAGGCGGTTCTTGCCGGCAAAACGCTGGTTGAAGTCGCGCTCGAACTGGTTCCAGCGCTCCATGTTGCCGTCGAAGTGCATGTTGATCATCACACTGTCCAGCTTGAAGCGGATCTCCAGCGTATCGGAGTCCACCTCCGTCGTCTGCGACATACCCCTAAGAGGGAACAGTGCCAGCAGCAGTACAAGCATGAACCGAAGTAGTGATTTACCAAATATTCCCATATTCTATATTTTTTCGTTTATTCTTATTAAACAGTCGTTGTAGCGGGAGCATACCGGGCTTATTTTCAGTATTTTGCTCCGTTGCGGTATGCATACCTATTGCGAATAGGTAGGCATTATGTGAATGTCATTTGTTAAGGATAGTTAAATACTAGAATTTATTTAAAGCGGAGTTATTACTTTTTTAAGAAAAGTATTGTTCGTTTAATATTATTTTGTAATTTTGTAGCAATTATATGCCTACCTATTCGCAATAGGTGGGCATTTTTTGTGTCATTTCATCAGGTTGCGCTCCATCTTGCACTGCAGTCGCTGCAGCATGTCGTAGGTGGGGCGATCGACATAGAGGGCAGTGGTGCGTTCGCTGCGGTGACCCAGGGGCAGGGAGAGCAAGTCGAGCGGGGCACCATAGTTGTGCCGCGCAATGGTGGCAAAGGTGTGACGCAACGTGTAGCTAGTGACCTTACGATGGATGCCACTCCGCAGAGCAAGGCTTCGCAGGCTCCTGTTATAACGCGTCAGGGCGTTGGCATAATCATCAGGGTGGTTGGTGCTGACAAGTCCGAAATGATAGGCTGCGCCTTGCTTGCCATACTTACGCCAAATGCCCAGTGCCACGGGAGGCAGTGACACACGCACCTCAACGCCCGTCTTCTGGCGGCGAAAGGTGAGCATGCCAGTGCCTGCATCGTAGTTGCCTGACCTGAGGTGAGCCAGATCGACAAAGGCGATACCTCCCGCAAGGTAAGTGAACAAGGCAAGGTCTCTAGCCCATGCCATACTGCTTTCAGGCCTGACATCGGCCATACTGATGCGGCGCATCTCGACCTCGCTGAGGGGCACACTGCCACCAGGCAGCGGTGAGGTGTGTACTAAGGAGAAAATATCATCACCTAAGGGATAGCCCTTCTTTCGAAGCCTGTTGACAAGGCTACGCAGTGAGCGCAGGTAGGCACGGATGGCATTCTCACCCACCCCACGCTGCACATGGTAGCGGTGGAAATGGGCCGTCAGCTCTGACGTGAGCAAACGCAGGGGCAGCCTCTTTCTCAGCTCGGGGCGACAACAGTCGAGGTAACGCTGTAGACTACGTAATGCTGTTTGGCAGTTATACACTGTCTTGGGACGACACTCGTTCTGCATCCGGGCGATCATCTGTTGGGCCAACAAGAAAAAATCGCTGTTTCTGCTTTGAGAGAGCATCTTTGTTTTCTTCACACAATTAATCCGCTTCATATATTTCTTATTTTTAAATCGGCGGCGAAATTAGTGATTTATTGCACAAAAAGAGGCGGTTCTTTCTGTGTACTATCACACAAAAAGAACCGCTTCTGGACTAACCCTTATTAATATATAATAAATAAGGTGTATTCTGATTACATTTAAGGTCTGCTCTCTGGCGCTACGCCGAAAGTATCGGATGGATAAGCACCCATTTCAAACTCCAAAGTGCCTCCTTGCTGTAAATCTTTGAAATCAATATATGACTTATCGTATAGCTGCCCGTTCCAACGGACTGACTGTATATAGATATTCTCAGCACTGTTATTATGGGCAATGATGCTTAATGTTTTGTCACCCACCTTCACATCTGCACTATTGAACAATGGGGAGCCGAACACGAACTTACCACCTGCAGGCTCTACCTGATAGAGTCCCAAAGAAGAGAGGATGTACCAAGCTGACATCTGACCTACGTCTTCGTTGCCACACAAGCCATCGGGATCGGCCTTATAAAGGGTGTTCATCACTTCACGCAGACGATGTGCTGTTTTCCAGGGCTGACCTACATAATTATACATATATATAATATGGTGGCTGGGCTCATTGCCATGGGCATACTGCCCTATCAAGCCACTGATATCGGGCGAGGCCTCCTCACCAAGATCACCCTCCACCACAAACAGGGAATCGAGTTTGGTGACAAACGCTTCCTCACTGCCAAAGAGGGAGACGAGGCCTTTCACATCATGAGGTACTAGCCAAGTATATTGCCAAGCATTGCCCTCAGTATAGTCGTCTGCACGGTGAATCACCTTGATGGGGTCGAAAGGTTCACGGAACTTGCCATTGACATCGACGGCTCTCACAAAACCTGTCTGCGGATCAAAATATTTCTTATATGACTGGCCACGCTTATAGAAGTAGGCATAGGCTTCCTCATCACCCAACTGCTTTGCCACACGGGCCAACGCATCGTCTGCCAACGCATATTCCATAGCCTTGGCTACTGTTTCGTTGGTGGGCTCTTTGTCCCATGGGATATAACCATATTTCTTCAACAAACCGATGGAGCGCCCATCAACCATAGCTGTTTGCTTCATCGCCTCCAAAGCGGACTTGCCATCAACATCAAAACCTTTCAGGACTATGTCTGCCAAGACAGGAAGGGCAGGATTACCCACCATGCAGTCGGTTTCATTGCCCATCAGGTGCCACACTGGCAAACGCCCTTGCTGCTCGCATATCTTCAGGAAAGTCTGTGCAAAGTCACGCTGCTTGTCAGGATGGATAAGGGTCGCCAACGGATGGGCAGCGCGATAGGTGTCCCACAAAGAGAAGGTTGTATAGTTGGTGAAGTCGGCATGCTGATATACCTTACCGTCAGCACCTCGATAGTCACCATTCACATCATTGAACACAGAAGGAGCTATCATGGTATGGTAGAGAGAGGTATAGAAGATGGTGCGTGCCACATCATCGTCGGTCTTAATCTGTATCTTTTCCAGCTGATTCTCCCATTGGTCGTTGGCCTGCATCCATACCTCATCAAAGTCCCAGTTTGGATTTTCGGTCTGTAGGTTCAGGCGCGCATTCTCAACACTAACAGCAGAAAGTCCCACTTTCACCATCAAAGGTTCACTGCCCTTTTCAAAGGTCAGCACACTGATGCTGTCGCCCTCTTGCTGTATCTCACGAATAGGCTTGTTGAACTCGGCAACAAAGAAAACCTTCTGATCAACAGCCCAGCCTCTTGAGAAGCGATAGCCTTCTATGCTCTTCTCACCTTTTTGTTGGAGAGCTGCCTCTTGCATCCTATCTCCGCCAATGCCATGTTTGAGGTTGATCAGCAAGAGCTGTTCCTTATCATCAGGAAAGAAATAACGATGGAAACCAGTGCGAGTGGTAGCAGTCAGTTCCACTTGAACATCAGCCTCCTGAGTATGTACGCTGTAATAGCCTGGTTCCACCATTTCCACCTCATGCGTGAACTTATCTGTTCGCTGTTCTTTATGAGACAAAGGGAGGAAAGTGATATCACCCAAGTCACCCACACCCGTACCACTGAGGTGCAGATGACTGAACCCTACCAATATAGAATCGCTGTAATGATAGCCTGAACACCAATCCCACCCTTGAGTTTGCTGAGAAGGACCTAACTGCACGAAACCAAATGGCACATTGGCACCCACAAACACATGTCCATGACCACCCGAACCGATAAAAGGATCTACATACTGTGTGTAACCGGTTGACTCACGTTCAGCTACCGGTGCTGTTGTATGGCATGCGACCAGAAGAGCTACACCCAACAACAAGACAAAGTTACTTTTCATAATATCATCTGTTAAACAATTCCAATGTTATCTTAAACCCAAACTCACGTTTCTTCTGCTTGGCCAACGACATGAAGAAGCCGAAATCAAACAGATGAGTGCCTATGCCATAGCCTACTTCATAGAATGGTTGTTGATGCGGCAAAAGCACTGTATTGAAATAGATGCGTTCGTTCATCACATACTTCAAGTATTTAGCTACATGCGGGATTACCAAAAATGGAGCCTGATAAGTGGCATGGAACCTCAGATATTGCCGAGAGGAGTTATAAACATCACTTTGGAGCAGATGGAACACCCCACCAATATCATCACTCCAACCCAATGGTAAATTATGCCTACGGAATCGTTCGAAATCTATAAAATACAAATGATCTTTGTAGGCAAAGGTTCCTGCCCCGAATCGCAAGAACAATGTGCGTTGCAGTCCAAGGGGAAGGTCATCTTGAATATCTATCTCGAAACGATCATAAACAGTAGAATTCTTCAACACCCCCCCTAGTCCTTTCTCCCATTCAAATATAAAGGTGGGATAAGAAGAATGTAGGTTTACTTTTCGTTTGCCATCCATATAATAGTACTGGCCCGGCGTATAGGAAAGCCTCATCATTGGCGCAAAACTGTTATAAATGCGATTGTATTGCTCGTTCCTATTGCCAGTAGCAGCACGACGATGAAGGTTCAGTCCAAGGTCTAATGTAAATCCGTTGAATACTTCCCAACTATGAGAGAGCTTGAGAAAGGTATGGTTGAAGTATTCCAGGTTTACTTCAGAAAGATCGACTTTCTCGCCTGTTGCAGCTTCTATATCCTTTATCACCTCATTGTTATACACCTTATCTCCATTACCCACTTCGAAATTCCAAGAAGCACGTTTCTCTGGCCAATAATCGCAATAGCCTCTTATCAGCCAATAGAACTCACGGTGCTTAAAATTATAACCTATGCGTGGCGTTATCTCAATCACTCGGTCATTTACCATTCTGCGGGTGTAGCGTAAATCCATTTTATAGGATGTGCCATTACGATGGCTATAACCTACCTGTTGGGGATTGAACAATGGAGACACGCGAAAATTTCCCACATCTTTTACATAAAAACGGCTTCGACTCACTAAGGCATCCCCTACACGGTTCCAAAAACGCTCACGTTTCTTTTTGCTTTCCGCTACAGTATCACGTTGATTAATCAACTGTGAACTGATATATTCAGTATATAGATCTAATTCTTCGATTGTCAGCGGAACGGGACGATGCTTGTCAAAAAAACTCAGATCTCTTTTCGGTGCACTCTCATCACTTCCCAAACTATAATAGCGTGAAAGATCATACTTGTCTTTTCCCTCTCGACGCAGTTCTTTTAAAGTAAGATGTGGCATGTCTAACCTTATGTCTTTATAGGTTAACAAGGCTTTATAGGTGGCATCGATACGGTTGCCCATGAAATGAAAATAAACATCCAAGTTATAACTCATTGGTAACATTTCTGTCTCTGCCCCTACCTTTCCCATCATTATTCTGTTCTTGAAACGTACCATCTCGTTTCGGCCATCAAAACACATTTCTCTAATGCTCCACGCACCATTGGTAATGATGACATAGCCCTCAACCAGCTGATAGCTCACCACACGTGGCTGGAAAACTATCTTATAATGTTGAGTGTTCCCTACATAGAAAACAGAATCAAGCGTATAAACGTAATATTTGTTTCCATTTGGTGAAAGCGGGGAAATGAGCTTATCTTGCATCAACATGTGGTTATAAGGAGTTATATGAAACAAATCGGACAATCTGCCATCTGCCTCAAAGAAACTATCAGTAGTACCCAACATCGCTTCTGTACGTTGGTCATATATGTCTGGAGAGGTGAAATGAACCTGATTAATAGTCTCGATAAAGAATTGACGCTGTCCTTTTTTGCTGACATGGAACATGCCTGGTATCTGATGATAAAAAACATTCTTCTTCCGCACATTCACCTGCCCTTTTACATATAGTTGCGCATTGTACTCTCTTGCCAGCCCGATGCTGTCTCTGGCTCTGTCAATCGTCAAATGAACAATGCTGTCAGCAAGTACATCAATAGGGTAACGCTCTTTGGCACTGACATCAGCTGATGCCAGAAAGGAAGTCACTATCAAGACTAGCCACAAGATGAACCCTATTTTACACTCTTTTTTCATATACTTAATAGCAAAAGTATAAATTAAATTTGTACTTTTGTGGCAAATTACCGTTAAAAGATAAACTGATATGTCAAAAATGAGATTTTTTGCCCTACAAGAATTGGCAAGCAGGAAACCTGTGGAAGTGAGTCTTCCATCTGACAAGCTGAATGATTACTATGGTATCCATGTCTTCGACCAGCAAAAGATGCAGGAATATCTTCCTAAAGAGGCATATAAAGCTATTCAAGACGCCATTGACAAAGGGAAACCTATCAGCATTGAGACAGCCGACTTGATTGCCAACGGCATGAAGAGTTGGGCAAAGCAGTTGAACGTAACTCACTATACACATTGGTTTCAACCATTGACCGACGGTACAGCTGAGAAGCATGACGGTTTTATTGATTTCGATGAAGACGGAGACGTGATAGAACGCTTCTCTGGGAAACTGCTTATCCAGCAGGAGCCAGATGCTTCTTCTTTTCCAAGTGGTGGCATACGCAACACTTTCGAAGCACGTGGTTACACCGCCTGGGATGTTTCTTCTCCTGCATTTGTTGTAGATGACACATTATGTATTCCTACCATCTTCATCTCTTACACTGGCGAGGCTTTGGATTACAAAACACCTTTATTGAAAGCTTTAGCAGCTGTAGATAAGGCAGCCACATCCGTTTGTAAGTTGTTCGATGAACATGTGAAACGAGTGCATGCAAACTTAGGATGGGAGCAGGAGTATTTCTTGGTGGATCGTGCTTTGTATGACGCACGTCCTGACCTTTGTTTGACTGGACGAACACTGATGGGACACTCTTCTGCCAAAGACCAACAGCTGGACGATCATTATTTCGGTTCCATCCCTGCTCGTGTAACCGCTTTTATGAAAGAGTTGGAGATAGAATGCTACAAACTGGGCATTCCAGTGAAGACCAGACATAACGAAGCGGCACCTAACCAGTTTGAATTGGCTCCTATCTTTGAAAATGTCAACCTGGCCAATGACCATAATCAGTTGGTAATGGACTTGATGAAGCGCTTGGCAGGGAAGCATAATTTCTCTGTACTGCTTCACGAAAAACCTTTCAACGGTGTAAATGGTTCAGGCAAGCATAACAACTGGTCGCTCTGTACAGACACAGGCGTGAACTTGTTTGCACCTGGCAAGAACCCACAGGGTAATATGTTGTTCCTGACTTTCTTAGTAAACGTATTAATGATGGTCTATAAGAATCAGGATTTGCTGAGGGCTTCTATCATGAGTGCTACCAATAGCTATCGATTAGGGGGCAACGAGGCACCTCCTGTAATTTTGTCCATTTTCTTGGGCAAACAACTGACGACTGTGTTGGATGAGTTTGTTAAGCAAGACTATAGCAGTAAGAGTGACCAAGCAGCGAACCTTACACTTAAGTTGGGTATTGACCGTATTCCAGAGATTCTGCTTGATACGACTGACCGCAACCGTACTTCACCTTTTGCTTTTACAGGCAACCGTTTTGAATTCCGTGCAGTGGGCTCATCAGCTAACTGTGCAGGTGCCATGATTGCTATTAATGCCGCTATGGCCAACCAATTGCAGGAGTTCAAAGCAATGGTTGACAAATTTATGGAAGATGGTATGAGCAAGACGGAAGCCCTGTTCCGCGCGTTGAAAGATGCTATCGTGACATCTGCACCCATCCGATTTGAGGGTGATGGATATTCAGAGGAATGGAAACAGGAAGCAGCTCGCCGAGGTTTGAGCAATATCAACAATGTGCCTGAAGCATTGATGTTATATGAGAGTGAGCAGTCAAGGGCTGTTTTAATTGGTGAACATATATTCAATGAAACAGAATTGGCAAGTCGCTTGGAAGTGGAATTGGAGAAATTTACAAAAAAAGTGCAGATTGAGAGCCGTGTTTTAGGAGACTTGGCCATCAACCATATTGTACCTACAGCAGTGACTTATCAGAATCGCCTATTGGAAAATCTGCGTGGATTGCGTGAGGTATTTGATGCAGAAGAATATGAATCACTCAGTGCCGACAGAAAAGATTTGATTCGTGAAATATCTTTACGTGTGACTGAAATCAAGCGTTTGGTAAAAGAAATGACAGAGTCACGCAAAAAGGCCAATCACATGGAAAACTACCAAGAGCGTGCTTTCGCCTATGAGCAGGAAGTGAAACCTTTCTTAGAACAAATTCGTGAACACATCGATAAGCTCGAGATGGAAATTGACGATGAGATATGGCCATTGCCAAAGTATCGAGAGCTGCTGTTCACAAAATAATAATAATAACAATCCCCCGATTTGGGGGATTGTTATTATCTCATTACTCCTCCCTCATTGGGGAGGATTATTGTATCAGCCTATCTTAGATATCTTCTTTAATTTTTCCTCTTCAATAATCTTAATCTTACGGCCATCAATGGCAATCAATTTCTCTGATGCGAATTGAGATAGCGTACGGATAGCATTTGAAGTAGTCATGTTAGAAAGGTTTGCCAAATCCTCACGAGAGAGGTAAATACTCAGCGTGGAATTGTCTTCTTCCAACCCATAGCTCTCTTTCAAAAACAACAGAGATTCTGCCAAACGACCTCTGATATGCTTCTGCGTGAGGTTCACCGTGCGACGGTCAGCTACTCCTAAAGAGACTGACAAGTTACGTATAAAGAAACATGCGAGGTCAATATTCTCTTTTACCAACTCGCTAATAACTTCCAATGGTATCAGGCATACTACAGATGACTCAACGGCAGCTGCTGCATTTACATAAGTCTCGTTGGCAAAAAAAGCTCGGAAGCCAAAGTACTCTACAGGCTTGATCATACGCACAATCTGACTTCTGCCACCTACACCTTCCCTGAACACTTTTACTTTTCCTTTCAGGAGACAGAACAGATGAGTAGGTGTTTCATCTTCACTGTGCACAATCTCGTTCTTCTTATAAGTCTGAATAGAGAAACTGCCAGCCAAACGTTCCCGTTGATCAGAAGTCAATGGTGTCCAAAGATCTGATATCAGTTCAGGGATATTGATGTCTGTAATATTAGGCTTCACCATGATACTATCCGTTTAATAAAAACCTTTCTGCTTCAATTGCTGCTTTGCAACCACTGCCAGCAGCAGTAATAGCTTGACGATAATGAGGGTCTGCCACATCACCAGCTGCAAACACTCCGGGTACATTGGTCCTTGGACTACTTCCTTCGGTTATGATATAGCCTGCTGCATCAGTATCTACATAGTCCTTGAAAATATCAGAGCTAGGCTTATGACCAATAGCCAAGAAAAAGCCATCGATAGGCAGGTCATAATGGCGTTCATCTGGTTCGCCCAAACGTTGCACAAGATGTACTCCCTCAACTCCGTTGTCGCCAAACAGGCCTTCTGCATTATGTTCGAAAAGCACCTCGATTTTCGGATGATTCATCACACGTTCCTGCATGATCTTCGAAGCACGAAGGAATGGCTTGCGTACAATCAGATATACTTTTGATGCCAGACCTGCCAAATAGGTAGCTTCCTCGCAAGCCGTATCACCACCTCCTACCACAGCTACTATTTTTTTACGATAGAAGAAGCCATCACAAGTAGCACAGGCACTTACACCCATACCTGCATATTTCTTTTCATCTTCCAACCCTAAATATTTGGCAGCTGCACCTGTAGCTATAATTAGTGCTTCAGCCTCAATTATCTTAGAGTCATCAATGGTAATCTTGAACGGACGCTGGCTCAAATCAGCCTTGGTAGCAACACCTTGTCGAAGATCGGCACCAAATCGTTCAGCTTGCTGACGCAAGTCTTCCATCAACTGATTGCCATCCACACCTTGAGGATAACCTGGGAAATTCTCAACTTCCGTAGTTGTTGTAAGCTGACCACCAGGCTGCAAGCCTGCATATAACACAGGCTGAAGATTAGCACGTGAAGCATAAATTGCGGCTGTATATCCAGCAGGGCCGGAACCGATAATCAGCAATCTAACTTTTTCTGTTTCCATATTCTTTTTTTTATTGAGAATTGAAAATTGAGAATTATCCATGTGGAGAAAGGCCTCCTCAATCCCAATACTCTAAGTGTTAATTCGTTACCTAAGGTCAATCACCTCTATGTCTGGGTATTTACTCTTGTCAAACACAAAAGTCTCATTAGGGAGGGGGCGTTGGTTCACATTATAACTATCGATATCTATAACTACTACATCCAAGCCTCCTCTACCAGCCATACTGAGACGTACTGGGTAGAGCTCAGTCTGATGAATCAATAATACAATGCTCTGCATCTCCTCACGAGGGATAGTGGTGGTCATAATCACTTTTCTCACGTTTGGCACACCCGTTTCTGCAAACTTTAAATCATATCCGTGCTGATAGAGCGACATCCATGCATAAGGGTTAAGCGACTGCAGCTCTTCATCAGTAGGTTCAGAAATGCTTACTTCCTCATTCTCTTCTGCCAACGTCCATTGCGTCTTGCCATCAAACCAAGTCTTCATGCCAGGTGTTTCCAAAACGAACTGCTTCCCTTGCACGAGGATATGGCCTTGTGAATTGCCGCCGTCCATATATGCCGTGAAATCTACGTCTATATAGCCACTGGCATAGGCTTTCTCAACAATCTTATCTAGCAACTCCTGTGGTGTCTGAGAATTGACAATTGAGAATTGACAATTGAAAATTAACAAAACCAAGACCAAGACCCTTCTTAATGCTCTTTTACACATAATTCTCAATTCCTAATGTTCGCAAGTTTCTCTTCTAATGCCATTTCATCCACACATAACACATCGCGTGGCTTGCTTCCCATTGCCGGGCCTACAATGCCGGCTTTCTCCAACTGATCCATCAGCCTACCGGCACGATTATAACCTATCGAGAACTTCCTTTGTATTAAAGAAGTAGATCCTTGCTGATGAATAACCAACAAGCGAGCAGCATCCTCAAACAAAGAGTCGAGTTTGTCCATATCCACTTCGGCTCCACTTCCCTCTGAATCAACATCATCTGCCACCTCAGGCAAATAGAATGGAGTGGTATAACCTTGTTGCTCGGATATGTATTTCACAATATTCTCAATCTCTGGAGTATCGATAAATGCACACTGCACACGCACAGGATCGTTGCCTTGCAAGAACAACATATCGCCCTTACCTATCAGTTGGTTAGCACCAGGACGGTCGAGGATTGTACGTGAGTCAATCATTGCCGCTACGCGGAATGCCACACGTGCTGGGAAGTTGGCCTTAATGGTACCTGTTATAATATTGGTAGTAGGTCGCTGGGTAGCAATAATCATATGAATGCCCACTGCACGAGCCAACTGTGCTATACGAGCAATTGGTAGTTCCACTTCCTTACCAGCTGTCATAATCAAGTCACCAAACTCATCTATCACTACCACAATATAAGGCAGGAAACGATGCCCGTTATTCGGATTCAGACGACGACTATTAAATCGCTCGTTATATTCCTTGATGTTACGCACCTTAGCAATCTTCAGCAAATCGTAGCGAGCATCCATCTCAGCACATAAGGAATTGAGGGTACGCACCACTTTCTTCACGTCAGTCACCACAGGTTCCTTGGCATCTTCCAACTGTGCCAAGAAATGATGGTCAAGTTCACTATACACACTAAACTCCACTTTCTTGGGATCCACCAGCACTAGCTTCAACTCTGCAGGATGTTTTTTATAGAGCAGTGAGGCAATCATGGCATTCAAACCAACTGACTTACCCTGACCTGTTGCACCAGCTACCAACATGTGCGGCATCTTAGCCAAGTCAATCACAAATGGTTCATTACTGATGGTTTTTCCCAGCACCATAGGTAAATCAGCCTTACTTTCTTGGAACGCTTTACTTCCAATTACACTCTGACCAGACACGACTCTTGGTGTCTTGTTAGGTACCTCTATTCCGATAGTTCCCTTGCCTGGAATTGGCGCAATGATACGAATACCCAAAGCAGCCAACTGCAAAGCGATATCATCTTCCAGGCTACGAATTTTGGCAATACGAATACCTTCGGAAAGAGTTATCTCGTACAATGTAATAGTAGGCCCCACCGTAGCAGTAATAGTCTTTATCTCTATACCAAAGCTACGCAACACCTCAACAATACGGTTCTTGTTGTCCTGCTGTTCCTCCATATCCACACTTGGACCGTCATTGTCAAAGTGCTTCATCAAGTCCAAAGTCGGGAACTTATAATGTGATAGGTCTAATCTTGGATTATATGGTTCTAATTCAACCACTTCTTCGTCTTCGGGCACATCTACCTCGAAACCAGGCTCTAATTCATCATCGCTCTTTTGGTATGGCTCATCATCAGAGTCATTATTGAAGAGTTCATCATCACCCTCTTGTAAGACTTCAGCAGCAGGATTAGGATTAACTACAAAGTTATCGTCTGGTCCACCTAAGTCTATAGTGTCAACTTTCTCATCTGCCACCTCAGCATGGTTACCCTGTTGTTCCCCATTCACCAGACTATCAGTGGTATCGCCAACAGCAGCCTCCTCAACAGGGGCCTCCTTCTTCTTACGCTTCAGATAACTAAAGCCCAACAACTTACGTAGCCATAAAATAGTCTGTGTACTCAAATAAGCCAAGAGACATACAGCAGTGAAGAACAATATCATCAGCACACCAGGCACGCCAACTTGACTTTCCAGCCAACTGCTCACGTTATAACCATGTAGGCCTCCAAGATAGAAAAAGGTATCTTCGTACATTCCTTTGAACATGAAGCCGAAAAACACCGAGCACCACACCATCAGCAGCGAGCAGCCTATAAACCATTTCCACAGTCTAACCTTCACTACACGCATCAGTTTCAATCCCATCACGAGCAAGAAAATTACCATAAAAATGGATGGAGCACCAAACTGACGATTGATAAAATAGTCAGCCAACTGAGCTCCACGGATGGCACCCATGTTCTGAACATCACCTTCACCAGCTAATAATTCTTCTGAAGTGCTATTATCTATCACACTTTGATCTGCCGCACCATAGAGGAAGAAAGAGCCAAACGAAACGAGGGCAAAAGCAGCTACCAGCGCAATAGCCAAACCAAAGATAAAATGCACGGTATCATTCTTAAAGAAGGCCTTTAACGAGTTCATCTTTCCGGGCATTTCCTCTTGGATAGTTTTGTTCTTAACTTTCTTATTATCTTTGTTTTCAGTCTTCATTCTTTATCTAATCTTACTATTTATCTTGTAAATTTAGTAACATTATGTCATATTGCCAAATTTTAAGCGTAAAAACTTGCTATACAACACTATTTTATAGCAGTTATGATTTAAAACCAAAGAAAATGGAAGGCAAAATAAGAAATGCCAAGGGGAAACCTTGGCATTTCTTTAGTTAAAGATTACTGTTTTGTTCTTGAAAGTAAGAATCTTGCGCTCGATATGCTTCTGCACAGCACGCGACAACACAATCTTTTCGAGGTCCTTACCCTTATTGATCAATGTCTCAATAGTATCCTTATGCGTGACTCGAACTACGTCCTGCTCAATGATAGGTCCAGCATCTAACTCAGTGGTAATATAGTGAGCAGTAGCACCAATGATTTTCACACCACGCTCAAAGGCTGCATGATAGGGTTTGGCACCTATGAAAGCAGGCAAGAATGAATGATGGATATTGATAATCTTATGCCGATAGTGGGCAATCATCTCTTCAGAAATAACCTGCATATAACGTGCCAATACGATGAAGGTGATGCCGTTATCACGCAGCAATTGCATCTCTATCTCTTCTTGCTTGGCCTTGTTGTCCTTGGTGATGGGCAAGCAGAAATAAGGGATGCCAAACTTTTGTGCCACAGGACGCATGTCTTCGTGGTTGCTGATGATGAGAGGCACCTCCACATCCCATTCACCAGCACTGTAGCGAGCCAGCAAATCATACAGACAATGCGACATCTTTGACACAAAGATAGCCATACGGGGTTTCTGGTCGGAGAAATACAGACGGAAGTGCATTTGGTACTTTTGCCCATAAAGGGTATTGAAATAGTCTTCAATCTTCTCCTCGGGAATGGCAAACTTCTCAAGTTGCCATTCTATGCGCATAAAGAAGATATTCTCTACCCTATCTACATACTGGTCGAGGTAGATGATGTTACCCTGATTGACGGTGATGAAGTTAGTGACATCAGATATAATACCTGGTCTGTCAGGACAGTACAATAGTATGATTGCAGTTCGCTTAGCCATCTTAATTATGAATTATTTCACTTCTTTCATCATTTCCTTAACAGCAGTCTCCAACTGGCGATCGTAGCCGTTCATCACATCCTCAGGGGTGTTATAAACAGTAATGTCGGGCTTCAGTTCTGTATTCTCCTGATATACGCCATTCATGTCCACGCAACCCACCTGTGGGATGCCGAATACCAACGTACGATCCATCAATGTCTCCCACCATACGGCAGTCATGGTACCAGCAACAGGTGAACCAATTAGCTTGCCGATGCCCAGTGTCTTATATACCCAGGGGAAACCGTGTCCATTACTATAATCATTTTCACACACCAACACGCAAGATGGTTTAGTCCACTTATTATAAGGATCATAGCCAATGTATTGATTACGAGGAACGAAATGCTGGTATTCCTTACCAGATAGCAGTGTGCACAGGTCATCGTGCAACCATCCACCGCCATTGTTGCGTTCATCCACAATCATAGCCTGTTTCTGTCGGTTCTCGTCACTGAGAATATCGGCATACACCTGACGGAATGAAGGACTGTCCATAGCCCTTACATGCACATAACCCACCTTGCCTCCAGAGAGTTTCTCCACCAGCTTCTTATTACGATCTACCCAACGTTTGTAAAGCAAATCGGTCAACTGAGAAGCAGATACTGGTTTGATAGTAACATCAAAGCGTTTGCCTGATGTTGGATTATATACGCTTACACGCACATTCTTACCTGCCTTGCCATCCAGCATTGGATAATAGTCGGTATTCTTGAGGATAGGTTGCCCGTCAATCTTCTCGATGATGCTACCCTCACCCACCTCGGTATTCTTCACGGCAAACGGTCCCTTAGCGATTACCTCCTTCACCTTCAGACCATCACCTGTATAGCTCCAATCGTAGAACAAGCCCAACGAAGCTGTAGCCAACTGAGGTCCTGCAGGACTGTAACGGGTACCAGTATGTGATGCATTGAGTTCTCCCAACATCTCACTAGTCATCTCGGCAAAGTCGTAGTTATTGTTGATATAGGGCAAGAAACGACGATAGTTGTCACGCATCTTCGCCCAATCTGTGCCATGCAGATTCACATTATAGAACTTATCCAATACTTGTTGCCAGATATGGTCAAACAGATAGGTACGCTCATCAGCAGGACGATAGTTGAAATTAGCCTCAAAGCCTATGTTCTTGCTACTCTTCTTGTCAAGGTCTACTTCCTTGATGCCACCTTGGGCTGCCAGATAGAGTTTCTTGAAGTCTTTGTCGGGCAACAATTGGGCACGTCCCACATTCTTCAGCACGATAGAAGTGCTTCCCTCTTTCAGGTCATGCATCCATAAGTCGGCACCAGCCTCAAACGATGCAGTATAGTACAGTTTATCGCCCTTTGGAGTCAGCACAGCATCTGCCAGATGGGAAGAGTTGACTGTAAGGCGCACCACACGGTCTTTGCAATTCTCAAGGTCGAATTTCAGAGGCTCAATATCTTTTTTGGCAGACTGGTCACCGTCTTTCTTGCCAGCAGCATTGTCTTTGCCATCCTTACTTTCCTTATCTTTATCCTTTTCTTTCTCAGCTTCTTCTCTCAAGGCTGTTTCTTCTTTGTTTTGTTGGAACTGCTCATAGGCATCCAAGTCAAAGAACATGATATAGATATCATCCTCGGCACCCCAGCTACCATGACTACGATAGCCAGCACGGTCAGAACCAAAGATCATTGCCTTGCCACCCAGTACCCATTTGGCATTGGTATCATTGTAGCCACTCTGTGTAAGGTTGTGTATCTCGCCGTTACCTGAAGCATTGACCAATGCCACATCCTTGTTGTTCCAACCACCATAGCCTATATAATTAGTAAGTAACCAACGGCTGTCGGGGCTCCACTGGAACCACTGGTCGCCATCGCTATAGCTATACTCATACTTACCGTCCATTGCCGTCACCACTTTCTTGGTGGCCAGGTCAATAACGCGCAAGGTGGTACGATTCTCCAAGAAAGCCACTTTCTTGCCATCAGGACTATAATACGGTTGGAATGAGGTGATCTTGGTATTGGTCAACTTCTCTTCTTTGATATCGGTAGCATAGGTAAAGAGTTTCTCATCTTCTTTAGCCAATTTAGACTGATATATCTGCCAATACCCATCACGTTCAGCAGCATAAACGATGGCACGACCGTCAGGAGCAAAATGAATGTCACGCTCCTGCTCAGGGGTATCAGTAATGCGCTTGGTGGTATTATACTCTGTAGAAGTGACATAGATATCACCGTGCATCACAAACGCCACTTCCTTACCATTGGAAGAGACGGAAATCTCTGTTGCGCCACTCTGCTGCACCTGACGAATCAAATCTTGTTCGCTCTTATCAGTCACCACCGTCACATTGACTTTCTGAGGCTGACCACCTTCCTTCATTGTAAAGATCTCACCATTGTAGCCAAAGCACAGAGTACCGTTGTTGGCAACGCTCAAGAAACGCACAGGATGATCTTTCATACTGGTAAGCTGCTCGTCTGCATTGCCGTTGATACCCCGTTTGAACACATTGAACGTACCTTTCTGTTCGCTCAAATAGTAGAATGACTGCCCATCGGGTGCCCATACTGGGTTACGATCCTCACCATAGTAGGTAGTGAGTTGCTTGTACTCGTATGCCTTGCCCTTAGGTGTTGCCATCCATACGTCACGGGTAACAGATGACTCATGGTGCTTACGCCACTGATCTTCCATTCCTTTTCGGTCATGATACAACAATACGCCATTCTTCCCCACATTTACATCTTCCAACGTAACAGATGAGAACAGATGTGGGCGGCCACCTTCAGTACTTACTGTATAGACTTGCTGAAAACGCTGTGGGAAGATAACCGACTGTGCATCTGGCATCAGATTTGCCTGGAACAAGACGGTATTTGCATCCAAAAAAGCCATAGGTATCTCAGAGCCCGAATGGGTAGTAAGACGCTTAGGAGTCCCACCCTCACGGTTCATGATATAGAGATCATAGCCTCCCTCGCGTGATGACGCAAAGACAATCTGTTTACTGTCTGGACTCCATACGGGGTAAGAATCCTGTGCAGCATTCGTGGTGAGCTGTGTTGCCTTTCCTCCACTGACAGGAACAGTATAGATATCACCTTTATAGGAAAAGGCAATGACAGAACCATCAGGAGAGATGGCGTTATGACGCATCCACAATGGATTCTCCTGGGCTGTGGCACTCAATGATATCAAGAATGCCAGAAACAATAACTTAACTTTCATATTATTAATTTTATATTTTACATTCATTAGACGATACAAACAGCCATAAGGTTGCATTATGGTTTTTATCCTAGATCCAATTCTTTAGGCCCTTCACGCAACACCTCAGCCTCACCCATCGTACAATCAATCACAGCAGAGCCGACGGTATCACCAAAGCCACCGTCAATGACGAGATTCACCTGACTACCCAGTCTTTCGTCCATCAGTTCTGGGTTCACCAAATAATCTACCTCATCCTGCTCACTGAAAGGCACTGACGCTACCATTAACGGTGCATCCAGCACACTGCATATCTCGCGCACTATGGCATTGTCGGGCATACGGAAGCCCACCTCCTTGCGGTTGCGGAAGATGCGGGGCAAACGACTCGTAGCATTCAGTATAAAGGTGAATGGCCCAGGCAGGTTACGCTTCATCAACTTGAACGAGTTATTATCCACTTTGGCATACTCGCTGATGGTGCTCATATCATAGCAGATTACAGAGAGGTGATTCTTGCGAGGATCGATATCCTTCAGTCGGCACACCTGCTCTACTGCACGTTCCTTCAAAGCGTTGCAGGCCAATGCATACTTGGTATCAGTGGGCATAACGATGATGCCACCATCGTTGAGCACATCTACCACTTGCTGAATATCAGCAGGATTGTTGTTTTTTTCATAGAGTTTCAGTATCATAACGTCATTGCTCTTTGGGAGACGAAGCAAACTCCGTCTCTATCTATTTTTCATCATTTTCTCAGTTTTCTTGATCTTTTTCCAAGCCTCCTTATACTGAGGGCAAAGCGTCACAGCCTTATCATAGTTGCGCAAAGCTGCTTCTGGCATATCGTGCTTGAGGCACTCATCACCCATCTGCACATACTCTCGTGCATACTTCATCAAGGCTTTCTCTTTCTCCTGTGCCTCTTGTTTCAGTTGTCTGACCTCATTCCGAAGCGTATTGATGACTGACAACTTGCGGCGTATAAGCCTTTGTACCAACGGCTTCTCTATGTCATAACGGGCATGTATGGCTTTGAAGAACGAATCCAGGAACTGTTGGAAGTCGCCTTTGTCGAATGCCTTGGATGCGGCTATATATTCAATGTCAGCACGCGCCTCCTTCAGGGCCTTGTCAACTGCCTGCTGGCTATTGAAACGCTTAGAGAACTGAGTTATCTCTGCTCGCACGAAAATGTCGCTTCGGCTCAAAGGGTTCGTAAGTTGAATGCCCTCTAACGAAGTGCATCGGCTCAATGCCACGTAAGCCTGTCCTCCAGCAAACACTCCGCCCGTAAAATCTATCACCACCTTGCTGAAGGTAAGTCCCTGGCTCTTATGCACAGTAATGGCCCACGCCAATCGGATAGGAAACTGTGTAAATGTGCCCAGTTCTTCTTCCTCTATTTCTTTCTTTTCTTCGTTGTATGTATAATGTATGTTGCGCCAAGACTCTGGCTTGACATCCACCTCATCACCATTGTCTGTAAGGATGTAGATAATCTCCTCATCAAGGTCAAATCCCATGATAGTGCCTATGGTACCATTCACCCAACGCTTATCGAAGTCGTTCTTCACAAAGATGATTTGCGCCCCAGGCTTCAGCACCAGTTCCAACGAAGTGGGTAAACTGTTCTCAGGGAAGTCACCATGTATAGTCCCCTTGAAGGTTACGGGGTCACCTGGCAACTCACCCAGTTTCTTATCATTGATATAATCTACCTGATCGCGACGGGTGGCAAGGGTAATGTACAAGTCTTTCTCATCGTGGGCAACAGACTTGCCAAAGCGTGTATTGAGTAATTGCAGGTCGTGCGCCGTGGCCGTATTGTTACGGATATGGTCGAGCACCCCCACAAACACAGGGTCACTTTGCCGATAAACATGCGTAAGTTCTATCGCCACCAGTTCTATCTGACTGAAAACATGAGCCGAGAAGAAGTAGGGATTGGGATAGAAACGATTGATGATATCACGCTCATCTGCTTTCACCACAGGCTCCAACTGGAAGGCATCGCCCACCAACAACAGCTGCTTACCTCCAAAAGGCTCACGTAGGTTGTGGGAATAGACACGCAAAATACGGTCGACAGCATCTATAATATCAGCTCGCACCATAGAAATCTCGTCGATGATGACAAGTTCCAACTCTTCCAACAACTTACGGTGCGACTTGCTGTATTTGAAGAACTCATGGATGCGCCCCCGTTGCAATGACAGGTTAGGATCATCTGGCAACAGAGGGTAAAAAGGCAGTTTGAAAAAGCTATGCAACGTACTGCCTTCAGCGTTGATAGCAGCAATGCCGGTAGGTGCCAGCACCACAAATTTCTTTTTGGTTTCCTGGCAGACTTGCTTGAGGAACGTACTTTTCCCTGTTCCTGCCTTACCGGTGAGAAACACTGACTGATGGGTGTATTTCACCAGATTCATGGCATTCTGCCAATTCACATTATCATTATTTTGCTGAGGATTGTTCATGAATGAATGTAATTAAATTACCCCGTAGTGACGGAGTGCTTTTGCAATACCATCATTATCAACGGTATCAGTAATATGGTCGGCAACAACCTTCACCCCGTCAAGGGCATTGCCCATTGCCACTCCGATAGCTGCATGCTGGATCATCGGGATGTCATTGCCCCCGTCACCAAACGCCATCGTTTCATCCAAGCGGATGCCAAAATGACGGATCATCTCATCGATACCTTGCTGCTTGGTACAACCTTTTGTCGTGATATCCACGAACGCAGGATGCCAACGTCCCATCTCACAGTCGGGCACCAATGGTTGCAGTTCCGCTTCCTGTTCTTGGGTAATGAAAGTAGTGAGCTGAATAATGTCCTTGCCTTCTGCTATGGCTTCGGCCACCGTTTTCTCCTCCAGCTCAACACCCACCTTAAGTTGTCTGTAAAACAACTCTTCGAAAATCTCACCTTTGTCGCATATCACCATGTTGTGCTCACCCACCACCAGGTTAGGAATCTTCCGCTCAGTGGCATATTGAGAAATGACTTCCACGCTATGCGGAGAGATGGGATGCTTGCTGATAACGGTATCGCCAGCAAAGCAATAACCACCATTCATAGTGATATAACCATCGATAAGTTCGCGTTCTTCTAAGGCTGCCAGATTGTTGATGATAATCTTAGGGCGCCCTGTAGAAATAAAAATCTGCACACCACGGGCTTTCGCCTCCGCAATGGCAGACACGGTAGAAACGGGTATCTGGTGAGTCTTGAAGCTCACCAGTGTCCCGTCTATATCGAAAAACAGTGCCTTAATCACAACAGATTGCCTGCTTCAATATCTTTAAAGTAACGATAAGTACCTACCTTCAGTTCGTCGCAAGCAGCGTCATCACAAACGATGATACCCTTTGGATGCATCTGCAATGCGCTAACTGTCCACATATGCGTAACAGCACCCTCAACAGCATGCTTCAAGGCACGAGCCTTGTTGTGACCATTCACAATAATCATCACCTCCTTGGCATCCATTACAGTACCCACACCTACGGTCAGCGCCGTCTTTGGCACTTTATTGATATCGTTGTCAAAGAAACGAGAGTTAGCGATGATAGTATCAGTGGTCAGTGTTTTCTGACGAGTGCGTGAAGTCAGTGAAGAGCCTGGCTCATTAAATGCGATGTGTCCGTCGGGACCTATGCCACCCATGAACAAGTCAACGCCACCATAAGCCTTGATCTTTGCCTCGAAGCGGGCGCACTCAGCCTCCAGGTCAGGAGCATTGCCGTTCAAGATATTGGTATTCTCAGCCTTGATGTTGATGTGGCTGAAGAAGTTGTTCCACATAAAGCTGTAGTAGCTTTCGGGGTGTTCCTTTGGCAAGCCCACATACTCGTCCATGTTGAATGTTACTACGTTCTCGAATGACACCTTACCTTGTTTGTTCAGTTCAATCAGTTCGTGGTACATGCCCAAAGGAGAAGAACCTGTAGGACAGCCTAGTACGAAAGGCTTCTCTGCCGTTGGTTTAGCGGCATTAATCTTTGAAGCCACATAGTTGGCAGCCCATTTGGATACCAACTGATAGTTCGGTTCAATAATTACTCTCATTGTCTTAAAAAATTTAATGTGTTTATTTAGTTGTTATTTATCGCTTTCGCCATTGCTTCTGCCAACGCCTCACACTGTTCTTCAACAGATGCCAGCATGCCCTGCTTCATCTCCACAGGTTCGCCCACTAATGTAAAGTGGTTCTTCTCGGCAAACTCACCCAGCAGTCCCACTGCCTTGCCTGCCCAGCTGAAAGAGCCAAACCATCCCAGGCAACGCCCCTTGATGTCGCGCATCAGGATTTTGCTCAAGATGGCCTCCACCTCTGGATAAAGCTGTGTATTATAGGTCGGACTGCCTATTATCAGTCCGTTATACTTGAAGATGTCTGCCAGGATGTATGATGGATGACTCTTGCTGACATTGTGCATCACCACGTTCTTCACCCCCTTGGCTGTCAGCTGACGAGCCAGTTGCTCAGCCATTTGCTCGGTGTGTCCGTACATGCTGCCATATACAATCACCACGCCCTTGTCAGCATCATAGCGACTCAGACGGTCGTATATGCCAATCACCTTAGCGATGTTCTCCGTCCATACAGGGCCGTGGGTAGAGCAAATCATCTGGATAGGCAGAGCGCCCAGCTTCTGGAGGGCTTTCTGCACAGGGGTGCCATACTTGCCCACAATGTTGGCATAGTAGCGCACCATCTCATCCCAATACTTGTCAAGGTTGATCTGCGTGTCAATCGGACCACCATCCACCGTGCCGTAGGTGCCGAAGGCATCAGCGGAGATGAGCACCTGCTCAGTAGCATCGTAGGTCACCATCACCTCAGGCCAGTGCACCATAGGCGCCATGTAGAACGCCAGTTTATGGTGTCCCAGGTCAAGGGTGTCACCCTCCTTCACCACGAGACGCTTGCTCTCAACGCCATAGTAGCCGTCAATCATACCGAAAGTCTTGACGTTGCCCACAATCGTCACTTCTGGATAATACTGCTTGATGAGGGCAATAGAACTCGAATGGTCGGGTTCCATATGGTTCACTATCAGGTAGTCGATAGGTTTTTCGCCTAAGATAGCCTTGATATGCTGCAAGAAAATATCAAAATAGCCCAGTTCCACAGTATCAACCAGGGCCACCTTTTCATCGTCGATAAGATAGGAGTTGTATGAAACGCCGTAAGGAATAGGCCACATACCCTCGAAAAGATGGGTGCTACGGTCGTTCACACCCACATAATGTATTTTGCCTTTCAGCAGTGTAATATCTTTCATTATTTATCATTTTAAGTTTCCAAAACGCAAAAGTAAGAAAAAATCTCGTTTTACTCATCTTTTTTCCCAGTTTTTTGTTTGGGTTACTATAGCTGTTTGTTCACCTAAAGAGAAAACAATAAAAGCCGTGCTATCTTCACAGACCGCACGGCTGAATTCAACTCAGAAAAATGAAACTTACAGAAAACAACGGTATTGTAGGTACGGCGATATTCGACATCGCTACTATAAATATCGATTTATTTTCGTGGCAAGGTGAAGATTTAACATTTGAGTACTTTAGAGCAAATTTGATACTAAGTTAGACATCACTTGCTAACAGGCGTTGCAAGTTGCAAGTTGCATTTGATGTTTTTCTTTTCACTAGGTAAACATGACTTCTAAAATTTATATATTTATATAATATATATAAATATATATTATATAAATATATAAAAACAACTCAACTTATTTCCAAATCACATAATAGTTTTCAGCAGATGCAACTTGCAACGCGCAACGCTCGCATGGATATGCATAGTTTTTAGTATATACAACAAAGAATAAATCCTGAGGAATATGAGTATTCTGAAAGGTCTGGGCTTTACTACCGCTAAATGGGCAGTTTAGTTCTAGTAAACCCACCTTTTACTTCCGCTAAATGATTTGGGCGCTTCATGGGGCGTTTATGGACAGCAGAGCATAGTGTATATATATGCGTATAGTGGCGAGGAGTATTTCGTCGCAAATGATCTTTGACTTATTGTTACAGTTAATTAATCATCCGAGGCAAGCTAAAAGGCGTTACTGATGCAATCAGTCAAGAGACGTACTGACAAGAAATCCGTTATTCAATTGGCGATATCGATTCTTACGGCTGCACTGACAGTCATCAGCACAACATCGTGTATGGGGACACGGACTTATCTATATGTAAAGATTAAGCCCGACAAAGCATCATCGGGCTTAATCTTAAAGTTCTGCAAACGATTACAGGTTCACTTCTTGAAGAATTGGCTATGACCATTTATTTTTTATGAATTGGTTGCGCCCATTCATCGTCGCGTCTCGGCATAGTTTGAGAGCGAGTTCTCACCTCTGCGCTCACCGCTTGATGAATTGACTTTGTCCATTTATCGGCGCGGCTCGGCATAGGTTGAGAGCGAGCTCTCACCTCTGCGCTCACCGCTTGATAAATTCCACACGACGGTTCTGGGCACGACCTGCCTCTGTACCATTGTCGGCTACTGGTTCGTGGCTGCCTTTGCCTACTGGACGCAGGTTGAATGGATCAACACCCTGACCTTCGAGCGCCTTCACCACAGCCTCAGCTCGTTCCTGGCTCAACGGGTCGTTGATCTTGTCGGAACCTTGATTGTCAGTATGACCTTGCACCTCGAAGCGAGCGGTTGGGTTGGCTTTCATATATTCAGCCACCTTCTGGATTTCCTCCATTGACTCTGGCTTCAGGGTTGACTTGCCTGTCTCAAAGAGGATATTGTTGGTGACGAACTTACCTGTCTCGGCAATGGCTTTCTCAACGGCTGCAGCTGCAGCAGATAAGTCTGTAGTCTGACGTTCATAGAGGTCAACAGCACCAGCAGCAAGAACGACATTGGTGAATCCTCTGTATTTGTAATCACCGACGCAGATTAGTGAGATTCGCTCAGGGGCTAACGCATTCGGAAGATTAATGACTCTATTATTGTTGATATAGAATTTGAAAGCACGCTTGTTAAAAGACACTGCAAAGTGATTCCATGCTCCAATTTTGACGAAATTCTTTATTTGTCCCCAATCCAAACTTCCGGTCACATCACCCGACGCGCCAGCGCCTTTTTCGAATCTGTAGCCTCCATAAGCATCAGGACTACCTGGACGGTATGTTAATGCAACATTGCCTGCCTGGTCATTCCAAGAACCCTTTCTCATGAAAACCACATTTAATTCAGCCTGACCGAAATCACCAGACTTGCTATAGAAGACATCCCACTCAAGTGTAAAAACATCAGGCAGATATGACTCCATATTCGTCATCAAGGGACCCACTTCATTCCAATCATCTGTAAAGTTCAGATACTTCTTACCGTTGATAGAGGCTGTTTCAGCACTGCCTCCATTAACATCCCACTTAGAAGGGAACTCTCCTATCTGTTCACTGGCGAAGTCATCTTCAAAAAGAATCACGCTGCCACGAACGAAGTCACTCTTGACATTATTTGAAACTGCATCTGGAGTATCGTCAACAACCTCTGCCTCCTCTTCTTTTACTCGATTGCTCTTGCTATCAGAGTCATCGGCATCGCCATTAAGCACAGCATCAGCAGCTTTGTCCTCTTCATTCAAAATCTTATCTTCTACCTTCTGCTTAGCTTTCTCTACCATTTTCTTACCAAGATTCTTCAAGAATCCCTGAGCATCAACATTGGGTGAATAGCTCAATGCCAATGCCAACACTGCCATAAACATCAATAATCTTTTCATAACGACAAAAGTTTATAATTATTATGTGATTACAAAATTATTCGTTATCGGACTATCACACAATCCCCCAATTGGGGGTTTTTGCGGTGACACTGCCAAATAAATGGAAAAACTATAGGGGAATAATGACAATAATCATTACCTTAGCGGTATGATTCGTAAAACAAATAATGCCATTTGTGTTGTGTGCTTCCTGATGGGAATGGTGGCTACATCAATGCCAAAAGTCCTTATGGCACAATATAGCGACCACCGAGGTCGTTATGTGGATTCCATCGAGACAGCATTGGCAAGTCACACTCCACCCCAGGGGGATGACTTGTTACGGGCCTATCGTGACCTGGCTTGGGGCTATCTGCAAATCAACGGCAAGAAATCGGAAGAGAATGCGCACAAACTGCTGGCACTGACCTATCCAGCCAAGAAATTGAACCTCAGGGTGGATGCCCTGCGCCTCTTGGGCTTGCGGGCTTATGGCAGCAACGACTATGACACAGCATTGAAATACTATAATCAGGCATTGGCAGTGACCGACTCCATGCGCTCTGACAGTCGCTACTCTGAGAAGGATATCGATGATAACCTGTCGTCACTATATGGTTCCATCGGCAACCTGTACAACATTCAGGACGAGGTGTTGCTCGCCATCGAGTATTACCAAAAGGCATTGCCCATCTTCGAGAAGTACAACTGGCGTGAAAGTCAGACCATACTCTACCATAATATCGGTGAGTTGTATTTCAGCATGGGCAATAATGAGGAAGCGGAGCGCAACTTCCGATTGGCCATAGAAAAAGGCACAGCAACGGGCGACTCGCTGATGGTGGCTTTGCCCACCCGAGGACTGATGAAGGTACACATCAGGAACAACAACTACCAGCTGGCACTCGATGCTGCCAACGCATGTTATGCCTATTATTTGCCTCACAAGGATGAAGAGCCTGAAGATTACATGCAGGTGCTGGCTGGAATGGCAAGAATCAACCTGATGGAGGGGCACGTGGATGTAAGGCAAGCAGAAACCCTCATCACGGAGGCTTTGGCTTTGGCGCATGAAGATAGGGGTGCCGAGACTTTATCGGACGTATATAGTGCTGCTACTGAGGTATCGATGGTGAAGCGTGAATGGCAAAAAGCAGCCGACTATGCAATGCTGGCCATAGATGCTGACCCCAACGAAACCTACAGCGACATAGACAATTATGCTCAGTTGGCAGAGATCTATGCACAAATGGGGCAAAAAGAGAAAGCTGCTGAATATGTGCACAAACTGCAGCAAAGTATGGAACGCTTCTCAACAGAGCATTACCAAAGTGGCCTCTCGCAGATGGAGGTGAAATACCAAACCTTGCAGAAAGAAGCAGAGATTACTCGTTTGAAGAAAGAAAAACAATGGTTCACATGGGGCACTATCTTGGGTGGTGTTATCCTACTCCTGGTAGTAATACTGTTCTTCATCGTGGAGCGATGGCGCAAGCTACGCCGTCAGCATGAGGAAATGATGGTACGCATAGATGCTGAAGCCAAAGAGAGAGAACGCATAGGGCGTGACTTACACGACCGCATGGGTGCCCTGCTCACTGGCATCAAACTGAATCTGGAGCTATTTGCCCAAAACAGACAAGATGACATCGCCAAGGACAATGCCTTGAAGCTGACAGACGAGGCGGTAGTGGAAATGCGCAATGTGGCGCATCACCTCATGCCCGACTCTCTGAAGCGCTATGGCTTGCATACTGCTCTCAGCAACTTCTGTATGTCGGTGCCAACGGTGAGTTTTACATTCGTAGGGAAAGAGCACCGTTTGCCGAAGGCGAAAGAGGAGGCTATTTATTATATTGTCCATGAGTTAGTGAACAATGCAGCTAAGAACGCCCATGCCAATAATATCCATGTGCAACTCATCATGAACGAGGGTTACACAGCCGTCAACGTAAGTGACAATGGGCAAGGGTTGCCAGAGCAAACAGAGTCGCTAAGATTTGGTATGCAAGGCATTGAGCAACGTGTGAAAGCCATTGACGGACTCCTGGATATTTACTCTAAGCCTGGCGAAGGCACTGAAGTAAACATTGAAATAAAAGAATAGCCATGTATAAGATTATAATTGCAGATGACCATCAGATAGTGACAGAAGGCATTACCCGCATTTTGGAGGAGATGACGACAGACGGAGAGCCTTTGGGAGAGGTAGTAGCCAGTGTGCATTCCTTGGCCGACTGCCTTGTGGCATGCAGAGACCAACAACCAGATCTCTTACTGCTGGATGTAGCGATGAACGACGGCGATGGCATAGACACCTTGCCTCAGCTGCAGGATGCTGCTCCTCGTATGAAAACCATCATACTGACTTCTTATACTGAAGCTACCGTCATAAATCGGGCTCTTGCCAACGGGGCACATGGATATATGCTCAAGACCACCGACATTCAAGAGTTTACGGAGGGTATCAAATTAGTCATGAAAGGCGAGACTTTCATCTGCCAGGAGGCAAAGCAGCAATACAGCAAACAAGAAGACATTGCTGTCAAACTCACCTTGCGAGAGAAAGAGATACTCAAACTGATAGTTGAAGGGTATACCATGAAAGAGATTTCGTCTAAACTCTGCTTGGGATTTGAAACCATACATAGCTACACAAAATATCTACGTGAGAAGCTTCATGCCAACAATACGGCCTCTTTGGTTAGGAAGGCCATAGAATATCACTTGGTGTAATTCGTCTCAACATAAAAAATAAACAAGTTTATTTTAGCTTCGCTGAATTTTGTCACGACTCATTATCAAATGCAAGCATTTGTAAATTCGCTGCTCCAAAATTTGCTTCTGTACTTGGCTTTCACTATCTTTGTAGATTAAGAAATAAGAAAACTATTTTTTATGAAGCATATTGGCATTACTATTATGTTGTGTCTGTGCACAGTGATGGCATGGGCACAAGGCAGGAGCCTGGAGTTGAACGATGTGTTGAGAGGCGAGTTCACCCCTCGCAACATCTATGGTGTGACACCCATACCAGGCGATGGTGAGCACTATTCACAGATGAACCAGGAACGCACGCAGGTCATCAAGTATTCATTCAAGACAGGACAGCAGGTGGAAGTGCTGTTTGATGTGGCTACGGCTCGCGATTGTCCTTTCAAGCGCTTTGACAGCTACGAGTATTCTCCTGACGGACA
Source organism: uncultured Bacteroidales bacterium (assembly GCA_902775375.1). Lineage (GTDB taxonomy): Bacteria > Bacteroidota > Bacteroidia > Bacteroidales > Bacteroidaceae > Bacteroides. Next base: position 37,718 of record CACYLU010000011.1, on the reverse strand, counting down.
GACTTTGCTCATTGCAACGGAGTCAGAGTCTATCTATCGCCGTTCGTTCAAGGCAGTGTATTATCTCTATAGTTTGCGTAGAAACACATCTGGCCAAATACGCAATGCCGTTGAAAGACTTTCTGACGGTGGTTCTCAACAGGCTCCCGTATTCTCGCCCGACGGATCGATGGTGGCTTTCATGCGCGACAACAATATCTTCTTGGTAAAACTATTGTTCGGCAACAGCGAGAGCCAGGTAACGGAAGATGGCAAGCGCAATGCCATTATCAACGGTGTGCCCGACTGGGTGTATGAGGAGGAATTCTCAATGAGCCGTGCGATGGAATTCAGTGCCGACAGTAAGATGCTGGCTTTCATTCGCTACGATGAGAGCAAGGTACCAACCTACTCTTTCCCATTGTTTGCAGGAGCTGCCCCCAAGTATAACGATTATGCCAAATATCCTGGCGCCTACACCTACAAATATCCAAAGACTGGTGAGGCTAACAGCAAAGTGGAAGTGCGCACCTTCGATATCCAAAGCAAGGTGACGCGCACTATGCAGGTGCCTTTGGAAGAAGGGGCTTATATCCCTCGCATCTATTTCACCAAGCAACCCGACCAACTGGCGATTGTGACGATGAACCGTCATCAGAACCGTTTGGATATGTACATGGGTAATGCCCGTAGTACGGTCTGCAAACTGGTGCTGCGCGACGAGAGCGACACCTATATCAAGGAGGAGGTATTGGGCAACATCCACTTCTATGACAACAACTTCACCTTCACCAGCGAGAAGAGTGGCTTCAACCACCTGTATTGGTACACACTGCAAGGCAACTTGGTGAAACAAGTAACAGCTGGCAACTACGAGGTAAAGGAGTTCTTGGGCTACTCGCCTGCTGACGAGACTTTCTATTTTACCAGCAACGAGGAGAGTCCATTGCGCAAGGCAGTTTATAAAGTAGACAAGAAAGGCAAAAAGACCAAGCTATCACAACAGGTAGGTGTGAACAATGCACTGTTCAGCAGTAACATGAAATACTACCTGAACCGTTATACGAATCTGACTACCCCAACACTGATTACCCTCAACGATAACAACGGTAAGGTGCTGACCACTTTGATTGACAATGCTGAGCTGAAGCAGAAACTGGCTCAATACAACATGCCGAAGAAGGAATTCTTCAGTTTCACCACCTCAAGGGGGACACAGTTGAATGGCTGGATGATGAAACCAGCCAACTTTGACGCATCGAAGAAGTATCCAGTGTTGCAGTATCAGTACAGTGGCCCAGGCTCTCAGCAAGTGCAAGACCAGTTCAGTGTGAGTTGGGAAACCTATATGGCATCACAAGGCTATATCGTAGTTTGCGTGGATGGTCGAGGTACAGGAGGCCGTGGTGCTGACTTTGAAAAGCAAACCTACCAGAATCTGGGTGTAAAAGAAGCACAAGACCAAGTGGCAGTGGCGGAATATATGGGGCAACAACCCTACGTTGACAAAGCCAATATCGGCATTTGGGGATGGAGCTATGGTGGCTACATGACACTGATGAGCATGAGCGAAGGCACACCTGTATTCAAAGCTGGTGTAGCTGTGGCACCAGTGACCGACTGGAACTACTACGACACCGTATATGGTGAGCGATACATGCGTACGCCACAGGAGAATCCCGATGGCTACAAGGCTGCATCTGCTATGGAGCGTGCCGACAAGCTGAGCGGCAACTTGCTGCTGATTCATGGTATGGCTGACGACAACGTGCACTTCCAGAATGCTGCCGAATATGCCGAAACACTGGTGCAGAAGGGCAAGCAGTTTGACATGCAGGTATATACCAACCGTAACCATAGCATTGCTGGTGGCAACACGCGCCAGCATCTCTATACCAAGATTACCAATTTCTTTAATCAGCAGTTGAAGAAATAATGGAGCACCTGAGGAAACCAGATTGGCTGAAGGTAAACTTTGGTGCCAACGAGCGATACACCCACACCAAGAAGATAGTGGATACCCATTGTCTGCACACTATTTGCAGCAGTGGGCGGTGTCCCAACATCGGCGAGTGCTGGGGGCGAGGCACTGCCACCTTCATGATTGGGGGAAATATCTGTACTCGATGCTGCAAGTTCTGCAACACCAACAGCGGGAAGCCCCTGCCCTTGGACGAGGCTGAGCCTCAGCATGTGGCAGAGTCCATCCAACTGATGCAACTCAACCATGCTGTCATCACCTCGGTTGATAGAGATGACCTGCCCGACTACGGAGCAGCACACTGGGTGGCCACCATCAAGGCCATCAAGGAACTCAACCCCATCGTGACGATGGAGGTGCTGATACCTGACTTCATGGGGCGAGAGGAGTTGATTGCCAGCATTATTGATGCCCAGCCCGATGTGATATCACATAACATGGAGACGGTGCGACGACTGACACCAGTAGTGCGCAGTGTGGCCACCTACGACCGAAGTCTTCAAGTGCTCAAGCAGATAGCTGAGAGTCCCATCCCTACCAAGACAGGCATCATGGTGGGCTTGGGCGAAACAACAGCCGAGGTGGAGGAAACGATGGACGACCTGTTGGCTGTTGGTTGTTCCATCCTTACCATCGGGCAATACCTACAACCCACCCACAAGCATTATCCAGTGCAGGAGTATGTTACTCCGGCACAGTTTGCTGAATACAAGAAGACTGCCCTTGGCAAAGGCTTCAAGATGGTAGAGAGCGGCCCTTTGGTACGTTCCTCCTATTATGCTGAAAGGGCTATGATGAAAAAAGATATTAGATAATGAAAACTGCTCTATACCTGATACCTGTATTGTTGGGCGATACCACCGTTGAGAGGGTACTGCCTTCGTACAACAAAGAAGTGATACTGGGCATCCGCCATTTCATCGTAGAGGATGTGCGTTCGGCACGTCGCTTCCTCAAGAAGGTGGACAAGGATATCAATATTGACGAACTGCAGTTCTATCCCTTGAACAAGCATACTTCACCCCAAGACATCAGTGGCTATCTGAAGCCTTTAGAGGAAGGTAACCCTATGGGAGTCATTTCAGAAGCAGGTTGTCCAGCTGTGGCAGACCCAGGGGCTGACGTGGTGGCCATAGCACAACGAAAGAACTTGCCTGTGGTGCCACTCATTGGGCCGTCGAGCATCATACTGAGTGTGATGGGCAGTGGCTTTAACGGACAGAGTTTTGCTTTTAACGGCTACCTGCCCATCGAGCCAACAGAGCGTGGCAAGAAGCTGAAAGCATTGGAGCAGCGTGCTGCTATCGAGCATCAGACGCAACTCTTTATCGAGACGCCCTACCGTAACAACAAGATGGTGGAGGACATTCTGAAGAACTGCCGTCCGCAGACACGCCTTTGCATTGCTGCCAACATCACTTGCGAGGATGAATATATCAAGACAAAGACGCTGAAGGAATGGAAAGGACATGTGCCTGACCTGAGCAAGATTCCTTGCATTTTCTTATTATACGTTTGAGAAAATTGTAACCTATGAAGAAACTCATCATATTTGACTTAGACGGCACACTGATCAATACCATAGCCGACCTGGGAGCTTGTACCAACTATGCGTTGGAGAAACTGGGATACCCTACCCACGATATTGAGAGCTACAAGTTCAGAGTTGGCAACGGTATCAACAACCTGTTCCGTCGTTCTCTGCCCGAAGGCGAGAAAACAGATGAAAACGTGCTGCGTGTGAGGCGTGAGTTCATTCCTTATTATAATGCCCATAACACTGACCTGAGCCGTCCCTACCCTGGGATGGTTGAATTGCTGGAAGCATTGCAAACCGAAGGAATCTTACTGGCTGTAGCCAGCAACAAATACCAGGAAGCAACCACCAAGATCATTGGCGAGTTGTATCCATCCATCAGGTTCTCAGCAGTATTAGGTCAGCGTGAAGGCATCAATATCAAGCCCGACCCACAGATTGTGTTTGACATCTTGCAGGCTACTGGAGTTGACAAAGCCGATGTGCTGTATGTGGGCGATTCGGGAGTGGATATGCAGACAGGACTTAATGCTGGTGTTGAAACCTGTGGCGTGACTTGGGGCTTTCGTCCTCGCACTGAACTGGAGCCTTTCCATCCGCAACACATTGTAGATAACGTGGCGGAATTGAGACAAACAATAATGAAATAATTATAATCTGATTACTATGAAAATGAGAAAAATCTTTTTAGCTTTGTCGCTCTCTGTAATGGCGACATTCGCCTTAGCACAAGATGCCAACATGCCTCGTATGCAGAAGAATGCGCAAGGTACACAACTCATTGTTGACGGAAAACCTTTCCTGATGTTAGGAGGCGAGTTGCATAACTCATCAGCAGGCAGTGCCCACTACATTGCCCCTATCTGGAAGAAGATGGCCAACAAGAACCTGAACACGGTTATCGCCACTGTTTCCTGGGAGTTATTTGAACCTGTAGAGGGACAGTACGAATATGAGTTGGTAGATAGCATCATCGAGGGTGCCCGCAAGGAAAACCTCAAGCTGGTACTTATCTGGTTTGCTTCATGGAAGAACACTGAATCGACCTACGCTCCTGAATGGGTAAAAAAGGACAGCAAGCGCTTCCCACGCGCCAAGACCAGTGATGGTGTGACCCTGAACATGATCTCACCAATGAGTGAGAACGCCATGAAGGCTGATGCCAAGGCATACGCTGCACTGATGCGCCATATCAAAGAGGTGGACAGCAAAGACCATACGGTAGTGATGATGCAGGTTGAGAACGAGTTGGGCATGTTCAACATGGGCACTTTCATGCGACCAGGCGTTAACCACAGCCAACGCGACTACAGCGACGCTGCCAACAAAGCATTCAACAGTCAGGTACCAGCTGAGTTGATTGCCTACCTCAAGGCACACAAGAACGAGCTGCACCCTCAGTTGCAGAAAGTATGGAAGGAGAATGGCTACAAGGAGAAAGGTAGTTGGGAAGAGGTGTTTGGCAAAGGCCAGCCAAAGCCTGATTTCAAGGAAGGTTCTACCGAATGGCAGACCACCTATCCTTATTATACCGAAGAGCTGTTCAGTGCATGGAACTATGCCAAGTATGTGGGTGAAGTAACCCGTCAAGGCAAAGCTGAATACCCCATCCCAATGTATGTCAATGCCTGGATGAAACAAGAATCAGGCCCAGAGCCAGGCAAATATCCTTCTGGTGCCCCATTTGCTCATACTTTTGATGTATGGCGTGCTGCTGCTCCTGCTGTTGATTTCTTTGCTCCCGATATCTATATCGTTGATTTCATCGACTGGGTGGCTAAGGAATATAAGTTCTCAGGCAACCCACTATTTATCCCTGAAACCACCGTTGACCCAAGTGCAGCTGCCCGAGCATTCTATGTATATGGCAAGTATGATGCCCTGTGCTACTCTCCTTTCGGCATCGATGGCAACTGGTATTTCAACAATGCTGACGAGAACGATAATTCCATCCAGCTGGCATATGGAGCATTGAAGAACATCATGCCTGAAATCCTGAAATACCAATATACGGATAAGATGGACGGATTGTTTATCAACAAGAACAAGACCACCGACAAAATAGATATGGGCAAATATACCATCTCCATCAGGCGTTCATCTACCCAAGGAGCAGAGAATCTGTTTGGCATGAGTTTGGATGAAGTCAAGCAGTCAGATGTTGCAGCCGGATTACTGGTGATACAAACTGGCGAGGATGAGTTCCTCATGGCAGGTGGCATTGGTGGCCTTTCAGTAGTAATCGAGAAGGGTCCCAAGAGCAAGGCAGAACATATCTCATACGCTTCGGTTGATCAGCTCACTTTCGATGCTAACGGCAAAGAACTGCGTCATCGACTCAATGGTGACGAAGCCAGCTTCAGCGTAGCCACCATCCCCGTTGGTCAGGTGGGCATCTACCGCATCAAGATGTTTGAGTATTGATAATAGAAAAGTTGTAGCGTGACATCAATTGCCACGCTACAACTTTATTCTGTCTATCAGGCAGTCCATGAAGAAGTCTATTGCTACATCATCTTCTTGGTACATATTCTTCGTTAAGAAACCTCTTTTGAATCTACTTCTTTCCTTTCCTTATACTTCGCTTTTACTATCTCGTAAGAGTTGCTTGTAAGTTCCTTCAGCAGACCCTCTGGAGCTGTACTAGGATTGATGCCAATCCAATGCTTGGGCGATTCATTGTAAGGATTGCCTATACTTTCATGCTGTGCTTTCAAATCTTCAATGCGCTCTGGCTGGCATTTGAGCGAGACGACAGAGAAATCATTGCAGTAGAAGAAAGAGAACATGTGGCCTGACACATAGAACACCAATACTCCCTCACCATTCTTAAACTTCTGGAAAGGCAGTTTCTCCTCTACGTCTGCTCCCAACGACAGGCAATACTCGCGATAGTCTTCTATGTTCATTCTGCTAAATTCCGATTTATCTGTTTCGAATATCAATTGCAAAGTTAATAAATAATCCCTCATGACGCTAATATGGAGAAGATCTTTTAACTCCTTTTTCGTTGCCACACTTGGAAGGCTTCTGTCTTATCTATAATTAGTAAACAGACCACTATGACAGCTAAGAGACTGATTGGCTGTGGTAGTATAGCAGCAAAAAAGGGTGCGGCAAAAAGCGCTACACCCCAAGTGATTATCTATTATTAGATAAGTCAGAAAGAAATAACTCTCGGAGCTTCAGTAAATGAATAGAAGGTAGCCTTGGCTTCGGTAATGTAGAGTACTGCCATATTGCCATCATCTGCCTTATACATGGATTTCAACTCAGGGTTCAATTCGAGAAACTTTTCCTTTACCGACAGAGTGTCATCATTCACAGCTTTGCCAGACAGTCGCATCCACTCGGCACCAGAAGCCTTCATGCCGCAAATCTCTATCTTGGCATTGGCATCCATCTGTTTGAACACATCTTTCACCTTCCCTGTCATGATATACAGACGGCCATCGATAATCTCTACTGCGCCAAAAGGACGCACACGCGGCTGGTCTCCCTCATTAGTAGCAAGGAAGAAAGCACCACACTCTTTCAAATAAGCTAAAACTTCATTCATGATTTTCAGTATTTTGATTGTTAATAATTGATTGGTTTTCTATATAGTATTGCAACAACCTATGGTAAATAGGATGTTGGTGCAGCAATTTAGGCACTCCAATAAGAAACAGTTGCTTACGGGCACGCGTCAGTGCTACATTGAGCTTACGGTCGATAAGGTGACCATTGTCTTCGGTAAGGTTGCATAGTTGATCTAACTGCCAAGAACGATTGACACAGAAACTATAGATGATGACATCGCGCTCACTGCCTTGATAGCGTTCAACAGTATCAATGGTAATATCATTCAACGCAGGAATAGACAATTTAGCCAGTTCGCTGCGTATCAAGGCAATCTGACTGCGATAGGGTGTGATGATGCCCAATGTATGCTGTGTATCAAAATTTTCACTCTGCCGATAAATGGCGGCAGCGATTTGGGCAGCGATAGTCGCCTCACTATGGTTGATCTTGTGCGAATTGGTAGAAGGTTCAGGAGTTGAAACGAAGAACTTTGTACGCTGCTCTATCTTGTCCAACTGATGAGGCAAGCCAACAGGTTCGAGCTTCCCCTCATAGAAAGCATTGTTGGCAAACCGTGCTACATCAGGGTGCATACGGCCTTGACGAGTGAGCATATCAACATGTGGGTTACTCACTCTGTCTGTAGAGGTAAGTTTAGAGCTATTTCTGTATAATCTCTCGAAGAGGGAGTCTTTAAGGTTGGTAAGTCCGATGGAACGAAGCAATGGGTTCTTGACCTCAGAAGCGGAAGCGGGTTGCAGCACTACAGCCGGTAACTGCTTGTGGTCGCCAATAAGGATAAACTTGTCGATGGCATCGCGCCCCTGACCATCTTTCATGCAAAGCAAACCCAACAGTTGTGGCTCGAGTATCTGGGTAGCCTCATCAATCAAGGCTACATCAAAGTGCTTAATATTGAATAAGGAAGTACGAGCAGACAGAGTGGATGTAGTACTAACGAAGATACTGCAATTCTTCAAAAGTCCTACAACCTCACTACGATTGCCGCAAGACGTCACCTGGCGCTCTAGAAGATAAGGGCGATAGGGCTCAGCACAAGCAGCAATTGATCCTATACGAATATAATTCACATTCAGTTTGCCCAACATCTTACAAATCTCATCTACCGCCCTATTGGTATAGCTCAGCAACAAAATCTGTTTCTTACGCTGATGGAAAGCATCCACCATACTGCGAAGAGCCATCGAGGTCTTGCCTGTGCCAGGGGGACCCACCAACAAGAAAAAGTCTTTAGCTGCCAACGCCTTTTGGGTGATGCGCTGAAAATCATCTTTAGCTTGCTGGATAGCTTTATCATAACGGGCATCGTGCATGGGTGGGCGTTGTCCCAATAGCAAATCACGCCGCTTTTGTGATGCTTGCAGAAAGAGTGACAAGCCTTGGTACATAGAACGGGAAGTGGTATCCATATAGTCGTGCTCAAAGGTATAATGACTATCAAGTGGCAGTACTTTAGGGTTGCGCTGTGGTTGGCGGAGTGATATCTTCCAGGAGCCATCCGGACGAATCTCTTCTATCGAACCTTTGAACAATAGCTGGTTAGTGACATTGGCATCGGCTGTGTCTCTACGATAAAGGACAACGGCATCTCCCTCACGGAAGTTAAACACTGAAAACTGAGCATCGCTCTGCTCACGCCGTCCTGAAGAGATAGAAAGTGAAACAGACTGCTTCCTTACAAGAACGATGTATGGATTGGAGATATCATCTGCATGGTTTTCTATAATTTGCAAGTCAGCCACGATCTCCCCAGTATCAAGTTTATCCTCAAAAGTGTCGAGCCACTGAGTTGCCTGTCCCTTGCGGCCTTCAGCATCTGAGGCACCAGCAGTCTTTGAAGTATATAGTTCGCGCGTAATGAAATTGTAGAGTGTATAGAAGTAGCTGCGTTCCAAGGTTGTGAGTTGCTGCAAGCGGTGTTGGAAAGATGTAATCTGAGGTTCCTGGTAGTTGGTCCATAGCTTGCTACTAAGCCGTTGTTCATTGAGTGTAGTAGGATTGATTTGCGCCAAGACCTCAGCGGTATAGCGTTCGTCATTATGAGCCTGTACTAGATAATCCATCGCCACAATGCGATTGCGTAGATTGATGATGCGATGTACCATCGTCCATGAAGGAGAAGCTGGATAAAGCATAGGATAACGAGTGTAGAACAAATAAGCCTTGGTCTTACTGTGCTCCATGCCCATGGTATATTCCAGCATGGCTTGGTAGAGCAGCATCTGCATCAGGTTATTCTCGCGAGGCAACACATGTCCGGGCATAGTGAACTCATCAGCCTTGCCCGACTTCATTTCTATAAAAGCATGCATATCACGCTGCATATAGTCGAGACGGCCTTGTATGCCCAGTGCCTCACAAATGTAGGAGGGCTCCAATACGGCATCTGCCTTGTTCAACTGATAACCTGATTCACGGAAAGTGACAGTTACCGTCTGCTGAATGTTGCGGAAATGCTTTACGCAGTCTTGAGCAAACGCACGCTCCTTATCAGTATCCTGCAAATCAGTACACGCAGAGATACTGACAGGATGCTGGCGGAAAGCCTTCACCATGCTCTCTTTATAATCTGGATCGTCGTTGTAAATACATTCGTCAAGGAAAGTATTGGCAATGTTACCTAATAACAAAGGGATGGTATTCTCAGAAGGTGTCAACCTCGACATGAGGTAATTGGCAGGATGAGCGCCATAGTTCTTATAACATTCTGCCAACGAACTCGCATCTACCAGATAATCGGGTTCTAACACAATGAATTTGGGGATGAGTGCTCCTTCTTCATCGATACTTACATCCAAAAGGTTAAGCTGTGCCTGTGGCCAAAGCAGTTCTATGGTATCATTAAACTCAGCATTGACATCCACCAATGCATAGCATACTCTCAGAAGAGTATCTGATGGATGCTCATCTGAATGCACATAGAGAAATTGTTCGTCTCTATGCAGAAAGGTTACTCGCAAGCGTTTAACTATTGAATCTGCCGTAGTCATAACGGATGCCACTGACATCAATGGTTGACTGTGCAGTAGCTTTAGCAGCTTCTTCAGCAGCAGTTTTGGCTGCTTGTTCAGCTGCAGCCTTAGCAGCTTCCTCGGCGGCTCTAGCTGTCTTTTCTGCGATACGTGCAGCTTCTTGAGCTGCTTTTACTGCTTGCTCAGCAGCCTTACGGGCATTCTCCGCAGCCAAGCGTGCCTGCTCGACAATACTGTTGGTTGATGGGCTGACGTGAATATCTGCCGCAGATGGAATGGCATCTGCCAAAGATGCAACCTCTTGTGACTTATTGGCCAATGCTTCGGCAGCTTCCTCCTCTGCTATCTCTCGATGTGTCTCAGCATAATAGTTGCTGAGGTCAGGCATTGCTTCCGGATCATCGTAATAAGGTTCATTTATTACTTTAGGCTTGTAGAAGGATTCCTGCATAGAGGGGTCAGCCAATGGGCTTTCAGCAGATACATTCAAAGAAGATGTTTCTGAAACCCCTTCAGTTGGCGTATCTTTTACTGCCGTATCAGCAGGGACTTTTTCTGTAGCAGTTCCTTCAGCCATAGTTCCCTTCGTTGGTGCTTCTGCTGTTGGTTCTGCAACTGCTGATTCTTCTTGCGTTGTTTCAGGAATTGTAGTTTCCTCAGAAGTTGATTCTCCTGCAGAATCACTAGCATCTTCAGTTGGTGTATTCTTATCAGTTTCTTTATTCTCTGCTGGCAGTTCTTCAGCCTTTTGCTCCTCAGCTGGTGTATCTTCAACAACATCCACTTCTGGGCCTTCTTCCCAATAAATCTCATCGTTGATGATGACCATGCGAGGTTCACGTTTCTTCTTTACAACAGTTGCTCCTTTAGCCTCAGCCAAAGCATCCTTAACAGAAGGATCTGCATTAGCTGTCAGTTCTTTTGTGGTAACGTCAGCAGCATCGGAAGTTTCAGCCGCAGCACCAGCCACACCAGTAGCAGCAGCTGCTTTATCCAACCGTTCTTGCAGGGCTTTGTTTTTTGCTTCCACTTTGGCTTGTTCTGCTGCCTCACGCTGCAAGCGGAAAGTTTCTTTAATATCCTTATCCTCTGGCTTTATATCTTTAGCCTCAGCAGTAGGAGAATCAGGAGTACCGCCTCCATCAGGTTTCTTTTCCAAAGCAGGCTTAGGACCATCACTATTGCTTCCATCAGTGCCTTTAGCCGTAGAAGAGTCATCATCTTCCTCTTTATCTTCTTTCACCATGAAGATACTCAGTTCGTAGAGTGCATAAAGAGGCAATGCCACAGCAGTCAGTGTGAATGGGTCGCCAGTAGGAGTAATGATGGCCGAGGCAATAACTATCACTACCAACGCATGGCGTCGGTACTCGCGCAATGTGCTTCGGGTAAGCAACCCAAACAGAGAGAGCAGCCAAGTAACCAAAGGCAACTCGAATGCAATGCCCATCGCCAGAACCAACATCATGAAATTATCTATATAGGAATTCAGCGAGATGAGGGTATCGATATTGTCACTCAGGTCATAGGTCGAGAGGAAGCGCAAAGCTAGCGGGTAGACCATGAAATAGCCCACAGCCATACCAATATAGAACATAATGTTGCCTAATAGCAGCGCTTTGCGAACACCGGCTGCCTCGTTAGGATAGAGAGCAGGCCGGATGAAAAGCCAGATTTCCCAGAAGATATAGGGAACCAGAATAACGATAGAAAGTACGAATGATGTGGTGAGATGCACAAAGAAAGGTGCAGCTAAGTTGATGTTCTGCAGTTTGATATCAAACCGCTGGGTAAAAAAATCACCCGTCAAGTTGAACATCTCACCGATCTTTCGTAAGAACGCATAGAAGACAAAGTTGTCGTGGCACGGCCCCATGATGACAGGGTCGAAAATATATGGCATGGCTATAAAGAATCCTATTGCCAGTACGAACCACAATCCCACAATACGGGCCAGTGCCCATCGTAACACATCAAGGTGTTCCCAAAATGTCAACTCTCTGTCTTCCATTCTTTATTTATCAATTATCCTTTGCCTTAGTATCCTTGTCTTCCAACTCCTTTGTAGCGTCATTGATTTCGTTCTTAGCTTCATTGACGCCGTCCTTGAAGCTCTTAACGCCCTTGCCAAGACCTTTCATCAGTTCAGGAATCTTCTTTCCACCAAACAACAACAGGATGATCAATGCGATAATGATCCACTCTGAGCCCGAAGGCATAAACATTAACAGTAAATTTTCCATAATTCTATTGTTTTAATAATGTTAATAATAATCAATCTTGAAAATATATACGCTTTACACGGTTGCTCACACTAGTAAGTACCTCATAAGGGATGGTATCCAATGTGTCGCTCAACACGGTTACTGGCAAGTTGTCACCAAATATCTCCACTTTGTCACCTTCCTTGCAATCAATGTCAGTTACATCAATCATACAGACATCCATACAGATGTTACCCACATAGGGAGCTTTCTTGCCATTCACAAGACAGTAACAGTGACCATTGCCAAGATGACGGTTCAAGCCATCGGCATAGCCAATAGGTATAGCTGCAATACGCGACGGCCTAGTAAGGTGACCTTTTCGGCTATAGCCAACCGTTTCGTCAGCTGGCACGTCGTGTATCTGTAAGATGGTAGTCTTAAGGGTGCACACATTGTGCATCACGGCATTTGTGATAGGATTGATACCATAAAGACCTAAGCCCAAACGTACCATATCAAGCTGAATACTAGGGAAACGCTCTATACCTGCTGAGTTGCAAATGTGTCGTAATATCTTATGAGAGAAAGCTGCCTGTAACTCATTTGACGCCTTCAAGAACGTGTTCATCTGGCGACATGTGAACGCATCGAACTCCTCAGAATCACTACCAACAAAATGTGAAAATACCGAGCGAGCAATCAGCGCATTCTGATTCTTAAGCCGTTTAATCAGTTCAGGTATTTCAGATGGCGCAAATCCCAAACGATGCATACCTGTATCCAGCTTAATATGTATTGGAAAGTTGGTAATACCTTCTTTCTCTGCAGCATCAATCAATGCCTCCAGCCAATGGAAGCTATAGACCTCAGGCTCCAGTTTATAATCAAACATCGTCTTGAACGCAGTCATCTCAGGGTTCATGATGAGAATGTTGGCATGGATACCAGCCTTACGCAGCTCAGCTCCTTCATCAGCCACTGCTACTGCCAGGTAATCCACTCGATGATCCTGCAACGTGCGTGCCACCTCAATGGCACCTGCGCCATAAGCCGAAGCTTTTACCATACAAACCATTTTGGTATTGGGCTTCAGCAAACTTCGGTAGTAGTTGAAGTTTTCCACCAAAGCGCCCAAGTTAACCTCTAAGATGGTTTCGTGCACCTTCTTTTCGACAACTTCTGTCAACTCGTCAAAACCGAACTTACGAGCACCTTTAATAAGAATAATCTCGTGATCAAATTTTAGTTTACGCTCATCTAATGCTTTCAGTAACTCTTCGGTAGAAAGGAAAAAAGACTTTTCCATATTGAACTCATCAGCACAAGAACTTATCTCCTCCCCTACGCCAATGATACGCTCTATGTTTTTACTTTTTAGGAGTTGCGCCACCTGACCATACAGCATATGGGCCTTCTTTCCTGTCTCCAATATATCACTGAGTATCAAAGTGCGCTTCAGCTGTTTGTCTTGCGAACGACGATATTGGAAATCCAAAGCCAATTCCAGCGATGTAAGGTCGGAATTGTAACTATCGTTGATGAGTAGGCAATTATTCTTTCCTTCTTTTACCTCCAATCGCATAGCTACTGGCTCCAAATGCGCCATACGCTCAGCTATCTGCTCGGGTGGGAGCATTAGGTAGCAGCATACACCTAAGCAGTTGAGAGAGTTCTCTATTGAAGCATCGTCGATGAATGGCAACGTAAACTGATTCTCCATATCCAAATACCTATATGCAATCAGAGTACTCTCATCACCTTTCTCTACTTTACTTATAAATAAAGGCCGGTCTGCATCTTTACGGCTCCAAGCCATTGAACGTGTAGCCAGCAATGAATTGCCCACGCAATTGTTGATAAAATCATCATCTCCGTTGTAAATCACCACATCACTGTCTCTGAAAAGCGTCAACTTCTCCATACATTTCACTTGACGCGAGAAGAAGTTTTCCTGATGTGCCCCGCCAATGTTGGTCAATACGCCAATGGTAGGTTGTATGATATCACGCAAGGCTTCCATCTCTCCTGGTTGAGAAATACCTGCTTCAAAAATGGCAAGTTCAGTACCTTCGTGCAACTGCCATACTGAGAGCGGAACGCCAATCTGCGAATTATAGCTGCGAGGAGAACGAACCACCACCTTATCAGGGCTCAGCAACTGGTGCAACCATTCTTTTACGATGGTCTTGCCATTGCTACCAGTAACACCTATGACAGGGATGTCGAAGCGTTTTCTGATGCTTTGTGCCAGTTTCTGTAAGGCACTTAATGTATCGGGCACCAACAAAAAGTTGGCATCCTGAATATTGAGGGTTTCCACCTCAGGATAGTCTGAGCGTGATACTACAAAGTTTCTTACACCACGTTGGTATAGCTCTTTAATATAGTGTGCGCCACTGTTGCGCTTTGTCGTCAAGGCAAAGAACAGGGTTGCCTCAGGAAAACTGAGGGAACGGCTATCGGTCAACAGCCAATCTATGGTAGCAGGGATATCACCTACCCTAAATGCGCCAACCTCTAATGCAATCTGTTCAATCTGGTAAGACATGATTCTTTTTCTTTATCGAAGTCAAAGTAAGGATATTTTTCTGAAAGTGTTTCTATTTTTAACAATATTTGATGTAAAAACCGATTATATTCTTCTGATTCGGGATGCAAAGGACGATGATCCATCATTATTTTAACTTCTTTAACACTTTTCATCGTCATCAGAGTTTCTTGATTGAAACAAGTCTCTGTAAAACGCTGCCATATATAATCTACTGCCACACGAGAAGGGTGCAACAAATCCTCGGCGTAAAAGCGATAATCTCGCAACTCATCCATCAACAGTTCGTATGCGGGAAAATACATCACCTTCCCGGAATGCATATGTTCTAGTTGATCTATGGCCAATAACATTGTAGACTTACTAAGCTGGTTCTCGTGTAATCCATCGCGCACATGACGAATAGGGCTAACGGTAAACAGCACCCTCATCGAGGGATTTACTAGCCATATATCTTGTAACAAATCTCTGTATACATCTACTATCTCACTAACTTCCAAGCGCCTTCTATTAAAGCATCTCTCAGGCAGCTTATGGCAATTGGCCACTACCTTTCCAGTTTCTTTCCACTCATAAACGTAGGCAGAACCGAAAGTAACCAACAGGCATGAGACCTGTTTTAACACATCCTTGCTTATATCGAACGAGTGCAGGATATTTTCCTGCAGTTTTTCTCTAGTAGGAGCAGAAAAATCTCCATGAAAAGATAAACTGTGCCATAATCCCTCGTGAAAGATAAAATCATCCCCCGTTGGAAATTTATTTTCTAACAATGAATGCAAGGAGGAGGCAATACTCATGGGATTGTACAATACACCAAAAGGATTGACTTGGCAATGCATCTTCGTCTCTTGTAAACGTGTACCTATTTCTGAAGCAAAGCAAGAGCCCATGGACAGCAGGAAGTCATGATAGTCCAACTGTGGAGAGATTTTGTTTATTTCTACACTTGTAAAGAGATGCATATTGATAATTTTTCCCATTCTTCGTGCAAAGATAATGTTTTTTATGTAAATTTGCATCCAAAGTTACTGAAAGTCGAGAGCAGGACATAATATGCTCACTTTTTATACCGAGACTACGTAACATTTTTAAAGTGGTACAATATGAACGAAAAACTACCATTATATAATCTGCTTGAACAAATTAATGACCCTGAAGATTTGCGGAAGATCCCTATAAAACAACTTCCCCAAGTTTGCAAAGAGCTTAGAAACGACATTATCAAAGAAGTTTCTCGCAACCCTGGCCATTTTGGTTCAAGTTTGGGGACTGTAGAGTTGACAGTAGCTTTGCATTATGTATTCCATACGCCCCAGGATCTAATTGTGTGGGATGTGGGTCATCAGGCTTATGGGCACAAGATTTTGACAGGTAGACGTGAAGCTTTTGCCACCAACCGTCAGTTCAAGGGTATTCGTCCATTCCCTTCTCCTGAAGAAAGCGACTATGACACTTTCGCTTGTGGACATGCATCTAATTCCATTTCTGCTGCATTGGGTATGGCGGTAGCAGCACAACTGAAAGGAGAACAACGTAAACATGTGGTAGCTGTAATCGGCGATGGAAGCATGAGCGGCGGATTGGCTTTTGAGGGTCTCAACAATGCCTCTTCCATGCCCAATGACCTGTTGATAATCCTCAATGACAATAACATGTCTATTGATAACAGTGTTGGTGGTATGAAGCATTATCTGTTGAATCTTACAACTACAACCAGCTACAACCAACTTCGCTACAAGGCTTCAATAGCAATGGAAAAACTTGGGCTGCTCAATGACGAGCGCCGTAAGATGTTCATACGTTTAGGCAATAGCCTCAAATCCATTGCTGCCAATCAGCAAAACATGTTTGAAGGCCTGAACATACGTTATTTCGGTCCTATTGATGGGCATAACGTAGAAGAGATCATACGTGTGCTGAACAACATCAAAGACATGAAAGGTCCTAAACTATTGCACCTGCACACCAAGAAGGGGAAAGGCTTTAAACCTGCAGAAGAAGACCCAGCCTTCTGGCATGCCACCAGCAAGTTCAACCCAGAAACTGGCGAACGTATTCCAGAAGACACAGCAAATCTGCCACCCAAATACCAGGATGTATTTGGTGAGACTTTAGTAGAATTGGCTAAACAGAATGATAAGATCGTAGGCATTACAGCTGCTATGCTGCAAGGTACTAGTATGAATAAACTGAAGGAAGCATTTCCAGAACGGACTTTTGATGTTGGTATTGCCGAAGGACATGCCGTGACATTCAGTGGTGGTTTGGCAAAAGAAGGCATGCAGCCATTCTGCGCAATCTATTCTTCGTTCTTGCAACGTGCATACGATCATATCGCTCACGATGTTGCATTCCTCAAATTGCCAGTAGTTATTTGTATCGACAGGGCTGGCATCGTTGGTGAAGACGGTCCGACACATCACGGTATGCTCGACATGGCAGCTTTACGCCCTATACCCAACTTGACAATCTCCTCTCCGATGAATGAAATGGAGTTACGTAACTTAATGTTCACGGCCCAACTACCAGATAAGGGCCCGTTTGTGATTCGCTATCCTAGAGGAAGAGGAGTTAATACCAACTGGCACCAACCAATGGAAGAATTACCTATTGGAAAGGGTAGACAATTAAAAGATGGTTCAGATATGGCAGTCATCACCATCGGTCCGATAGGCAATATAGCTGCTGATGCCATAGTTAAGGCAGAAAAGGATAAAGGGTTGAGCATCGCTCACTATGATTTGCGATTCCTCAAGCCTATTGATACTGAAATGTTGGATGAGATAGGCAAGAAATTCCATCACATCGTCACCGTAGAAGACGGTATATTAAAAGGAGGTATGGGTAGTGCTGTACTTGAATTTATGGCTGACCAAGGCTATGCACCTCGTGTGAAGCGCATAGGCTTACCTGACTCATTCATTGAACATGGTACCCCCGATGAACTTTATCATTTGTGTGGAATGGACGAGGAAGGCATTTACAAAGCATTGACCATTGATTTATAATCGCATGCAATATAACAGTAGAGAATGATATGAAGATAATTATTGCAGGAGCTGGGGCTGTGGGCACTCATTTAGCCAAACTGCTCTCACGCGAGAAACAGGACATCTATCTGATGGATGAGAGCGAAGAGAAGCTCAGTGTACTGGGCAACAATTTCGATCTCATGACAGTGGTAGCCTCTCCTATTTCTATTCAGGCCTTGAAAGACATTGGAGCGTCTGATGCCGATCTGTTTATTGCTGTAACTCCTGACGAAGGCACTAATTCAATGGCCTGCATGTTGGCACGCAGTTTAGGAGCCAAAAAGACAGTAGCCCGTATCGACAAATATGAATATATCGAACCCAAGAACCAAGAGTTCTTCAAGCGCATGGGCATTGGTTCTCTTATTTATCCTGAACATCTGGCTGCCCAAGAAATCGTTTCATCCATCCGCATGAGTTGGGTACGTCAATGGTGGGAGTTCAGCAACGGTGCTTTGATTCTAGTTGGTGCAAAGATGCGTAAGAAAGCTGAAATTCTGAATATTCCACTTAAAGATTTAGGTTCTTCCGATCTGCCATATCATATTGTAGCCATCAAACGTGGCAACGAAACTATCATACCAGGTGGTAACGATGTAATCAAGCTCTATGATATAGTCTATTTTACCACCACCCGAAAATATGTGCCTTATGTACGTAAGATTGCTGGCAAAGAAGACTATCCTGATGTGCGTACCGTGATGATTATGGGAGGTAGTCGCATTGCCATTCGAACTGCTATGTATGCACCTGACTACATGCAAGTGAAGATTATTGAGCAGAATCCTGACCGTTGTCGCTATCTTACCACCATGCTGAGCGATAAGACTATGATCATCAACGGAGATGGACACGACCTAGACTTGCTAAAGCAAGAAGGATTACAAAACACTGATGCTTTTGTAGCTCTAACAGGCAACAGTGAGACCAACATTTTGGCGTGTTTGGCTGCCAAACGTTTGGGAGTAGAGAAGACTGTGGCAGAAGTAGAGAATATCGACTATATCAGTATGGCAGAGAGCCTTGACATTGGTACCGTCATCAACAAAAAACTGATTGCCGCGTCACATATCTATCAAATGATGTTGGATGCTGATGTGAGCAACGTGAAATGTCTGACCTTTGCAGATGCTGATGTAGCAGAGTTTACCGTCAAGGAAGGTGCACGTGCCACCAAACATATGGTTAAAGACCTTGGTCTACCTCGTGGTGCTACCATCGGTGGAATGGTGCGCAATGGTGAAGGAATTTTGGTAAGAGGTAACACTCTTATCGAAGCAGGTGACCATGTAATGGTTTTCTGTCTTAAACAAACGATCCAGAAAATCGAGAAGTTCTTTAACTGATGATCAACTATAAAGCTATCATAAGGGTTATTGGCAACTTATTGCTTTTAGAAACAGTCATGTTGCTGATTTCTTCCGGAATATCGGCATATTATCAAGACGATGACTTGAGAAGTCTGCTCATCACTGCAGGACTAACAGGTGTTTTTGGCTTTTTTATGACAGTCTTATGCCGTAAGAGTTCTAAAGTCTTTACTCGTCGTGACGGCTATATTATGGTAACCTTTTCTTGGCTTGCTTTTGCATTGTTCGGTATGTTACCTTTTTATTTACAGGGACATATCCCATCTATCACCAATGCATTCTTCGAAGCTATGTCTGGCATTACTAGCACTGGCGCTACTATTCTTGATGACATTGACAGTATGCCCCATGGGCTGCTTTTCTGGCGCAGTATAACACAATGGTTCGGAGGTTTGGGCATCATCATCTTCACCATAGCCCTATTGCCATTCTTGGGTATTAGTGGCTTACAAATGTTTGCTGCAGAAGTAAGTGGTCCTACTCATAATAAAGTAACGCCTCGCATTGGTATTACAGCCCGCTGGGTATGGAGTATTTATATCGGCATCACTGCACTGCTCTTCGTTTTATTGATGCTTGGAGGTATGGGCAGTTTCGACAGCATCTGTCATGCCTTAACCACTACAGGTACAGGTGGGTTCTCCACACATCAAGAGAGTATCGCATATTACCACTCACCTTATATTGAATATGTTATCATTGTTTTCATGTTCATTTCTGGTATCAACTATAGTCTGCTTATTCTTTTTGTAAGTGGCAAATTTAATAGGGCGTTTAAAGACAGTGAATTGAAATGTTACGCACTGATAGTAATTATCTTTACTTTTGCTATTACTATTATGTTGTGGGTTAGTCAGGATATTGAAAGTGAAGATGCATTCAGGTACTCCCTATTCCAGGTGGTTTCACTTCAGACATCAACAGGTTTCAGTACATGCGACTATATGCTATGGCCTTCTGCCATATGGGGTTTGTTGTTGCTTATTATGCTTGTTGGAGCATGTGCTGGCAGCACATCCGGAGGTTTGAAATGTATCAGAGTTTTTGTGCTTTTTAAGGTATTGATGAATGAATTTAAGCATATCCTTCACCCCAATGCTGTTCTCCCTATTAGGATCGACAAACAAGTAGCTCCCCCATCACTACTTAGCACTGTCATGGCATTTTGCTTCATTTATATTATCATCATATTTGGCAGTAGTATCTTCCTATCTGCTATTGGGATAGATTTCATAGAAGCCATAGGCTGTTCTGTCTCTGCGCTCGGCAACATGGGTCCAGCCTTAGGAAGTTTTGGGCCAGCTAGCACTTGGAACAGCATGCCCGATGCTGGAAAATGGCTTATGAGTTTCTTGATGCTCATCGGTCGTTTGGAAATTTTTACAGTCATCTTACTCTTCACTCCTAATTTCTGGAAACGCAGTTAAATTTTTATTATGGATGATGAGTATTTTCTTCATCATCAATGCCAACTTATTAAAATAAGTATTATCTTTGTGAGGTAATAACCTTCTTTAAAGACAATGAAAAATACAATCATTTTAGCAGGATTCATGGCTATAGCTTTATGCGCCTGCAACACCCAGAAAGAAGAGCAAACTGCTTTGACACAATCGGGTTTAGACCCACAAAAATTCGAAACAATTATTGACGGTAAGGAGACCCATCTTTACACGCTTACCAACAAGAACAATATGGAAGTATGCATCACCAATTTTGGTGGTCGCATTGTTTCAGTCAATCTTCCTGACAAAGGAGGTGTGTTAAGAGACGTGGTATTGGCTTTCGACAACATTGACGATTATCAAAACTACGCTAGTGACTTTGGTGCCAGCATTGGGCGATATGCGAACCGTATAGCTGGTGCTAAGTTTAAGTTGGACAATAATACATACGAATTACTCGCCAATGATGGTGACAATTGCCTTCATGGAGGTCCAAAAGGTTGGCAATACAAGGTGTTTGATGGAAAGCAACTGAACGAGCAGCAGGTACAACTATCATTACTTTCTCCAGATGGTGACATGAATTTCCCTGGCAATGTACAAGTACAGGTAACCTTCACACTGACAGATGACAATGCTATCGATATCAAGTACAGCGCCACGACCGATAAGGCTACAGTGATTAACATGACTAATCACTCATATTTTAACTTAAGCGGTGACCCTACAAAAGATATTACTGACCATCTGTTATTTGTGAATGCTGATAACTTTACGCCAGTTAATGACAAGCTAATCCCTCTTGGCAATATCGACAGTGTTAAGGGCACACCAATGGATTTTACCTCTCCTAAGCCTATCGGCCAAGACATCAATCAGAGCGATTTTGAACAAGTGAAGTTAGGTAACGGGTTTGACCATAATTGGGTACTGAACACCAATTGCGACATCACGCAATTAGCAGCCAAAGCCACTTGCCCTACTACCGGTATAAGCGTAGAAGTTTATACCAACGAGCCTGGTATCCAAGTCTATACCGGCAATTTCCTAAATGGTAGTGTAAAAGGGAAGCATGGCATTGCATATAACCAACGTACAGCTGTATGTCTAGAAACACAACATTTTCCAGATTCTCCCAACCAACTTCAATTCCCAAGCGTGGTACTGCAGCCAGGACAAACCTATAAAAGTGAGTGCATATACAAGTTTACAGTTGAAAAATAATAGTTAACGAAGGGCGCGTCATAAATAAACATTTATATGGAACTACTAGACTGGATTGTTATAGCAGCGTTTTGCTGCGTATTAGTAGGTATAATCCTATGGGTACTAAAAAGCAAACAGAACGACTCTGCCGATTATTTCTTAGGTGGGCGTAGCGCGACCTGGGTTGCAATCGGTGCATCTATCTTTGCATCAAATATCGGTTCAGAGCATTTGATAGGCTTGGCTGGTACAGGTGCATCAAGTGGCATGGCTATGGCACATTGGGAGATTCAAGGTTGGATGATTCTGATATTAGGATGGGTGTTTGTGCCATTCTATAGCCGCAGTATGGTATATACTATGCCCGAATTTCTAGAGAGACGCTATAACTCTCAATCACGCACAATTTTGTCTATTATATCCCTTGTCAGCTATGTACTGACCAAGGTGGCAGTTACTGTGTATGCTGGCGGATTGGTGTTCCAGCAGGTATTTGGCATTGACACTCTATGGGGTATCGATTTCTTTTGGATAGCTGCTATCGGCTTAGTGGTACTTACTGCAATCTACACAGTCTTTGGCGGCATGAAGTCTGTGCTATACACCTCTGTTTTACAGACCCCTATCCTATTGTTGGGTTCTATTATCATCTTGGTATTAGGTCTGAAGGCATTAGGCGGTTGGGATGAAATGATGGGCATTTGCAGTGCTGTAACCATCAATGATTATGGCGACCACATGACGAACCTTATTCGCGATAATCGTGACCCTGAATATCCATGGTTAGGCGCTTTGATAACTTCTGCTACCATTGGCTTCTGGTATTGGTGTACCGACCAGTTTATTGTGCAGCGAGTGTTATCAGGCAAGAACGAAAAAGAAGCTCGTAGAGGTACCATTTTCGGCGCTTACCTGAAGATGTTGCCTGTTTTCATTTTTTTGATCCCCGGCATGATTGCTTATGCTATTAACGTAAAGATGGGTGGCGGCTTCCTTCCGCTAGATGCCAATGGCAACACACTAAGTGACGCAGCTTTTCCTACTCTTGTTGCAAAACTGCTTCCTGCTGGTGTAAAAGGTCTTGTAGTTTGCGGCATTCTTGCAGCATTGATGAGTTCGCTGGCTTCTCTTTTTAATTCATCCTCAATGTTGTTTACCATTGATTTTTACAAGCGACTCCGTCCTAATACATCGGAGAAAGCGCTGGTGCGTATTGGACAGATAGCTACTGTAGTCATAGTTTTGCTGGGCATCTTGTGGATTCCCATTATGCGAAGTATAGGCAATGTACTCTATAATTATTTGCAGGATGTCCAGTCAGTATTGGCTCCTGGAATTGCATCAGCTTTCCTTTTGGGTATCACATGGAAGCGAGCCTCTGCTAAAGGTGGTATGTGGGGTCTCATCAGCGGCATTATAGTTGGTCTGACCCGATTGGGTGCTAAGGTGTATTATACTAATGTCCCTGATGCTGCACAAACTTGGTTCAAGAGCGTGTTCTACGATTTTAACTGGTTATTCTTCAGTGGTTGCATGTTGGTATTCTGCTTGTTGGTAGTTATTATTGTAAGCCTATTTACGGAAAAACCTGATGAGAAAAAAATCCAAGGATTAGTGTTCGGTACTGCTACTCCCGAACAAAGAGCTGCTTCGAGGGCTAGTTGGAATCATTGGGATGTTATTCATACGATTATCATCCTATCACTTACTATTGCTTTCTATATCTATTTCTGGTAACTAATACTTACTAATGATGGAAAAACTATATTATGCTGATTATCCCAAATTTCTAGTAGTAACTGACTGTGTTGTATTCTGTTTCAAAGACAACCAACTAAATGTATTGCTAGTAAAGAGAGACTACGAGCCTTCGAAAGGTGCATGGTGTTTGCCTTCTGCTTTCGTCAACGAAAATGAAAGTGTTGATAACACCATACGTCGTGCCTTGGCTGCCAATACTGGGTTAGAGGATATTTTCATTGAACAAGTTAGATGCTTTGGAGATGTGGATCGTGACCCTAATGCTCGCATCATTTCCATCATGTATTACGCTTTAATCAATATTCATCATTATGACGAGAAACTGAGCAAGCGAAACAATACTAAATGGTTTCCTGTGAAAGAGCTACCTACCTTAATGTATGATCAGAACGAAATGGTGGATGTGGCTATCAAACGCATGAGATACAGGACTATGGAGAAACCTGTTGGTCTACGCATGCTACCACATTTATTTACCATTTCTCAATTACATAAATTAGTGGAAGCCATCGAGGATAAGTCACGTGATAAGCGTAATTTCCGTAAGGTAGTTGAAGAGGCATATTACATCGAGAAGACTGATAAAATAGACAAGTCATCTTCTAAACGAGGAGCAGCACTCTATCATTTCAACCAACGATTATATGACCATTATTTGAAACATAAATTATAATATGCTTGAGAGTCTTAAACAGCAAGTTTTTAAAGCTAACCTTGACTTAGTAAAACACGGTTTGGTTTTATTCACATGGGGCAATGTTTCTGCCATTGACAGAAAGCAAAACTTAGTAGTAATCAAACCTAGTGGAGTAAGCTATGAAACCATGACACCCGACGATATGGTTGTGGTAGATTTAGATGGCAATGTCGTAGATGGTATTTTACGTCCCTCATCCGATACACCAACTCATCTAGAGCTTTATAAAGCTTTTACTTCAATTGGAGGGGTGGTACATACCCACTCCACTTATGCCACAGCATGGGCACAAGCCGGGAAAGGCATTCCAAACATAGGCACTACCCATGCTGACTATTTCCACGATGACATTCCATGTACAGAAGATATGACACGCGAAGAAGTACAAGGGGACTACGAGTTAGAAACTGGTCATGTGATTGTTAAAAGATTTGAAGCTATAAATCCTGTTCATACTCCAGGTGTATTAGTAAAAAACCATGGGCCCTTCACTTGGGGCAAAGATGCTGATGAAGCTGTTTATCATGCAGTAGTATTAGAAGAAGTTGCAAAGATGGCTGCTATCGCTTTTACAATTAACCCCGACCTTAATATGAGTGAGCATCTGATAGAAAAGCATTTCAGCCGAAAGCATGGGCCTAACTCATATTACGGTCAGAATAATATATAACAAAAATCATAATACCATGAAAGCATTTAAAGATTTCGAGATTTGGTGGGTAACTGGCGCACAGTTACTCTACGGAGGTGATACTGTAAAGATTGTCGACAAACACTCTCAAGAGATGGTTGATGGATTAAATGAAAAAGGTATCATCCCTATCAAGATAATATACAAAGGTACTGCAAATAGCGAGAAAGAAGTGACCACTATCATGATGGCAGCCAATAATGACAAGAAATGTGTAGGTATCATTACTTGGATGCACACTTTCTCTCCAGCTAAGATGTGGATACACGGCTTACAGCAGCTCAAGAAACCTTTACTTCATTTCCATACACAATACAATGCAGAGATTCCATGGGATACAATGGACATGGATTTCATGAACTTGAACCAGAGTGCTCATGGCGACCGTGAGTTCGGACATATTTGTGCCCGTATGCGTAAACCCCGCAAGGTTGTGAGTGGCTATTGGAAAGATGAACGTCCACAACAACAGATTGCAATTTGGGCTCGTGTGGCAGCTGCTTGGGCTGATGCACATGACATGCGTATCTTACGTTTCGGCGATCAGATGAACAATGTGGCAGTCACCGATGGCGACAAGGTTGAAGCAGAAGTACGTTTAGGATATCATATAGATTACTATCCTGTCAGTTCATTAATTGACTACTATATGAAAGTAACCGATAAAGAAGCCGATGAGTTAGTAGAAGAATATAAAAAGCTCTATACCATCAAGATTGATGAGAGTGGCGAAGAAATATACTGGAAGAAAGTTCACAATGCAGCTAAGCAGGAGATCGCTATCAGACGCGTGTTGCAAGATGAGGGAGCAAAAGGCTTTACCACGAACTTTGACGATTTAGGTGAAGTAGATATCAATGATCCTAATTTCATTGGTTTTGACCAAATTCCAGGCTTAGCATCACAACGTCTAATGGCTGAAGGATATGGCTTTGGCGCCGAAGGCGATTGGAAGTCGGCCGCCCTTTATCGCACCGTATGGTTCATGACACAAGGTATGCCCAATGGCTGTTCATTCCTTGAGGACTACACATTGAATTTCGATGGCGAGAAATCCAGCATCCTACAATCTCACATGCTAGAAATATGTCCACTTATAGCTGCAGACAAGCCTCGTTTAGAGGTTCACTTCCTTGGGATTGGTATCCGCAAGGGATTTACCGCAAGATTAGTGTTTGATTCTAAGGTAGGCAAAGGTGTAACTGCTACCATCGTAGATATGGGCAACCGTTTTCGTCTCATTGTTAATGATGTGGAATGCATCAAGCCAAAGCCATTACCTAAATTACCTGTAGCCAATGCACTATGGATTCCTATGCCAAACTTTGAGATAGGTACCGCTGCTTGGATTATGGCAGGTGGTACTCACCATAGCTGTTTCTCGTATGACATTACACCAGAATTTTGGATCGATTATGCAGAGATTGCAGAGATTGAGATGTTACGTATTGATAAAGATACTACCTACGGCAATTTCCGCCATCAGTTGCAATATAACGAGGTGTACTATATGTTGAATAAAGCGCTGAAATAAGTTATGGATGCTAAACAAATCATAGCAGAAGGCAAAGCTATCTTAGGCATTGAGTTGGGATCGACCCGAATCAAGGCAGTTCTTATTGATAGGGATAATCATCCTATCGCACAGGGTAGTCATACGTGGGAAAATCAATTGGTAGATGGCCTTTGGACCTACAGTGATGAAGCCATCTGGTTTGGATTGAAGGATTGTTATGCCGACTTGCGGAAAGAGGTGAAAGATAAATATGACATTGAGATAGAAAACTTAGCAGCCATAGGCATCAGTGCCATGATGCATGGCTACCTGCCTTTCAATCGTCAAGGTAAAATGTTGGTGCCTTTCCGAACATGGAGGAATACTAATACAGGTGAAGCCGCCAAGAAGTTGTCAAAACTCTTTGTCTATAATATTCCATTGCGATGGAGCATTTCTCACCTATACCAAGCTATTCTTAATGGTGAGAAGCATATCAAGGATATCAGTTTTATCACTACTTTGGCAGGCTATATCCATTGGCAGTTAACAAGTCAGAAAGTTATCGGCATTGGCGATGCATCAGGCATGATTCCTGTTGACCCTGAAACCAAACAATATCGTATGGATATGGTGGAGAAGTTCGATCAGCTGATTGCTCCACAGCAGTTCGGCTGGAAATTGTTGGACATCATGCCCAAAGTACTGGTAGCCGGAAACGATGCAGGTCACCTAACAGTTGAAGGAGCCAAATTGCTCGATCCTTCAGGACATCTCAAGAGCGGCATTCCTCTTTGTCCGCCTGAAGGCGATGCTGGTACAGGTATGGCAGCCACGAATGCTGTAAAACAGCGTACAGGCAATGTATCTGCAGGAACTTCATCGTTCTCTATGATTGTACTGGAAAAAGAGTTATCCAAACCATATGAAGCTATAGATATGGTAACTACCCCTGATGGCAGTTTGGTTGGTATGGTACATTGCAATAATTGCACTTCAGAAATCAACGCTTGGATTGGACTGTTTAAGGAATATCAAGAGATGTTAGGCGTACCAATAGACCTGAGCGCCATTTACGAGAAGTTGTTCAAGAAAGCCTTGGAAGGTGATGCTGATTGTGGGGGGCTAATGGCTTTCAACTATGTTTCTGGCGAGCCTGTTACAGGTTTTTCCGAAGGCCGTCCATTGTTCATGCGCTCAGCTACCGATAAGTTTAATCTGGCAAACTTCATGCGTGCACAGCTCTATGCTGCTATTGGTGTCTTAAAGATTGGCAATGACATCCTTTTCAAAGAAGAACAAGTGAAAGTGGATCGCATTACCGGACATGGGGGTTACTTCAAGACTACAGGTGTTGGTCAGCGTATGCTAGCAGCTGCCATGGGCTCTTCTATTTCCGTAATGAAAACTGCTGGCGAAGGCGGTGCATGGGGTATTGCCCTTCTGGCATCCTATCTCGTGAACAAACAAGCGAACCAGTCCTTAGCAGATTTCCTTGACTCACAGGTATTTGCTGGTGATACAGGTACAGAGATAGCACCTACGAAGGATGAAGTAGAAGGCTTCAACAGATATATTGAGCAATATAAACGGACATTACCTGTAGAAGAAGCTGCTGTTAATTACAAGAAATAAACTAAAAACAGATAGAGAATATGAATAAGCTGTTACTTTCATCGTTATTCTTAGCAGGTGTAATGTCAATGGCCAATGCTCAGACGACTGCCACCCTTCATGCAGACCAAGGACAGCAAATCATTCCCAAGGAGATATATGGACAATTTGCTGAGCACTTAGGTTCGTGCATCTATGGCGGTTTATGGGTCGGCGAAGATTCCGACATCGCTAATGTCAATGGCTATCGATCAGACGTACTGAATGCCCTGAAAGCCCTCAAAGTACCAGTATTACGCTGGCCAGGAGGTTGCTTCGCAGACGAATATCATTGGATGGATGGCATCGGTCCAAAAGAGAAACGTCCAAAGATGGTGAACAACAACTGGGGTGGTACTATTGAAGACAATAGTTTTGGCACCAACGAGTTCCTAAACCTTTGCGAGTTACTGGGTACAGAGCCTTACATCAGTGGCAACGTTGGAAGTGGTACTGTGGAAGAATTAGCTAAGTGGGTGGAATACATGACCTCAGAGGGCGACTCGCCTATGGCTCGTTTGCGTCGTCAGAATGGTCGGGACCATGCCTGGAAAGTGAAATACTTAGGTGTGGGTAACGAAAGTTGGGGTTGTGGTGGCAGTATGCGTCCAGAATATTATTCAGATGTTTATCGTCGTTACGCAACCTATTGCCGCAATTATGATGGCAACCGCCTGTTCAAAATTGCCAGTGGTGCAAGTGACTATGATTATAACTGGACTAAGATCTTGATGGAGAATGTTGGCAACCGCATGGATGGTCTTTCCCTCCATTATTATACAGTGCTGGGGTGGAACGGCAGCAAAGGCTCCGCCACTAAATTCACAGACGAAGAGTACTATTGGACCTTGGGGAAGTGCCGTGAAATTGAAGATGTCATAAAACGCCATATCGCTATCATGGATTTCTATGATCCTAACAAACATATAGCTTTAATGCTTGACGAATGGGGCACATGGTGGGACGTAGAGCCTGACACCAACCCTGGTCACTTGTTCCAGCAGAATTCACTGCGTGATGCCTTCGTAGCTTCACTCACCTTTGATATCTTCCATAAATATACTGACCGCTTAAAGATGGCCAATATCGCTCAGGTAGTGAATGTGCTACAATCAATGATACTAACAAGTGGTAAACAGATGGCTCTCACCCCCACTTATCATGTGTTCCGCATGTATAATGTCCATCAAGATGCTACATATCTGCCTTTGGAAATCCAAGCAGCCACAAGGGAAGTAGATGGTAACCGTACCATTCCAATGCTGAGTGGTACAGCGTCTCGCGACCAACAGGGCAAGATACATATTTCATTGTCTAATGTAGATTTGCAGAATACACAAGAAGTTTCTATCAATCTTCAAGGTGTAGATGCCAAGAATGTGACGGGTGAAATACTTACCTCGGCTAACATTACTGACCATAACACTTTCGACAAGCCCGATCTTGTGAAGCCTACAGCGTTCAATGGCGCTACTATTAGCGGTAATACTTTGAAAGTGAAACTACCAGCAAAATCAATTGTCACACTGGAGTTGCAATAATAAGAAAAAACATATAGACTTATTTTGTTCTGCACTTGATTATTCGTAACTTTGCAAAAAATAAAATAATCAGATATGAATGACAAGAATCTAATGAATCAGGCAGCTGATAATATTCGTATCTTGGCTGCATCAATGGTAGAAAAGGCTAAATCAGGCCATCCTGGCGGTGCCATGGGTGGTGCAGACTTTATCAATGTGCTCTTCTCAGAGTTTCTTATTGACGATCCTGATGATGGCGCCTGGATGTCTCGCGATCGTTTCTATCTGGACCCAGGTCATATGTCTCCTATGCTCTATGCGCAACTCATGTTGAAAGGGCGTTTCACTATGGACGAACTAAAGGAGTTCCGTCAGTGGGGAAGTCCTACACACGGGCATCCTGAACGTAACCTGCAACGTGGCATTGAAAACACCTCTGGTCCATTAGGTCAGGGGCACACCTATGCTGTTGGCGCAGCAATCGCTGCAAAATTTTTGCAGGCACGTTTTGGAGAGGTGATGAACCACACCATCTATGCCTATATATCAGATGGTGGTATCCAAGAAGAAATTTCACAAGGTGCAGGTCGTGTAGCAGGAACATTAGGGTTAGACAACCTCATCATGTTCTACGATTCCAATGATGTACAGCTTTCTACAGAAACAGAAGACGTAACAACAGAAAATACTGCCAAGAAATATGAGGCATGGGGTTGGAAAGTTATTTCTATCGACGGGAATGACGTGGATGCCATCCGTCAGGCATTGACAGAAGCAAAGGCAGAAAAAGAACGCCCTACCCTCATCATTGGACATACAATCATGGGAAAGGGTGCACGTCGTGCTGACAACACCAGTTATGAGGCTTGTTGTGCTACTCATGGTGCTCCATTGGGTGGAGATGCTTATGTCAACACCATCAAGAACTTAGGTGGTGATCCTAATGACCCATTTAAGATAGATCCTGAGGTAGCTGAGTTGTATGCAAAGCGTAATGCCGAACTTCGCCAAATCGTGGCAGAGAAACGCGCCCTGCATGCTGCATGGGCCAAAGAAAACCCTGAGCTGGCGAAAAAACTCGACATCTACTTCTCTGGTAAGGCCCCAAAAATTGATTGGACGAAGGTACAGCAGAAGAAGGATGTTGCAACCCGTAATGCATCAGCCGCAGTGCTTGGCGTTCTGGCTGAGCAGGTGGGTAATATGGTTGTTTCGTCTGCCGATTTGAGCAACTCCGATAAGACAGATGGTTTCTTAAAGAAGACACATGCTTTTAAGAAGGGTGACTTCAGTGGTGCTTTCTTCCAAGCAGGTGTAGCAGAACTCACCATGACATGCATCATGATGGGTATGTGGATGCATGGTGGCGTGATACCTGCTTGTGCTACTTTCTTTGTTTTCTCTGACTACATGAAACCAGCCATCCGTATGGCTGCTTTAATGCAGATTCCGATCAAATTTATATGGTCGCACGATGCATTCCGCGTAGGTGAAGACGGTCCTACCCACCAACCAGTGGAACAAGAGGCACAGTTGCGTCTTATGGAACGCTTGAAGAACCACAGTGGCAAAAACTCTATGCTGGTTCTCCGTCCAGCTGATGCTGACGAGACAACTGTAGCTTGGCGCATGGCAATGGAAAACATAGACAGTCCGACCGGCCTTATCCTCTCACGACAAAATATCGAGAGTTTACCAGCCAACAATGACTATGAAGAGGCCATGAAAGGCGCCTATATAGTAGCAGGTTCTGATAAGAATCCTGATGTGGTGCTAGTGGCTTCAGGTTCAGAAGTATCAACTTTGATGGCAGCAGCCAAGCTATTACGCATTGATGGTGTAAAGGTGCGTGTAGTTTCAGCTCCATCAGAAGGCAAGTTCCATGACCAACCTGTGGCTTACCAGGAGTCAATCATCCCCACTCGTTTGAAGAAATTCGGACTCACCGCAGGTTTGCCTATAACTATTGCAGGATTGGTTGGCAATAATGCTAAGATATGGGGTATGGAGAGTTTTGGATTCTCAGCTCCTTACAAGGTGCTTGACGAAAAACTTGGCTTCACAGCCGACAATGTATATCGTCAGGTAAAAGAGATGATGCTATAAATTAAACCAAAGAAACGGGACTTAGGCTCCGTTTCTCATAATAAACTGACAATTATGAAGAAAATTGGACTCTGTTCCGATCATGCAGGCTTTGACATGAAAGAACATGTGAAAGAATGGTTAAAAGGAAGAGGCATGGACTTTGTGGATTACGGAACTTATTCTAGTGAGAGTTGCGACTATCCCGATTTTGCCCATAAGTTGGGGCAAGCCATTCAAAACGATGAAGTAGATGAAGGTATTGCCGTATGTGGTACGGGTAATGGCATCAGTATGACCCTCAATAAATATCCTAAGGTGCGTGCTGGTTTATGCTGGAACCGTGAGGTGGCTCGTCTGGTGCGTCAGCACAATAATGCCAATGTACTGGCTATCCCTGGGCGCTTTGTATCACTTTATGATGCAGACAAGATTTTGGCTGAATACTTCGACAAAGAGTTTGAAGGAGGTCGACACCAACGCAGAATAGAGAAAATTCCAATTCCAGGAACTATTTAATAAATAAGGGGATGTGTTTTTCACATCCCCTTATTTATTATCTTCCTTTAGCTTCTATTTTATCAATAGAGCCAAGCTCCATCATCGTCAGTGCCATCCAACGAACAGCATCGTGCGAGAGATCAAAGTCAATGTAATCCATCGTATCGCCAGGCACATGATACGGTATCCTTACAGTAGAGCCAAAAGCAAAAGGAGCAGCAGTAGGTACCCCCTTCACAAAAAAGTTAGCTTCATCAGTTCTAGGACGGGTCACAATCTCATCCCTACCCAATGCTTCTCTAAACGGACGATTAACGCTTCGCTCCATCGTCGACTGGAAGAGATTGAATAGTGACCCATGCTTTCTCGCAATTCTAACACCCATGCCATAACCAGCCGCCAAGCAATCTATATTTATCAAAAGCTTGTGGTTCTCTTGCTGCATAATGGGATGATTGGCCATAAAGTCACTACCAATTAAACCTGTCTCTTCACCGCCGAACAAGGTAAACACCAGTGTTCTTCTAGGTTGGTAGCCAGAAGTAGCAACAGCTTTGGCAGTACCCATGATAATAATACTGCCGGAAGCATTGTCCTGAGCACCAGGACAGAGGTAAGGTTGTAAACCGATATGATCAAGATGAGCCCCTATAGTTACATATTCAGGAGCTAACGTTGGGTCTGTGCCACGCAATATACCCACCACATTACAACCCTTTCCTTCAGGATGCCATTCGGTGATAGCCTTAATGTCTGCTTTCTTGTTGATGGCAAATGAGTTGGGTTTCATGGTTTTATTCATCTCTTCCTTTACCTTCACATAATCTTTGCCTGTGCCAGAGAAAATATCTCTTGCAACGCTATCGCTTACGTTACAATATACAAAGTTCTTATTATAGCCAGGATTGGGGTTACCGGCAGTAGAAATATATAACATACCTGCAGCTCCATGTTTGGTAGCATTAGTCATTTTAAAGTTATGGTACTGATACGGCATCCAAGCCTTCTGCAACTTTGGATCCTGTCCCTGATAAGGCACATCACGTTCACACACCACAATTTTACCCTTTACATCTACGCCCTTATAAGAGTCGTAGTTAAGTTCAGGAGCCGTTATACCATAGCCTACATACACTAAATCGAGTTGCTGTAAAAAACCCGTGTCCGAGGTTCCACCTACCATATAGTGATCTGGATAGTCATATTGTTTAGCAATCCACTGGTCACCCTGAGGCAGATACAATGTGAAATAACCTCCCTCCTGCGGCATCACATACGGATGATCGAAATTCTGAAAGTATGTCCCGTTATCACCTCCAGGTTCCAACCCCCACTCCTTAAACAAGTCAGCAGCATATTGAGCTGCCCTTTGAAAACCGATATCACCTGTCAAACGTCCCCTACATTCCTCTGAAGTAAGGTATGTCATCCACTCTTGCAAATCCTTGGTAGAGGTCGCATACATCGCCTTTTGTTGAGGCGTTGGTTGCACTTGCTGACTTGACTGTCCAAAAGCACCCACTTGTGCCATCACGCAAATAATAATACCCAATATTACATTCTTACACATAAATACATTCATTTTTATATATTAGTCTCGCCAAAAATACGCATTTTTTATTCATAAAATGTAAATGCTATTAGTTTTTTTCATACATTTGTGCTGGTATTTATTCCAAAAGATTTTGTTTAATTTAATTTTATAAACCATGAAGAAAATTATTGTATTAAGCCTTGCTGCTTTAGTATGTAGCTTGTCATACGCTCAGCAGCCACAAGGTCAGCGTCCTCAAGGCCAACAGCAAAGGCCTCAAGATGTTCGTAATGACAAGATTGGTGTAGGTATGACTCCTACTATGTCTGAGTACTGGTCACCAAAACCAAAGGTAGTTACTCCAGGTAATCAAGCTACTGCTGGCGCTCCATCTGATGCTATCGTTTTGTTTGATGGTACCGAAAAGTCAATGACTGATAATTGGGTAACCAAGAACATGCGTACACAGGAAGTGAAACCCGCCAAGTGGATTGTTAAGGACGGTGTTATGACCGTTAACAAAGACTACCAGAACGGTGGTGGCGATATCCAAACCAAGGAAGAGTTTGGCAGCTATCAGCTTCACCTCGAATGGTGCGTACCAGAAATGGATGCTAAGTTTACCAGCCAGACCCGTGGTAACAGTGGTGTTTATAACCAGAACATGTATGAGGTGCAGATTCTCGACTGCTATAACAACGATACTTATGTTAATGGTATGACGGGTTCTATCTACAAGCAGACTCCTCCTCTGGCAAATGCTATGCGCAAACCAGGCGAATGGAATGTATATGACATCATATACTCTGCTCCAGTATTTAACGCTGATGGTACATATAAGGTACATCCATACATTACCGTTATCCAGAATGGCGTTGTTCTGCAGAACCACACCGAAATTTTGGGTACTACCGAGTATATCGGTTTCCCACAGGTGAAGGCTCACGGCGATGGTCCTATCTTGCTGCAGTGCCATGGTGACCCAAGCCCAGGCATCAGCTTCCGTAACATCTGGATTCGTAAGATGTAATATCAAAGGGAGCAATACTTCCCCTAATGATATTCTATAAAATACAATGGCAAAAAAGGATTCTTTTTTGCCATTGTTTCATCATAAACCTAATACTTCACAACTAGCAATAATCAACAAGACGGATTAATAACGCATAATAGAAATATAATTATGAAAAAGATTATAGTATTGATGGTTTGCATGCTGATGACAGTATTCACTACCATGCAAGCACAAAACAGTAAAAGTCCATTTATCGGCGATTGGGAACTCAAGGCAGGAGGCCCCCTCGATGGTACTACTTTGGGACTATCTATAAAGGATGATGGAGGTAAACTTAAAGGTATGCTTGTTGCCCCTTCTTTAGGTTCAAGCCAGATAGAATTAAGTAATATACAAGTTGTCAGTGCCAAAGAACTAAAATACTCATTTGGCATACAAGGTATAGATGTTGAAGCTTCCATGGTACTAAAAGACAATAATTCACTGACAGGTACTTTGGCTGGTCAATATCCTTTTGAAGGCAAACGCAACAATAATATTATGGCCCAACTTTCACACGGCCAATCTGCAACCAACGCAGTACCAGAACGTTCAGACAAAATTGGTGCAGGTATGACTCCTACCATGTCTGAATACTGGTCACCTAAGCCCAAGGTGGTAACACCAGGTAACCAAGCTACAGCAAGTGCTCCATCTGATGCCATTGTATTGTTCGATGGCACTGAGAAATCTATGACCGACAACTGGGTAACCGTTAATATGCGTACACAAGAAGTTGCTCCTGCCAAATGGATAATTAAAGATGGAGCAATGACTGTCAACAAGGATATGCGCAATGGCGGTGGCAACATTCAGACTAAAGAAAGTTTCGGCAGCTTCCAGTTGCATATCGAATGGTGTGTTCCTGAGATGAGTGCTGAGTTCACCAGCCAGATTCGTGGCAACAGTGGTGTTTATCTGCAGAATATGTATGAGGTGCAGATTCTCGACAGCTATAATAATGACACCTATGTTAACGGTATGGCAGGCTCTATTTATAAGCAGTCTGCTCCTTTGGCTAACGCCATGCGCAAGCCTGGAGAGTGGAATGTGTTCGACATTATCTACAACGCACCTGAGTTCAATGCAGATGGCACTTATAAAGTACGTCCATACGTAACCGTTATACAGAATGGTGTGGTACTACAGAACCACACTGAGATATTAGGAACTACCGAGTATATTGGCTTCCCACAGGTGAAGGTTCACGGCGATGGTCCTATCCTGCTGCAGAATCATGGTGACCCAAGTCCAAGCATCAGCTTCCGCAACATCTGGATTCGTAAGATGTAAGAGGAATTGGTCAAATTTTCCCTTTTAATATTCTGAATAGTACACAATGGCAAAAAAGTCCGTTCTTTTTTGCCATTGTTTCATTTATAATTTCTATCTTCGTACCAGAATAAATAAACAAATAACTTAAAAAGATTACAGATTATGAAGAAGATTGCTTTTATGATGGTTTGCCTGATGGCTATGCTGTTTGTGTCTAACAACACCTATGCACAGGATAAGAAGAATCCGTTTATCGGCTCTTGGTTGGCTACTGCCAGTACTCCTATGGGTGACTCAGAGATGACCATAGTATTTGAGGAAAATGATGGCAAAATCACAGGTTACATGACTGCCGAGGCTATGGGCGAAGAGAAGATTGAATGCGAAGACATCAATACAGAGAAAGCAGACGAAATTTCTTTCACTTTCTATACAGCTATGGCAGGTATGAACATCGATGTATATCTCACTCTAGATGGTGAGAATGCTGCCAAAGGTGCTATGATGGGGCAATTCCCTGTTGAGGCAAAACGCAAATAATCAAGAATAAGACTCAAATATTGAGAGGGACACGCTCAACAAAGGGCGTGTCTTTCTATTATCACCTATCATGAAAGACTACCCAGACAAGATGACAGCCGAAGAGGCATGTAGGTTTGGCGATGATGTGATGAACATCGTATCACAGATTCCCCGTGGCAAGGTCACTACCTACGGTACCATTGCTGCACTGGCAGGATGGCCCAGTCACGCTCGCATGGTAGGACGAACATTGCGCTATACTCCTGGCGCAGAGCAACTGCCCTGCCACCGTGTGGTTAATAAGGTGGGCCGTACAGCTCCTGGCTGGATGCAGCATCGTCCCCTATTGGAAGCCGAAGGTATCAACTTCAAGTCTAACGGCCATGTAGATATGCAGCGCCACTATTGGGAACCTGATACATAATGAATCTTTTCATTCAATGCAAGCTACAAGCTTCAATATAGTTAATGCATCGTAACCCATAGGGTAATGCACACTAACCCTATGCTTAATGCCTCTTAACCCTAAGACTAAGGCCTGCTAACCCTATGCCTAAAGCTTGCTACTACTCACTCCAAAGTTTGCTATCACTCGCCGCAATGCTTTCCATCACCCGACGCAATATCCCCCATACCCTTATAGCAGATACTGCGATGACTCATAGAAGGCTTCCTAACAACCCATAGCAGATACTACGACAGCCCATAAAAATGCCTGTCATAACTAAGAAGGAAAAACAGCGTCTGTTTACCTACATTTTCTCTAGTAACCTTAAATCTTTTAAAAACCGATAATCATAGGATATACTCTTTTTTTCAAAAAACATGCAAAAAGGTTTGCAGAATCAAAAAACATTCGTAACTTTGCACCGCTTTCAAAACGAAAGTGTGTCGCATAGACGCTTGGAGAGATGGCTGAGTGGTCGATAGCGGCGGTCTTGAAAACCGTTGAACTGAGAGGTTCCGGGGGTTCGAATCCCTCTCTCTCCGCTGAAAAGACTTTACAAAATAAGTAAGTCGTCTCACAAAATTAGCTAAGTGCCGTAAAATCAACGATTTGCG
>CACYLU010000010.1 GCA_902775375.1 uncultured Bacteroidales bacterium | reverse complement strand
AGATAGGTGAAAAATCTGACATGGCAAAATCCTGAGCAACTTTTTGTTGCTCAGGTACTTAAAAAGTTATATTTGTAATAGTGTTGCGGAATTAAGGAACATGAGATAGCAAGCCTTAACCTATGATTTAGCAAGCATTAGTCATAGGTTTAGCTGCCAAGAACCATAGGGTTGTGTAAGTGGACTTTATGTACTTATAGTGTTAATTATGGTTAATATCATGCAAGGTTTCAGGAATCTGTAGTTTCTAGAATAGAAAGATATAACTTAATTTGCGAAATAAACTGTAAGTACTATGAAAACAAAGACTTTACTGATTGGATTTATGGCTGCCCTCTGTATGTGGAGCTGCAGCAGTAAGGATGATGTAATTGATATTGACAAGCCTTATGAACCTAAGTCAGAAGAACCTGTGACAAGGCACAGTTATACCCCTGTGCAATTGAACGAGACACAACAGGCCATTAATGCCAAGTTGCAGGAGTTTTCTTGGAAATTGTTCAAAGAGGTGTATGCTATTAATGATGCAACAAAGAATTTGATGATTTCTCCTATAAGTTTGGAGGTAGCTTTAGGTATGTTTCAAAATGGTATTGAAGGGAAGTCATTGGAAAAACTGTTGAAGACCCAAGGACTTGATGGCTTTAAGGTTGACGAAGTTAATGACTATTATAAAGCCATGATTACAGGAATCGCCCAGGCTGATGACAGAGTCACTTTTACTTCTGCTAACTCGCTCTGGTATCATAACGAATACTCAGTTGCAGATTATTTCAAGTCAGCAATAGAAAATAATTATGCAGCTAAAGTAGCTTCTGTCGATTTCAGTGACTCTAAGACAAAAGATATTATTAACTCTTGGTGCTCGGATAATACTGGAGATAGGATAAAGGAGATGATTACCGCATTATGCCCTGAAGATTTGTTCCATTTGTTGAATGCTGTTTATTTCAAGGGCAGTTGGTTGTTTGAGTTTGATAAAAGCCAGACAAAAAAAGATGAATTCAAAGCTGCAAATGGCGATATAAAAGAGGTGGACATGATGTACAAGCAATTCTCTAGCATATCTTATAGTGATGCTGGCGATTTCGAGACTATTGTTATACCATTTTCATCTCCAGGGTTCATGTTTTTTGCAATGCTTCCAAAAGAGGATGTAAAATTGGATGATGCAATTAACAGTTTAAGTCCAGCATCCATCAATTCATTATCTACAGCTAAAGGTTATTTGTATATGCCTAAGTATGAGGTTGAGTATGAAATGGCTGCTCTTGTGGAAGTTTTGCAAGCAATTAATCCTGAGTTGGCATTCAATCAAGATGAAATAACATTCTTGAATACTAAAGTCAACGATGTAAACATTATGCAAAAGACATTCTTCAAAGTAGATGAAGAAGGAGTAGAGGCCGCTGCAGTGACAGACATGTCAAATACATATTTTGATAACCCAGATAATTCAAAAATTGTTGAATTGCGTTTTAACCGTCCATTCGTTTATGGAATTATGGAAGCCAGTACTAATATGCCTTTATTCATTGGTTACTACGGTAATTGACACTTATATTCTGGTTTTAAGTTAGTAATGCTCTGCTTAAAAAAGTAAACAGGCGGGGCATTTGCCTCGCCTGTTTTTATTTCGCTTGCCTTTTTAATATGAGTCTATAAATGATACATAAATTAACTATTATGAAAAAGCCGATATTTGTATTTGGTTTATTAGCGGCATTATGCTTTTGTGCCTGCAGTAATGATAGTGACGATGATCCTATTGGCGGCAATGGATTCAAGACAGAAGGGACTATGGAATTGGATCTTTTATCTCAGCAGGATTTCAGCGGATTCGTCGCCAATAACATCTTCCAGTTTGACAGTTATTCATTGTCTAACATCGAAATTGCAGCAGATACAAGGGCTGTATTACCTCCTATGATTTACCGAGACACAGAAGGTAAATGGCTGGACTATTGCCCTACCTCTTTCTGGTTCAAGGACAACGAACTGTATTGCAGTGCCAAGATGGATTATGCTACATACGAGCAATGGCAGGGATATACCAAGTCGCACAAAGTGGAGCTATATGTTCACTCTCCTTTCCAATATAATGAAGCAGACGGAAGCTTGAAAACCAATGCTCGTGTAATGCCTGCTGAGAAGCAAAATCTTGTCTATCGTATGGGTTTGAATGGCAACAACATGGAAGATATGGTGATTACCCTGCATCTTATGCTTGACAACCCATTGTTGAGTAATTACGACGGTGTTACTAAATATTACCATATGCACATCAACTACAAGCGTGTATCTCTCAATTCACCATTTAATACAGAGTTGAAGGTGTTTGAGACCAATGACGAGGCTGTTGCATACGCCAAGGAACTGATGGCGGAATAAATATTGCGACAGAGAGTCGTGGTGTAAATCATGGCTTATAATTACCCTTAGCTTTTCAACAAAATCAAGCGAATTGTATTAAAAAGGTTGTAACAATACAACCTTTTAATAATATTTTTGTATCTTCGTAGCGTTGATTATTATTTCTTGTGACCAAATGAAGTATCTGAATATTAAGAAGGCTTTGACAGCATGGCAAGATTTGCAACCATTGTCGGAAAAGGAAAGGGATAGACTTAGCCGTCGTTTCACAGTGGACTTCAACTATAATAGTAATCATATTGAAGGTAATACGCTGACTTATGGTCAGACAGAAATCCTGTTGTTATTTGGTAAGGTAATTGGAGAGGCTGATGTGCGTGATGTTCAGGAGATGACAGCAAGTAATGTGGGACTCCGCATGATGTCTGAAGAGGCATCAGTGAAGGAGGTTCCGCTAACACAAAACTTTATCCGTACGTTACACAAAACTTTGCTACGTGAAGACTATACAGTCTATCGAGAACTTCCTGGAGGCGTAAAAACAAGCTATGTTATCCATGCTGGACAGTATAAGACTCGTCCGAACAGCGTCATCACTCGCTATGGCGACAGATTCGAATATGCCTCACCAGAAGAAACGCCCAGTTTGATGTCAGATTTGGTGGATTGGTATAACAAGGCAGAACAGGAAGGTAATCTTTCTCCAGTTGAGTTGGCAGCCCTATTTCATTATAGATATATTCGTATTCACCCATTTGAGGATGGGAATGGGCGTATAGCAAGACTGATGGTCAACTTCATACTAACACGACATGACTATCCAATGATTGTTGTACGTAGCCGAAATAAGAATGAATATTTAGAAGCCCTGCATCAAGCTGATGTAGAAGTCGGTCCTGTACCAAGCGACGGAGCCCATGCAGATATCAAGGATATCAAACCATTCTTGAAGTATTTTAATGAACTGGTTGCTACCGAGGTCTACAATGACGTACTTTTTGTGAGTGAGCATGATGAAAATGTGTGGTGGTATGATGGCGAGCGGATTTCTTTCCGAACCCCTAACTACACGAAGATATTGAATGCCATGCGAACTGAGCCAACTCTGACTCTGGCAGATATGAAAGAATTGACAGGCATCAGTATTTCTGCTATTCAAAAACTACTCGACCAGTTGATTCAGAAAAAATACGTTGAACGTGGTGAGAAGGATGGCAGTTGGAGAGTCTTTGTAACTCAGTGAAATAAGAAAATAGTATTTTTTTTGTTTAATTTTTGATATTTCTTATACATAACTACATAAATAGGTGGTATGTAGCTGTTTCTTAGCTATTTATCATGTTATATTATCTACATTATAACTACACTAAAACTACATTTTACCTACATATAAACTACATGCAAACTACATATTACCTACATATTAAGCATAGGTTAACTACATCTTACCCTTATATTAACTGCATCTAAACCATATGTTAGCTGTATTGATCAGCTTGCTTTTCATCTTTGCAATGGGTATTGAGGTACGGGTAGAGGTAAAATCCTGTCCTTTCTTTCATGATGCATTGAGTAATCTTTCATTCAAATTCTCATGAGAATTTCATTGTTTGCTACTTGCAAACTGCCTTTCAGCTACGACTAAGCCACAA
This sequence comes from uncultured Bacteroidales bacterium, assembly GCA_902775375.1. GTDB lineage: Bacteria > Bacteroidota > Bacteroidia > Bacteroidales > Bacteroidaceae > Bacteroides. The sequence goes on along the minus strand of CACYLU010000010.1, from coordinate 135,469 downwards.
AATTCTCATGAGAATTTTACGGCTTACAGGAACTAAACACTATGTTTGCAATAGCCAAAAGTATCGAGAGCTAGTAGTAGATGAGTATCAAAGCACTCCAGGATGGCTTAGAAGATGCTTAGTAGAAGCCCCTTTTGGGCATTTATAACCCTATATTATGTAGTTATTATGTAGTTATTATGTAGTTTTAGTGTAGGTAAAATGTAGTTTGTATGTAGTTATTATGTAGTTAATGAAATGATTAATTTATTGTATATCAATCAATATATGCTATTTTGTGTAGGTAAAATGCAAATACGTGAATTTTAGTACCAATTCATGTTGATGTTATGGGGCTTAGCTATAAAACCAATGGACATTTGATGGTCTAAAAGATGATGTCGTAACCACACGCCAATATAGTTAACAACAAAAAAAGAAATCTCTGCAAATCGGCAGAGATTTCTTTAACGCTTATATATGGATGATTTCCTATCTAATCCTTCTCAATACCATAGCAGAACGTGCTGGCACATACAATAACAACCAACCCTTGCGTTGTTTCTTGTAAACCTTATCAGGCATTGTGAAGTGCTGTATGCTGTCATCGTTCAGTCCATTGCCGCCAAATGCCTTATTGTCTGTATTCAGTACCACTTCATAACTGCCCTCAGGTACCAAGAAACCATAATCGGTGAAAGACTTTACAGGGTTGAAGTTGAATACAAATACCAAATCATCACGTTTGAATGCCAATATTTGGTCGGAATCACTGTGCCAGATTTCTTGCACCTTGGTCTTCTGAAAACGCTTCACGCTCTTAATGACGCTGAGCATGGCCTGATCGAAGTCACCCAGATAATGATAGCAGAGGTTCTTGTTATCTACCAAATCCCACTGGCGACGCGCATACTTATGGCTCCATCCATTGCCTTCACGTGGGAAGTCTATCCATTCAGGATGGCCATACTCATTGCCCATAAAGTTCAGGTAGCCACCATTGATGGTGGATGCCGTAAGCAGGCGAATCATCTTGTGCAGGGCGATGCCTCGGTGTACGGTGTAATTCTCGTCACCTTTCTGGAAGTGCCAGTACATATCGGCATCTATCAGACGGAAGATAATGGTCTTGTCACCCACTAATGCCTGGTCGTGACTCTCAGCATAGCTGATGGTTTTCTCGTCTGCACGACGATTGGTCACCTCCCAGAACATGCTGCTGGGTTTCCAATCCTCATCTATCTTTTCCTTGATGGTCTTGATCCAGTAGTCGGGGATGTTCATCGCCATGCGATAATCGAATCCGTAGCCACCATCATCAATAGGTGCTGCCAAACCTGGCATGCCTGATACTTCTTCAGCGATAGTGATGGCATGTGGGTTCACTTGGTGTATCAATCGGTTGGCCAATGTGAGGTAGCAGATGGCGTTTCCGTCTTGATGGCCATTGAAGTAATCACCATAGCCCATGAAAGCTTCACCAAGTCCATGACTATAATAGAGCATGGAAGTTACACCATCGAAACGGAAACCGTCGAACTTGAATTCCTCTAACCAATATTTGCAATTGGAGAGCAGAAAGTGCAATACGTTGTCCTTGCCATAGTCAAAGCAGAGAGAATCCCAAGCTGGATGATTGTGGCGATCGCCAGGATAAAAATATTGGTTGGGGTCACCAGCAAAATTGCCCAAGCCTTCCACTTCATTCTTTACCGCATGAGAATGGACAATATCCATGATGACGGCAATGCCCATCTGGTGAGCCGTATCAATTAACTCTTTCAACTCGTCTGGCGTTCCGAAACGGGAAGAAGGGGCAAAGAAACTAGATACGTGGTAGCCAAAACTTCCATAATAAGGATGCTCCTGAATGGCCATGATCTGTATGCAGTTGTAGCCGTCTTTTGCCACGCGAGGCAGTACGTTGTCTTTAAACTCGCGATAGGTACCCACCTTTTCTTCTTGCTGGCTCATGCCCACATGACATTCGTAGATGAGCAATGGATTGGTATCTGGCTTGAACTTCTTCACCTTTACCTGATAAGGCTCTGCAGGGTCCCATACTTGTGCACTGAATATCTTGGTGACGTCATCTTGCACCACACGAGTGGCCCATGCCGGGATGCGCTCGCCTTCGCCACCGTTCCATTTTACTTTCAGCTTAAAAAGGTCCTCATGATGAAGAGCATTTAAGGGTAGTTTGATTTCCCAGTTACCATCTTTTTTAGGCTGCATAGCAAATTTAGGATTCTCTTGCCAGCCGTTGAAGGTACCTATGACGAAAATCTCGGTAGCGTTAGGTGCCCATTCGCGCAACACCCAGTTTTTTTCAGTCTTGTGCAAACCAAAATAGAGATGACCATCGGCAAAATCTGCCAAGGTTTTTCTTCCATTTTTAGTCAGCTGTTTCTCCTTATACAGGAAATACTCATGTCGTCCGTTGATGGCATCGCTGTAGGGCTCTAGCCACGGATCGTTCTTAATCAAGTTCAACATGGTGCATATTTTTAACGTTCTACTCTTTCAAAATCATCTACTGTATAGTTGATAAAGTCCAAGAAGGGCTTTGAAACCTTTGCTAACTCCACCCATGTATCGATGAAATCTGGCTGGTCGAAGAAACTGTCGTCGAAATGATGCCAGACGGTGAAATCCTTGGGCTTTAGTAGTTCCATATAGGGGAAATCCTTGGGGAACCCCTTGGGATTCACTTTCAGCATTTCATCGCCAACGGTAGGGAAGAATTTCTTGAACTTCTTGTTTTCTATAATTTTGCGATAGGTATCAATTTCATCATAAATGGAATAGCGTACCTCTTGTATCTGTTTGGGAGTAAGGCCGTAGGTGCCACCAGCATAGAGGCTGCCTCCAGGCTCCAAGTGGAAATAATAGCCTAAATGCAGCGACTTCTTGCCTTTAGCAGAGATAAAACCACCCATGTGGGTCTTATATGGACTCTTATCTAATGAGAAACGTGTGTCACGATAGATACGCCAAGTGCAGTCCTTGGGCTGAAGATGCCTTACTGACGGATCAAACTCGCCGATGCGAGCAATAAGGATTGTCAGTAGCTTGTCAAATTCCTGTGAAGCTGTCTGATATAGTGACTTGTGTTCGTGAAACCATTCACGCTCATTGTGTGCAGCTAACTGCCTGAGAAAATCGAATATCAGTTTTATATCCATATCCCTTAATAATTATAATCTGCTATCTCGCAAAGATAATTGTTTTGATTGACAAAGGCAAATCTTAACTGAAGTATAATCATTGTGTGTATAGCAGAAAAAGTGCTTGTCCTATTAGTTCATGGCTTTTGAGAGCGAATATGGCTTGTCGGATGTAGCAAGACCACGCTTCTTGTTAGGCTTTGGTCCCATATCAAACTCGATGGTGCATCCCTCGGTGAGTTGACTATGGGTGATATACAACTTGGAGTAGGGCTGGCCATTAATGCGCACACGTTGCACATAGCGGTTCTTGTCACTTACCTTGGGCGCTTTAATCTCAACCGTATGTCCATTCTCAAGTGTCACCTTCATGTAAGGTAGATAAGGCGCACCCAATACATATTGGTCAGTGCCAGGCGCAACAGGGTAGAAGCCCATAGATGAAAATATGTACCAAGCCGACATTTGTCCACAATCGTCATTGCCACCCAATCCGCGGATATGATTACGATACATTTTGTTTAAGATGGTGCGCAACCATTCTTGGGTTTTCCACGGGGTAGCTGTCCAGGCATACAAATAGGGGACATGATGCGATGGTTCATTGCCGTGAACATAACCACCAACCAGACACTCAGCTGTTATGTCTTCGTTGTCAGCATAATATTTTTCGGGCAGATCCATTACAAACAGACGGTTTAGCTTGTCGAGGAAGGCCTGTTCGCCACCCATAATCTGTATGAGACCATCAACATCGTGAGGGACATGGAAGGAAAAATTCCACGAATTACCCTCAATGAACCCTTCGCCATAAGTCTGGTAAGGGTCAAGGTCTTTCTTGAATTCACCATTTAGGTAGCGAGGTGAGGCAAAACCTATGGAGGGGTCATAGGTGTTGCGATAGTTGAGCGCTCGCTTCATGAATGTTGCGGCTATTTGCTCATTCCCAGTAGCTTTAGCTGCTGCATAGATGGTCCAGTCGTCAAAACTATATTCCAAAGTATTGGAGGCTGCTGTGTTATCTGTATCAAAAGGAGCATAGCCCAAACGCATATAATCTGTCACACTTGGGAAATAGGGATTAGTAGCGGTTTGTACCATTGCATTCAGGGCTTCCTCTTTATCAATGTCGGCGCCTTTAACAATGGCATCAGCCAACACAGTTACAGAATGATAGCCTGTCATGCACCAACCTTCATTGCCCATCAGGCTCCAAACGGGCAACATGCCCAAAGCTTGCTGTTGCTGGTGGTGTATCATCGACTTCACCATATTGGTGTTGTGTGAAGGCTTTAGCAAACCCAGCAGGGGATGTTCTGCCCTATAGGTATCCCACACGGAAAACACGGTATAGTTGTCAAAATCATCTGCAGTATGGATATTGCCATCCACCCCACGGTACTGGCGATCTACATCCATATAGATGGAAGGATTAATCATGGTATGATAGAGCGAGGTGTAAAGCATAGCTTTTTGGTCGTTTGTACCGTTACAATCAATGACAGATAGTTCACGATTCCATGCCTCACGTGTCTCCTGACAAATTGCCTCAAATGACTTACCTGCTGCTTCGGCTTGGAGGTTCTTTTTCGCTCCTTCGGTTGAAACAGCAGAGAGAGCCACTTTGACCACTAATTCATGTGACTGGTCCTTGTCAAAGTTAAAATATGCAACCATACTTCGTCCAGCCATATCGGGAAAGTTGTGATAGCGGTCGAACTTGCGCCAAAAACCTACATATTTCTCTGGCTTCCTGTCTTGATAGCCATAACTGCTGATGGGCTTGGAAAAAGATATGGCAAAATAGGTGTAATTTGTCCGAGCCCAGCCGTCAGTTAAACGCATACCTGTAAGAAGAGTGTCATTCTCTACTCGCAGAGTGGACCAAAGCACTTTGCCGTCGTAGTTGTAAAGTCCATGCAATAGGTCAAGTATAATGCGTTGGTCAGAGCCTTTAGGATAGGTGTATTTGTGCACACCAACACGCTGGGTAGCTGTAAGCTCTGCCTTTATGCCTGCATCATTCAAGGTAACGGCGTAATAGCCAGGGGAAGCTTGCTCGGTGTCATGAGAGAAACGCTGACGATAGCCACTGTCAGGGTCATCCTTTGTGCCAGGATTGAGTTGCAAGACACCTGTCTGTGGCATAATGAGTAAGTCGCCCAAATCAGAATGGCCTGTACCACTTAGATGGGTATGGCTGAATCCCACGATGGTGTTGTCTGTATGCTGATAGCCAGCACAATATTCATATACTTTGCCTTGATATACTCCGTCGATATTATGGGGAATAGTGTCAGTGTCAGGACTGAGTTGTACAATACCGAATGGAGCACATGCTCCTGGGAATGTGTGCCCCATGCCCTCAGTGCCAATCATGGGATTAACATATGAAACTTTATCGGACACCTGATCTGCCTGCACTGAAAGCATCGGTAGGATGATAACAGCTGCTAAGAGAATAATCTTCTTCATGGTCTAGTCTTGAGTTTATTGTCCTAAAGCCTTACCTGACATCAACAAGTCAACCAGAGGTTTGTCTTTATATGATTCGGTGCGCTGATCGTAGAAACCGAAGTCGCCATCATAGCACCAAGTTGTCCAAGCGATGTCGAACTCGTCGAATACATCAAGCATATCCTTGTACCAGGCATAAGCCAGTTCACGTTCAACAGGTTCATACACACCCCACTCGCCACAGAACAACTGCAAGCCATATTTTTTAGCAGCCTCTATGGCATCCTTAAAGTCTTCGCGGATTTTGTTCTTATCCCATACTTGCGTTAGGAAAGGTTTCAGTCCTTCTTTAATTTCATCTGGTGCAGCATCGTAATCTTCTTGAGTGATGAGTACACCTGGATAGTTCACATTCCCCTTATATCTGCCTAGAGGAGTCCAGAAAGCGCCACGGTGAGTAATAATCATTGGATGATAATAATGGAAAGAGAGGATGATATTCTTGTCGCCTTCAGGTACACGTAGATATTTGATGGTTTCATAGTCTTGCCAACGGTTGGAACCAATCACCAATGTGCGTTGAGGCTCTATCTTACGTAGTGCCTTATGCACTTTTTCCACCACCACATTCCATTGTTCGTGTTCTGGTGCTACGGGCTCATTCATGAATTCGTATGCTACAGAATCGTTGCTGTATCCTTTCAATACATCAGACAACTGATACCATAGGTTGATCAGGTCTTGCTGTGACTTTTCCGAAGTAAACAGCGTATTGGAAGAATCATTATCTAAAAAGCGATGGGAACGAATGATATGAAGGTCAACAACCACACGTAAATGGTGTTTTTCTGCTAAGTTAATAGCGTTGGTCAACAAATCCCATGCCTCGGGCAACTTTTGACCATTCTCATCCCAGAACTGTACCTCATCAATAGGGATGCGCACAAAGTCGAAGCCCAACTGCTCCAGACGCTCGAAGTCGTCTTCCTGAATGTGGTTACGACGCTCTTCACCCACAACCCTCGACTGAGATAGCCAGTGACTTAGGTTGGTTCCACGCTTGATATTAAAGTTATTAATTCCATTAGAATTACCTACCTGGCCTGCACACGAAAAGAGGGTAAGCACAGTCAGGATAGCAAGAGTCAGTAAGCATAAGATCTTATTCATCATAGTCACTTGAATTTGAATCCGAAACAAAAATAATTATATATATTGATTTTAATTATTCACTTATTTCAAGCCAGTGATTGCATGTCGTTCAGCTTTTTGTAGTAGCCGTCTTGCTGGAGCAATTCTTCGTGCTTGCCACACTCCACAATCTGACCCTCGTGCAGTACATATATCTCATCAGCATTGCGGATGGTACTGAGACGATGGGCAATAGCTACAGTGGTGCGTGTCTTCATCAGCTTTTCTAATGCATCTTGAACTAAGCGTTCACTCTCTGTATCGAGGGCAGATGTAGCTTCGTCGAGAATTAAAATGGGAGGGTTCTTTAAAATGGCTCGAGCAATGCTTACACGCTGGCGCTGACCACCTGATAATCGTCCGCCACGGTCGCCGATGTTGGTATTATAGCCTTGTTCGGATGCCATGATGAAATCATGGGCATTGGCTATACGAGCTGCCTGCTCCACCTGGTCCTGCGTAGCATTCTCTACGCCGAATGAGATATTGTTGAAGAAAGTGTCATTAAACAGAATCGCCTCCTGATTCACATTGCCAATTAGTTGGCGTAGATCGTGAATACCCAAATCTTTTACATTGATACCGTCAATTAGTACCTCGCCCTCCTGCACGTCATAGTATCGAGGTATAAGGTCCACCAGCGTGGATTTACCACCTCCGCTTTGGCCCACCAAAGCAATGGTCTTGCCTTTTTCAATAATGAGGTTGATGTTGCGCAATACCCATTTGTCTGCATACTTGAAAGACACATTGCGAAATTCAATCTGGTGTTTGAAATCGCAAATGTGTACTGGATGCTCTGGTTCTCGAATGTTGTTTTCTGCCATCAGAATCTTATCTACTCGTTCCATGGAAGCCAAGCCCTTGGGAATGTTGTAGCTGGCACGTGAAAATTCTTTCAGTGGATTGATGATACTATAGAGAATCACTAGATAATAAACAAAGGTGGAACCATCAAGCACTTGTTGGTTGAGTACAAGAATACCGCCAAACCATAAAACGATGACAATCATTACTGTGCCAAGGAACTCACTCATGGGGTGAGCCATTGACTGGCGTATGTTTACTCGCATAATATGGTCGCGATAACCAGAATTGATTCTGTCGAATTTCTGATTCATTTTTTCTTCGGCATTGAAAGCCTTGATAATGCGCAAGCCACCTAAGGTTTCTTCCACGATACTCATGGTATCGCTCCAAAGTGATTGTGCCAATATGCTCTTTGCTTTGAGCTTTTTTCCTACGAACCCCATGAACCACCCAAAGATAGGGACAAACACCAGGGTGAAGAGAGTAAGTTGCCAAGACACAACTAGCAAGGCGGCAAAATAAGAGATGATGAGAATAGGATTCTTGAAAAGCATGTCAAGGCTCGCCATGATAGAATTTTCTATCTCTTGCACATCGCCACTCATACGGGCTATAATGTCGCCTTTTCGCTCTTCACTAAAAAAACCAAGTGGTAAAGAATTAATCTTCTGATATAATTGGTTGCGAATATCTCTCACTACGCCTGTACGAACAGGTACTATTGTTGCAGATGATAAAAAATAAGCTCCCGCCTTTAGGAAAGTGGCAAACGCCAGAAACAAGCCTATTGCCAACATAGTTGTTGTAGGGCCTAGACTTGTAACCATTTCCTGTACCAAGCTATTGGCATTGTTGCTAAGTACCTCGCTGATGTTGCCTAGCGTCATCTCGCTCCAAGGAATCCATGTTACTGGTTCCATCGTACCCTCTGTTTGAAAGAGGATATTTAAGATGGGGATAATAGCCATGAAGGAGAAAATATTGAGCAGGGCACTAAGAATGTTGAACAACACTGTTAGTACCAAGTATTTCTTGTAAGGCGGTATGAATCTTTTCAATACCTGTATGAATTCTTTCATATCTTTTTAGCTTTTGGGTACAAAGATAAAGAAAAAGGAGTTCGATGTGAAATAAAAACGCTATATTTGCAAAAAGCAATGATTTATGAGTGAAAGACGATATGATTATTTGATTGTGGGCTCTGGTCTTTTTGGCGCCACTATCGCCTATCGTTTGCGGAAAGCTGGTAAGAAATGCTTGGTAATTGAAAAACGCAGCCATTTAGGGGGTAATGTGTATTGTGAAGAAAAAGAAGGAATTCATGTTCATAAATATGGTGCGCACATCTTTCATACAAGTAGTAAGCATGTTTGGAATTTTGTCAATTCTTTTGTAGAGTTCAACCGATACACCAATTCTCCTGTTGCATATTACAAAGGTAAGCTTTACAACCTGCCTTTCAATATGAATACATTTTATCAGATGTGGGGTGTGTCCACTCCTGCCGAAGCGATGGCCAAGATAGAGAGTCAGAAAATGGAAGCGGTGGCTAAGCTGAAGGTTGGAGAGCCAACAAACTTGGAGGAACAGGCGTTGGTTTTAGTGGGTAAAGATATCTATGAAAAGTTAGTAAAAGGATATACTGAGAAACAATGGGGAAGAGATTGTGCGTCATTACCTCCTTTTATCATCAAACGTCTGCCGTTAAGGTTTGTTTTCGATAATAATTATTTCAATGACAAATATCAAGGTATTCCTATTGGTGGCTACAATAAACTGATAGCTGGTCTTCTTGAAGGTGTTGAGGTGCTGACAAATGTTGATTATTTCGAAGATAGGTCTCGCTGGGATAGTTTGGCAGACAAGATAGTCTTCACAGGCAAGATAGATGAGTTTTATAATTATAAATTCGGCATGCTGCAATATCGGACCGTTTATTTCGAGGAGGAAACGATTAACTGCGTCAACTATCAAGGTAATGCCGTGGTGAACTATACTGACAGTGATGTACCTTATACTCGCATAATTGAGCATAAGCATTTTGAAATGTTTGGTAATGAGATTGAAAAATGCCCTAAGACAATTATTAGTAAAGAATATTCAACAGAATGGTCTGATGGTATGGAACCTTACTATCCCATTAATGACGAACGCAACGACCAATTGGCTAACAAGTATAAAGAACTTGCAGCCCAAGAAAAACGAGTGGTTTTCGGAGGTAGACTTGCTGAGTATTCTTACTATGATATGGCACCAGTAATTGAAAGAGCTCTTTCAATTAAGATATAGATTAGGCGAAAATGGCAAAAGCGAATTAAAATTTAATCTGAGTATTTCCCTAATCGTTCGTGAATACCATCTTGATAAGCTCTCCAGAATTTTGGTATGTCAGCATAAGTATATGCTTTTGAAAATGGAGAAACTACTAAAGCCGTTAGCACAAAGCCTAGCATGCCAATAAAACCTCGTAAATATTGTACTCCCCAATTGCTGCCATAATGGTGATTGAGATATGTGGAGTTACGAATATGATAGAATCGTTTCCATCTTTTGAGGTGATTTCTCATTGACCAAGAGTCGTTGGAAAAGAATTTGTGTTTATCCATCAATGCACTTGGCACATATAGAATTGCGAATCCAGCTAATATGGTTCTGAGGCAGTAATCTGTATCATCGCAAAAGATAAATAAGTCTTTGTTAGGTAAGCCTATCCTCTCGACTACCTTGCGGTTAATAAATGGCCCCTCAAAGGCTGTACCTTTGATTTCTATAGGTGCATCTACTTGCATATTTTTGAGCTTGCGCCCATACATGGAACTAAAGGGATTGACAAGATTGTAAGAAAGGAAGTCGTTGGTGTACACTTTACCGTCCATCAAACGTCTGGGAGCCAATATACCAACTCCAATATGATTAGAATGAAGTAGCAGGTTTGCAAGACAGTCGGCGCGCGGGAAAACATCGTCATCCATACACCAAATCCAATCCGCCCCTCGATTATATGCTTCTTGGATGCCCACATAGAAACCTCCAGATCCGCCAACGTTCGCCTGATGTATGACCCATAGGTCTTTTTGAGTGTCGAGCCATTCCAGGGTGCCATCTGTACTGCCATTGTTAACAACAAGAATCTCATTCAGCGATTTGTTCTGTCTAAGGCAGGCAATGTTTTTTTGCAAAAGGTGCAAACGGTTAAATGTAACCACTACTGCAATGATGTTCAGCTTCTCTGCATCCATAGTTTAATATTTACCATCAATTTTCCCTGACTGTGTACTTCGGTAAGCTCTTATCAATTCATAACATTTTTCTACATCAAAACCTCTGGCTTGTGCATATTCTTCTGCAATCCACCTATGCATCTGAGGCGTGGCAGGCAGCCGTTCCAAATTTTTGCATCCATGAACCAAATCTATTGGCCCCCTATGCATCCGATTGAGGTCAACAAGCTCTAAATGAACATTATTCTCAGATTCAAAGCTGAAAAGGATATTGCCTCGACCATAATCCTTATGTGCCAACTGATGGTTGTGCAACTGAGCTGTAAGTCGTCCTGTCGCGCGAGCAACCTGCTCTTCGCAAGAGAACTTTTTGTTAAACAAATCATTCCACGTATACGGACACAAAGATTTCAAAGTTACCAAATAACTTTCATTTAAGAACAAACCGTTTCGTACATTCACATATCCGATGGGTTGGGGTGTGCATATGCCGATGTGCAGAAGTTCAAGCGCGTTATTATAAGAGCGCTTCGCTTTCGTAGGCCTAAGAATTCCATACACTATGCGGTTAATGAGAATAGGTTTCTTGAACGATTTGACTACATACTCCTGTCCTTGATATTCAAACACTCTCAGTTCATTTCTACCTTTATATATAACTTTACCCTCATTGTTGTGAAAACGCAAGGGCATAGAGGTCAAAAACTCTTTCAAATGCTTGTATTCAGGATGGAGCTCTACCCGTAGAAATCTTAGTAGATTAATCATAATTAATCAAATTTTGTCAAGTTTTCTAGTAAACTTCTGCCAATAATACTTTAATGGATTGCTGTATTTAAGGAGTTTCCAAGGTCGACTGCTGTGCGGCCTATGTAGTACTCTCAGCTTCATAAACAGGTAATTGTTTAATCCTAACTCCAATGACTTGTGAGAAATAGTCACGTCATACCAGTTTTTACTGGGGTCTAATTCGTGAAAATTGAAATTGGAAAGTAAGTTGTTGGTAAGCAGCGAACAGCAAAAGCTGCAATGCTTATTGCTGTCTATAATAGTCTCTTTCCATTTTTTAGCATAGAGATAGGGATAATTGACATCTCCTGATTCATCAACTGTCACAGCGGCAGCAATGCCACAATTCTTTTGTTGGTAGGCTCCATCAACGAGCTGTTGAATTGTATCTTTTTCGACCACAACATCCGACTCTATGATTAGCAGGTCTGCATTGTCTTCCAGTGCTTCTTGCTGTGCATGTTGTAAAACAAGTAAATAATTAGGCGATGGATGAGAGGTCATGTCTGATAAGTTTATCAGGCTAAACCCTATTGATTTTGATGCCTCTTCAAGAATGGTAGTATTTTCATCGGTACTAAAATCATTATATACCTTATAAATAAAAGGAACATGGATATTAGAATCCTTCACAGACTTGATTGTCTGCAATGTGAGATCTATTGAATCTTTAACAGGTGTGATGATATGCAATTTGTCCATAATGGTTATTTCTCTAATGAAGACAACAAACGCTCAATGACTCTTGGGTAATACTCATACTCTAAAGCATGTACCCTGCTGGCCAGAGTTTCCGGAGTGTCGTCAGGTTTCACCTCGCAACGATATTGCGCTATAATTTGTCCTGCATCGTATACCTCACTGGTATAGTGGATGGTAATACCACTCTCCTTGTCGCCGCAACGCAGTACATCTTCATGAACCCGGTCACCGTACATGCCTTTCCCACCATGTAGTGGTAATAATGACGGATGTATGTTAATCATGCGATGATGATAGGCCTGCAAGATAACATCAGGTATCTTGGCTAGGAAGCCGGCAAGTACCACAAAACCAATTTGGTATGATTGTAGCAGATTCAGTATGGCATGTCCGTCTTGCCAGAACTCTTTAGAAAAATAAGCACATGGGATGCCTAAATTCCTGGCTCTTTGCAAAGCAAAGGCCTTTTGACTGTTTGTCAAAATTAATGACACATTAACGTCGGGGCTTGACATGAAAAATCGGACTATATTTTCAGCATTACTGCCATTGCCAGAAGCGAGAATTGCTAAGCTAGTAATCATAAAAAAACTGTTTTTATTGCACAGAATACTTAATAATGTGCAAAAAATTGCATTTAATTAGTCAAATATTTGTTTGATAAAAGAAAAATTAATTCCTTTGCATCGCAAAAATAGTTTAATGTGAGAATAAATGCAAGAAACTGCATGAGTTTTTCGTTAAACGTAACTTTTGCCACCAAAAGAAGAATTTATTTACTAACTAAAAACTAAAAGTTATGACAACAGAAGAAATTTCTGCAAAAGTTTATGCGATTATCGCTGACAAACTGGGTGTTGAACCATCTGAAATCACAAACGAAGCTAGCTTTACTAATGACCTTGGCGCAGATTCACTGGATACAGTTGAGTTAATCATGGAGTTTGAGAAGGTATTCGAATTGCAGATACCTGATGAGAAAGCAGAAACTATCCAGACTGTAGGTGATGCTATTTCTTATATAGAAGCTAACCTCAAATAAATCCATTATAGCTGTTATATGGAGTTAAAAAGAGTAGTAGTAACTGGTCTTGGTGCAATCACCCCATTGGGTAATACAGTTAAAGAAACTTGGGATAACCTTTTGAAAGGTGAAAGTGGAGCAGGACCAATTACTCGTTTTGATGCTTCTCTTTTCAAGACACAAATAGCTTGCGAGGTAAAAGACTTCGATCCTAGTCAGTATATAGACCGTAAGGAGGCTCGCAAGATGGACATCTATACACAGTTTGCTGTAGCTGTAGCTAAGCAAGCTGTGCAGGATGCTGCGCTAGACCTTGAGCAAGAAGATCTCACCCGCATAGGTGTGGTGTTTGGAGCTGGAATTGGAGGTATCCGTACTTTCGAAGATGAAATAGGTTATTACTACCAGCATCAGGACATGGGTCCAAAATTTAATCCGTTCTTCATCCCTAAGATGATTTCGGATATTGCAGCTGGTCAAATTTCTATTGTCTTCGGTTTCCATGGCCCCAATTACTCAGTGGCTTCTGCCTGTGCTACTTCTTCAAACGCTATTGCTGATGCTTACAACCTGATACGTTTAGGCAAGGCCAATGTTATGGTGACTGGTGGTTCTGAAGCTGCTATCACAGCAGGTGGAGTAGGTGGATTTAACGCTATGCATGCCTTAACAACACGCAATGATTCTCCAAAAACTGCTTCACGCCCATTCAGTGCTAGCCGTGATGGCTTCATTATGGGAGAAGGTGCTGGGTGCCTTATTCTTGAGGAGTTGGAGCATGCTAAAGCACGTGGAGCAAAAATCTATGCTGAAGTGATTGGTGCAGGCATGTCAGCAGATGCTTATCACCTTACAGCTTCTCACCCTGAAGGTTTGGGAGCTGTTTTGGTAATGCGTAATGCATTGGAAGATGCAGGTATTCAACCTGAAGAGATTGATTACATTAATGTGCACGGTACATCTACACCTGTAGGAGACATTTCTGAGGCAAAAGCTATCAAGGAAGTGTTTGGTGAGCATGCATATAAATTGAATTTCAGTTCAACTAAGTCAATGACTGGCCATATGTTAGGTGCTGCTGGAGCAGCAGAAGCTATTTTTAGTATCCTGGCTGTTATTAACGACATTGTTCCTCCTACTATAAACCACGAGGACGGTGACGAAGATGAGAATATTGACTATAACTTGAACTTCACGTTCAATGAAGCCCAGAAACGCACTGTGAATGTTGCGCTGTCTAATACTTTTGGATTTGGCGGTCACAACGCGTGTCTTATTGTTAGGAAATATGCTGAGTAAGATTTCTTACTTGCTGCAACAGACATATTGGAAGGTAAGGCTCCTGTTCAAGAAAGACAGGAAGGCTTACCTTTCTTTGTATTATCATCTTGGTATTATGGCTAACAATATCAAGTTTTACCAAGTTGCACTAAGCCATAAATCAAAGTCGTTTATTGATAAAGATGGTCATAAACTAAATAACGAGCGCTTGGAATATTTAGGCGATTCTGTAATTAGCATGTCTGTAGCCGATTATCTTTTTTTGCATTATAAGGACGCTTCTGAAGGCATGTTAACAACAACTCGGTCTAAATTGGTGAACCGGCAATACTTGAATAATATCAGTTTTGAACTACATATCGATCAGTTCATAAGGAAGCAGCGGTCGGTAGTCTCTCCCCAAAATAATGTTTACGGGAATACCATGGAAGCAATTATTGGGGCTATCTATTTAGATCAAGGATACAAAGCTAGTTGTAAATTTGTTGAGAAATGGATTATCAAAAATCCTAAGCACATGAATGTGATTATCTTTACTGAAACCAATCCTAAAGCCAGGCTTATGGAGTGGGGACAGAAGAATAAAGTGAAACTAAGTTTCGATAATTTATCTGAAACAAGAGACAAAAACTACCATGCTCATTTTGAAGTAGATGTCTATGTCGATGGTATAGCAAGTGGGCATGGATCTGGCCGAACGAAGAAAGAAGCTGAACAACATGCATGTGAAGAAGCCTTGCGAAACATTAATATCTGTAGTTAGCCAAAACAAACGCCAATCCTACGACCTTCTACTAACAATTCATCACGCTCTGAAACGTATTTTTGTTTACCTGCTACATCACGAATATCAACGGAGGTGATTTTCCCACCTTGAAGTGCTACCATCCTGCCAAATTGTTTGTTGGCTATCAGCTCAATAGCATGACCACCCATACGAGTTGCTAAATTTCTGTCAAATGATGTTGGTGAGCCACCTCGTTGGATATAACCTAATACCGTCTGGCGTGTCTCAATGCCCGTCTCATATTCAATTTCCTCGGCAATAAACTCGCCAGCATGCTTTCGCGGGTTGGTAGTGTTGATTCCTTCTGCTACCACCACAATAGAATAAAACTTTCCTTTTTTTATGCGGTCAATCAATGCATTACCAATATTGGTGATGTTATATGGAATCTCTGGCAATAAAATAACGTCTCCACCTCCTGCCATGCCTGAATACAAAGCTATCCAACCAGATTTGTGCCCCATCACTTCAATAACCATTACACGTTTGTGTGAACTAGCAGTAGAATGCAATCGGTCGATGGCATCTGTTGCTACACTTACTGCTGAGTCAAATCCAAAAGTGGTATCTGTACCCCACACGTCATTGTCAATAGTCTTAGGGATAGAAACTACATTAATACCTAATCCCATCATCTTAGCTGCAGTATCCATTGTGCCATTACCACCAATACACACCACACAGTCAAGTCTCAATTCTTGCACGTTTTTCTTAATGAGAGTAGGTTTATCTGCGTCCGGCATAATACCTCCTCGTTTGAAGGGTTGTTCGCGTGATGAACCCAGGATGGTTCCATTCTGACTGAGCAAACCAGATAATGCTGCCTCATCTAACACTTCTACTTCTTTGGTTAGCAAGCCTTCAAAGCCACTGTGTATACCTATTACTTCCATGCCATAATGACTCATAGCACTCTTACACACACCACGAATGGCAGCATTGATACCAGGGCAATCACCTCCAGATGTTAAAACTCCTATTCTCATGGCATTATCCTTTATATTTGTTTAAAACAAAACAAAAATGTTTATTTCGAGGTGTAAAGTTAGAAAAAAAACTTAAAAAAGATAGAGAAGCCAATAGAAAAGATTAATTTTGCACATTATTTATGATGATTGCATATAAATGGACTTCATTACAGGAATAGCTAACAACGTTTATTTTGCTCCTCGTTTTCACAGGATTGAGCGTTATATCAATCATGCGACCGAGATACAAGAGCAAGTTCTAAAGCGGCTTATTACCAAAGCTGCAAATACAGAATGGGGCAAGAAATTTGACTATGCTTCCATAAAAGATTACACACAGTTCTGTCAACGTGTGCCTATACAGACATACGAAGAGGTAAAACAATGGGTAGAAAGAGTACGGCAAGGTGAGCAGAACCTCCTTTGGCCTGGCAATACAGTTTGGTTTGCCAAATCGTCTGGAACCACTAATGATAAGAGTAAGTTCATCCCTGTTACCAGTGACTCTATTCAAGATACTCATTATCGTGGCGGAAAGGATGCTATCGCTTTATACTTGCATATTAATCCTAAAAGCCGTTTCTCTACAGGTAAAAGTTTGGTGTTGGGTGGAAGTCATGCGCCTAACCTTAATACAAACCATAGTTTGGTGGGTGACCTTAGTGCTATCTTGATAGAGAATATGCCTGCTGCTGGCATGTATTTGAGGGTACCCAGTAAACAGACTGCCTTGATGGAGCATTTCGAACCGAAAATGGAGGCTATCGCCAACGAAACCATCAATACCAATGTGGTGAGTTTGTCTGGCGTCCCATCATGGATGCTAGTGCTTATCAAGCATATATTAGAGAAGACAGTGAAAAAGACATTAGAGCAAGTATGGCCTAATTTGGAAGTATTCTTCCATGGAGGTGTAGCATTTACCCCTTACCGTGAACAATACAAACAGATTATCCAAAAATCTGATATGTTGTATGTGGAAACCTATAATGCTTCTGAAGGTTATTTCGCTACACAGAGTGATTTGACAGACCCAGCTATGCTGTTGATGATTGACTATGGTGTGTTCTATGAGTTCATTCCATTGGAAGAATTGGGTAAAGAGCATCCAAAGATTGTTCCTCTATGGGATGTGAAACTGAATAAGAATTATGCTATGGTCATCTCTACATCAGCTGGTTTATGGCGTTATATGATTGGTGATACTGTTAAGTTTACCAGCAAGAATCCATATAAAATCGTGATTACGGGTCGTACCAAACATTTTATAAATGCTTTCGGTGAGGAACTGATAGTTGATAATGCTGAAAAAGGATTGGCTAAAGCTTGTGCTGCTACTGGTGCAATGATAACGGATTATTCTGCTGCTCCTGTCTTTATGGATGCGAATGCCAAGTGTCGTCACCAGTGGTTGATTGAGTTCGCCAAGATGCCTGATGATCTGGGCCGATTTGCAAAGATCTTGGATGATACATTGAAGGAAATCAATTCGGATTATGAGGCAAAGCGTCAGAATGATTTGGCTTTGCAGCAACTTGAGATTATTGTTGCACGGAAAGGATTATTCCACGACTGGCTCGATAGAAAAGGCAAGTTGGGTGGACAGCATAAGATCCCCCGTTTAAGCAATACGAGAACTTACATTGAAGATATGTTAATCTTGAATCGCTAATAGATTTTGGTTATGAGAAATTTGGTTATTTACAACACACTGAGCAGACAAAAAGAAAGATTCACTCCACTGCATGCACCCCATGTAGGTATGTATGTTTGCGGTCCTACAGTATATGGTGACCCTCATTTGGGTCATGCACGCCCTGCTATTACCTTTGACATTTTATTCAGATACCTTAAGCATATCGGCTATAAGGTACGCTATGTGAGAAATATTACTGATGTGGGGCACTTGGAACATGATGCTGATGCGGGAGAGGACAAGATAGCTAAGAAAGCCCGCTTGGAGCAATTGGAACCGATGGAAGTGGCACAATACTACATTAACCGCTACCACCGCGCAATGGATGCATTGAACGTGTTACCACCCAGTATAGAACCACATGCTTCTGGCCATATTATCGAGCAAATTGAATTAGTGAAGAGAATTATCGATAATGGATATGCATACGTGAGCAACGGTTCTGTGTATTTTGATGTCCCAAAGTATAATCAAGATCATCATTACGGCAAACTTTCAGGGCGTAATCTGACAGATGTTATCAATACTTCTCGTGAATTGGATGGACAAGACGAGAAGCACAATCCTGTAGATTTTGCTTTATGGAAGAAAGCGCAGCCTGAGCATATTATGCGTTGGCCTTCACCATGGAGTAATGGGTTTCCAGGTTGGCATTGCGAGTGTACAGCCATGGGTAAGAAATATTTAGGATCCCACTTCGATATTCACGGTGGTGGCATGGACTTGGTGTTCCCACATCATGAGTGCGAGATAGCACAAAGTGTGGCATCACAAGGCGATGACATGGTGCACTACTGGATGCACAACAACATGATAACCATCAATGGGCAAAAAATGGGTAAAAGTTTAGGTAACTTTATTACACTCTTTGAGTTCTTTGATGGTAGCAACAAGAATTTAGATAAGGCATATAGCCCTATGACTATCCGTTTCTTCATCTTGCAGGCCCACTATCGCAGTACAGTAGATTTTAGCAATGATGCTTTACAAGCTGCTGAGAAGGGATTGGAACGATTGATGGATGCCGTTAACGTTTTGGAAAAAATACAACCATCAGCCACTACTAGCGTACAGATTGATGATCTACGAGAGAAATGCTACGATGCAATGGATGATGATTTGAATACGCCTATTGTCATTGCTCATCTATTTGACGCATCACGAATTATCAATCAATTGGCAGATGGCAAGGCAACAATTACTGCTGATGGCTTGGCTACTTTGAAAGAAACTTTCCATACATTCTGCTTTGATATTCTTGGTTTGCAAGAGGATCATACAGCTAATGCTGGGCGTGAGGAGGCTTTCGCTGGAGCTGTAAACTTGCTGTTGGCTGAACGTCAGGAGGCTAAAGCAAACAAAGACTGGGCAAAGTCCGACCGCATTCGCAATGAACTATCTGCGCTGGGTTTTGAAATTAAGGACGGTAAAAATGGTGCAGAGTGGAAACTCAATAAATAGTAAGTAAGCATGAAACAATATAGAACAATCAATAACATCGTGGGGTGGGTGGTTTTTGCCATTGCAGCCGTTGTATATTGCATGACAATAGAACCTACTGCCAGCTTTTGGGATTGCCCAGAGTTCATCACCACTGGCTATAAGTTAGAGGTGGGTCATCCCCCTGGCGCACCGTTCTTCATGTTGGTGGCTAACCTGTTTTCTCAGTTCGCTTCTGATACCACCCAGGTAGCTAAGATGGTGAACTATATGAGTGCATTGATGAGCGCAGGTTGTATTCTTTTCTTGTTCTGGACCATTACTCACTTGGTCCGCAAGTTGGTAATTGACGAACGCTCATTGGTCAATGGCGAATGTACAATGAATACCACGCAGTTGATTACCATTATGGGTAGTGGTGCTGTGGGGGCTTTGGTTT
Source organism: uncultured Bacteroidales bacterium (assembly GCA_902775375.1). Classification (GTDB taxonomy): domain Bacteria; phylum Bacteroidota; class Bacteroidia; order Bacteroidales; family Bacteroidaceae; genus Bacteroides. The sequence continues at coordinate 115,518 of CACYLU010000010.1, read as the reverse complement.
ATACTTTCAGCGACACTTTCTGGTTCAGTGCTGTAGAAGGTGAAGTATATGCTTTCTCCTCATTGTTCACTGCTGTTGTATTCTGGTTAATACTGAAATGGGAAGATGTAGCCGATCAACCTCACAGTGATCGTTGGCTGATATTGATAGCCTATTTGACCGGCTTGAGTATTGGAGTTCACCTGCTGAACTTGCTTTGCTTGCCTGCCATCGTTTTGGTTTATTACTATAAACGTGTGCCCAACGCAAATGCTAAAGGTTCTCTGTTGGCATTGTTTGCTTCTGCCGTATTGGTAGCAGTGGTATTGTATGGTATCGTACCAGGTATTGTTAAGGTAGGTGGATGGTTTGAACTGTTGTTTGTCAATGACCTGGGGATGCCTTTCAATACAGGTGTCATTGCATATATTCTCATCGCTTCTGGTGCTATTATATGGGCCGTTTATGAGAGTTACATTAATAAGAGCGATAAACGCATGCTGTGGAGTTTTGTCCTAACAGTAGGACTGCTTGGCATCCCTTTTTATGGACATGGCACTACTTCCGTAATAATAGGTATCATTTTATTGGGCCTATTGTGGTTCTTCCTTCGTCCTGCTACACAACGAAGTTTAAGTCCTAAATGGAAAGTCTCTGCCCGCGTATTGAACACTACTATGTTGAGCATCATGATGATTGTGATAGGCTATTCATCTTATGCGCTGATAGTCATTCGTTCAACAGCCAATACTCCGATGGATCAAAACTCTCCAGAGGACATTTTTACTTTGGGTGAGTATTTGGGACGTGAGCAATATGGTACACGACCTTTGTTCTATGGCCCTACATTTGCATCAAAGGTGGCCTTTGAGGAAAAGGATGGCTACTGTGAACCTGTAGTGGCAGAAGAACAGATGAAGTGGATACGTAAGGAGAAGAATACTGAGAACGAACCTGATAGTTACGTACAAGTGGAGGGCCGCATAGAATATAAATATGCGCAAAATATGTTGTTCCCCCGTATGTACAGCTCTTCCTTGAATCATCCACAGCTCTACAAGGCATGGATGAACATCAAGGGTCATGATGTTCCCTACAATCAGTGTGGTGAGACGCAGATGGTAAATATACCTACAATGTGGGAAAATATTCAGTTCTTTTTCTCTTACCAAGTAAATTGGATGTATTGGCGCTACTTCATGTGGAATTTTGTGGGTCGTCAGAATGATATTCAAGGCAATGGCGAGTTAGAACATGGTAACTGGATATCGGGCATTGGTTGGTTAGACAATTTGATGCTAGGCAATCAGGAACTCTTGCCTGACGAACTGAAAGAGAACAAAGGACACAATGTCTTTTATGCTCTGCCTTTACTCTTAGGTTTAATAGGATTGTTATGGCAAGCATACAAAGGTCAGAAAGGCATCCAACAATTTTGGGTAGTATTCTTCCTGTTCTTCATGACTGGTCTTGCCATCGTGTTATACCTGAACCAAACGCCTGGTCAGGTGCGTGAGCGAGACTATGCTTACGCAGGTTCGTTCTATGCCTTTACTATCTGGGTAGGTATGGGTGTAGCTGGATTGATTAGCTTAATTAACAGTTTCTTCTCCAAACCTGTTAAGACTGTTGAGGATGGTAAAGAGGTATATACTATACCTGAGCCTAAAAACGTGGTGTTAGCCATCATCGTTTCTTTGGTTTGCCTACTGGTACCCATTCAGATGGCTTCTCAGACTTGGGATGACCATGATCGCAGCGGCCGTTTTATGACTCGCGATTTTGGTCAGAACTACCTGATGACCTTACAAGAAACGGGTCATCCTATCATATATACTAATGGCGATAACGATACTTTCCCATTATGGTATAACCAAGAGACCGAAGGTTTCCGTACTGATGCTCGTACTTGCAATTTGAGTTATCTGCAGACAGATTGGTACATCGACCAAATGAAACGACCTTCATACGACTCCCCTTCACTGCCTATTACTTGGAATCGTACTGAATATGTGGAAGGTACAAATGAATATGTGGTAGTTCAACCAGAATACAAAAAGAGCATAGATGAGTTGTATGCTAAAGCCCGTGATGAGGCGTTGAACGGTAATACTGAGTCATTGCTTAACTTGGAGCGTGAATTTGGAGATAATCCTTATGAACTGAAAAATATTCTCAAGTACTGGATACGAGGAAAACATAGTGACCTGCATGTTATCCCAACCGACAGTATCGTATTCAAGGTAGATAAAGAAGCTGTGCGTCGTAGTGGTATGATGATACCTGGGGACAGTATTCCTGACTATATGCATATTTCATTGAAGGGGCAACGAGCCCTCTATAAGAAAGATCTGATGAAGCTTGAAATGCTGGCAGAAGCCAATTGGGAACGCCCTATTTATATCGCTGTTAGTGTTGGGAGTGATGAGCACATGGGGCTGTCAGACTATTTTATGCTGGAGGGTCTTGCCTACCGTTTCACACCCTTCAATAATAAGAAGACAGGTGTGAGCATCGATACCGAAAAAATGTTCGATAATATGATGCATAAGTTCAAGTTTGGTGGCATTGACAAGCCAGGCATCTATATAGACGAGAATGCTTCTCGAATGTGCTATACTCATCGCCGAATGTTTGATATGCTTATTGAACAATTGTTGAAAGAAGGCAAACGTGAGCAGGCAAAAGAGGCACTTGATTATGCCGAGAAAGTAATACCAGCTTATAATATACCTTGGGATTACCAGAATGGAGCAGTGGGAATGGCTACTTCTTATTATGAATTAGGTGAGACAGAAACAGCTGAAAAGATGATGACAACTATGGCTGAGAAAGAGATTCAGTATATGACCTATTATCTTAGCTTGGATGATATGCGTTTGGATATTTCAGCTGGTGAGTTTGAGTATCATACAGCAGTTCTTGATCGTATCATCTCCATCATGGAGAAATATGATTCACCTCGAGTGGATGATTTGAACGACACGCTGAACGAACTGTTTGGCTTCTATAAACAAAGAATGGGCGACTGATGTTTATTGAGCAACCAAATACAATACTTAAGAAACTCTACCCTTCAGCACTTTGGAGGATGGATCCTGAAGATAAAGCCATTTACCTGACTTTTGATGATGGACCTATCCCCGAAGTGACGCCTTGGGTGCTTGATAAACTTGACCAATTCGAAGTCAAGGCTACTTTCTTCATGGTGGGCGACAATGTGCGGAAGCATCCCGATATTTTCCGCATGGTGGTGGAACGAGGTCATGGCATTGGTAACCATACCATGCATCATATTAAGATTTTTGACCGTAATTCTTTGCGGTATATGGATGATGTGCGCGAGGCTGAACGTATCATCATAGAGAATATGACATTAGCCCCATCTGATAGTAGATATGAAGTGTTCAACCATCAATCTACTATCTTCAATGAGAAAAAACTCTTTCGTCCACCTCATGGCTTCATGAACCACTATCAGTACAAGAAGCTTCAGCGTGCCGGTTATAAGATTGTGATGTGGGACCTTGTAACGCGTGATTACAGCTACAAGCTTACTCCGCCTCAGGTGTTGTCAAATGTGTTGAGATATACTCGCAATGGCAGTATCATAACCTTCCACGACAGTTTGCGCTCGTGGAAGGATGGCAAACTACAATATGCTCTCTCTCATGCTCTCTGGTTTTTTAAGGAGGAAGGCTATCACTTTAAGTTGTTGTAAATAATAGTATTCGTCAGCTACGTTCTTGTCGATAAATACATTTAAGATTATCAACGAAAGTTCATAGCTGACGAATTATCGTTACTGGACAGCTAAGAATTTAGCTGACAGTATCATTTTGAACGCTACTCCTTCTCTTTGATGATGAATACAGCGCAAGCACCCAAAATAAGCATGATACCTGCAATGACCATCATATTAACCTCTGGAGAAAGACCGCCAGCAGGTGTCATCAGGCTTAAAATGCTACCACCCAGCGCAGCTGCAACAATCTGCGGCACGCAAATAGTTCCATTGAACAACCCTAAGTAAGTGCCCATATGACCTCCTGTAAGAGCGTTGGTCAGGATAGTGAAAGGTAAAGCTAACATCGCAGCCCAAGCACATCCGATGAGCAGGAAACTCAAAAACAGTACATACTGGTTATGTACGAAGTAAATGGATATGAAGCCTATGCCACCCAATACAAGACTCAGAGCATAAATCAACTTACGGTTCTTGAATAAAGGTATCACTATTGCCCATAATACAGAACCAATGGCTTGTACGGCAAAGATGACGCCCACCCAGTTAGCTGCTTCCTGATATTCTGTACTAGTCGTGTCGAGCACCAGCTTCTGCACGCCATCCACAACGTTAGTCACTGTAGGAGCGTCAAATACGTTGGCTGCAATAGAACCATTGGTGTAGGTCCACATGAACATGAAGGCAAACCAGCAGAAGAACTGCACCAGACCTACAGTCCAGAAAGCTTTGGGGGCCTTGACCAGCAATTTGAGCATGTTAGTTTTTTCTTCCTTGGTGTCTTCGGTAATACCGTGATATTCGGCATATTCTTTTGGCGGATACTCCTTTACCTTGGCTGTAGTGTAAATCACACAAAGTATAAGGATAAGGGCGCCAATATAGAAGGAGTATATCACTGAGTCTGGAATAACGCCTTGAGCAGCGACATTCTGAATGCCCAACCAAGCAAAGATGTAAGGGAATAAATAGCCAACTAAGCTACCTGCATTGCAGAGGAAGCTTTGGATAGAGTAGGCAAGACCTTTCTGCTTGGCGTTCACCATATCACCTACCATCATCTTGAATGGTTGCATGGCCATGTTGATGCTGGTATCGAGAAACATCAGTGAGAACAAACCGAAAATCATGGCTGTTCCTACTGCCATTCCGAAACTGCCGGCATTAGGCAACAGACACATCACAATAACTGCAATAAGCGAACCTATAAATAAATAAGGTATGCGTCGTCCCCAACGGGTCCAGGTACGGTCACTCCATGCCCCTACAAATGGTTGTACGATAATGCCAGCCAAGGGAGGTAATAGCCAAAAGTAACTTAGGTTATGTGGGTCGGCACCCAAGGTTGAGAAGATACGACTGATGTTGGCACTTTGCAAAGCGTAAGCAATCTGTACGCCGAAAAAGCCGAAGCTGATATTCCAAAGCTGCCAAAAACTTTTGTCAGGAATCTGTTTCATGATATTTTAGGTTTTAAAATCCAATTTTAAGGTTATTACATGACAAAGATAGTGCTTTTTTATTATCTTTGCCAGTACAACCTTAAAAAATAAAAAGTATGGAAAAACAGAAAACGCCTCAACGTTTACAATCACTTGACGCACTCCGAGGTTTCGACATGTTCTTTATCATGGGTGGTGCCACCTTGATTGCTGCTATTGCTAACTTTTGGCCCAATGAATTTACTATGTGGCTGGCTGAGCAGATGGATCATGTGAAATGGGACGGATTGGCACATCATGATACCATCTTCCCCTTATTCCTGTTCATTGCCGGTATCTCATTCCCTTTCTCCTTAGAGAAGCAGCGTATACAAGGCAAGACTGAGGGACAGATTTATAAGAAAATTGTGCGTAGAGGATTGACGTTAGTGCTTTTGGGCATTATCTATAATGGATTCTTGGAACACTGGGACTTTGTTAATGCTCGTTATGCCAGTGTGTTGGCTCGCATTGGCTTGGCTTGGATGTTTGGTGCCCTGATTTTCATGAATACCAAATGGAAAACACGAGCCATAATTGTTGCCGTGATATTGGTGGGTTACTGGCTGCTGTCTGCCTTTGTGGGAGCCCCTGACCATCCAGGAGCTGATCCTTTGACACGTGAGGGATGTTTGGCTGGTTATGTCGACCGTATCTTGCTCCCAGGAAAGATTTATTATGGTGACTATGATCCAGAGGGTATTTTAAGTACCATTCCTGCTATTGCAACAGCCTTGTTGGGTATGTTTACCGGTGAATGGATAAAGTATGAAAAAGATGGACTGACACCTGCTAAGAAAACATTATATATGGTATATGCAGGCATCGCTTTTTTGGTGATAGGTTTGATATGGAATACTTTCTATCCAGCTAACAAAATGTTGTGGTCAAGTACCTTTGTGGTGTTAGTAGCTGCTTACTCAGTACTGATGTTTGCATTGTTCTACTTTATTATTGATGTGAAGAACCATCGAGGATGGATCCTGTTCTTCGTGGTGATTGGCATGAACTCCATCACCATCTACCTCGCACAACATTTCATCAACTTCCAATACATTTCCAACCGTATATTTGGTGGCTTGATAGGCATGACGCCGGAAACGGTGCAGCCATTCCTCAATGCGGCAGGATATGTGGCTATGTGCTGGTTATTCCTTTACTTCCTCTACAAGAAGAAGGTATTCTTGAAGGTATAGTTATAGATTATTTTGAGGTTGCAAGAAAAAATGTTATTTTTGCAACCTCAATTTTATAGACGTTTTATGAACAACGAAATAGCAAGGAGGCGAACCTTCGCCATTGTGGCACACCCTGATGCTGGTAAGACTTCACTGACAGAGAAATTGTTGCTCTTTGGTGGACAAATCCAAGTGGCTGGTGCCGTGAAGAGTAATAAGATTAGGAAGACGGCTACTTCCGACTGGATGGACATAGAGAAGCAACGTGGTATCTCGGTCACTACCTCTGTGCTAGAGTTCGATTATCACGACTATAAAATCAATATCCTTGATACACCTGGACACCAGGACTTTGCTGAAGATACTTATCGCACACTAACAGCAGTAGATAGCGTAATTATTGTAATTGATGCCGCCAAAGGTGTAGAGGCACAAACCTTAAAACTGATGGAGGTGTGCCGTATGAGGAATACGCCTGTTATTATTTTCGTCAATAAGATGGACCGTGAAGGTAAAGATCCTTTCGATTTGCTTGATGAATTAGAAGAACAGTTGGAAATCAGTGTGCGTCCTTTGTCTTGGCCCATTGATATGGGACAGCGTTTCAAAGGCGTATATAACATCTATGAGCAGAAGCTCAACCTATTCCAACCGTCGAAACAAGTGGTGACAGAAAAAGTGGAGGTAGATATCAATACTCAGGAGTTGGAGCAACATATTGGTGACAAACAGGCGGAACAATTGCGTAATGACTTGGAACTGATATCTGGGGTGTATCCTGCTTTTGACAGGGAGCAGTATTTAGCAGGTAAATTGGCGCCAGTTTTCTTTGGCTCTGCTTTGAATAACTTTGGTGTGCAGGAATTGCTGGATTGTTTCGTGGAGATAGCACCCTGCCCACGACCCGTGCTTGCTACTGAGCGTGAAGTTAATCCAGAGGAACCTAAATTCACAGGATTTGTCTTCAAGATTACAGCTAATATAGACCCTAATCACCGTTCGTGCATTGCCTTCTGTAAGGTATGCTCTGGTAAGTTTGAACGTAATACCCCTTACTATCATGTGCGTCATGACAAGACCATGCGCTTCACTTCACCTGTTCAGTTCATGGCACAGCGTAAGAGTACTGTAGATGAGGCTTGGGCAGGAGATATTATCGGATTACCAGATAATGGCATTTTCAAAATTGGAGATACATTGACCGAGGGTGAACATTTGCATTTCCGTGGCTTGCCCAGTTTCTCACCTGAAATGTTCAAATATATTGAGAATGCGGATCCCATGAAGCAGAAGCAATTAGCAAAAGGTATTGACCAACTGATGGATGAGGGCGTGGCTCAGTTGTTTGTCAATCAGTTCAACGGACGCAAGATCATAGGTACGGTGGGACAGTTGCAGTTTGAGGTGATTCAGTATCGTTTACTTAACGAGTATAATGCAAGTTGCTGTTGGGAGCCCGTACACCTGTATAAAGCTTGTTGGATAGAGAGTGATGATGAGGCTGAGTTGCAAGACTTCATGAAACGTAAATATCAGTATATGGCAAAAGATCGTGAGGGGAGGGATGTCTATCTGGCAGACAGTTCATACGTTTTGTCAATGGCACAACAAGACTTCAAGCATATACGGTTTCATTTCACTTCGGAGTTTTAAGAATATAGTAAGAGGCATAGTCTGTTCAACCATTTCCATTTGAATTTGAACCAGCGGCGCGTACTGATTTGCTCACCGCCAAAGCGAAGCACGAAATCACGGTAGCCATGTTTGCGGAATGGTGTGCCTACATCCATAAACTCTAAGTACTTACAGCCCCTGTTATTGGCATCGGTCAAAGCTTGCCAAACTGCCATAACACTAGGATATTGACGCAGATGCGTCTTGTTCATGCCTCCAGAGAACCATAGATAGGCTGTGTCGCCAGAGTAGATGCATACGCTACCTCCTATGATTCTTTCTTGATATTTTACGATAAATATCTTGAAGCGTTGCCACGAATCGCCGATATGTACATCCTTGATCCCTTTCTGAATTTGTTCGAAAAACTCGATGGCGGGGAAATGTTTCCTTATCTTGGAGAGGTAGTTGCGTTTAAGCATCAAGGAAAAAGCTTTGATTTCAGCCTCAGTTTGTGCAGTTCCAATTTCGGCTCCGTTCTTGATAGCATTCTTTATTTGTCTCTTGCGCGACTGACTAAGAGATTGCTCTATTCCCTTCTCATCACCTGTAAATGTATTTCGCACCCTGAGCCAATTGACAGGGAAGTAACTGTTACGACGAAAAGAAGCAAAACCGCTGAGTGGGCTCGGCAAGTTTCTCACTTCAATAACGAAACAATTCAAGCGTCTTGCATAGTTGGTTATCTCTTTCAACATCTCATTGAATAAAGGCTCGCGCTGGTCATCTGGGCAGAAATATTCACCTGTGCCATATGAAACACATCGGCGTATATTATAAAAAGGAATGAAACGAGCAATGCGTTGCACTACTACCAAAATCTTGGCCAATACATTCCCATTTTCACTAATGGTCAACAAAAGAGGGTTGCACCCTGGTGTCCCCTCAAAAATATGGAACAGGGCAGTGGAGTGGAAAGTGTCCACACCAGGCAGTTCGGGCACATGGCTCCCACGATAATATGATGTCAGTTTTATTGCCATATGGGGCAAAAATAAGAAAAATAATTGTACTTTTGCATAAAAATATTGATAATGAACCATATTCAATATAAAATAGTGTTAGCGAGCAACTCTCCTCGAAGAAAAGAGCTGCTTACGGGATTAGGTATAGATTATGAGGTGCGTACATTGCCTGATATAGATGAGTCTTATCCGGATGATCTTGAAGGTGGTGATATTCCTCTTTATATATCAAAAGAAAAAGCTGATGCTTATAAACCAATGCTGAGGCCTGACGAACTGATTATCACTGCTGATACCATCGTATGGCTCAAAGGAAAGGTACTGGGCAAACCTCAAGGTCGTGAAGATTCTATCAGCATGCTGCATCAACTCTCAGGGCAAACACATGAGGTGTTTACGGGAGTGACGCTCACCACCTCTGAGAAACAGCGTAGTTTCTTTGCAGAGACAAAAGTGACGTTCTGCCAATTGTCAGATGAGGAAATTACTTATTATGTTGACCATTTTAAGCCTTTTGACAAAGCAGGCTCATATGGCGTACAGGAATGGATTGGCTATATCGGTGTAGAGCGTATAGAAGGCAGCTATTTTAATGTAATGGGCCTGCCGGTGCAACGACTCTACAGGGAATTACACCAATTCACGCATGAGTAGTAAGTCGGTTTCGCTGAAACCTTTCTTTTGCATAATTCCGAAATCATTCTTGAACATATCATAGAAAGGATTGGGGATGGTCTTTTCCATAGCACCTGTCTCAACTCCTTTCTTGTAATATTGCAAGGCTTGTTGAATGTGTCCTTGGCACCATGCCACGTGTCCGGCATTCAGCCAATCGTTGATGTCTGGTTTTGAAGAGGCTGTTAGCTTGTCGTAGTATTTTTGCGCTTGCTCCAATTTGTCTAAGATAAAACAGCACCACCCAATGCCACGCCATGCTTTTATATTGTTTTCATCCATTACATCAATTTTGTAGAAATAGGGGAGGGCTTCCTCAAATTTCCCCTGCTCCATCAGGCTACGCCCTAAGCCATAGGTATATGACAGGTTGTCGGGAGCCATTTCTACCAGTTCTTTATAGCAATCCGCCTCATGGGGAGCATCTTCTATATGACGGTAGCACATGGCGAGATGCCTGAGTGTCCATTTGTTGGCAGGACTGATGAGCAAGGCTCTCTGGTAGCAAATGATAGCCTCTTGGTAATTATGCAGGAAGGCATGGCAATAGCCTAATTTCTGGTAGATGTCGTCACCGTCTTCCTGTAACAGTACTAACTGCTGATATTCGTAAGCTGCTTTTTCATAATCCTCGAGCTTAAAAAGAAGGTCAGCAATGCTACGCATGAAGTCAGGACGGTAGAGAATGGGCTTGAATAACTCATCTTCATTCAGGTTGAGATTCTTCTCAAATATATTGGTGAATTCTGCCCTGAACGGGCTGAGCTTGAAAAAGCGGTAGAGATCCTGTATGTATGACCTGCGGATGCTGGTGGCAGAATGGGAGCGCATGGTGTATTCTTCTATGTCGCCATTGTTCATTATCTCCTCCATGTGTTCTTTTGACAAGCCGCTGAATGCTGCATTACTGCTTCCTGGGGGCAATTGTTGCATTATCATTATCATAGAGTAGCAGTCGCTGTCACAAAACATACCCATTTTCAGGAAATTCATCTCCATTTTATGTTTCCCCTCCGGATGTACGCCCAGTGCCTTGATGACATCGGAATGCATTGTGTAGAAAGGATAAAACCAGTTTTGCAATTCATTGAAAAATGTAAAACTCTTGAGTCGTGAGAATGACACCATGTTAATGTCGCCACCCTCGTTTTGCAACTCTGCAATCTTGCTCATCTTATTATGTAGCTTCGGGTCTTGGTCAAACAACCAGTCTGGGTTCATCTCCATCTCTTCATTCTCTTCTGTTGGATGTTGCGCTCTTTTCTGAATGTTCTTCATTACTTCTGGCACAATCTCCTCTTGCATAGTTTTGTTGATGCGCTCTGTTGCCTGACTCCAAATCAGTTGCATCAGCGTTGCATTCATCTCACTGGCAAAGTGAGGAATCTCCTCCTGCATCATACTGAGTCGTGTCTGTATGCAAGGATAGAAACTTGTGTATTGACTGTTCAAGATTATGACACAAAGGAAACCTACTTGGGCACGTACTCTCACCTGTGTGTCTTTATGATAGAATGCTTCCATCAGCCATAGTACTTTCTCGATGTCGAAGCAAAGGAAAAGACTAAGGGTGACAGCGCTTACCAGCATGCAGAGGTCATTGGAAGGCAACAACTCTGATGAGAGGTACTTATAAGCGATGTTCTTGTCAGCCGTAGTCCAGTGGCTGTTGACCCACGTTTGTTTGAACATATCCCTGATGGCAGCCTCATGAGTCAGCATGTCGTCAATGAGTTTCTGCTCATCCTTAGTCTGCTCGTACAGACTGATACTGTCGTTGTAAGCCTCCAAAATGCTGAGAAGTGATGACATGTCTTGAGGCAGAGGGTGTTGTCTCAACCTTTTTCGCAAGCGGTGGTATTCCGTGTTTTCCACCTCGTCGAGCAGACTGAGCTCAATCAGGTTGGCAAGGTTTAAAGCTTTTACTCGCAAGTTTTTGAACAGTTGGTCACGTTCAGGGTCGTCAATACCCTGTTTCATGTATTGTAGCATATAATTATACGAGGTCTGCAAGTCGTGTATTTCATCCAACAACTGGTAGTCACTACCAGTCTCAATCATAGAGGCCAGTAGCTCCAATGCATCCCTCATTCGCCCGTCAAACAGCAGGTTCACTGCCTGTAGACACCTTTCCCTAATACTACCTTTGTTTTCCATCCTATCACGAATAACAATCAATAATCAAAAACCTACTTGTATCTGTGCTTGCAGGTAATTGCAGTCTTTGCCCATCGCCTCGCTTTTCACTTGGCGGGTATAGTTCAGGCGCAGACGGCAACCTGGGTAAAACCACCAGTCGGCTCCTGCAATATAGTTGGTCTGCTTCATTTTCAAGTCCTTGTTACGGCTTAAGTAGTCATACGAGAGTATCAGATCCACCTTTGGATGCACATGCACATAGACCAACGCATAGTACCCTTCGCTTTTAGCCACGCCTTCCTTGCCTTGTATATATTCTGCACGTAGGTTCAGCTCCTTGATGGAGATGTTGGTTCCTACGCTCCAGCGGTTGTTGGTATAGTCCTCACCTGCTTGTATTGAAGGTACGCAAATTGATGAGCCTACGGCTCTGTTTTTACCTGCGTATAATGATCCGCTCAACGTTAGCCAATCAGTGGCGTTAACGTTCAAACGAGCCACAAAGTCCTTGTGCTTGTTTCCGTCTTTTCGGTTGATACCCTGTCCATTCATCATTGCCAGGTCATAATGTAGCAGGTTGTCAAACAAGTCACCGTTCAGGACAATACCTATATCACGTCCTGCATGGTTGCCTTGTAAAGGATTGCCCCTGACGCCCAGCATATAACATGTCACTTGTGAGTAGTCGTCAATCAGTTCGGCTTTCGTTGGGGCAATGCCGTTTTCCAAACCGAATGTGGTTTTAAACTGCCCAGCCTTGATTCTTATTTGGGGTATAAACTCATATTCCGTCCACAGTTCTTGTACTGAACCATTAGCAAAGGCATAGGCAAACATGGCTTTCCAATGTTCGGTAATCTTAGCTGTTACCGCCAAGTCAGCTCTTTTCAAATTAAAGGAGTTTTGGGCGTTCGCCCCATCCTCGTAGTCGTATCCCGCTTGCAGGAATCCGGTAACGGTGAGACGCTCTTTTACTGTATTGATGATATCTTTTGCATGGATGTCTTTATTCTCTTGAGCAAAACTTCCAATAGAACAAAGTGCCAACAGTATGATGGTAAACGTTTTTTTCATATTAGTCAGTGAATCTGTGGAGGAATGATAAAGGGCAGCTCAAGTGTTGTGAAATAACGAGAGCTGCCCATATTACTTTAGGCTGGAAAAGGATTACTCACCCTTGATAGCAGCTACACCTGGCAGAACTTTGCCTTCGATAGCTTCCAGCAGTGCGCCACCACCTGTTGAGATGTAGCTCACCTTGTCTGCCAGACCGAACTTGTTGACACAAGCTACAGAGTCGCCACCACCAATCAGTGAGAATGCACCTTCAGCGGTTGCCTCAGCAATAGCCTCACCAATAGCACGGCTACCTGCAGTGAAAGCATCGCATTCGAATACACCAGCAGGACCGTTCCACAGGATGGTCTTTGCACCCTTGATAGCTTTGCGGAAATCTTCCTGGCTGTCAGGACCAGCATCAACACCTTCAAAGCCTGCAGGCACCTTGTTAGCAGGGCAGGTAATAATCTTTGCACCTGGCTTTAAAGTCATTGTACCGAAGTCAAGACCATCAGTAGCATTACAGTCAGAACCAAGTACTAACTCAACACCATTCTTCTTTGCCAGTTCCTCTACGCCCAAAGCTACATCCAGCTTGTCGAGTTCAACGATAGAGTTGCCAATCTCACCGTCATGAGCCTTAGCAAATGTGTAAGTCATACCACCGCAAAGGATGAGCTTGTCAACTTTACCGAGCAGGTTCTCGATGATACCGATCTTAGAAGATACCTTTGAACCACCCATGATAGCAACGAACGGACGCTTGATGTTAGACAGTACGTTGTCAACAGCTTGTACTTCCTTCTCCATCAGGTAGCCCAGCATACGGTGATCTGCATCAAAGAACTCATCGATGACAGCAGTAGAAGCATGCTTACGGTGAGCAGTACCAAATGCATCCATAACGTATGCATCAGCATAAGATGCCAACTTCTTAGCAAACTCCTTCTGGCTCTTCTTCATGGCCTTCTTAGCCTCGTCATACTCAGGAGTGCCTTTCTCAACGCCTACTGGTTTGCCTTCCTCTTCAGGATAGAAACGCAGGTTCTCCAGCAACAGAGCCTCACCTGGCTTCAGAGCCTCTGCCTCAGCAGTAGCATTAGCACAGTCAGGAGCAAACTTTACAGCCACGCCCAAAGCTTCAGATACAGGCTTTACAATCTGGCTCAGAGACATCTTTGGGTTCACCTTGCCTTTTGGCTTGCCCATGTGGCTCATCATGATGACAGCACCACCATCTGCCAAAATTTTCTTCAGAGTTGGCAGCGCACCCATGATACGGGTCTTGTCAGTTACATTACCATTTTCATCGAGTGGCACATTGAAGTCCACGCGAACGATTGCCTTCTTACCGGCAAAATTAAATTGATCAATTGTCATAGTTCTTTTTATATAAAAAGTTTGAAATTTCCTTGTTTGAATGGCAAAGATACAAATAATTGAGCGAAATGCCATTCTACGAACAACTTTTTTTGTGTATCTGATTTACTTTACTGAAAATAATCTTGTCCATTACTTCATTTTCATTTCTTTTTAGTACATTTACGCACTATTTTTATAACTATGTTCATTGATTCGTTAATATAATTATGGATTAATGGTTTAAATATTTTATGAGTAGCAAATTTTTTAATAACGATACAGGCAATACCCTTTTTGATAAATTGAAGGGCATCGCTTCTGGAATGGCTAATTTCGACCGATTCTTGGCAGTTGTAGGCTTTTTCCGTTCTTCTGGATATTTCAAACTCCGTAAAGAGTTGAAAGATGTTGCGGAAATCAAGATACTTGTAGGCATTAATATTGATGATATTTTTCGTAGGCATAATAAAACGATGTTAATGTTGGAGAGTGCAGAGAAAGCCAAGATAATCTATGATGAAGAATTTCGTCAAGACATTATCAATGCGCGATATGCACCAGAGGTAGAGGAAGGCATCCTACAGATGTGTCAAGATTTAGTGGATGGCAGACTCCAAATGAAGATACACTCAACTAAGAATCTTCATGCAAAGTTTTATTTATGTCTGCCTCATAATCACTCAGAGCATACAGATGGATGGGTTATTATGGGATCATCCAATATTTCAGATTCAGGACTTGGCACGACACAATCACCAAGGTATGAGCTAAATGTGGCGATGAAGGATTTTGATGATGTAGATTACTGCCATACGGAGTTTAAGAAACTATGGGAAGAGGCAGTGGCACTCACCATTGATGATATAGAGGGTATCAAACAAAAGACATATTTGGGCTATCAGCCTACTCCATACGAGATTTATTTGAAGGTGCTTATTGATACATTTGGTGACCAAATAGAAGATGACTTCTCTGTTCAGCTTCCTTCAGGAGTGATGGAATTGAAATACCAGACAGATGCAGTCATTCAGGGACTCCAAATGCTAATGCGTCACAATGGACTATTCCTCGCTGATGTGGTGGGTCTTGGCAAGACCATGATTGCCACCATGATTGCCAAGCGCTTTATTGAAGCTAATGGTAGGAACACAAACATTCTCGTTGTTTTTCCTCCAGCCCTTCGTGACAACTGGGAGAAGACATTCAAACTGTTCGGCATATATAATAAAGCCCAATTCATTACTAACGGCATTTTAGACAGGGTGCTTGACGGCAAAGATCGATATAAGTCAAAAGAAGAATTTGATTTGGTAATCGTAGATGAAGCGCATGGCTTTCGTAATGGTGGTTCTGGTAAGTATGACGACTTGCAAAAGATATGCAAGGCAGATTGTATCAACTCGGGCTTATTGAAAAGCCACAAGAAAAAAGTCATGCTTCTCTCTGCCACTCCACTCAATAACCGTCCGGATGATTTGCTTAACCTCCTGCTCTTATTCCAAGATAGCCAGAGTTGTACCATTGATGGAATTCCAAATCTTAAGGGGTTCTTCGCAGAGCATATCAAGGCTTACAATTTGCTGATGAAAGAGCGTGAGACGCGAGATGTGACGGCTGATGTAGATAAAATATATGAAGTGATTCGCGAGCGTGTCATTGACAAGGTGACTATTCGTAGGACTCGTAGCAATATAGAGAACGACCCAGAATATAAGAGAGACTTGAAAGCACAAGGTATCAAGTTTCCTAAACCACAAGCTCCTATTTCGCTGGAATATAAGATGGATACAGATACCAGTGCTCGTTTCTTCTATACTTTGAATGTTTTGTCAGATGATAAGTTTGATCCTCATCTATACTATGCCCGCTATCGCGCAATTGAGTTCTTGAAGCCTGAGCTCCGTGTCAAGTATCGTAATGCTGTGCATATTGGTCAGACTTTGGCTGGTATCTATCGCGTTCACATGGTGAAACGCCTGGAAAGTAGCTTCCACGCATTTAAGCTGTCGTTGGCAACATTGTTGCGAATCACCAATGATATGCTGAAGATGTTTGATGAGGATAAAGTTATCATAGCCCCAGATCTTAATGTAAAGGATTTGCAAGCAAAAGGAATTGAACTTGACCAAATCATTGAGAAAGCCATGAGCAAAGGATATTCAAAGGATGACATCCTTTACAAGTCTGATGACTTTGAGCCTGAATTTAAAGAGATGCTGGAGCATGATAAGAAAGTTTTGGAGGAGCTTAATGCCGACTGGAAGAAAGAGCATGACGATCAGAAATTTGACCTCTTTCGTGAAAAGTTGGAGCATGAGTTCTTTGATGACCGTAATGTTTCAGGCAAACTGGTAGTGTTCTCCGAGAGCGTTGATACGTTGAATTATCTTAAGGGAAGGTTGGAGAGTGAGTTGGGCAGGTCTGATGTCTTGACAATTACTGCAGAGAACCGTGACCAAAAGTCCACTGATATTCAGGAGAACTTTGATGCCAACAGTATAGTGAAGAAAGACCGTTACAATATTATCCTTACCTCAGATGTACTGGCAGAAGGAGTCAATCTTCATCGTTCCCACACCATTGTCAACTATGATTCGCCTTGGAATGCTTCTCGCCTGATGCAGCGCATAGGTCGTGTGAACCGAATCGGCTCTGTGGCTGACTACATCTATAACTACATGTTCTACCCCTCTCCACAGGGTAATAAAGAAATCAAACTCTACGAGAATGCACTTGTCAAGTTGCAAGGTTTTCACTCTGCATTTGGTGAGGATGTGCAAATCTATTCAAAAGAAGAAATTGTAAAGCAATTCAAGATGTTTGACAGTAATGTAAAAGATCCGATGGATGAGAAGCTGGCGCTAATACGTGAGTTGCGAGATGTTTATAATAATAATCGTGAGTTATACGACAAGGTGAAACAGCTGCCATTGAAGAGCCGTGTAGCTCGTGATACAGGCAAGCATTCAGACAAGACCGTCATTTTTGTTTCTTCTGACGTGAAGACAGAATTCTATTTGGGTACTGACAAAACGATTACGCCTATTGATTTCCTCGAAGCTGTGAAATATCTCAAAGCCAAGCCAGAAGAGAAAGGATTACCTATATCGCCAGACAGTAGGAATTATGACCATGTTAACCGTGCGCTGAACAAGTACACCGCTGAGTATGTAGAGGCTGCAGACGATTCTTCCATCAATCGTACCGACCTTGATAACATTTCTAAAACAGCATTGAATTTTTTACGTAAACTCAAACAGGTGATGACAGATAATGTGATCAAGGCACAGTGTGACATTTTAGCTGCTTATATCTATAATGGTGTATATACTCAATTGCCTCGTCGTTTGCGCGATCTGTCGAAACCATACAAAGGAGACAAGATGCAGATTAAGCAAGACGAAGACAAACTGCAAAGAGAAATCGTTGCTCTTGTTGAAGAATATCAGACTATCAGTAAGGAGAAGCAAGAAGAGGCCATACCAAAGGTATCAGACCCACAAATCATTATTTCGGAAACTTTCATTTAAGATATTATAGGCATGAAGCAAACAATCATATCATCAGAGTATATACATGCTGTCGAAGCGATAAAACAAGCCATTCTTGAAAGTCGTTATCGTGCTGCCCGACATGTCAATAAAGAAGTGCTGGCTTTATATTACTGGGTGGGAAACTATGTTTCTGAGCATAGTCGTATAGACGCATGGAACACCAATGCCATTGCAACTATTTCAAAAATGCTTCAACAGGAATTACCAGGCCTGACAGGATTCTCAGAAACGAATATAAAAAACATGCGCATTTTTTATGAGGCATGGAATCCAGTGCTAAATCGGCAGATAATGTCTGCCGATTTGAATAGAGATTTATCTTTTAGTGAGTTACTAAATCGGCAGATAACGTCTGCCGATTTGGGGGAAGAAGATTTAGAATGTTTCTTAAGTGTTGGCTTCTCTATACATCGGGAGATACTCAGAAAAACAACGACATTAGAAGAGCGTTTGTATTATATCCGCCGAAGTGCAAAAGAGTTTTGGACTTACGAAAAAGCGAAGTATTATCTAAAAGAGAATCTTTTCAAGAAAGAGGGTACCATCCAACATACCAATTTCAATAGAACCATTGGCAATGCAGATTTCAAGCAGCGTGCTTTGCGTTCGTTCAAGGATGAATACTTATTAGACTTTATCAATATTGAAGATCCGGAGTTTGTGGATGAACATGTAATAGAGCAGAGCATCATCCAAAATATCAAGAACTTTATTATGGCTTTTGGCGCAGACTTTACTTTTATGGGAAATCAGTACCGCTTGGAAGTGGCTGGGCAAGAATATGTCATCGACTTGCTTTTCTTCTCTCGTCGGCTCCGAAGCCTCGTGGCATTCGAACTGAAACGTGGAGAGTTTAAGCCTGAATATACGGGCAAGATGAATTTCTATCTGGCAGCACTTGACAAATATGTGAAGTTGCCTGATGAAAATCCTTCTATTGGCATCATCCTTTGCAAGACTAAGAATGAAGAAATTGTCGAACTATCATTTTCAGATACCTCCAAGCCAATGGGTGTTGCTACTTATCGTACAACCAAAGATTTACCCCAGCAGATAAAAGAAGCATTACCAGATATGGACGAATTGAAGAAACTCATCAAATAATAGAAGAACTATGACCTATACAAGAGACAACCTACGACAGATATTTCAGCAACCATTCAATGAAGAAGGGTGGCAGAATATGCTTCGGCATTATTTCCATGCAACAGAACTGAAAGCAGAACGTGAACGTATGGATGATACTCCAGACGATGAAAAGGGGTATTATCTTGGTGCCATTGACACCACGGACAGTTATCGTATCGGTCTGTTCTATTATCAGATACAGCATGGAAATGTGGCTCGCAAGCGTGTCGGTCTGCGTAACCTCGTCAAGTCTTTCATCAATCCTAATTGGGGTGAGTTTGATGCAGCCCTTGTAGTCTTTGATAGTGGCTCTACATGGCGTTTGTCTTTTGTCTGCGACATCAAGGGCGAGAACACTGCTGCAAAACGTTTTACTTACGTATTCGGAGAAAGTGACAACTACTATAATACCCCTGTCGGACGCTTCGATGCCCTGCAACGCAACGGCATTTCCTTTGAGAACATCAAGGATGCCTTCTCGGTGGAGCGTCTGAACAAAGATTTCTTCAACGGCTACAAGGAGCGTTACGTGAAGTTCCTCAAACATATTAATGAGGACACGAAGGAGAATCGTGACTATGTGAAGAAACTCTTGGGCCGCCTGGTATTCCTTCAGTTCCTGCAGAAGAAGGGCTGGATGGGCGTGCCTGCCAATCAGCAAGGCTGGATTGGTGGAGACAAATTCTATCTGAACCATTTAATAGAAAATTATGAAGGCAACGACCGTCTGCTGAGTGATGTCCTGGAACCGCTGTTCTTCAACACCCTCAATGAGCGCAGAATCAACGACCTTGCAGACTCTCGTTTGGGAGAGAATATCAAGATCCCTTATCTGAATGGTGGACTGTTCGACAAGGACAATTTGGACAAGAAAGATATCGATTTCCCCTATGACTATTTCAAGGAACTCATGGACTTCTTCGTCATGTATAACTTCACCATCGACGAGAACGACCCAGAGGATTCAGAAATTGGTATCGATCCAGAAATGCTTGGTCATATCTTCGAGAACTTGCTAGAAGACAACAAAGACAAAGGAGCCTTCTATACCCCCAAGGAGATTGTGCAGTATATGAGTCAGGAGAGCGTTGCCCAGTATTTGAAAAGCCATGCACCAGAAGAACTGCATACTGCTATCGACTCACTCATCAAACAAAGGGTGGTAGAGCCGATTCTGCAAAATAAGGAGAATGCAAGGCTGGTCAACAAAGCCTTGTCCGTTGTAAAAGTCTGCGATCCTGCCATTGGTTCAGGTGCATTCCCTATGGGTGTGCTCAATGTTCTGTTCGATTGCCGCCATCTGTTATATGGCTTTATTGGCAAGAATGAAGACTTTTCGTATGCCAAGGTGAAGCGTGACATCATCCAGAACAATATCTACGGTGTGGATATTGAGAAAGGTGCCGTAGATATTGCCCGTCTCCGTTTCTGGCTGGCATTGGTAGTAGATGAGAATGAGCCTCAGCCATTGCCCAACCTCGACTATAAGATTATGTGTGGTGACTCCCTGTTGCATCGTTTTGCTCTTGATGCCCCGTTCCAGAACGTGCTGAAGGACTACAACCAAAAGAATGGCACACATTACACCCTTGACGACTATCGCCGGTGGGTCTATGACTATACCGATATCTCCGACCACACGCAGAAAGACAACTTCCGCCAAAAGATTGAGGACATCAAGCGTGCTGTCAAAACTGAACTCAACGACAAAGAAAAAGGAAAGATTGCTAAAGTCCGTGGAGCCATAGCCAATCTGCAGATGGAGGATATGTTTGGCAGCAAGAAAAACGAAAAGAAGATCAAAGCTCTCCAAAAGGAATTGAAAGCTTTAGAGCAACAACGAGCCGAAATAGAATCTAATAAAATATACGACCAAGCCTTTGAATGGCGCTTCGAGTTCCCTGCACTCTTGGACGAGAATGGCGACTTTATGGGGTTTGATATTATTATCGGAAATCCACCGTATGTTTTTGCTAGGAATAGTGATGAAAAAGGAATGACTAAAGAAAGGAAGGTCATTTATTACAAGACATTCTTCTTAGCAAAGTATCAAATCAATCTTTATCATCTATTTGTAGAACAAGGAGTTAATCTACTGAATGAAAAAGGAACTTTTGCCTACATTATTCCTAATAACTGGATGACAATAAATACAAATAAAGAATTTAGAAAGTATATTTTAAGCAAGTCAAATGTCAAAATCATAAATTTCTATAAAAAAGTATTTGAAGCAGCAGATGTTGATAGCAGTATCCTTATTTTAAATAACGATAAAACTAATGAGTTCGTTATTTTGAGTGAAGCAGTTCAAATAGACAAAATAAACGAAACTGCAATCATTAACAAGAAACGACTGTTATCGACTAAAGATTATGTTATAAATGCTGACATGTATAAGAACAATGACTTTATTTCGATTGTTGACATAATAGAAAGAAACGCCAACATAATCGAAACATTATCAGATGTGAAAGCAGGTTTACAAGCTTATGAAATTGGTAAAGGTAATCCTATTCAGACTAAGGAAATGAAAAAGGCAAGAGTATATCATTCCTATACACAAATTGATGAAACATACTTTCCCTATATTGATGGAAATGACGTAAAAAGATATGTCTTGACATGGGAACGAAAAGAATATTTGAAATATGGAGAGAATTTGGCAGCACCAAGAAAGAATTGGAAGCTCTATTCTAGTCCACGAATCCTAGTTCGGCAGATTCCATCAAAACCACCTTATTGTATTAATGCATGTTACACAGACAAGGTAATCTTAAACGACAGAAACTCTATGAACATAATTAATATAAGGTGTAATCCCCTTTACCTATTAGCAGTTCTGAATTCTCGCCCAATATCATTTTGGTTTGCTCATAAATTTGGAAAACTACAAAGGGGGCTCTTTCCACAATTTAAAATCAATGAACTTGCATCTTTCCCTATACCATCATGTACAAATGAGCAAGAGATACATCTGGCAAATCTTGCAAACAAAATTATGATAGCAAAGCAAACCAATCCCTCCGCTGACACCTCCACCTTAGAATCCGAAATCGACCTCCTCGTCTATCACCTCTACGGCTTGACTTACGATGAAGTCCTCATTGTAGACCCAGAGACTCCAATCACAAGAGAAGAATACGAAAAGATAGAATAATAACAATTTATATTAAATAGTTACTATGAATAAGAAATATGTAGCGCCAGAAAGAAATAAGGAATCTTTCACATGCCCTCATTGCCATACTCTCTCTTTAATGAGATGGAGTTTCCATCATTTTAATGAAGATACCAGTAAAATTGTAGAGGTCAGAAATGGTGGAAAAGAATATTTGAACGAACTCTATATCGCTAAATGTGTTAACTGTGGGAAAAAGATTATCTGGATAAACAAAGATTATGTATATCCTGATATTATTGCAGAAGAGCCGAATGCCGATATGCCTGATAGGGTAAAACAGTTGTACAATGAGGCCGGTCTAATTTACAACAAGTCCCCAAGGGCAGCTTGCGCATTATTACGATTAGCAATAGATAGGCTGTGCAATGAGTTAGTAGAAACCGATAGAGATATAAATAAGAATATTGGTTCCCTTGTGAAGAAGGGACTGCCCCAATCCGTTCAACAAGCATTAGATGTAGTTAGAGTTGTAGGAAACAAGGCGGTTCATCCTGGTATGATATCTTTCGATGTAGATGACAAGAATACGGCAACTATGCTGATGAGACTAATAAACATCATCACAGAACGAATGATTACAGAGCCGAAAGAAATAGAATCTTTATATGATGGTTTACCAGAGTCAGTAAAAGAATCAATTACTAAAAGAGATAAATAATATGGCTAACGAAATTGTTGATATAGTAAAAGCAACACCAAATATATTAGGAGAGTTGTATCAGGATTTGGCACAGCCAAGTGTCAGGGCTATTGGTAATGCATTAGGTACTGTATTTGAGTTCAGTACTGCAATATTGTTACCTCTAAAACTGAAAAACGAAAAGTTGAAAATGAATTTTAAGAAGAATCTGGATGAGTATAAAGAAAAGTTAGAAAAGATACCAGAAGACAAACGATGTGAGGTTCATCCTCAGATTGGAACGCCAATAATAGAAAAACTTACTTATACTACCAATGAGGAAATTGCAGACATGTTCACAACTTTGTTAGCCAATGCCTCAAGTGTGGATATGGTTAATACAGCTCACCCATCATTTGTATCAATTATTGAAAGAATCTCGCCTGATGAAGCAAGAATTATTAGGTGTTTTAAATTGAGAAGGGATTGGGAATATTGTACCTTTAATGCTAATGTCACATACGGAAAAGGATATGTTACCATTAAACATCATTTGACCCTATTAGAAGACAATGCTAATTTGGCATTTCCCCAAAATATGAACGCATATCTTTCGAATCTTATTAGTTTGGGAATTCTCTCTGATATGGCAGGAGAATATAAAACAAACAAGGATAATTATGAGAAGATAAATCAAAGGAATAGGTTAGATGATTTAAGAAACGAACTTGTCCCTAATCAATTTAAATCAATAGATGTTGAGGAAAGTTTCTTTCGTTTGACGGATTTTGGAAAGCTCTTCATAGAAGCTTGCATCAAATGATACAAAAGACAGATTATTCTATAAACTGTTTCGACTTATTGGTAAACCACAATAAACTTAGTGAAGTAATTCGATAAAGAGAATATATTTAACAATACAAAGGGTATGGCACATATAGAAGACTATAGAATACCCCAATGTCTAAACGTCATTCAAAAATACGAAAAATGGGGAAACCTACTTGCAGGACAAAGTTGGGCGCATCTATTCAACTCTAATGCCCCTGTAAGCGCATTAGCAATTCACAATGGGCTGGAATGCATCAAAGCCAAGATGAAGTTGAGTGTGCTTCAAGACAATAGACATTCTGACGATGAAAAAGAAAAGCGTTTGAAGCAAATAGACCTTGAAACGCATCAAATGGAAGAGATGATGAAGAACGACCTTAAATATAGAGGGCTGTTGATGCCATAGTATATTAAATTCTTATAGATATGGCAAAGAAAAATAGTCATACGTCTGCGTTATTCCACTATACAAGGAATCAGAATACTCTAATCAATATTCTGAAAGAGGGTTTGAAGTTCTCATATTGTAAAGAGAAGTTCTCCGATGATCTATGCCTTGGACTCCCGATGATATCGTTCTGTGACATACCAATAGGTAATAGTGCTGAGCATTCTTCCAAATATGGTCAATATGCAATTGCTCTATCAAAGAATAAACTATTACAAGATTATAAAGGAGCATTGGGGCCTGTTAATTATTTTACATCTCTTTCTTCTGTAAAAGCAGCATTTGAATTAAGGAAAGAAGGTGAAAAGAAGAAAAAAGAGCTGGATGTGATTTCAAAAGCTTCTTCAGGCAATGAGATTACGATGGAGATAAAAGGCAAAACCTTTAAGGGAAAAGCCTTATCACCAGAGCATGCGAATAATGCGTTGCAACTTTTCTTTAATAGTATTGACTATCACCACTTTTCTACACGAGCCATTAGTTTGATGAAGCCATATCAATCAATGCACGATAATAAAAATCAAATCAACTATGATGAATGCGAATGGCGACTTGTTTTGCCTGAAAATGCAAAGATAAATGAAAAAACTTTATGTAAATGGTTTTGGACAGAAAATGAATATGATGATTGGAGAAATGGTCGCGAAGACAAGTTTATAAACGATTTACCATTGCTCTTCTCCGTAGATGATATTGAATACATTATTGTACCGACAAAAGAATTGATTCCAAATTTCATCAAACGATTGATTAAATTGAAGATAATTTGTGGAGAGAAGATAACAGATAAAGATAGATATTCTCTCGTTTCCAAGGTAATTAGCCTGGAACAAATAAAAAGGGACTTTTAACTGAAACGAATATGTCACGGCTTAGCGATTTATACAAAGCAATGGAAACATTGCGGAAAGAAGGTCTCTCACTGAATGAGGATTTGGAGAGACAAGTGAGTGAATTGGAAGAAGACATCATTAAGAAAGAGATTCTTCCTGTGGTAACTGAAACCATTGAACCTGCATTGAAGCAGGTGCAACGGGAACTGGTTCTGGTGGTTGACTATCATCCAGGTATGCCTATCAGTGTATCATTGTCTCGTAAGACTAATATTACGCAGCTGATAGATGCCAAGCGTTTGGAGGCTGACCCAGAAGTAGAGCATAAAGAGTTCGGACCAAGAAAGAACAAGCGAACTCAGATTGCTCCGAGGACAGGACTTTGTATTCGAAGGAAAGACGGCTCAATACTCCAAGAGCATGATGCAGCTACCACCTTTACTGCTGCCATCATAGAAGCAGGGTTGATGAGGGTACGTAAGTTGGATGTTCGGTTCTGTCGCATCAATGTTGTCTCTACCACTAAGGACAAAAAGTATGGGCATACTCAACGCGAAGCAGCACCTGGGCTTTATGTCCTCACTCATAGCAGTACCAAGGATAAAAAGAAGATGTTAGACAAAATCAACAAGGCTTTGAGCATGGGTTGGGAGATTGAGATTGTGAAGTGAGACTATTAACTTTCACTCATGTGTTCTATTGTAGTTTATAGAGATCGTTGAAATAAAACTATTACTATCATGGCAAAAAAGATATACGTTGATGGGGGTATATTAATTAATACACGTTATTTTACATGTATTGAAGCTGGATGTTTGTATAGTGAAAAACCAGAAGGTGCTGTAGTGATAGAACCGACTACATGTGTGGAAGGCCAAAAATGTTTGATAATAGATGATGATCATCCTGTTTCAATGTTTAATGAATATTATGCACGAACATTTTTGACAGCCTTATATATGGGGGCAGATTATTTAAACAAATCTTATATTGATTGTTATAATGATTATTGTGTAAGCATTAGAGGTGTAAAGTCTATTCTGACAATTCAAAATGGTCAAGATAATGATGTAGAGTCTGCTTTGATGAAAATGATTTATGTTAATATTATCACTATTCTTGATGCTTTTTTTTGCTCTATCATTTTATCAACTATTGTCAGGGATGAAAACCTATTTGTAAACTATTATAACCAGATGATTCCCAATAATGTAAAATTAGATTTGGAAAAGCATCTGATCGTTGATGAAAGGGGACATTGGGAACAAGGAATTATTAAAGAAATAATGCAAACATCATATAGTAATGCTAAAAAGATAAAAGAAGTTTTTAAGGCAATGGGACTGGCGATCCCTCAAGACCCCAATGGTGTAATTTCTCAGCATTTTCACAATAGGCATTTGTTAGTTCATAGAAATGGGAAACTAAAAGATGGAAGTTTTTTTGTGGTAAAGAAAGAAATGATAGATTCTCTCATTGGCGATGTTGATTGTTATGTAAACCAAATAATGCAAATTGTTAGGAGGGCCAATTAGACTCTATTCCCCTAAAAAGTGTTTGCACCAAGGCTGCAAGTCACACTTTTCGCAATGCGGTGTCCTCGACTGGCAGATATATCTGCCGTGCAGCAGTAGCCAGTGGTGAGCTTTTGGGATATCTTCGTCAGCAATGTGCTTCACCAGTTCCAACTCTACTTTCAGAGGGGTGTTGCAGCTTTCAGGCACCAATCCCAAACGATGGCTCACTCTGAACACGTGGGTATCTACTGCCATGGTGGCCTTGCCCCATACTACACTCTGCATCACATTGGCAGTTTTTCTGCCCACTCCTGGCAGCTTCAGCAAATCATCCATCTCGCTGGGCACCTCCCCGCCAAAATCTTTAACCAACATCTGCGACATCTCTACAAGGTGTTTAGCCTTGCTGTTGGGATAAGAAACACTTTTTACATATTCGTAAACTGCCTCGGGGGTTGATACTGCCATAACCTCGGGAGTAGGGTAAGCCTCAAATAAGGCAGGAGATATTTGATTCACCCGTTTGTCTGTGCATTGAGCACTCAGTATTACTGCCATTAGCAGTTGGTAGGGATTTTCATAGTGCAGTTCGGTCTCTGCAATCTGCATGTTTTCGCGGAACCATTCGATGATTCCTTTATATCGTTCCTTTTTTGTCATTTTTTTTACGTTTTTCTTGCAAAGATACAACTTCTGGCTATAAATGATTACTTCAGGGGCAATATTTTCTTCAATTTGTTTGGCAAATAGGGAAAAAAGAAGTTACTTTGCAGTCGAAACAAAAATGGAATAGATATGTTGCAGATTTTTTCAAGCGTCAGCCTATCAGTATTGGATATTATTCGCGTCGTGGTCGTGGAGCCAATGGCGTGAGAAAGGCGGCTTGTTCTTTTTGCAAGTAGATTAAATATAACTTTTACAGCCTTTCTCAATTTAGGGAAGGGCTTTTTTAATAAATGGAAAAATGAAGCATCAGTTTAGAAGTTCGTTCAGCACGCAAGGCAGACGTATGGCTGGAGCCAGAGCCCTCTGGGTGGCAAATGGCATGAAGAAAGAACAGTTGGGCAAGCCTATCATAGCTATAGTCAACTCTTTCACACAGTTTGTGCCAGGACATGTGCATCTGCATGAGGCAGGCCAATTAGTGAAACAGGAGATTGAGAAGTTAGGTTGCTTTGCGGCTGAGTTCAATACCATTGCCATTGATGATGGCATCGCTATGGGGCATGACGGCATGCTCTATTCACTGCCTTCAAGAGATATTATCGCCGACAGTGTTGAATATATGGTGAATGCGCACAAAGCTGATGCTATGGTGTGCATCAGCAACTGCGACAAGATTACGCCGGGTATGCTGATGGCAGCCATGAGGTTGAACATCCCTGCCGTATTTGTATCGGGTGGCCCAATGGAAGCTGGTAACTACCGTGGTGAGCAGGTAGATCTGATTGACTTGATGGTGCGTGGTGCTGACAAGAATGTGAGCGACGAAGACTTGGCAGAGATTGAGCAGGTGGGCTGTCCAGGCTGCGGCTGCTGCTCTGGTATGTTTACTGCCAACTCGATGAACTGCTTGAATGAAGCCATTGGTTTGGCATTGCCAGGCAACGGTACGGTATTGGCTACACATATTAATAGAAAAATGCTGATGCAGCAAGCTGCTAAACTGATTGTGGAGAATACCTATAAATACTACGAGGATGGTGATGAAAGCGTACTGCCTCGCAGTATCGCTACCCGTCAGGCTTTCCTCAACGCCATGAGTCTTGACATTGCGATGGGCGGATCAACGAATACCGTGCTTCACTTGCTGGCCATAGCGCATGAAGCTGGTGTGGATTTCAAGATGGATGACATTGACATGCTGAGTCGTAAGGTGCCTTGTCTCTGCAAGGTGGCACCTAATACCAATAAATATCATGTGCAAGATGTGAACCGTGCTGGTGGTATTGTGGCAATTATGCAACAGTTGGCGAAAGGTGGACTGGTAGATACGTCTCTGAAGCGTGTGGATGGCATGACGCTGGGTGAGGAGATTGAGAAATATACCATCGAGACCGAGGATGTCGGATGGGAAGCAAAGAAGATATACCTGAGTGCTCCTGCTAACAGATTTAGCAATGTGATGGGCTCACAAGAAACTTATTATAAAGAGTTTGATGCTGACCGTGCCAACGGATGTATCCGTGACTTGGAGCATGCTTACACAAAAGATGGTGGTTTGGCTGTATTGAAAGGTAATATAGCTCAGGATGGTTGTGTTATTAAGACTGCAGGTGTGGATGAGAGTCTTTTCCACTTCAGTGGCCCGGCTCGTGTATTCGACTCACAGGACACTGCTTGTGAAGGCATCCTTGACGAGAATCGTGTTAATGCCGGTGACGTAGTGGTCATCACCCATGAGGGACCGAAGGGCGGACCAGGTATGCAGGAGATGCTGTATCCTACTTCATATATTAAGAGTCGCCATTTGGGCAAAGCCTGTGCGTTGATTACAGACGGCCGATTCAGTGGTGGAACGTCAGGTCTGAGTATCGGACATATTTCACCTGAGGCTGCTGCAGGAGGTAATATTGGCAAGATCAAGGATGGTGACATCATTGAGATTGACATTCCTAACCGTAGCATTAACGTACTGTTGAGCGATGAGGAACTGGCAGCAAGACCTATGCAGCCTGTGACACGCGACCGCTATGTGCCAAAGAGCTTGCAGGCATACGCTTCTATGGTGAGCTCGGCAGATAAGGGCGCAGTGAGGATTATTAACGATTGACCATTATAAATACTATAGATATGATATCTGGTTCAGAAGCTTTGATGCGTGCATTGGAGCACCAAGGAGTAAAGACGATTTTTGGCTATCCAGGTGGTAGCATCATGCCTGTCTATGATGCCTTGTTTGACCACATGGACACATTGCATCATGTATTGGTGCGCCATGAGCAGGGAGCGGCCCATGCAGCAGAAGGATTTGCCCGTGTCTCGGGTGAAGTAGGTGTATGCCTCGTGACCAGTGGCCCTGGAGCTACGAATACGGTGACTGGCATTGCCGATGCCATGATTGACAGTACACCTATTGTGGTGATCGCTGGCCAGGTGGGAGTAGGTGCCTTGGGTACCGATGCCTTCCAGGAGGTCGATTGGGTAGGTTTGACACAACCTATCTCCAAGTGGAGTTACATGATTCGTGATGCTAATGATATTGCCCAGGCCGTTGCCCGTGCATTCTATATCGCGAAAAGTGGCCGCCCAGGTCCTGTGGTGCTCGATTTCCCCAAGAGTGCCCAAACACAGATGATTGACTATCAGCCTGCGGAGGCTAAGTATATACGTAGCTACGACCCAGTGCCAGATACTGATATGGTATCGGTAGAGCAGGCTGCTGAACTGATTAATAACGCCAAACGTCCATTTATGTTGGTGGGACAAGGTGTAGAACTGGGCAATGCCCATCAGGAATTGCTTGACTTTATAGAAAAGGCTGATATCCCTTGTGGCACCACCATGTTGGGTCTTTCGGCATTGCCCTATAACCATCCGTTAAACAAGGGTATGCTGGGCATGCATGGTAATATCGGTCCTAACGTGAACACCAACAAGTGCGATGTGCTGATAGCTGTGGGTATGCGATTCAGTGACCGTGTGACGGGTTATCTGCCCAATTATGCGAAGCAGGCCAAGATTATTCATTTCGATATTGATCCTGCAGAAATCAATAAGAATGTAAAGGTGGATGTGGCAGTTTTGGGCGATTGCAAGGAAACGCTGCGTCTGGTAGGTAGTAAGCTGAACCCTGCGAAGCATGAGAAGTGGTCAGACAGTTTCGCAACCTATGAGAAACTGGAATATGATAAAGTAATCTTTAATGAGCTGAACCCACAAACAGAAACGCTGAGCTATGGCGAGGTGGTGCATGCGGTGGCTGAAGCTACTAAACATGAGGGCATTTTGGTGACTGACGTAGGTCAGAACCAGTTGACCTCAGCTCGCTATTTCCATCTGCTGAAAAAGCGTAGTATGGTGACATCTGGTGGTTTGGGCACGATGGGCTTTGGTCTGCCTGCTGCCATTGGTGCTACCTTTGGCGCTCCTGACAGGACAGTATGCCTCTTCGTGGGTGATGGCGGTATCCAGATGACTATCGAGGAGTTGGGTACCATCATGGAATATGGATGTCCAGTGAAAGTAATCATCCTGAATAATCATTTCTTGGGCAATGTGCGCCAGTGGCAGGAGTTGTTCTTTAACCGTCGCTACTCGTTCACGCACATGATGAACCCCGATTATATGAAGATTGCTGAGGCATATGGTGTCCCTGCACAACGAGTAAAGAAGCGTGAGGAACTGGCTGAGGCTGTCAATAAGATGCTGGCTACCGATGGTCCATTTATCTTGGAAGCGGTGGTGACTGAAGAAGAAAACGTGCTGCCAATGACACCTCCTGGTAGTGCCATCAGTGAAATAATGCTTGAAACGGAATAAGTATGGAACAGAAACTATATACGATTATCGTACATTCAGAGAATGTGGCTGGTGTGCTCAACCAGGTGACCGCTGTCTTTACACGCAGGCAAATCAATATCGAAAGCCTGAATGTGTCGGCATCTTCTATTCCTGGGGTGCATAAATACACCATTACTGCTATGACCGATCCTGATACGATGGAGAAGGTGGCAAAGCAGATAAGCAAGAAGATTGATGTGGTGCAGACACAGTATTATACTGACGACGATGTGTTCCAGCACGAGATTGCTCTGTATAAGCTGAAGACGCACATGTTGGAGTCAAATCGTGAAGTAGGACGTGTGATACGTAGGTTTGGTGCGCGTATTGTGGATGTTACCTCTACCTACTCGATTGTGGTACACGATGGCATGAGTGCAGAGCTGACCGCTATGAACGAGCAGCTGATGCAGTTGGATTGTGTGTTGCAGTTTGTAAGGTCTGGCCGTATTGTAGTGACTAAGAGCAGCTTTGAAAGAGTGGATGAATATCTTGAGAAGAGAGGCAAGAAATTTGAGCAACGAGGAATATGAGCGAATTAGGTAAGATAGGCACTTATCAGTTTGTGGCAGAGCCGTTCCATGTGGATTATACAGGACACTTGACTATCGGTGTGTTAGGCAATCACCTGCTGAACGTGGCAGGGTTTCACTCTCATGACAGGGGCTTTGGCATTGACAGATTGAATAAGGAACATTACACTTGGGTGCTTTCCCGATTGGCATTGGAGATGTACGACCTGCCTATGCAGTACGAATCGTTCACCATTGAAACGTGGGTGGAGAATGTGTACCGTTTGTTTACAGACCGTAACTTTGCCGTACTGAACAAAGAGGGGAAAGCTATTGCTTATGCCCGTTCGGTATGGGCGATGATTGATACTGAAACTCGAAAGCCTGTTGATCTGATGGCTATTCACGATGGTGACATAGCTGGCTATATTTGCGACAAGGATTGTCCCATCGATAAACCTTCGCGCATCAAGGTGAACAGTAAGGAACCTGTAGCGATATTGCCTGTAAAATACAGTGATATGGATATCAATGGCCATGTAAACAGCATCCGCTATATTGAGCATATTCTCGACCTGTTCCCTGTAGATGCTTTCAAAGAGAAGCGTGTGCGTAGGTTTGAGATGGCATATGTGGCAGAGACAATGGCTACCGACACAATGGCCTACTATATGGACAAGGTAGATGATGACAATTTTGATATTGAGGTGAAGAAGAACCAGACCGATGTGGTCTGCCGTTCAAAAGTGATATTTGATAGAGAATAGATAATTAATAATAACCAAGAGCATTGACCTTGAGATGGGCAATTTGCTTGCTAAGTGTTCAATGTTCAATAAAAAGAAAGAAAATGGCAAAAATGAATTTTGGCGGTGTCATTGAAGAAGTGATGACACGTGAAGAGTTTCCATTGGAAAAAGCTCGTGAGGTATTGAAAGATGAGACCATTGCAGTTATTGGTTATGGTGTTCAGGGTCCTGGTCAGGCATGCAACCTGCGTGATAATGGTTTCAACGTGATCGTTGGCCAGCGTCAGGGCAAGACTTTTGAGAAGGCAGTTGCTGACGGATGGGTACCAGGTAAGACACTCTTCTCTATCGAGGAGGCTGCAACCAAAGGCACTATCGTGATGTGTCTGCTCTCTGATGCAGCTGTGATGTCTGTTTGGCCAACACTGAAGAAGTGCTTGCAGCCAGGCAACGCCCTCTATTTCTCACATGGTTTCGCAATTACTTGGAACGACCGCACAGGTTGCGTCCCTCAGAAAGATATCGATGTGATCATGGTAGCACCTAAGGGTTCTGGTACTTCACTGCGTACTATGTTCCTCGAAGGCCGTGGTTTGAATTCATCATACGCTGTTTACCAAGATGCTACAGGCAAGGCACTCGATCGTACCTTGGCACTGGGTATTGGTATTGGTTCTGGCTATCTGTTTGAGACAACCTTCCAGCGTGAGGCTACTTCTGACCTTACTGGCGAGCGTGGTTCACTGATGGGTGCCATCCAGGGCTTGCTGCTGGCACAGTATGAGGTGTTGCGTGAGAATGGTCACTCTCCTTCTGAGGCTTTCAACGAGACCGTTGAGGAGCTGACCCAGTCATTGATGCCTCTCTTCGCACAGAAGGGTATGGACTGGATGTATGCTAACTGCTCTACTACCGCTCAGCGTGGTGCTTTGGACTGGATGGGCCCGTTCCACGATGCTATCAAGCCTGTGGTTCAGAGACTATATGAGAGCGTGAAGAGTGGTCATGAGGCACAGATTTCTATCGATGCTAACTCTAAGCCAGACTACCGTGTTGGTTTGGAAAAAGAACTTGCTGCTTTGCACGATTCTGAGATGTGGCGTACAGCCGAGGTGGTTCGCCAGCTTCGTCCTGAGAACAACTAATCAGCTTTTGATAGCTATAAGAGTAGGGGAGTCTTCTTGTGAGGACTCCCCTTTTTCTTTACTGCGTAAAACGCTTCATATTATTTCACAGTTCTTTTAGAACACAAACCCAAGATTCACATAGAAATATGCTTTTTGGGTATGGTTGCTATAGCCGAAGGTGGCCCCCAGTGGACCAGCCATAGTGTTATAGTAGTATGCTATCTGACCACCAATCAAAGTGCGGTTGTCAAAGATGTTACCCAACTTATCCGCTTGCTGGCCCCCAGCCACTCGCAACTGTACATAATGGCTTTGTCCTATGCGCTGTTGTGCCTGTATTTGAGCAGCTATAAACTGGTTGTCTATGTATTCCATGTGTCCAATGCCGGCGAAAGGCATCTGCTGCTCAATATAATGACCGAACCAGTTGCCTCCAATGGTATTGCTGAAAACTACAGGAACGACTGGTCCGAAGAGCAGGCGCCCATAGAGCATAGGTTGGATGGTCAGATGGTTGTTTATAGGGAATGACATTTGCCAGTTGGCCTTCACTTCACCCATAGCTGGTTTCTTACCCAGTTTTGTTCCGTCAGCCGCAAATTCGTTGAGATTAACAAAGTCATTGGTCAGATAAGTAAATCCTGCATGGAAAAGAGAGCCACGCGTGGGGAAGTACCAGTTATCCTCGCTGTTATAGTTGATACTCGCATGATAACTAAAAAAGTGTTCGTTTTTGAGCATCACCTGCTTAGATGTCTCCGATCCGAGTTTGTTCCGATAGTGCATATAGTCCCATCGGATACCCATTTGCAGGTCAAAGTTGCGCAAGTTAAAGCTAATAGGCAGGAATTCGGCCTGGAACTGATTGTAGAGAATGTTATAATCCCTCTTTCCATTAAAATAGAGATCCACATCGTTGCGGAAGTATGTATAGCTGAATTTAGGACGTGTAAAACTACGTGGATGAATGGTAATTTCAGCACGAGTCATCATTCGTTTGCCTAATCGCACAGTAATGTCAGTATTGATTGGAATTTTCGTTTTAAGCGGGATGTCGGCACCCACCTGCAAGGCAGCATATTCTTCGGTGTCAAAACGAGCACCTGCATATAACTGTACCGTCTTGCGCTCACCTGCCGAAAGTATGACATGCACTCCGTTGCCGTCTGGCACCAACCTGCACTCTGCAGTCTGATAGAACAAGTCAACACGCATAGTCGTCGTGAGTTGCTGCTCCAGTTTGGCATCTATGCTGTCATTCCTGTTTAGACTGAATTTCTGGCGAATAAAAAGCTCATCCTGAGGCGTCATGTTCTCAAAAGTGTAGCCAGTAATAAGCTGTTTTTCAGTCAATACCTCACTGTGTAGTGGATAGTGTTTGACAGGGCGGAAAGAATCGTCAATGCCAATGCGCTGTTTCAAGGCGATGATTTCGTCCCAGTGGCTCATCGCCATTTCTTCTCCACGACGAATTAGTGAATCGATGGCATTGGTTGAGAAACTGGCGGTGCTATACCCCCTTGTATCGACTTTCAGGTGCAGGTCAGTAATCTCAAGGTTCTCTTCCACCTTGTTTTTTACATTTACATCGATGATTTGGTTGAGGATGCTTATTGTGTTCTCCAGGTCCTCAGCCACTTTCGGGTCGGATTGCACAGTTACGCCAATGATGATATCGGCACCCATCTTCTTGGCAATGTCTGCAGGATAATTATTCTTCAGACCTCCATCTACCAGCACCATATCACCCAGTCTGACTGGTGAGAAGGCTCCTGGAATGGACATTGATGCACGCATGGCCTGTGGCAGCCTGCCACTGTGGAAATCTACCTCGCTGTTGTCAATGATGTCAGTAGCCACACAAGCGAAAGGTATGCGTAAGTCTTTAGAGAAATCCAGGGAGTCAGTATATCCCGTACAAAGGCGTTGGAATAGTTCCGCTAGGTTCTTGCCTTTGATGATACCTCCGGCGTGTATGTCATTTTTACCTATGGTCAGGCCTGTTGAGATAAAATATGTGTTCTGTTTCTTGCGGTCGCTGATGCTCTGGTTGCTCATGTTCTCCTTATCTGAAATCACATATCCCCAGTCTTGCATCCTGACAATTGAATCGAGAGCATTTGAGTTATAACCTATGGCGTATAATCCGCCAACGATGCTACCCATTGATGTGCCTGTAATGATGTCAATAGGTATCCCTGCCTTTTCCAGTACCTTCAGCACACCAATGTGCGCCATACCTTTGGCGCCACCGCCACTCAGTACGACACCCACTTTCTTCCTCTCGCTACGCACATCACCTTCCTGTGCATTGAGGGTTGTGCATACTATGATCGAGGCGAGTATCAATAATAATGACTTTGTTCTCATCCCAAACTATGTTTTTTATTTCCTAATAGCTCCTACTTCTTATATCTCTACTATGCGAAGTTAATAAAATAAATTGGATATAGTATGTATTACAAGGAATAGTTCTCTTTGAGTGGTCTTTCCTATTATCTGTCCAGTTTATCATCAACGAAACATTCGTCCAGTTCATAGCACAACCTTTGGAACTTCAGCCAAAGGGTGGGCGACCATTTCTTCTTGCCTTTGCCCAAGCGGAATATCTCATATCTTTCCTTGTTCCAAGTGGGGTAGGTATTGTCGTTCAGATAACCGTTGTATTCCGTCAGTGTCTCACCAGAGAAATGCAAGTGCTTAGGCAAGTTGGGAAACCAATCGTGATGCTGCATCTGCTGGGCAAAATGCGTGGCAACGGGGTCTTTGATATAGTTGCGGTACTTCAGCACACTATAGATGCAGAACCAGTGGTTCTTTTTGTCTATCATGCCTATCATCTTCTCAATTACCTTGCGAAGGCGTTTCATGTTCACAGGCTTACCGTTTTTGCTGGTATGGAAAACCTCGTTGAAAATCTCAGGACTGATGCTCTCTGGGTGGTCGTGTTCATACAGACGTTCTGAAATCCACTGATACTTGGCAACGACTGAGAGCAAGGTCTCAAAATCATCTTCATTAGGCAAAGGCCTTATCGAAACAATGCTCATGGCCAATGCACTCATATCATCAATGTTCTCCATGAAGCAAGTCTGAAAAGCACTGGGCACCAGCTTAATCAGTTGCCTACGCTCAGCCATCAGCTCAGTAGCAGAAAGCAACAGTCCGTCGTGCTCATATTTCATTACGGCTATAAACTTCCTCAACTCTTCTTGACCTTTCTCAGAGTCCACATACCCCTGTACCAGTCCTGTGAGAATACGTCCAGCTTCCTCGCTGTTCACCTCTTCGTCAGTCATCTTTGCCAGACTCTGAAAGTGGAAGAGCAACAGGCATATAGAGGCAAAATACTTGAACAGGTTCAGGACGCTCAACTCCCAAGGTATCTGACTGATGGGTATTAGTCCCAGTTCATTCTCGATGGCATTGAAAAGCATTGGCAATAAGGCGAATGCTTCTTTGGAACGGGCATTCTCTTCGGTAGTTGGCGACAGCAGGTCCTGCAACTTGGGCATCAGCAGTGAGAAATCCATCTGTACTTCTGAAGCACCGAGTCTTTTCAGTGTCTTTTGCTGCTTCATTTCGTCCATTGCCTTGAATATCAGTTCCGACAATGGTCTCATGATTTCGTTCAGGCGCAGGTAATAGTCCTGGTTCTTCCCATGACGGCTTTGCGTCAGGTCCTGTTGTTGCAAAGCCAAGTCAGTGTCTATCATGTTGCATAGGCGAGCCCCTTTTATGCAGAGAGAATACAGGTCGGAAGTCATCTCCTCCGATGTGCACTCGTCCCACTCATCAATCATCAGATAACTCATGCTGAGAAACCCCTCCATCTGACGGTCGAACGATTCGTAATTGAAACTTGGCTTTGTAGCAGTATTCATGCATTCTTTATTTTGTTGTAAAGATAAGCATTTTCTACTACACTGCCAAATCTGCCCAGCATCAGTTGATGGTTTGCTTAGCGGTAGCTAACGGTAGGTTTAGCGGTAGTAAACCATGGGTTTACTCCGACTAAACCTATGGTTTGGAGGGAGCAAACATTAGGTTTGATAGTAGCAAACCATAGCTTTGAAGGAAGCAAACCCCAAAATTTTCATGAGAATTTTCGAGTGAGCCCGTAGCAGGCTGCCCGTCAGTCCGTAGATCATGAGTAGTTAGCCAGAAGCGAACAATGGTTTATTCCCTCGTTAGGTTTTTATTTTTCCCTCGTGAGGGAAAAATATTTTGGTAACGGAGCAGCAAAATCGCATTTCACATACTCTCAAAAAAAGTCTTCACTCTTCACAGAGTGTGTTTATATTATTGATAGTCAATCTGCTAAGCCTGTGAAGAGGCAATCTGCCTCTTCACAACTCTTCACGCCTCTTCACGCTGCTTCTTTGGGTATCAGCTGGTACATTTGCCCTTGTCGAGTATGCTGCGAAGAACATCCCATAAACTTCAACGTATTGCCAATCTTGATTTTAATAGATTGGTCGCCTACAAAATAGGGATATCTTTCTTGCAATTTTTCATATACCTGCTTGCAGAGCATCCATTTGCCTTCTTCCTCATCATTCGGTATTCTGAAGCAACCTTTGATCATGTCCTCCAAGTCGTCCTGTTTGAAGAAAGGCAGGTTGGCTTGCTGAATGCGAATCACTTCATCATTGGTGAACCAATAAGGTGTTTGCTTCTCATTGATTTCATAGAGCAGTTGTGCGTAAAGCTGCTCGTAGTTGATGGCTTCAGT
This sequence comes from uncultured Bacteroidales bacterium, assembly GCA_902775375.1. Classification (GTDB taxonomy): domain Bacteria; phylum Bacteroidota; class Bacteroidia; order Bacteroidales; family Bacteroidaceae; genus Bacteroides. The sequence continues at coordinate 77,524 of CACYLU010000010.1, read as the reverse complement.
GTTATCAATCAGCTTGCCCTTCGGAATCTGGAGGCAGATGTATCTTCTACTTCCTGTGGTGTCGCAAAGCGGATGCTCATCGTTGGTAGTTGCCAGAAACGAGGCATATCTGCGTCGATCATCCTGACTTCTGCCAAAGATGGGTCGCCCATTCACTTTCACTTTCGAAAGCGTCTGCTTGAGCTTGCCTTGCTGACTGGGGCCCATATTGGCAAACTCGTCGATATTCACCAACAGGTTATGCGTCAGCGCCATATCCGTATCAAACTTGTTGCCGAAGTTGATGTGGTCTAAGAAGTAAGCACGAAGCACAACAGGCAGTAGGCGAGTGGCGAATGTTGTTTTGCCACATCCCTGTGCACCTATTAATACAGGCACAGCCTCATTGCCATGAAGCATATCAATGCCCATCCAATGAGCCACTGCAGAGCGAAGCCAAGTGCAGCACCAGGACAGTTGTTCAGAAGTCAATCCTGGGATGCGGTTAAACAACTCAGCCACATGATTTCGCCCGTCCCATTGAGGCAAATGCCCCAAATACTCTTTGATAGGGTCATACGCAACAGTAGCCTCAGAATTGATAATCTCCAAGGTGTGTTGTTTTGGTGATTTACCTCCCACATCCTCTTTCATCATCTTGAGCAAGATGCTGTTGAACATTTCTTCTGTCAGGATGCACCATTCTGAAGGCTCTTTGCCCTCGCCAATCTCCTGTACTTCAGTTTTGCCGCTAAGCAGGTTTCTGCGAAAACTGTAGTTTTCGTCAAGGAAGTTTTCTATTTCATAGATTACTTCCTGTAATGATTTTTCATTCATAAGTAATTAAAAATTAAAAGGTTAATAAATATAATATCGTGTTGTAAATCTTTCTCGGATGTGAAGGGTTGTGAAGACTTGTGAAGACCTGAGTAACTCTTCACGCACTTAACTAACTGTATGTTTGTATGTTATGTGCTATCTGTGAAGAGTGAAGACCTTTTTTCAATTTCGTCGTTTGCCAACCGAATTCAGTATGCCTTCTAGCCGTTTTCACCTCACAAGTTTCACCACCATTCTTGCCTCTGCGAGTTTGTGGGTGCAAATATAATATACCGTAAAGCCGTTTTTCCTGTTTTCCCTGTTGCTATCCGAACTAAAGAAGGAGACGCAGGGAAAACAAGAAGAGGACAGGGAAAAACGCAGGGAAAAAATGAAGATATTTGCAAAGGAACTGAATATATATAGAAACAGGACAGTTGAACTTGTGTAAGTGTTCGACGAAAAAATGGTAATCTTTGGTCTGATACCAGTCTTAATGATTCAATTTTTTGGGGAGGGCTTTTCTTTCAAATAAGTTTTGCTGTTCCATATAAAATGAGTACTTTCGCAACTCGAAAACTCAGCAAGCCTCTTTTACACTGCTTATATTGGCAAATCATTAATTTTTTTAACTATGAAAAAAACAACGAAACACTGGGCTGCTATATTAGTGATGTTTGCAGCTATTTTTACATTCTTCTCCTGTGACAAAGACGATGGAGATTGGGATCCGATGGTATGGAAGGCTGAAGTCCCTGTGGTTAAATCCGGTGACAGTTATGAAGTATCGGATCGTGGAGAAACAATCGTTTTTTCTTGCCGCAATTATTCTAAGCCATGGTTGGCAGTTGTGATGTCGGGAGAAACACAAGTTTTCCCAGAACGAATATTTCAGGATATAGAAATTAATGACCGGCATAAAGTAACGACTGATTGGTTTACGGTAGAGATTGTGGGAAATAAACTCATCATTTCCTTCGGACCAAATAAGGAATCCTGGGAACAACTACTGAATTTGACTGTTACTGCTGGAGATATTTTCTACACCTTTAACTTTAGACAATTAGCACATCAAAAATAAAGTGGTTTTCTTACTAGTATTGTAAGACTGTTTATCCAAAAAACGGGGCAAAAATTTGCCGTTTTCTTCCAAAAGTGGGGGCAAAAATGAACTTTCCTTGCTTATCGACTTGCTAGGGACTCTGTGCATTAAGCAGTAGTTTTTTGCCTTCACCTATCTCCAGCATTTCAGTCTTACCATATAATAAGTATAGTGAAAATTACGCTAGGACACGGATGTTAGTAACCTCGTGAAGGATAGGTCGTAGTTCCTCATGTTGAGATAATTGTTGAAATTGCACTAAAACATTTGGTTGTAAATGAAATTATTGCTATTATTGTGCAGTCAATCTTTAAAACTAATAGCAATATGAAAAAACTTTCTTTCTTAACGCTGTGTGCAAGTGCCCTGCTGATGGGACTTTCTGCTTGCACAGGCAATCAGAACAACAATGCTGCTACCAACGAGGCTGATGAGCAGCAGGTGTTTATCGGTGACGACATCGCTATTGCACAGACCCAATACGGTAAGGTGCAGGGCTTCATGTCAAGAGATGTATATACTTTCTTAGGGGTGCGCTATGGTGCCAGCACAGAAGGTGCCAACCGCTTTATGCCTCCACAGGAGCCGGAACCTTGGGAGGGTGTTGTTCCTGCTATGGTGTATGGCTATTGTGCTCCTCAGAATGAGCCTAACTATGCCAACAATCCTGGTGTGTGGCGTGACCATTGGAACTATAGCAACCTGAGCGAGGATTGCTTGTTTGTGAATGTATGGACAAAGGGTCTGAATGATGGTAAGAAGCGTCCTGTTATGGTGTGGTTCCATGGTGGCGGCTATGCTGCTGGTAATGGCATTGAGCAGGATGGTTATCATGGTGAGAACCTGGCTCGCTATGGCGACATCGTATTCGTATCTGTCAACCATCGTCTGAATGCTTTCGGCTTCAGTGATTTCTCTGGCGTCAATGCTAAGTATGAGGATTCTGGCAATGCTGGTACGCTGGATATGGTTGCTGCTTTGAAGTGGGTGAACAAGAACATCGAGAATTTTGGTGGTGATCCTAATAACGTGACTATCATGGGCCAATCAGGTGGTGGCGCTAAGGTCTGCACACTGGTAGCTATGCCTGAGACCAAGGGTTTGGTACACAAGGCTGTGGCACTGAGTGGTAACTCAAACAACGCTCTGTCACAAAATTATAGCCGTGAGTTGGGTAAGTTTATCGTGAAATATAGCAAGAAGACTGTAGAGCAGCTCCAGCAAATGCCTTGGAAGGAATACTTGGCAATGGCTAACGCAGCTGTTCAGGAGTTCAACAAGACACAGAACCAGGGTGGTGGCATGATGCGTGGTGGCTTCCAGCCTGTAGCTGACGGCAAGCACATTCCTGCTGCTGGTTATTTTGATGACCTGAACGCTCCTTCTTCACAAGTGCCTATGATTTATTGCTCAACTATGGCTGAGTTCAGTCCTGCACAGGCTAATCCAGAACTGGAGAACCTGGATGCTGAAGGCTTGGGTAAGTACTTAGACCAGCGTTATCCTGGTAAGGGTGCCGCTGTAGCAGCTGCTTATCAGAAGGCATTCCCACAGGCTAATGCAGGTGACATCATCGGTATGGCTACAAGTCCTCGTACGGGTATTATCAACAATGTCAGCCTGAAGGCAAAGCAGGGTGCTCCTGTTTATCTGGCATGGTTTGGCTTCAATCCTCCTACGTTTGGTGGTCGTGCACGTGCTTTCCACTGCATCGATATCTGCTTCTGGTATCGTAACACTGACCGTATGGTGACCCACTCAGGTGGTGGCAAGCGTCCTCGCGACCTGTCAAATAAGATGTCTGACGCATTACTGTCATTCATGCGTACCGGCAATCCTAATTGTGGCGCATTACCTGAATGGCCTGCTTTCAATGATACTGACAAGCCGACCATGATCCTGAACGATGTTTGCGAAGTTCGTAACAATCCTGATGGAGAGGCTTTGGCAGCTATGCAATGATTGATGCAGAGCAAAGATAAAAAGAAATCCCTCGCCAACCTGCGGGGGATTTTTATATTCCAGACTTATACCTGTCTTCCCTATTCTGACTTAAGACTGTTTAATAAAAAAAGATAGTAACAGTAAAGAGCGTAGAGTATATGCAGGTGACAGGAAGAAGACAGGTTTTACCATACCACTATTATAGCCTGTCCTGGGGATACTGGACAAGTATGGAGGCAAGCTCCCAATAATAAGTAATGTCAAGTATAATGAATATCTGAAAGTAGTGGCTCAGGCAGCAGGAATAGACGATAAGCCTGTTAGTTCTCACTGGGCAATACATACTGCTGCTACGTTGCAGCTTAATGAGGGGATTGATATACAGGTCGTATTAAAGATATGTGGGTACTCATCTACAGGGATTACTGAAAGGATGTATGTCAAGCTGCTTGACGTGTAAATGTGTTTAGATAGGAAATTTTTTGTAGAAAAAATAGAGGGTGTGATATCACACCCTCAAAGAATTCATCATTTTTATTAGAAAAATACAAGAAGAGCAACTTCTTGGCGCTTATAGTATTAATAAATATATGTCCTCTATTTCCAAAGGAAGTTCTCAGAAATATGTGCCAAAACTTCACGCCAGAATACCCATTGGTGCCCGAAAGGTTCTTCTGCTTGAGTCTTAAATGGAACACCTGCGTCATTCATGCCGAATATAAAAGAATAAAAACTCCCTTCGCCACCTTTGGCTTGTCGTGATTCTGGATTAAGAACAGCCTCAACTTTGACAAAGTCATATAAACCTGCAGTAACAAAGATTTTCTTTTGCTTCAAAATGGGATTGGAAAAATCAAGAGTGATGTCTTTGGTCCAAGGTGCGCTCATAGCTGTATAGTAGTTGAACAATTCTGGCCGGTTAATGAGGGTATACATTACAGTAGCTCCTCCCATTGAGAGACCTGCCATGGCTCGACGATTGACATCCTTAGAGACGTTATAATGATTTGTTGCATAAGGAAGTATCTCGTTTTCAATAGAATTTACGATATTATCGCGTTTCCACGAGAAATTACTTCCGTTGGGCATGATAACAACAGTAGGTTCCATCTTTCCTTCCGCTATTACATTGTCAAGAATATTTGCTGCACCATTATTGAGCCAACTGGATTCTGTGCCACCACCACCATGAAGAAGGAACAATAGGGGATAAGCTTCAGCCCGATTGGGGTCATAGCCTTTTGGCAAGTATACAGCCATGTGTACGGGTATGTCGAGAACATTTGAAGGAACTTCTACGAATGACACAGTACCACGATCTTCTGGCTTGGCAGGAGCTTCGATACTTGAGTCGCGGCTCAGATTCTGCTTGAAAGAATCGTAAGGTACATATACTTTGCTATAAGTATCCTCTCCTTTCAAATCACTTAGTGGGGCATCGCGGTGATAGGGCGGATTGACGGGATCTGAAGCTTCGATGGCTCCAGTTAGATCGTTTACATCTGTCTGGTCGCCATCAATGTAGTACTTATATTTATAGGTCCCGCTGGGTAATGGAAATGTAATGGACCAGATTCCTGTGGTTTGGTCCTTGCTCATTTCATAAACAGGCCAATCTTTGGTACCCCATAGGGTGTAACCATTTTGCCATTCATATGGAGTGGCATTGGTGCTGGTACGCATAGTACCATCGGCCAAAGAAGAGAAAAGCCATTCACCTTTGATACGCATGCGCTTTGCATCAGGATTCTGATAGCAGAATTTCACCTCATAACCAGTTGGTGATGAGGAAGATTTTATCACAGTGGTCTGCTGTATTGACGATAGATCAGCTTCCTTGTTATCTTGCTGCTTGCTACAGCCACTTATGATTATAATTATCGCAATGAATAATATTCGAGTAGTCATATTCATACCATTTTTTTGATTAATAGTTTTTTTATACAGTAATACTGTGGTCTATTACAGCTTTTACCTTTTGATAACTAGTCTTTAGTATTTCTCTTACATCCATTTGTTCCCAGTATCCTTTGTTGAAGATTTCAATAGAAAGTGCCCCTTTAAAACCTTGTTCACGCAATTTAGGAATTACGGATTGGAAAGGACAAATACCATCTCCGGGAAAGATACGGTCGGAATCACGCAAATCTGAAATATGGATATTTGCTGGATAATCATTAATATGGAAAACTGGCAGCATGGCGCCATTAAGTAAGTTCAGACTCTCAAAGCTGCCACCTCCTCTGTAGATGTGGTAAAAATCAAGTAGTAAAGAAGCTTTAGGATGCCCTGTACCCATAGCCATGGCTGTAGCCTTGTCAAGGGTATTGATGACTCCTGCCCCCCATAACTCAAGCAGAGGGGTAACCCCATATTCGTCACCCATCTCTAAAATTCGAAGGAAACGGTTACTATATTCAGGCATCATTTCGGGAATAAACTTGTCAACCCCTTGTACCGGTGCTGCTACAAATTGACTTCCTAAGGATGCACTGACCTCCATGTTGTGACGCATGGTCTTAATGCCTTCTTCTCTTTTTATAGGGTCATCTGCAGCCCAGGTTGAGAAAGCAATCATATTCTCAAGTTTCAAGTTAGAATCATCTATAATCTTACGCAAAGTCGCATAGTCCCCACCTTTCTCAATATATGCATCCACTTCACTTACCCATAGTTCTATGCCATCAAATCCTGCTTCTGCACACAATTTGACCTGTTCGTCGACAGGCAGAGAATAGGCTCTAATGGTTGATGTATTGAGGCAGATCCGAAAAGGTTTCGATAAGAAGTTTTTCCCACGTTGAACATCCTCACTTTTTTGAGGGGAAAAACATGAGTAATTTAGACCAATCATGCTTCCTGCGATAGCCATGCCTACCGCTTTAAGCATTTCTCTACGTGAAATTTCATTGTTCATTTTCTTGTTCCGTTTAATGGTTTGTTCAATATTATAGCAGGTATCTGCTGAATAAGTCCTGCTTAACTATTGAGACTTATTTTTTATTAAACAATGTAAATAGCAGGCGTGTTTAGCTGCCCAATGCTTCACGGGCCTCCTTATCAGGATTATTCTGTACTTCGCAGATATTGTTCAGAATCATAGTCTCACCATTTTCAACCGTATATTGAGGCCAGTGAGGAAGCCCACCACCATTCGGATCTCCTGTCCGCATGAACTTAAGTAAAGCTCCCGACATCTTTTCTGAAAGTTGGCGAGGTATCTTTCCTCCGCCTGTATGAGTGAACATCCGGTCCGTATTCTTGAACCAGAAGCATATATCAGAGCAATGGAAAGAACGCATTCTGTTATTAAACAAGGGAGGACACCACCCAAACCATGACACATAAACGGGCTGGCCTTGTTGTATCTTAGCATTTGCAGCTGCAATCACACGCTCTCTGGTAGAACGTATCATCGCCCATAGTTCGATAGGTTTCTTGTCAGGGAAGTTATGTGCAAATGCTTGTACAATCTTCTCCGACTTGTCTCCGTACTGACTTTTTATTTTTTCAACTACTCCTTCCAAGGTGATACTTTCAAGTGAGGCATCGCCACGATCGGGGTTCTGCTCATGGAAAGTTGTTGAAAGAATCATGGGCACAGATGGAGAGGCCAACTTGCTTTCACCTGTGAAGAAAATACCCGATGGCACGTTGCGGTCGTCAGCAACAGGACCAAAGGTGCGACGAATATTAATGCCATTGTCTTTCCAGCATTTCTGGCAGGCACGGTCAGCAATGTCGAGATATTCTCTCCAGGGGATATCTTGTAGCTTGTCAACCTGGTTACGCGTGAGGCCAGCTTCTTTCAAGATATATTCTCCTACTTTGCGAGTAATACTTTGAGGGGAGGCATCAATGGTTGATCCACTTAAAGCTACTGCTTTGTGGATTAAACCAACAGCTGCAGGCATGGAGGCTACTGTGCAAACTTTGGAACCTCCTCCTGACTGTCCCATGATAGTTACATTGTTCGGGTCACCGCCAAAGTTCTCAATGTTGTTGTGTACCCATTCCAATGCAGCAATTAAATCCAGCACGCCTACATTACCTGAATCCTTATATTTTTCCCCACCTACAGCAGACAAATCAGAAAAACCAATAGGGCCTAACCTGTGATTGATGGAAACAAAAACAATATCACCTTCACGGCTAATGTTCTCACCATGATAGCCATCCTGCTCAATGCCACTTCCATTGGTGAAGCCACCACCATGCATCCACACTAGGACTGGACGCTTTTTATTATCTGCCAGCCCTGGGGTCCACACGTTTAGATGTAAACAATCTTCTCCAACATCCCAGTAATTCCAGTGATCGGCAAACGTCGTATAATTATTGGGCCAACGTTCTTCCATACGCTGAGGAGCTGTCTTACCATAAAAGACAGTAGGCATTATACCTGTCCAAGGCTCTGGCTTTTGAGGTGGCATGAATCGGTTCTTACCGCCCGTGTCAGCGCCATAGGGGATTCCGAGAAATGTATATACTTTATTCAGGATATAACCTTGAACCTTTCCATACTGGGTGTCAGCAATAGCTATATCGTCTCCAATAAACAGTATTTGGTCATCATTCTGAGCTTCTTTACCTTTGGAATCATTTGTTTCACAGGCAGAAAGAACAACTGGCAGAGAACCGAAACCTAGGGTAGTAGCGCCTAACCCCAAATTCTTCATAAAATCTCTTCTTTTCATACTTTAGAAATATTTAGATAATAGATATTGAGAATAGAAGTAAGAAACTACTTTGGTTTCTTACTTCTATCCATTTAGATAATCATCTAATCACGATAATTATTAATAGCCTGGATTCTGAGTCCAAGATTGGTTCTTTGTAATCTGCTCGTATGGAATAGGGAAGATGTCACGGTGGTTGTCGGCAAACGCCTCCTTGAAATCCCATGAGCCCTTAGAGAATTTGTCAAAGCGGACCAAATCATTTCGGCGCCAGCCTTCCCAAGCTAGTTCACGTCCACGCTCATTTATCAATTCATCCAAAGTCAGTGTGGAAGTAGTGTAAACTGGCTGCTCGGCTCGTTTACGTATCAACTGGAATTGCGGGTCAGCAAGCAGGGATGCAAGTGAACCGTTGCCACCGCGAAGAATGGCTTCTGCCTTCATGTAGTAAACATCTGCCAGACGGAACAACACGAAGTCATTGTTCATATTACCGCTCATACCAACTTCATATTCATATTTCTGAATGCGAGCACCTGCCCATTTCGTTGCTGCTTCTATGCTACCTACTTCCTGAGTAAATTCGAGGGGCAAACCGTTGTTGGCGTTGTTAGGAATTGTCTGGTCTGTCCCGTATACATGCTGAATACCCCAGTTAAATGTTGCACGCTTGCGGATATCACTGTCATCATACAAATCAAGGAAATACTTGGTTGCACAACCACCATTCCATCCACCAGTATTCAAACCATATATTTGGCGGAAATTAGTGTGACCAGAGAACTTGTGGAAGTGGAACTGATAGTCTCCATTTTTGCTAATACCATTTTGGAAAGGAATGACAAAAATGTTTTCATGGCAATTTTCATTTTTAACCTTGAAAGGTTCAGAGAAATTTGACACTATCTCATAATCACCAGAATTAATAACCTTATCTGTATACTCAATGACCTTATTCATATCTGAAGCATTGAAAGAAGACTCTCCTTTGTAAACTTTGGCATTCAGATAGAGCTTAGCAAGCAGAACATTAGCCATCGGCTGTGTGCAACGGCCATAGTTTTCAGAATTCGGACTAGCATCCAGATATGATATATTTTCCTCTATAGCCTTAACAATATGGTCGAACAATTCAGAACGAGTGATTTGCGGATAGGTAGTTACGTCATCTGTATATGTATCCACATATGGTACGTTTCCAAAAAGGTCGAGCACTAGGAAATAGTAGAAACTTCGTAGTGTAATAACTTCCGCGCGGAATTTGTTATAAGTGTCAATGTCCATCTCTTCTTTGAAACTATCCAGATCGTTGACTACTCGGTTACAAGTAGTAATACCTGAGAAAAGAGGAATCCAAACATTTGTGTTCAGTGCATCCAAGCGTGGTGACCAGTTCTGGCGATGAAAAGCTTGCCAGTTACCGTTGTCATACCAATCGTTTCCAGGCACACGAGTAGGTACAACGCATTCATCAGAAGACACGGTATTCAGTCCCCATACACCCCAGTGGTTCTGGTAAGACTGTAACTCACTATAAGCAGCACCTACAGCCTTTGAGATCAAAGAAGCATCAGAATAGAAATCGCTTGATACCATCTGACCAGTGGTATCCTCGTCCATGTCTGTACATGAAAATGTTAACATGGAGAGACATATCAATGAAAATAAATACTTTTTCATATCTCTTGTGTTGTTAATATTCTATTTAAAATGTAACGTTTACGCCAAAGATGAATGAGCGGCTGGTAGGATAGAAACGAGAACGCTCAATACCCATATTGTCCAACCCCACCATGTCTACTTCAGGATCAACGCCCTTATAGCCAGTAATAGTCAACAGATTCTGGCCTGTCAGATAGAGACGGAGGCTTTGGATGCCCCTAATGTTTTTGGTAGGCATGTTATAACCCAGCGTCACATTGTCCAGTTTCACGAACGAACCGTCTTCAAGATAGTATGTAGATGGCTGTGCAGAGTCATTCAGCGGAGTGTTGCGAACAGACTTCAGCATATTCTTCTCTGTTCCTCCTTGACCTGGATTTTCCAGAGCCAAACGACCCACATTGAATACATCGTTGCCCACGACAGCACGGAATGTAAACGAGAGGTCAAAGTCGCGATACTTCAGTTCGTTAGTCCAACCAGCAATGAAGTCAGGTTGTGCGTTTCCGACCACTTTCTTGTCATCGGCTTCTTTGTAAACTCCATCGCCGTTTATATCTTCGAAAATCCATTTACCATCAGGGTCGAATCCCTTAAACACAGGCAAGAAGAAGTCTCCGACTTTGCCACCGGGAACCATGCGCAGCAACGCAATACCATTCAGACCACCAAGGTCACCATCGGTCAAATATCCGCTTTCCAGCCAATCGGTATGGAAAGTCTCGTTGCTTAACTTGTCCAGACGGTTGGTGTTGAACGAGAAGTTAACAGAACTAGTCCATGATAAGTTTTTGTTTTTTACAGGTGTAGCTGAAATGGAGATTTCAAGACCCTTTGAAGTTGCGTCACCCACGTTTGCCAACATTGTAGAATATTGATAAGGAGGTGTTGGTACACGATAATTATACAGCAAATCGGTTACCTTTCTCTTATATAAGTCCAATGTTAAATTCAGTCTGCCTTTGAAGGTAGAAACATCCAGGCCAAGGTTCCATTCACTTTTTTTCTCCCATTTCAGGTTATTATTTTGATTTTGTGTAGGTCCATAGGCATTCAGCCATCTACCCGATGTGTTGTCATAGAATTTCCCGACCACTCCCATCATCGGCAGGGATAAATAGTTGCCCGTAGGCATGTTGCCTGTCACACCAAAACCAAAGCGAAGTTTGAGATCGTCAAGCCAAGTTAAACTTTGCATGAATGCTTCGTTCTTAATTGACCAGCCTAAGCTGATGGCAGGGAAAGTACCCCATTTATAGTCTTTACCCAGACGAGTTGAACCTTCGCGACGAACAGAAGCCGATAACAGGTAGCGATTTGAGTAGTTATAATTGACACGACCGAAGAATGATACCAGGTTATCTTGTGAAACAGAGCCACTCATCATATCTTGAGTAGGATCATTAACCAAATTACTACCAGCACCTAAGTTATACCACTTAAATACGTCAGAGTCAAAGTTGCTATTATTGAAACCGGCATCTTCACGATAGTTCTTTTCATATGCGTAGCCACCCAGTAATACAATATTATGTTCCCCAAAGGTCTTTACCCAATCGATAGTAGTTTCAAGTGTCTTATTGTTGCGAGAGCCGTAGCTTCTGCTGGCACTACCATAGTTGGAAGAATTATAGGTGTTTCTAGAAGTATATGAGCCTCTGTTGTAATTAGTGTATTTTAAAGAGCCGAATACTTGTGCGCGTAAACCATTAATAATATTCCAAGTGATGCGTGCAGATCCTTGAAGAGTTGAATTGGTGGTGTGGCGATCTCGTTGCATAAGATAAGCAACAGGCTGCGTATAACCTTGCAAATCGAGCTGATAGTAGCCATCTGCATCTCTGTCAACATTTACAGTTCCATTGAGATTCCAAACGGGTGCCGTTGGGTTATAGTATGCCGCATGGCGGAATGCAGCGTAGTCGCCAAGGCTTTGGTTCTCACCCTCGCGATCGACATGGCGATAGGTTGCATCGTAGGCAATCTGAATCTTACTGTCAAATAGGTTTTGATTGGCAGAGAAGCGACCTATAACTTCTTCAAATCCTGACTTCTTTGCAATACCTTTTGAATCTCGGTAAGATACTGAACCACGATAGTTAAAAGCACTTGTTCCACCTGTGATTGCCACATTGTGAGAATGTGATATAGGAGTACGGGTGATTTCGTCAAGCCAGTCTGTATTTGAGCCTCGGTCATTACCGCCGTTGGCTAAGAATTCTTCACGGTTCATTACATCGGGCTTACGAGAAATAGAAGACAGTGAAATGTAGCCATTGTACTGAACACTAGTCTTGCCTGCTAAACCTCTTTTGGTAGTTACCAAAATAACACCATTTGTTCCACGTGTACCGTAGATAGCTGCTGCTGAACCATCTTTCAACACATCGATACTCTCGATATCATCTTGTGGAATAGCAGAAATATCAGCTTGTGGGATACCATCTACAACAATCAGAGGAGAAGTGTTTCCTGTCAAAGAAGAGGTTCCTCGAAGTTGGAATTTATAATCTCCATTGGGGTCACCTGCATTGGGCTTAGAAATGTTTAGACCAGCTACCTTGCCTTGCAACATACCCATAGGATCTGATTGAACCCCCTTTATAAGGTCGTTTTCCTTTAGACCTGCGACAGAACCAGTAATTTCCTTCTTTCTCTGAGATCCATAACCAACAGCAACAACCTCCTGCAATCCTATGGAACTCTCTTCAAGAGATACATCAATTGATGTACGCCCATTGATTTGTACTTCTTGAGAGTCATAGCCAAGATAAGAAAAAACCAGAGTACCATTGGATGGAACATTTGAGAGTTGGAAGTCGCCATCAAGACCAGTAATAGTACCATTGGTAGTCCCTTTAACAAGAACATTAGCACCAATGATAGGATCACCAGTCAATGCCTCCGTTACTATACCCCTAACACTGATTGTCTGAGCCATCATGGAGAATGAAAGTAAAGAGCAAATCATAAAAAGGGGAAGTACCTTAAACCAGACATGTTTTTCAAGTTGTTTCATGATACATATTTATTTAAGATTAATAAAAGATTTCATAAAAGCATACGGTCAGTCCCTTTGACATTAAAAATTGTTTATTTGATATTTATGCAATAGAAGAATAATCACTTTATAGTTTCTCGATAGAAAAGGATATAAGGGGAACTAACCGTATGCAAGTTTATATATTATACTGCAGGAAACTTCCATGGACTTCTATAAGTCTTGCTTAGATATGCATCAGCCTTAGGATTATCCACAAATTTCCGAGTATTAGGATCATACACAACGCGTGTGCCTGTACGGAATGAGATGTTGGCCATGTGAGCTAAGATAGTGGCGAATGCACCCTTCTCAATAGGGCAGTGTGTGTCAGATGACTTGTTAAGAATGCACTTGCACCAATCTGTGGTATGAGCAGGTATACCTCCATCTTCAAACTTGCCCACCAACTGAGCACGGTCAGTCATCAACTCTCCATTACGGTTCTTTTCTGGTATCAGTTCATATCCTTCACGGTTGCAAACCAGAGTAGCTTTATCACCAATCCATGCTACTCCTTGGTTGCGGTTGTAAAGATATGCTACCTGCTGTGCCCACTCAATGTGGAAATTCTTGTACTGGAAAATTGTTGTTTGGCAACTTGGTGTTTCATTAAATGATTTTGGATCTTTGTAAGCAGTTGAGAATACAGCTTCTGGATATTCTCTGTTAGAAAGGCCTAAAATTTTCAAGCCATCAAAAGCAGAATCTATCCAATGTACACCCCAATCTGTCTGCTGACCACCTCCATAGTCCCAGAATCCACGCCAACCACGGAAACGATTCTGATTGAACGGACGTTCTGGAGCTGGACCAAGCCACATATCATAATCAAGTGTTGCAGGAGGATTTGAATCTGGAGCACCCGCTCGAGGCATGGTGCTCTGGCAAAGCCATATCTGTACTTTATATACATCACCTAAGACTCCAGTTTTCAAGATTTCCTTAGCTTGCTCGAAATAACGCTGACTTGTCTGCCACAAACCACAAGTAACGACACCTTTATATTTTTTCTGTGCATCCATCATGGCATTACACTCTGCGATAGAGTTGCCCACAGGTTTCTCCACATAAATAGCCTTGCCAGCTTTCAGCGCTTCAAGGAAGATATAAGGATGCCAATGGTCTGGTGTGGCAATAATGACACCATCCACTTCTTTACTCTTCAGCACTTCGCGGAAGTCTGTATAGGCCTTCATCTCCTTTGTCTGATCAGGAAAGTCCTTTTTGAAAGCTTCTATCTGTTGGTTAAGTCTTTCCTTGTTGACATCGCATAAGCCTACGCAGTGTACCCATGGATTGGTTAGTGCTCCTCGAAGGTCAGCACACCCCATGCCGACACCGATTACTGCCAGATTTACCCGACCGTTAATCTGCTCTTTCTCCTCAGTTCCCTTAGTGGCAGATGCTTGAGCCAGTGACGAAAAGCCTAAGCCTGCTGCCAATAAGGATGTACTCTTTAAAAAATTTCTTCTTGTGAGATTCATGGTAATATAATTTTATGGTAATAGAAAATTTATGGAATTCAAAATAGTATCAAAGATTGCGGATCCAGATATTGCGGAATGCTACTTTAACACCGTGGTCTTGCAGGGTCAGAGGCATTCTACCATGAGCTACATATTTAGGAAGACCAGTGTAGGGGGTACTACCTTTTAGAATATAGTTGTTTTGAACAACCACACCATTGAGGACTACCGTAATCATTGCTGGAGATTCCAACTTGTCGTCAGTTCCAAATACAGGAGCCTTCCAATAAATGTCATAAACCTGCCATTCATTAGTTCCAGTAAATGGATTTACGAGAGGAGCACTTTGCTTGTAAATACTTCCAACATAACCATTTACATAAGTTGGGTTGTTGTCACAATCAAGAATCTGCACTTCATAGCGGCTCTGTAGCATAATACCACTGTTACCTTTCATCTGCAACGTGTTTTCTGGCCCGGGAGTTGGAGTCTTAAATTCAATATGAAGCTGGCAACTACCGAAATAATCTTTAGTTTGTATAGTCCCTGCTCCAGGCGCAACTATCAATTCCCCATTTTGGACTGTCCATCCAGCAGGAGAACCATCGCGAGACTGCCATTTAGACAGATCTTTCCCATCAAATAGGATAATTGCATCAGATGGAGCTGAACCATTTGAACCAGGGGTCACTTTTGCAGGAACTGGTGTGTACCATTCTGTACTCTCAGGTTTCCATTCATTCCTTCTTTGTTGTTGATTTTGTTGCACATTTTGTTGTTGTGCATAAACAGATGAGAGAGCCCATGCTGCTAAACCAATTAATACTAAAGTTTTTTTCATAATAATAAATTTTAAAAATTAAGGATATTCTGTCTAAAAATATTAACACTTAAATATGAGCAGTATTTGTATCGTTTTTGTTACTATCGACCAAATTCCTGTTTGTAAAATTAGATTAAGACATATTAAAATTATTAACATTATTGTCTCATTCTTTTTATTTTTTTACTCAAAATAATTCAAAAAACCGTTAATTTGCATAACAATTTTTTTAATGAGACAAAATGAAACAATCGAGAGACAATTATACAAACTTTAATCGTATGTATATTTTATCTTTGCAATAAATAAGATGATTACCGATATGAAAAAACACATTATATTGACATTAGTTATCACTCTGATATCTATACACATCAGTGCGATGCCCCACTACTTTACCACTTTTGATATGAAGAGCGGTTTGAGCAATAATTATGCATCCTCAATTATTCAGGATAAGTATGGGATGATATGGATAGGTACTCGTAATGGTTTAAATCGTTATGATGGGAATTCTTTTAAATCATACTATAGCTCTAACGAAGAAAGAACCCTTATTAATAGCCATGTCAATGCACTTACATTAAGTCCTGATGATGAACTATATATTAGTACTCACCAAGGTTTGCAACGCTATGACTATGAAAACGACATTTTCGTTTGTCTAGACTATACGAGAGGGCTTCGGGTAAATAATGTGCTATTTGATAATAAAAACAATATTTGGACTATCATTAATGGCTATTCTTTAGTAAGATATAACATAGGAACTGGTTTATCAATAACTTATCAGCTCAAAGGAGAGGATATAACCCGAATCTATATAACAACAAAAGGTAGGGTTTGGGCTTGCAGTAGGAAAGATATTGCATATTTTGACGAAGAAAGTAATACCTTACTTAAATATTATGGATATTACTGCCATATGGGTCTCTGACAATGAATCTACCATTATAGTAGGTACAACAATGGACGGTATCAAACGTATTGATTTAGATGCTGGAATTGTACAAGATATAGTTCATAAAAGCGAGAATACACCAACTTATGCACGCTCTTTGTATCGTCATGGGAATAAAATTTACTGTGCTACAGGTAATGGTATATACATATATAATTTGGAGACTAGTCTTGTAGAAGAAATAATAAAAAAGAATCGTAACGATATATACTCCTTGTCGAGTAATGCTATCCGTTCCATTCTTATTGATGATGAAGATGGGTTATGGGCATGTACTGATGATGGCGGTATAAGCTATGCCCCAGCTTATTCTGCTTTCAATCGATATTATGAAATCACTCATAGTAATACAATTCATGGTGAAATCATTCATGATATTTGTCAAGATGATTATGGCAACATATGGATTGGGACCGAAGATTCAGGCGTGAATCAGTATAATATTGCGTCTGGAGAATTTAAATACTTTGATGACTCAAATGGACTGTCGCAAGACTGCATACACGGTTTGGTTCCCATTGGCAGAATGTTGTGGGTAGGTACACATTTGAATGGCATTGATTTGTTAGACATTCGTTCTGGGCGTGTTATCAATCATTATAACCTTACAGGAGGACTGAGAAACAATAGCATTATTGTATATATGTATAAGACGATGGAAGATGAATTGCTCGTGGCAACAACATTAGGTTTGTACAAATATAATCCGCAAAAAGATGCTTTTGAAATACAAGACCTAACTTTCACAGAGAGGGCACAAACAATCTGCGAAGATCATGAAGGAACTTTGTGGGTTGGTTCAACAACAGGAAATCTAAACAGGAAAAGAAGAGGTGAAGAAGTTTTTCAATCGTTTTTCGTTGATAGCCTGATTATAAATTCACAAGCATCTATTAATCATATTATAGAAGATCATAATCATAATTTGTGGCTTGCAACTTCTATAGGTCTTTATATGCTAGACAATAAGACAACAGAGACAAAAGTATACAGACTAAATAGAGAGGGAACGGGTAAAATTACATATCGCATAGAAGAGGACAGTCAAAATAGCCTATGGGTCAGTACTGCTGACGGACTCATCAAGTTTAATACGAAAACTAATACTTACGAAACATTCAGACAAGAGCACGGTTTACCTACTAACCAGTTCAATTATAACTCTTCACTTACTATGTCTGATGGGAAAATGTACTTTGGCACATTGAGGGGAATGATTGGCTTTTACCCAGAAAACATAAGTATGATTACAGGCCAGTCCAAGCAATACATAACAGAATTGCACATCATGAATGAAGGCAATAATGAAGAAACGGTAATTAACGTGCTTAATCAAGAACAAATTACATTAAAGAATAAGAATTCTACTTTTTATATTGAATTCGTGTCTCCTGAATATAGAAAAATGGGGCGACAAACCTATTCATACAATATGCAAGGCAGTTCAGAGCAGTGGATAACAACTAATAATAACAAGGCCTATTTTAGTGGGCTACCTCCTGGTAAATATATTTTTCAGTTAAAGGCTTTAAATCTTTCCGATGATTGGAACAATCAGCCTACTATGCTGGAAATTGTTATTCTCCCACCTTGGTATCAGACTACTTTAGCATATATAGCATACTTTATTATCGGACTTCTTGTCATTTCATTGTTTATCTTAAGCTTGAAACGGCAGAATCGTAAAAAAATGAAGATGCTGATAGATGGCTTTGAAAATGAAAAAGAGAAAGAAATATATCGATCAAAGATAGATTTCTTTATCAATGTAGCTCATGAGATACGTACGCCTTTAACGCTCATCAAGTTACCATTGGAGAAAGTGATAAATGATATTGTGCTACCCAAGGATGCAGAAAAATATCTAACTGTAATTCAGAAAAATACAAACAGGCTAAATAACTTGATAGACCAATTACTTGATTTCAGAAAGACAGAAACCGATGGGTATAAGCTTAACTTCGTGAATCATGATATTATAGCCATAATTGACGAAATGTTTGCAAGATTTTATACTACTGGTGAGGCTCGATCAATAACAATGCTCTTTGCTCCTCCTGTCAAAGAGTTTTATGCATATATAGATAAAGAAGCATTTACAAAAATCATTAGTAATCTGCTTAACAATGCTATCAAGTATGCTGACAAGAAAGTTGTTATCAAGTTCTTTATCCCAAGCGACAATCATTTTGCAATTGATATTATGAATGATGGGGAACCCATCAAAAGTGGAGTAAGAGAGTTGATATTCAAACCTTTCTATCGAGCGGAGAATGCCAAAAGTCGCCAAGGCACAGGTCTGGGGCTGCCATTGGCTGCTTCATTAGCTAAGATGCATGGTGGGACATTATCTTTGGAAGAAGCAGACAATGGTATGACACAATTCCGCTTATTGCTCCCAACAAATCATCCCGAAGCAATAAGTTTCAAAATTAAGGAAGAAGAGCTCCCTGCTATTCAAGAGTCAGAAATCACATACCCCATATTACAATCCAGGGAAACTATCCTTATTGTTGAAGACAATGAGGAAATGCGAATCTTTGTGGCTGACATGCTGAAAGAAAACTATAATATTGTGCTTGCATCTCAAGGGAAAGAAGCCTTACAATGCTTGAGGCAACAGATCATTAACCTAATCATTACTGATGTAATGATGCCTGTGATGGATGGTTTTGAATTACTAAAGGAAGTGAAAACCCATATTGAATTCAGCCATATTCCAGTCGTTGTACTGACTGCAAAAAGCACTTTTGAAGCACGAATAGACGGTCTTTCATTAGGAGCTGATGCATATATTGACAAACCGTTCTCAATTGACTTATTAAAGGCTCAAATTAAAAACCTGCTTGACAATCGCAATAACATTCGGATGTATTATCTCAATACCCCAATGGCTAATGTGAAGACAATGGCATACTCTAAGACTGATGAAGAGTTCCTGATTCAACTTGACAATATCATTAACGAACACATAGACGACGTGGATCTTAATGTAGAGAAAATTGCTGACATGATGAATCTAAGCCGTCCGACTTTATATAGGAAGATTAGTGCAATTTCACAAGTCACCCCTAATAAGTTCATAAATATCATTCGTCTGAAAAAAGCAGCAGAGTTGTTGCAAAAAGGCGAAATGAAAGTATATGAAGTCTCCGAGGCTGTAGGATTTAGCTCTCAGTCCTATTTCAGCCGTGCATTCTTTGAACAGTTCGGTATTACACCTTCACAGTATATTAAAACATGTCAAGCTAATGATTAAGACATAGGTTATTACTAAAAAAGAACAAGTTTATAAATTTAATTAATTCAATCAAGTTCATTATCATTTCCGTTTTTTCTGTCCAACTGTTCGTTGTTCGTATTTGCCATACTATTTTATCATATTGAAGCTGCCCATGAGATGAACCCCAAAAGTTAGAAAAAAAACTTTTGGGGTTCATCTCGCCAACCTGCGGGGGATTTCTTTTTTATATATAGGTGAAAGTTAGAAGCTCAGTTTGGTAGTTAGCTCCAAAGTGAATGGGCGAATGAAGGTGCCTGCCATAACGTAATTCTTATAAGGTGTAGGGTCTGTTACCAAGTCGGCAGAGGCGATAGATCCGCTTGCACCTTTCTGGTTCAGGATGTTCACTACACTGGCAGAGAAGCTTACATGGTTGTTCAGTTTGTAGTCAACGCCCCCGAAGGTTTCCCAACGTCCATTGAAATAGAGTGAGTTGGTCTTGTTGATGTACTGCTTACTGAAATAGCGAGCACTTGCCCAAATGCGCCAGTCGCCGAAAGTGTAAGAAGGCTCAACCTCCAGTTCTACCTTTGAAAGTGCTGTGATGTTCTTGTCGGAGAAATCATATTCCTCGGTCACGCCATCACTGAAGGTATGTGATAGGTTGAAATTCTTGTATTTAGGATTACGGACGGTAAACATCAGATGCACGTTGAAACCCTTGAATGGGGTTAGCACTGCATCAGTTACCCAACCTAGTGTAGCCAGGTCGTAGGCAATCTGTGTAGTTACAGTCTCACGCATGCCAGCCTTGAGGTCACCTGCATCGCGTACCAACACATGCTCAAAGTTGGGACGCTCTTGTCTGTTACTCATGGTGATGTTGGTGATCTGTGAAGTCAGGTCAATCCACTTATTTTTCCAATAAATACCTCCACGCAGATAATGCACTGTAGATGGTTCCAATGTAGGATAATAAGCTGTTCCATAATGGAAAAGCTGTGAGTGGATGGTGGCTGTAGAATACTCTGCCTGCAAACCGAAGCCAGGGAGCAGGGCAAGACGGCCACTGAAAATATATGAGGGGTTGATATGACCGTCGTCAAACTTTGTCCTCTTTGCCACGCCGTCATTCAGGTAGAATCCAGCATGACGTTTGTTGCCAGGCTCTTTATCAGCATGAGCTGCTGTGCCATGTTCTTTGATGTATTCCAGACGCACACCTCCATACAACCAAAGGCGGTTGCTCACATTCCACTCGTCAGATATCAAGCCGAATACCTTATGCTCATGACCATTGTAATATTCAATGTAGGTGTTGTAGTTATAACCCTTGTTGCCATTGAGAAGCAGTAGTTTCGGGTCTTTCTTCACCTCATGGGCAAACATATACATAGAGGTGTTGGTTCCTCCGTGGTTGAGCCAGTAGTCAACTTCTGCGCGCCATTTGTGACGCTGGTTTTTAGACTTGCCTGACAGCTCGGCATTAACCATCCAGAAATGATCGAAAGCATCGAAATGCAACATGCGACGAGCTTGTACTTTGCCTAAGTAATCACGACCATCCTCATAGGTGTATCCGCTTCCTGCGATAGCCTCGCTTACACCCATCACTGTACTATTGGAACGGTAAGAATGACCACGTTTGTATTTGCTATGGACTGAGAGCTTCGTACCATTGTCCCACTGATAGTCGAGTACGAAGTTCACGTTGTGTATCTTGTCTGTATTAGCCTTGTCGATGTGCTGATCCATCATTTGGCCAGTCTCCATATCCATGAAAGTCACTATGTTGTTAGCAGGCAAATACTGATCGGTTCCCAGTTTGAAGCCGTCATATTCCTTTACGCTACCGTCGCCAACAAAGATGAACGGCCCAAAGTTTTCGACAATACCTTTATATTGTGAATACTGATAAATCAAGCCTGCCTTGCCTCGGCCTTCATCCCAGGTCTTAGAAATGCTGCCTTTATAAAACTGAACTCTGTCTTGCAAAGAAGTCATGTCCAAATGGTTGCTTCCTGGGTCGAAGTTCTGATAGGTGCCAACGCTGAAGCCCCATCCTTTTCCTATAGGGGATGAAATGTTGGCATCAATGTCTTGACGTCCAAAATGGTTGAGGGTGTAATTTACCTTTCCCTCGAATTTGTCACCTGCCAGTTTCGACTTACTATCAACACCGTAAGCAATGGTGCCGTATTTCAATACCATATCTTGAGGAGTCATGGTGCCAACAGATTCGTGACTCACACCACTATGCCATGATTTATAGGGATAAATCTGCAACATGTAGTGAGAAACAGGCAGTCCATCTTCATAGATGGTGGCCCAGTTAGCGGTAGGCAAACCCAAGGAGATCTGTCGGGGTTGCGAAGCAGAAGCTGCATTCATCAGCATGTTTCTGTTGCTACCCTCACTAGAGGAGGTCTTTACACTGTCTTTTACTGCTTCTTGTGCAGATAAACCTGTTACAAAAAAACTAAAAAGGATAGTTGATATAGCTCTTGATAAATTCATATTACGGAGGTATAATAATTCAATTTGCAAAATTAATGATAATAATTGGTGTGGACACAACCATTTTTCCCGTAGTATTTACCTATATTACGGATTATAGTTAGGAAAACGCTATCACTAAGTACTATTCGGTAGTCAAACTCGTGATGCTATCTAAAAGTTTGTGATAGAAGGGGTGTTTGCCTAGGGTGGAGGCATCACCTAATATGACGAGTTTCATGCGGGCACGTGTGATGGCCACATTCATGCGGCGCAGGTCACGCAGGAAACCAATCTGACCATCTTCGTTAGCTCGCACCAGACTGATGAATATCACATCCCGTTCCTGTCCTTGGAAGCCGTCTACTGTATTCACCGTAAACAAGTGGCGATAGGGGTGAAGGGCTTCGCTGCCTTTTATCTTTCCTCGTAAGTATTGCACTTGTGCCTTGTAGGGGGAAATGATGCCGAAATCGATGCGCTCATCCAATATACGTTCCCCTCCAATTTTATTGATGTAGGCTTCCAAGTGCTGGAGCAGCAGGTTTGCTTCGTCTTTGTTAATACGTCCGAAGGTTTCTCCTACAAACTGTTCCTTAAAATCCATCACGGAAGTATCTATCCAGGAGATAGGCGTATCGAGGTCGAGAATACTACGGTGGCGCACCTCTGGAGCTGCTTCCAGTTCACCGTTGTAGAACCATTCAGAAGAGAACTTCATGATGTCCTCATTCATGCGATATTGCACTTTCAGCAAGGAAACTGTTTCGGGCTTGTTGGCAACAATCGTTTCCATCAAGGTCTTTTCTAATCCGCCTTTGGCAGCTTCGTAGCACTTGATGGTGGGAGGTAACTGACAATGATCGCCTGCAAGGATGACTCTGTCGGCTTTGCGAATAGCTATCCAACAGGCAGCTTCGAGTGCTTGTGCTGCCTCATCGATAAACAAGGTGCCGAAGTGCATGCCTCCTAATAGGCGGTGGTTGCTACTTACCAAGGTGGATGCAATTACATGGGCTGAGTCAAACAATTCTGTATTTATCTGAACCTCAATAGCCACAGCCCTGTCTTTTAGACGGCTGATGCGACTACGGATGCCATCACGTTCTTCACGGCTACCTTTGCGGCGCTTCCCTTGCAACTGACGTAACTCCTTACGGATGCTCCATAACTCGGAGTAGGAAGGGTGGTTTTCAAAACGTCGCTCATAGGTAAACGACAGCATCTTGTCATTCACGCGTGATGGGTTACCGATTCGTAAAACGTTTACGCCGCGATCTACTAGTTTCTCTGATATCCAATCTACGGCCATATTGCTTTGTGCGCACACCAAAACCTGAGGCTCACGATGCAGTGTCTCATATATGGCTTCTACCAGTGTGGTGGTCTTGCCTGTACCTGGAGGACCATGTACGACAGCCACATCTCTGGTGCAAAGGACTTTGTTTACAGCAGTTTCTTGAGTGGGGTTCAACCAGGGGAAGCCCACAGGGTAGAGCTCTCGAAAACCTGCTTTGGTGGTACCTAAGATGATATCTTTTAGCTCAGCCAATCGGGTGCCTTTGGCTTTTATAACATCTGCCAAAGCCTCAAACATTGTCTGGTAGCTGGTTTCATCAAAATAGAGTTGTACGCCCAGATTCTCGGTATTCTGGAGGTCTATTACCGCATTGCCACCTGGCATTACTACCACCATGCGTGCCTCATCGGCATAGCTTACGGTACCGAGGAAAGTATAATAAGTAAGGTCGCCCGTCGCGCTTTGTTTAAAAAAGCAGACGGGCTTCCCATATTCAAAACCATGTTCTATATCGGTATCTTCGCTACGGGTAATTTCAATTACCAGTTGGTTTAGCGAATTATAGAAACTACGCCCTGCGGTGCAAGGAAACCAGCACATGCCTCGTTTCACCTTGCGTGCTACACCCATCGTCTCAGTTTGTCGCTGAAACTCCTGCTTCTCATATTCATACTCCATGCGGAGCAAGAGTTGTTGACGTTGCAGGTGCAGTATCGGGCTATCAGCCATATCAGATAGAAAGGGTTCTCAGCACTTCCACCAACTGGCGGTCTATACTCTTGTCGAACTTGATGGCACGACTGAAAGGTACGTAAACTACTTGATCATTCTTGATGCCTACCATCACGTTGCGTTGGCCTTCCATTAATGCGTCAATAGCAGCAGCTCCCAGGCGACTAGCCAAAATGCGATCGTGCGCCGTTGGACTACCACCTCGTTGCAAGTGTCCCAAGATGGTGACACGTACATCATATTGTGGGTATTCATTTTTCACACGCTCAGCATAGTGCATAGCACCACCTGTCAGTTCGCTTTCTGCCACAATTACGATACTACTGTTCTTAGACTTGCGGAAACCGTTTTTGATAAATTCTTCTAATTGGTCAACCTCTGTGGCAAATTCAGGAATAATAGCAGCCTCGCAACCAGCGGCAATTGCACTGTTCAATGCCAGGAAACCTGCATCGCGTCCCATTACTTCAACGAAGAACAAACGCTCGTGGCTGGTAGCAGTATCGCGAATCTTGTCGACGCATTCCTTAATGGTATTCAAAGCTGTGTCATAGCCAATGGTGGAATCGGTGCCATAAAGGTCGTTGTCGATGGTACCAGGCAAGCCGATACAAGGCACGTCAAACTCCTTGGCAAACTGCAAAGCACCTGTCAATGAACCGTCGCCGCCTATCACTACCAGGGCATCAATGCCCTCTTTCTTCATGTTCTCATAGGCAATCTGACGACCTTCCGGAGTGCGGAATTCCTGACAGCGTGCGGTCTTCAGAATAGTACCACCCAATTGGATGATGTTACTTACATTTTGACTTTTAAACTCAACGATTTCGCCTGTTACCAAGCCTTTGTAACCTCTATAGATACCCTTTACTTTCAGACCGTGATAGATGGCGCAACGGGTCACCGCACGGATGGCTGCATTCATGCCGGGAGCATCACCACCTGACGTCAAGATACCGATACATTTGATTTCTGCCATATTACTATGTTGTTAAATTGTACATTCTCTTTGCAAATATACGATTATGCCAGCACAAAAACAAGAAAATTATTTTTGTTCTGTATCACCTGTTTTTTCAATAATGGCCTTTTGGATGGATTCCATGAGCCATTTGGGTGTGGATGTGGCACCACAAATACCCACTGATTGAACGCCTTCAAGTAGGTGCCAGTCAATTTCATGTGCACTGTCGATGAAAAAAGTATTAGGGTTAACGGTTTGGCATTCATGAAAAAATACTCTTCCGTTAGAACTTTTTTTCCCGCTCACGAAGAAAACCAGATCATGTGCCATTGCAAATTTGCGGATGTTGGCTATGCGGTTAGCAACTTGTCGGCAAATGGTGTCCGCATATTCAAAGGTAGCTCTATCAGAGATGTTTTGCTTGATATATTCTACAATCATTCTAAACTCTTCAAGCGATTTTGTGGTCTGAGAGAAGAGATATATACTCTTGCTCATATCAAGCTGTTTTGCTTCTTCCAAACTCTCTATCACGATGGCCTCGCCTTGTGTCTGCCCCACCAGTCCTAACACCTCAGCATGACCGTTTTTACCGAAAATTACAATTTGTGCGTCAGGATTAGGTTTCGCGTTATAGGCCTGATTGATGCGTTGCTGTAATTTCAGTACCACAGGGCAGGTGGCATCGATGATTTCTATATTGTTACGCCGTGCTGTTTCGTAGGTCGAAGGTGGCTCACCGTGAGCACGTAACAATACTTTTGCATCGTGCAACTGATTGAA
Organism: uncultured Bacteroidales bacterium; assembly: GCA_902775375.1. Taxonomy (GTDB): domain Bacteria; phylum Bacteroidota; class Bacteroidia; order Bacteroidales; family Bacteroidaceae; genus Bacteroides. The sequence continues at coordinate 51,548 of CACYLU010000010.1, read as the reverse complement.
TTGTTCATGGTCAATAGTAATAAGTCCCAGTTCGCAAAGCCTATCTACTTCTCGGTTGTTATGCACGATGTCACCTAAGCAATAGAGTGGTCCTCCTTTTGCCAATTCTTCCTCTGCTTTGTGGATGGCTGTTACCACTCCATGGCAGAAACCTGATCCGTTGTCAATTTCAATTTTCAATGACTTCTTGGTATTTGGTCATTAACCACTCGTTCTGCTGGTCGATGGTCATGTAACTGTTGTCTAATAAAATGGCATCTTCTGCTTTAACCAACGGACTGACATCACGATGCTGATCAAGGTAATCACGCTCTTTTACATTCTCTAGTATTTCGTCGAAGCTGGCTTCTTGCCCTTTAGCCTTCAGCTCGTCATACCTGCGCTGTGCTCTTATTTCGGGAGAAGCTGTGAGAAAAATCTTCAGTTCAGCATCAGGGAATACTGTTGTGCCTATATCTCGTCCGTCCATTACAACACCTTTCTCTTTGCCAAAAACCTGCTGCTGAGCTACCATTTCTGAGCGCACAAAATCTAATGCTGCAACAATGCTTACACGTTCTGATACTTCCATTGAGCGAATCCGGTTTTCTACCTTTATATTATTTAAATAGGTATCAGGCTTGCCAGTTTCTGGGTTAAACTGAAAAGAGATATGAATATCTTTCATCATGGTCCGCAACTTTTCAACATCCAACTGCTCGCCTTCAAAGCAGCCATGCTCCATGGCGTAAAGCGTTACGGCACGATACATGGCACCACTATCAACATATACATATCCTATTCTTTTTGCAAGATCTTTTGCCATGGTACTTTTGCCACATGAAGAGAATCCGTCTATGGCAATTGTAATTTTTTTCATCTTTTTGTTATTTTTATTTTATGGGTGTAAAGGTAGCAAATCTGAATGATTTTAACAAAAAAAAGTAATCAAAAGGCTTGTATGTAAAAAAACTTCATTATATTTGCATCGTGATAAAATAATAGAAACACCATTAATTTTTTAAATAATAGTATTTATGGAAATTAAAAAATCACCGAAAGCAGACCTTGAAGGTAAGAAAACCACTTGGCTGCTGGCTGGCTATGTATTGGTGATGGCAGTCTTGTTCCTCGGCTTCGAATGGACGCAGCGCGATGTGAAGATTGACACCAGCAATCAGGTAGTCGAGAACGTTTTTGAAGAGGAAATTGAAATTCCTATTACCGAACAGCCCGAGCAGGTGCAAGCTCCACCTCCAGAGGCTCCGTCAATCGCAGAAACATTGACCATCGTTGACGATGATTCCGATATTCAGGAATCAGCTATCCAGTCTTCTGAGGAAACTGGCCAGGCTGTGGAAATTAAGTACACTGCTCCTGTAGCCGTTCAGGAAGAGGAGGAAGAGGAACCTGAAGAGCAGGAAATTTTCCAGGTTGTAGAGCAAATGCCTGAATATCCTGATGGCGGTATGGCAGGTTTGATGAAGTACCTGAGTGGTGCTATCAGATACCCGGCTATTGCAGCTGAGAATGGCGTTCAGGGTCGTGTAACAGTTCAGTTCGTCGTAAACCGTGACGGCTCTATCGTTGATGCTCAGGTTGTACGTGGTGTTGACCCATATCTTGATAAAGAGGCTCTCCGCGTGATTAACTCAATGCCTAAGTGGAAACCAGGTATGCAGCGTGGTAAACCAGTGCGCGTACGCTATACAGTACCTGTTAATTTCCGTCTGCAGTAATTTGACTGTTTGGAAAGAAATAAAAAAGGCTGCTTTTTGTAGCAGCCTTTTTTTATAAACTCTAAAATCTAATCCCATTAAAAACTAGTTGTCTTTTATGTTTACCGATTCCCAACTCCTGGAAAAAGTAAATATTTATCTCTCTCACCTTATTTATGGTAAACAACCCGAAGGGCTGTATAATCCAATTAAGTATGCGATGTCACTGGGCGGCAAGCGTATACGTCCTGTACTGATGCTGATGGCTTATAATCTTTATCGAGATGATGTAGATTGTATTCTTTCCCAGGCAGCTGGCGTTGAAACATACCATAATTTTACTTTATTGCATGATGACTTGATGGATAATGCTGACTTGCGTCGGGGTAAACCTACTGTGCATGCGAAGTGGAGCAAAAATGCAGCTATTCTTTCAGGAGATGCCATGATGTTAATCGCCTACAGACTAATGACAGACGAAGGGAGTAAGTATGTGCCATCTGTGATGCGTGTTTTTTCTCAAGCAGCATTGGAGGTGTGCGAAGGACAACAGTATGATATGGATTTTGAAACACGCATGGATGTTTCTGAAGACGAATACTTGGAGATGATTCGTTTAAAGACATCTGTTTTGCTGGCTGCCAGTTTGAAGATTGGCGCTCTTTTGGCCGATGCTCCTGATTTTGATGCGGACTCTCTTTATGATTTTGGAATAAACTTGGGTATGGCTTTCCAACTTAGAGATGATTTATTGGACGTGTATGGTGATCCAAAAGTCTTTGGAAAGAAGGTCGGTGGTGATATACTGTGCAATAAGAAAACCTACTTATTGATACAGGCTCTTCATCGAAGTGATCCCAGGCAGTTGGAACAACTGATGAGTTGGCTTCATGCTAAGGACTATAATCCCCAGGAAAAGATTAAGGCCGTAACCTCACTTTACGATGCGTTGAATATACGTTCGTTGTGTGAAGAGAGAATCTCTTATTATACACAGTTGGCCGAGATTAGTCTTGATAAGGTCAAGGTGGCAAAGGATAAGAAGCAACCGTTGCTGAGAGAAATGAATAAGCTAATGTTCAGGGAAGCGTGATGTGGACAATCATTGACACACATTCGCACCTTTTTACCGAGGAGTTTGACTCTGACCGAGCAGAAGTGTTGCAAAGGGCAAAAGAGCTGGGGGTGACCCGCATTTACATGCCCAACATTGATGAAACAACTATCGACAGGTTGTTGAAAGTATGTGAAGATAACAGTGGTTATTGTTTCCCGATGATGGGCTTGCATCCCACCTCGGTAAACGAAAACTTTGAAATAAAATTACAACAGGTGTATCAGTGCTTGATGGCACGTCGTGATCTGTTTGTGGCCGTGGGCGAGATTGGCATTGATCTTTATTGGGATAATACCTTCCTTGATCAGCAGATTGAGGTTTTTGATCGGCAAGTAAGGTGGGCTTTGGAACTTGATTTACCCATTGTGGTGCATTGTAGAGAAGCCATCCAATATATATATAAGGTGTTGCTCCCTTACAAAGATACCGCCTTGCGTGGAATCTTTCATAGTTTTACAGGTGATCCTGTGGAGGCCGAATTGATGCTGCAATTCAAAAGGTTTATGATAGGCGTGAACGGCATTGTTACATTCAAGAAATCGGTCATCCCGACAATCTTGCCTCAGTTGCCTATAGAGCGTTTGGTACTTGAAACAGATTCTCCCTATCTGACTCCTGTGCCGCATAGAGGAGAACGCAATGAGAGTTCTTACATCGGTTATACCTTGATGAAGGTGGCTCAGGTGTTGGGGTGTAAACCAGAGGAGCTGGCAGTGCAAACATCTGAGAATGCGTTGAGGTTATTTGGGGGTTGATTGGCGAGGTCAATGTTTAAATTTTCTTAATTTTCCTGCTGTTTCTGACTGAAAAAGGTGAGAAAAGGCGGAAAGAGAAAAAAAAAAGAAACATTTGTAGCCGAAAAGATGGTGGGTTCAGAATTTTTTTGTAATTTTAGCCCGATTTCAGATTGGTGCCGTGAGGGAGAGATGCTCGAGTGGTTGAAGAGGCACGCCTGGAAAGCGTGTAAACGCCAAAAGCGTTTCGGGGGTTCGAATCCCCCTCTCTCCGCAAGAGGCGTATGATTATAGAATATTTTAAAGAAAGAAATAAACAATAATAGTAATTTAATTAATTAATCAAAAACAGTTAGACAATGAAAAAGTTATTTGCAATTGTTGCTATGTTAGGAGTCTTCTCATTTGGCTCTACAGCTATGGCTCAGGAAGCTGAAGTTGCTTCAGTTGAAGGTCAGAGTATTCACAAAACATTGAAGCGTTACTTCATCGAAGGTTCTGCTTCTTTCATGAGCTTGGTAGCCATCGCTTTGGTTATCGGTTTGGCTTTCTGCGTTGAGCGTATCATTTATCTGAGCTTGGCAGAAATCAACACAAAGAAGTTCATCGGTAAGGTAGAGGAAGCTCTGGAGAAGGGCGATGTTGAGGCAGCTAAGGATATCGCTCGCAACACTCGCGGTCCTATCGCTTCAATTTACTATCAGGGTCTGATGAGAATTGACCAGGGTCTGGATCAGGTTGAGCGTTCAGTTGTTTCTTATGGTGGTGTTCAGGCAGGTTACCTGGAGAAGGGCTGCTCTTGGATTACACTGTTCATCGCAATGGCTCCATCTCTCGGATTCTTGGGAACTGTGATTGGTATGGTGCAGGCTTTCGATACAATCCAGCAGGTTGGTGATATCAGCCCAACAGTTGTTGCAGGTGGTATGAAGGTCGCTTTGATTACTACTATCTTCGGTATCGTTGTTGCTTTGATTCTGCAGTTGTTCTACAACTACATCTTGACTAAGATCGAGTCTATTAACAGTGACATGGAGGATTCTTCAGTTACTCTGCTCGACCTCATTTCAAAGTATAACCTGAAGTATAAGAAGTAATTAAATTTCAAGGAGATTAAATATTATGAAGAAATTTAGGATACAAAACGTATCTGGCGCAATCTTGTGGTGCTTGTTTATCATCACCATAGCTGTGTTTGCTCTCTTCTTCTTCGGTGGTGAGGCAGATCCAGCTAACAGATTGGTAGCTGATACTTCAATATCTGAGCCCGCTCAGACAGACACCTTACTGTACTGGGTATATGCACTTGTTATCATTGCTATTGTTGTAACAGTGTTGGCTTTTGTTGTCAGATTCTTTGCTGATTTGAAAGATAGTCCAAAGGCTGCTCTCCAATCTTTGATTGGTGTGATAGCTTTGGTAGTTCTGATGGTTGTTACTTATTCTATGGGTAGCAATGAGCCCCTTCAACTGGTAGGTTACACTGGTGATGAAAATACCGCTCCTTGGTTGGCAGTAGCTGATATGTTTATTTATACTATCGGTTTCCTTGTAGCAGTAATGGTAATTCTGATGATTGGGTCTGGTATCAAGAACAGAATTGGTAAATAATTTAAATAGGAGATATAAAAATGGCAAAAGGCAAAAAGGAAGTTCCTGAACTAAACTCAAGCTCTACTGCGGATATCTCCTTCCTGTTGTTGATCTTCTTCTTGCTGACAACTTCTATGGATACTGACCAGGGTCTGGCACGTCGTTTGCCACCTCCTCCTGAGCAGAACCAGAAGAATGATGATATCAAGCTGAAGGAGCGTAACGTACTGCAGGTATTCCTCAACTTCCAAGACCAGTTATTGTGTGGCGGTGAGTATATAGGAGTAAGTGATCTTCGTAAGAAAGCTAAAGAGTTTATTGCTAATGAGGCCAACGACGCAACTAAACCAGAGAAGCATGTGGTTCACACCAACCTGTTGGGTGATTTGGAGGCAACAACCAATCACGTTATTTCTCTGCGATGCGACCGTGGTACCTCTTACAACTCATACATTGCTGTTCAGAACGAATTGGTGGCAGCATACAATGAGTTGCGTGATGAGATGGCAACAGCTAGATTCGGTAAGGCGTATGCCGATTGTGATGAAATCCAGCAGGAAGATATCCGTACGGTTTATCCGCAGAATATCTCAGAGGCTGAACCTAAAAAGTATGGAGACAAGTAATTATGGGAAAATTTAGTAAGACCGGTAAGCGTGGTATGCCACGTATGAACACCTCTTCTCTTCCTGACTTGATTTTTACTCTGTTGTTCTTCTTCATGATGGTAACAACCATGCGTGAAGTAACTTTGAAGGTTGAGTTTAGAGCTCCTCAGGGAACTGAGCTGGAGAAACTGGAAAAGAAGTCATTGGTAACTTTCATCTATGTAGGTAAACCTACTCAGGAGTTCCGTAAGACTTTGGGTGATGAAACACGCATCCAGTTGAACGATTCATTCGCTGAAACCGCTGAGATCCAGGATTACATTATTGGTGAACGTGCCAGTATGAAGGAAGAGGATCAGCCTCAGATGACTGTTTCTTTGAAGGTAGACCGTGATACCAAGATGGGTATCGTGACCGATATCAAGGAAGCACTTCGTAGGGCTTATGCATTGAAAATTAACTATTCTGCTGCTAAGCGTCAGTAATTAGTTAAGAGTATATTTATAAAGAAGCCGTCAGGATTTCCTGACGGCTTCTTTATGATTATAAGTTTACTGTTTTGTTGAATAATTGTCCATAGGAAGTTTCATTCTTTTGTATAAAAGCTAATAATACGGCGTATTGCCCTATCACAAACAGGGCAAAACTCAGGACTACTATTAGTTCGCATGCGGCAGTCATATGCCGGGCGATAGACACCTTTTGAGGAATAACCACCTCCTTCAAAAACTCCCACTGGTGTATCTTGATCGATGGTAGGAATCGGAGTCTCTCCTTTTATCATATCCTTCCACTTACTTTTGAAATCCACTAAAGTGGTAATATTTGGTTCCCATGGCTCAATGTCCAGTGGATAGCTACCTGACATTACATCATCATCGTAGAAATATTCATCGGCTAATCCAGCAAAGCTATGACCAAACTCATGTACTACAACAGGCCGGAAGGTACTATGATGAGCAGCTGTCAGCATCAGTGAGTTATAGATGCCGCCACCACCATATTCATCTGTATTAGCCAGGACGATGATGTGTTCGTAGGGTATGCCAGCCAACGCATCGTGTATACTTTTCATTCGTGAAGTGGTTAGGTAACGGTCTGAATAGAAGGTGCTATAGTTTGAACTGAAAGCTGTCTGCTTCCATTCCCCTCTCTTTGGAACGCTCACGCCACTATCCTCCGAAGGACTGGCGACTGCTACGAAATTAAACTTGTGTTGTAAAGATTTAAATGGCTCATAACTGAACAGGAACTCACTTACTTTCGCTGCATCTTCGTAAAAAAGACCCATCTCTTCTTGCTTATATCCTTCGGCAAGTATGGCAATGTCAATACACTCCTTTGGAGTGCCATTCTTTACCATGTATCTATAAGGTGTTATATGTCCCTTGCCTTTCTGATGAATTAGTATATCGCTTGGGTCAACTATATGCTTTAAAGAGGCCACCACCTCATGACGGTAGTTCATTAGAATAATCTCCACTTCTGTCTTGATTTTAGGGAATGGAACTAAGAAACAGTTCTCATAACTTTTAGTCAATACCTTTGCCTCATCAGTAGCTGCCCATTCCTGAAAGAGCGAAGAAAAAGAAGTTGTATAGATGACTTGACCAGTCGCCATGTCACGCATTATTACTTGGCCATGACTTTTCAATGGCATCTCAGCTAAGTGCTGCCTACGCCCTGCCCATCCAGGCATGACAGATAGCTCATCCAGCGCTATTCTCTGTTCGTGGTCATTGCCCTCAAAGACATAGTCTATTCGTAGTGTCTGCTCTTTAAAGAACTCATCGAATTGTTGTGCATGTATGGCTATACTAGTTAGAAATAGCCACGCAACTATAAACATTTTCTTCATATTAGTATATAATTGTACAATTTTACTTGCAAATATAGTCAATAATCTTTACCTTTGCATATATCTAATTAATAAACTATTAAATCGTAATAAAAATGGCACGTCATCAATTAGACGCCCTTGACAAAAAGATTCTAAAAATGATTGCGGCTGATGCTCGCGTTCCTTTTTTGGAAGTTGCTAGGGCATGTAACGTATCTGGAGCTGCTATCCACCAGAGAGTACAGAAACTTTTTGCTCTTGGAGTGTTAAAAGGCTCTCAGTTTATTGTGGATCCTGAAAGCGTAGGATTTGAGACTTGTGCGTACATTGGCCTATACCTTAAAGATCCTTCTTCCTTTGAGGAAGTTACTTTAGCTTTGAAAAAGATTCCTGAAGTAGTAGAATGCCACTATACCACTGGTCAATATGATATGTTTATCAAACTGTATGCTCGTAATAATCATCATCTGCTGAGCATAATACATGATAAACTGCAGCCTCTGAACTTAGCTCGCACAGAAACTATTATTTCGTTCAATGAAGCTATCCAACGTCAGTTGCCAGTAGAGTCAATTATCAACGATAAGTAAAGAACTATCTTTCGTAATCCACGAACGAATAATTACAGGGATGTCTGTCGTCTGCACGATGGTCATCCCTTTTTATTTCATGCCACAGCGTATGGTCGATGGTAGGGAAAAATACGTCCGCTTGTTCTGCTTTTGCATCTATCTCTGTTATATAGAGCTTGTTAGCTAAAGGCATAGCTTGCTTATATACACTGGCACCACCCATGATGAACACTTTTTCATCGTCAGAACAATGCTTTAGCGCCTCTTCCAGTGAAGCATACACTTCAGCGCCAGGAAACGTTTGTTGTGTATTCCGGCTCAGCACGATGTTACGGCGGTTGGGTAGAGCTCCCTTGGGCAGGGAGTCAAAAGTTTTCCTTCCCATTACCACGGTATGACCTGTAGTCAATGCCTTGAAACGTTTCAAGTCGTTGGGCAAGTAAAATAAAAGTTTGTTCTTGAAACCAAGGGCGTTGTTCTTATCTATCGCAGCAATAATGGCTATCATAATTATACAGCAACTTTTCCGGCAATGTGTGGCCAGGGGTTATAGTCGGTCAGTTCAAAATCCTCGTATTTGAAGTCGAAAATGTTCTTTACGTCAGGATTGATGTGCATCTTTGGTAAAGGTCTTGGCTCACGCGTCAACTGCAAATCCACCTGCTCCAGATGGTTCAGGTAAATATGAGCATCACCGAGAGTGTGTATAAAATCACCAGCCTTTAAGTCTGTTACCTGCGCCATCATCTGTAGCAGTAATGCATATGAAGCAATATTGAAGGGTACTCCCAAGAAAATGTCTGCACTGCGTTGGTAAAGTTGTAGGCTTAAAGTGCCGTTTGCAACATAGAATTGAAATAGGCAATGGCAAGGTGGAAGAGCCATGTGGGGCAGGTCACCCACATTCCATGAACACACCATGATTCGGCGAGAGTCTGGGTTGTGCTTGATGGTCTCTACCACATCACTTATCTGGTCAACTATCTTACCGTCTGTTGTTTCCCAAGAGCGCCACTGGTGACCATAGACAGGCCCTAGGTTGCCATTGGCATCAGCCCATTCGTTCCAAATGCGAACCCCATTCTCTTGCAGAAAATGAATGTTGGTATCGCCTTTGAGAAACCAAAGCAATTCATAGATAATTGATTTTAGGTGCAGCTTTTTCGTGGTTAAGCATGGGAATCCATCATCCAAGTGAAATCTCATCTGATGGCCGAAAATGCTTATTGTACCAGTGCCAGTACGATCACTTTTCTCAACACCTTCCTCTTTCACTCTTTTCAACAAATCCAAATACTGCTTCATCTTGTATAGAAAATATTATTAGATCTTGCTTTTACAAAGCATAACGCAAAGGTATCGTAAAATCATGGAATTTACAAGAAAGGCGTAAGTAAATTGCCAAGCCATCCCACAAACTTCTTCCATTTGCTTCTTTTTTGCCAATACTCACGATCCAATGGATGACTGTTTTGTTTGTCACGTTCAAACATAGTGCTTAGTTCATCAGTAGTACCTTTGTCGAAAATGAATGCATTCGTTTCAAAGTCGTAACGTAAACTTCTGCTATCTAAGTTTGCAGTACCTACAGTGCAGAATGTACTGTCAACCATCATCACTTTCGAGTGATGGAAGCCTCCATCAAACAGATATACCTTAGCCCCTCTTTTCATTAACCGGTAAGCCACAAGTTCTCCTGTTTCAGGGGTAAAACCAATATCAGACTTGGCAGGAAGCATGATTTCTACCTTAACACCACGTTTCAGCGCACGCTTAATGGCCCTTCTGACAGAGTTGGTAGGAACAAAATAAGGATTCACTATTTGAATATGATCTTGAGCACTGTCCAACGCTTTGACATATGCCTTCCTGATAGCGTCTGATGTCTTGCCTGGAGAACGGTCTACAATGGCGATATCTACATCCTCATGCGTTCGCTTACCAACTAAGCTGATACGCTCTTCTAGTGACATGTTTCTGACTTCACTCTCAGGTTTATCTACAACAGGAGTACGTTCAGTTGTCATGTTAACCACATGTGTCCGTTGTTCACTTAGTACCTGCTGTTTTGTCTCTTTGTTCCACATCCTTAGGAAGATATTCTGTAATTTTCTAACCGCAGGCCCTTCCAGTCGCATGTGGATATCATGCCATGCGCCAATTTCTTCCAAGCCAACCACGTAATAGTCGGCAATGTTCATGCCTCCAGTATAACCTATCTTGCCATCAATTACCACAATCTTACGGTGGTCGCGTGGCACAATATGATTTACCCATGGGAATCTTATAGGATCAAACTCCACCAAATCAACCCCAGTAGCCTTAATGGCATTGGTATGTACCTTTTTTAATGGTCGGTTGTTTGATGAGTTTCCAAAAGCATCATACATGGCACGTATTGTTACACCCTGTTGAGCTTTGTTACCCAACAAATCGAATGTCAGTCCGGCTATTGAGTCATTTCGAAAATTGAAATATTCCAAGTGTATGCTCTTCTGCGCTTTATTAATATGACTGAATAAGTCTGCAAACTTATCATGACCATTAAAGAATAGTTTCAGACTGTTATGTTGTGTCACGTCGATGTCTCTTTCTTTAAAGAAAGCACGTAGTGCAGCTTCACTCTTTGCCATCGGTGTTTGTGCTACTGTCGTGCCAATTGCTAGTACAATGAAAGCCATTACGCTTCCTAAATATTGTTTGTACATGAATCTGCTGTTTGCCTTAAACATTATTCTGCTATCATAAATTTGGGTGTAAAGTTAATACTTTTTTATCAATTATTATTAACTTCGCAGTATGGAAAAAACATCATTTTCTCAGTATTTATATGTAAGCTTATTTTTGCTGGCTGTCCTTTTGGTAGTAGCTTGCCGTCCTGCAACTACTGAGAGCTTTCAATGGGATGGAGGAGTTTTACGTTTAGATCGTATCAATGATAGCCTTTCCTATCTTCGATATGAACGAAATGGTAAAGAATTATCATCGTGGCGTTTGCCCTATCCTGTTTATCGTTTCGACTGGGGCGATGTAAATGGTGATAGCTTACCAGAAATAGCAGTTGGAGTCATTAAACCCACACGTTTTTTCCCTGTTCCAGAAAAGCGTTTGTTTCTCTTTAAACTTTTTCATGGTAAACACATTCGTCCACTTTGGCTGGGCTCTCATGTAGCTTATCATCTTGAAGATTTTCGTATAGAACGAGACTCTGTTCCTGCACTAATTATTACTAAGGAACGCATGTCGGATGATAGTATTGTTTCTGTTTTTTATCGTCAACAAGGCTTCGGTATTAAGTTCCTAAGAAAAAGTGATAGTTGTATTGCAGTGAAAAATTAAATTAGTAATATTGTACTACCAAATAAAAAATGTAACTGAAATGAAAAAACTATTTTTTTTGATGTTGTTGGCTGTCAATGTATTTACTGCATGTAAACAACGAACTGATAGTTTAAGTATAGAAAACCTTAAAGGCATATTTAATTCTCACTCATTGCTGTTCAGTGATGAGGAATTGCCACAGACTGTTGATATAAATATGGACATCAGTCAGCTTAGCTACCAAGAATTACGTATTCTCCGATACTACCCCTATGCTATCAAAGGCATCTGGATTAAAGAAGGCGATATTAATAGTTTTTATTGCAGTCGCGCCAAGTGGTATTACCAGCTTTGCGACTCCCTTTATTGGGGAAACGAAGACTCCAATTGGGAGCCATTAATTAGTTATGACAAATATGATGAAGAATACCAGACTTACCTCGATCAGGCTAACTTGTCTGACGAAGAAAAAATCTTTGTCCATAAGATAGAAGCCCGCATGGCTGAACTAGAGCAGCAACGCCAGATTACAAGTAAGCAAGGCATAATGCTGCAAAATCCTGCTTTAGTAGTAAATCTTCATCAAGTTAATGCTCCCTCTGAGCAGTTACTTACCATGCTTTTGCAGAACAACATGGCGATGGAGCATACGAACTATGAACAGTTGTTTCAGATTTATGAAAGTAATGATTACTCTTGTATCCCCAGTTTTATTACCACCGATCTCTATCTGCAGGCATATCACATGTATTTTAGCTATGTGCTCAAGTCGCTAGAACAGCATTGCTTCGTTCCTTCACTGGCGATGATGAGCCGTGCAATGTATGAGGCTGCCATCGCTGCTCGTAGGAATGGTGGCAGCGACTCGCTGATGCAGCTCGCCGATTTTAATGCCACATTCTTTGCAATTGCTCTGCACCTGTTGGACGGATCGCGGGTAGAAGTGCCTGAGAATATGCGCAGCTTCTATGACTTTGAGATAAGCCATATCATGAGCTGTCAAGATGCCCCTTCATCTTTTTTGGGAACAGATGTGAATTTCAATTATAGTCTTTTCAACCCACGAGGCAATTATTCTCGCAATGAAACGTTAAAGCATTATTTCCGTGCCATGATGTGGTTGCAAACTGCCTCCTTTTGTCGCGAAGATGTCCAAGGATTACAACGAGCTGTGTTTATGGCGCAGTTGTTTAACCAGTTGCCCGAAGCCGATAGAAATGCAGGTCGAGGCGTATATGATGCATTGGCTTTCCTGATGGGGGAACCCGATAATCTTGCTATTATTGAAGTAGCTGATTACTTACATAATCAGCACGTAACTAGTTTGGAGCAAGCTTTGTCTGATCAGATGCTCAAGCAAGTAAATACATGGTTGATCGAAGAGTTTAAGGGGCGCAATCGTATTGCCCCCAAGATACAACTCAGCTGTGCTGACAAACTGAACTTCATGCCCCAGCGTTATGTTCCCGATAATGAAGTGTTGGCCAGTACATACGATGAAACGCCCAATAGCGAGTTGGCCTATCCACGTGGGTTGCACGTGATGGATGTCTTCGGTATGGAGACTGCCAGTGCTGTGATTGATTCCACTTACCATGATGCTTCCGTTTGGAAAGGATATGACCGTGAGAAGAAACGCCTTCGTAATCAATTCATTGACTATGATGATAATTGGGAAGACTCTATGTATAATAAGTGGATGCAGAGCCTGCTAACGTTGCAACATTCGGACAAGAACTACCCTGGGTTCATGCAAACCGATGCATGGAAAATCAAGAACCTAAATACCGCCCTTGCTTCTTGGACAGAACTTAAGCATGATGCCATTCTCTATGCAGAGCAACCATTGGCTGCCGAATGTGGTGGCGGTGGCTTGCCAACTCCTGAAGTAAAAGGGTATATAGAGCCTAACTTGCCTTTTTGGAGATGTCTCAGAGAAATGCTCGAATTGAATAAGAACATGCTGGCAGAGAGTGGATTTTTAACAGAAATGCTTTTGGGTAGAACACAGCAGCTGGCTGATATGGTGGATTTCTGTATTGAAGTTTCTAAGAAGGAGTTACAAGGTAAGCTACTTACTGAAGAAGAGAATTCCCAGATACGTTACATGGGCAGTTCGATTGAGTATTTCACCCTCTCAGTACTCGACCCTATGACTGACTACTACCATTGGTACGATGTAAAGGGTGCTGATCGTTCAGTGGCCGTTGTGGCAGATGTGTTTACTCGCAATGTACAGAATTGTGAGAAGAATGGTGTCCTTTATGAGGCTACTGGTAATGCTAATGCTCTGTATGTATTGGTAAATATCGATGGCGAGACTTATCTGTCTAGAGGTGCCACTCTCAGCTACTATGAGTTTGTAAGACCATTAGATGGTGACCGCCTCACAGATGAACAGTGGCAGGAGATGTTGCAAAACAATAAGGTACCTGATATCCCTTTATGGGTGAAACCTTATTTCACAAATACTAAGATTGAGATAGATGAGACAAATTTGTACAGCTCTGGCTGCTAGTCTGCTGTTTGTATCTTGTTCTTTATCAAACGAGCAAGAGGTCTCCAGTGAAGATGAGCTGACGCTTATCTTCACTGGTGATGTCCTGCTGGATCGTGGAGTCCGTCCCTATGCTGAGCGAGAAGGCGTCAAGGCTCTGTTTGCTGGCGTTGATTCCGTATTTCGCAAAGCCGATGCTGTTGTTATTAATTTGGAATGTCCACTTACTGAAGTAGTTAGTCCTGTTAACAAGCATTTTGTGTTTCGAGGAGAGCCGCAGTGGGCGAAAGGTTTGCGCGAAGCAGGCATTACTCATGCAGCTATGGCTAATAATCATACTTATGACCAAGGTCGGCAAGGTTTGCTTGCTACATATAATCATCTCAAAGCTGCTGGTATTGAACCTTTGGGTTTTGGCTATTCAAAAGATGAAAGGATACAGCCTGTTATTATACGTAAGGGAGCAGCTGAAGTGGCACTATTCAACAGCGTTCTCTTGCCTTTAGAAAACTGGTATGACCTTGATGACCGTCCTGGCATATGTCAGAGCAGTGCTTCCACTTTAGCAGATGCTATCCGGTCTTATCATGCTTCACATCCATCCTCTATAATTATTGCCGTGCTCCATTGGGGTATAGAGTTCCAGTCTGTTCCCTCCCTGCAGCAGCATATTGATGCCCAAATTCTTTTGCAAGCAGGAGCTGATGCCATCGTTGGTCATCATCCTCATGTGGTTCAGACTCAAAAGAATGTAAATGGAAAACCTGTTTTCTATAGTTTGGGCAATTTCGTTTTTGACCAATCACTCCCCGTTGCTAATCACGCAATTATGGCACAAATCACTATTTGGGGTGATTCAATCATTGCAAAATCCATTCCAGTGAAGATTCTACAACATAAGCCAAAATTGTAATGAAGAGAATCCTGAAGCTATATACATATAGTGCTAAATAGAATTCAAAATTGAATTATTGTAAAACTAGCAGTATCGTTGTTCTTATTGTTTGGTGATACGTGCAAGATAATCGTAGTGAGGCCCTTCGCTCAGGATATCAAAATGGTATCCGTGGGTAAGGGCAGCTTCATTGACAGTCTCAGCATCGATGTAGCTCCAAGGAAAAGGATCACCAAATGTTTCTTTGTATTGTAACTGATATGTGAGATTACCATAATATTCTTTAGTATTAGGAAGTTCAATGATACCGTCTTCATCTTCAAATATATAACAGATATCTGACGAATCAAAAAGTAACTGGCCTTTAGGTGCTAGAATATTGTCGAGTAGGTGGAATAGTACATGTAAGTTTTCTGCCTTTCCCACAATACCAATGCCATTCATGAGCAGCAGAATAGTATCAAATTGGGTGTTTAAGGTAAAAAAATCCTGTTGTAAAACTTTCATTACTCCACGTTCCCGCATGGTCTCAACAGAAAGTGGGGAGATGTCTATGGCTGTAACATCGATACCCTTTTCTTGTAATATCAAAGAGTGGCAACCAGCACCAGCACCCACGTCAAGGGTTCGGCCTTGTGCCAGTTTTAGCGCCTTTTGCTCTAGTTCGGGCATGCCAGCATAACTACGGAAGAGAGTCTCGATGGGCATTATGTCTTCATCAAACATGGGAGAAAATACACGGATTGGGGTGGTGTCACCTGTCCTCCAATACTCACTAATGGCTCTTCCCATCGGGTCTTTATGTCGTTCCATAATTATGTGGGTTTTACTGTTCTTCCAGCATTGAGTGAGCGCTAGCGACAGGGCGCTGCATCAATCGTTTAAAGGAAATGGGATAGGGCGTCTCAAATTGCATTTTTTCGCCAGTGACGGGGTGGGTGAAACACAACTTGAAAGCATGGAGACCCAAGCGGTTCAGAGGATTGTCATCATCTTCAAGGCCATAACGCCCGTCGCCTATCACGGGATGTCCCAAATCTGCCATGTGCACACGTATCTGGTTCTTCCTACCAGTTTCTAAGCGCAGCTCCATCATCGAATAGCCATTGGCACGCTTGATAGTTTGGTAGTGTGTGATAGCAAGTTGCCCTCCATCATCCACAGGACTAGAAGCAACATAGAGCTTTTTGTCGGTGAGCCATGAGCGTACGGTGCCGTAGTCTTGCTCAACATTACCATGCACTATTGCTACATAACGGCGGTCAAATACAATTTGGTGCCAGTTGTCGCGCAGGGTATGCTGTGTTTGCTCGTCCTTTGCAAACATCATTAATCCGGAGGTGTCACGGTCAAGACGATGAACAACATACACTTGACTACGTTTATTGCTACGGCGCAAGTATTCGGTGAGAATAGTGGCTGCTGTACGTTCTTTTTCACGTTCGGTATTGACGGATAGTAGTCCTGTCTCCTTTTCAACCACCATCAGGTAGGCATCTTCATATACCAGTTTGAGCAAGCGATTGCGGAACTCATGGTTGCTTTTGGTTCGACTGATTTGAACTTTCATGCCTTGCTGCAGCGGGTAGTTATACTGTGTGGTGATTTTCTGGTCAACATACACGATGCGCTTACTCAGCAGCGATTTCAGCTTGGTGCGACTGGCCTGGGGCATACGTGCGGCTAAGAACTGCATTAGTTCCATGGGCTCACGCACGATATAGTCGGTATATTGATTCCTGGCTCTAGCAACTTTCTTATTGTTATTATTGACTATTTTATGCTTTTCCATATCCGTTAACATCTTACATTGTTGCAATTCTGTCTAAATTCTTACTTCTAGCAATACCACGTTCTCTACGTGGTGCGTTTGTGGGAACATGTCCACAGGCTGTACCGCCTTAATATTGTATTTGGCATCTAAAAGCTGCAAGTCACGTGCCTGGGTGGCAGGGTTGCAACTGACATAGACGATACGGTTTGGCTCTGCATTTAGTATCACGTTCACCACATCAGGGTGCATCCCTGCACGGGGTGGATCAGTGATGATGACATCAGGACGTCCATGTTCACGGATGAAGTCATCGGTAAGGATGTCTTTCATATCGCCCGCATAGAAAAGGGTATTTTCGATGCCGTTGATCTGTGAGTTTACTTTAGCATCATCAATAGCTTCTGGTACATACTCAATGCCGATAACTTGGCGGGCTTGTCGAGAAACGAAATTAGCGATAGTGCCAGTTCCAGTATAAAGGTCATATACAAGTTCGTTGCCAGTAAGCTGTGCAAAGTTGCGTGCCACTTTATATAGATTATACGCCTGTTCTGAATTAGTCTGGTAAAAACTCTTTGGACCTATTTTGAATTTGAGGCCTTCCATCTCCTCAAAGATGTGGTCACGCCCTTTAAAAGTGAAGGTCTCGAGGTCCCCTATTGAATCGTTAACCTTGTTGTTGATGACATATTGTAAAGAGGTAATTTGTGGGAATTTGTCGGCGACAAACTGTAGCAACTGGTTGAAAAGTTCCATCTCTTCATTATTATTGATACGTGCCACCACAATCAGCATTAGCTCGCCTGTAGAGGAAGTACGTATAATAAGGTTGCGCATCATGCCCTCATGAGTGCGTAAATCACTGAAGGTGAAGCCGTGCTCAAGTGCATAGTCGCGGATG
Source organism: uncultured Bacteroidales bacterium (assembly GCA_902775375.1). Lineage (GTDB taxonomy): Bacteria > Bacteroidota > Bacteroidia > Bacteroidales > Bacteroidaceae > Bacteroides. The sequence continues at coordinate 33,999 of CACYLU010000010.1, read as the reverse complement.
GAATTGCGTATTTGGTTAGAGATATCAATTTGCAACCAACACTTTTCGATTGGCAGCACCTTATCGAAGGCTCCCGTAATATGAAACCCCACTACATTGCGCTCGTATTCCACCGCTTGTGAAATCTCTTCGTGGGTAAGCCAGCGCTTATTACTGAAAGTGAACTCCAACTTGTTGCGGTATTCCATTGTTTTGACAGAACCGATGATAGGACTGATTTCCGGTAATGCAACCTTGCCGATGCGGGTAAGGTTGTCAACCACCTGTTTTTGCTTGTATCTCAGCTGCTCTGAGTAGGGCAGTATCTGCCATACGCAACCGCCACATATACCATAGTGATGACAGAATGGAACCGCCCTTACGTCAGAATATTTATGAAACCTCACTGCCTCAGCTTCTGCATAGTGGTGCTTCTTGCGGCGCACCTGTAAGTCCACTACATCACCAGGCACCACATAAGGTATAAATACTACCAAGTCATTCACCCTTGCGATAGCTTTGCCCTCGGCTGCCACATCGGTGATGGTTACCTGCTCCAGTAAGGGGAGCTCTTTCTTCTTTCTTGCCACGTTATAATCGGTTTTAGATTTGGACTGCAAAATTAGTGATAAAATCTGGCATAATCAAATAAACTGTATGATGATGGTGACCACTACCCAGAAGATGATATAGATAATGCCAAGAATCTGTACTACTATATTAGTTAGATGCTCCTGACGTACAAAGTAGCGTATGCTCTCCCAATGTCGGGACAGCCAAACTAACTTACGGCCGTTATACCCCATGACGAACATGAGTACCACTCTGAAAAGAATGACACGGAAGGCGTTTTCAAAAGAATGGGTGGTCATCGTCAAGGAGCCTATAGTACCTATGATAACGAAAAAGGCAATAATCCTGTATTTTACCTGTTGACAAATGATGTAGAATTCTGGTAACCAAAAAGCAGTCCAACTCCACTGCTGCACGCCATTGGGTATGAACTGGTCTCGGTTGACTTTCAGTAGCTGTGCTAGTTTATTCTTGCGGGCATAGAGATATTCCTTATTTGACTCAAAAATCTCATGGTGATCTTTCTCGAAAAAATCTTGGAAATGGTGGTAGTCATGCTTCGTTGTTAGGTAGATTATGCGAAAGGTCCAGTCTGGACGATAGTAGAAAACTACATGGCATTTCCTGTCCTCAATATAGGGGAACGCCAGACCGAAACGTTTGTGGATAATCTCAACAAATCTGTTGTATTCATCTATGTTATCTACCCAGAAAACAGACTTTTGTAGGTAATTGTTCTTGAAGCACTGCTCAAACTCCCATAGGTAGTTCTCGGAAGTGTTGATTCGATGAAGAATCAACTTGGAACGATGCACCATCTCTTGCACAATCTCTTGCCAGTCTTCATCTACATATATTCGCTTGGCTCCTGGTGGTGGCATAAATTCGTCAGGCTTACCAATTGCATATACAGGAAACCAATCGGCCAAAGCCTTGGTCATCTTGCGCTTCAGTTTATTATTCTTTCGGTCGTCATTGAAGCTGCGCAAATAAACAATGAAGTATTCAAGGTATTGCAGATGATTTTTGGTGTAGAAAGGCTTTCTGCCAACTATCCATGAGAGGATATGAAAATAGGGAACGCTCATGATAAAGGCTCCCGAAGCAGGCAATATATATTTGAAGAAAATAGTCTCATCTGGTTGCAGTGGCTGGAATAGAAACGCAGTAGCTGTACTGACAGTGGCTCCCACTGTTAAAAACAGCAATATCCAGTCGGCAATTCTCCTGGACATAATTACTACCTTATAGCTCTTGGCATAATAAATGATGAGCCTTAGCGGTAATGTCAAGATAAAAAAGACGACGAATACGTTGAGTGCCGCTGTAGGCAACGAGAACATATTGGGGGAGTATAGCTTATGAGGTGAAGTCTTCCTTGTCGAGCTTTTTACCGCAATGCTCGCAAAATACTTGGTGCTTGAAGATGACACCTCCACATTGGCTACAGTGGTTGGCATGTTCAATCTCACGAACACGGGTAATCAGTTCATTATATAATGGAGTCTCTTTGCTTTTAACGATGTCATAGCCCAGTTTCTTGAGTAGTTTGATGGTGCGCCAAGCAGTGGCACGGTCATACTCTTTCTCTTTTTCGGAAAGTTGAGCATAAGGTACCATATCTGGTGTTTGTTTCTTTTTGTCATCGCGCTGTGGGCCATATGTCCAGCCTTCACGCATACGATTTTCTGCCCATACTTCGTGCGTGTTTTCTGCAATGGCTTCACGCAACTCTCTTAAATCTTCGCTGATGCTAACATCACTCAAATCAATAGGTTTTGGAATGTAATTTCCCATGGTATTATTATTTTAATTGTTATTGACTGCCGTAAAGATAATAATTAATTGTCAATTGTCAATTGTTATTTGTCAATTAATTTAAATCTTATGCGCCAGATGCAAGTCTCTGGATTATAATTGTGGCTCAGTAGTTTGAAAGTGCCTATCTCGCTAGTGTTCTGTACATGCTGGCCGATACAGAGACACTCATCATAGTCTCCAACTTTCACGACACGAACTGTCTCAGAGGCATCACCTGGCAAACGTTCCATATCAAAACGGCCTTGGGCAGCAGCTTGCGTGATAAATTCAGTTGTAACGGGCAGGTGACGGTGTATCACCTCATTCACTATATCTTCGAGTTGTTGCACTTGTTCTGGGGTGGGGCAAGTGGCTAACCTATAGTCAAGCTTGCTTTTCTTTCGCTCTATGTGTGCTTCTACCGAGCGTCCGCAGCCAAAGAGGTTGATCATCGTTCGGTTTATGATATGCTCCGTAGTATGCATGGGCGGGTATTCCACCTTGTTGTGCTGATTTAATATTAATTCTTCCATAATTCTTTTTTATTAAATTCTGATGCCCAATCCTTCCAGAATCGTGTCTGGCTTCATGTTGAACACGGCATTCATCTCGCCTGCCATGCTGAAGCCACAATGATTACAAACACCACTCGCCTTATCATCTATGCAATGTGGCGAGTGGCGATCATCGCAGTAGATGAAATTGCATATCCAGCAATGCCGTTTGAAACGCAATGTCTTCATGTTCTTCAATCCTGAAATACTATTCATAATGCGATACCCTTTACGCTTATAAGCTATTAATTGCTGTATGACCTTCTCTCGCTGTTGATTGTTTAATGCCATATGCTCAGACCCTGCGAAAGGAGTGTGGAAATTAAATGCAATTTGTCTGATGGATGGGTGTTGTTCAACAAACATCAATACGGTGTGCAACTCTAAATAGTTCTGTGTGTTCAGTACCATATATAATGAAGCATCGTTCAATGTTTTCAGTGAATTGCAGTCGTTTATGCCCATGATGCTCACCCACAACACATCCACATCAATGCCCATAGCCTTCCATGCTGCATAGTTGGATGCAGGTATCATGGTAGAGGTACTGTAGAAGTTTTTGTCTTTTGCCAATTGGAAAATCTCGTTCACCTGGTGACCCCCATCTTGCCAATGCAAAAGGTTTACTCCCTCAATGTCGAGTATCCTAGCTCCCTCAGCATAGCAGTATTCCAAGTCTTTGGCGATTTCATCGAATGTTTTGTAATAGCTACCCCCTGATTTTGTGCAATTCGTACAATGCCGACAAGTACTGTTGCATCCGTTGGTTACGAAGACCACGCTTTGCAAAGGCTTTCGTCTTCCCAAGAACCTAGTTCTGAAGAACCACCAACCTAAATACAACAGTTGCGAGACTACGTTCATTTTCTTACCAAAGTGCAATAGTCAGCAGAATGCCTAACAATGTGAAGTTCCTTGGGCTCTCATAGTAAATAACATTCAACGCATTACCTTCTCTGATTCTGTTCAGTTTAATCCAGGAGTTAATATGCAGGATAAGGTAAGGCACTGTAGAGTAAAGCAGGCCTATCCAACTGATACAGCCATCAAGGTACAGCAATACCACCATAGCCACGCAAATAAGTCCAGCAATCAAGTAAAACCAGCGTCCAAATGGTTCACCCAAGATACCAACACTGGTGTGTTTCCCAGATTCATAATCTTCATCACGGTCACGATAATTGTTCACTATCAGCAGCGTATCTATAGAACATCCTGCTACGATGGAGGCCCATACAGCATCCCATGTAACGGTATAGGTCAGTACATAGAAAGTGCCACATACAGGAATCAGACCGAAGCAGAGCAAAACAGCAAGATCGCCCAATCCGTGATACGCAAAGGTGGTGCTGTAGAGGAATGTGCAAGCTACCACGATTGCACCCATAAGCACTATTTCCCATCCACCCCACAAAAGGTGATCCCATACTAGATATAATATGGTAAGCCCAATCAGACAGCCTAAAAATAGAGCGGTACCAATAGTCGTGTATGCCATTTTCTTAGTAATCAATCCATTGGCATAGATGCGGTCAATTCGTTCCGGATCGCTTTTATCCAATCCTCGGTTATAATCTACCACGTCGTTGATAAGGTTGGCAGCAATGTGCATACACCAGGCAAACAGCCAACACATAATGGCAATGGGCCATGAAAAAAGGTCGGGTTTGAAACCATGAGCCAAACCTGCACCAAGCATAACTGTCATTAACGATGCTCCCAAACTTGTGGGACGTATACCCAAGAACCATGCATTCAATGAGTTTACTTTTATCTTCTCTTCCATATTACTATTAGTCTTCTTGATAATGTATAGCCTCCATGAATCGTTTAATTACCTCGGGCTTACCTGTGTGCTTGCCCTTGTCCTCGCTAATTTTGCAGGTGTCGTTGTAAAAACTCCAACTTTCGGTAATTTTAGCAGCAATTAGTTTGATTACAATGTTCATAGGTTCAACGCCCTCGAAGTCATTGGTGAAGTGGGTGCCAATTCCGAACGATGGCTGGCAAAGTTTTTGTGCATATTGCTGTATCTCGATGGCACGGTCGGTATCGAGCGCATTGCTGAAAATAATCTGTTTAGTACGAGGGTCAATACCTAACGATTGGTATTTTTTCACAATTTTGTGCAGTTGTTCAAAGTTGTTACCACTATCCACGCGTAGACCCTTAAATTGATTGGCAAAGTCTTCGCTAAAGTTGTGGTCGAAGATGTCCCAACCAAAACTGTCGTAGAGGTATGTGCCTAGTGCTCCGCGGAAAGTATTGCGCCACCTGTTCATAGCAATGTGGTTGGCCATCTGTGGACCATACATGCCTCCGATAGCGCAGATGAATTCGTGAGCCATTGTGCCTACAGGCACTAGATTATACTTCATGGCCAAGTAGACATTGCTGGTGCCTACGAACTTGCCTTTCCACTTGTGAGAGTTGTAGCAGTCCTTCATAGCTCTAATGGCTGTCTCTTCAGCTTCAAACGATGCTCTACGACGCGTGCCGAAGTCACTGAACACACAGCCTGCTTTTAGCAAACGCTCTGCTTTGTGATAAGCTTTGTCGTAGTATTCCTCGTAGTTCAGTTTGTCAGTCTGGTTGGTCATAATATAGTACAGTTCTGAGATGATGGCTAATACCTTTACCTCTAACAGGATGGTGTCTGCCCAACATCCTTCAAACTCGATATGGAGCAAGCCTTTGTCGTCTTGCCATGCCTTTACCCATTCGTGGTTGAAGCGATAACCTTTCAGATAGGTGTAGAACCATTCAGGTATAAAAGAACATTTACGACGTAAGAAGTCAATTTCTTTATCTGTAATAGTTACGTTCTCCAATAGAGCAATTTGACGTTTCAGCTCATCGGCAAAACCAGTAGGATATACTGTGTCGTTACGATCAACAAACTGGTATTTTACTTGAACGCGGGGGAAATTGTCTATCACAGCACAACACATCGATAACTTATAAAGGTCATCGTCGGTAAAATGATTGATAATTTGTTGAATTTTCATAGTAAGTATCAGTATGTTACTTTGATGGAATTATTCTTTACAAATTCGTTGAGTGTCTTTCCATTATCTATAGAAACGACGTAGGGCATTAATACATTGAACATGTCTTTGCCATAAAACTTAATGCCATCCTTTAGCGTATCAAGCACGCAATAGTCACCTGCAATACCGCACAAATCAATCTGCTCAATTTGCTTCATGTTAATGATTCTATTTATGTAGTTAGCCGAGGAACGATTCTTGAATACTGAATACTCTTCAATTCTAGGATTATTGCCCTTTGTCAACACTTTTGTAGTAGAATTTATATTAAATAGAGGCTCCAAAAGCTTTGGATAAATGGCAGCTCCTATACTATATTGTACGCAATGTACTGGCCACGAACCACCGTTTCTCTGAAATGAGCAATGATTTAGAGGATGCCAATCGTTGGTAACTATCTTATATTGATACAGTTCATCTCTTTTATAAAGGTAATCTGCTAAAGCGTCCATAGCTTTTGCAGCACCGTTTACCGCCAATGAACCGCTGATAAAGTCAATCTGAGGGTCTACTATTAAAAGAAGTCTGTTCATAGTTTGTATAATGTATGTCTTTGGGTGTAAAGTTACTAATTAATGTTGACAGGTTGGTGTTTTTCACCCGAAATATTTTGTAAATATAAAAACTAGCTCTATATTTGTGTCGTCTAACGACAAAAATCGTTCTTTGGGGTTGTTTGGTTTTGACAGCGAGCAGAAAAGGTAAGTAAGCATGCAGTGCCTCGTGAGTTTGCACTTTAATCTGAGCTTTCAACAATTATCTGGCAACAACAATTATGCTCTCGCTGCTTGATCGAAGTATAGTAGATCTGCTTTATCTCGGCACCAGGTGCTGAGACGAGACGTCACTCAGAAGCTCTTGCTCCGAAGCAGTCTGATATAGTGGCGCAGCAATATCGGGGATAGTCTTTGTAGGCTCCGATGCAAGGATGAAAACTTAGGAGATAAGGTTGCGGTTGATGGCTTTGGTTCTGCCGTAACACGAAAATATAGTCAAAGATAAGCATGTAGAAAGCTTACGGTTTCCTCGTTTGGACGAGGGTTCGACTCCCTCCAACTCCACCATTTTCCAGTTATATGCTTGTGTGTGCTTTTATGAATAAAAAGCTATCTCTCTTATCAATATATGGTGAGGGAGTTTTTTTGTTTACAATGCAAACTATTTTCTTTTATATGGTGGGAAATGCGAATAGTTTTGTTACCTTTGCAACATAGAATGTAAAATCTAATATCATGAGAAGTATAGATGCTAAGAAGCTGAGTATGCCTATTGAAGGCGCTTATAGCTATGGCGGTTATTATGATGTCCCAGAAGTTGAGCCCGTGAGAGAAATGCTCATCAATGAAGGATGGAAGTTTGCTCCAACAGAATTGAATGGTGCTGAGCTCATGGATTATGATGATACTGATTGGAAACTCGTTGATTTGCCGCACGATTTTAGCTTGATACCTTTACCAGGAGGTGATAATGATGAGCAGATTGGCCCGTTCAGCAAGCAATCTCCTGGACGTAATGCTACAGGTCATGTGATGGGTGGTACAGGTTGGTATCGTAAAATCATCACGACTGATAAGAACTTTGAAGGAAAGTTGGTTAAAATTAGCTTTGATGGCACTTATAACGAAACTAAGGTGTGGGTGAATGGAATCATGGTTGGCAATCATGTTAATGGCTATTGCCCGTATTATTATGATATTACTAGTGCTTTAAAACCAGTGGGAGAGGATAATATCATTGCAGTGCGTTGTAGAAACAATGGACGCAATACGCATTGGTATTCAGGTGCGGGTATCTATCGTGATGTGAAGTTGGAGATGTTTGACCCTATTCACGTGGATCCTTGGGGTGCCTTTGTAACATTGGCCTATCTTGATAATTATGAAACAAAAGTGAATGTTGAAGCTCGAGTGGTGAACGAAACGCCTCAAGATGAAAACGTCAGTGTGCAAGTTGTGATTCGCTCCCATAGAGGCAGAAATGTTGGCAACGCACATCAGGAGATAGAAGTAAGAGCTAACTCATGGGTAAAGTTGACGCAGATGCTGCATGTGAGTAGAGCGGTTATCTGGTCGCTTGACAATCCTTATCTTTATACAGCAGAGATTACCATCAAACAAGGCGATAAAGTATTAGATGAATTTAAGCAGAAATTTGGTGTGCGTAAGATTGAGGTTTCTGCCGATAAGGGATTCCGTTTGAATGGTGAGTTGATGACCTTAAAAGGTGGCTGTATACACCATGATAATGGTTTTTTGGGAGCAGCAGCGTTTAAGCGTGCGGAATACCGTAAAGTGGAGTTGCTTAAAGAGGCTGGCTACAATGCTGTACGCACTGTTCATAACCCACCATCTTCGTATTTCCTTGATGCTTGTGATGAATTAGGCATGTTGGTTATTGATGAGTTTACTGATGTATGGGAAGTTCATAAGACGCCGCAAGATTATGCTACTTATTTTAAGGAAACATGGGAGCCCGACTTAACTAATATGATCAAGCGTGACAGGAATCATCCGAGTGTGATTATGTGGAGCATCGGTAATGAAATACCTTGCCAGTCGACGAAAGATGCCTTGCGTATACAGGCCGAGTTGATCAAACGCGTAAGGGAACTTGACCCAACAAGATTTATTACACAAGTTATTTCTCCTCATATGGTGACGGGTGGATGGAAAAATGCACTACCTCAGATGGAAGCACTCGATATTTGTGGCTACAACAATATGTCCAGCAAAATTGAAACCGACCATCAGGCTTTTCCTAATCGAGTATTCTTTACTGCTGCCTCCTATTCTTCTCAAGCATATGAATATTGGAAACCAGTACTTGACAAGTTATACGTAATCGGTGACTTTGTATGGACTGCCATGGACTACTTGGGAGAAGTAAGTGCAGGAGAGGCCACTTATGCCAAAGAGATTGATAACCGCGCTCAAGATGTTCTCAGTAGAGGAAAGTTACCAAAAGGTATCAAACCTGAAATGCTATATGATATTCAATTTGAGACTATGCCTAACCTCTTCCCGAGATACATCTCTTGGTGTGGCGATTTGGATATCACAGGTCGTAAGAAACCTCAAGGCTACTATCGCAATGTATTGTGGGATGTTACTCCCGTGGAGATGTTGGTGCACGAGCCCATTCCTGAGGGGATGGTGGAGAATATGACACCATGGGGATGGCCCAATGAGTTCCATCATTGGAACTGGTTGGGCAATGAAGGCAAACCAATGAAAGTGAGGGTATTCACTAAAGGTGATAAGGTTAAATTGACGCTTCACGGAATGGTGATAGCTGAGGCTGAAGTAAATGAACATTATATTGCTGAATTTGAAATCCCGTTCGAGCCAGGACGTTTGGAAGCTATAGCTTATAAAGTTGGCAAAGTGATTGGCAAGGCCGTATTAAGAACTGCTTCTGTACCTCATGGTATTGAATTGAGGCCTGATAAGGTGCTGTTAGAAGCTAATCGACATGATTTGTCTTATATCCAAGTAAAAGTAATAGATAGGGGTGGAAATAAGGTGACAGACGAAGAAGTTCCTGTGAAGGTGACAGTAACAGGGAATGGTGAGTTGGTGGGCTGTGGCAATGGCAGTATCGATGGCATGAAGAGTTTCAACCATGCTAATTTCACCACTTGGCGTGCCTATGGACAAATTATCGTCCGTCCTTTCGCTAAGCCTGGTGATATCTTGGTCAATGTTAAGAGTAGGTTTGGTGTAAGTGAAGTGAAGTTGACAGTGATTTAGTTATAATTTAAGCTAATATCGACTTTTAAAAAAGATGAGACTGAAAGGAACCAGCCTCATCTTTTTGTCTTTATACTAAGGTCGTTTATTCCCTCTATTTGCTATGTTTCACAAAAAAGTTGTGATGCCTACCAACTGTATGATAGTATAGTTGTGATTATCAATTTGATGAATATCTTTTATGTTAGGTTGTTATTTCAGATTGCCGTCCTTAATGACCAACAGCTTATCTCCAACCAACAGTTCCATTTTTCCATTTGGAACAATGAATTGGGTGCCTCGCTTGATAATCATTACCAGTATTCCTTTTGGCAAATTCATGTCTGCTAATCGGTTACCGTTCTGTAACATATCGGCAGTGAGTGTAAGATCTTCCAACTTGGAGTTAATTTCATCAGGTAGCTCCACGCCAAAATCATTGCCAGTCTTTTCTTCTGGCAAGTCAAGTTGCAGCCATCGAGCTACTTTTGCAATGGTCATGCCTTGGATAAGAAGGGAGAGCAACGTAATAAAGAACACGATGTTGAACAATTGATTTGAACCTTCGATGCCTGCAATGACGGGATAGGTGGCAAAGATGATAGGGGTAGCACCGCGCAGACCTACCCATGAAGTAAAGATACGAGCTTTATTGTTGAACTGTTTAAAAGGCAACAGACATGCATATACACTTAAAGGCCTGGCAATAATCATCATGAATGCAGCGATTAGTAATGCAGCTACAGTAACGTCTAACATTTCATGAGGATTTACCAACAGACCTAGGATGAGGAACATGATAATTTGGAAGAGCCAGGTCATGCCATCCATAAAGGTGCTAATCTCCTTGCGGAATGTCAGTTTGTTGTTGCCCACTACTATACCTGAGATGTAAACAGCCAAGTATCCATTGCCATTGGCAAAGTCAGTGACGGTGAATGTAATGAACACAATGCTTAGCAAAAGGATGGGATAGAGTGAACTATTGGGTAAGTTGATACGATTGATGAGCCTTACAGCATATTTCCCTGTTAGGAAACCGATAAGCCCGCCAATGGCGAATTGTATCAGTAAATCCCATACCACATTACCAAAGTTTAAGCGTTCACCACTGCTGATGATATCTATCAGCACGATGGTCAGCATATAAGCCATTGGGTCATTACTGCCACTTTCCAACTCCAACATGGGCTTGAGGTGCTGTTTGAGGTTCATATGTTGCGAGCGCAATAAGCTAAATACGGATGCTGAGTCTGTTGATGACATGGTGGCTGCCAGCAACATACATGTGAGCAGTGGTAGGGCTATTGCTACGCTGGTCCAGTTAGAGAGAAAAAAATGAAGGCACCTGTGATGATAGTGGTAAGTAATACACCCAAAGTGGAGAGTAATAAACCTTGCACTCCAACTGGACGAATGTCTTTCAGCTTGGTGTCCAATCCACCCGTAAACAGAATAATACTCATTGCTACCATACCAATGAACTGGGCACTGTGAGCATCGTTAAACTGAAGACCTACGCCATCTGTGCCAAATGCCATTCCTGCCAACAGGAACAACAACAGGGTAGGGATGCCAAACTTGAACCCAGTCTTACTGATTAAGATACTCAAATAAATCAGTATCGCTCCTACCAATAATCCAAATTCCAGATTCATTATTATTAGTTGTTTTTTATTTACTCGTGTCTTGTAGCTCGTATCTCTACTGTCCTCCTAATCTGTCGAAGAAGACCATAACATCCTCCCATGTCTTGTATGGGTCTTCGCCAAACTTAATATGGGTACCCATAAATCCATCTGCACCGTTAGCGTCATGGGCATCAATTAGATAGTCGCCATAGCTCAGATTCTTGTGGCTGGAAATCATCAGACGGTTATAGGCTGGAACACCTAACCATTGCTCCACCCATCTCACTTGTTCGCCCCATGAGTCTGGCTGATTATAGGGAACCGTGGCAAGGATATAAGTGTCATAAATTGCTGATAGTTGCTGGTATGCCTTTACTGCTGTTTCCATGGGTTTGCCATCGGCTTTTCTCAACGTGTCATCTAAGCTTATGTATAAGATGGGTCTCTCACGACCTTCCTGACGGTCGTCAATCCACTGAATCACAGGGAGAACACAGTGAACCAACGCATGATCGTTGAGGAAATGAGCTCCGTTAAAGCGAATAGCTTGGGTATAATGCTCGGTGAACAGGTCGAAGGTGTGTACCAAGACATCATGAATACCATAGAGCGCATATACTCGTCTTTGTTCATCCTTGTTCACTTTTTCAAAGCAATGACTCGAAACCTCACGAAATTCTTGTTGAAGGGTTTTGTTAACCAGAAAATCTTTCATACCGTCTTTTCGTGGATTGCTGAAAGTCACACGTCCTATCATATTGTGTTCCGACATAGTGTCAGCTATCTGGAAGGCAGGGTTAACTAAGAGACGATCGAAACCGTAGAGCATTTCAGAATACATCCCACCCATCGATGAGCCGATAATTAAATCTGGTTTCTCTGTTTCGCAGATATGATGCAATAGTTCCATCGCTTCAGCTGGATGTACAGGGAGGTCTGGTGAGATCACGGTGGCCTTGGGTAGAAGAATACGCAAACCTTTGGCTGATCCAGATGCACCAGATGAGCCAAATCCATGCACATATAATAATTTCTTGCCTACCATTAGGTCGAGTCTTTTGTCTTTGCTGTTTTCTTCCATATTTTTACCTCCATTTTCCTATCAATACGGGACAAAATCTCCTTGACAGCCAGGCTAATCCGCTTAATAATACTACGGTTATCAAGGCGATACCTAATGACCATAGGTTGCCTTGAGGCATAAACTCACGCAGAGGCCAGAAAATGCTCTGATGTAATGCGAAAATGATCAGTGTGCCTTCTGAAACCAACTGCACGAAACTATTTGTACAATCAAGCGTGTGCCTGATTAGTAGCAAAAGACCTGCAGATGAAAGGGAAGCACTGAGGTAAAACAATGGGACAATATCACCTGGGTTACAACGGAATATGTTAACGAAGCCATTGTGATGTGCGATGATAAATCCTATTACTATCATGCTAATGGGCAAGCCAATCTGTGAGACACGATGCAGCTTGGTAAGCATGTTGTGCCCATTATATCGATTCAAGATTGTGCCGATAATAAAAAAGGGGAAGCATATAATGGCTGCGAAAATCTGCATATAATTGTTTATGGGGGTCATGAAGTTACCTTTTGCAAAAAAGCATGTGAACAGAGCACAAACTATTGCGAGTAGATAACCTCCTTTCAATGGGAAAGCTGCGTAAGCAATTCGCATCCAGAATAATGCCAACAGGAACCACAATGGGCGACAAGCCATGCTGAGGTTCCATTGCAGACCAACAGCCATTGACCATGGGTAGTCAGATGTATATTCTCCTGTGAATAGACTGTAAATTAACAGATACACATTATAAATAATATAAGGGACCAGCAATGACTTAGCTGACTTTACAAGTTCTTCTTTCAGGGGCCTTTTCTTTTGTAAAAAACCTGAAAGCATGAGAAAGAATGGCATGTGGAAACTGAAGATATAAGCATTAAAGTCAGATCGTAGATGCCCAAATACCACAAGTGTGATGGCAATGGTTTTTGCCCAGTCCATCCAACTTATTCGATTATAGATGTTTTTGGCTCTATGTTCCATAAAGTCAATTTACTACATTAATAGCTTTCCCTTCGATAAACGCTTTTACGTTTCCTACCAAGATATCCATCAGGCGTACACGAGCCTCATAACTTGCCCAAGCGATATGAGGAGTGATGTAGCAGTTCTTTGCCTTTAAAAGTGGATTGTCTGTTGTAGGTGGTTCTGTATCAAGAACATCTATGCCGGCTGCCATAACTCTCCCACTGTTTAAAGCATCGGCTAAATCTTGCGCATTCACCACAGGTCCCCTACTGGTGTTGATAATGATGGCATTCGGTTTCATCAGTTTCAATCTTTCTGCATTGACTAAATTCTTGGTAGAAGGAGTCAAAGGACAATGCAGACTCACAATATCACACATACCGAACAGTTCGTCAATTTCCATTTTCTTGATCTCATGAGGCAACTGAAATTCCGATTTTGATGTATATGCAAATACTTCCATGCCGAAACCGATTGCTATGCGGGCTGTAGCTGAACCTGTATTGCCAAGTCCGATGATGCCAATTTTTTTGCCTGCTAGTTCATGAAGCGGAGTGTTGAGGTATGAGAAGTCTAAGCTCTTTACCCATGCATCCTTCTCACGAATTTCTGTGGCATAATGGTCCACTCGGTTATATATGTTTAGTATATGAGCAAAAGCCATCTGAGCTACTGAGTTAGTGCTATAGGCTGGTATGTTGGTTACCACCACATTGTGAGCCTTAGCAGCTTCACAATCAATGATATTGAAACCAGTAGCTATGACTCCAATGTATCTCAACTTGGGCAGTTGTTTGAAATGCTCCGCCTTAAAGCAGACCTTGTTGGTCAGAACAATTTCAGCGTCTTTTGCACGGTCAATCATTTCATCTGGTGCAGTGCGGTCATAAATTGTACACTCACCTAATGCTTTCAGTGCATCCCATGACAAATCGCCAGGGTTGCCTGCATAACCATCTAATACTACAATCTTCATAATATGATTAATTGAATTTCTTTTTATTCCCCCAAAGAGTCTTCATTCTTTCCTTATGCTTCTCCTCTGCAGGATTTGGTTGAGGCTCCCAGAATTGATTGCCTTTCAATGCGTCGGGCAAGTATTGCTGGTTTACGAAATGGCCAGGAAAATCATGGGCATATTTATAATCTATTCCGTACCCCAAATCTTTCATCAATTGGGTAGGGGAGTTGCGTAGGTGTAAAGGCACAGGTTGATTGCCCGATTGTTTTACTTCTTCTAATGCCTTGTCAATGGCCAGATAGGCAGAATTGCTTTTGGGACTTGTGGCTAGGTAAATGGCAGTCTCGGCCAAGGGAATACGACCTTCGGGCCAGCCTATCTTCATTATGGTGTCGAAACAGGCGTTTGCTAGCAGCAGAGCATTGGGGTTGGCCAATCCTATATCTTCTGCTGCAAGGATTACCAAACGGCGGGCAATGAATGCAGGATCTTCCCCTCCCTCCACCATACGTGCCAACCAATAGACAGCTGCGTCTGGATCACTTCCTCTGATGCTTTTGATGAAAGCAGAGATGATATCGTAATGCATCTCGCCCTCTTTGTCATATGCTAATGGGTTCTGCTGTATGCGTTTTGCCACTAGTTCATTAGTGATAATGATGGGGTCCTGTTGCTCAGCCTGCACTACCAATTCCAAAATATTAAGTAACTTGCGGGCGTCACCGCCACTGAAACGTAATAGGTCGCTGGTCTCTTGCAGTTCTATTTTACGTTTCTTAAGTTCGATGTCAGTGTTAATGGCACGTTTAAGCAGATTCATCAAGTCTTCTTTATCTAACGACTTAAGTGTATATACTTGGCATCGTGATAGCAAGGGTCGTATTACTTCAAAAGAAGGATTTTCCGTAGTGGCACCAATCAAAGTAATCACACCTTGTTCTACTGCACCCAATAAGGAATCTTGTTGAGATTTACTGAAGCGATGTATTTCATCAATAAATAGTATTGGACTTGCATGTGAAAAAAAACGGGCACTTTTAGCACGCTCAATAACATCGCGCACATCTTTTACGCCACTTGTGACAGCACTCAGGGTATAGAATGGCGTTTCTAATTTGTGAGCTATGATTTGTGCCAAAGTGGTTTTCCCTACCCCCGGAGGTCCCCACATGATGAATGAAGAAATCTCACCCTTATCAATCATTTGGCGGAGTACAGCTCCCTCACCGACCAGATGTTGTTGGCCGATATACTCATCAAGAGTTTGCGGGCGTAGTCGTTCAGCTAATGGTTGCATTTCTTTTTAATTGGAAGAATTCAATATTCAATGCTTAGAACGTCATTAATACCATAAATCGGATGCCATCCTTGTGGGTTCCTGGAGCATCTAGATAGGTGAGTCGTCTCACGTATTCTACATGTAACAACTTGAATATATTGTAAATGCCGAAGCTTACCTCCACGTAAGGCTTCTTTGAATCCATCAGGAAACTTGCAGGCTCTCCATTTCGTGTGGGGAAAACAAATAAGTCACTGTTGCCTTGCTTATAAGGGTTATTCTGGTCTGTCAGTGTTCCCCACATGGCACGTACGCAGAACATCTCACGCCACTTCAGGCGTTTGAGTAAAGGAATACGATTGAACAACTTGCCGTTCATGTTGTATTTGATAAACAAAGCAGCATAGCGGTCATTTAGGAACTCCATATTCTTTACCAAGGCGAACGTTTCCACGTTATACATCATGATATATGAGAGGTTGGTGATAGGAATATTGAGCATAGGGAATGGTACCTTGTTCCATTGAGCACCGGCACGTCCAATGATATTAAGATATCCCCATGACCCCATCCAGAAACGCTTGCGCATGCTGAATTCCGTGATGTTAAAGTTGTAATCACCGCCCAGACCTTTGAAACCAAGCGTATGTGTGAGTGTATAAATAGGAGCGTCCAATGAAATGGGTACCCTTCGCTGTTTGGAGTTTATGAATGACTCTCCAGGGGCATAGCGGAGTGTGACGGATAGCTCGTTGGTTGTTATGTCCTTGATCCGAGTGTTTTGCTCGCTCAGTTGTCCGGGTACAGGTCCGTCGTTTTTGAAATATGCCAATGTGCCTACTGGTTCATCGTTGCGATGCCTCAGTTGAGACTTGATAGAGAAACCAGAAACCGTTTCCAGCTCATGTGTAACCTCCGCTATACGAGAGTACATCATTTGATCAGAGGTTGTCCAACGCATACCAACAAACATATTATCCTTATCCGTATCAAGATACTTATCACTCGGCGACATCACATCATACTGATACTTGAATTGAATATAGTGTTTGGGAAACTCCCAAAGCATATACTCACGTGGCTTGAATGAATAGGCCAGTTCACCATTGTACATCCATTTGTGGTCTTTGAAACCATATGCTCCATAACCTTTGAGGAACCAATGCTTGCTGAGATTCGCTGTGGTTCCGGCACTTAAACGCAATCGCAATCCGTTTACGAAGTTACTAGTCACCATGGTATTGATAGGACCTAAATCAACCTTGCTCGGATGCTTACGCCCTCCGAGTTCCACGAAATTCTCTATCAACGCCTTGGCACCAAAAATTGCGTATTTGAAACCTGGAATCTGTTCCAAACGGTTCATGAACAAGTCCATGGAACTTTCCTGCTTCGTTAAAGGCTCGTGTCTGACTTCAGCCCAATACTCGTCACTCTTGTTCATCATGTCAATCTCCTTGATTACATCGCCTTTAAGGCGGAACAAACGAGCCTCTATTGGATCGAATTTATAATCAGAATAACGGGTAGTGCGTTCAACTTCCATGCCTTGGATGGCTGAAACCAACTTTAACTGAACAGTCATGTCATCGTTTATTAACACCCAACTACTATCTGGCATTTGCTCGTAGTCTTGCTGAATTATCATGTCTTCTACAAAGTTTACCGCAGTCTTCTTCGGTAAATTCATGATGCAACGTTTTACAGCATAGCTGGAGTCGCGGGCCACGTACAGATGCCCTGTAAAGCCTGGATCCAATGGGTTGGCAGGTACAAACGTCAAGTGGATGCACTCTGTCTTGTCCACCATCAGTGTGTCTTCTAAATAGTATTGATAGAAAGTGATGGCGCCTTGACCTATAGGACTAACAAAACGTCTTTGCAACAAGTTGATATCGTCGTCATAAATACTCACATCTCTAAATACATCAGAGAGGATGGTGCCTACCATGTCACCTGTGTTGAAAAATTCCTCAATACCAGAGGAATTATAGCCGTCAATAATTTCCTTCTTACTCTCTGGATTCTTTCGGTAAATAGTGCGAGATGCTGTTTCTTTGATGGAAATAGGCAGAATCATTTTTCCTGTTTTCTTCGAAGTCTCCACCTGGTCTTTGAAGAAAGAAAACTTTTTATAGATGCCTTTCTCCATTTTTTCTTGTGTGATGTCATTAATTGACATACGCATCTTTTGGTACTTGCGGTATTCGTAGAAGTCATTGGTCTCAAGTTTGAGACCTTTTTTCTTCTCAATAACTTTACGCATGAATATTACGGCAGGATTATCTCTGCGCCGGTAATGTTCACGCCCAGGCCTTACCGTTACTTCTGCTATTTGGATGTCTGCGGGTTTCAATTTTAGCGTCAATTCACGGGTGGCAGTAGTGATCTTAACTTTCTTGGTTTCATAACCGATGGCTGAGAACGTCAGTTCTGTCCACCCTCTACGGGCATGATTATCCACTTCATATTCTCCATCACCATTGGTTACACTGCCAGACCCTTTTCCTTCATATTGTACAGTGACATATAACAATGGCTCGTTGGTCAGCGAGTCAGTTACTACCCCTCTTATTTTCTGGGCGAAAGCTCCCGTTGGAATAGTCAAGAATGCTATTAAGATTGTATATAATATGTATATTCGTTTCATCAACTCTATTCTACTCATTCAAAGTAATTATTAACTATTATTCTCAAACGATTCAACTAGCACCTGCACAATACGTTCAGCAGTCCTTCCATCCCATCTGTCGGGCAGGGTAGCATGTTTCCACTCGCCTTGTAACAGTTTGTCGAGGGCAGATGCCAATGCAAAAGTATTTTCACCTACCAGCTCGTTAGTACCAATACGCCAGGTTTCTGGGTGCTCAGCATAAGTATTGAGTGTTATGCAGGGAACATCCAAAAAGGTTGCTTCTTCTGCTATGTTGCCAGAATCAGTAACGATGCCTTTTGCTTGATTGATGAGAAAGCCGAAATGCAGATAGCTTTGCGATGGCATGATATACAGATTAGGGGCATCCAACTCCAATTGCTTTACTGCATCTTCTACATAGCCATGAAGTGGTGCTACAATGGGAAGACCGTTGGCTTTTTTGATAACCGTTTCCAATAGCGACTTCAGTACAGGTTTGTTGCGTAGTAAGTCACGACGGTTCAATGTTAACAACAAATAATTTCCTTTACGTAGTCCCATACTATTGAACCACATGGGTTGTAACAGTCTGTGACGATTATATCGGATTGTGTCAATTAGTATATTGCCAACATAATGGATATATTCTGGTATCATGCCTTCTTGATTGAGGTTCCTGTTAGCAACCATACCAGCAGTAAACAAGTAGTCAGATATGGCATCAACGATGGTTCGATTCACCTCTCGGGGCATATTCATGTCGAACGAGCGTGTCCCAGCAATCACATGCGCCACTTTCAGTCCACGTTTCTTAGCCACAATAGAGCAACTCATGGTAGATGCTAAGTCATCAACTACCAATACAACATGGGCAGGATGAGCGTCAAGTTCTTTCTCAAAAGCCAGCATGATAGCTGCGGAAACTTCACTTTGCCCACCATTTGACACATTTAGGTAGCCATCTGGCTCCCGTATGTCAAGATCGGAAAATAACGATGCGTCAAGGCTAGGGTCTCCTTGTGGTCCCGTATATATAAGTCGGAATGAAATATCTTTACCGTTACTATGAGCTGCGTTTATTGCACGGCATATAGGCGCTATTTTCATAAAGTTTGGGCGTGCGCCCGAAACAATGGTTACTTTCATTTCCAATTGTTTTTATAATTTCTTGCAAACATACAAATAATTATTGGTAAAACCGAATACTGCAAGGCAAAACAATTATTTTTAATTCTTTTTTTCACTTTCCCTTTTCTCTCGTTAGTCCATTTGTTTATGCGAGAGATGTGGTATTGCGATGAGTACAACTAACACAACAAACGCTTACTACCGCTAAACGGGTGGTTTAGTTCCGCTAAAACGGTCTTTTACTTCCGCTAAGTAAAAATGGCGATTTTTATGCATGTTATGGCTCGTGCAGTGGATGTGTGTATATGCGAATGTTTTAATCTGGCACGAATGTAAAATCTTTAGTAAAAAAAAGTTCAAATATTGGGCTGTGTGAAAATAAAGTTGTATCTTTGCGCTAAATTCGGTAAAAAGGTAAAATTTTAAGTTGATAATATATGAAGAAAGAAATTCAATTCAGTCTCCTCTATCGAGACATGTTCCAGAGTTCAGGCAAGTATCAACCCAGAAAAGATCAACTAGAGCGCATTGCTCCCGTTATCATCGACATGGGTTGCTTCGACCGTGTGGAAACCAACGGTGGCGCTTTTGAGCAAGTGAACTTGATGTATGGCGAGAATCCTAACTTAGCAGTTCGCGCTTTTACCAAGCCTTTCAATGAGGCTGGCATCAAGACACACATGCTGGATCGTGGTTTGAATGCATTGCGTATGTATCCTTGCCCTGTGGATGTGCGTAAGTTGATGTATAAGGTTAAGCATGCTCAAGGCGTAGATATCACCCGTATTTTCGATGGATTGAACGATGCCAACAACATCATTCCTTCTATTAAATATGCATTGGAGGGTGGCATGACTCCTCAAGCAACACTCTGCATCACTTATTCTCCAATTCACACTGTTGAATATTATACTAAGTTGGCTGACAAACTGATTGAAGCTGGTGCGCAGGAGATCTGCTTGAAAGATATGGCAGGTATTGGTCGTCCTTGGTCACTGGGTCAGTTGACTAAGAATATCAAAGATCGCCACCCTGAAATCATCGTACAATATCACGGTCATAGTGGACCAGGCCTTTCTGTCGCTTCTATGTTAGAAGTAGCAGAAGCTGGCGTCGATGTGATAGATGTGGCTATGGAACCGTTGTCATGGGGTAAGGTACATCCAGATGTGATTACTATCCAGGCAATGTTGAAAGATGCAGGTTTCAAGGTGAAAGATATCAACATGAAGGCATATATGGAAGCTCGTGCATTGACACAGGAATTCATTGACGACTTCTTGGGTTACTTCATGGATCCAACCAATAAGCACATGACTTCATTGCTGTTGAAGTGCGGTCTGCCAGGTGGTATGATGGGTTCTATGATGGCTGACATGAAGACCATGATGCCAGTTATCAATATGTCATTGAAGGCTCAGGGCAAACCAGAGATGTCTATCGACGAGGTAGTGGTGAAATTGTTTGACGAAGTAGAATATGTTTGGCCTAAGGTTGGTTATCCTCCATTGGTGACTCCTTTCAGCCAGTATGTGAAGAACATCGCCTTGATGAATATTATGGCTGAAGCTCAAGGCAAGCCACGCTACAGCTTACTGACAGATAAGAGTATCTGGGGTATGATTCTTGGTAAGAGTGGTAAACTGCCTGGTGAGGTGGCTCCTGAAATCAAAGAGCTGGCTAAGGAACAAGGTCTGGAGTTCTTTACAGGTGATGTGCAAGCACTCTATCCTGACAATATGGATGATTTCCGCAAGGAAATGAAGGAAAATGGTTGGGAAACTGGCCCAGACGACGAAGAGTTGTTTGAATTAGCTATGCACCCAGAGCAGTATCGCCCATTCAAGAGCGGTGTGGCAAAACAGCGTTTCGAAGCAGACTTGCAGAAGGCTAAGGATGCTGCTATGGCAAAGCAGGGCTTCAACCCTGAGGATATCCTGAAACTGAAGCGTGCTAAGGCAGAGCCTATTACCGCACCTGTTAATGGTCAGGTAATATGGGAGATTGATGTGGTGAATGCTTCTTTGGCTCCAGCTATTGGTGATAAGTTCCAAGAAGGAGACCATTTCTGCTACATTACTACTCTGTGGGGCGAGCAGGCTGAAGTGAAGGCTAACTTCACTGGCAAGATTATCGAAGTATGCGCACAGCAAGGTGCTACTGTGAATAAGGGTGACGTGCTGGCATACATTGAGAGACCTCAAGATTGAGTAAACCAATAAGTTGATTCACATGATAGTAAGCTCCATAGCTTTGGCTTTGGAGCTTACTTGCTTAAATCTAATAAAGAAATGAAGAAGAAACTATTTTTCGTTATGATGATAGCTTCGACTGTTGTTGTAGCGAATGCTCAGACAGGCAAAGGTGGTATTGATGCCCGAATGTTGCAACAAATAGAAAAAGGTTATGAAGATACCCCTGCTAATAGGGCTATCCGAAATGCCATCGGTAACAATGATATCAGTGCCTTGGTTGTTAATCAAGATAACCAGAAGGCAATGGATACCAACTTTTCTATCCGAGTGAAATCAAAAGGTATCACCAATCAGGCGTCGTCAGGTCGTTGTTGGCTATTTACTGGTTTGAATGTGATGCGTGCCAAAGCCATAGAACAATATAGCCTACCTGTTTTTGAGTATTCACAAGTCTATTCTTTCTTTTATGACCAGTTGGAGAAGGCTAATCTTTTCCTCCAGGGAGTGATCGATACCCGTCATCAACCTATGGACGATAAAATGGTGGAATGGCTGTTCCAACATCCGTTGAGCGACGGTGGTACTTTCTGTGGCGTAGCCGATTTGGTGAAGAAATATGGCTTGGTACCTAAAGATGTAATGCCTGAGACATATAGTAGTACTCACACCTCTACTATGCGTAGTTTAATCTCTCAGAAGTTGAAAGAGTATGGCCTAAAGTTGCGTGATGATGCAGCGAGAGGCGTGAAACAAACAGATTTGGAGGCGCAAAAAACTGAAATGTTGTCCACTGTTTATCGCATGTTGGTGCTAAACTTAGGCATCCCTCCAAAAGAATTTGATTTCGTGCGTAAAGATGCAGAAGGCAAACCTGTGGCTAAAGAACACCATACTCCGATGTCGTTCTATGAGAAATATGGGGATAAAGGACTACTTACCGACTATGTGATGTTGATGAATGATCCTACCCGAGAGTATTATAAAACTTACGAGATAGACTTTGACCGTCATACTTATGATGGTCAGAATTGGGTGTATGTAAACTTGCCTATCGATGAAATCAAAGATATGGCCATCGCCTCTTTGAAAGATAATACGATGATGTATTTCTCTTGTGATGTAGGTAAGTTTCAGGATGCCAAACGTGGATTGTTGGATGTAAATAACTTTGATTATGGTTCATTGATGGGCACTACATTTGGTATGGACAAAAAACAACGTATCCAAACATTTGCAAGTGGTTCTACTCATGCAATGACACTTACGGCCGTTGACTTGGATCAAACAGGCAAGCCTGTAAAGTGGATGGTGGAGAATAGCTGGGGTGCTGACCGTGGTTATCAAGGTTTTCTTATCATGACAGACGAATGGTTTAACGAATATATGTTCCGCCTGGTAGTGGAAAGTCGTTATGCTACTGCTAAGGTGAAAGAGTTATTAAAACAGACACCTGTGAAGTTGCCTGCATGGGACCCGATGTTTGCTGAAGAAGAATAGAGATTATCGACTTTTTTGGCTGTCTTTTATCTTAAAAGATAAAGAAACGGGGTTATTGTGGAAAATAAAACGCAATAACTTCGTTTTTTTGGTATATAATCACTAATTTTGCAAAGTTTATCGAAAACTAATTTTTAATATAATCGCATGGCAAATGTAATTAAGTTACGCAAAGGCTTGGATATTAACCTGAAAGGTAAGCCAGCTAATGAAGTGACAATTTTACCTGCATCGGACGCATATTCTCTTGTGCCCGATGATTTTACTGGTGTCACTCCAAAAGTAGTGGTGAAGGAACAGGCGCATGTCCTGGCAGGGGAACCCTTGTTTGTTGACAAGAATCACCCCGAAGTGAAATTTGTTTCGCCAGTTAGTGGCGTAGTTACAAGTGTTGAGCGAGGTGCACGTAGAAAGGTGATGAACATCATCGTGGCTCCTGACAAGGAGCAGCAGTATGCTGATTTCGGCAAGAAAGATCCTGCTACTCTCTCTGGTGAGCAGGTGAAAGCAGCTCTGTTGGAAGCGGGCCTGTTTGCTTTTATGCGTCAGCGTCCGTATGATGTGATCGCTAATCCTAACGATGCTCCACGCGCAATTTTCGTGTCTGCTTTTGACAGTGCTCCTTTGGCACCCGACTTCGAGCTGCAGCTGAAAGGGGAGGAAGCAAACTTCCAGACAGGTCTCAACGCATTGGCTAAAATCGCTCAGGTTTACTTAGGCGTGAGTGCCAAGCAGAAATCTGAAGCTTTGTTACAGGCAAAAAATGTAACCATCAACATCTTTGATGGTCCTCATCCAGCAGGTAACGTAGGTGTACAAATCAATCACGTAGCTCCTATCAACAAGGGTGAAGTGGTATGGACTATCGGTGCTGAAGCTATTATTTTCATTGGCCGTCTGTTCAATGAAGGTAAGGTTAACTTAACACGCACAGTCGCTTTCACCGGCTCAGAGGTTGTGAAACCTTGTTACGTGAAGATGCTGTTAGGTGCTAAGCTTGATAAAGTCTTCAAGGGACATGTAACTACTGGCAAGAATCTGCGTTATATCAGTGGTAATGTGCTTACTGGCAAGCAAGTGGATGCTGAAAATGGATACCTTGGTGCTTTCCACTCACAACTGACGGTAATACCTGAAGGCAATGATGTACATGAGATGTTGGGCTGGATTATGCCTCGAGTTAACGATTTCAGTACCAGTCGCTCTTACTTCAGCTGGTTGCAAGGCAAGAAGGAATATGTTATGGACGCACGTATCAAGGGCGGTGAACGTCACATGATCATGTCTGGCGAGTATGACAGTGTATTCCCGATGGATATCTATCCTGAATATTTGATAAAGGCTATCATCGCTGGTGATATCGACAAGATGGAGGCGTTGGGCATTTATGAGGTGGCTCCAGAAGACTTCGCTCTCTGCGAGTTTGTATGTTCTTCTAAAGTAGAAGTACAGCGTATTGTTCGTGAAGGACTTGACGCACTTCGTGCTGAAATGGCTTAAAGTTTTAAATTGGAAATTAAAAAGAGAAACTAATAATGAGCGCGTTAAGAAATTATCTGGATAAGATAAAGCCGAACTTTGAAGAAGGCGGCAAATTACACGCATTTCGCTCTGTGTTTGATGGCTTTGAGACATTCCTCTTTGTTCCATCTAATACTGCGAAATCCGGAACGCATATTCATGATGCCATCGACAGCAAACGAATCATGTCATTGGTAGTGATTGCATTGATTCCGGCCATGTTGTTCGGTATGTACAACGTGGGCTATCAGCATTTCAATGCTACTGGCGCAGAAGGTGGCTTCTGGGCTATGTTCATCTATGGTTTCCTGGCAGTTCTGCCTAAAATCATAGTTTCTTATGTAGTGGGTCTTGGCATTGAGTTCACTGTGGCTCAGTGGAAGAACGAGGAAATTCAGGAAGGTTTCCTGGTATCTGGTATTTTGATTCCTCTGATTGTGCCTATTGATTGTCCTCTGTGGATCCTGGCCATTGCAACAGCTTTTGCTGTGATATTTGCTAAGGAAGTATTTGGCGGTACTGGTATGAACGTGTTCAACGTGGCACTGATTACCCGTGCTTTCCTGTTCTTTGCTTATCCTACTAAGATGTCGGGCGATGCCGTTTGGGTATCAGGCGATAGTATTCTGGGCTTGGGCAAGACCGTTGATGGCCTGACTGTAGCTACTCCTTTAGGACAGGCAGCTACGGCTACCGCTTCAACTGGATTCCCTGAGTTCAATATGGATATGATTACAGGCTTTATTCCTGGTTCTATTGGTGAAACAAGTGTCATAGCCATTGCCATAGGTGCTGTGATTCTGTTGTGGACAGGTGTTGCCAGCTGGAAGACCATGTGCAGCGTGTTTGTAGGTGGTGCTCTGATGGCATGGATATTCAATGCCGTTGGTCCAGACACTGCCATCGCAAATATGCCTTGGTATGAGCATTTGGTTTTGGGCGGTTTTTGCTTTGGTGCCGTATTTATGGCTACAGACCCAGTAACATCCGCTCGCACCGAGTGTGGCAAGTATATCTATGGCTTCCTCATTGGTGTGATGGCTATCGTGATTCGTGTACTCAATCCTGGTTATCCAGAGGGCATGATGCTGGCCATCCTGTTGATGAATATCTTCGCTCCGCTGATTGACTATTGTGTAGTACAGAGCAATATCAGCAAGCGCGAAAAACGAGTTGCAAAAGTTTAACAATTAATACCGTTTAAGGAAATGAATACAAATAGTAATAGTTATACTATCATTTATGCTGCGGTAATGGTTGTTATTGTAGCATTCCTGCTTTCATTCGTTCACTCTACTTTCAGCAGCCGTCAGGATGCTAACGTGGAATTGGATACTAAAAAGCAGATCTTGTATGCGCTGAATGTGCGTGAGTCAGCTGACGCTGCTGTCGATTATAATAAATATGTGAAAGCCGACAAGTTGTTCAAGGATGGTCAGCTCACTGACTATACAGGCAAATTTGTAACCAGCTTTGAGAACGATTTCAAGAAGAATGGTCAGTTGCATGTGTTCGAGGCTGAGATTGATGGTCAGAAGAAGTACATCTTCCCTGTATTTGGCGCAGGTCTTTGGGGCTCAATTTGGGGATATGTGGCATTGAACGACGATAAAGACACCGTTTATGGTGCTTACTTCTCTCATGCCAGCGAGACTCCTGGCTTGGGTGCTGAGATTCAGAGCTATACTGCCTTCCAGAAGCAGTTCGAGGGCAAGAAAGTACTGAATGGCGACAATGTAGCTCTTGAGGTGGTAAAGAGTGGTCAGGCTAAGGGCGATGCCAATAAGGTAGATGGTATCACTGGTGGTACCATGACCTCTAATGGTGTAGATGCCATGCTGAAAGACTGCTTGAATAATTACAAGGCATTTTTAACCAATAAATAAGAGGAGGAAAGAATATGTCATCATTATTTTCAGCAAAGAATAAAGAAGTGTTCATGACTCCTCTTGGCTTGAACAATCCTGTTACCGTTCAGGTATTGGGTATCTGCTCTGCGCTTGCTGTGACCAGCAAGTTGGAGCCAGCCATTGTGATGGGTCTGGCAGTAACGGTTATCACTGCTTTTGCCAATGTGGTAATCTCCTTGCTTCGTAAGACGGTTCCTAACCGCATCCGTATCATCGTTCAGTTGGTAGTGGTTGCGAGCTTGGTGACCATCGTTAGTGAGATTCTGAAGGCTTTCGCTTACGATGTAAGTGTTCAGCTGTCAGTGTATGTGGGTCTGATTATTACCAACTGTATTCTGATGGGTCGTTTGGAGGCATTTGCTATGCAGAACGGTCCTTGGGAGTCATTCCTTGATGGAGTTGGTAACGGTCTGGGTTATGCCAAGATTCTTGTTATTGTGGCTGTGTTCCGTGAAATTCTCGGCTCAGGTACATTGCTTGGCTTCAACCTGTTGAACTATGATTGGATAAAGGATATGGGTTACATTAACAATGGTCTGATGGTGATGTCTCCGATGGCGCTGATCATCGTGGCTTGCATCATTTGGTACCAGCGTGCCCACAATAAAGAATTGCAAGAAAAGTAATAATTGAAAGAGTATGGAACATTTCTTTAGCTTAATCGTCCGCTCTATTTTCGTGGACAATATGATATTTGCATTCTTCCTGGGTATGTGCTCTTATCTTGCCGTATCAAAGAATGTAAAGACTGCTTTGGGCTTGGGTGCTGCCGTTACTTTCGTGTTGGTGGTTACCTTGCCTGTGAACTATCTGCTGCAGACATACGTTTTATCTGAAGGCGCTTTGATTCCAGGTGTTGATTTGAGTTTCCTCAGCTTCATCCTCTTCATTGCCGTTATCGCCGCTATCGTACAGATTGTGGAAATGGTGGTGGAGCGTTTCAGTCCTTCACTTTATAACGCTTTGGGTATCTTCCTGCCTCTGATTGCCGTTAACTGCGCTATCATGGGTGCGTCATTGTTCATGCAGCAGCGCATAGGTTTGAATCCAAGTGATCCTAAATATATAGGTGGTGTGCTTGATGCGCTGGGCTATGCTTTAGGTTCTGGTATTGGTTGGTTGCTGGCTATAGTAGGTTTGGCTGCTATCCGTGAAAAGATGGCTTACTCAGATGTACCTGCTCCTCTGAAGGGTTTGGGCATTACATTCATCGTAGTAGGCTTGATGGCTATGGGCTTTATGTGCTTCTCTGGTTTGAAACTCTAAAAAGGAAAGGAATATACAATGGATATGAATTTAATATTAGCGAGCATTGGGGTATTCCTTGTAGTCATCCTGCTGCTTGTCATTATCCTGTTGGTGGCCAAGCATTATCTGGTGCCTTCAGGCAATGTTAAGATTACGATTAATGGGGGTGATAAGGTGCTCGATGTCCAAATGGGTAACACTTTGCTCAATACATTGGTTACAAATGACGTTCACCTCCCTTCTGCCTGCGGTGGTAAGGGCTCTTGCGGCCAGTGCAAGGTACAGGTGCTCGAAGGTGGTGGTGAGATTCTGCCATCAGAGACCTCTCATTTTACCCGTAAACAGCAGCAAGACCACTGGCGTCTGGGCTGTCAGGTAAAGGTGAAGAACGACCTCTCTATCAAGATTCCTGAGAGCATCCTCGGTGTGAAGGAATATGAGTGTACTGTTGTTTCTAATAAGAATGTGGCTTCATTTATCAAGGAGTTCATCGTACAGCTGCCTCCTGGCGAGCACATGGACTTCATCCCAGGTTCTTATGCACAGATCCAGATTCCTGCATACTCAATGGACTATGACAAGGACATTGACAAGGAATCTCTGGGCGAATATTTGCCAGCATGGGAGAAGTTCGGCTTGTTCACCTTGAAGTGCAAGAACGACACGCCAACTATCCGTGCTTACTCTATGGCTAACTATCCTGCTGAGGGCGACCGCTTCATGTTGACCGTCCGTATTGCAACACCTCCGTTTAAGCCAAAACCACAGGTGGGCTTTATGGATGTTAGTCCAGGTATTGCTTCTTCTTACATCTTCAGTCTGAAGCCAGGCGACAAGGTGAGAATGAGCGGTCCTTATGGAGAGTTCCATCCTATCTTTGATTCTAAGCGCGAGATGATTTGGGTAGGTGGTGGTGCCGGTATGGCTCCTCTGCGTGCACAGATTATGCATATGTGTAAGACGTTGCATACCACCGATCGTGAGATGCACTATTTCTATGGTGCACGTGCTTTGAATGAAGTATTCTATTTGGATGATTTCCTCGGATTGGAGAAAGACTTCCCGAACTTCCACTTCCACTTGGCACTCGACCGTCCAGATCCTGCTGCTGATGCTGCTGGTGTGAAATATACAGCTGGTTTCGTTCATCAAGTGATGTATAATGACTACTTGAAGGATCATGAGGCACCAGAGGATATCGAGTACTACATGTGTGGTCCTGGTCCGATGTCAAAGGCTGTTGAAGGTCTGCTTTATGATTTGGGCGTTCCTTCACAGAACTTGATGTTTGATAACTTCGCGTAAGGTTATCCTACACCATATATATTTAATACAGGCGAGGCTTGATAGTCTCGCCTGTATTTTGTTTTATCAAAAAAACTACTAAGGTGTGAGCCTTTCCTTTCAAACTGTCATGTTGTATCATGTGCCGGCTGATGGTGGACTTAGCGGTAGTAAAAGGTGGGTTTACTTCCGCTAAACAAGCCTTTTACTTCCTCGTGAGGTTTTTATTTTTCCCTCGTGAGGGAAAAAATCTCTAACGCTATAGCACAAAATAAGTGGAAATATAGGACAGTCATCTTTTGATAAATAGTATGCTCAAAGAAAGTCTTCACTCTTCACGGATATGCTATATCTTACTGACTTATAAACTATTATCAGTGTGAAGAGTTTCGCTAACTCTTCACATCTCTTCACAGGTCTTCACCATTTATTTGGTGTCAATGCGAGTTTTTTACAAATATCAAGTACTAATACCGTGAAGTGTTGTGAAGACTTGTGAAGAGGCAGAGTAAGTCTTCACGCAGTAAATAGATTGTAAAACAACTATTTATGACATGTCTGTGAAGAGTGAAGACTTTTTTGCTGTTTTCTCTGTATCATTGGCTTCCAACCCTATGCTTTGCGCCCTGCAACCCTATGCTTTGTGACCTACAAACCTATGGTTAGTAGCCTCCATTCATATAGAAATCAGCCTGCAATCATATTAGTAATGTCTTGCCTTGCACATTACCAATGTCTAACCATGTACTTTAGTAATGTCTAACCATGTACTTTAGTAATGTCTCAACTTGCACAATAGTGCTTAGCTTATTACAATTATTACTTGCTGAGCCACCAGTCGATGAGCTTGCGGGCGATGCTCATTTTCTGAGGGATGTGAGGTAGGTTGTCCTTGCGATAGAAGGCGCCGGCAGTCAGTTCGTCTTCCTGCAGTTTGATGGTGCCGCTTTCATATTCTGCCGTGAAGCCAACCATCAGTCCACTGGGGTAGGGCCATGTCTGACTGCCGAAATAATGCAGGTTCTTGATGGTTAGACCTGTTTCTTCCATTACCTCTCTGCGTACACATTGCTCCAGATTCTCACCAGCTTCTAAGAAGCCTGCTACCAGTCCATAGTAGTCGCGCTTGAAAGAACGGTTGTGTACCAACAGTATCTCGTCGTCCTTCTGTATCAGCACGATAATGGCTGTGGCAATAGGGGGGTACATCTCCAATCCGCACTTGGGACATTTTTTCATGATAGGCGTCTCTTGAACGGTAGGAACACCGCAAGTAGGGCAGTAGCGGCTATGATTGTCCCAATAGAGAATTTGTGAGGCCTTGCCACCACATAGATAGTCTTCTAAAGGAATATAGTTGAAGGAATCGCGAAGGCCAATTAATTGATAGTTGGTAATGGATAATGGATAATTATCATCTATTTCAAAAGTCTTTACTTTCGTGCCGTCATTCATGGTTACCTCATGCACTTGATGGCCATCAGGCACAGCCACAGGAGGTTCATTGCCCTCTGGCACCAGCAACTTGTCGCCGTCTTGCTGAAGTAACAACTCTCCCTTATGAAATACAAACCATTTCATCTGCTGATTTTTCGCTTGTTCAGTGCTGCCCAATAGCGTTGCGCATTGTTCAAGTGTTCGCGATAGGTGGCAGCAAAGTTGTGAGTGCCAGAGAAGTCTTCTTTGGCGCACATATAGAGGTAATTGTGATGGGCATAGTTCAGCACAGCATCCAAGCCCACTACTGATGGTATGCGAATTGGTCCTGGAGGTAATCCTCTGTGCAGATATGTGTTATAAGGTGACTCTACATTCAAGTCAGAGTTGAGGATGCGACGGATACCAAATTCCTGCAAAGCAAACTTGATGGTGGGGTCGGCCTGCAGAGGCATACCAATACGTAGACGGTTGTAGTATAAGCCAGCCACTGATGGCTTTTCTGCGTTATTATTAGTCTCTTCTTCTACGATTGAAGCAAGAGTGGTTACTTCGTTCTCTGTCAGTCCCATCTCCTTCGCCTTTGCCTTGCGCTCCGTGTTCCAGAATCGCTTGTGCTCAGTTTGCATGCGCTCAAAGAACTCATCCACAGAGATATCCCAATACATCTCGTAGGTATCAGGGATAAACAAAGCTGGCATGGTCTCCTTGGTGTAGCCCATCTTCGCTTGGAAAGCTGAATCATACATCAGCGTTACCAACTCTAGGGAATCGATCATCAGCTGACGGCCTACCTGTCCTGCCAACCTTTTCATGGTGCGAGCACTGTTGATGGTGATGTTCATGGGTGTCTGATAGCCTCGCCAGATACGGCTGAACACGTTATAAACGCTTTCGTTGTTCTTGATTTCGTAACGCCCCGTCTGTATGTCCTCGGGATAGTGGCGGTATTCACTCATCCACTTGAATCCATGAAAGTCTTTTACGTTACCCACTTCCTGCACTTTAACATATACAGAATCTGCCGTATCGTCACGGTCGATATATACATATGCCGTCTGTTGTGGGAAAAACTGAGGAGCCATGAAGAAGTAATAGAAAGCACCTCCGATGGCACATGCCACCAGTATCAAGGCGAGAAAGACGCCAAGGAGGATGTGTATGGTGCGTTTCTTCATGTGATTTGAGCCACTTGCCAGACTTGAACTGGCGACCTACGCGTTACGAATGCGTTGCTCTACCGACTGAGCTAAAGTGGCGATGCATGAGCTTTTGTTGCTATAGCGACTGCAAAGGTAGTGCTTTATTTGGATTATATTCAGCTTTTTAGTTTTGTTGACAAGTCAATCTTTTTGTGACTTGAAATCCTTTGGTGTAACTCCTACATGGTTCCGGAAAAAACGAGTGAAATGTTGTGGATGCTGAAACCCTAATTCATAAGCCGTTTCCTTGATGGAGGAACCAGGTATTAGCAACTTGTGTTTAGCCAAATCCAATATATAAGCAGTGATGTAATCCTGAGCTCCCATGCCAGTTGACTTTTTTATTAAATCACTAAAATACTTGGTGGTATATCCTGATTGACCAGCGAAGTATTCCACAGTAGGAAGACCATGCGCTTGAGGAAGATGCTGTATAAAATAGTTGTGCAGCCTGTTCTCAAAGGCACTAAGTACTTCCTGATTTAACGGACTACGCATTTGGAACTGGCGGTCATATAATCTAAGCAGATATTCTAACAACAACTCTATATTAATACGTATTAGGTTGAAACTGTATGAGTCTATGGGTTGGTTTATCTCCTTTTTGATGCGACTTGTGGTTGCAATGAAAAACTGCTTCTCTTCTTCTGATACTAATAGTGCCTCATTTATGCCGTAAGAGAAATAGGGGTATCTGGTCACCATCTTCTTACCTAACTCGGTACCTCGTATCAAATCTGGATGGAATAGGAGACAGATGGAGTTGGGGACTTCATCATCATTTAAGTTGATTTGCACAACTTGTCCAGGAGCAAAGCAGAAAACAGAACCGTCGAAATAGTCATATTTCGTACGTCCGTAGAGTATATCACCGCAATACTTATTTTTCAGCTTTACGATATAGAAACCTAATTTGAATTGACCATTATCACATTGTTTAGCATCTTTGAAATCGACAACGTCAACCAAAGGATTGCCGCTTTCAAAACCAAACCTCGCATTGTATTCTTCTATGGTATTAAGAGTCTCCATCACAAATTAATGTATTACAGAATAAGTGTGCTATCAGGATTAAAAAACCTTAAATAGACTGTTTCTTGCAGTAATGAGGGAGTTTCAGGTAGTTTAATCCGTTACAAAGGTAATGTTTTTTTAAAGTTTAATCTCTACTTTTGCCAAAAATAAATGTCATAATTAAGGAAAAATGGAGAAACACAAAATTTCAAGAAGAAACGCCCTTCGAATGTTGGGTGTCATGTGTGCAGGTACGGTATTGTCATCTTGCACAGGTACTAAGGTAAAGGCAGAAGAACCGACAGAAAAGTACAAACGCTTGATTTTCTTCTTCTCTGCTACTGGTAACAGTCTGTATATCGCTAAAGAGCTGAGTGGTGCGGAAGGTACCCTTATGAGTATTCCGCAGGAAATTCACAATGAGCATCCTGTTTATGAAGCCGAGGAAATAGGTATCGTTTGTCCTATCTACTGCTTTATCCCACCTACCATCGTGCAGGAGTTTTTTGCCCGTTCCACCTTCAAGGCTGACTATCTTTTCTGTGTCGGCACATACGGAGCCAACTCTACCATATTCCCTGAATATGTTGCCCAAATGGCAAAGGACAAAGGGCTTGAGATGAATTACATCAATACCATCAAGATGGTGGATACCTACCTGCCTTATTATGACATGGAATTACAAAAAGCAGAAGACAAACAGATACCAGAAAACCTCGCTGCGATAAAGGCTTCAGTTAATAGTCGTGAAAACTTTATCCGTCCTGTCTCTGAACAAGAGAAAATGTTTTGTGAAGGCTATTACAGATTTTCTGGACGTGACAGGGTAAAACCCACTTTTACAAGGTCTGAGAAGATTGTCTTTTCAACAGACGATTGTATTGGTTGTGGCATCTGTAACTCTGTGTGTCCTCATGGTTCTTGGAAAATTGTTAACGGAAAGAGTGTGGCAGAAGGAGATTGTGAGAACTGCCTGGCATGTGTACACAACTGCCCTACTAAAGCTATTTCCATCATACCTACACCACCAGAGCCAGAGGAGCCAAACCGTAAATCAAGGTATCGTAATCCTAATGTGAGAGTGGGTGAAATCATTCTGGCAAACAGTCAGGTAAATTATAACGGTTAGTTTTTTGTCAGCAATCGGTTTCGGTTGCTGACATTGCATTAAATAATAAAACGATGAAAGAAATAAAACGATATATGATGGTAGCAACGCTGGCTCTCTTATGGATGGAAGCCTGTGCGCAACCCATGATGAGGCCCCAAGGCCCGCTGAATGAGTTTTCTGCAATAGAGGGTACTTCCGCCTTGCAGTATAATCTGCCTATGGAGAG
>CACYLU010000009.1 GCA_902775375.1 uncultured Bacteroidales bacterium | reverse complement strand
ACGCGAATGGAAAGCCGAGTTGGAAAGATGGCTCCTTGAAGAATAAAAGAATGCTCTCACCGTTAGCCAAACTGACTAAGGTGAGAGCATTTAACTTAATAAGTGAAGAATCTACTATTTAACACTGTCAATCCTGTTCTGATAGAATTGGCGGAAATCACTCCACTTATAATAGGGGAACATGTCTGTTGCTACAGGCAACTTTGCCTCATCTCCATTCAACAGGCACTTCACTAAAATTTCATCACTGCTCTTCTTGCCTCGATAGAATACCAGTTGGATGTTGGAAGCCTTGCATGTTTCCCAATTCTGATAGATATTCTTCACCTCGTATGGGTCTTCTGGGTCGAGGTCTGCTCCATTGATGCCCATCAGTACGGTCAGCGGACCGATGCAGGTGTCATGCCCAAATCGCAAGTCGGCTACGCGATTACTATTGCCTGCTATTACAGCATCTGCTTTCTTCAGGATGTCTTCAAGGATAGGAATCATATTGTACTGGCCTGAGAATACCCAAGAATAAGAACCCAGGTTAGATGCCTCCCAACGATCTACTATCTCCTGGTCTGTAATGATATTGCCCATCATGCCCTCGTGGTTGATGCTGGGCAGTGAAGTGTAGAGATTAATAAGGTTGCCTGCTATGCGGTTAACATTGCCAGGTAGTCCTTCGGCGCTGGTGAAGACACGGGAAACAATTTTGTCAGTTAAAGTGTTGTCACTTTTGAAATTGTCACGATTCTTCTCATATCGAGGTTTATTAGGTTTTGGGAAATTATGCTTCACGGGGTTCTGTCCATCGGTAGGTACTACACCGTCAAGGGTGAAGCGTGATGATTGTTCACGAATCTCTATGTCTGGATTGCACTGCACCAATTCTTGACAGAAAGCTGCCATGCTAATGACGCAGCGTCCCGATAGAGAGGAGATGGCCAGTACGTTACCGCCCTTTTTGAACACCTCGGGGAAACTGTTGTACATGTTGCGTGCAATAAACTGGTGTTGCTCCCAACCTAATTGAGTTAGTTCGCTTACACCTGTCTTCAGCTCTTGCTTGGCAGCCATGAACTTGCTGTAGAAGGTCTCGCCTTCAGTGGTGAGTTGGTGGTTGTTGTGAGCTGCATTTAACAATGTGTCAAGATCGTTGTAAAGTTGGTCACTCCAATAATAGCGTGAGCCGTGACGTGCATAATGGCTGATGTAGAATGGCTTGTAGCCTTTGGGAGCTTTGGTAAGCTGGCTTGTCTTCATAGAATAAGGATAGTCGTTACCGTAAGCTTTTTTCGGATCTGCCTGGAGCTGGTCGAGTACAGCATTGCCTTGTGCCCAGGTCATTATGGCGAAAAACGTCAGAAGTAAGGTAGTCAAATGTCTTTTCATGGTTGATACATTATTAATAAATGCTGTAAAGGTAAGAAGAATATTTATATTATTGTTTGTTTTCTCTTGCTTTTTGCAGCTTAAGAAAAGTTATTATGTTTTTATTTATTAACTTTGAGCAGTATAATTCGACAGAATATGAAGACGGCAGAGGAGATAATTTCTTATATGGAGTCGTTGCAGGATGAGAAGCAGCGAGAAGTGTTATTGGGATTTTTCAAGACAGGAGAAGGGGAATATGGCGAAGGTGATGATTTTCTGGGGATGAAGGTGCCGCAGACGAGGGAAGTTGTAAAAGCTGTAGGGAAAGATTTTCCTTTGGACGAGGTTCCAAAACTGCTGAAGAGCCAATGGCATGAGGTGAGACTTTGTGGTCTGCTGATACTGGTGGCTCAATTTGATAAATTGTCTTCCACGAGATTGAAAGACGATAAAAAGGCTATCCAAAGTAGGGATGAAATCCTGCAATTATATTTACGCTATGCTGAACAAGCCAATAATTGGGACTTGGTAGATTTGTCTGCCCCGAAGTTGTTGGGCCATTGGTTGCTTTTGCCTACAATGCTTCCTGATGGAGTTATTGGCTTTCATAAAGAATATAAGTTGTCGGTAATGGATGGACTTGCGCATAGTACTAACCTTTGGCGACAACGCATAAGTATGGTATGTACTTGGCAAACATCACAAGCAGGTGACCCATCATGGTGTATGCGCTATGCTGAGATTCACTTGCATCATCCACATGACCTGATGCACAAAGCTGTAGGATGGATGCTTCGTGAGATGGGGAAGCGTGTGAGCATGGAACTGCTTCGTGCATTCTTGCGCCAGCATGCACAAGAGATGCCACGCACAACACTCCGCTACGCCATCGAAAAGATGGACGAGGCGGAGCGTAGGCAATGGATGAAAAACTGAAAGCAGTTATTTTGCCAGGATTTGGTCGGCATGCTCCTTGGTCTTTACCTGCTTGCCTGCATAAATCTGCTCAATGATGCCTTCTTCGTTGATGATAAAGGTGGTGCGGATGGTACCCATAGTCTTCTTGCCATACATACTCTTCTCGCCCCAAGCTCCCATCGCTTCCAGTAGCGTATGGTCAACATCAGCTATTAGAGGGAAAGGCAGTTCGTGCTTTTCCTTAAACTTGAGATGAGAAGTAGCTGAGTCCTTGCTTACACCTACCACCTCGTATCCAGCTTCTTGCAAGTCATTATATCTGTCACGCAAGCTGCATGCCTCTGCCGTGCATCCGCTGGTGTTGTCTTTTGGATAGAAATAGAGTACTAACTTGCGTCCACGGAAATCACTCAAACGGATTTCACGCCCTTGTTCGTCTTTGCCCAATATTTCGGGCGCTTTGTCTCCTATGTTCATAAGGTTAGTTTGTTAATTCCAAGTATCCAGATATGTAACGTGAGTAACAAGATATTCCTCTACACCATGTTTGCCATCAGCTCCACCAATACCGCTTTTCTTCATGCCGGCATGGAATCCCTGAATAGCCTCAAAGTGTTCGCGATTGATATAAGTCTCACCGAATTGCAGCTCGCGGCAAGCCTTCACGGCAGTGTTGAGGTCGTTGGTAAAGATACTTGACGCCAAACCGTATTCACAGTCGTTAGCCAGTTTGATGGCCTCGTCGATATCAGAGAATTCAATAAGTGGAATCACAGGACCAAAGGTTTCTTCATGGATAATGTCCATATCTTGTCTGCAGTTGTCAAGCACGGTAGCTGCATAGAAATAGCCCTTGGTGCCTACGCGATGGCCACCACATAGCAACTTTGCTCCTTGCTTGATGGCACGCTCCACCTTTTCTGTTACGCTCTCTAAGGCACGTGCCTCTACTAATGGTCCCATATCCACACTCTCGTCAGCACAAACATCACCCACCTTTACAGCTTTCATCTTTTCCACCAGGATTTTGGTAAATGCTTCTTTTACATCTTTCTGCACATACACACGCTCAGCATTGTTGCATATTTGTCCATTGTTGCCAATTCGCGAATCTACAATCCATTGAGCTGCCCGCTCCAGGTCGGCATCCTTCATGACAATGGCAGGAGCTTTGCCGCCTAGCTCAAGGCTTACCTTGGTGATGTTTTTAGCAGCGGCTGCCATGATGCTGGCACCTGCTCCTACTGATCCAGTAACTGACACAATGTCAATTTTAGGTGAACCTGCCATCTCGTTGCCGATGACAAACCCCTTGCCTGTAACAATGTTGATAACCCCTGCGGGTAAACCTGTTTCTGCCACCACCTTAGCAAATTCAGTACAGTTTTCAGGAGTTAGCTGTGATGGTTTGATAACAATGGTACAGCCTGCTATGAGGGCTGCACCAGCCTTACGGGCAATCAAGAAGAACGGGAAGTTCCATGGCAAGATGCCGGCCACTACACCGATAGGCTTTTTTGTGAGCAGGATGGTCTCATTTGGACGGTCGGAAGGAATAATCTCACCCTCGATATGCCGAGCAAAAGTAGCCATATATTCAAAATAGGAAATGGTTGCACCCACCTCTATGGCAGCCCAGTTACGTGTTTTGCCTTGTTCACGCATGATGATTTCTGTAAATTCTTTTTCGCGTTTCTTGATGCCGTCTGCTATCTTCAGCAAGTAGCCTGCGCGCTCAATAGCGGGTGTGTTTGCCCAGGCCTTCTGTGCTGCACGAGCAGCATCCAACGCACGGTTAACATCTTCAATGGTACCTTCTGGCTGACGGGAGATTACTTCCTCTGTTGACGGATTCAATACTTCAATCCACTGGCCGTTAGAACTCTCGCAAAACTGGCCGTTAATAAACATCTGTAGGTCTTTCATATTGGTATTAGTTTAAGTGTGATTCTTTATGTACAAAGTTACGGAAAATCGAGAGCAGAACAAAATATGCTAGCGTATTTTTTATGCCAGGATGGTGTAACTTATCTAAAATTACCGATAATCTCATATGTTGGCCAATAATCATCCTTTTTTTCTTTATCTTTGCAAGAAATAGCCGATGGAATCATATCTGAACATAGAAAATATTAGACGGAGCACAGATCAGGTGGAGTATCACCCGCTGATTCCTTTTCTGCCAGAAAATGCAAAGGTGTTGTTTTTGGGTAGCTTCCCTCCACAGCGGAAACGTTGGTGTATGGATTTCTATTACCCTAACTATATCAATGACCATTGGCGTATTGAGGGTGAAGTGTTTTTCGGCAATCGGCTGCATTTTGTAGATGAAGCAGCTAAATGTTTCAAAATAGATGATGTAGTGGCGTTTTGTCAGGAGAAAGGCATTGCCTTTTACGACACATCGACTGCTATCCGACGTCTGAAAGATAATGCTTCCGATAAGTTTCTTGAAGTGGTGGAATCTACTGATATCCTTGCACTGGTGGCAAGGTTACCTCACCTTCGTGCAGTTGTGACAACAGGGGAGAAAGCCACAGAGACCATTTGCTCATATCTTCATATCACTGAAGTTCCACATGTGAATTCCTTTGTTTCCATTCCCAATGTGAAGACAGCAGATGGCAATCTGTTGGTACTTTATCGCCTTCCTTCCTCATCGCGGGCTTATCCGTTGTCGTTCTCTAAGAAAGTGGAAGCCTATAAAGCTATGTTTGACCACTTCCTTATATAAAAATAATGTAAAACGAAAGGAGATTATATATTATGGACTATCTGCCAAATGATCCAGCAATGTTAGTGTCGAGTTTGAATATGTTGCTCAGAGATGAAGAATTTGATAACTTATTGAGCCTATGTTGCTATTACGACAGGAATGTTGATGAGCTGAAAGCCTATTTGTTGCAAAATGGTTATGAATATAGTGAAGAACAAAAGCAATTCAGACCTGTGGGGTTTGATAAATAATAGCATAACCCTCTCTGCTTGCAATGCAAAAAAATAGGTTATAAACAAAAAGGATAGCTTTGTAAGCTATCCTTTTTGCGGTGCGTACGAGACTCGAACTCGTGACCCCGTGCGTGACAGGCACGTATTCTAACCAACTGAACTAACGCACCAGTTTTTGGTTTTGCGGATGCAAAGGTATGTATTATATTTGGAATGTGCAAATAATTTTGTTATTTTTGTTGCCGAAATTTTATAACTAAAAGAAAAAGAGTAATGGAAGTGGTCATCATAGACTATAACGCTGGCAATATACGTTCGGTTGAAAATGCTTTGAAAAGGCTGAGCGTAGAGCCAGTCATTACAGCTGACAAACAACTGATTCGTCATGCCGACAAGGTGATATTTCCTGGGGTAGGAGAGGCTGCTACAACCATGAGTTTTTTACAAGAGAGGGGGCTTGATGTACTCATCAAAAGTTTGACTCAGCCTGTATTGGGAATCTGTCTAGGTATGCAACTGATGAGCCGCTATTCCGAGGAAGGAGCTACAAACTGCTTAGGTATTTTTGATACAGAGGTAAAACGGTTTGAAAGTTTGCGTCATGAGGATAAAGTGCCACACATGGGTTGGGACACCATATATAATTTACAAAACAATATGAAAGTTGTGGATGGTGGCATGAAACCAGGCTCTTGTTTGTTTAAAGGCGTGGCAGATAACTCTTACGTATATTTTGTTCATAGTTATTATGTGCCAGTTAACGACTATACTGTTGCTACCACTGACTATATCCAACCATTCAGTGCCGCTATTCAGAAAGATAACTTTTTTGCCACTCAGTTCCACCCTGAAAAAAGTGGCTCTATAGGTGAGCAAATTCTTAAAAATTTCTTGTTTGAACTATGATTGAGCTGATACCTGCCATAGATATAATTGACGGTAAATGCGTGAGACTTTCGCAAGGTGATTATGATAAGGTGAAGGAATACAGTGCTTCACCTGCTGACGTAGCGAAAGAGATGGAGGATCATGGCATCACCCGACTGCATGTAGTGGATTTGGATGGAGCGAAATCGAAGCATGTGGTTAACTGGCGTACATTGGAGCAAATAGCCAATGAGACTAGCCTGGTGATAGATTTCGGCGGTGGCGTAAAAACAGATGACGACTTGCGAATCGTGTTTGAATGTGGTGCTCAGATGGTGACAGGAGGCAGCATCGCCGTGAAAGAGCTAGCCACATTTCAGCGTTGGCTATGTACGTATGGCCCAGAGAGAATCATCTTAGGGGCAGATGTGAAAGAGGGAAAGGTGGCAGTGAGCGGTTGGTTGGAAGATAGCAATAACGAACTGATGTCTTTCTTGGAGCATTATACCCAGCAGGGTGTGCAAAAAGTGATTTGTACTGAAATCAGTCGTGATGGCATGCTGCAAGGACCAGCTATCTCGTTATACAAGGATATACTTGCTCAACTGCCTAATCTGTATCTTATTGCCAGTGGTGGCGTGAGTAGTATGGCAGATATTGAAGCATTGGCGGAAGCAAACATTCCTGGCGTGATTTTCGGCAAGGCACTTTATGAAGGGCAAATCTCTTGGCAAGATATAGAGAGGTTTATAATAAATAAGCCGTATTAAATCTGGTTGTTATTAATTCTAAGTTAGTATGTTAGCTAAACGAATCATACCATGTTTGGATATCAAAGACGGTCAGACCGTGAAGGGTACAAATTTCGTGAACTTGCGTCAGGCTGGCGATCCTGTGGAATTGGCGCGTGCTTATAGCGAGCAAGGTGCCGATGAACTGGTGTTTCTAGATATAACAGCCAGCTTTGAAGGGCGTAAGACATTTACAGAGCTAGTAAAACGGATAGCTGAAAACATCAGCATTCCATTCACTGTAGGTGGCGGCATTCACGAACTGAGTGATGTTGATAGACTGCTGGGTGCTGGTGCAGATAAGATTTCCATTAATTCTGCTGCTATTAAGAACCCAGACCTAATAGATGAGATAGCACGCAACTTTGGCTCACAGGTGTGTGTGTTAGCCATTGATGCCAAGCAGACCGAGAAAGGATGGTGGTGCTACCTTAATGGAGGTAGGGTGGAAACTGATAAAGAGTTATTCTCTTGGGCTAAAGAAGGTGAACAACGAGGGGCAGGAGAGATTCTCTTTACCAGTATGAATCACGATGGAGTGCGTGAAGGCTATGCTAACGAGGCGTTGGCAAGGCTTAGTGATGAATTGTCGATACCAGTCATTGCTTCAGGTGGAGCAGGTA
This sequence comes from uncultured Bacteroidales bacterium, assembly GCA_902775375.1. Classification (GTDB taxonomy): domain Bacteria; phylum Bacteroidota; class Bacteroidia; order Bacteroidales; family Bacteroidaceae; genus Bacteroides. Next base: position 77,316 of record CACYLU010000009.1, on the reverse strand, counting down.
AGATGGAACACTTCCGAGATGTTTTTACCAAAGGAAAAGCAGATGCTGCATTAGCGGCTGGTGTTTTTCACTTCGGAGATATACGAATTTCCGAATTAAAGTCGTATCTTTGCAGCGAAAACATAACAATTAGGAATTAATTAAGGGAGTTGATTATTGATTGCATTATTATAATCAATTATCACTTTTCAATTATCAATTAAAAGAATGTTAGATTTTAACAAGATGAATGGACTGGTGCCTGCAATTATTCAGGATGCAGAGACAGCAAAGGTGCTGATGCTCGGGTATATGAATCAAGAAGCTTATGATAAGACTATCAAGACAGGCCTCGTTACATTCTATAGCCGCACACGTCAGCGTTTGTGGACCAAGGGAGAAGAAAGTGGTAATTTCTTGGATGTGGTTTCCATCAAGGAAGACTGTGACCAAGATACCTTATTGATACAAGTACACCCACGAGGACCTGTTTGCCATACTGGGACAGATACATGTTGGGGAGAAGTCAACAGTGAACCTGTAATGTTTTTGAAAGAGCTGCAGCAGTTTATTCAGAAACGACATGAGGAGATGCCAGAAGGGTCTTATACTACCAGCTTATTTCAAAGTGGCATCAACAAGATGGCGCAGAAAGTAGGCGAGGAGGCTGTAGAAACTATAATTGAAGCTACTAATGGAACCAATGAACGTCTCATATATGAAGGTTCAGACCTATTGTATCATCTGATTGTGATGTTGACTGCTAAGGGCTTGAGTATTGAAGATTTGGCACGTGAATTGGAAGAACGTCATAAACCCAATTGGACGAAACATTGATTGAAATTGACCATTGAAAGATGGGTGAAGTATTGATAAAATACAAAGGAGTAAGAGTAAGTCAAGACTATGACACTGTACTGCGAGGGGTGGACTTGGAACTGAGCAGAGGCTCTTTCGTCTATCTCATTGGTAAGGTGGGGGCAGGCAAGTCAAGTCTGTTGAAGACAATGTATGGAGAGTTGGATATTACTGAAGGCGAAGCAGAGGTGTTGGGCTATAATATGCGTAAACTGAAGCAGAAGCATGTGCCAAAGCTGAGGCGCCGTTTGGGTATCGTGTTCCAGGATTTCCAATTGCTCACTGACCGATCGGTGTATGATAATCTGAAGTTTGTGCTGAGAGCCACAGGTTGGCACGACAAGAGGGAAATCGACAATCGCATTAAAGCTGTGTTGAATTTGGTGGGCATGGAGGACAAAGAAGGAAAGTTACCTAATGAACTTTCTGGAGGCGAGCAGCAACGAGTGGTAATAGCCAGGGCTGTGCTTAATTCCCCTGATATTATCATGGCAGATGAACCTACTGGTAATTTGGATGCTGAAACAGGACGGGCCATTACAAAACAGCTTCATGATTTGAGTGATACTGGGTCGCTGGTGATAATGACTACGCATAACCTGCAATTGCTTCGTGAGTTCCCAGGTGAGGTGTATCGCTGTGAGGATCAGAAATTGGTAAAGGAAGAATAAAGAACAATTAATATAGATAGAAGATGAAAGTATTAAAGTTTGGAGGTACTTCAGTAGGCACGGCTCAGCGCATGAAAGATGTAGCTAAGCTAATCACTGACGGTGAATGTAAGATTGTGGTTTTGTCCGCCATGTCGGGTACCACAAACACATTGGTGGAAATCTCGGATTATCTTTACAAGAAGAATCCCGATGGCGCCAATGAAGTGATTAACAAACTGGAAAGCAAATATGAGCGTCATATCGACGAACTCTATTCTACTCCAGAGTTCAAACAGAAGGGCCTAGAAGTTATCAAGTCACACTTTGACGAGATACGCTCTTATACCAAAGACCTTTTTACTTTGTATGAAGAAAGGTTGATACTTTCTCATGGCGAGTTGATCTCTACTGCCATGATGAACCTTTATTTACAGGAGCAGGGCGTGAAGTCTGTGCTGTTGAATGCACTTGACTTTATGCGTATGGATAAGAATGCAGAACCCGATCCTGTGTATATCAAGGAAAAACTGCAGGCACAGCTGGATTTACATGCTGGAGCTGAGCTCTATATCACTCAAGGCTTTATCTGTCGTAACTCTTATGGTGAGGTAGATAATCTGCAACGTGGTGGCAGCGATTATACGGCTTCATTGCTGGGCGCTGCTATAAATGCTGAGGAAATACAGATATGGACTGATATCGATGGTATGCATAACAACGATCCTCGTGTGGTAGATAAGACAGACCCTGTGCCAATGCTGCACTTTGAGGAAGCTGCTGAGTTGGCTTATTTCGGTGCCAAGATTCTGCACCCTACCTGTATCCAACCTGCTAAGTATGCCAATATTCCTGTGCGCTTGAAGAATACCATGGACCCTGCTGCTCCTGGTACTATTATATCTAATAAGACTCAACGTGATACAATCAAGGCGGTAGCTGCAAAGGATAATATTACAGCCATAAAGATAAAGTCAAGTCGCATGTTGCTGGCTTATGGTTTCCTGCGTAAAGTTTTTGAAATTTTCGAGAGTTATCAGACCAGTATTGATATGATTTGTACCTCTGAGGTGGGTGTATCTGTGACAATTGACAACACCAAACATTTGAACGAGATTCTGGAGGATTTGCGTAAGTATGGTACTGTAACGGTTGACAAAGACATGTGCATTGTCTGCATTGTCGGTGATCTCGAATGGGAGAACATCGGTTTTGAGGCTTTGGCGGTTGATGCCTTGCACGATATACCAGTTCGTATGATTTCGTACGGTGGTAGCAACTATAATATTTCCATCTTGATTCGTCAATGCGACAAGAAGAAAGCCTTGCAGCAACTTAGCGATAAACTGTTTAATGGTAAATAAATATTATTCCCCCGTCCATTAGGGCGGGGGAGTTGTTAATGAATACAACTAAATGAAAGGACAATTTCCTATTGAAAAGTTTAGTGCTTTACAGACACCATTTTATTATTATGATACTCGCATCTTGCGCCAAACCTTGGAGACGATACGGCAAGAGGTGAGTAAGATGGACAATGCTGTAGTTCATTATGCCATAAAAGCCAATGCTAACCCTCAGGTGTTGCGTACCATCCGTGAATATGGACTTGGTGCTGATTGTGTGAGTGGTGGTGAAATCAAAGCAGCATTGCAGGCAGGTTTTACTCCAGATAAGATAGTGTTTGCTGGTGTTGGTAAGGCTGATTGGGAAATCAACCTTGGATTAGAACATGGGATTTTCTGTTTCAATGTTGAGTCAATCCCTGAACTGGAAATTATTAACGAGTTGGCAGCAACTAAAGGGGTGGTGGCTCAAGTGGAATTTCGAGTAAACCCCGACGTAAAAGCACATACCCATGCCAACATTACCACTGGTTTGGCAGAAAACAAGTTTGGTATAGCCCTAGGTGATATTGAAAAAGTGATAGAACTGGCTTCTAATATGCAGAATGTCAGATTTATTGGTTTGCATTTCCATATTGGTTCACAGATATTGGACATGGGAGACTTTGCTGCCCTTTGCAACAGAGTGAATGAACTGATGGCCCAATTTGAACAACATCATATTAAGATAGAGAATATCAATGTGGGTGGCGGACTTGGTGTTGACTATCAACATCCAAATCGGCAGGCTATTCCTGATTTTCATGAGTATTTCAAGACCATAAATACACTTATTAAACGACGTGCAGGCCAGGCGCTGCATTTTGAACCAGGTCGCTCGGTAGTAGCGCAATGTGGAAGTCTTATTTCAAGAGTGCTTTATGTTAAGCAAGGTACAAACAAGCAGTTTGCTATCCTTGATGCTGGTATGACAGATCTCATTCGTCCTGCCCTCTATCAGGCTTATCATAAAATTGAGAACCTCACCTCTGAGTTGCCGAAAGAAACGTATGACGTAGTGGGCCCTATTTGTGAGTCGAGTGATGTGTTTGGCAAGGCTGTTGATTTGAATAAAACGAGGCGAGGTGACCTAATTGCCATTCGTTCTGCTGGTGCTTATGGCGAGATTATGGCTTCACAATATAATTGCAGGGCTTTACCCCATGGATATGTGACTGAGGACTTGTTTTAAGTTATCCCTTTTTTACCATAAAAATATCCCCCGCTATTTGGCGGGGGATTTGTTGTTTATTTCAAAACACCCAGTTCTTTACCAACTTTGATAAAGGCGTTGATGCACCTGTCTAAGTGCTCGCGCTCATGCCCAGCTGAAAGCTGTACACGGATGCGCGCCTCTCCCTTCGGTACAACTGGGTAGTAGAATCCTGTCACATAGATACCCTCTTCCTGCATCTTGGCTGCAAATACTTGTGAGAGCTTAGCATCGTACAGCATTACTGCACAGATAGCACTTTGGGTAGGTTTGATGTCGAAACCTGCTGCCAACATCTTGTCGCGGAAGTAGTTGACATTGTCCACCAACTTATCGTGCAACGCGTTACTTTCCTTCAACATCTTGAAGGTCTCAAGAGCGGCACCGATGATAGCAGGAGCCACAGAGTTGGAGAAAAGGTAAGGACGGCTACGCTGACGCAGTAAGTCGATGATTTCTTTACGGCCTGTGGTGAAACCACCCATAGCGCCGCCGAAGGCCTTGCCCAAAGTACCAGTGTAGATATCCACACGGCCATAGGTCTTATATAATTCACTAACGCCATGACCTGTTGGACCAACTACTCCTGCAGAATGTGACTCGTCCACCATCACCAAGGCGTCGTATTTCTCTGCCAAATCGCAAATCTTGTCGAGCGGTGCTACGTTGCCGTCCATTGAGAATACGCCATCAGTGCAGATAATGCGGAAACGCTGAGCTTGTGCCTCCTGTAAGCATTTCTCTAACTCTTCCATGTTGGCGTTGGCATAACGATAGCGTTTTGCTTTGCAGAGGCGCACACCGTCGATAATGCTGGCGTGGTTCAGAGAGTCGCTGATGATGGCATCCTCATCTGTAAACAGGGGCTCGAATACACCTCCATTTGCATCAAAACAAGCTGCATATAGAATGGTATCTTCAGTATGGAAATATTCAGCAATAGCAGCTTCCAATTCTTTGTGAATATCTTGAGTGCCACAAATGAAACGAACAGACGACATGCCATAACCACGATGGTCCATCATCTTTTTTGCAGCCTCAATCAGTCTTGGATTGTCAGAGAGACCTAAATAGTTGTTAGCACAAAAATTCAGTACTTCCTGCCCTTTCACCGTGATGGCTGCACGCTGTGGACTTTCAATCAGTCGTTCCTCCTTATAGAGTCCGGCTTCCTTTATCTCAGCCAATGTTTTGGCGAGATGTTCTTGCATTTTCCCGTACATAATATCAAATTGTTTAAGATTTAGAGTTCGTGTTCAAATTCACCGCCAAATTAGCGAAAATATTTCAAATAATGATTATCTTTGTGCAACAAAATGAGAACAGACCTAAAAAACTTAAAATATGAAAAATGTATTGGTCATTGGAGCTACTGGGCAGATAGGTTCGGAGCTTACAATGGAGTTGAGAAGTAGATATGGAAATAGTCATGTAGTGGCTGGATATATAATAGGTGCCGAGCCTAAAGGCGTGTTGAAAGAATCGGGCCCGTCGGCGATTGCAGATGTAACAGATGCAGATGCCGTTGCCAAAGTAGTACGCGATTACCAGATTGACACTATTTATAATTTAGCTGCTTTGCTGTCGGTGGTGGCAGAGAGAAACCCCCGATTGGCATGGAAGATTGGCATTGATGGTTTGTGGAATGTATTAGAGGTGGCGCGTGAGTACCATTGTGCCGTGTTTACACCCAGCTCTATAGGTTCATTTGGCCTTTCTACACCTCATGTAATGACCCCTCAGGACACTATACAACGGCCTAGTACGATTTATGGTGTTAGCAAAGTGACTACCGAATTGCTGAGTGATTATTATTTTATGAAATATGGCGTAGATACCAGGTCGGTGAGGTTCCCGGGTATTATCTCGTATGTAACACCTCCTGGTGGTGGTACCACCGATTATGCAGTGGATATATACTACTATGCCGTGAGAGGCGAGAAGTTTATTTGTCCTATAAAAGAGGGCACTTTGATGGATATGATATATATGCCTGATGCATTGCATGCTTCCATTGCGCTGATGGAGGCTGACCCAACCAAATTGGTTCACCGCAATTCCTTTAATCTGGCTTCAATGAGTTTTGCACCCGAAACCATCTATGCGGCTATTAAGAAGCACATGCCGTATTTTGAAATGGAATATCAGGTGGATCCGTTGAAGCAACACATTGCTGATAGTTGGCCAGACTGTATGGACGATAGTTGTGCGCGTCAGGAATGGGGATGGCAACCCAAATATGATTTGGAAACCATGACCGTAGATATGTTGGAGAAACTGAAGTTGAAATTGAATAAATAATATGGTGAAGTATAGCTGGGTTTGGCTCTGTTTTCTATCACTGATTTGCTTTCTCATGTCATGTACAGGGAAAAAAACGCAACTCAATGATGGAGCGCCATTGGTGTCCAATGATACACTGATACCCGTCATCCAGCCTGAGCAGGAGCCTGAAGAAGAAAAAGTTGAGGCTCCCACCAGAGTTGATGAGTTGTTTGATGATTTTATCTGGAACTTTGCCTCCGACGAGCGTTTGCAACGACGCAGGGTAAGGTTCCCTCTTCAAGTTGCTAGCGCGGAAGGGACAACTCAAATAGAACGGAACGATTGGCAGCATGACAATCTGTTTTCCGACCAGCCTACCTATACATTGATGTTCGACAATGAATCTGATCTCGATTTGGAAGGTGATACCTCGCTCAGTTCTGCTGAGGTGGAGTGGATTTATCTTGACTCCAAAATGAGACAGCGTTATTTCTTTGAACGAGATAAAGGGGCTTGGATGCTCGATTCTATTTCGTTGACACCTTTGGCACTCATTGATGATGAAAATGGCTTTATTTCATTCTATAGCAGGTTTGCCAATGACAGCATCTATCAGTTGGATCATGTAACTAATCCAATTGAGTTCGTGACGTTGGATCCTGACGATGAGTTTTCTATATTAGAAACAACTTTGGGTATCAGTCAATGGTTTGCTTTCAAGCCTGATTTGCCTACCGATAGATTGACGAATATTAACTACGGACAGGCAAATGATGGTAGGTCGAGAAGGAAAATATTGAAAGTGAATGGCTTTCAGGATGGTACCTCGATTATTCTTTATTTCCGCAAACGAAGTGGTGAATGGGAAATGTATAAGTTTGAAGATACTTCGATTTAATTGAGAATTGATGGGCGACGGATTGATATATAATACTTTTGGACTGAAGGTTACTGCGGCTCGGTTACTTGAATATCATAATGAAGATGAACTGAGAAACTTCATTGCTGAAGGAAAGGTGCAATCTCCCTTTCTGCACATGGGAGGTGGGAGTAATTTACTCTTCCTGCATAATCGTTATGAGGGTACGGTGCTGCATTCTCAGATAAAAGGCATCGAAGTAACCAGTGAGAACGATACCGACGTTTTTGTTCGTGTGGGTGCTGGCGAGGTATGGGATGACTTCGTTGCTTTTTGCGTCCAGCATGGTTGGTATGGGGCAGAAAACCTTTCACTCATTCCTGGTGAGGTAGGCGCTAGTGCCGTGCAGAACATTGGAGCTTATGGCGTAGAGGTAAAAGACTTGATTACTACCGTTGAGACTATTGATATCAATGGCCAAAAGTGCTTGTTCCAACAGGAGGATTGTAAGTATGCCTATCGTAACAGCGTCTTCAAGCGCCCAGAGATGAAGGTGTATTTTGTTACCTATGTTAACTTCAAGCTTAGTAAGGTGGAGCACTATCAACTCGATTATGGTACCATTCGCAAAGAGTTGGGTGATACATCGCCTATTACACTTCCGCTGGTGCGTCAAACCATCATTAAGATTCGTCAGAGCAAGTTGCCTGACCCTAAGGTTCTTGGCAATGCAGGCAGTTTCTTTACCAATCCTATTGTAAGCCGTGAGAAGTGGCAGAACTTATTGGCCCAATACCCTAATATGCCATATTATGAAGTAGATGAACAACATGTTAAGATACCTGCAGGCTGGATGATAGAGCAAACTGGATGGAAGGGTAAGTCATTAGGTAAAGCTGCAGTGTACGACAAGCAGGCTTTAATCTTGGTCAATTTGGGTGGTGCCACTGGGGCTGATATCGCTGCTTTGTCTGATGCGGTTTGTCAGGATGTTTCTAAGCAGTTTGGCATTGATATTCACCCCGAGGTGAACTTTATAGATTAAACTATGAGGGTCAGGATTTTAGGTTCAGGAACATCTATGGGGGTGCCCACATTGGGGTGTGATTGCGAGGTATGCAGGTCAAATGACCCTCGTGACAAACGCCTGCGAAGTTCATCGTTGGTCTATACTGATGATGCTGTAATCTTGATTGATTGTGGTCCTGATTTCCGTCAGCAATACATGCAGGTGAGACCTTTCGTTGTGCCCGATGCTATCCTGATAACGCACGAGCATTCTGACCATGTGGGTGGGTTGGACGACCTTCGCCCCAGCAATGTGTTTGGTAACGTCAATGTCTATACTGAAGATTATACCGCCCGAGATCTCCGTATGCGCTTGCCGTATTGTTTCACGCAAATGAAATATCCGGGAGTGCCTGGCATCACTCTTCATGAGGTACGGCCATTTTTGCCGTTTAAGGTAAAGAATACGGAAGTTTTGCCGATAAGGGTGATGCATGGTGACTTGCCTATTCTGGGTTTTCGCATTGGAAACTTAGGGTATGTTACCGATATGAAGACCATGCCGCAAGAGTCTTACGATGCCCTAAAAGGTCTGGATGTACTCATTATGAATGCTTTGCATGTTTACGAGCATCCTACCCATCAGAGTATCCAGCAAGCCATAGAAAACTCTCTTCGGATAGGAGCCAAGGAAACCTATTTTATTCATATGAGCCATCATGCAGGCCTTCATGCGGCTACAGAGGCGCATTTCCCTCCTCATATTCATTTCGCATATGACGGATTAGAACTGGAATTTTAATTTTTTTAGACTTTTCTTGCTTGTGTTAGATAATTTTAATACTTTTGTGAAAATTATCTAATAAACATGAAATCTGTCGTGATTCATAGAATTGCCGTTGCAATGTCATTGCTATTGTTGATAGCTGGTGTGGTGGCATATCTTTATCTGCGTCATTCCCAGATTTCACAGCCTCTTACCACCAGCCTTTATTCTTTGGTGCCAGCCGATGCCGTTGCCGTAGTAGAGACAGATGATGTGGTTTCTTTTGTTGGAGAAGTGACCGATGGCTCATTGGCAGATGCTCCTTTGCCCATGTCTGACATAGTGAAATGCTTGAAGGAGTATGTTGATGAGTTTTTGGAGTCATCGCCCCATGGAATCAGTGTGCAATTAAGCAGGGTGCTCCTAAGTTATCACAAGCCCGAAAACTCCACTAGTCAGATTCTGTATTGCAGTGCTGAAGCCGATGATGCTGCATTATTGCAGGAATATTTCACCCGTTATTTCCAGAACCCTGCGAGTGAACGCAAAGTAATTAGCTACAAAGGTGAGGACATTGCCGTTTATCCAATGGCTGATGGACATGAACTCTCTGCCTATGTTTCCGACAACCAGTTAGCCATTAGTTTTAGCAGTGAGTTATTGCAAAAAGTCATTGAGGCGCAACAACAAAGCGGCACGCTTTCCAGCAATGCCGCCTTTATGGATTTACAAAACACTAAGTCTGCTTTCGTTCGTACAGCCGTCTTTCAGCAAAAAGACAACCATTGGGAAATACTCTATTGAATGCTGTTCCCCTGTTCTGTTTGTCTTTATATCTCCCCTTTAAGAGAGGGGCATGATTTAGAACGGCAGATCGTCTGTTGAGTTGCTGTCGCTACCTGGGAATGGGGCAGGTTCTGGAGCAAATGGAGGCACAGGCTCAGCTGCAGGCTGAGTGTTGGCAGCACCTTCCTGTACTCTTTCTACCTTCCATGCACGAATAGTGTTGAACCATTTATCATTCCACTGACGAGCGTCTATGTCGAATGATACGTTCAGCTCTTCTCCCATTTGGATATTGAATTGGTCAATCTTGTCGCCACCAAACACCTCAAAACACATGCGACGAGGGTATTGGTCGTGGTTCTCAACGACGTATGACTGTACTTTCCATTCATTACCTGTTGATTTTGACACACCTGTGCGAGCTGGCAAAATCGCTATTACTTTTCCACTAAATTCCATATATATTTCCTTTTAATTTAATGTTGCGAAGATACAACTTTTTCTTGATATGACCATCATTTAATGAATCATTTTTCTGCAGTGAAACAGAGAAAGGTATGGAGGCAAAATATGAGATAGGAGGGGTGGATGTATAAGAAAAAGAGGAGAGTCCGTTAGGAACACTCCTCTTGTACTTTTCTTTTGGATACAAGAATTAAGCCTCAGCAGCAGCTGACTTAGTGATGACTCTTTTCTCCTTGATGCGGGCTTTCTTACCAGTGAGTTCACGCAGGTAATACAGCTTAGCGCGACGCACCTTACCTACCTTGTTTACTTCGATGCTATCGATGTGCGGAGACTCGATAGGGAAAATACGCTCAACACCTACGGTGCCTGACATCTTGCGAACAGTGAAACGTTTCTTCTCACCATGACCGCAAATCTTGATAACAATACCGCGATACTGCTGTATACGCTCTTTGTTACCTTCCACGATACGATATGCTACGGTTACAGTATCACCAGCCTTGAACTCAGGATAGGTCTTACCAGTAGCAAATGCTTCTTCTGCAATTTTAAGTAAATCCATCTTATTTATGTATAAATTGTTTATAACTACGCAACATACCAGGCCTCATCGTGGGATGTATCCTGACAGCGATTGCGCAAAAGCGGGTGCAAAGTTGCGAAAAAAATGGCAAACTTCCAAGTCTTTTCAGGTTTTTTGTTTATCTTTTAATGAAATAGGGTTCGGCTCGGCAAAATTAATAAGTGACTTACTTGCTTTTGTCTTCTACTTGCACTATCTTTGGTGGAAATAATACACTATTAGTTTATGAGAAAAGAAACGATGCAGTGGGCTGTGGGGCTTATGCTCTGTGCCTCATTGTTTTTATGTGGATGCAAGAGTCACTATGCCGTGGTTGATGTGCAAAGTAGCCGAGTGCCTATTGATGCTTCGCTCGATGCTTTGGTGAGTCAAGATGCAGTGCGATTGATAGCTCCCTATCGTGCTAGTATAGACAGTATGATGAACACTGTCTTGGGACAGAGCGAGATAGCCATGAACCGTCGTCGTCCTGAGTGCCTGTTGGGCAACTTGGTGGCTGAGGTGTTGCGGCAGAGTGCATCGCGTGTACTGGGAAAGCCTGCTGATATGGGACTGATCAATATAGGCGGTTTGCGTGCCGATGTAGGGCAGGGTAATTTTACCGTCAGCAATGCCTTCGAGGTCTTGCCTTTCGAAAATTCCCTCTGTGTGCTCACCCTCAAAGGTGCAGACATGAAAGAACTAATGGCGAATATTGCCGTGCGTGGTGGTGAAGGTATTAGTGGGGCTACCCTGGTGTTCAATAGCAAGAACGAGGTGGTAGAAGCCACAGTTCAAGGACAGCCTATTGATGACAACACCACCTATACCATAGGCACCATCGACTACCTCTCCGAGGGTAACGATGGCCTGCATGCCCTGCCAAAGGCAATTAAGAAAGACTGCCCTGAAGTACTTACACTCCGAAGCCTGTTCATTGAATATGTCCAGGAGCAGACAAAGCAAGGTAAGAAGATTACTTCCCAATTAGATGGAAGAGTGAAATTAATGGATAATTGATAATTAATATTGATAATGATGAAGACTCGATATTTTAGTATTTTTCTGGCATTTGCATTGTTAGTTGTCAGTTGTCAAATATCCATTGCCCAGAAGCAGTTGTACGTATTGCATAGCAGCGATACCCACAGCCGTATCGACCCTATAGATGCCAAGCAGTCCACCAGGAATGCCAATATGGGTGGTGTCGCCCGTAGGGCAGGGTTTGTCAATCAGTTCCGTCAGCAGCACCCCGATATGCTGTTGTTCGATTGTGGCGACATCTCTCAAGGCACACCGTATTACAATCTCTATCAAGGTGAGGTGGAGATTAAGTCAATGAACCTGATGAAGTATGATGCCATGACCATTGGTAACCATGAGTTCGATTTCGGACTCGATAATATGGCACGCCTTTTCAAGATGGCCAACTTCCCCATCGTTTGTTCCAACTATGATTTCGAAGGCACTGTCCTCGAAGGACTGGTAAAACCCTATATTGTCCTCAAGCGCAATGGTGTGAAGATAGGCGTCTTTGCCCTTTGTCCCCAACTCGAGGGCTTGGTGCAACAGAGCAAATGCGAAGGCATCGTCTATCATAAACCAGCTGCAGTGGCCAATCGCATGGTGATGATTCTCCGAGAGCAAGAAAAATGTGACGTGGTGATTTGCCTGTCGCACCTGGGCATCGTGCCCAATCCCGGTGTGGATGATGTGTATGACAATGCTACCGTGCCCCAGACACATGGCATCGACCTCGTGCTGGGTGGACATACCCATACCTTCCTTGAGAAGCCAGAGCGTGTGAAAGATGCCGATGGCAAGGAGGTGCCCATCATGCACATAGGCAACAATGGCGTGTATATGAGCCAGACAGTCATTAACCTTAGAAAGAAATAACTACCTATATTCCTGGGCATTTGCCGAGGTAAGATGCAATAGATATGAAAAGACTACTGTTCCTTTTGCTGGCCGTGCTGCTTTGTAGCGCAAAGATTGAGACTGACGGACTGACCCGGCCTTCTCCTGCCCCTTATGACCCCAAGGTAAGCCAGTTTGGCAGGGTCATGAATATCAACGGGAAAGCTGCTGCCTGGGCAGATTCTGTGATGCAGACACTCGACCTTCGCGGACGCATCGGACAATTGTTCGTTTACAAGGTGGCACCAGTGAGAACAGCAGCCAATTCACAACTCATCAAGAAGGTAGTGCAGGAATATAAGATTGGCGGATTGCTTTTCTCTGGTGGAGAACTGCAAAATCAGGCCTTCCTTACCAATGAAGCACAACAACTGGCCCAAGTGCCCCTCATGATTACCCTCGATGGCGAGTGGGGCTTGGCCATGCGGCTCAAGCCGTCACCCACATTCCCTAAGAACCGCATATTGGGCAATATCACGAACGACAGTCTGCTCTACGAATATGGCAAGGAGGTGGCTCGCGAAAGTCGCCTCATGGGCATCACCGTCAATTTTGCCCCCGTTGCCGATGTAGATATCAACCCCAATAACCCCGTCATCAATGTCCGATCCTTTGGTGAAGACCCACACCGTGTGGCGAAGCAAGTCATAGCCTATAGCAAAGGCTTGCAAGACGGAGGAGTGGTGGCAGTGGCCAAGCACTTCCCAGGTCATGGCGATACCGATGTCGATTCCCACCAGGCCTTGCCTGTGCTCAACTTCACCCGCGATCGCCTTGACAGTGTCGAACTCGTGCCGTTCAAGGAAGCCATCTCAGCAGGCATTGATGGTGTGATGGTGGGCCATTTGGACATCCCTTCGCTCACCGAGCGCAAAGGACTTGCCTCGTCGTTGTCGCACAATGTGGTGACCGACCTGCTTACCAAAGAACTGGGCTTTAGAGGTTTAATATTCACCGATGCCCTCGAGATGAAAGGAGCCGTCAATGGAGGTTCTGCCTCCTTGCAGGCCCTGCTGGCAGGCTGCGATATGCTGCTGGTGCCCTCCTACATCGGGTCAGAGATGGATGCCATTCTCAATGCTGTGGCGAAGGGACAGCTCAAGGAAGGCGACATCAACCTCCATTGCAAGAAAGTGCTGATGTACAAATATGTGCTCGGAATCACCCAAAAGACCAACATTCAGATTTCCGGATTGGAGCAGCGCATCAACACACGCCATGCCACCGACCTTGCCAACCAGTTGGCACAGGCAGCAGTCGTCTTGGTGGGCAACAACCGTCCGTCATTGCCCATCGACTCCAGTGAAGGCGAGGTGGCAGTGCTCAATGTAGGCAACCGCACGGCAGCCCTCAAGCCCTTTGTTGATGAACTCACCAAGCATGTCAGGGTCAAGACCATCGGCCTGCCAGCTGAGAATACCGCAGCCACCCGTCAGCAGATCATCCGTCAGCTGGCTAACCATAAGCGAGTGGTGGTGGCCATTACCGACAAGAACACCAATCCCTACCAGCCCTTCTTCAATGAGTTTAAGACAGACAATGCCGTGGTATCCGTGTTCTTCATCGCCCAGAAAGAAGTCGCCAAACTGCCACAGGCCGTGCAGCTGTCTGATGCCGTTATCATTGCCCATGACCATTCAGAGGCAGTGCAGCGCCATGTAGCCATGGCCATTGTAGGCCAAGCCTCCATCACAGGCAGACTCTCCACCTCGGTAGGCCGACTCATGAGGGCAGGGCAGGGCACCGAGCTCCTTGTGCAAGCCGAGCCCATCTATGCCCCTGAAGACTTTGGCGTCAGCTCCAGCAAGCTCAATGCCATCGACACCCTGGCACAGTTAGGCATCCGTGAGCACGCCTTCCCAGGCTGTCAGATAGTCGTCATGAAGCAAGGCCACACCATCTACAACAAAGTGTTTGGCACCCACACCTATCAAGATACCGGTATCCCCGGTCAGCCTGTGCAGCGCGTGCGTCCAGGCGATGTCTACGACCTTGCCTCCATGACCAAGACCACCGCCACCCTGTTGGCCATCATGAAGCTCTACGACCAAGGCAAGATCAGCCTCTCCGAGCGCGTGGCCACCTATCTGCCCTATCTCAAAGGCACCGACAAGCAGACCATCACCGTGCGCAGCCTCCTCTACCACGAGTCAGGCCTGCCAGCCTCCATCTCCTTCTATCGAGAGGCCATCGACCCAGACAGCTACGAAGGCAAGCTCCTCAGCAACAAGCGCGACGCCCTCCATACCGTTCAGATAGCCGCTCGCGACTGGGTCAACCCCGACTACCAGTATATCGACACCCTCGTGTCCAGGAAGTCCTCTCCCGATTATCCCCTTCAAATCGCTGAAGGTTTGTGGCTCTCCCCCAAGTTCAAGGACGTCTATCGCACCAAGATTGTCGAAGCCACCCTTCGCTCCCGTACCTATCGCTACAGCGATGTCAATTTCATCCTCCTGCAGCAGATTGTCGAGCAGCTCACCGGCACCACGTTAGACGACTATGTCAGTCGTGAGTTCTACCAGCCCATGGGTCTGAAGCACACCGTTTTCCATCCTTTGCAGCACCTTGCCAAAGAGTCCATTGTCCCCACCTCACACGACAAGTTCCTGCGCAAGCAGCTGTTGCAAGGCCATGTCCACGATGAGGCTGCCGCCTTCCAGGGCGGTGTCTCCGGCAATGCCGGCTTGTTCTCCAATGCCACCGAGGTAGCCCAGATTTATCAGATGCTGCTCAATGGCGGTGAGCTGCATGGCAAGCGCTATTTGAGTGAGAGCACCTGCAAGCTGTTCACCACCAGTAAGTCCCGCATCAGCCGTCGCGGTTTAGGTTTCGACAAGCCCGATGTCACCAATAAGAGCAAGAGCCCCTGTGCCGACGATGCCCCCGCCACCGTCTATGGTCATACCGGCTTCACCGGCACCTGTGTCTGGGTCGATCCCACCAACCAGATAGTCTATATCTTCTTGAGCAATAGGGTGCATCCCGACTCATGGAACCCCCAGCTGGGCAGCTTGAATATCCGTCCGCGCATCCAGCAGGCCATCTATGATGCGATGAAGTGATGTTCGAGAGATTTGTTGAACTCGTCAATCAGTTTCTTGTGGTTCATTATAAGACTTTTCCTCTCTTCATGAGACATTTTATCATCTTTTATTTTTTTGTTGATGATATCATAAGACTGGTCTATGGCACGCTGATCGTTCCCAGCTCTATAAACTCTGAATTGTGTGCTGAAGCCAAAATAAAGTTGAAAAGAATGGTCATCCACCAGTTCATCTTGAGTTGGTTTACCATTCAGTATTTCCCTAAGTTTCAAAAGGCAAAACTGATGAAACCTGTTGGTCACCAGCCAGAAAGCCTCTCTTAGTTCATCCCTTTCTGCCCAAACGGTTTTTATTATCCCCTTTTTGCAGTAGTAGAGCATCACTTTGTTAGGATTTTGTTCATTTATTTGTGTGCAAAGGTAGAAAACGCGATGATCTCCTCCATACAGCGACTTTTCTTTGCGGTGATACCATACACCTATTTTAGGTACCACAGGCTGCTTCCTTGACTTAACTTTCATTTAAATAAAATGATTAGCGTAAATAATTCTCTTTTCCCCAAAAATGATTGTGCGAATTCGAAACGCGATGCCAAGGTGGCTTGGAAAAGAGTTATGGAGGCCGCGCAGCCGTTCTCTTTGAAAGATTGGCCCAAAGGTACGACAATAATTTGCATCGCTACTATGAAAGTCGATTTATTTTTCTGCAAAGGTGAAGATTTAACATTTGATGACAATTCAAACTCTATACTAAAAGGCAGCAGGTATAATCCAGTTTTGAACTTATGAATAAAAAAGGTTGTGTCATTAATGTCATATGTCATTTGTGTCATTAAGGATTTTGAAAAAATGAATGTTTTAGATCCACTATAAATATTTTTATTTATAGTGAAGAGTTTTCATCCCGAAAATCTTAATGACACTCTTGACAAATGACACACGACCATTCTCAATCGGATAAGTCAAACATACCGACATTACATTTGTCTTATATATCTCGCATATACTCATTCTGACAAATATGCTACAAAATGCTGCCGCCAGCAGCCCTATCGCTTACTAGTAGTAAACTGGCGGTTTACTTCCGCTAAACCCGCCTTTTGCTTCCGCTAAACATTCTGGGGGATTCCTGGTGGGTATTAGTGCTTGGGAGAACTGCACATGTTTATGTTGATTTAAATGAAAAATTGGGACTTCTTTGAGCAGCGTGGGCAGAATGATTCTTGTATCAAGAGATTGGGTGAAGCTAATTGCCAATTGAGAATAAGGCTGCGGTTTCTGCGGCCTATCTCAAGAATTTGGATTGCTATTCGCTGCATGAATTGTGCAGCTATTAACAACGAACTATAATAAAGAATAGGAGGCATATACGGAGAGGCGTTAAGAAATTTCAAGTTTTGGCGTTAAAGATAAAATCCAATAAGAGTCGCGAAGCGCTCGTCTATTTTCCCTTAGCAAAATCAAAAGAAAATTAGCCTCGAAGCATCAGCCCTTGACTTTTCTTTTTGGTTCTTTTCTTTGTGTTAAGACAAAGAAAAAGAACATTAATATCAACCTAAACTAAGAAAACAATGAAAAACAAAGATTTTTGGAAATCCGTTATTCAATTAGCAATATCGGTATTAACGGCTGCACTGACAGCTATCAGCACTACGAGCTGCATGGGACACGGTCCAGTATATTTCTAAAAAAGGGAATATTTTTATAGAAAAATATTTCGAGAAGTATGGGACACGGTCCTATCTATATATGAAAATAGAAAAACCCCTGCCATCACGGTAGGGGTTTTCTCATGAATGATTGACATTGAAAATCTTTTTACCTTATTAACTAATACTACGAAAGAAAATTGAATAACAGTTTTGTCGTGTGTCATTATGTTACTCTTCGTCAATCTTCCAATGCTTGGCTCAAGTCTTCTATAATATCGTCAATATGTTCTGTGCCAATACTTAATCGGATGGTGGAGGGGTAGATGTGCTGCGCCTCCAACTCCTCGGCACTCAGCTGAGAATGGGTGGTGGTGGCTGGATGGATGACCAGACTCTTCACATCTGCCACATTGGCCAGCAAAGAGAAGATCTGCAGTTTGTCGATGAACTTCCAAGCTGCCTCCTGACCGCCCTTGATCTCGAAGGTAAAGATGGAGCCTGCGCCGTGGGGGAACAACTGGGTATATAGATTGTGGTCTGGATGGTCGGGCAGCGAGGGGTGGTTCACCTTGGCTACCTTGGGGTGACGGCTCAGGAACTCTACTACCTTCAGGGCATTGGATACATGACGCTCTACACGCAAGGACAGGGTCTCTAAACTCTGCAGCAGAATCCATGCACTGAGGGGGGCGATGCAGGCACCGGTGTCGCGCAGGATGACGGCACGGATGCGGGTGACAAAGGCGGCAGGGCCTGCCACCTGGGCAAAGATGGCACCATGATAGCTGGGGTCGGGCTGACCTAAGGTGGGGTACTTGTCGGCATGGGCCAGCCAGTCGAACTTGCCGCCGTCGATGATGACACCGCCCAGGGTGCTACCATGACCGCCAATGAACTTGGTGGCGGACTCTACAACGACGTCGGCTCCATGTTCTAACGGACGGAAGATATAGGGTGTTGCGAATGTATTGTCAACAATTAAGATGGTGTTGTGCTGATGGGCAATCTCGGCAATGCGGTCGATATTGGTGACACTGGCATTGGGGTTGCCGAAGGTCTCGACGATGATGGCCTTGGTGTTGGGACGGAAGGCGGCATCGACGGCAGCGAAATCGCTGGGGTTGACAATGGTGGAGCTGATGCCCTGGGTGGTGAGGGTGTGCTCAATGAGGTTGAACGTGCCGCCATAGAGGTTGTCGGCGGCAATGATGTGGTCGCCTGCATGGGCCACATTCTGCAGGGAATAGGTGATGGCGGCAGCTCCACTGGCCACGGCCAATGCTGCCACGCCTCCTTCCAATGCGGCTATGCGCTCTTCAAAAACACCCTGGGTGGTGTTGGTGAGGCGACCGTAGATATTGCCGGCATCGCGCAGACCGAAGCGGTCGGCTGCATGCTGGGAGTTGCGGAATACGTAAGAGGTGGTCTGGTAAATAGGTACCGCGCGTGAATCGGTAGTGGGGTCGGCCTGCTCCTGGCCTACATGCAGCTGGAGGGTCTCAAAACGGTAATTTTTTGTTGTTGCCATAATCGTATTGTTTTTAGTTTTTATTAATTTTTCTGCTGCAAAGTTAATGCAGTTTGGATATATCGAACAAATATTTTTGAAAAGTCAGAAAATGTTTCTATATTTGCGAATTGAAATAGAATAATGTGCTACAAGTGGCTCGATAATGGGCGCACTGGCAGAAAAATCTTCTTTATGGATACTTTAGATAGGACAGACCTGCAGATTTTGCGGGTATTACAGGAGAACGGACGACTGACCATCAAGGAGCTGGCCAGCAAGGTGAGCCTGTCGTCAACGCCTGTGTATGAGCGTCTGAAACGCTTGGAGGGCAATGGCTATATCAAGAAATATATTGCCGTGCTGGATGCGGAGAAGCTGAACCAGGGCTTCATCGTGTTCTGCAACGTGAAGCTGAAGCGCATGAACCGTGATATTGCCAAGGACTTCATGCAGATGGTGCAGGAGTTGCCCGAGGTGACGGAGTGCTACAATGTGTCGGGCACCACTGACTACTTGCTGAAGATTCATGCCACGGACATGAAGGCTTATAATGAGTTCCTCATCAACAAGCTGGGGGCGATAGAGAGCCTGGGCTCGGTGGAGAGCATGTTTGTGATGAGTGAGGTGAAACACAACTATGGGTTGAATTTTTGAATTGATAATTGATAATTGATAATATGATGAAACTGATTTCTTGGAACGTGAACGGGCTGAGGGCCTGTGCCGACAAAGGGTTTGCCGATGCTTTCAAGGCATTGGACGCTGACTTTTTCTGCCTGCAGGAGACGAAGATGCAGGAGGGGCAACTGGATCTGGAGTTCGAGGGCTATCGCTCTTATTGGAACTATGCCGAGAAGAAGGGGTATTCGGGTACTGCCATCTATTCAAGGCATGAACCGGTGGCGGTGACCTACGGATTGGGCATTGAAGAGCATGACCATGAGGGGCGTGTGATAACACTGGAGATGCCTGACTTCTTCTTGGTGACGGTTTATACGCCTAACTCGCAGGATGAACTGCGTCGACTGGATTACCGCATGAGGTGGGAG
Organism: uncultured Bacteroidales bacterium; assembly: GCA_902775375.1. Taxonomy (GTDB): domain Bacteria; phylum Bacteroidota; class Bacteroidia; order Bacteroidales; family Bacteroidaceae; genus Bacteroides. The sequence goes on along the minus strand of CACYLU010000009.1, from coordinate 57,340 downwards.
GATGATTTCCGCAACTATCTCTTGGCACTGGATGCGAAGAAGCCGGTGATTGTGTGTGGCGACATGAATGTGGCGCATGAGGAGATTGACTTGCGCAATCCTAAGACGAACCGTCGCAATGCGGGGTTTACGGATGAGGAGCGACAGAAGATGACGGTGCTGTTAGGGAGTGGCTTTACGGACACCTTCCGCTATTTCTATCCTGACATGGCGAACCAGTATTCGTGGTGGAGCTATCGTTTCCATGCGCGTGAGAAGAATGCTGGGTGGCGTATTGATTACTTCCTGACTTCGAAGCGGCTGGATGAGAAGTTGGTGGGGGCTCGCATCCATAGCGACATCTTTGGCTCTGACCATTGTCCAGTGGAGCTGATGATTGAAGTGTAGTTTTGTAAAACGATTTGTCTCAACTATTGGCATAGTTCAAGAGCTGAACCTCCGAGGCTAATTTTATTTTGCTTTTGCTAAGGGAAAATAGACGAGCGCTTCGCGACTCTTATTTGATTTTCCCTTTCACGCAAAATCTTCATAAAATCTTAACGCCTCTCCGATTATGCTTTTGAACTATGCAATGTCTCGAATAACGGAAGTTTTACAAAACTACTTGTCTCAACTATTGGCATAGTTCAAGAGCTGAACGATACTCTTGAACTATGCAATGTTTCGAATATCGAAGGTCTTACAAAACTACCTGTCTCAAGTATTAGTATAGTGCAAGAACTGAGCTATGCTCTTGAACTATGTAATTTCTAAAATCGAAGGTATTACTTTGTTTGCAAAGTAATACTTCCGGGCTTCAAGCCTTTGGCTGTGGCTTGCAGCGTGATGCTGCCAGCCTGCTCGCTGCTCTGTACGATGGCCGTGAGTTGTCCGGCAAAAGCATGCATATGAGGCAGGTGGAAGAGATCAAGGCATGAACCGTCGCCATTGGCTGCAGCACGGAAGGTGCCGGCACCACTTACCTTGAAGGTCACCTCTCTGCCATCGTCAGGACAGAGGTTGCCGTCTTTATCTACCACGCTCACGGTAATATATGCTAGATCTTTGCCATCGGCTGTAAGCTGCTTCCTATCCACCTGTAGTTGCAAGTGATGGGGCTTGCCAGCCGTGCGAATCACTTTCTCCTCGGCTTTGTTGCCGTTGGCGTCATACGCCACTACTTTCACCTCACCAGGTTCGTATTTCACATCTTCCCACATCAGACGATAGCGGTGCATCACGGCTTTCTCGCCCAAAGCTGCTGCCTGGGCTTTGGCCTCTGCTGCCGACCATTTGTGCTGGCGGCCCTGGCTCTTGCCGTTGATAAATAGCTCTGCCTCGGGATAGCTGGTATATACATATACAGGAGTGACTTGCTCCTTGCGGTCTTTCCATGTCCAGTGGGGCAGGATGTGCAAAGTGCTCTCACGCTTGTTCCAAATGCTGCGATACAAGTAGTAGCGGTCTTTGGGGAGGGATGCCAAGTCGATGATACCGAAGTATGAGCTGTGTGAGGGCCAGTTGTCGTAGTAGGGCGTAGGCTCACCCAAGTAGTCGAAGCCTGTCCACACGAATTGTCCGATTTCCCACACGTTGTCATCAGCCATAGCGAAATCCAGATCGGGGATATTGGACCACGGGCATGCTTCGGTGTCATAGCCTGAAGACTGCATATCGGGATAGACAGCCCCTTTCTTCAGTTCGACTGGGAACTTATACACCCCTCGAGAGCTGACGGTAGATGCTGTCTCTGAACCCAATACCAAGCCTTGTGGCAGAATGTCGTAGGCCTCTTGGTAGAAGGGCAGACGATAGTTGAAACCAGGGATGTCGATGGTGGCGGCAAAGCCGTTGTGCAGGGAGTTGTCGGCCTGGTCGATGCCCACCGTTACTGGGCGAGTGGGGTCGAGGCGATGGCAGATGTCCTGCAAGAAAGCCAATGTCTTGTAGCTCTCGGGGTCACGCTGGTTGGGCACTTCGTTGCCGATGCTCCACATCACCACACTGGGGTTGTTGCGATAGTGCTGCACCATGTTCACCATGTCGCGTTCAGCCCATTCATTGAAGAAACGGTGATAGCCGTTCTCGCACTTCGCCATGTCCCATTCGTCGAAAGGCTCTACCATCATCATGAAACCCATCTCGTCGCACAGCTCCACCAATTCGGGGGCAGGCATGTTGTGCGAAGTACGGATGGCATCGCAGCCCATGTCTTTCAGCAGAGTAAGCTGACGGCGAAGGGCCGCTTTGTTGATGGCCGAACCTAAAGGTCCGAGGTCGTGGTGGTTGCACACGCCCTGGAACTTACGCAGCTGGCCGTTGAGGAAGAAACCTTTCTCGGGCACATACTCGATGTTGCGGATGCCGAAACGGGTGGTGTATTCATCTACCTGCTTGCCATCGACAAATATTTTGGTGAGTGCCTTATATAAATAAGGAGTCTCGGGCGACCATAGTTGTGGATGATCAACAATGAAGTTTTGTCCGAAGGCGATGTCGTGGAGTGCCATCTTGGTATCGTCTTTGGTGGCTACCGTCTTGCCATCGGGAGAAATGATGTCGGTAACGAAACGAACCATCTGCTGATGCTCGGTGTTGCTCAGCGAGATGCGCAAACTCACGGAGGCGTAGTCATGCCCTACATAGGGGGTAGTGATGTGCGTACCCCACACTGGAACATGAATCTTGTCGGTGGTCACCACATGCACATTGCGATAGAGGCCAGCACCAGGGTACCAGCGTGAGGACGATGGACGGTTTTCTAACCTGACCGCCACTACATTGTTCTTTCCATCGGCATGGATGTAAGGTGTCACGTCGCAATAGAACGAGTTGTAGCCGTAGGGCCAGAAGATGGCTTCCTGTCCGTTGACATAGACGCGAGCCTCGCTCATGGCACCGTCGAACACCAGTGATGTCTGCTTGCCTGCCGGTACATCGAAGGTGTGGCGATACCACCCTATGCCCACGAAAGGCAAACCACCTGTGCGACCAGACTTCCGTGAGGCTTCTTTCTCACCATCCTGCTCAACAGCCACCATCTGACGATCGTTGTTGCCATCGAACGGACCATAGATGGCCCAGTCGTGGGGAACGGTCACCGTCTGCCAATTGCTGTCGTTATAGTCGGTTTGCCACGCATCAGCCACTTCATGGTTGACGAACTTCCAACCTTTCTCCAACAGGGTTTCCTGGCGTTGGGCATTGACCAGCAAAGGCAATGTCACAGCCAATAGGAACAATGCTTTTCTCATATCGCAATTTCAATAAATTATTTACAGATAATCAAACTAACAGGTCCCATCAGACCAGATGGAGACATCTGGGAATTAGGATTATAGAACGGATATTGCGACCAAGTAACCTTTTCAGTCACCTCAGGACGAGAGTCGCCTATCAATCGGTTGATCCACAAGTTGGTCACCTTCACCTCAATATCGTTCTTGCCGGCATGCAGGGCTTCCGTGATGTCTAAGCGATAAGGTGTCTTCCAATATACGCCTAAGTTATTGCCATTGATGGTAACCTCGGCCATCACACCTACTTTGCCTAAGTCGAGCAATATCTGGCGAGCGTCAAGCTCGTCGTCCTTTACCTCGAAGCTGCTAGTGTAGGTAGCCACACCACTGAAATACTTGATGCCATCCACATCGCTGTCGGCCAAGTTGATAAGCTGGTCGAAGTGGGCTGTGGCTGGCGCTCCGCGTTTTTCTTGGAATGTTACATCCCAAGGTATGTTGACGGTATTTACATGCACCTCTTTCAATTCTGGCAAGGTAACAGCCTCTTGCTCAGCAGGACCGTTGAACACCACGAACAAGGCATCGTTCTCTACCAAATTCACTTTTACCACGGTACGGTCACCCTCGGTGCGATAGGTCACATCCTCACGCTTGCCTGTCTCAGGATGCCAAATCTCTGGCTTCTTGCCCTTGACACGGAACGACAGCTCTACGGTCTTGTCTGGTCCTTCGGGGTTGTTAATCCAATAGATATCGGCCCGAGAAGTATGGCGATGCACGAATCGCAGGTCATCACCGATGGTAACGTCGGGCTTCACACCCAGTTGGTCTAATACATTCTTCATGTCGCTGGTATGATATACATTCTTCAAGTTGCCATCCCAAATCTCACTGACCAGCTTGTTGAATTCATCTACATCATCAGTCAGGCGACCAGGCAACTCAGGCTTTGCACCACAAATCACGGCACCAGCCTTAGCCAGCTCGGCAATCTTCTTCAGTACATCCAATGGGATGCGCTTCACATTCGGGTCGAGTACCAGCATGCGATAACTCATGCCACTGGGTGTAACCAGGTTGCCTCCCTTGAAGGTCAGCAGGTTCAGCAAGGCATCGCTGTTGATGTAGTCGTAGTTATATCCAGTTGGGAATGGAGGTTGCTCAGCACCAAACATACCTGTGATGTTGTTATCCTCGCCATAGTAATATACGATGTCAGCCACAAACTTGCCTTGCTGCAACAGGTAGCAGCTGCGAGCCATATAGTCCATCCAAGCCCAAGCAGATTCAGACCAGTTGTCGAGGCGGTTGAACCACTGTCCGATAGGACCTAAGCCTAAGCCAGGCTTCAACTCGTCAAGAGGTTGGTGAACTGAGGTATGAATGACGAAACGGTTCAAACCACTTGCCATCTCCATATCGGCAATAGCCTTCAGGTTGGCAGGATGATATGCATATGAAGCTCCCTCGCCACCAGGGGCTGTGAGTGATTCACCAGCCACCAAGTTCTGTCCGTAGATATGTGCCACCGAAGCCGATTCACGAATGTCGGCACGGCTCATGGGTGGGGTAGAGGCTCCCGTGTTGTTGGGCATCCATGCGGCTGACATTGGCACGTTGGCTTTTGCTTTCACTTCCATGCCATCCACCAGATATACGCGTCCATTTTCGTGTGACTCGGTATAGCGACCCATGCCACGCTCTTTCAAAATGTCGGTCAGCAGGTTGTAGCAATAGTCTGTTACCAAACTGCCCAAGGTTCTGCGCCAATCGCGCAAGAAGCGTTCGCTCTCCTCTGAACTGTTTACAATCTGACCCATCAGTACAGGCATCCAGGGACGTAAACTATAGCCATTGCGAGCTTCGAACTCCTCCTCCATGGCTGGGGTCCAATTCTCTTGCTCTGACTCGTAGCTGTCGGTCATGATATATTTCACCACCTTGCCCAACTGGTCTTTGGAAGCATCAGTGTACATGCCGAGATAGTGGTCCATGTAAGCTCTGAAAGCTATAGGATCCATCTTGTCAACTTCAAAGCCTGTAGCCTCGGGTGGGGCAGGGTTGTTCTGATGTCCAGTCTGTGAATAGCCATAGCGAGCAATTTTCCAAGTACCTTCAGGCACATCCCATGTCAAGCGTCCATCCTGTACCTTGTCGGTAATGTCAATCACATCCTCCAAATTCACCACTGCTGCTTCATCGGGTGTGTCGTAGAGTGCCAGGTCGGCTGGAGAAGCATAGCCAGCTTTCTCTTCAGCGTGGTTGATACGACTCACACTATGCAACACAAACTCAGCGATGGGGGTAGGTTCAGCTTGAGGCTCAATGCTTACACCCATCAACGCAGCATAAGGACTGACGGTTACGATATTGTCAACTACTAAGCGGAAATACTTGGCTGTAGTGGCGGGGATATCTACCGTGCCTTGTGGAGCAGAGCTGTTAGGTATTTTGCATATCTCGCGGAAGGTTTTGCCATCGTCGCTAACCTGCAATACCTTGTTGATTTCTTGCTTGGGGGCACCCCATTGGCCACGAATCCTTCCATCCATGATGGTGAGTGCCTTCACGGTTTGTGGTTCGCTGAACTCATATTGTATCCAAGCCTTGCCATTAGCTCCACCTGGTCCAGGCGCTAATAAGTCAGCATTGGTAAGGTCGCCGTCGGTGAGCTTTTGCAAAGAGAATGTGCCCCCACTGGATGTGATCTTTGGGCTCAAAGCTGCTAAGTTAATATCAGCTTCAGGTAATTTGAATGCCAAGACAGCGATGTCGGCATAATAGCCTTCGCCTGGGTTCTCACCACCACCATTGATATTGTTGCCGGTGGCACGAGGTACGTTTTGGAAAGCTCCAATGGTTTTATAAGGAGCGGGTAGCAAACCATCGTAAGTGGTTCCACCCTCTAAGCGCATTTCTCGCCACACCAGTTTCTTCATGCCATCCTTAGGCTCTACCCACGGACCACCCGTGAAACTCCAACCTGGCGATGCCGCAACAGACATCTCCAAACCTAGTGAGTCGGCAAGATGAACAGTGTAAGCAAAAGCATCCTTCCACTCGTCTGTCATGTATGCCACTTTCTTATCGATGAGCAACGGTGTTCTGAAGCCGGCGTCGAAATTCATGAAGCCGGCAATGCCCGACCGCTTCATCCAAGTCAAGTCTTTGTAGATGCCATCTTTGGTGATGTTACCATCCATCCAGTGCCACCATACACGAGGTCTTGCCTCAGCTGGTGGGTTCTGAAACTCAGCATACAGATTCTCGTCTGCCGCTGGTATGCCACAACTGCCCATTGCGAAGAGCAGGCAGGCACAAACGCCCAAGCTAATTCTCCAATTCTTCATAGCTATTTGTTTTTTTTAGATTATAGTCATTGATAGTTCCTTTCAAGAAGCCATATTCATAGACTTTTGGCTCTATTCTTTTCGCTAATGCAGCCATGCGTTCACGCAGTGTCTTGATAAGAGCTGTATATGTTACATCATTACTGTCTGAGTTCATTTGAACTTTTCCTTTAGTTGTGGCTTTCGTGCCTTGGAAGTGCAGGCGTATGTCATAGAACGAGGCGTTGGGATTGGCATTTGGCTGGCTGTGATAGTATCGCCACAGTTCTCTGCCGGCATCCATTACAGCGGTTGCCTCTGGAGAAAATTCCAATGGCTTATTGCCTTTCTCGTTTGATGCTGACGTTTCAAACAATTCCCCTTGTTGTTTTTCTTTCTTAGGGCGGTTCCTGCCGCTGATATAGTCTGTCATGAAGTGGCTGGCAAAATTATCCCTGGCATTCACCTCGCTTTCTGTAAAGGGAATCCAGTGGTTGGTGCCATGCTGATTGCTTATGCGGTTTTGCCCATGAAACAGGGTGAAAACCAGGCAATCATTCTTGAACAAATCATCATCCTTCCAGCCATCATTGGGATACAAGAATTGGTCACGGTCATTTAGCCATGTGGCTTCGATGCAGAGGCGAACAGCTAAATATATGGAAATAATATTGAAGTTATTAATAGAGATTTCTGTAACACGTGACTCTCTTATATCACTATCTTTAGCTTCTGAGGAAATATAAACACCTCTGTTGTTTTGAAAATCATTAGGGACAAAACGTAACCATCCAATTTGTTTCCCTTCTTTGTCATAGTTTTTATTTAGCCACCTATTTATAACTATGTCTGTTGAGTATGGTATTAATGATTTGTGCCCAAAGAATCCCCCTTTAGCATCAAAAATATCAGCTTCTATTTTTCTAAATTCTTCTTTTATAGCAGTGTGCCATATCTGGAAGCCTATGGGGAAGTCGCCTTTTACGTTATCAAAGGTGTTGGCAGGAACCAAAAAAATTCGTCCCAGCTTCGCTGGGAATTTCTGCCTGAATTCCGTGAAGTTGGGAGCTTGCAGTGTTTTCAAAGTTGAAAACACTGCAAGCTCGCATGTAGGAATTTCGCTTACAATCCTAGCATAAAACTGAGCAAAAAGCTCATTGGCGGCTTTGCCTAATTGGCTTTTGTATTTAGCCCTGGTAGCACTATCCGAGACACCTGGTCTGTTCTCGCCAGTTCCCGAAGAAGTCCTTGCGTTACTTGCCTCCGCATAGGGCGGATTGATATATATCACGAGTTTTCTTCTGCGCTCGGGGTCGTTGAGAACGTTCTGCAGGCCCTTGGGCAGTTTGCTGAAAGGGTCGTTCAGGAAATCGAACTGGAATACATGGCTGTCAAGCAGGTTACTGCCATCGCCGTTAGGCGACTCCTCGTTCATGCGCTTTATGCGGTCGTGCATGGCATCCACATCACGCTTGTCGATGGTAGAAGCCCAAATGTTGAATTTGTTGCTAAGACCAGCCAGCAGGTTGCCAGTACCAGCGCAGCAGTCCCAAACCATGTATTCTTCCTGCCAGTTTTCGCCCAATTCGTCAGCCAAGTATTGCTGCGACAGCTCCACCCATCTTTTGGGCGTGAAGAACGACCCCTTGCGCTCCCTCACGTCATCGGGCACTAATAAGTCCTGACGTTTGATAATCTCGTCCCAATACTCGCGTTTTGGTGGTCGGCTATATCTGTTCCAAAAAAGCGTATGTGCTTTACCATCGTCGGTGAAGTGGGCAATCATCTGATTAGTCAGTCCTAAATCATTTATTTTTCTGTCAAGCACATAATGGTCTGTACGCAACAATACATTTAATTTGTCTCTCAAAGTGGAATTATCTTTTGACAAGATGTCGGCTAAATAGAAATCGCCCGGATATATTCCGCTATTCCTTGCCAAATCCCAGTTGATGTTGATAGAAGGTTTCACCTCTGCCAGCCATTTCTGATAGATATGTATGAAGTTGCTTTTGCTGATGCGTATCTTGGTGCTTGAAGGGTCGTACTTGAAGAAGTTTTTTATGAACTTCCTCAGCTCCTTGTCATCAGTATCATATTTGAATAGAAGTAGTTGTCGGTTAATTGTTTCTTCTACCAATGATGATAATTGCAGGAACTCCTTTGAGCTGTGATCCGACGGCTTTACGTTCCAGTTGAAGTCGTTTTGCGAAAAAACGTCTATTACCGAGTTGTAAGGGATAAAAGCAATCTTTTCAGCATCAAATGCACCGAGATACTTAGGTGGCATGAATTTGTCGAAAGTCCTTGCCTTGCCAATGGTCAGTATGAGCTGCACTATTGAATGGTAGATGTTGTGAGATGTCCCTTTCTTGGCTTCTGCCCAAAGCAGGTATTCCGTCTCAAACAACTGTGGCCCAGTTGCTGGAATAGCTACCGCAAAATCAACGTCACCCAGGATGGGAGCTGCGTCATATTTGCTGAAATAGTCTTCCCTTACCCTGTTCTTGAGTTCCTCTTCTAATATGTTGCTTGGGTATGCCATTGCTATAAGTTTAATTGATTCTACAAATTACACTACAAATATAAGTGTTTTGCTTTGTATTAGCAAATGTTTTGATGTTTGAAGTTGCGGCTTTTCTCTTAACATTGTTCGTATCACAGTCGGTGGTTCTCCGTTCATCCTCCGTTCATCCTCCGTTCGTTCTCCGTTCCCATATAAACGAACAAGGAATGTGGAGGTGGCGGCAAAATTCCGAGGGTGATTTGAATGAGATGTGACTATGAGATGTGCTTTCTGTCTCTTTTAGTGTAAATTTTATTATTATTTTAATAATTATTTCTGCTAATTGCTCTCTGAAATCTTTCTTAAATTTTTCTGATATATTCTTTAGTTGCTGAAATTCATTTTAAAGGAATAGTTTTCCTTATGAAGAATATTTTCTTATAATAGGAAAGGTTTTTTGGGGGGGTGGGTAGTATAATCCTGGTATATATAAAACCCGATTCTCCGTTTAAAAGCGAATTATAATAATATTTTTAGGAAAATCAGAAAAAAGTTCAAGAAAAATTTGGAAAACCTTAATTCGTGTATTATCTTTGCGCAAGTTTTATAAAATTTGGAGAAAAATGAGAGTTTTAAGTGTTAGGGACTATAGCGAAAGATTGAGGGCTTCAGTTCAGAGCGATGGGAGGCTTAATTTTGCGGAAGACACGGGGAAGACCTTGCTTCTTGAAGACAAGCTCCCTATAAAATTCTGCATGGATGATGATGACGTAATGTATATGGTGCTTGCAAAGAATGATGATGAGGATGCCTTCAAGATTAGAAAGTCGGGCAGCTATTTCTATGTGCCGCTTGCATTGTTGTTTGATTCGTTGGGGATTGATTATGTGAATAACAGTGTTTCATTCAGGCTTGTTAGGTTGCAGAGTCTTGATGCTGATCTTAAAGGCAATGTCTATAGGATGGACAAGACTGAGAAACCTAAAAACAAAAAAGGAGGTGAAAATATGTAGGACATAGGTTAACTATGGCACATAAAAAAGTTCCAGCCTGTACCAGAGACTGGAACTATGGTTAGGCATCAAGGATGCCAATGTGCAAACTAAATTATTAATAGAGTCTTTAACAGCTTGCAATTGCAAAGATAATAAACTTTGTTGAAACGCAAGCACAAAATTAATTTTTTTTATGATTAATAATTTGTCATTATTGGGGACATTTCCCCTTTGTGAATTGCCTATAAATTTAACAGGCATATCAGGGCAATATAATACGCCAAGCAAGAACAAAAAGACAAAGAAATATTCTAAATATGAGTTATATCATTTAGATATTTTCGAGGATCTTGAACTTGATGATGAGTATAAAATGCCCATTATCAGGCCTTTTGAGGGGGCACTTCCTATGAGGCTTGTTCCTTTTCATGAAGCGATAGCAAAAAGAGATTATGACTGTACTGTGCATTTTTACATCAATGATGCTTTGTTTGTAAGAGTGTTGAGGCAGCCTAAGCGTTATTTGTCTATACTTAAGCGCTTCAAATCAGTAATTACTCCTGATTTTTCTCAATTTGTTAATATGAATGAAGCTCAACGTAGGTATAATGCATATTGCAACAGGGCTTTAGGTGCTTATTGGCAGAATAATGGAGTAAATATTATCTATAATGTTACTTGGTCGGTTCCTGACAGCTACGGTTATAGCTTCTCTGGCGTTCCTAAGAATTCTGTTGTTGCAGTTAACTGTATGGGAATTCGCGGATGTAATGCTTCAAAGTACCTTTGGCTAAAAGGTTATAACGAAATGCTAAAGAGGCTGTCTCCTAAGTCAATTGTCAGATATGGTGATGTTATGCCTGATGAAAAAGAGGAGATTAGCACTTTTTTTGAAAACAATCAATGGAGGAGGTTAAGACATGGGAGGTAATGGAAGTTTTGCGGCAGGAACTACTCATAGTGAAGAGGGTAGGTCGTATAGAACCGTTTTTACGATAGATGGTAGCATTAAGGTTTTAGAACCTAAAAACCCTAAGAAAGGAGTGAAGTTACCAGAGGAGAGTCATTCACCAAATGCAATTTATGCAACCTTCAGAAAGGACGGAAAAGATGTAAAGGCTATTGCCAAATATGGTGCAGACGGGAAAAAACTGTTTGAAATCCATACGCAAGAGCATAATGGATTAAGTCCTCATTTTCACTATTGGAAAAATAATGGACAAGAGAAGGAAGCTCATAAATTAACCTCTGAAATGATGGATTTATTAGAAAAAGTAAGAAAATTTAAAAAATAAGTGTTATGGAGAATACAGATGTATGTTTGGATTTAAATGGGTATCCTATGAACTTTAAGTATCAGCCTGATGTGGCTAAATATGGGTCAGAGTATTGCGGCTATAAATCATGGAACGAAGAGGCTTTCTTCTATGAATTTGCAGTTCAAAACTATGACTTGTCGTTCAGATATAAAGGCAAGATGTACTACTTGATGAGAAATGGCGAAAAAGCTGTTATTTCCGATGAACATTTTAGCAAGGAATATGTGGTTTATCCAAGTGCGAATCAATTGATAGAAAACATGGATCTTGATGGTGAAAAGTTGATAGACGTAATGGGTCAACTTGAGGATGTTGAGATTTGGTGAAAGTATCATGTTTCGGTGTTTTTTTTATTGTGAAAACTTTAACTATTATTTATAATTTGATTTATGGGAAAAATTAAACAAGGTGTCCTGGGAGGTTTCTCAGGCAAGGTGGGAGCTGTTGTAGGTTCCCGATGGAAGTCTGTCTATTACATGAGGGGCCTAACTGACCATGTGAATGATAAAAATTCACTAAAACAGCAGGCTCAACGAGCCAAGTTTGCCGTTGCACAAGCTTTCGCGCACGATGTGTTGGGCTTTGCCAGACTGGGCTATGCTCCAGAGTTGAGAAACAGAACGGCATACAACGGACTGGTCTCTTATTTGTTGCGATATGCCATGACTGGAAATGGAACGGACTGGGAACTTGATTTTGACAAAGTGATGGTGAGCAGAGGCTCTTTGAAACCTGTGAAGATTGCTAATGCTTCTATTAGTGGTGACAAGGTGAACTTTACTTGGACAGACAACTCTGGGAAAGGTGACGCTCAATCATCTGATGTTGCTATGGTACTTGTATATAACAAGGATGATGGTGAGGCTGATTATGACACAAATGCGGGTGTCCGAGGCGATGGCCAGTGTGTATTCGCCCTTCCTGCTGGATGGGGTTCTGCCAACCTTGCTGTCTATCTGGGTTTCAGAAATACGGAAACGGGGAATTGTGCTGACAGTACTTGCTTGCTAAACATTGGAGTGGCAAACTCTAGCACTGGCTCTTCGTCAGGTGGCAGTGGAAATTCCGGCACCAGTTCTGGAGGTAATAGCGGAGAAAATGGCGGTGGCGGCGATGATGGCGGAGGCTTCCAAATTTAAACGGCTATGTTATTTTCATTCTGTGGAATGAGTGTAAAGAAAGCTTCTCAGAGGAGGAGCTTTCTTTTATGTAATAAATCTCCAGTATATGAGTTATATTATCTTTTTTTCTTATTTTTGCGGAGAATTGGATGTACTAACAATATGAAAAAAAGACTTTTTGAGTTGATATCGTTATGTTTATTACTTTTGACTTCTTGCACATTTACAAGTAATCACTTTATTACGGATAATGCATATAGAAGTCAGGTGGCAAAAGACTTTGAAGCAAAGGTCAGTTTGGTGGGGGCACATTTTTATTCGCCTTCTTCTGACATATCAGTGAAAGAACGAGAGGCGTTGCAGTTTCTCTATGCCTATATGCCTGTTGCCGATATGACAGATTATAGTACCGACTATTATCTGGATAATGTGCGTATGTCGTTCAAGGCTCAGCAGGAGATGCCATGGGGCAAACAAGTGCCCGAACTGCTATTTCGTCATTTTGTGCTGCCTATTCGTGTTAACAACGAGAATCTAGATGCCTTCCGCAGTGTGTATTACGATGAACTGAAAGAGAGGGTAAATGGGATGTCGATGAAAGACGCAATATTGGAGATAAACCATTGGTGTCATGAACGAGTAACATACAAGCCGTCAGATGCTCGTACTACTTCTCCGCTTGCTACCATCAGTGCTGCATATGGCCGTTGTGGCGAGGAATCTACATTTACCGTATCAGCCCTCAGGGCTGTAGGTATCCCTGCCCGTCAAGTCTATACCCCTAGATGGGCCCATACAGACGACAATCATGCTTGGGTCGAAGCGTGGGCTGATGGAGAGTGGTGGTTCATGGGTGCCTGTGAACCAGAACCAGTATTAAACCTGGGTTGGTTTAACAGTGCTGCGAGCCGTGCCTTGCTGATGCATACCCGTGTGTTTGGCAAATATAATGGTCCAGAAGAGAAAATGCTTGTGACAGATACGTTTACTGAAATCAACTTGATAGATAACTATGCATCGACAGCACGTATTGATTTTAATATAGTGGATGCACAAGGAAAACCTGTGGCAGATGCACGGGTGGATTTCATGATTTATAACTATGCAGAATTTTGTCCTGTGGTGACCAAATATGCAGACGCTGATGGGCATACTTTTTTGACAGCTGGCAAGGGTGACATGCTGGTATGGGCTTCGTCGAAAGGCTGTTATGGCTATAGTAAGGCATCATTTGGTACTGATGAAGAGATTGATATCGTATTGGATAAGACAAACCCAGACGATGGTGTGGTGCATGCTTTCGAGGTAGATAAGTTGGATATAATGCCTCCTGTAGAACAATATACATTGCCTGACGTCACTGAGGAGCAGCGTTTACTGAATGAGGAACGCAAAGTGGCTGAAGACGCTATGCGCATAGACTATATGAATTCTTTCATGAATGAAGAGTCAGCTACAACATTCGTACAAGAGCATGGGTTGCCAAAGGAGGCAATTAGCCTTTTGGTGAAATCGAGCGGCAATCATGAAGTCATTAAGAGTTATCTGTTGCAGGGTGGCAGTGTTGATTACTTAGCTTTGTTGAGTGACAAAGACTTGCGCGATGTAAGTCTGGATGTTTTGAAAGACCAGCAAGTGGCAGGTAGCCGCCCCGAGATGCGAGTGGAGGATGAGATGCTGGTGCCATACAAACGGTTTTTCCAAGAGAAAATACAGCAGACAGACCAGTCGCGCTTTCGTAATGATCCTGCTGAATTGGTGAAATGGTGTACAGAACATCTTAGTATCGTTGAGGGACCGTATGCCACACGTATAGCTATGTCTTCGCCTGGGGTGTGGAAATCTCGTGTGGCAGATCTTCGCTCCCGTGATATCTTCTTTGTAAATGTGGCATGGAGTCTTGGCATTGAAGCTCGAAAAGATGGAGTGACCGGTAAGGTGCAATATCGCAAGGATGGGCAATGGATGGATGTTAATTTTGATGCTGCAGAACAGACGATTGCTCCAAAAGGAACATTGGTACTGAAATATGAGCCTACAAAAGTTTTAGAGAATCCTGAATACTACAGCCATTTCACCATTAGCCGCATTAATGAAGGTGGTACTACCAGTTTGCTAAGCTTTGACGAAGGACAAGTAGATATGGGGGGTGGAGTGAGTTGGAACAACACATTCAAAAAAGGAATGCAGTTAGATGAGGGAACATATTTGTTGGTAAGTGGTAAGCGTATGGCCAGTGGGAAAGTGTTGGCTACATCGCAAATCTTTACCATAGCTGATGGTCAAATAACAACATTGGATTTGCAGCTTCGTGAGCCTTCGGTTGAGGATGTGACAGTAATTGGCTCTTTTGATTCTGAAAGCAAGTATGTAAAAGATGGCACAGAGACTAGTGTGCTTGCTACGACAGGCAGAGGTTATTTCATCATTGGAGTTCTGGGTGTAGGGCAAGAACCTACCAACCATGCGTTACGTGATATTGCTAAATTAAAAGCCGATTTTGAAATATGGGGTAGACCGGTAATCTTGCTGTTTACAGATGATGTGCAGCAGCAGAATTATCGGCAGGATGATTATGGCGAATTACCGATGACGGTATCTTTTGGAGTTGACATCAATCATCAGATACAAAAGCAAATTGCTACCAATATGCACCTTAGTCATCAGGACCAGTTGCCGATGTTTATAGTTGCCGATACTTTTAATCGTGTGGTGTTCGTATCGCAGGGCTATACTATTGGACTGGGAGAACAACTAATGGAAGTGATTAAGAAATTATAATTATAGTATGCAGAAGGATATTAAGGAGCTGAAATCGTATAAGCTAATACAAGCTATTGCAACGATTATGGATCGCTATTATGTGGATCCATTGCTCGGCCTTGTGCCAACTGTTGGTGATGCTGTAACTTCATTACTAACACTTCCTTATCTTTATTTCAGCGTGTTCAAGCTTCGCTCTATCCCCCTGACTTTGGCGTTACTTTGCAATATGTTGATTGATTTTGCTATGGGTGTTATTCCTTTCTGGATAGGTGATATACTTGACTTTTTTAATCATAGCTATGTTAAGAATTACCGCCTGATAACAGGCTATGTGGAAGGTGACGATGAAATGATAAAAAGCGTTGATCGCCGAGCATGGTGGATGGCTGCTCTAATAGCGGTGCTTTGTGTACTTATTTGGCTCTTGATTAAATTTGCCGTTTGGGCATGGGATTGGTTGATAGGACTTTTCTAATGATTCATTATAACAAATCCCACTTGTTGTAGATTATCCCAGAAATGTGGATATGACTTACTCACCACCTCTGGATGTTCGATGGTTATATTTGGCAACTTAAACGAGACTGGTGCAAAAGCCATTGCCATACGGTGGTCATCGTAGGTAGCTATGACTGGGGCTTCTTCGGCTTGACATTTTTCTCCGTTCCATAGCAAAGTATTGTCACCTTCAGCAGATAATACATAACCTAATTTATGCAGTTCATTGATGAGGGCACTGATACGGTCGGTTTCCTTGATACGGAGAGTATGCAGACCTGTGAATCGGAAAGGAATATCCAGCATACAACAAGTTACTACGAAGGTTTGTGCCAAGTCTGGAATCTCTTGAAAATCAGCATCCACTCGTAGAGGCAACTTACCATGTTTGTAAATACAGATTCCCTCTTTTGTATAGTCTGTTTGTACGCCCAACCGACTAAATAAATCAGCTCCTTTACTATCGCCTTGGGTACTATCCCTTTTTAAATGAGGTAATGAAATTTGTGCTTGTGGGTCTTGACTCAGTGCTACTATTTCATACCAATAAGAAGCTGCACTCCAATCGTTCTCAATAATGTAGGAGATATCCTGATAACTTCCAGCTTGCACGGATATTGTCATTGGCTTTTGGAGATTATCTCTAATAGCAGTTGCCCCAAAATCTTTCATCAACTTCAACGTCATGTCAATATAAGGCAGTGAGGTTACTTTGCCCGTTAGCTTCAAGGTAAGACCTTGAGGCAGAGTGGGGCCTATCATTAACAGGGACGAGATATATTGAGAGCTAACGTCGCCAGGCAAAGTAAGTTCCTTGCTTTGTAATTGGGCACCAGTGATTTGGAGTGGGGGATAACCTTCTTGTTCAACATAGTCGATTTTAGCTCCCAATTGTCGCAAACCTTCAACCAATATGCTGATTGGACGTTGCTTCATACGCTCTGTACCCGTCAAGATATGCATACCTGGCTGTGTGCTGTAAAATGCTGTAAGGAAGCGCATGGCTGTACCAGCAGCCTTGATGTCAATCACCTCTCCATCCTCTTGTAATGCTTTGATGATGACCATCGTGTCATCACAGTCGGCGAGGTTCCCTAAAGGCAATCTGCCATGAGCCAAAGCCTGAAGCACCAATGCCCGGTTGCTGATGCTTTTTGAAGCTGGTAGGTTAACTATTGCCTTCAGTGTTTTCGGTGCTAATATGCTATATACTTCTTCCATTTTACGCATTTCGACCAATGAACTCAACAATTATCTTCGTTCATATCTTTGTCTAATTGTCCGTCCCAAAGATACTTCTTTGTTTCCTGTACAATGATGCCACTCAAGCATAGCAAAGAGATGAGGTTAGGAATAGCCATGAGGGCATTCATGCAGTCCGCCAAATTCCATACAATAGCGAGGTTAGCCACACTGCCCAAAAATACTGCAATAATGAAAAATATGCGATAGATAGTGACCCAACGTCTACCTTTAAGATATTCAACGGCTCGTTCACCATAATAGCACCATCCTAAAATAGTAGAGAAAGCAAACGTCATCAAACCAAAGGTCAAAAGAGGCGTGCCAAAATAAGGTATTTTGGAAAAAGCCATTTTAGTGAGTGTGGCGCCATTGTCGAAACTAATGTCAGGATAAGCAAGAATGCTGCTTACAATTACTAAACCTGTCAATGCACAAATTACCACAGTATCCCAGAAAGTACCAGATGAGGATACCAATGCCTGGCGTACAGGGTTACGGGTTTGTGCCGCAGCTGCTACGATGGGAGCAGAACCCATACCAGACTCATTGGAGAACAATCCTCTTGCGATACCAAAACGGGCGGCAGTCATAACCGTAGCCCCAATAAAACCTCCCCCTGCTGCTGTGGGAGTAAAAGCAGAAATACAGATTAACTTCAGTGCAGGCCATATGAAAGAGGAGTTAATGATGAGAATAATGATACATCCGATAACATAGAAGAACGCCATAAAAGGAACAAGCATGCCACAAACCCTTGCAATACTTTTCACGCCTCCAATTACTACTAATGCTGTGAGAATACATATAACAGCACCTGTTAGGTAGGGGGATATCTGATAAGATTCTGCCGTAACGGTAGATATAGCGTTAGCTTGCACCATATTGCCTATGCCAAAAGAGGCTATGGCAGTAAAAAATGCAAAAAGTACGGCCAACCATTTCCAACCTAAACCACGTTCTAATGCATACATGGGGCCTCCTTGCATCTTGCCATCAGCCCCTTTTACACGGTATTTGATGGCCAGTAGTCCCTCGGCGTATTTGGTTGAAATGCCAAAGACACCTGTGAGCCAGCACCACAATACAGCACCAGGTCCACCCAAAGCGATGGCCGTGGCCATACCCACGATGTTACCAGTACCAATAGTGGCAGCTAAAGCTGTAGCTAATGAATGGAATTGTGACACATCGCCCGATGCACCAGGGTCTTTCTTTACTGAAAGACGAATAGCTGTGAAAATCATGCGTTGAGGGAAACGCAACCTGAACGTAAGGTACAGGTGCGTTCCCAACAACATGATAATCATGGGCCAGCCCCAAAGCCAGCCACTTATTATAGCGAGTATGTCGTTTAGTTCATTCAATTACTTAACAGCAATTTCTTTGATTTCTTTCTCAGGCTTCAGAATATCCAATGCTTTCCATGTCTGTTCCTTAGCCAATCTGAAAGGAGCGGTACAACGAATGTCCTCTACGTTAGCTCCAAACTTTATGGTATAGTTGCCGGCTGCGGTTTCCCACTGGTCAACAGTCTCGTTGAATGAAGCCAAAGAGTAGAGGTCTACGTCTATTGTCAAAGTCTGGCTCTCACCAGGCTGCAGTTCCTTGGTCTTGGCAAAGCCCTTCAGTTCCTGTTCAGGCTTAACGAGGTTGCCAGCTGGAGCAGAAACATACAGCTCTACAACTTCCTTGCCAACCACCTTGCCTGTATTCTTCACGGTTACCGTAGCTCGGAAACCATCCTTGGTAGGAGTTATCTTTGGAGCGCTATATGCAAAAGTAGTGTAGCTCAAGCCATAGCCGAATGGGTAAGAAACCTCCTTGCCAACGGTATTGTAATAGCGGTAACCTACCCAGATACCTTCCTCAAAGTTAGAGTAAGTTACGTTTTTCTGGTCACGTTGCTGGCCACCCAATGCTGCGCCCATGCCCATCATTCCGTCATTTTTCTGATCGTATGGGAAATTCTTTGAGGATGGATCGTCCATGTAATTATTGATCCAAGTCATAGTGAGCTTACCGGAAGGAGTAACCTTGCCACTTAGGATGTCAGCAACGGAATAGCCGCCTTCCTGGCCGGGCTGCCAAGCCAGTAAGATAGCATCTGGAAGATTCTTCCATGAAGCAGACTCAATCTCACCACCGATATTCAGAACAACAACAACTTTCTTGCCTGCCAGGTGGAAAGCCTCAGTTACGTCGTTTAGTAGCTGACGCTCTACTTCTGATAGGTTGAAGTCGTTAGGAACATTGCGGTCGCCACCTTCACCTGCATTACGGCCAATAGTCACAATGGCAATATCATTCGCAGCCACTTGCTTGTCGATGATAGCACGTTCTACGGGAATCTCACTTAGGGCTGCGTCCCCCAAGCTTAGCATTGCCATCATGCCACCACGTGCAGGACGAGCTGCAGTTTGGCGTGCCTTCTCATAGGCTGTGTAGGTTTCATAAAAGTTCTTCAGTTCATCATTCACTTCATAACCGGCACTTTTCAAACCTGTCAGCAAATCAATGGTATAAGCCTTGTTCACATTGCCTGAACCGGTACCGCCAGCGATGAAGTTATATGAGGTGATGCCAAACAGGGCCACCTTCTTGGCATCTTTGATAGGCAGGGTGTTGCCTTCATTTTTCAGCAATACCATACCTTCTGAAGCTGAGTTACGAGTGATTTGAGCATGAGCCTTGAGGTCTGGAGCATCTGAATACTTATAACCTTTGAAACGAGGAGTACGTATGATGAACTGCAGGATTCTCTTTACGCAAACATCTACATCTTCCATGCTTACTTTACCTTCATTGACAGCCTTGATAAGGTCTGCCTTCTGCTGAGGCATACCTGGTTCCATCAGGTCATTACCAGCATGAACCTGTGCTGCAATGTTACGTACCATAGTCCAGTCTGTCATCACAATACCCTTGAACCCCCATTCTGTTCTAATCAAGTCGGTCAGCAGTTCACGATTCTCTTGGGTGAACGGACCATTCAGACGGTTGTAGGAAGACATGATGGTCCAAGGATCAGCATCCTTTACCACCATCTCAAAAGCTTTGAGGTAGATCTCTCGCAAAGCACGCTGGTTAACGCGTGAGTCAACACCCATTCGATTAGTCTCCTGTGAGTTGGCGGCAAAGTGCTTGATGCTCACACCTACACCGTTGCTTTGTATACCTTTGGTATAAGCAGTAGCAATCTTTCCTGTTAGGAAGGGGTCTTCTGAATAATATTCAAAGTTACGGCCGTTCAGTGGGTTGCGGTGAATGTTCATACCTGGAGCCAGTAACACGTCAATGCCATATTCTAGCACCTCGTTACCCATGGCCTTACCTACCTGTTCAACCAGCTCAGTGTTCCATGTGCTGGCCAGAGATGTTCCTACAGGGAAACCTGTAGCGTAAAAAGTCTTATCAGTACCTCTGCGGGTAGGACTGATGCGAACTCCTGCAGGACCGTCAGAAAGGACGGTAGCAGGAATACCCAAACGAGCCACTGGATTGGTAGTGCCAGCTGCACCGGGCACCAATACTTCTGATGATGCTGTCATGGCACCTGCGGTCATGCTACCCCAGCCAGCGCCTACAATTAGGTCGGCTTTCTCTTCAAGAGTAAGCGCTTTCAGCACTTCGTCCACATTGTTGGCATTCAGCTTTGGCGTTTGTGCCTGAGCTGAACCAATAGTCAATGTGGCAGCAGCTATTACAATCAGTTTCTTGTTCAAGATATTTATATGTTTTTTAGTAAATAATTGTTTTTTTTGTTCATCAACTCACTTGCGACACGTCTTGCCTCTGCATCAGTCTCCATGTAATCTTCTAAGGTAGGCTTTGTAATGAATAAGCAATGTTGCATTGTCTGCTCTATCACTTCGCTCATTCCTAAGAAAGAAATTTGGTCGTGCAAGAAACCAGCATTCACTACTTCATTAGCTGCATTGACGATGCATGGCATATTGCCTCCTCGGCGTATAGCTTCATAAGCCAAAGCCAGATTACGGAACTTCTCGGTGTCAGGCTTCTCGAAAGTGAGTTGCGTACACAAGCTGAAGTCTATGCGAGGGAAAGAAGACTTAAGTCTAAAAGGATAGGAGAATGCATATTGGATAGGCACACGCATATCAGGCATACCCATTTGAGCCATTATTGCACCATCTTCATACTGAACTGCAGAGTGGATAATGCTTTGTGGATGAACCAAAACCTCTATCTGTTCGGGCTTCACGCGGAAAAGCCAACGGGCCTCCATCACCTCAAAACCTTTGTTCATCATTGATGCTGAGTCTATGGTAATCTTAGCACCCATGCTCCAATTAGGATGTTTCAAAGCTTGCTCCTTGGTTACCGTCTTTAGTTGCTCATGAGTGAAAGTGCGGAAAGGACCTCCTGACGCCGTTAGCAAAATCTTTTCAATGCGGTTGTATTCATTGCCTTGCAAGCTTTGGAAAATAGCTGAATGTTCAGAATCAACGGGCAACAATGGCACCCTGTAGTCATCACAAAGCTGGTTAATCAGTTCGCCAGCCACCACCATTGTCTCTTTGTTGGCCAAAGCAATAGGCTTTTTAGCACGAATGGCGCTTATGGTTGGACGCAGACCAGAGAAACCCACTAATGCAGTGAGAACCATATCTACTTGCGAGTCAGTTACAATTTCCTCCAGAGCTTTTGCTCCAGCATATATCTTGATTGGTAGTCCTGACAAGGCTTCTTGCAACTTCCCATAGTGTGCCTCATTGGCAATTACCACTGCTTCTGGCTGATACTTTCTGGCTTGCTCTATTAACTTGT
Organism: uncultured Bacteroidales bacterium; assembly: GCA_902775375.1. Classification (GTDB taxonomy): domain Bacteria; phylum Bacteroidota; class Bacteroidia; order Bacteroidales; family Bacteroidaceae; genus Bacteroides. The sequence goes on along the minus strand of CACYLU010000009.1, from coordinate 35,552 downwards.
CAACCTGGTTATTGGCTGTCAGAATATAGGCTTCATAGAGGTCGCTGTGCTCCTCAATCACTTCTAAGGCTTGTGTGCCAATCGATCCTGTTGATCCTAATATAGCTATTCTCTTACGAGATTTATTGTTATTATCCATAAGCCATTAATTCAAATCTAACAATCCGGCAGGTATTTGCATAGTGATAACCCTCTTTCCTCTATCCAAATCAACGATGAAATCTTCTTGGGCAGGTATCAATACTTCTGTATCGTTATGGTCAACTACAAACAATGTATTGATAGTAGAATCGTCCACATCAATCACCTTGCCGATCTCACCTTCGTTTACATCTTTAATCAAGAAGCCCACAAAATAACTCCAAATGAGTTCGTTATCTTCTAACTCCTCGACATGCTCTTTAGGAAAGAACACTTCCACGTTGGTCATTCGTCTGGCCTGCTGCTCAGTATCTATGCCTTCCAACTTGATGAGTGCTGTAGAGTCACTTCGGAAGCGATAACTTTCAAAAAAGAAAGGAACCAGGATGCCATCCATCATACAAATAATATAGTCAGCCTCCATGCGGTCGAAGATATCATCATCGAAAGTGAATAGCAGTTCTCCATGAACCCCATGCGGCTTGTTGATAAGGCCTATTCTATATACGTCTTCGATTTTGATCATATTCTGGTAATTCTCGCACCTAAGGCGTTGAGGCGTCCTTCAATATCCTGATAGCCACGATCAATCTGCTCGATGTTATGTATGCGACTGATTCCATCTGCACTCATGGCTGCAATGAGTAGGGCAATACCTGCACGTATATCAGGTGATGTCATATTACCTCCTTTCAGACGAAGTTGATGGTCGTGACCTATTACTACAGCACGGTGAGGATCGCAAAGAATAATCTGAGCTCCCATATCAATTAACTTGTCAACAAAGAACAAGCGACTCTCAAACATTTTTTGGTGAATAAGTACACTTCCTTTGGCTTGAGTAGCTACAACCAACATTACACTTAATAGGTCGGGGGTTAAACCAGGCCAAGGTGCATCAGCAATGGTCATAATAGAACCATCCATAAATGATTCTATTTGATAGCTATCTTGTGCGGGTATGAATATATCGTCGCCTCGTTGCTCCAGTTGTATGCCTAAACGGCTGAAGCTGTTAGGAATAATACCTAAATTTTCGTACGAAACATTCTTGATGGTTAGCTGACTTTGTGTCATTGCAGCCATACCGATAAAACTACCGACCTCAATCATATCAGGCAGCACCGTATGTTCAGTACCATGTAGCTCTTTGACACCCTCTATAGTCAGGAGATTTGACGCGATGCCACTAATGCGAGCTCCCATCTGGTTCAGCATTCGGCATAGCTGTTGGATATATGGTTCGCAAGCAGCATTGTAGATTGTAGTAGTGCCTTCTGCTAAAACAGCTGCCATCACGATATTGGCAGTACCCGTTACAGAAGCCTCGTCAAGCAGCATATATGTACCCTTCAGCTTCTTGGCGGAAATCTCATAAGTACGCTGGTCGGCATTATATTTGAATTCGGCGCCCAAATTTTGAATGCCTATAAAATGTGTGTCTAATCGGCGACGACCAATCTTATCGCCACCAGGCTTTGGGGTAAATGCTTTTCCAAAACGAGCTACCATTGGACCTACCAGCATAATACTGCCTCGCAGAGAAGCACTTCTCTTCAAGAACTCTTCGCTGTTCAAGTAGTTCAAGTCGATATTAGCAGCTTTGAAACTATAAGAATCAATACCAACCTTTTTTACCTCAGACCCCATATCACGCATCAACTGAATCAAATTGTTCACATCAAGGATGTCAGGTACATGATGAACCGTTACTTCCTCTGCTGTTAGCAATGTGGCACAAATGATTTGAAGCACCTCGTTCTTGGCACCTTGAGGATAGATTTCTCCATTTAGGCGGTGTCCGCCTTCAATCACGAATGAAGCCATACTTATTTTTGTTTCTTGTTCTTATTCTGCTTGGGGGATGAAGCATTCTTTTGCATAGGACGTTGCTGGCGGTAATTCTTCTCCATGCGTTCTGCCATCAGAGCCAAGATCTCATCATTGATTTTTAGTTTACCGTCAGACAATTCATAAAGGTCGTCAGCAATCTTTTGGTCATCAATAGAATCTTTGTTCCAAGTAATATAGTCCTTACGCATATGGTTGCAAATTAATGCTAAGAGATTGTTTTTCTCATCGCCATCTTCTATATCGCATGCCTTGTTGATGAGGTTTTCCAGCAACCTGCCATAATGACGGTAATGAATGCGCTTAGTATTTGTAGGGATTGAATCTGGTTTTACGTTCAGATTTTCTGGCTGTACAGTTTCAAAAGGATAGTCAATGTCAAGTTTGAAATGAGACATAATAGCCAGATGATCCCACAATTTATGCTCAAAGTCAGGTATGTTCTTCAGGTTAGGAAACATTCCTTCCATAATATGAATGATAGTTTCTGCACACCATTGGCGTTCTGCACGATCTTCTATTGTAACTGCATAATCCACCATGTTTTGAACACTTCGCCCGTATTCGGGGAGCGCCATTTTCTTCTGTTGAGTGTTATATTTCATAATAAATCAATTATCAATTTTTAATGGATTCTTCGCTACCGTAGCAATAAACTCCTTCAAATAAAAAGGCTCGAAATATGCCACATCCTTGAAATCCTGCTCTGCTACTGCTTTTTCTGCCAGTGGAAACATCCACTTGGCAACAGGGTGTATATTGTCGATAAAGTGGGCATTAGGATGATTGTCCAAAACTTCCTTGCATTTTGCAGCTCCATTACCAAAGAAATATACAGGATGCTTGTCGAGAAAAGTCTTATATGTATCAGCATCCACAATATCGGCTTTAGTGTCTCTTATTGTCCTTAATGCTCTATCGTAAATAGCTGCATATACTTCCATCCTTCTGGCATCAATCATGGGACAAAGCAAGGCATCATCGGGCATTTCTTGCCTAAGCAGAACAGGCACACAAAGCACTTTAAGCGTAGGGATGCCTATCAACTTGACATTTCTTCCATAGCACACACCCTTAGCCATCGAAACACCAATGCGAAGACCTGTATAAGAACCTGGACCACAACTTACTGCAACTGCATCCAATGGAATAGCGTGACTTTCTACAAATGATAGGGCTTCATCTACATAGACACCTAACTGTGTATTGTGGTTCGGACCACTATAGTCTTCTTCGTGCCAAATGTTAGTTCCGTCTTGACTGACAGCTACCGAACACACTTCTGTAGATGTCTCGATATGTAAAATACATGACATATTCTGCTAACTTTTCTATTTCAGCCAACAAATTTAGTCTTTTATTTCCACATCTTAAAATATTCCTTTAATTTTGCATCTGTTTAGAACAAAAAAAGTGTGATATAAATTATGATTCTATCAATGACGGGCTACGGCAAAACGGTTGTCGAATTGCCAGATAAAAAAGTAAATATTGAAATAAAATCCCTCAACAGCAAGGCGATGGATCTCTCTACTCGTGTGGCACCACTCTATAGGGAAAAAGAAATGGAGATTCGCAACTTCATTGCCCAACAAGTAGAACGTGGCAAGGTGGATTTTGCGTTGTGGATAGAGAAAAAAGATGCTACTGATGTGATGGTGCCCATCAATCAAAGTACGATGGCTGCATATTATAAACGCTTGTCAGAAATAGTGGAGGAAACAGGTGTCCCTGCTCCTCAAGACTGGTTCTCCACTTTGTTGCGTATGCCTGATGTGATGTCTACTAAGGATGAGGCGGTGGAACTGGCTGAAGAAGAGTGGAATGCCGTGTTCAATGGAGTGAAGGAGGCCGTGCAGCATTTACTTGATTTCCGCAAGCAGGAAGGCGATGCTTTGGATAAGAAATTCCGTACAAATATTAAACGTATAGGTGAGTTGCTGGCCTCTGTCGAGCCCTATGAGAAGGAACGTGTAGTTAAGATCAAAGAGCGTATCCTTGATGCATTAGAGAAGTTGCCTGTTGAGTATGACAAGAACCGTATGGAGCAGGAATTGATATATTATATCGAGAAACTGGACATCAATGAAGAAAAGCAACGTTTGTCAAACCATCTGGCATATTTCATCTCTACGATGGAGGGTAAATATGGACAAGGGAAGAAATTAGGCTTCATTGCCCAAGAAATGGGACGAGAAATCAACACATTGGGTAGTAAGAGCAACCAGGCAGAAATGCAACGCATTGTAGTTCAGATGAAAGACGAGCTCGAACAGATCAAGGAACAAGTGTTGAATGTAATGTAAGTAGAAGCTATTTTTTTATTTCAAATTCTCAATTCATATTATGGGAAAGTTGATTATATTTAGTGCCCCTTCAGGTAGTGGGAAATCCACTATTATCAACTATTTGTTGGAAGAACATCCAGAATTGAAGTTGGCCTTTTCTATCAGTGCTACAAGTCGCCCCCCAAGAGGCAAAGAACAGCATGGAGTAGAGTACTTTTTCCTTTCGCCAGAAGAGTTCCGTCAACGTATAGATAAAGGTGAATTTCTTGAGTATGAGGAAGTTTATCCTGGCCGTTTCTATGGCACGTTGAAAGCGCAAGTAGAAAAACAATCAGAAGCGGGACAGAATGTGTTGTTTGATGTAGATGTAAAAGGAGGCGTAAATATCAAGCAATATTATGGCAATCGGGCTTTGAGCTTGTTTATTCAACCTCCTTCAATTGAGGAATTGCGAAGCCGTTTGGAGAAGCGAGGTACTGAAACGCCAGAGGTAATCAATGATCGTATTGCACGAGCTGAGTTTGAGTTGGGTTTTGCTTCTCAATTCGACAAGGTGGTCGTCAATGACGACTTGGAAGTTGCTAAAGCAGAAACTCTGCAAATTATAAAGGACTTTATAAACAATCAGGAAAATGGACTTTAACGGAAAGAACTTATCAACAAAACTGGTGCGTATATTGTTTGCCATCAATGTATTTGCTATGTTGTGCTTTATCTTCATGGCTGTTTTCTTCTTCTGGTATGGGGAAAATGAAGTGGGTATCATGTTGGTAGTAGTGGCTTGCCTCAGTGCTCTAAATAATTGGAAACTGTGGGGCAGAATTAGACAGGAATTAGGCCGATAATACTCTTTTCATATGAAGGTTGCCCTCTACTTCGGCTCATTTAACCCCATCCATGTGGGGCATTTAGCACTTGCCAACTATCTCTGTGAGTTTGGTGAGGTAGATGAGTTGTGGTTTGTGGTGAGCCCTCATAACCCTTTCAAGCAACAGGATGATTTGATGGATGATGACCTTCGTTTGCAATTGGTTCAGTTAGCTATAAAAGACTATCCTAAGTTTAAGGCTTGCGATGTGGAGTTCACTATGACTCGTCCATCATATACCTATCATACTTTAAAAAAATTGCAAGATCTTTATCCTCAATATGAGTTTGTCCTTTTGATGGGAGCCGATAATTGGCCTAATCTCAAGAATTGGTATCATGGCGATGAAATTTTAGCACAAAATCGCATTATTGTTTATCCTCGACCTGGATATGAGATAGACACATCGAATCTGCCTGAAAACGTGCGTTTTGTCGATGCACCTCAGTTTGATGTCTCCTCAACTTTTATTAGAAAATCATTGAAAGCAGGCAAGGATGTTCGTTTCTTCTTGCCTTCTTCTATATGGCCGATCATTTTCCAGAACTAAACAATCGCTTTACTAGAACTAAACGACCAGTTTACTAGAACTAAACGGCCTTTTTACTTCTGGTAAACTCTAAATCAGTTGAAAGAGTCTTTTTTTTGTCGATAATATACTTCGTCAAGATTGAGAACAGTTCTTGTTGCCTTTGAGGATGTGGATCGTTTTTTTATTCCCTCGTTAGGAATAATTTTTTTCCTCGTTAGGTGAAAAAAGAGAAGCACTGTTTCAGTGCTTCTCTTTTTATCTGAAAAATTTCCTAAATCGCTTGAGTACTTTATAACCTATCAATACCCCATCAAACACTACCATACCTTTATTAAAAAGACCTAAAGCAGTAGAATTGTTCTTAGTTGTGGGATTCAAAGGTTTTAAAAACTCTTGCGACAAATGTGTCATCTTCTGTTTTTGCGAACCTATACGCTTGCGCAAAGCTGCTTTTTGTTGCGCTATGTGCTCTAAAGTAATGTCATTCTGCAGGTTGTTCATCAATCATTTCCTCCATAGGTTGAGGGTCATTGTCTTTTAGAAACAAGTTGGCCAAGAACTTAACCATAGGTGCTACTATCAACTTTTGTCTGTAGCGATAGACCATTGCCATAACGATTAGCAAGAACAAGGTGATGAGTGCAAAACTGTTCATCAGGCCTCCAATATGTGGGGCAAGCACATAGGCTAAGGTGAATGAGAAATAGAATAGAGTCACCATACCCAGTATTATGAGTATTAATACCAAGATAAGTGTTGACAGTAAGATGGTTAGCTTCTCTGTCAATTCTAGCTTGGCGTATTCTGTTTGTAGCTCAAGGTACTTCTTCGATTCTACAAACAATTGCTGGAGGTCCTCTATGCCTTTTTCAACTCCAAACATGGTTGGTTCTTTTATTCAGCCACCTCGTCCTTAACGTCAGCAATCTCGTCAATCAGGTTCTCCATATCAGCTTTGCTCAGATGGATACCTTTCTTGCGCAAAATCTCTGCAATCTTAGTACGGGTATCTTCACCTTTTTCTGGCGCAAACAACAAACCTACAGCTGTTCCTACAATCGCTCCTGTTAAAAATGCAGCAAATACATTCAGTCCTTTCATGATAATTTCTCCTTAATTTATAAATTAAACCTACTTTTAAGCAAAGATAGTAAACAAAATTGTTTCTATAATCATTTTTCACATATTTTTTTTGAATGCTCAGAGATTTTCTATTAATTTTGCATCGATTTTATCGTATAACACTAAATGCAATTTTAAAATGAAGAAATTATTTGTATTAGGATTGGGTATTTGTGTTGCTTTTGCGTTTGCATCCTGCAAGAGCAGTGAAAGCGCTTACAAGAAGGCGTATGAGAAGGCTAAACAGCAGGAAGTGGCTCAGCCTCAGACCACTCCAGCTACTGCAGAGGTAACTCCAGTAGTGGCAGCTCCAGTGCAGACAAACACTCCATCACCAGCATCTGCTCCTGCACAGGGAAGTGCCCGTCAGGAAAGAGTGTCATTGGTGTCAGGTAGTGGATTGCTGGACTATAGCGTGGTTTGTGGTAGTTTTGGCGTAAAGACCAATGCTGATAACCTGAAGAAATTCCTTGATGGCGAAGGCTACAGTTCAATTGTCGTGTTTAATGCTGACAACAACATGTACAGGGTAATTGTATCATCTCATACAGATTATGCAGCTGCTCAGCAGGCACGTGATGTTTTCAAGGCAAAGTATTCAAATCGTGCTGATTTCCAAAGCGCATGGCTGTTGTATAGGTTGAACTAATATCCTATATATATAATAAGGTGTAAATATAGGAGAAGTGTTCCTGCTATCACTTTGAGCAAAAAAGAGACATTTTATTCTCTGCGAAGTATTTGTTTTTTTTATAAAAATCAATTATTACTTAAATTTTTTTAAAAAAAACTTTGTGGATTCTAAAATAGTCTCTACATTTGCAGTGTGTTTTGCTCATAAATACGTGTTTTAGTGTGTTTTTTGGATATACTGACATAAATAAGAAATTGAGAATCAGCGGCAAAATTGCTATATTGCTAATGCTTGTCATCTTGGTTTTCCCCATGAAAGGATGGTCGCAATCTGGTGATGCAGCTGTTGAGGAACTTATTAAGATGGGTTTTGAGAATGTCAGTTGTACTGATACAGATGATGAACGCGTTTATGTCGTGCAGAATATGGCCTATCGTCTCCATGGAGTAGGTATGGCAAAAGCAGTTGATGTCATTCAGTCTTTAGGGATGCCGAGTGACAAAAACTGCAGAATTGTTGTGTTAGATAATAATGTACCCCAATACTCTATTTTTCATGAAAAGGGGGTTGAGGTAAATGATACAATTGCTTTAGAGGGCATTCGTGCTGGATGGGAAACTTCTTATTTGTTGGGAGATTCCTGGAAAGTGGCGAGTAAAACAAAAAAGCAAAATAGCTCTTTGTTCAAGGTTGATTTGGTGGTGTATCCGCAATTATATTTCCAGAATATGTTGCTGAATAAGATTTACACTTCTTCCTATAGTTTGAACCCTACCATTGAGGTCTCTCTTTGGAAAGGTATGAAGTTTACAGGACAAGTGGTAATTCCTTTGCATCGGGGAGGTCGCTATGGAGAAATCTATGGTAAGACTCGTTTAGGGTATTTGACAATTTCTCAGTCTTTCCGTGTGCAGAATTTATTCATGACTGCATTTGCTGGAAATTTGGGCTCCTTTCATTGGGGACTTGGAACTAATATGAAATACGTGTTCAAGGATCCGAGATTCGCAATAGAAGGGCATGCAATGTATGTAGGTGTTTCCACACTTGGTGGCTGGAAATGGGAGCGAGGCGAATTGGATACTTGGCTGTTTAAACTGGGTGGCTTGTTTTATTGGCCAAAGTACAATACACAGTTTGAGTTACGTTTAGAGAAATATGTTCGTCATGATACAGGTCTTTATTTCCAGTTTGCAAGGCATATGAGAAAAATGTCTATTGGATTTTATGCACGCAAGACAATAGATTACAACCATCGTTATAAAATCGCTAACAACGGTTATGATGGAGGCTTTTTCTTCAATATAACCTTGCCTCCGTACGGTAAATATAAGCGTATAAAACATATTCCAAGAATAACACCTGCTGAAAATTTTGGTATAACTTATTATGCCGGAAATGAAAAATATTATGGGAAGACTGTAAATTACAGTCCGAGTAATAATGCAAGAACAAGAAATAATTTTAACCCAATATTTATAAAATCGGAATTGTTGAATTATTAAATTATTTAAAATGAAAATGAAAAGTAAATTGTTTGCTAATGGCGCTAAAATGGCGCTGTCCGCTTTAGTGGTTTGCGCTTCTTTGACAAGCTGCTATGACTTGGATGGTGGTTCTGCTCTAATTATACCAGAACCTACTCCAGAGACCGTTTCTTACGTTTTGACGGGAAAGGTTACTGATGCAATGTCTTATCAGCCTATTTCTGGCGCTACAGTAAAATTTGCTGCTGGTGAAGTTAAGACTGATGCAAAGGGTGTTTATGAAACTCCTGCTCAGAGTTCTCCTTTTAACACAGATGTAACTTTCTCTGCTGAAGGTTATAAGGACAAAGTTCTTAACCCAGGTCAGGGAACTGCTACTTCTGGTGTTTCTACAAAAGTACTGAATGTTGAGATGATAACTACAGGTCATGATGACCATGACCATGATCACGAAGCAGATCACGACCACGACGGAAGCAATGGTGGTGGCGGTACTGGTGACGGTGGCGATAACGGCAATTAACCATTGATTCGTTAGTTTAGCTGATGTTGGTAATGAAGTTACGGCTTAAAATTATTGCTTTCGCATGTTTATGTGCGTTTTTCAATCAGCAGCTTTCAGCTCAACTGACATATGGTACCACTGGCCTATTGCACATGCCTTCTGCTGAAATGCAGAAAGACAAGACCGTAATGATTGGTGGGAACTATTTAAACAAGGGGCTTACTCCCCCAAAGTGGAACTATGGAACCCTAAACTATTTTGGTAGTTTTACTGTCTTTCCTTGGTTAGAGATTACCGCAACATTTACATTGTTTAATGGTGAGTCTCTAGGTTATAAAAATGAGAAAGGCTTTTTTAACCAAGACAGATATTTCGGGTTTAGAATACGGCCAATTAAAGAAGGACAATTTTGGAAGTATATGCCAGCAATAGTGTTGGGAACTTCGGATCCTTATACTGAATCTGGTGATGAAAATATTGCTTCTTCAAAAGGGAATGGATATTTTAGCCGTTTTTATATTGCTGCGACTAAGCATATCCAGATAGGAAAAGAAGAGATAGGTGTGCATCTTGCTTATCTTTACAATAATCGAAAGGACTATCCGTTGAACGGACCAGCATTCGGAGTTTCTTATCATCCCTCGTTTCACCCTCAATTGGGTTTAATAGCCGAATATGATTCTAAAGATGTAGCTATAGGTGCCACTTATTTGCTCTTGAATCATTTATTTATGCAATTTGAGATGCAAAAATTTACAAGATTTTCTGGAGGGCTTGCTTACAAGATTTACTTGAAGTAAGTTGAGTAAACAGAAACAAATTAAAAAGTAAAATTTAAAAATTTTATAATCGATGAAAACTAAATTAATGCTTTTATCTTTGGTGTTGGCTAGTTTCGCAATGTCTGCATCTGCTCAGTCAACCAGAGAAAAATACACTAGCAATGGCGCTGATAACATCTTTATTAGTGCAACTGGTGGTATTTCTACAGTTTATTCAGGAAAACATGAGGGTGAGTTCGGTAAAATCGCACCTCATATTACCGTTTCATTAGGTAAGTGGTTTAACCCTGTTCTTGGTTTGCGTCTGCAGGGTGGTTTGTGGAGAGCTAACTTCGACACAAAGCATTCTTTTGGTAATCTGAATGCAAATGGTGAATATCTTGCTAATGATCAGAAGTACCATAAGAACATTGGTATCATTCGTTTGGATGGTATGTACAACTTGACAAACGCTATTTTGGGTTATAATCCAGATCGTTTGTTCACTTTGTCAGTTTTTGCTGGTCCTGGTTTGACTTTCTCTAAGTCTCATATCGGTGATTTCAAGTCTGATGGTAAGGCTACTTATCAGAGAGTTATCGCTAATGGTGACAGCAAAGAGAAGATTACTTCTCACATCAATGGTTCAGTAGGTTTGCTGGGTAAGTTCAATGTTTCTCCAGTACTGGATATTGACATCGAGGTACGTGGTGAAATCGCTGACTCTTATCTTGGCTATAAATCAACTGCTAGCTCAGTTGGTGGCTTGTATGCTGGTGCAGGTTTGACTTATACCTTCGGTGGCAAGAAGTTCGTTCCTATGAACCAGAAGGTTGACACTTCAGCTCTGACCGACGAAATCAACCGTCTGCGCAATGAGTTGGCTGCTGCTCTGAACAAGCCTGCTGAAGTTCGCACTGTTACTGAGACTAAGACTGTTACTGAGACTAAGTTCAACAAGACTCCTATCTTCTTCAAGATTGGTAGCTCTAAGCTTGACAAGTATGCTAACGCAACTATCAAGTTGGTTGCTGAGGGTATCAAGGCTAGCGGTGGTACTTTCAAGGTACAGGCTTATGCTGACAAGGCTACTGGTAGCTCAAGCTTCAACCAGAAGTTGACAGATGCTCGTGCTAAGGCTGTTTACGATGCTCTTGTAGCTGAGGGTGTTCCTACAAGCCAGCTTGAGATCGTTTCTAACGGTGGTGTTGACAATATGTTCGGCGATCGTGAAACAACTCGCGTCGTAATCATGGGTGTTGAGTAATTTATTTATTCACAACATAATGTAAAAAGGGTACTCGATTTGAGTACCCTTTTTTCATATTATATGCTTTTTTCACTTCTATTCTCAATTAATATTCGTATTTTTGCAAAGTGTTTTTTATTAATATGGGAAGAATTCTGGCAATAGATTATGGGAGGAAGCGTACTGGTATAGCAGTTACTGATACATTACAGATTATTGCGAATGGATTAACTACTGTACCTACAGCTCAGTTAATGTCTTTTCTTTCAGATTATTTTGCCAAAGAGACGATTGACAGAGTGGTCATTGGCCTTCCAAAGCAGATGAACAATGAGGTGTCTGATAACATGGCAAACATTACTCCTTTTATCAATCGTTTTAAGAAGTTGTATCCAGCTATCCCTATTGAGTATGTGGATGAGCGCTTTACCTCAGTATTGGCACATCGCGCTATGATTGATAGTGGCTTGAAAAAGAAAGACAGACAAAATAAAGCGTTGGTGGATGAAATTAGTGCTACTATTATCCTTCAATCGTATATGGAGAATAAAAACTATACTAAGATAGATAAAATATGATTTTGCCAATTTATATTTACGGACAACCTGTATTACGAAAGGTTGCTGATGACATAACTCCTGATTATCCTAATTTGAAGGAGTTGATTGCTAATATGTATGAAACGATGGATAATGCTGAAGGTGTTGGTTTAGCAGCACCTCAGATTGGCTTGCCCATTCGTGTTGTAGTCATTAATTTAGATGTGCTTTCTGACGATTTTCCTGAATTTAAGGGTTATCGCAAGGCATTTATTAATCCGCATATTATTGAAACCAGCGGCGAGTTGGAAGATATGGAAGAGGGTTGTCTTAGCTTGCCTGGTATTCATGAAAATGTGAAGAGAGCGGGTAAAATTCGTGTTACATATCTTGACGAGAGCTTGCAACCTCACGATGAGATAGTGGAAGGCTATTTGGCGAGAGTGATGCAGCATGAGTTTGATCATCTGGAAGGAAAGATGTTTATTGATCACATATCAACACTTCGAAAGCAAATGATAAGAGGCAAACTCAGTTCTATGCTGAAAGGGAAAGTCCGTTGCGCTTATCGTTATAAGGCAGTCAAGATTTAAAAAAGAATGAACATACACAAACTACTATTGCTACTTTCTTTTGTGCCTACTCTATTGATGGCTCAAATCAATACAGATCGAGTGATGGCTATTGCTCGGAATGCATTGTATTTTGAGGATTATGTGTTATCTATTCAATATTTTAATCAAATTATCAGTGCAAAACCTTTCCTTTATGAACCATATTTCTATAGAGGAATGGCTAAGTTCTATTTGGACGATTATGTGGGTGCTGAAAATGATTGTAGTATGGCGATAGATAGAAACCCTTTTGTGGTGGGCGCATATCAGATCAGAGGATTAGCCCGTATACGTCAGCAGAAATACACTGATGCTATACAAGACTATACGGCAGCTTTGCGCCTTGACCCTGAAAATGTAGTGCTTTGGCATAATCTCTCCCTTTGCCATATGCAGCAGAAAGAGTATGGTTTAGCAAAAGATGACTTGAACAGATTATTGGAGGTGGCACCTCGATATGCTACAGCTTATCTAATGAGGGGTGAAGTGTTGCTGAACGAAAAAGATACTGTTCAAGCACTGATGGATTACGATAAAGCGATAGAATTAGAGAAATTTGAGCCGAATGGTTGGAGTGCGCGAGCTATTGTTAAACTTAAACAAGGCAAGTACAGCGAGGCAGAAAGTGATTTTGATGAAGCTATCCGTCTAAGTGTAAGAAATGCTGGAAACTATATAAACAGAGCATTGGCACGTTTTCATCAAAATAACTTGCGAGGTGCTATGAGTGACTATGATTTGGCACTTGACATTGATCCAGGTAACTTTATGGGGCATTATAATCGAGGTCTGTTGCGTGCTCAGGTGGGTGATGACAATAGGGCAATTGAGGATTTCGACTTTGTGCTGAATATTGATCCTGATGATATGATGGCCACTTATAACCGAGGACTTTTGCGCTCGCAAACAGGTGATTACAGAGGGGCTATTATGGACTTCTCTAAGGTGCTCTCAGTATACCCGGAATTTACTGCAGGATATTACCAACGAGCCGAAGCTCGTAGAAAAATAGGCGATTCAAGAGGTGCACAGCAAGACGAGTTTGCTATTATGCGTGCTCAGATTGACAGACTGAATCAGCAGGCTAATCCTTCTCAAGGAAATAAAAACAAAGATGATATAGAGAAGGAAGATGCTGCTAGTACAACTCGAAAGCGGAGTGACAAGAACGTGGAAAACTATCACAAGTTGGTTATTGCAGATGATACAGATATCAATCGTACTTATGCTAACGATAGTAGGGGTAGGGTGCAGGATCGTAACATTACAATTAAGCCTGAGGGGATGTTCGTGTTAACATTCTATGAAAGAACTGCCGAACTGAAGAGGACGATGCATTACTATCGCTATGTCGATGAACTTAATCATAATAGAACCTTCTATCGTGATTTGCTGATTACTAATAATGAAGCGCCTTTGGATGCCAGCCAAGTGAATCTGCATTTTACTCTTATTGATCAGCATAGTGCAGATATAGTAGCAAATGAAAGTGATCCTATGAGACGATTTATGCGTGGATTGGATTTTTATTTGGTACAGGACTTTTCGAATGCGATTAATGATTTTACGCAAAGTATATTGCTTGATGATACTTTCTTTCCTGCCTATTTTATGAGGGCGATAGTCAGGTTTAAACAATTTGAATACCAAACTGCAGAACATCAGTCTCAACAGCCAACTTCTCCTTCAATGGGCCAACTAAAGGTAGATAAAGTTGAAGCTATGGATTATACATTAGTTCGTAGGGACTTGGACAAAGTGATAGACTTGGTACCAGATTTCGTGTATGGCTACTACAATCGTGCATGTCTACTTTCTCAGATGAAGGAATACCGCTCTGCTATTGTTGACTATGACAAGGCAATTGAGATGAAACCTGATTTTGCTGAGGCTTATTATAATCGTGGCCTTACCCATATTTATTTAGGTAACAATCGTCAGGGTATAGCTGACTTAAGTAAAGCTGGTGAATTGGGTATAGCCTCGGCATATAACGTTATCAAACGTTTTACAGAGTAGCAGTGGCATTTTATTTAGTTCAATTAAAACATTTCTATCGAGAAAGTGTTATTCTTCCAAAAGAAATCACTATTTTTGCAATTTGAATTAAAATAGATTATTCGAAAAACAGATTATGATTAAGATTACATTTCCCGATGGCTCTGTACGTGAGTATGAAAGTGGAGTTACCGGTTTGCAGATTGCTGAGAGCATTAGCTCTAGATTGGCACAGGAAGTATTGTCTTGTGGTGTCAATGGTGAGACCTATGATTTGAATCGTCCTATCAATGAAGATGCCAAGGTAGTGCTTTACAAGTGGGAGGATGAAGAAGGGAAGCATACCTTCTGGCATACTAGTGCCCATTTGCTTGCAGAAGCATTGCAGGAACTATATCCTGGCATTCAGTTTGGTTTTGGTCCCGCTATCGAAAATGGCTTCTTCTATGATGTGATGCCTAAAGAAGGAGTGGTGATTAAAGAAGGTGATTTGCCAGCTATTGAGAAGAAAATGCAGGAGTTGGCAGCCAAAAAGGAGGAACTGATTCGTCGTGAAGTCTCTAAGGCTGATGCGTTAAAGTTGTTCAATGCCGATGGGCAACTATATAAATGTGAACATATTGATCAGGATCTTGAGGATGGTACGATTTCTACTTATACACAAGGCGCCTTTACAGATTTGTGCCGTGGTCCTCATCTGATGAATACTGGAGCCATTAAAGCCATTAAACTTACAAGTGTATCTGCTGCTTTCTGGCGTGGCGATGCAAATCGTGAGCAGATGACTCGTATTTATGGTATTTCTTTTCCCAAGAAGAAATTGCTGGATGAGTATTTGGTGATGCTTGAAGAGGCCAAGAAACGTGACCATCGTAAGATTGGAAAAGAGATGGATTTATTCATGTTCTCTGAAACAGTAGGTAAAGGGCTGCCTATGTGGTTGCCTAAGGGCGCTGCTTTGCGCTTACGTTTGCAGGAGTTTTTGCGCCGAATTCAGGCTCGGTATGACTATCAGGAAGTAATTACTCCGCCAATAGGCAACAAACTGCTTTATATCACATCTGGTCATTATGCGCACTATGGTAAGGATTCGTTCCAGCCGATACATACCCCAGAAGAAGGAGAAGAGTACTTCTTGAAGCCTATGAATTGCCCTCATCACTGTATGATGTACAAGAATAGCCCTCGCTCATACAAAGACCTTCCTTTGCGTATTGCAGAGTTCGGAACTGTTTGCCGTTATGAACAGAGTGGTGAGCTACATGGACTTACCCGTGTTCGTAGCTTTACACAGGATGATGCACATATTTTTTGCCGTCCTGATCAAGTAAAAGATGAGTTCCTGCGAGTAATGGACATCATCTCTATCGTATTTAAGTCAATGGATTTCCAGAACTTTGAAGCTCAGATTTCACTTCGTGACCCTAATGATCACGAGAAATATATAGGGACTGATGAAAATTGGGAGCGTGCTGAACGTGCCATCGTTGAGGCATGTGAGGAAAAGGGGTTACCTGCAAAGATAGAGTACGGTGAGGCTGCTTTTTATGGACCTAAACTTGACTTCATGGTGAAGGATGCTATTGGTCGCCGTTGGCAGTTGGGTACCATTCAGGTGGATTATAACCTTCCTGAACGTTTTGAGTTGGAATACACAGGCTCTGATAACCTCAAACACCGTCCTGTAATGATCCACCGTGCGCCATTTGGCTCTATGGAGCGTTTCGTGGCTGTACTTATTGAGCATACTGCTGGTAAGTTCCCATTGTGGCTTACTCCAGATCAGGTTGCTATCCTACCAATTAGTGAGAAATTTAATGACTATGCTGCTAAGGTTCAAAAGTACTTGAAGCAATTTGATATTCGAGCTTTGGTTGATGACCGCAACGAAAAGATTGGTCGTAAGATCCGTGATAACGAAATGAAGCGTATACCATACATGCTGATTGTAGGTGAAAAAGAAGCTGAGAATGGTGAGGTTTCTGTACGAAAGCAGGGTGCTGGCGATCAAGGAATAATGAAATTTGAAGATTTTGCTAAAAAAATTAGCGAAGAAGTTCAAAATATGATAAATAAGTGGTAACTTTGCGCCGCGTTTTTTTAGAAATAGTGTTTTTTTATTGAATGAAAGACGATAATAAAGATCAATATCGTATTAATGGCCAGATCAGAGCCAAGGAAGTTCGTCTCGTTGGTGATAATATCGAGTCGAAAGTTTATCCCATAGCTCAAGCTTTGCGTATTGCTGAAGAGCATGAAGCTGATTTGGTTGAGATTTCGCCTACAGCACAGCCACCTGTGTGCCGTGTGATAGAGTATTCGAAATTCCTCTATCAATTGAAGAAACGTCAGAAAGAGATGAAAGCAAAGCAGGTAAAGACTGAGGTGAAGGAAATTCGTTTTGGTCCTCAAACAGATGACCATGATTTCAATTTTAAGAAGAATCATGCCATCTCTTTCCTGAAAGATGGCAATAAGGTTCGTGCTTATGTCTATTTCAAAGGACGCTCCATTCTCTTCAAGGAGCAAGGTGAAGTGCTTTTGTTGCGTTTTGCTAATGACCTTGAGGAATATGCTAAGGTGGAGATGATGCCTGTTTTGGAGAAGAAGAAAATGACTATTGTATTGGCTCCAAAGAAGGAAATCATCAAGAAAAAGAATGCTGATACTAAGAATGTACAGTCTAAGCCGCAGAAAACTGCTGTACTTCCTTCTTCAGCACCTGAAACTGAAAGTGAGTAACGCCTTCGGTGTAGTGCGTTGCCATATATATTAATTAAATAAATTAAAACTGTAAGATGCCAAAGATTAAGACTAACTCCGGTTCTAAAAAAAGATTCGTTCTTACCGGAACAGGTAAAATTAAGAGACAGCATGCTTATCATAGTCACATTCTGACTAAGAAGACTAAGAAGCAGAAGAGAAACTTGTGTTATTCTACTATTGTTGACCCGACAAATGTTCGTCAAGTTCGTGAGCTTCTGGCTATCCGATAAGTCGTGCAAAAGAAATTAAGTTATTAACCGAGTGTTTTAGCCTCAAAGACCATAGTTGTTTAGCTATGGCGCTAACATTCAAAAAAACAAAAAACTATGCCAAGATCAGTAAATCATGTTGCTTCTAGAGCAAAGAGAAAGAAAATTCTGAAGTTAACCAGAGGTTACTTTGGTGCAAGAAAGAACGTATGGACCGTTGCCAAGAATACTTGGGAAAAAGGTTTGTTGTATGCATTCCGCGACCGTAAGGCTAATAAGCGTAATTTCCGTGCTTTGTGGATTCAGCGTATCAACGCTGCTGCCCGTTTGGAAGGTATGTCTTATTCTAAGTTGATGGGAGCTTTGCATAAGGCTGGTATTGAAATCAATCGTAAGGTATTGGCAGACTTAGCTGTTTACCATCCTGAGGCTTTCAAGGCTATTGTAGCTAAGGCAAAAGCAGCTTAACCAGCTGTGATAAAGAATATTGGGTTGGAAAGGCAAACTCTTTATAGAGTTTGCCTTTTTGTTTCGTCCCATTGAATCCAATGTGATGTTAGTAAAAAATTATTCATTTTGTTTGCATATTAATTCTTAATGTCTTATATTTGTAAACAGATGATGAGGATAACAAGCCGCATTGATGCGATCGGGAAACTCATCAATTTTATACGAAATACCGAGACAAGCTCCATATTCCAATGGCGGGCCACGCCCGAAAGGGTAACTTAGTGTCGGTGGATTACAAAGGGATTGGGCTCTCAAATCATGTCATTCGGAGTTTCATCTTCATCTAATATTCAGTGCGGCTTCCTTATATAGCAGGTATCTTTATGTTAAGATGCCTGCTTTTTTTGTTTTTCTTTTACTCTTTTAGTATCTTTGCAACTCATTGAAAAACTAACCATGAAGATTAGATTTATGAGTTTGGCCAGTGGTAGTAGTGGTAACTGCTATTATCTGGGTACTGATACATACGGCTTTCTTATTGATGCAGGTATAGGTATACGTACTATCAAGAAACGACTAAAAGATGTTGGCGTTCCTATGGAGAATATTGTAGCTGTGTTTGTCACCCATGATCACGCTGACCATATTAAATCTGTAGGAGTACTTGGTGAGAATCTTTTTTTGCCGATATATGCTACTTCACTTACTCATGTGGGCATTAATAAAAGCTATTGCATGACTCAAAAGTTAGGAATTAGTGCAAAAAAGCTTGAGAAATATCAGCCCTTAAAAATCAGAGATTTTACCATAGAATCCTTTGAAGTGCCCCATGATGGTACTGACAATGTAGGCTATTGTTTTGAGGCAGATGGGAAAGTGTTTTGCTTTATCACTGATTTAGGAGAAATTACTCCTACTGTTGAAAAATATATCCTTAAAGCCAATTATCTGATCATAGAGTCAAACTATGATGCTGA
Source organism: uncultured Bacteroidales bacterium (assembly GCA_902775375.1). GTDB lineage: Bacteria > Bacteroidota > Bacteroidia > Bacteroidales > Bacteroidaceae > Bacteroides. The sequence goes on along the minus strand of CACYLU010000009.1, from coordinate 16,561 downwards.
GATGTTGAGAATGGGACCTTATCCTCCTTATTTGAAGGAGCGCATAGCTGGGCATACAGGACATATGTGTAATACTGATACGGCCGAGTTCCTAGCTACTCATTTTAAGTCTCAATTGCATTATATTTGGCTTTGTCATCTCAGCAAAGATAATAATCACCCTGATTTGGCATATAAAACAGTTGAATTAAGACTGAAACAAGCAGGTATTATTGTGGGTAAAGATGTGGAGCTTTGTACATTGAAGCGTTCGATGCCTACTGAATTATATACCTTTGAGTGATCTTTTTGGTAAAATGATGAAAAAAAACAAAGGAAAGTTTTGTAGATAACAAAAAAACTCATACCTTTGCAACCGCATTCAAGAATGATGCACCCTTAGCTCAGTTGGTAGAGCACCTGACTCTTAATCAGGGTGTCCAGGGTTCGAGCCCCTGAGGGTGTACAAAAGATTGAAATACTTCATTTAATTGGTGGAATCGTCTAAGGGCTAGGACACATGCCTCTCACGCATGTAATCGGGGTTCGAATCCCCGCTCCACTACTCAAAATACCCTCTAAGTCGTTGATTTAGAGGGCTTTTTATTTCTTCAAGGTGTACTAAAAGTGTACTATATAACCAGAAGTGTACTTTTGGGGTGTATTAAGGCATAAAAATAGGGTGCAATAGTATCACTACCCTTGCACCCCAAAACCAAAAGAAATACTTGTTATGGTATTTCATTTGCAAAGTTACTCTTTTTTACGGAAAATGTAATGTTAAAAACATCGGTGGTGCTTCATTATCTTGTTAAATTCTCTTTCAATACTAACTCTTTGAGCAAAAAACGGTGGGTAATACATACTATTATCGTTTCTTAGTGCAGGCTTCAATTAACTCTCTGTAACCATACAGCACGTTATAAATGTTATTAGCCTCCTCCCTAAAAAAATCATCGTCGCTGTTTTCTTCTAAAAGATTGTTGGTTGCTTGGTAAGCCACTGCTATATTTCTATAACAATCTTTCTCAAATTCAATGTGATTAAAATAATACTCGATGGCTTTAATAGCTTCTTCTGTTAGTTTAAACTCGTTCTCCATGATATTTTAATTAATTAGTTATTCGATGCGGCAAATATAGTATCTTATTTTTAATTCACAATAGAAATATTACTTAAAATGCTGATATTTAACAAAAGAAAGAAGATATTCTTTATGATGTAATGAAGATTTTCATAACAACATAAAAATAGAGTGGTACAGCCTACAAAGGTAGTACCACCCATTGGTGCATAACGTGCAAAGTGGATAGCAAACACCCTGGTTAATTCTTTATTGTGCTTCCAGTTTAGCCAACTTCTCTTTAAGATAGGCTATTTCTTGCTGCTTCGCTTCTTCTGCCATTCTCTGCCGTTCAGCTGCTGAAACAAAAGGCTTCCGCGTGTACTTCCAGCCCTCTCGCTTGGCTTTCTGCTCCCATAAATCTTCATATTGCTCGTGAACATCGCGCTCGTGTTGCTCACTTTGTAAATACTCCCTCTCTGCTTGTTGGCGTTTTTCAAATTCTTCTTGCCATTCTGCAGATTTCTTTTTTTGCAGTTCTAATAAATCTGATCTGTCCATAGTAATATAAATGTTTTTATTAAACCCATTGCCAACATATTAAAGGGCTGTGGCTTACCCCATTGTTTGTTTATTCTATAAATGGAACATCTACACCCCATTTGTGCCTATACTTATCAAGTGCCTTTTGCAATCGTTCTGGGCTTACAAATCTACGCCAATATTGCAGCCCATTTAGTTTGTAGGACATTGTATATAAGTCGCAAAAACCCAATACGGCGGCAAGTTGGTCGGTAAGATAAAAAGCCCTACGGCTGTCTGGTCTTAGGGTTGCCCTCCTGTATAGCAAGGCCCTCCCATCAACAAATAAGCTATAATATGTAAAAGCCTCATCGGTACAGACAACCTTGCCTCTTTCACGCTTTAAGCACTCCATTATGTAGTCCCTTGTGTCACTCATTACTTTTTTGTTTTGATGGTGTAAAGTAGTTACATGAAACATCGGCTATCTTAAACCTATCTCCAATAACGACAATAGCGCTTTTTCTGTGCCTGGCACCCTCTGGGATGGTGGCCTTAATATAATTTCTTATACTCTCGGTAAGTCGTTGTAAGTGGTAGCGTTGTAAATGTGTTTCTCTTGGTGGTGTCATGGCTTACGATCCTTTCTAACTATCTCGACATTGTAAAGGTGGTTTGTACTGCCTTTACTTTCCGGTGTAGGTTCAAATCCTGCTGCCAACATTGCCGCCTTAAACTCATCATTGCTGATATAGCAACCGGCAATTAGTTCAAACAGGCATTTCAGCCCATAACTTGACACATCACAAACCCTGCATGATGGCTTGCAATGCAGCTTAATAAGTTCTATTAATTTTTCTTGTTCCATATTTCCTGTAAACTCCTAAAAATCATTTCACACTTATTTTTTCTAAATTCACAAAATGCTCTTTTCCTTTTTAGGGCGCTGATGCTATCATCTAAACCTTTTGTTGAATAGTATTTTTTGAATTCAGCAGGTACCTTCCCCTTCGCTTCTTTCTTTACTCTCTCAATCTGTTTTATCTCGCTATTTATGTAGCGTATATTATAACAGGCAATTTGGTATTCTTTTTTCAGCTTTAGCAATTCTTCTATAAAAGTCCCCATTGTTTACACTTTTTGCTACAATAATACACTTTATTATAAGAAAGCACCCACGTTCTTAACCTCGTCATCCAACTCTTTAATAAGTTCATCGGGCAATATTTGGCCGTTTTTAGACGATACTTCAGCAATCATTTTTCTAAGTCTTGTAAAGTCGCTTCTGTGCGTGAACACTCCACGCTGTTTCAATTCCTCAAAAAAAGAAGCAATGGTGTTTTCTTCACTTTGTGCAAGTAGTCTTGCAACAAGGCAATCAAATGCCCCCTTAGGCGTTTTTATCTGGCTCATATCACTTTGATTTAAATAGGTTTTGGAAATAGAAAAATAAGCATCTTGCCACCTCTTTACAATGGCGCGGTAAAATGTTGGTTGAGAAAGGTTTGCAGCTTTAACTTCTCCACATTTAAGCTGTTTGGTAAGTCTGCCCTTTAACCTCATTTCGTATCGTAATAGGTTTGCATCTTCAAAGCCCGGTGGTATTTCCATCCCCTTTGCTTTTGCATCGGCAATTTTATCGTATAGGTTAAAAACTTTAGGTTGCTTTCTACCTATACCTTTGTAATACAAGGAAGTTGCCTCTAACTGAAAGCGTTTAAGATAGGGCATTTCTCCTAATCGAGAAAGATACCTAAGAGGCTCATATTTTAGGACAAAGTTTGCTCCAACTTCTAACCCTGTAACATCTGCACACTCTATACTGAAATGCAATAGATCAGAAATAGCTTCAATCGCTTCTGCTGTCTGGCTTCTTCTGATCGGGTAAATATTCGACCCACAATGCAAGAATTTTGGCAGGCTACCGACAATATATACCCCATTGGGATAAATAGACACTTTCAAACCTTGCAAGCTGCCATAAATACGACATTCACCCGTCTGGCGGTCTGTTACATCGTTTGCCGTATCAAGGTAATTTGCTATGGTGGTGCAATCAGCACCAATTAAAGCCCTTTCTGCAAATATTGAAACTTTGTCGTACATTATGTGTTTACACTTTTTGCTACAATTTTGCCCCTTAACCTATATTTCTCAATCGCTCTAAAACCTCATCAAATCCTCCCATCAAAAGCATTTTGCAATAAGAGGCTATAAGATCTCTACTATCCTGCAACACTATCCACTCAAAATACTCTGGCGTTGGTTGGTCGTTCTGATGTACGATAAATAAATAACCATCATTTCGGTATAAATAGAATGGGTTTGCAGCTGCTTTGCCTTTAAATTTATATGTCTTTTCTTTAGAGGGATAGCCATAGGCAAAACCGCTAATCTTTCCACCGTCGGTATAATAGTCTTTAAGCCCTGTTAGGTTGAGGCTGTTTTTTGCTTGAAGAAACAAAGGCGGCGTATTGCTCGGTTGGCTTTCCCTTTTCTCCATTAGAAAAAAACTGATATTATTATCCTTTCCTATTAGTTGGCTCATAGGCTCGTAAAATCCAGCCGTATGTGTAATTACATACTTAGGTGTTTGAGTGCCTTGTACACGATCCAAACGTGCATAATATCTGATTTGCGGTATCATCTTTTGCCTCCTTTCTTCGTGCAGTAACTTTGCGCTTGTTCTTCAATTTCTTGTTCTGTTGCTATCCTGTTGCTCTTTAACCACGTTTCTAACTCAAGACGATCAAAGTAACACATTTTGCCGTTGGGCTTAAAATGTGGGATTTGTCGGCCCATAGTTAGCTTGTAAAGGTAACTCTTAGATATGCCCATGTACCTAGCAGCCTCATCGCTTGTTAGCACCTCCTTAGAGGTGTTGATAATGTTTGCCGTTATAAGGTCGGCCACCTGTTTTAATTCCTCTACCATCATAATTTTTTTTTAAGGTGGTGGGCTGTCGGCTGTGCGTGCAACCTCACGCCAACACTTTATAAACCCTCGCTTTCCATTCTGGTAGGTGTTGCACATATCCTACCATCTTGAAAGCATGAGCAAAGATAGTGGGTATTAGAAAAGAAAAGCCCCTACAATAGCCCATTGTAGGGTAATGTAGGGGTAATGTGGGAGGATAATAAATTGTTGTTATTCAAATATTTTATCTATTAATTCTATTCCATGAGGGGTTTGCCCTGTCTTTTGGATATCATTATAATTTGACCTTAATTTGCCCTTATCTATTTTGAAGAGTTGTTCAAAAGGCTGCCATGATATTCTTTGTGTGCCATCGCTATTTTGTGCCTTGTTCAAACCTAATCTCAAACTCATTTCCCTGGCAAAACATGATAGCAACTGCTTCCCTTTGCTCCAATTATAACTCTCATCCATCAAACCTATTTCAATAGCTTTGGCAAAGTACTTTGCGGCCTCATCGTTATCTAACTCCATTGGTAGTGTGGATTGTTGAGGCTCTATAGGATCTCCTTCATCTTCGCTAATATCTTCAATAATTAGACCTAAATATCTGCAGTAAATATATATCTTTTCATCTAAACATTTATCGCCATCTTCATTTACTTTAAACGTAAATACTAATTCAAGTAATACGTCTATTATGTGCTCAAACATATAATAATAGTTACGATCTTTTCCTAATTCTTTAGCGCGCTTCTTGTATTCTTTAATTTCTTCCTCGATCAAAAGCCCTGGGTTGTATTCGGGCGTAAATTCACTAAACAGGATCTCTAAATCTGAAATAACTTTATATATCGTTAAACTCCATTTATTCCTCGGAATCTCTTTTAATAAGTATGTTTCAAATCTTGATGTTTCACTCTCTACATACTCATTTATATCTTCAAAGTCGGCCAACTCTTTATCTTCTTGTTCTTCAAAGGTTCTTTGTTCCAACTCTTCCACAAAATCCCTGCTATCTAAATAAAAATCCATAAAAAAATTTTGAAGTGGTAACAAACTTGTTTTTATTGTTTTTATAAGGGGGGTAGGGGGTATTACACCCCCATTCCCTGTACTTTATTACAACTCTATCTTAGGTAAGCTGTTTATTGCTTCTCTCTTTAGTTCATCAACGGCCCTAACATAGATTTCTGTAAACTTTAGGTTGCTGTGGCCCAACAAATCGGCTACTACCTTAATGTTAGCACCGTTGCTTAATACCGCTGTAGCAAAACTATGCCTCCCACAATGCCATGTTATATGCTTGCTTATCCCTGCTTTTTTAGTCCACGTTCTAAGGGCTTTAAGGCACATTGTATCACTTGGCAAATGAAAGATATAATCATCCTTTGCTCCCTCTGGCTTTGTGCCTATAAGATTAAATAAGCTATCATTTAGCGGAATTGTAACACCGCTTTTGCTACTGCTGTGGCTTGTTTTGCTCTGTCTGAACTTCAATAGCTTGTTACTATAGTCTATATTGCTATAACATAACTCTACCACATCACATCGCCTTACTCCAGTCATACAGGTAAAAGCAAAAGCCCTCCTTATTTCTGGGTTCTCCCCTGCATAATGCGTGGCAAATAATTGTTGCATTTCTTCTTGGCTTAGAATGTCTTTAGAAAGAATATCATCAACCTTTGGTGTAGTTATGCCCCTACAGGGGCTTTTACTTATTTCTCCCTGCTCTACAGCATAGTTCACCAATCTTTTAAAACGCCTGTAGTAAGTTTCTGCTCCTTGTCCTTTGTGATTATCCACTAAGAAATCAACAAACTTTACTATCATTTCTTTGGAAAGGTTCTTTGCTTCTATTCTGCTTGCAAATTGTGGGTATTCTTCTTTTAAAAAGGTTTTGAAGTTCCGAAGCGATCCCAATAACACTTGCTTATCCTTAACATTGGCATTGTCGGCAAAGGCTTGGAAATAGTCTAATAGATTCTTGCTTTTTGATAGTTTCAGCCTGTACCCCTCTTTATCTTCCAAAAATTGCTGCTGTCTTTCAAACCTTATCTTTTCTGCAAGTTCTAAGGTTTCTTTGTTCTGCTCGCGCTCTATTGGCGTTCTTGGCTTTGATATAAGATATAGATTTAGGTTTTCTTTTCTTCTGATGTGCTTAACCCTCATCTTCGGTGTGCCTTTCATCGCTCCACTCTCATATAAGACTGGGTTGTCGTATTCATCTAACACCGGCTCACTTTCCCTACCTAAATAATACTCCAAGTATAGACTAATACGCCCATCGGCCATTAATCTTTGTTCCAACCTGGGGTTGTCTTTACTCTTGTTTTCTAACTTTGCCATAACTTTTTTATTTCTTTTGGTGTACTTTTTATTTCTCTTTGTTGCTACAAAGTTAATAAATAGTTTGTTACAATCCAAATTCAAGGTGTACTAAAAGTGTACTAAGTGACAAAATAAGTGAAAATAAGGGTATTTATAAGAAAATATAGATTTTTTTAAGTTGTTGTTTTATAGTATTTTGATTTCTTTTGGTTTCTCTTAAAATATGGGTTGCTTTCCCCGCTCCACTACTCAGAATACCCTCTAAATCGTTGATTTAGAGGGTGTCTTATATCCCCATGCATTCTCGGTAGAAGTCAAGCGTTTCGTAGATAAGACCTTGACTAGCTGTTTGGTTGAGGCGTAATTCTCCCACGTCGTTCAATAATGTAAAGTTGATTACACCTCCCTTGTTTTTCTTATCATGCAGCATGAATTGATATAGCTCCTCATAATCATCACAAGTAAAGATAAACGATCCATAGTTCTCGTGAATGAAATGGATAACGCGGCGCATCACGTCACGAGGAAATTGTACGTTTGCATATGAGAGGTATAATTCGCAAACCAATCCCCATGCCACAGCATATCCATGCAAAACAGGATGTAGTCGGCTCAAAGCCAACGATTCGAAGGCATGACCGATGGTATGACCAAGGTTTAATGCTTTGCGTATCCCTTGCTCTTTTGGGTCCTTCTGTACAATGCTTTCTTTTACACTTATAGATTTTCCTACCAATTGTTTTAGTAAGTTGTAATCAATGTTAGTTATATCAAATGCCAATAACTCATTCAGCGTTTCATAATTGCTGATAAGACCATGCTTTAGCATTTCGGCATAACCTGAAAAAAGATTGTGCGCATCCAGCGTACGAAGGAATTCAGTTTCTATAAGAACTCTGAAAGCAGGCTGAAACACACCAATCTCGTTCTTCAAGCCATTAAAATTGATAGCCGTCTTACCTCCCACAGCCGCATCAACCATTGCTAAGAGTGTTGTAGGGATATTAATGTAGTTAATACCTCTCTTGAATGTAGAAGCTGCAAAACCACCTAAATCGGTCACCATGCCCCCACCTAAGCAAAGCAAGAGCGAATGCCTTGTAGCTCCATTGTCGCTCAGAGATTGCCAAACATAAGACAAAGTTTCTAGATTCTTGTGAATATCGCCAGTTTTAATAACAATCTGATGAGCATGCTTTAGCACATCTATGTTATGCAATAAAGGATAACACAAAGCCTGTGTTGTTTCGTCGGAAAGAATAAATAGCTTGTCGGGTGCACAAAGGTTTAAAGCTTCAGTAACCTCACGATTTAAATCTTGGCATAGAATAACTCCTGCATTATCCATAATCAATGGTTTTATGATTATTTTAGATTGCAAAGATATAACTTATCTATAAAAGGTGTATCTTTGTGAACGGAAAAACTTAAATTATTTTAAATATTGAGTGACTGCATTAAACTGGAGTAGCAAAGTGATGTCATAAAGCCAAAATTGTAATCAATTGTAGAATGTTAATGAAAAAGCTATTATTCTGTTTTTTTATGTCTTTGTTGATGGTGGCATCGGCAGTTGCTCAGACAAGGAATATCACAGTAAGAGGTAAGGTTATTGATAAAGATTCTGGAGAGCCAGTGGTACAAGCCACTATCCAGATGCTTTCTCTCCCAGACAGTACATATGTTAATGGTGCAGCTACACTTGATGATGGTACGTTTGAATTGCCCAAGGTATCTGCTGGTAATTATGTGATGAAGATTTCGTTCATCGGTTATAAGAATATCTTTGAGCAACTTACTTTGGCTAGCAATCGTACCAACGTGGATGTGGGCACCAAGAAACTTGAGTTGGATGCTATTGCTTTGCGTGAGGCGGTAGTAACGGCTATGGCTTCTCAAGTACAAGTTGTAGAAGATACCTTATTATATAATGCCAGTGCATATCGTACTCCAGAAGGTGCTATGTTGGAGGAATTGGTTAAGAAACTCCCAGGTGCTGAAGTAGATGATTCTGGAAATATTAAAATAAATGGCAAGGACATCAAGAAGTTGATGGTGAATGGAAAAGAGTTCTTCGGAGGCGATGTTCAAACAGGTCTCAAGAACCTGCCTGTTGATATGGTCGAGAATCTGAAGACCTATGATCGGCAATCTGATATGGCTCGTGTAACTGGTATCGAAGATGGTGAAGAAGAAACGGTGCTTGACTTGACCGTCAAGAAGAATATGAACCAGGGCTTGTTCGGCAATATTGACTTGGGGGCGGGTACGGAACATAGATATACCAGTCGTGCGATGATGAACTATTTCAACGGTTCCACGCAGTTGACTTTTATGGGTGGTGCCAACAATGTAAATGATCAAGGATTTTCTGCAGGTGGTGGAGGAGGCGGAATGCGTTTCGGACGAAATAATGGTCTGACTGCTACCAAGAATTTCGGCATGAGTTTTGCTACTGAGACCGATAAGTTAGAGTTGGGTGGTAGTATCCGATATAATTGGCGTGACAATGATGTGCTGAACATTGGTTCGCAAGAAAACTTTCTTTTTGATGGAAGTAGCTCCTTCATGAACACAAATGCTTTAAGTCATAATAACAATCACCAGTGGAATGCCAATATGCGTATTGAGTGGAAACCTACAGATAAAACCAATATTCTTTTCCGCCCGACTGTATCTTTTGGTAAGACCAATAATGGTTCGGATTCTGAATCAGGAACATTTAGTAGTGACCCATATCAACTTGTTGATAACCCTAATGATTATTTGAGTTTTGATTTGCTTGACGATTCTGATCCCCTGAAAGAAATACGCAGGAATCTAACAGCCAACGGTAGTCTGACTAAGCAAAATACACTATCAGTAAATAGTTCTCTGCAAGTGAATCAGAAGTTGAACGATGCTGGTAGAAATGTAACTTTTAGAGGTCAGTTCCGCTATGGTGATAATGATAATGACCAATATACACAGTCTATAACTCGCTATTATCAATTGGTGAGTGTGTTAGGAGGCGACTCAACTTTGATTCGCAATCAGTTCATATCATCACCTACCAAGAATACTACTTATTCTGCTCAGTTAACCTATAGTGAACCAATAGCCAAAAATACTTTCCTGCAGTTCAGCTATGAGTTTCAGTATGGCTTGAACAAGAATGATCGTAAAACGTATAACTTAAATGATTTCCCTTGGGTATTAGGGAATGATTTACCTATTGGCTATCAGCAAGCAGAAGTGGACAGCTTGAGTAAATATGCCGAATATCGTACTTATAGCCATGAAGGTTCGATAACTTTACGCTTCAATCGTGAGAAATACCAGTTAAGTGCCGGAATCAATTTAGAGCCACAACATACAGTGCTTTCTTATAAGCGAGGTGACTATATGATTGATACGACCCGCAATGTGTTTAACTTTGCCCCTAATGTGGATTTTAGGTATCGTTTTTCAAAAGTGAGCCAGTTGCGATTCCAATATCGAGGTCGTAGTTCACAGCCAAGCATGGAGAATCTGTTGCCTATAACTGACTATTCTAACCCGCTGAATGTACGTGTAGGTAATCCAGGTTTGAAACCTTCCTTTACCCATACTGTTACCTTATTCTATAATACTTACGATGCGGGAAGACAGCGGGGTATTTCTGCAAATGCATTTTTTAATGCTACTCAGAACAGCATCAGCAACAGCCGTATATATAACGAGAATACTGGTGGTTGGACCACGATGCCTAAGAATATCAATGGTAATTGGAATGTGATGGGTATGTTCAACTATAATACTGCTTTGAAGAACCAGAAGTTCACTATTAATACATTTACCCAAGCTAGTTACACAAATAATGTAGGATATTTGACGGATAATAAAACGCATGTTGAACAGAAAAACACTACTACAAACTTGACGTTGGGTGAAAGAGTGAATGGAGCCTATCGCAATGACTGGTTTGAATTTGGCATCAATGGTGCTATCAATTACAGTATAGAGCGAAACAAGCTGAATACACAGAACAATCAGGAACCATACACCTATTCATATGGTGCGAATACACAAATTACTTTGCCTTGGAACATGACAATATCAACTAATATCACAAATCAAGCACGTCGTGGATACAGCGATAAGAGTATGAACCGTGACGAGTTGATTTGGAACGCTCAGATTTCGCAGACATTGTTCAAGGGCGCTGCATCACTGAGTGTTGAGGCATACGATATCTTGAAGAAGCAGAGTACCATCATGCGTTCGCTTACAGCAAATGGACGTTCAGTAAATCAATATAACGCTATCAACAGTTATGTGATGGTGCATTTTATCTATCGTTTGAATATCTTTGGTGGCAAGAATGCTCGTCAGCAGCAACAGCGTCGACCTGGTGCAGGCGGTTTCCCTCCTGGTGGCTTTGGTGGTGGTCGCCCTGGTGGCTTTGGCGGCGGAGGCAACTTTGGTGGTGGTCGCAGACCTGGTGAGTGATAATGGTTGAATGGAATGAAATCTTAAAATTAATTGCTTCGTGGTCAGTATATCTGATTTACTTGGCGGTGATTGTCAGCACCATCTGGGTGGTGGTGCTAGAGAACCGTAATCCTGTAAAGACCATTGCCTGGGTACTGGTATTGGTCTTTATGCCTGTGATAGGATTGGTCTTCTATATCTTCTTTGGAAGAACTCACAGGCGTGACCAGATTATCAGTCGTCGTAGTTATAGCAAACTCCTGAAACGCCCAGAAGAAGAATATCGATCTCAACAGGATGCTGAGTTGCCTGCCGACTACGAAGGGCTGATATCATTGTTTCAACACTCCAATCATGCATTCCCGTATGCTAATAATCAAACGCAATTATTTACTACTGGAGCTGAGTGGGTAGAAGCCCTCCTTAGAGAACTGCAAGAAGCTAAAGACCATATTCATTTGCAGTCTTATATCTTTGCTGACGACGAGGTGGGAAGTAGAGTGCGTGATGTGTTGGTAGCCAAAGCTCGTGAGGGTGTCGCTGTACGAGTGATACACGACGATGTAGGCAGTTGGCAAACTTCCAAAGCATTCTTCGATGTTATGATGGAGGCGGGCATTGAAGTGAGGAGTTTCTTGAAAGTGAGATTCCCATTGTTCACTAATAAGGCTAACTATCGCAATCATCGTAAATTGGTCGTCATAGATGGTCAAATAGGCTTCATCGGAGGAATGAACATAGCTGACCGTTATGTGCAGGGTGTGTCATGGGGCATCTGGAGAGATACGCACATGATGATAAAAGGTAAGGCTGTGTATGGATTGCAAACGGCCTTTCTGCTGGATTGGTACTTCGCTGATCGTACATTATTGACCTCTGCCCGCTATTTCCCTATGATAGATATTGTGGGTAGCTCTATTATACAGATTGTAACCAGCTCTCCGATACAGCCGGGACATGAAATAGTGATGGGATTGATGAAAGCTATCAGTAATGCTAAGACATATTTCTATATCCAGACACCATATTTTTTGCCTACTGAGGCGATGCTCAATGCTTTGCAAACCGCAGCTATGGCTGGAGTGGATGTGCGGCTGATGCTGCCAGAAAAGGCTGATAGTAAAGTGATCCAATGGGGCTCAATGTCATATTTGGCAGATGTGCTGAAGTTTGGAGTGAAGATATATCTTTATCAAAAGGGCTTCCTGCATTCAAAACTGATGGTAAGTGACGATTACTTAACTACCATCGGATCTACTAATATGGATTTCCGTAGCTTTGAGCATAATTTTGAAGCTAACGCTTTTATCTATGATGAGCAAGTGGCTATTGAAGCACGTGAAATATTTCTGAATGACCAACGTGATTGCAAGCAGATTACGTTGAAGCAATGGGAAAAGCGCCCACGAAAAAATAAGGTTATAGAAAGTTTTATCCGACTGATGTCTCCACTGCTTTGATTGTGGGCGTAAAGAAGGAAAAGTTTACTGCCCCATAACTGCGATGCTGCATGAAGTTCGGGTGTTGCTCAAACTGATAGTCTTTTCCGTGCTCTAGTATAAACAATCCGTTCTCTTTTAACAACTGATTATCTATAATAAGGTCAGGTAAGGATGCCAGATTAGGTAATGCATACGGAGGGTCGGCAAAGATAAGGTCGAATTGCTGTGTGCAACGACTTATGTATTTGAAGACATCTGCTTTCAAAGGGAGGCAGGAGTGATTCCCCAGTTCTTTAAGAACCTTGCAGATAAATGCGTAATGATCGCGGTCTTTCTCAATGCTCACCACCTGCTCACAGCCTCTGGATATTAGCTCCAAACTAATACTGCCAGTACCAGCAAACAGGTCAAGTGCCTGTACCTGGTTCTCAAAATCAATGAGGTTGCTTAGAATATTGAATAGATTTTCTTTGGCAAAGTCTGTAGTAGGACGTGCTTTGAAAGAATGGGGCACATCAAAACGTCTACCTTTGTATATGCCACTCACCACTCTCATTGTGCTGCGGTTTCTATGTCAAAATAGGGGGAGACTGAGGTGATGTTGCTAACATAACGCCCCAGCTCATGCTTCAGTTCATCTGCTTCCGAAACATTGTCTGCCAACAAAAGCTCATCGGAAAGTTGGTTCATACCAAGTTGCTTCCAACTATACAATATGTAATATAGTCGATCGGCCATGTGCTGGCAGTTGAAGCTGTTGCAACACAGTATATTGTGATGCTCCATCGCAGCAATGGTAATGCTCCCTTTTGCTGTTGAGCACAACATTTGATGCTGACTAACATGGTAGTTCTTCTTTATAAGATGCTCTATCAGCAAGGTCGCTTGAGCTTTCACTTGTGCCTCTGGGAATTGCTTGTAAAGTAATGTAAGCAGAGCTTTGTCAATCCCATATAATACAACGGCATTACTTTTTTTGAGGATGTTAAACTCCACTAACTCATTGTCGATGTGGTGGAAGTTATGGTAGAAGATGATTTCTGCCTGCTCGTCTTCGAAGAAATCCAACGGCACTAAAGTGAAACGCTGGGTTGTAATAACAAAGTTTACTTCCTTGTATGTATAGCTCAGCCATTCAAGTTCGTCTATGGCTTGTTTAAGGTTGGCAGTAAAAGAAAGCGACTCATCCACTTTATATATATAATGTGTGGACGAATCACCATTCTCCTTAGCTTTAGGGTTAAGAAGAGCAAAATAAAATCCATCCGCCGAAAGGCGGATGGATAATATGTACTGATTAGAATTACTCCCAGTTACCTGCATTGTTGTTTGCAGTCTCCAGGTCACCGATCTTCAGACCGCAATACTTGTTCAACTGTGCCTGCTGGTCTTTCAAATTGATGATTTCCTGCTTGTCAAGGTCGCCAAGATAAGCCTCATAAGGAGTCTTTACTTCAAGCAGACAGATAGGAGCGCCAGAACGTGCTACCTGAGTAAGAGTATCCATCTGGAACTGAACACCGTTGCCGAAAGGTACATAGCGCAGAGAGTCAGCGTTGAAGCCTTTAGGGAAGATGGTATCAATAACTGCTACCCAAGTAGTGTCACGAGAGAAGTTCTCCAAACCGTTCTTCTTTACTTCATCATACTTGCCAGTCTTCTTGGCCTTATTGATAATAGCCATTGCCTTAGCTTCTGTCAGACCGTTCTCAAGCTGTGCATCACTCAGCACACCCTTCTTGAACACGAGCGGGAGCTTCTGGTTCTTTACGAAATAAATCAAAGAATCAAAGTTATCAGTGTACTGGCGATCATGCGTATTGCTATACTCAGCCTGAGCCTTACGAATGTCTAGCAAACGAGCCTGAACTGCTTTGTCTCTAATGTTTTTCTCTTCTTCGAATCTGACAGGCCCCATCACACTCTCATAGCAAATATAGAGCAGAAATACTGCGATGGCAGCCAAAACAATGTTTAATACTGTCTTCATGTTATTATTTTTTTTTAGTTATTATTTTCCTTTCTGCAAAATTACAAGAAAATATTTTAATTTTGCGCATCGCAAACAATTTTTATTCATAAAAGATGATAAAAAATCATTTGGTGCAGCAAATTAAGGAAAATTTTCCTTACCAACCAACACTTGAGCAAGAAAAAGTGATAAAAAGTTTGTCAGAATTTTTGTTTTCCCCCAAAAATGAGACAGTATTCTTGCTAAAGGGTTATGCAGGCACAGGCAAGACCTCTCTGTTCAGTGCTTTGGTCAAGACGCTTGACCAGTTGCAGCAGAAGTGCGTTTTGCTGGCACCAACAGGCAGGGCAGCAAAGGTTTTTGCGTCCTATGCAGGTCATCCGGCATATACCATACATAAAAAGATATATCGTCAAAAGACTATAGCTGCTGATATGGGCAGTTTCTCGCTCAATGACAACTTGTCCAAGCATACTTTGTACATTGTTGATGAGGCCTCTATGATATCCAACCAGGGGCTCTCCGGCTCTGCTTTTGGTTCAGGTTGTTTGCTTGATGACCTGGTAAATTTTGTGTATAGTGGTGAAGGCTGTCGACTTATGCTGATGGGCGACACCGCACAGTTGCCTCCTGTGGGCGAAGATGTTTCGCCAGCGTTGTATGCAGAAGCCTTGCGGAGTTATGGCCTCCAAGTGATAGAAGAATCACTTACGCAGGTTGTCCGCCAAGGACAAGAGTCGGGAATCTTGTGGAATGCTACTGCGTTGAGGCAGATGATTGCTACAGGTGATTGCTATGCTTTGCCTAAAATCAGAATAACAGGTTTTGCTGATATCTGTGTGCTGCCAGGTAACGACCTGATTGAAAGGCTTGAAACCTGCTATCGTCAAGATGGAGAGGACGAGACTATTGTGGTGTGTCGCTCAAACAAGCGGGCCAACATTTATAATAAGGGGATCAGAGCGCAAATCCTCTGGCGAGAGGAAGAGTTGGAAAGCGGTGACCGTCTGATGGTGGCAAAGAATAATTATTTCTGGACGCAACATAATTCCCAGACTGACTTTATTGCCAATGGTGAAATGGCAGTAGTGCGTAGGGTTCGTAATGAAAGGGAGTTGTATGGTTTTCGATTTGCGGATGTGTCATTGCTGCTACCTGACTATGCCGATACAGAGGTTGAAGCCACCGTATTGCTTGATACGTTGCACAGCGAGGCACCAGCATTGACCAAAGATGAGAACGAATGTTTGTTCAACGAAGTATTGAATGACTATGCAGATATTTCTCAAAAACGTGAACGTCTGAAGAAACTGAAGGAAGATGCCTATTACAATGCCCTTCAAGTCAAATATGCCTATGCTGTTACTTGCCATAAGGCACAGGGAGGTCAGTGGAAGAATGTCTTCCTTGATCAGGGCTATATACCAGAAGAATCACTGACCCCCGATTATTTCCAATGGCTCTACACTGCTTTTACTCGTGCCTCAGGCACCCTCTACTTGGTGAACTATCCCAAAGAGCAGATTGACTAAAATAAGAAAGCAGCATCCACAGAGAGGGTAGTGGATGCTGCAAGGGTAATAACTTGTAATGAGTTATTCTGGCATTGCTTTTATCTGATTAGCATACTGCTTCCACTGATCATGATCCTTATATTTATTAACAGAAGCTGAAGGTACAAAGATTGAGCATGTGGTAGAAATCTCAAGTGAAGCCTGAGAGGAATCATCACCCATTGTTGGAGGATCATTACTCTGAATCTCAATACTCTCCAACTTAGGACAGCCAGAGTATTTGTAACCTATTATGTATCAATTTGTTTTGATTAAAACGGTAGAAAAGTGATGACGTGAATTCTAAAGAAGCTGAAAAATGAAAAGATTT
>CACYLU010000008.1 GCA_902775375.1 uncultured Bacteroidales bacterium | reverse complement strand
GTTCGTAACTCTCTGATTTTCAGTGTGGACCAGCCTGGGCTTGAACCAGGGACCTCCAGATTATGAGTCTGTTGCTCTAACCAACTGAGCTACAAGTCCTACATTTCCTGTGTTTAGGAAAAGCGCTGCAAAAATAGTCTTTTCCCATGAAATATGCAAGTGTTTTGTCTCAAAACTTATAGGTGCGCTTGGGATTCTTGGGAAACCATCCTTTGCGTACACGTTGTTCCTGCTCGAACAATTCCTTAATTCCCCAAAAACTGGAGAAGGAGAATACTCCTAAGAGAGACGAAACAAGAATGTTGTCAACCCATACAGCACCAATGACACCTAAAATGCCTGCTATCAAGTATACCCACCAACAACGAGTGCCCCAATAATACTCTGATTTGATAACAATAGGATGAAATATCCCGATAATCAGGAAAGTGCAGATGCCGATGACCAAACCTGTCAAGTGGTAATCTGTGAGAAACTGCATAAAGGATTTATAAGGGTTTCGTTAAATCTCTATTGGCACTTCTTTCTTAATACTCTGATCCAATGAAATAAGTGTCTCTGTGGCATTTACTCCAGGTATCTCCTGCAACTTGTTGTTAAGCAAATCCATCAAGTGTTCATTGTCACGAGCATATAGCTTGGCCATCATAGTGTAAGGACCGGTGGTGAAGTGACATTCCACTACTTCTGGAATCTTGTTAAGTTCGGTTACCACAGCCTTATACATGGATCCTTTCTCTAAAGTGATGCCTACATATGTGCAGGTCATGAAACCCAGAGATTTAGGATTCACTTCATAGCCAGAGCCAATGATAATGCCCATATCTACCATGTGCTGAACACGTTGGTGAATAGCAGCACGAGATACGCCACACTGAGCTGCAACATCCTTGAAAGGAATGCGGGCATTCTTTGAGATGATAGTCAGTATTTTCTTGTCAAGTTTGTCAATTTTCTCCATAATCCTTAGTAAAAGTTAGAATGTTGTTACCTATTGTGAGCAAATATAGGACTTTTTTTGCTCTTGGCAATCATTATGACAAAAAAAATGCAGAAAATGCAAAAAAAAGCCACCTTTGAATATCAAAAGTGGCTTTTAGAGTATGAGGATTCTTTTATTTTACGATTTCCAACAACTCAACTTCGAAGATAAGTGTTGAGAAAGGTTTGATAACATCACCAGCCTCACGATTTCCATAACCCAA
Source organism: uncultured Bacteroidales bacterium (assembly GCA_902775375.1). Classification (GTDB taxonomy): domain Bacteria; phylum Bacteroidota; class Bacteroidia; order Bacteroidales; family Bacteroidaceae; genus Bacteroides. The sequence continues at coordinate 171,623 of CACYLU010000008.1, read as the reverse complement.
CTCCTGAGGAATGTAGAGCATCCACTTTGAACCAACAGGCATCAGTTGCAAAGCTTCTGTCCAACCGGGAATCACCTGGTTAGCACGGAAAGTAGCTGGTTCGTTGCGAGCATATGAACTGTCGAACTCAGTGCCGTCAATCAGTGTACCACGATAGTGCACCTTTACCTGTGAGTTTTCGGTAGGCTTTTCGCCTTTACCCATAGTGATGACCTTATACTGCAGGCCACTTGCTGTGGTTACTACACCTTCTTTATTCTTGTTTTCTGCTAAGAACTGCTCACCTGCCTTGCGGTTTTCACCAAAGTTGGTCTCAAGTACGCGATCTTTGATCTCCTTCATTTTCTCATTAGAATAAGCCTGTGCTTTAACCAAGTCCATCAGTTCTGTTCTCTTGGCGATAGCATCGAGAAAACCTTTGACCATAATATCACGATCTATGGTAAGTGTTGAGTCTGTGCCAAAGATACTTTGGTTAAGACCAGGAACCCAACCTGCTACCATCTGAGCTACCTGCATACCTACGCGACGAGCTGTAAACTTCTTGTCGTCAACATTGTCCATGCCTTCATCGAAGCCCTTGAGGAAATCTACCATCATTGTACTGTCAACGCCTTGGCTGAGCAGAAAATCTGATAAGCCTTCTACGCGAGAAACGCCAATGGCGTATGATAATGTGTCGATATCGGACTTGATGTTTCCATATTGTCCCTGTGCTGTGCATGATGACATGAATGCAGTAATTGCCATCACCACGATGATTGATAATTTTTTCATTTTGCTTTACTATTTAATTGTTTTATAATATTTTCAGTAATTCCACATCGAATATCAAGGCACTATGTGGAGGGATCACCTGACCAGCACCTTGTGCGCCATAGGCCATATCAGACGGGATGAAGAGTGTCCATTTTGCACCTTCGGGCATAAGCTGAAGGGCTTCTGTCCATCCTGCGATAACTTGATTGACACCAAATACTGCTGGTTCGCCACGCTGGTAAGAACTGTCGAACACATTGCCGTCGAGTAGACGACCTTCGTAGTGGCACTGAACACGGTCAGTCGCTTTGGCACGTTTGCCATCAACATTTCCAGGGTTCACTACATAATATTGCAATCCGCTGGGCAATTCCACTACACCCTCACGTGTTTTGTTCTCGTCAAGGAATTGCTTGTTGGCTTTCTGACGTGCTTCTGTCATTTTCTTGTCTAAGTCATCAATATACTGGCTTACGATGATTTGGGCAGTCTTGTGATCCATCTCTGGCTTCTTGCCTTCCAGCACATCTTTCACTCCGTGAGCAAACTCATTTATATCAATATCCTTGGCTCCCATACCAAGCAGGTTCTGGCCAATGCCCAGTCCTAATGCATAACTAACTTGTTTCTGATCCATTTTTTTCATTATAAAAAGCATGCAAAGTTAGTGCTTTTTATTGAATTTTGAGGCATTTATGTATTTAAATTATCTTATCATTGCTTTTCTTGATAGTTTTTTATACTTTTGAGTGACTTAAAAATGCGCAAGTATGAAGAATTTGGTATTTCTAACAGGTGCTGGTATGAGTGCAGAGAGTGGCATCAGCACATTCAGGGATTCTGGCGGATTGTGGGAACAATATAAAGTGGAGGATGTGGCTTCCATCGAAGGTTATTGGCGCAATCGTCAGTTGGTGCTTGACTTCTATAATCAGCGTCGCAATGAGCTTGATAAAGTAAAACCCAACCAAGGACATATCGGGGTGGCTGAACTGGAGAAAGATTTCAATGTGACAGTGGTAACACAGAATGTGGATAATTTGCATGAGAAAGCAGGAAGTACACATGTGGTGCATCTGCATGGTGAGCTTACTAAGGCTTGCTCGGAGCGTGATCCTAATGATCCTCGCTATATCCGTGAGCTGAAACCAGGCGAAGAGATTCACATTGGTGATAAAGCAGGTGATGGCTCACAATTACGCCCCTTTATTGTGTGGTTTGGAGAAGCAGTGCCAGAGATAGAAACTGCTATTAATTATGTAGAGAAAGCTGATATTCTGGTTATCATTGGTACCAGCCTGAATGTTTATCCAGCTGCAGGCTTGTTGCATTATGCACCAGAAAGTGCTGAGATATACTTGATTGACCCTAAACCTGTGGATACTCACTCATTCCGTAACATACACGTGATACGTAAGGGGGCTTCTGAGGGTGTGAAGGAGCTGATGTCTATCTTAAAAGCCTGATAGCAAACCATAGATGCATTATGAGTGTCTTGCACCAGCCATAGTGCTTGGCCATAATGCGTAAACGCTCTATGAGAGATTCCTTGTGATGACGTGTGGTCATTCCCTCATCGAGGTAATCAATAAGAATAAGGTGGGTGTTGCTGATAACATCCGCCTTTTTCATCATACGGATGCACCAGTCGAAGTCGGACGAATACTTGTATTGTAAGTTATAGGGTTCTGCCAGAGTCCGTTTTACTAAGAAGGCCTGATGGCAAACCAGCATGCCTTGTTGGAAACTCTTCCAGGTCAAAACATCTGGAGCCTTGTGGCGCCGCATGTGAAGGAACTGTCTTTCTGCATTGACTATAGCTGTTTCGCCATATAAAATAGAGGGAAGCCCATGAGGTGTTGTGGAAATAGTGTTTGCTATTTTCTCCAACGTATCTACTTCATGGAAGGTGTCGCCAGCATTGAGGAAGCAGAGGTAGTCACAAGAGGCCATACGAATTCCTTTGTTCATGGCATCATATAATCCCTTGTCTGGTTCGCTGAATACTTTTATGGTGTCGTCTTTATATTTATATATTATATATAAGGTATTATCTTTTGATGCGCCGTCTATGATGAGATGTTCAAAATGGCGGTATGTCTGTTGCCTGACACTTAGCAAAGTTGCCTCAATGGTTGCCGCCGCATTGTAGGTTACAGTGATGATGCTGAAAGTAGGTACTATCTCATTCATAAGAGCCTAATAGCTTGTTATATACTTGTATGTATTTTTGTGCGATAATACGACTTGAATAATGTGTCTGCACTTTTCTTGCTGCCTCTGCAGACAAGTCTTGGTAATCTGGTGCACTGAGAATCCATTTGATGCCGTTGGTAAAATCTTCTGTCGATTTATATTCTGCTACATACCCATTGTGTAGATGATCAATCATCTCAGGGATACCTCCCACGTTGAATCCTACACAGGGGACACCACAAGCCATCGCTTCCATGATGGTATTAGGCAAGTTCTCTTCCAACGAAGGGGTAGCGTATAGATCCACACTATTGTATATATCGGCAATCCTATGGTCATCCATCAAAAACTCATGCGGGAACACTTTGAATGGTAGTTGGTTACTAAGATAGTCGGAGCGATTGCCCAGAACTACTACGCCGATTTGCTCTTTGAGTTCAGGATGTTGTTCAGCCAATAATTTACAAGAATCGATAAAGTAGAGTACTCCCTTACGCTTGTCAGTAATCTTCACTGAACCGAAGAGAATGAGTTTCATGTCTTGTGGCAGTAGGCAACGAAGACGAGCTTCCTGCTTGTTTCCTGGACGGAAAATACTGGTGTTAATAGGATTGGGAATACTCACGATATATTGACCTTGCAAAAGCGAACTCTTACGGGCTTGGCTTTCCATCCATTGACTACAAGCAACGAAGCTGATGTGATGGTTGGCCAGGTATTTTTTCTTTTTCTGGTAAACGCTATAAGAGAGATCGTGCTTAGAAGGCTTGAGTAGGTACTGACAATTTCCGCAATTATTAAGATAACCTTCACAATCGCGAGCATGGTGGCAAATACCTGTGCAGGGCCACATGTCATGCATAGTCCATACAATGGGTTTGCCTGATTCCAGTATCTTTCTAATACCTTTTAATGACAGCATTCCCTGGTTTATCCAATGAAGATGGATGATATCAGCTTGTTGGAACTCTGGGAATTGAGTGATGTCATTGCCTGCATTAGCAATGTCCACTTTGAAAAGGTTTTGTCTGTGGAAACCATTGGCCATCCAAATGCGGAAACGTTCCCACAAGAACTTCCACAGAAGTTTCCAACTATGGGGCAGGGGTACAACGGCAATCTCGTCTGTCTGCTTGTCGCGAACAAGCATCTTAGCTTTGATGCCATTTTTCTTCAAAGCCTCCATGAGGCGTCCGCAAGAAATGGCAGCGCCTCCTATTCGCTCAGATGTGTTGACTAATAGTACCCGCATGATATAATGGTAAAACAAGAGGCACCATTCCTTTATGGCGCCTCCTGTTTAGAGTGTTTTTACTGATGCTGAATTGTTACAGCTCCAGCTCTGAACCAGCCTTAAACTTAACAACGCTCTTTGCTGGGATTGTGATAGCCTTCTTAGTAGCAGGATTGATGCCCTGACGAGCAGCTCTCTTAGCTACAGAGAATGTTCCAAAACCAACTAGGGTAACTTTGTCACCACCTTTTAACGCTTTGCTGACAGCTGCTACAGCAGCATCCAGCGCTTTCTTTGAGTCAGCCTTGGTCAGGCCTGACTCAGCAGCAATTGCACTTACAAGTTCTGATTTGTTCATAATACTATAAAAAAAAGATTACAAATAAAAGTCTATATGATATTCAATTCCTTTTTATGGCAACAAATGTATATTATATTTTTTATTTAATCAAATAAACGCTTAAAAATTTTGCACTTAAAAGGGAAAAATTATTAATCTATGGGTCTTTTATAGCTTTACATTGATTTTATTGCTATTTTTGCAGTGTTTTTACTATGATTGAATGAATAACTTACCAACAATTACCAAAAATCTGCTCATCATCAATGTGCTGATGTATTTGGCCACCGTGGTGCTGCAAATGCGCCTCGGAATAGATTTGTCTGACTATCTTGGTTTGCATTTCTTTATGGCGAGCGACTTCAGAGTGTGGCAACTGTTCACTTACATGTTTATGCATGGAAGTTTCATGCATGTTTTCTTCAATATGTTTGCTGTATGGATGTTTGGTCGCATAATGGAGCGCGTGTGGGGCAGTGAGAGGTTTCTTTTTTTCTATTTAGTGTGTGGCATCGGCGCAGGTTTAGTTCAGGAACTGGTGCAATATGTGCAGTATGTGGTTGAACTTTCCCATTATACACAGGTTAATATTGGCTATGCTGTGGTGAGTATGGATGAGTATCTCAACCAGTTGACTACTGTCGGAGCCTCAGGTGCCGTATATGGTATCTTGCTAGGTTTCGGTATGACCTTTCCTGAAGAAAAGATTTTCATTTTTCCGTTACCTATGCCTATCAAGGCGAAGTATTTCGTGGCATTTTATGCAGTGATTGAACTTTTAGAGGGCTTAAGCCTGTACGATAATGTAGCTCACTTTGCCCATCTGGGAGGTATGATATTCGGCTATATATTAATAAGATATTGGCGTAATAAGCACAAGAATAATGGCTACTATTATCAATGATCTAAAGAATCTCTTCCAAAGGGGCGAGGTACATATTAGGCTGATATTTATCAATGTGGCAGTGTTCCTTGCCTTTACCTTGGTACAGATTGTGCTGATGCTATTTAATATCAGCATTTCTGACTGGCTGCAATGGCTGGAGATGCCTGCTTCACTTACTCAGTTCTTGCGGCAGCCTTGGGCCATTATTACCTATATGTTTATGCACGCAGGGGTAATGCATCTGCTGTTTAATATGCTGTGGCTGTATTGGTTTGGTCAACTATTTCTATACTTTTTCTCTGCCCGTCATCTCAGAGGCCTATACCTGTGGGGAGGCATCTGTGGTGCTTTGCTTTACTTACTTGCCTACAGCGTTTTCCCATTTTTTACACCCTATGCTGATTATTCTTTCATGTTAGGAGCTTCGGCAGCAGTGTTGGCCATTGTGGCAGCTGTTGCTTATCGGGAACCCGATTATCGTGTGAACCTTATATTTCTTGGCAGTATACCCCTTAAATACTTTGCTTTAGTAGTCATCGGACTGGACTTGCTCTTTATAACAGCTGACAATGCAGGGGGGCATGTAGCTCACTTGGGTGGGGCTTTAGGTGGTTTACTCTTTGCCTATATGCTAAGCAGGGGTACTGACTTAACTCGCTATATAAATAAAGTCCTTGATTTCTGCTCTAACCCATCGGTTATTTCTCTTAAGTCTCATAAGCCAAAGATGAAAGTCAATTACGGTGGGAAATCAGCTGAAAATGCTGATGCGAAGGTGAACCCTGATACTGAGCGTGTGCAAACTGCTGATGAGCGTAACTCCCAGCAAGCCGACAAGCAGGCGCGCATTAATGAAATACGCGAAAAGATTAAGCAATCGGGCTATCAGGGCTTGACTGAAGAGGAAAAGAAAGAATTGTTTAATGCCAGCATACGCTAAGTGATGAAAGGCTTGGGTAAAATCTTGTCGCTTATAGTGTGGATAGTCATTTTGCTGGTCGCATTCCTGCTATTGTTTTCGGCTTTTAGCCCATCTATCGTCCAACCTGTAAAACATTCTGTTTTATCATTGGCAGGCTTTGTTTTTCCTTTGCTGGTAGTCATTAACTTATTGTTGCTGTTATTACTTTTGCTTTTCAGGAGGTTTAAGGTTGCGTTGGTGCCTTTGGCTGGTTTAGCAATGTGTTACTCACAACTTTCCACGTATTTTCCTCTTAACTTAACTAGTACTAAGCAGTCAGAGGGCAGTATAAAACTTCTTTCCTACAACACTATGAGTTTTAGCAGTATGGTCAAGAGTAATGGCAAGAATGCAGTACTTGATTATTTAAAGTCGAGTGAGGCTGATATCATTTGTCTGCAAGAACATACAGTAAGTAGTAATAGCCGCTATGTCACACAAAAAGATGTAGACAAGGCTCTGTCTGACTACCCTTATAGGTCAGGTAAAACGGCTGACGGCAAGAAGCCACTGCCTTATATGGCTGTATATTCTAAGTTGCCCGTTCTCAAAACAGAGCGTATAGCAATGGAAAGCAGTAATAATGGGGCAATGGCCTATCAATTGAAGTGGGGACTTGATACATTGTTGCTGATTAATTGTCATCTGGAGTCCAACAAACTGACTTCAGAGGATAAAGAGATGTACGAGCAGATGATAGAGAAACATGAAACAGAGCAAGTGAAGGCAGGCTTGAGGGTATTGGTAAAGAAGTTAGCTGAGGCTTCTGCTATCAGGGCACCGCAAGCTGATTCCATAGCCAACTATCTAAAACGCCACCCCTATAAATATGTTATGGTATGTGGCGACTTCAATGACATCCCTATCTCTTATACCCATCACACCCTTACTCGGACCTTGAACGATGCTTTTGTTGAATCGGGGCGCGGATTGGGCATTTCTTATCATAAAAACAAATTCTTGTTCAGAATCGACAATATTCTTGTTAGTGCAGGACTAAAAACCTCAAACTGCACTGTTGACTCCTCAATTGATGCCTCAGACCACTATCCAATATGGGCGTATGTAGAAAAAAATTAAATATTTGGCTCACTTTTGCGGATAAATGAAAAAAAACAACTAACTTTGCGGCTTTGTAAAGTCGAAAATAATAAAAATATATAAAATTAACTCAAATCTAAGATGCAGAACAAAGGATTTATTAAGATCATTTCCGTCTTGCTGATTTTGGTTTGTCTGTTCTATCTGTCATTCTCTGCCGTTGTTCGTTACTACGACAACAAAGCAAAACAGATTGCTAATGGTGATGCAGCAGTAGAGCAGGCTTACTTAGATTCTCTTGCAAATGAGAAGGTTTACTTTGGAAACTGGACTTTGAAGGATTGCCGCGAGATGGGAATCAGTTTGGGTCTTGACTTGAAGGGTGGTATGAACGTCATCCTCGAAGTGTCAGTACCCGACGTTATCAAGGTCCTGTCTGACAACAAGACCGATGCTGCGTTCAATGAAGCATTGAGCAATGCAGCAAAAGAAGCTGTCAACAGTCAGGATGATGTGATTACATTATTTATTAGGGAGTATCATAATCTGGCTCCTGGTCAGCCACTTGCCCAGATATTTGCTACCCAGCAGTTGAAAGACAAGGTGACACAGCGTTCAACCGATCAGGAAGTAGAGCGCGTGTTACGTGAAGAGGTAAAGGCAGCTGTTGACAATTCTTTCAACGTATTGCGTACCCGTATCGACCGCTTCGGTGTGGTACAGCCAAACATTCAGACACTTACTGGTAGCTTGGGCCGTATCATGGTTGAGTTGCCTGGTATCAAGGAACCTGCTCGTGTAAGAAAGTTGCTGCAAGGTTCTGCTAACCTTGAGTTCTGGGAAACCTATGAGGCTCAGGATATCGCTCCTTACCTGCAGTCAGCCGACGCAAAGTTGCACAATATTCTAACTACCACGGAAACTACTGAAGAGGCTGCTCCTGCTGAGGTTGCTCCAGTCAGCACTTCAGACAGTTTGGCTGCAGCTATTCGTGGTGAGGCCAATACAGCTGATTTGGCTCAACTCAAGCGTGATCATCCATTGCTGTCTATCCTTCAGGTATTCGCTGGTCAGGGTAGTATTGTAGCATATGCTAACGCAAGAGATACCGCTGAGGTGAACCGTTACTTGGCTATGCCTGAGGTGCAGGCTGAATTGCCAAAAGACCTTCGCCTGAAATGGGGTGTTGCTCCATCTGACTTGGATCCTAAGAAGCAGACATATGAGTTGTATGCTATTAAATCAACTCAGCGTAACGGCAAGGCTCCTTTGGAGGGTGACGTTGTGGTTGATGCCAGCGATAAGTACGACCAGTACGGAAAGCCAGCTGTGAACATGAGCATGAACTCTGACGGTTCTCGCCGTTGGGCTCAGCTGACCAAGCAGAACATTGGCCACAGTATCGCTATCGTTTTGGATGACTACGTATATTCTGCTCCTCGTGTGAATAGTGAGATTACAGGTGGTAACTCAGAAATTACTGGTAACTTTACTCCTGAGCAGTCAAAGGACTTGGCAAACGTGCTGAAGTCTGGTAAGATGCCTGCTCCTGCACACATTGTTCAGGAAGATATCGTAGGTCCTTCTCTGGGTCAGGCATCTATCAATGCAGGTATCATCTCATTCATTGTGGCATTGATCCTGTTGATGGTTTACATGTGCTCAATGTATGGCCTCGTACCTGGTATGATTGCTAATGGTGCGTTGATCATGAACTTGTTCTTTACCTTGGGTATCTTGTCATCATTCCAGGCAGCTTTGACTATGTCTGGTATTGCCGGTATGGTGCTGACTTTGGGTATGGCAGTGGATGCCAACGTGCTGATATATGAACGTACAAAAGAAGAGTTGCGTGCCGGCAAGGGTACTAAGGATGCCTTGGCAGCAGGTTATAAGAATGCATTTAGTGCTATCTTCGACTCTAACATCACTTCTTTGTTGACTGGTATTATCTTGTTCAACTTCGGTACAGGTCCTATCCGTGGTTTTGCAACCACTTTGATTATAGGTATCTGTATCTCCTTCTTTACCGCAGTGTTCATGACCCGTTTGGTATATGAGTACTTCATGGGTAAGGATAAGTTGTTGAACCTTACATTTACAACCAGCATTTCAAAGAACTTGATGACCAACGTGCACTTCGACTTCATGGGTCCTCGCAAACGTTGGCTGACAATCGGTGGTGTGATCTTCCTCATCTGCATCGGTTTCATGGCAATCCGTGGTTTGAGTCGTAGTATCGACTTCACTGGTGGTCGTAACTTCAACGTGCAGTTTGAAAATGCTGTTGAGCCAGAAGACGTTCGTGCTTTGGTTGCAGACAGCTTTGAAGATGCCAATGTGAGTGTTATTGCTGTAGGTACCGATGGCCGTACCGTTCGTATCAGTACTAACTACCGTATCAATGAGGATGGCCAGAACGTAGATTCTGAGATTGAAAGTCGTCTGTATGAGGCAGTGAAACCTTTGCTGACACAGAATATCTCACTCGACACATTCATTGACCGTGATAACTACACTGGTGGTAGTATTATCAGTTCACAGAAAGTAGGTCCAAGTATTGCTGAAGATATTACTTACTCAGCTATCTGGTCAGTCGTTCTGGCTTTGATTGCTATCGGTATCTATATCCTCATCCGTTTCTACAATGTGGCATATTCTATTGGGGCAACGGGTGCATTGATTCTCGATACCTCTATCATCTTGGGTGCTTACTCAATGTTCTGGGGTATCCTGCCATTCTCTTTGGAGGTTGACCAGACCTTTATTGGTGCTGTGTTGACAGCTATTGGTTACTCTATCAACGATAAGGTGGTTATCTTCGACCGTGTACGTGAGTTTACTCAATTGTATCGTAAGCGTGGCATGCTGCAAGTGTTCAATGATTCATTGAGCTCTACTCTTGCACGTACCATCAATACCTCAGTAAGTACGCTGATTGTGCTGTTGTGTATCTTCATCCTTGGTGGTGAATCTATCCGCAGCTTCGCATTCGCTATGATCCTGGGTGTTATCTTTGGTACGATGTCTTCACTCTTTATTGCATCTCCTATCGCTTATCAGATTATTAAGATGACTGATAAGAAGAAAGAGAAGGAAGAAGAAGTAAATGCATAATGCCTACTATAATATAATAAGGTGGGGCTTTCTTTGGCCCCACCTTATTTGATGGTCCTGTAGTTCAATGGATAGAATGGAGGTTTCCTAAACCTTAGATCCGAGTTCGATTCTCGGCGGGACTACATTTCTTTATTTATAAAATATCGTTTTTTTATGGCTAATGAGATTGAAGTCAAGGAACTCGAACAAGTAGTTGTTCGTTTCTCAGGAGACTCTGGCGACGGTATGCAGCTCGCCGGCAATATCTTCTCGACAGTATCAGCTACTGTTGGTAATGACATCAGCACATTCCCCGACTATCCAGCTGACATCCGTGCTCCGCAAGGTTCACTCACGGGTGTATCTGGTTTCCAGGTGCATGTTGGTGCTGAGAAAGTTTATACTCCAGGCGACCTTTGTGATGTGTTGGTAGCGATGAATGCTGCTGCTCTTAAGACACAGTATAAGTTTGCTAAACCTACTGCCTGCATTATCATTGATACCGATGCTTTCAAGGCAGCAGACTTACAGAAGGCTGAATTCAAAACTGACAATCCTATCGAAGAGATGGGTATTAAGCAGGATGTGATTGCTGCCCCAATCTCTAAACTGGTGCAGGAATGTCTGGCTGATAGCGGCATGGATGTGAAGTCGATGATGAAATGTCGTAATATGTTTGCTGTTGGCTTGGTTTGCTGGCTGTTCAATCGTGACCTCAAATTGGCTGAGAATTACATTCGTGAGAAGTTTGCTAAGAAACCTGCTATAGCAGAAGCTAATATAAAGGTAATACATGCTGGCTACGACTATGGCCACAACACTCATTCATCAGTGGCTCACACCTATCGTATCGAGAGCAAGGTAACCGTGCCTGGCAAATATATGGATATAACAGGCAATAAGGCTACTGCATACGGTTTGATGGCAGCAGCCGAGAAGGTTGGCAAGAAGTTGTTCCTCGGCTCATATCCTATCACCCCTGCTACTGATATCCTGCATGAGTTGGCTAAGCACAAGTCAATGGGTGTTATCACTATGCAGTGCGAAGACGAAATATCAGGCTGCGCATCAGCAGTGGGAGCTGCCTTTGCTGGTGCTTTGGCAGTTACCTCTACCTCTGGTCCTGGTGTTTGCTTGAAGTCAGAGGCCATGAACTTGGCTGTTATCACAGAATTGCCTTTGGTTTTGGTAGATGTTCAGCGTGGTGGTCCATCTACGGGTCTGCCTACCAAATCAGAACAAGCCGACCTGCTTTTGGCGTTGTTTGGCAGAAGCGGTGAGAGTCCATTGCCAGTTATTGCGGCTACCTCTCCTACTGACTGCTTCGACAAGGCCTATATGGCTTGTAAGATAGCTTTGGAGCACATGACTCCTGTCATCCTTTTGACTGATGGCTTTATAGCCAATGGCTCGTCTGCGTGGAAGTTGCCTAAGCTGGCTGACTATCCAGCTATCAATCCTCCATATGTTACTCCAGAGATGAAAGACAATTATGCGCCTTACTTCCGCAATCCTGAAACGGGTGTACGCTATTGGGCTATTCCTGGTCAGGAAGGTTATACCCACATTGTGGGTGGCTTGGAGAAAGACAGCAAGACGGGTGCTATCTCCACCAACCCAGAGAACCATGATTTGATGGTTCGTCTGCGTGCTGAGAAGATTGCCAAGATAGAAGTACCAGATGTAGTAGTTGAAGGATGTGCCGAAGATGCCGATCTGCTGATTGTGGGCTTCGGTAGTACATACGGTCATTTGTATTCTGCTATGAAGGAACTCAATGAGAAGGGCAATAAGGTAGCTCTGGCTCAGTTCAGCTATATCAACCCGTTGCCAAAGAATACTGCTGAGGTATTGAAGCGCTATAAGAAGGTTGTGGTAGCAGAGCAGAATCTCGGTCAGTTTGCCGGCTATCTGCGCATGAAGATTGATAATTTCGCACCTTACCAGTTTAATGAAGTGAAGGGACAGCCTTTCACCGTCAGTACTTTGGTAGATGCTTTCCAGGCAATAATCAACAAGTAACCCATTAAAGAAGTAAAGACATGAGCGAACATACAGCAAAAGACTATAAGAAAGGACAACCCCGCTGGTGTCCGGGTTGCGGTGACCACTTCTTCCTAGCCTCTTTACACAAGGCAATGGCAGAACTGGGTGTTGACCCTTGGAATATTGCGGTTATCTCAGGTATCGGTTGCTCCAGCCGTTTGCCTTACTATATGAATACCTACGCTATGCAGACCGTTCACGGCCGTGCTGCTGCTATCGCGTCTGGCGCTAAGGTGACTAATCCTGACCTTACCATTTGGCAGGTGTCTGGCGATGGTGATGGTTTGGCCATTGGCGGTAATCACTTTATTCATGCCATCCGTCGTAATGTTGACCTCAACATGATTCTGTTGAACAACCGTATTTATGGTTTGACAAAAGGGCAGTATTCACCTACATCTCCACGTGGTTTCGTGAGCAAGTCATCTCCTTACGGCACTGTGGAAGATCCTTTCCATCCTGCAGAGCTTTGTTTTGGTGCGCGTGGCAGGTTCTTTGCCCGTGCAGCAGCTGTTGATGCAGCAGGCACTGTGGAGATTCTGAAGGCAGCAGCCCAGCATAAGGGTGCAGCTGTTTGCGAGATACTTCAGAACTGCATGATCTTCAACAACGGTGTATACGATGCTTTGGCTAAAAAGGAAGACCGTGCCAAGAATGCCATCTATTTGCAGCATGGTAAGCCAATGCTCTTTGGTGAGAACAATGAATACGGTCTGATGCAGGAAGGCTTTGGCTTGAAAGTAGTGAAGTTGGGCGAGAATGGCATCACTGAAAAGGATATTCTTGTTCACGATGCTCATTGCGAGGATAACACTGTACAGCTGAAGCTTGCGTTGATGGAAGGTCCTGACTTCCCAGTAGCTTTGGGTGTTATCCGTGACGTAGATGCTCCTACCTACAACGATGCAGTCAATGCACAAGTAGAAGAGATCAAGGCAAAGAAGAACTATCACAACTTCGAGGAACTGTTGCTGACCAATGACACTTGGGAAGTGAAATAGTTCTTGAGTAGATATAAAAGATTAACGGCAGACCTTTTCACAAAGGCCTGCCGTTTTTGTTGAAAATAACCTTAAAAACAATTTATTGTATTCTGTTACGTTCTTCGTTAGCAGCACCTGTACCCTTATATTTACTCTTTGCTGCATTGAAGTTATAGCGGAAAGTTAGTTCTATGGCGCGTGTATCGTTTATCTTATGCATGAATATCCTGCGAACATCACTGTAGAGCCAAGCCTTGCTGCGACTCGTGTTGAATACATCTTCGCAAGAGAGTTTCAAGCTCCATTTATCGTGAGCGAATGCCTTATAGATGCTCAAATCAAACTTCCACATTCCTTTCATGTAAAGATTTTCCGTATTGCCATTCGTGCGATAAGCAAAGTCTGCATTAATCCATGTGTCAGCTGGCAACTGAATAGCATTGTTGAAGCGGATGATACCTAATGGATGGTTCATGCTTTTCTTTTTACCACAAAAAGTCAGGTTGAATTGTTGTGCCATCATAGCTGTCATCAATGTGGAATGCCAGATGCCGAATGACGGAGAGATAGATACCATTGCCTGCAACTGATTCAAACTTTTGGCATTCTTCTTTTGCAAGAGGGCAATGCTTGGGTCGTCGCCATATTGTGTATAAGCAGTGATGATGTAATCCGAGGTATGGCTGTACTCGAGCATCATATTCAGCCATTTGTAGCCAATTGCCAAAGAGACATTATCGCGATAGAATGGTCGCAGGAATGGGTTTCCACTCTGGTAAGTATAGCGATTGATGTATTCCACGTTACTGCTCAGCTGACTATAGGCAGGGCGTTCCACTTTTCGGTTATAACTCAATCTCACCCTTGTGTTTTTGATGGGGAACATCAGCATTGCTGATGGAAACAGATTGTCATATATACGGCTTTGTTCCTGCATCTTCACGTCATGGTCATAATAACGACTATCTATGTGTTCGTAGCGTAATCCAGCACTTAGCATCACTTTGCCTATATTTTGCATTACTTCGACAAACAAAGCACCGTTAGATTCTTCGATACGGGTTTTGCTGTCATTAATAATATGTTCCAAATTGCTGTAGTTATCAGTGCGGTGGGTATGACTGAACTCTCCGCCAAATGATACGTTGCCTTTGCCAAACTGCCTTGTTGCAACTGCTTTGCCTGCAAACATACGACTCTTGGCATCACTCTCTGTTGTAACAATCCTATCATCTGCCTGGGTGGATGTCTCTTTCAACAGCTGGTCGGTATTGGCTCTGTTCCACAAAGCATCTACGTTTATATCCATAGTCCATTTCCCGAAACTGCCATTGTAATACCCACTCAATAAATGATTGACATTGTTTATATCGGCATGACTGTTATTTGAAGCTTCATTGTCCAATACTCCATCTATCGTCATCGTGGCAAACGATTCATTGTCCTGTTTTGTAGGACGGTATGCCGGTTGATAGATGGCACCTATGGAATGACGCTCATTAAAGACATAGTTAAATCCAATCTTGCCAGCAAATGTCTGGTTCTTATTGTAACGTCTGGCAACACCATCTTGCAGTAAGCGAGGTGAAAGGAATGTCTCTTGTGAAGTGATATTCGTTACCCGGTCTTTTATATTGCTGTATTCCAGCATACCGAAGATATCAAATCCTCCCTTTCGATAGTTGAAGTTGAACTCATCCAGTCCGTAGAAATAATGCCTGATGCCTGCTACCGCCCTATTGTCAAAACTCCATCCTTCACCTATAGGCTTGATGGTGGTGATACGGATGACGGCATTGACTGTAGCATCATATCTTGCCCCAGGATTGGTTACAACTTCCACATTTTTCACTTGTGACGAACTCAACTGATCTAACTCAGAAGTATTACGCATTTGTCTGCCGTTGATGTAGATAAGTGGGGTGCCCTTGCCAAATACCTCAATGCCGCCATTACTGCTGATAACGCCAGGTACTCTTGCCAATACATCGTTAGCTGTTCCAGCCCTCGACAAGGCACTACCCTGTATGGTAGTCACCAAAGCGTCTCGTTTTAGTTCGGTTTTGGGGAGATTAGCCTTTACTGTCACTTCGCCCAGCAGGTTATCGCTTTCCGACATTTGTATGTTTCCTAATTCGCCATTGGCCTGATGTACAAACACGTCGTCATAACCAATACATGATATACGAAGGAAACCAGCTTTATCAGACTCCAATCTGAATCGTCCTTCGTTATCTGTCACCACCCCGTTGATATAGAGAGAATCTCTTTCTTGCAGCAACACCACATTTGCATAGCTAATAGGTTTCTCTCTTGTGTCTGTCACTCTGCCACTAATGGCATTTTGGGCGTAGGTCGCCCCTGTACTGATGCTTATCAGCACCAGCACCAATAGTTTTAATGCTTTCATTGATGATTATTTATTAATTAGTTATAGACCTCCCATAAATATCCATTCACCTTTTTCATTCTTGCCTAACGACAGGTTATTTTGAACAGTAGTACTGTCATCGCGTAGTTTCAATACATACGGCACATACTCGCAAGGCATAGAGCCAGATTGGAAAGGCTCTCCAATACTGAGTAGCCTGCAACCCTTAAAGACAGGGCCAAACATCTCTGCTATGTTGGCAGGCATCATTTCCTCTAACGTCTCAGTATCCCATGTACCTAATGATGTGAGGAACTTCTCTGCTACTTCTTTGGCTGACATTTCTGACAAGATGGATTTCCTGTTGCTGGGTGAGGAATCGGCATTACTGAACTCAATGTCGGTGGGCTTAGCTAATACCTCATTCATTCCCAATGCTACTGAATAGTTGATACGTCTAGTCCTCATCACTTCCACTTCCTGGCCATCAACGATGATACTCACAGACAGCTGCTTCAATTGCTTGGAATTTTTGTCGAATATGTAGCGCCTGATATGTTCTGCATCTTTCAGTGATTTGTTGAGCATGAAGTCGTTGATATAGTTATAATGCAGGTATGCATGTACAGTCAGATGTATCTCATCTCCAACACGCTTTACCATGTACTCATCACCATCATTCTTTTGTGATAGTTCTAATTCGCGTTCCAGTATCTTATTTGGCTCCAATAAGATACTGATGTAATCCAAGAAGGTTTCTTTGCCTTTTCCTGTTTCCCAACCCACTTGGTAGGCTGGTACCCAAGTAAAAGCACTGTCATTGATACCTGTGGCTATTCTGCCTTGTTTATCTACTCGCCAAGCCAGCTCGTCACCATATACCACCTCTATCTGATGGTTGACAAAAGCTTCTTCTGCATCAATCATCTTGAAGTTTTCTTGGGGTAAGGTGCGTATCTCTACTTCCATCACCATTGAGCGAATATTGTTGAGGTAGCTGATGGCATTTTGCAAAAGCGAACTGGCGGTAAGGCGAGAAGGGCTTAGCATCAAAATTACAGGCAAACAAGCTGCAATACCTGATACTGATAGCCAGTGCCACATCTTGATCACTTTTCGTGGTTTGCGGCTTCCTTTTGCTTTAGCCAACACTCGCTGCTTAAAGTCTTTCGAAATGTGTACCTCACATTTTGGAGTCAGTTCTGTCCTTATCATGTCAATATCTTTTTGATTCATAATTTATCCTCCTGTTCCCATCTTTTCCTTAATTTGTCTATTCCGCTCTTAAACCTCGACTTAATCGTAGTCTCTGGAGTCCCCGTCACTTTGGCAATCTCTACGAAAGTAAGACCGTCAATCAGGTGCATGGTAATAACATCAGCTTGATCAGCAGGCAAAACGCTCAACATCTTCCAGATGCGGTTATATTCCTCTTGTAATGCCAGTTCTTCATCATCAGCCATTTGCACTTGTTCCAAAGGGATAGGCTCTTGCTGTTTATGCCGATGCCAATCGTTGCAGGCATTATATACCATTCTGTAGAGATACATTCTCATACTTTCGTCATTCTCTATGATGAATTCTTTTTCAAATAGTTTTAAGAATACATCTTGTAGGATGTCTTCCGCATCTTCTCTATTGCCGATGCGGAAGTAGGCAAAGCGGAACAAATAATCTTGGTTCTGCTCTATCACTGCTTCAAGTCTCTTATAT
The DNA here is from genome assembly GCA_902775375.1 of uncultured Bacteroidales bacterium. Classification (GTDB taxonomy): domain Bacteria; phylum Bacteroidota; class Bacteroidia; order Bacteroidales; family Bacteroidaceae; genus Bacteroides. Next base: position 153,994 of record CACYLU010000008.1, on the reverse strand, counting down.
CTTTTGTTGCTTCTCATTTCTTTCCGCCTTTCATTGTATAAGACGTAATTGGAGCATGAAAAGACGAGTTTGCCCGTTATTTTTTTCGTTTCTTTTTCTTACAGTTGCTATCGCTTTGCTTATATCACCTGCTTTTGTTATCTTTGTAGGGTAATATAATAATTAAGGTATGGGAAACGATGAGATAATCATATTAGGTACGGGCAATGCGATGGTCACCCGATGTTACAACACCTGTTTTGTAGTGCGGAGTAAAAGTGGGGCTACTATGATGGTGGATGCTGGGGGAGGTAATGGCATTCTTCACCAGATGGCACAGTCAGGTTTGGCTTTTGAGGACATCAGTGACCTTTTTGTTACCCACACCCATACTGACCATATCTTAGGAGTGATATGGATGATGCGTATGGCGCTCCAGTATCAGAGGCCGCAAGTGCTGCGCATCCATAGCCATAAAAAGGCACTTGATTTGCTGGACCTTATGTGCCGTCAAATGTTGCCCAAGAAGCAAGTGGAGCGTATTGGCACCAATGTGGTGTATTGTGAGTTGCATGATGGCGATAGCTTCGACGTGGGTGATATGCATGTGCAATGCTTCGATATCCACTCCACAAAGGAATTGCAGTATGGCTTTGCCCTCACTTTCGCTGACGGCAAACGACTGGCTTGTCTGGGTGATGAGCCTTATTGCGAGCAGAACGAGGCTTACGTAAAGGGGGCCGATTGGATGATGAGTGAGGCGTTTTGCCTCTACGAAGACCGAGAACGTTTTCAACCTTATAAGAAGCATCATAGCACTGCTCTCGATGCTGCCCGACTGGCCAAGTCATTAGATGTCAAGAACCTCATCCTCTATCATACTGAGGACAAGACCCTGGACACTCGCAAGGAACGCTACACTGTTGAAGCGCAAAGCGAGTTTGACGGCAAGGTGTTTGTCCCCGATGATCTGGAGAGAATAGTCATCGACTAAAGAGAGACTGCTTTCTGAACCTCATAATTGATGTTGATGAGATATGCTAATGCCTGCTATTATTCAGGCCAAAGCTTGCCATCTCTATGACTAAAGCTTGCTATCGTTGATGGGAAAGCTTGCCACTCCTCATCCCAATATCTGCTATCACCCGTCGCAGTATCTGGCGTACCCCCATAGGAGATACTGCGATGACTCATAGTAAGCCTTGCGACGACCCATAGCAAAGCCTCCGACGACTCGTAGAAGGCATTCCGACAAAAATGAGTCTTTTTTTCTTTCAAATGATGCAGAAACGTGGGTGTATACCCTTGATGGAGAGCGCTATCGTAACAAGACCACTATCTCGCAATGGGAGCAGATACTCGAAGACGGCTTCCTGCGTACGCATCGCTCATTCATAGTCAACATCAATTATGTCACGAAAGCAGAAAGCGATGCCGTGATGCTGAGAGACATCACGATTCCTGTGTCAAGGAAATACAAAGAAGTGGTAGCTGTCAAAATAACAACTACCACTTAGCTGATTATGTAATATTAAGAAAGAGTTAGAACTGGTTGAGCTTGGAGACATCAATTTTAGTAACACCCGTGTTTTGGATGGAAGTATCGTCTGCTGTCCCAGAGAGGACAATCTTGCCTACGCCAGAGTTGGTGGCATCCAGTTTCTCACAATCCACCTGGAGGCTGATGGTACCTGTACCACTTTTCCTAACAGACACCTCTTTCCCCTTATAATCCACTTCGATATTATCAACACCACTTGAATGAATATCCAGTTTGTCTGTCTTTACTACTAATTCTCCTTTGGTGACACCATTATCATTCATCTTCAACGTGGTGCCATCAATATGAGCGTCGAGGTCAGAAACACCTTTAAATTCACAGGTAGCTTCTTTGCAAGAGATTTGTCGGGCATCAAAGCGCAAAACGCCACTGCTGACGAGATGGAAATCACCAGTTTTCAGCTTATCTGTATAAAAGTTCAATACACCCTTGTTCTCCAGGCGATTCAAGTCAGGCGAAGTGATAAAAAGCGTCAACATCTGTTTCTCGTTATTGACGTTATTCTTTTCTTTCTGCTCGTCAGACACCATTAGCAATCCGTCTTTCACCTCCAGTTTGAGACGATCTATTTGCTTGGCAGAGCCTTCTGCCTTGATGCTATATGTGCTACCTTGTGTATAGTGGATTGTCACGGCATGATTGGTTCTCAAACCTGAAAAACCTGTCAGTTTGTATTCCTTGCTGATAACGGTATCATCGTTTACGGCAGCTGATGCCATTACATTACCCATAGCAGCCAAAGCCATAGCTGCCCATAAAATCATCTTTTTCATCTTTTTATTTTGTTTTTATTGTTTATATCTAATAATGATAGTTACTTTCCCATTGGTGAATGATGCGCCTCTATTAGTGTATTGCATCATATAGATTCTGTTTTCCTTTGGCCCTTCTGTGGTGAGAGTCATAGTTTCTTCCTTGTCATTGCTGACAATGCTAAACTTACCATTCTCCTGCTCGTCGAGGAAAGCCCTACGTAGCTTATTGATGGTAAGGTCAGTAGGCTGTAACACCTTCACCACCTTCAGCACTTTGCGGGTTTGTGGGTCTCGCTCCACGGCAGAGGTGAATGTGCTCTTGCCAATTGAAGAGTATTCATCTACAGCCTTGTCGATGGCATTCTGAGCCGAGAGTGCCAAAGATGTGCAGAGCAGTGCCAATGTGCAGATTATCGTCCTTAGTTTCATATATCTTATATTTTTATTAGTTCAACAATTCTCGGATGCGTTCTCTTTCTTGGGCATCCTGTATATTATCCAGCAGGTCTTTTTCGGCCTGATCTATAAACAGGGTAGGCGAGGTTGTCTCAATGGCATCTGCCAAACTCAATGTTTGCTTGATTTGAGGCAGAATCTCTCTTAGGTTGTCTATGCGCTCACCATCCACTATCATATAGCTTCCTCCATACATATCTTGCAACTTCATGTCTTCGTATGCCCAATATACCCAAATGGAGCCAACGATGAGAGCTAGCATTGCCGCAATGCCTGCCACTTGTTTCCACAAGACCTTGTATTTGGGTGGTTTGGAGCTAATGGATATATTTGTAGTAGTCAGTTGATTTTCATGTTCTTCTCTATCTATAGGAGAATTATCAAGATTGTCCAAGGCAATGGCATCGAAACCTAAGAACATCTCCCGATAAGTCTCCAACTCTCCAGGCAAGTCTTTCGTCTGCTTGAAATAGTCATAGAGCCACTGTTCCTCCTCCAAGGTGGTTTCACCCTCGAAGAATCGCTCTATCAATGTTTTTATTTCTGTTATATCTTTCATTATCCATTATCCATTAACATCTCCCTTACCGCTTGTCTGGCTCTGCTGAGGGCTTTCCTTACAGCAGCCTCCTCCATGTGTAGTAATCGGGCTATATCTTTCATCTCCATTCCTTCCATGTGCCTGAGTCGTAGGATTGTCTGCGGTACATCTGGAAGTTCTTCTACTATTGCCATCATATGCTCTATCCGCTCATGCTCCTCTTTCTCATTGCTCCCAGCCGTAGGGGGCAATGACTCAATGCCCTCACGGGGCTTGCGACGGCGAATCGAGTCGAGGCAGATGTTCCTGACCAGAACCCGCGCCAAGCCATCAACCGGACTTTTCAGTTGGTCGCACATCTGCCACAGCTTCAGCAGGGCATCTTGCACCATGTCCTCTGCCTCATCGGCATTGCCCATATAACGGGTGGCTTCAGCTATCAGCACAGGCCTGAGCCGTTGCATCGCTATTTCGTACTCGTCTTTCGTCATGCAGCTATTTTCATTGCTCTTTCAATAATAATACGCAAAGTAATGCGTTTTGTGACAAATAATGGGGAGAAAAAACAAATAAATTACTATCTTCGCCCTATCAAATCATAAAAAGGAGTGACTATGAAAAGAATTTTTATGGCGGCAATGCTGGTTGCTGCAAGTATGATGCTGGCGAATGCCCAGACAGCACGTAAACAAGTGGTGGAAAACGGTGGTACGGGTCCTTATAAGGCAGAGGTAGTGGAAGACGTTTCTTCTCCTAAGTTTACTACCTATCGCCCTCAGAACCTGAAGAGCGTGGTGGCACAGACAGGCAAACTGCCTATCATCGTCTATGCCAACGGCGGTTGTGCCAACAACAATGTAGAGATGCGTTTCCTGCTGAGCGAAGTGGCTTCTCACGGCTATGTGGCTATCGCCATCGGTCCGTATGATGAGGAAGATGTGGTGGCTAAGTGGAAAGATGTGCTTTCCTTCTCTTATCCTGAGACCAAAGCGAAAGTAGTGCTGGCAAATGGTGAAGTAATCGAGCCAAAATCTCCAGAAGAGGTAAAGGCATATCAGGAGCAAATGCGCGCTCAGATTGAGAAAATGATGAAGGAACAGGCTGAGGCTCGTGCCAAAGCTGCAAAGAAAGGACAGCCTTTGCCTGCTGCTATACAAGAGACTTATCCTAAGATGTTGTTGGAAGCACTCGACTGGCTGACTGACCAGAACGCTGATCCCAAATCAGAATACTATCATTGCCTGGATCTCGATCATGTGGCAGCTATGGGACAATCATGCGGAGGCGCTCAGGTGCTGGGTGTATCTCACGATCCTCGTATCAAGACTTGCGTGATGCTGAACACAGGCATTGGCGATATGGAGATGCAAGGTGTGACACAGGAAGCATTGAACAGCTTGCATCAGCCTATGTTCTATCTGATTGGTGGCCCTGCCGACGTGGCATTCCCTAATGCGCAAAAGGATTTTGACCGCATAAAAGATGTACCAGTTGTGATGATGAACACTTTGGATGGACATAGTGGTACCTATTATGAAAAGAGTGGTGGCAGTTATTGTGTAGCTGTATTGAAGTGGCTCGACTGGCAGTTTAAGGGTGATGTAAGCAAAGCGGCCTTCTTCCTCGATGACGATTACCTGAAATATCAGTACCCTGATTGGAAGGTGGTTCGCAAGAACTTCTAAAAAAGAAAGTGAGGCTCAATCGAGCCTCACTTTTTATTTCTTGTCTGCAATCTTACGGAATGATTGCAATTTTTCTCCAAAGCAGAGGTCACCACAGTCACCAAAGCCAGGCACTATATATTTTTGCTCGTTCATACCTTGGTCGATTGAGGCACACCAAATAGTTGAATCATCTGGCAAAATCTCTTTTACTACCTCAATGCCCTCAGGAGCGGCAATAACACAGCATACATGTATAGCTTTAGGTTTGCCGGCTTCGAGTAGAGCCTCAATTGCAGCTGCCATGCTACCGCCAGTGGCCAGCATAGGATCGGCAATAATCAGCGTCCTGCCCTTTACACTGGGTGTAGCAATATATTCTGCATGTACACCTACCTCAGTATGTTCGCGATTGATATACATGCGGTAGGCAGAAACAAAAGCATTGTCGGCACCGTCGAAAACATTGAGAAAACCCTGGTGAAAAGGTAATCCTGCACGAAGTACAGTGGCAAGTACAATATCTTCTTGTTTCATCAATGGGATATCAATGCTGCCTAAAGGAGTCTTGATATTTTTGGGCTTATACTCCAAAGTCTTGGATACCTCGTAGGCCATCAACTCTCCGATACGCTCTACATTGTGGCGGAACGTAAGACGGTTTTTCTGATAGTTCTTGTCACGCAATTCAGCCATGTAATGGTTGATGATAGAGTTGGATTCTGCAAAATTATGTATCTTCATAAGGTTAAAGTATTAAACTATGCAAAGAAACAAAATATTTACTCAATATGCACAAATGTTTCAAAGAAAAATGTTAAATTTGCAGCCGATTATAAAAGGTGGAAAAGATTATTAAAAATATTTATACTTAAAACAGTAAAAGAAATGGCAAAATTAGACTTAACTAAGTACGGTATCACTGGTTCAACCGTGATTGGTCACAATCCTTCTTACGAAGCATTGTTCGAGGCTGAAATGAAACCAGGTCTGGAAGGCTATGACAAAGGTCAGCTTACCGAGCTGGGTGCTGTAAACGTGATGACTGGTATCTTTACTGGTCGTTCTCCTAAGGACAAGTACATCGTAATGGATGACGTTTCTAAGGACACTGTATGGTGGACTACCGAAGGTTACAAGAACGATAACCACCCAATGTCTGAGGCTACTTGGGCAGCTGTTAAGGAAATGGCTATCAAGGAGCTGTGCAACAAAGACCTGTATGTTGTTGATGCATTCTGCGGCGCTAACGAAGACACTCGCATGGCTGTACGCTTCATCGTTGAGGTAGCTTGGCAGGCACACTTCGTAAAGAACATGTTTATCCAGCCTACCGCAGAGGAGTTGGAGAACTTCGAACCTAACTTCGTTATCTACAATGCTTCTAAGGCTAAGGTAGAGAACTTCGAGGCACTGGGCATGCGCTCAGAGACTTGCGCTGCATTCAATGTAAAGAGTCGCGAGCAGGTGATTCTGAACACTTGGTATGGTGGCGAGATGAAGAAGGGTATGTTCTCAATGATGAACTACTACCTGCCTTTGAAGGGCATCGCTTCAATGCACTGCTCTGCTAATACTGATATGAACGGTGAGAACACTGCTATCTTCTTCGGTCTGTCTGGTACAGGTAAGACCACTCTGTCAACTGATCCTAAGCGTCTGCTGATTGGTGACGACGAGCACGGATGGGATGACAATGGCGTGTTCAACTTCGAGGGTGGTTGCTATGCAAAGGTTATCAAACTGGACAAGGAGTCTGAGCCAGATATCTACAATGCTATCAAGCGCGACGCACTGTTGGAGAATGTAACCGTTGACGCTAACGGTGTTATCGACTTCAACGACAAGAGCGTTACTGAGAATACTCGTGTTTCTTACCCAATCGAGCACATCACTAACATCGTTAAGAAGGTGAATGGTAAGAGTGCAGGCCCAGCTGCTAAGCAGGTTATCTTCCTGTCAGCTGACGCATTCGGTGTATTGCCTCCAGTATCTATCCTGACTCCTGAGCAGACTAAGTACTACTTCCTGAGTGGTTTCACTGCTAAGTTGGCAGGTACAGAGCGTGGTATCACTGAGCCTACTCCTACTTTCTCAGCTTGCTTCGGCCAGGCATTCCTGGAACTGCACCCAACTAAGTACGGTGAGGAGCTGGTTAAGCGTATGGAGAAGAGCGGTGCTAAGGCATACTTGGTGAACACTGGTTGGAATGGTACCGGCAAGCGTATCTCTATTAAGGATACACGTGGTATCATCGACGCTATCCTGAACGGTTCTATCAACAACGCTCCTACCAAGAAGATTCCTTACTTCGGTCTGGAAGTTCCAACACAGCTCGACGGTGTAGCTTGGGGTATTCTTGACCCACGCGATACTTATCAGAACCGCGCTGAGTGGGAAGAGAAGGCTAAGGATTTGGCAGGCCGTTTCATCAAGAACTTTGAGAAGTACACTACCAACGAAGCTGGTAAGGCTCTGGTAGCTGCTGGTCCAAAGCTCTAAGCTTGAGTTTGGTTAATAATCATAGTGAAGGGTGAACCAACAGGGTTCACCCTTTCTTTTTGGTGTTAATTCCTAGCCACTAGTATCAGCAAAATACTATCAACTTTACATTCTCGACATTTCCCTACGAAGCAATGCCTCCAAATAATAATAGTCGGCATAATTAATAGGTACGTCGATTTCATCATTCCCAGGATAGTTGCCTGTAGAGTGAAGCAAAAGGAAACCTTGTGCTGATTGTGGATTAGCCATGTATTTCGTTTCCAATGAATGAACTGTCTTATCTGCAAAATGATGATAGGTGGCAGCATCATCTGCACCGACATAAGTCGCTAGCTCATAAAGGGCTGAGGCTGTGATAGCAGCTGCAGAGGCATCTCTTGGGCAAGTGCCGTCTTGTGCAGGGCCTATATCTGTCTTAATGGCTGGATCCCTCATATCCCAGTAAGGAATTAAGTCATCTGGCATGTTAGGTTGTGAAAGCCAGAAGCTAGCAATCTTTTGCGCTTGTTCCAAGTAGGCTTTATTATGCGTATAGCGATAACACATGGTGAAACCATAGAGAGCCCAAGCCTGTCCTCTGCTCCACACGCTCTCATCGAAGAGCCCTTGGTGCGTGATTCGTTTGATGACACTTCCATCAGTTGGATTGTAATCGACCACATGATAGCAAGAATTATCTGGGCGGAAGTGGTGCTTCATTGTTTTGTTAGCATGATTGACAGCAATATCATAGTAACGCTTGTCGCCAGTTATCTTGGATGCCTCGAACAGTAGTTCCAGATTCATCATATTGTCTATGATGACAGCATACTGCCACCTTTCTGGAGTTCCCCAGCTCCATGAACGGATGCAGCCTACCATCTCATCATAACGGCTAATCAAAGATTTTGCTGCTTCCACCACCACATCGCGATAAGAGCGTTCTCCTGTCTCCCTCCAGGCTTTGCCGAACGAGTTAAAGACCATAAAGCCCAGATCGTGACTCCCGGCATCCAATTTTACTTGCTCAATGGACCAGGTGTTGCTGGTGGCCTGACTGCGCCAAAAGTCATCATGAGAATATTGGTACATTTGCCACAATTCTCCACTGAAGAAACCACAACACCAGTCGGGTTGATGAACCATGCGCAACGAGCCGTCTTTCTCTACACTGCGAGGCATGAGTGACCAGTCGTTTCGTTCTTTACGTATCTTATTTACTTGTTCCAACTGGTAGCGCAATTGTTGTTCCACCTTTGCAAAGGTCTGCTTTGTGTCACCGTGATAGGCCGACTTGGCAATGCTTTTTTTGCATTCAAGTGCCACCCAGCGGAATGCATTTGTAAACAAAAGATTCTGTGTGGCGTCGATAAAGCACTCGTTGCCATGCCCCATGTTTATATATACCATGCGGTAAAGCTTATTGGTCCATACGATAGGAAAGTCCCCAAATAGTACGATATCCTTAATGCCAAAAGGATAGTTCTTAGATGATATACTTAGCAGCACTTCCACATCCTTATTAGCACGAGGAGAAGGTGAGAATTGATAGAATTCACTGGCAGGTACAACAAATTGGGAAGGCAGGTTACGGGTAATTGGATGTTGGCTGTTTTCAATATCAACGAGTGCAGGCTGTGGTGGCCAGTTGTTACAAAGGAATGTTCCACAGCCTAGGAATTTGTTGAACCATGGCCAATGGGTGTCCTTGTCATTATACCCCGTTGCATGAAATCCTATCCAACCACCACCTTGTTCCATATATTGCTCAAAGGCTGTTCGAGCATCTTGTTCTTGGGGCAAGGAATTGAGCATCACTACTACATCGTATTTTTTCAATGAGTCGAGGCTATTGGGACAGGCTGTACGCACATCATAAGTGAACCCTTCGCCGTACGACAATTTATGGAAGAAACGCAATGCTTGTTGGTCAAATTCAACATGGGCAGACTCTGCTGCAGGGTCCCATATAAACAAAGCGTGGAATCTTATCCTGTCGCCTGCATAATCAGCAGGATAGGGCATTGGTTGAGTACTTGAAGACTCATTGGTGGCAGCCTCTTTCTGTTGCCCTTTCATAACGATGGAGCAGACAGAAACAAGAATAAGTAGCAATAATTTTACTTTTTTCATGATATGATTAGGATTATACATCTGCAAATATATAAAAATAACGTATAAAAAAGTAGAGGTGTCCATATTTGGACACCTCTACTTAAATATCATATGGAAAGTTTATTCTTTGTTCGCACGTTTGCGTTCAATTTCATCCAAGATAATCTTGCGCATACGCATTGACTTTGGAGTCACCTCCACGTATTCATCTTCCTTGATATATTCCAAGGCTTCTTCCAAAGAGAACTGCACTGGAGGTGTCAGGCGTACCTTGTCGTCGGAACCAGAAGCACGCATGTTGGTAAGTTTCTTTGATTTGGTGACATTGATTACCAAATCGCGTTCATGTACATGCTCACCTACCACCTGACCTGCATACACTTCATCTTGAGGGAAGATGAAGAAACGGCCACGATCTTGCAACTTATCCAATGCGTAGGCAAAAGCAGTACCTGTTTCCATGGCCACCATAGAACCGTTGATTCGGCGAACGATATCGCCTTTATAAGGCTGGTATTCCTTGTAACGGTGCGCCATGATTGCCTCTCCTGCAGAAGCGGTCAGTACATTGGTTCGCAAACCGATGATGCCACGTGAAGGGATATTGAACTCCAGGTTTACTCGGTCAGCACCTCCGTCTTCCATCTTCAGCAAGTCACCCTTACGGCGAGTCACCATATCTATGATCTTACTACTATAGTCGGTTGGCACGTTAATGGTCAGCTCTTCTACTGGTTCGCACTTCACACCATCAATCTCCTTCATGATTACCTGCGGCTGACCTACCTGTAATTCATAGCCCTCGCGACGCATAGTCTCAATCAGTACGGAGAGGTGCAGCACACCACGCCCTGAAACAATCCACTTGCCCTCTACCTCAGCTTTCTCCACGCGCAATGCCAAGTTCTTGTCGAGCTCGCGTTCTAGACGGTCCTGAATGTGACGAGAGGTCACATACTTACCCTCTTGCCCATAGAAAGGAGAGTCGTTGATGGTGAACAGCATGCTCATGGTAGGTTCATCAATCGTGATAGGAGGTAGTGCCTCAGGGTTCTCGAAATCGCAGATGGTGTCACCAATCTCAAAATCGTCAAGACCTACGATAGCGCATATATCACCAGACCCAACTTCAGATACACGCTTACGGCCCATGCCTTCAAATGTATGCAGCTCCTTAATCTTGGTTTTGGTCATTTCGCCATTGCGGTGAGCTAATGTTACGTTCATGCCTTCCTTGATAACACCACGATGTACACGTCCTACGGCAATACGGCCAGTATACGAAGAATAATCGAGTGAAGTAATCAGCATTTGCAATGTTCCTTCCAGTTGCTCAGGAGCTGGTATATTTTCAATAATGCAATCCAACAAAGGGGTTATATCTTCGGTGGGTTGTTTCCAATCTGTACTCATCCAACCATTCTTCGCAGAGCCGTAAATAACAGGATAGTCTAACTGGTCTTCGGTAGCGTCCAGATTGAACATCAAGTCGAATACCATTTCGTTCACTTCTTCTGGGCGGCAGTTGGGTTTATCAACTTTATTAACTACCACTATAGGTTTCAGACCTATTTGGAGTGCTTTTTGCAATACAAAACGTGTTTGAGGCATGGGACCTTCAAATGCATCTACCAACAGGAGACAGCCGTCAGCCATATTCAGTACTCGCTCTACCTCGCCACCAAAGTCGCTGTGTCCTGGGGTGTCTATAATGTTAATCTTTGTACCTTTATAATTAATAGACACGTTCTTGGAAAGAATGGTGATGCCACGTTCACGTTCTAGTTCATTGTTATCCAACATTAACTGGCCTGTTGACTGATTCTCACGAAACAGGTTTCCTGCCAATAACATCTTATCTACCAGCGTTGTCTTGCCATGATCAACATGAGCAATTATGGCAATGTTTCTTATATCTTGCATACTTTACCTATTAAATTGGGCGCAAAGATAAGAAAAAAATCCCATTTTTGCTTGCCAATCCAAATATAATGTGTACCTTTGCCCCGCATTTTAACGATTTACAATCAATTTTTAATTAAACATTATGTATTTAGACGCTGCTAAAAAGAAGGAAATCTTCGAGAAGTACGGAAAGTCTAACACTGATACTGGCTCACCTGAGGCCCAGATAGCATTGTTCTCATACCGTATCTCTCACTTGACCGAGCACTTAAAGGTCAACAAGAAGGATTATACTACTGAAAGATCTTTGACCATGTTGGTAGGTAAGCGCCGTCGCCTGCTGAAATATTTGCAGGATCGCGATATCAATCGCTACCGTGCTATTGTCAAAGCTCTTGGCTTGCGCAAGTAATTATGCTTGCTGCAAAACGTTTAAAAGGGGAAGTCGTTGAGACTTCCCCTTTTTATTGCATATCGTGCAATAAAAAACTGGTGAATTAACATCTTTTCACTATAACTTCTTTTCTCTATTATTTTAAATGCCATATCTTTGTCACTACAATAGTCGTTGGAAATGACTATTGCACAAATGTTTATAAATTGTGCAAGCGTTGTGATGTTTTAAACTATTAATGAAGTTAACATGTGGCAATTATCTGAAAAAACCATTGGTCAATGGCTGGAATACTGGGCAGCCAATACTCCCAATAGAGAATACATAGTCTATTCAGACCGTGATATGCGGTGGACTTTCAAACAATTCAACGACCGTGTAGATCGTTTGGCGATGGGCTTGCTGGCCGTAGGCGTTAAGAAAGGTACTCATGTAGGTATTTGGGCAAGTAATATACCCGACTGGAATACGATGTTTTTCGCTTGTTCTAAAATAGGTGCTATCTCCATTATGGTGAATACCAATTTCAAGCAATATGAAATAGAAGATATGGTGCGAAAAAGTGATATGGAGGTATTGTGCATCGTAGAACATGAAAAAGACAATAATTTCATGGATATGACATATAAGATGCTGCCTGAGTTGAAGACTCAAGAGAAAGGCCATTTGAATAGCGCGGCTTTCCCAACCATGAGGACTGTAATATATATGGGTACGGAACAGCATCGGGGCATGTTCACCATCAACGAGTTGATGACTATGGGGCTGACTATTGGAGAAGGCATCTATCAAAAGGCAAAGAATGCTTGTAATTGTTATGACGCAATTAATATACAATATACAAGTGGTACAACAGGATTCCCCAAAGGTGCCACACTTTCTCACTATGGCATTTGCAATAATGGACATCTGACAGGAGTTCATTTGGATTTCACTCCTGACACTCGTCTTTGTATCTGTGTCCCGTTGTTTCACTGCTTTGGGTTAGTATTGGGTGTGCTCAACTGCTTGACACATGGTTGCACGATGGTGGTAGTGAAACGTTTCGACCCTCTCATGGTGCTAGCCAGTATCCATAAAGAGCGTTGCACGTCACTTTATGGTGTACCTACCATGTATATCAATATATTAAATCATCCTATGTTTGATCTCTTTGATTTGAGCAGTTTGCATGCAGGTATCATGGCGGGTTCTCTCTGTCCTGTTCCTCTGATGGAAGAAGTAGAAAAAAAGATGCACATGATTGTTACCAGTGAATATGGATTGACAGAGGCTTCACCTGGCATGACACAAACACGTTGGGACGATCCATTTGAGGTACGATGCACAACTGTGGGTCGAGAGTTTGAGCATACTGAGGTGAAGGTGCTGGATGAAGATGGGAATGAATGCCCCATTGGTAAGGAGGGTGAACTTTGTAACCGCGGCTATAGCAATATGCTAGGCTATTATAAGGATCCTGAGGCAACAGCACAATTGATTGACAAGAATGGTTGGCTGCATAGTGGTGACATTGGTTTTAAAGATGAGGCAGGTAATTTCCATGTAACGGGTAGAATTAAAGATATGATTATTCGAGGCGGCGAGAATATCTATCCTAGTGAGATAGAAGCGTATTTGCAGCAGATGCCAGAAATTAAGATGGTACAGGTGGTGGGAGTACCATCCAAGAAATATGGCGAGAGTGTGGGCGCTTTTATTATCCTCAACCCAAACTGTCAGTTGACGGAACTTGATATACGTGAATTCTGCAATGGCAGAATTGCTCGATACAAGGTGCCCAAGTACATCTTTTTCGTAGATGAATATCCTCTTACTGGTAGTGGTAAGGTGCAGAAGTACAAGTTGCGTGAACTGAGCCTTGAACTTTGCAAGAAACAAGGTATAGAAGTAATATAAATAATACTCCCCCTAGGGGGAGTATTTATTGAGTAAGCATGTCGTCTTATCCTTGCTTGGCTTTGAAGGCTAGTGCATATATGCGCATTTGCTTCATCATGGCCAGCAGCCCATTGCTACGAGTTGGGGAGAGGTGTTCACGTAGGCCAATCTGATCAATAAAGTAAAGGTCGGCGTTTAGAATATCATCAGGCGTCTGATCATTTAATACACGAATCAGAAGTGTGATAATGCCTTTCACTATCAGTGCATCACTCTCTGCCTGAAAGTGAATCTTACCCTCATCTGACAAATCTGCCTGTAACCATACACGACTTTGGCAACCCTCAATTAGGTTGCTCTCATTCTTGTATTTCTCGTCCAGCGGCTCCTGCTCATTTCCAAGATCAATGAGCAGTTGGTATTTGTCCATCCAGTCTTCATAGTCGCTGAACTCAGCGATGATTTCATCTTGTATTTCGTTTATTGTCATAGCCTAGTTAATGAATAATGAGTTACTTTTCGTTGTAGATTACCTGGAGTATAGTTTGTCCTACCGCTTTCAGTGTTGGCACCGTTATTACATCCATATCATCTTTCACCGTATGCCAATGTTCAAAGAAAGTATATTGTTGGCTGGTAGGAATGATGTCAATAGTAGGGATACGAGCAATTTGGTTGATAAACAGATGGTCATCGGTAGCACCTCCACCGCCTTGTGCCACAAAATAGTTATTGTAGCCAATGGACTGAGCTGCTTTCCATACCTTTCGGTTTACGTCACGAGCGAATTGTTCAGAATAAAACTCATATAGGAATCGGGCATTGGCACCACCCACCATATCTAATAATATACCAAATCTAGCATTGTAGTTTTGCACATGAGGGTTTCGTGCCCAATACTGAGATCCTAAGCACCAAGAGCTTTCATCGCTTAGACCTGAATCCCTGTGATTACCCACATCTTCCGCATCCAAAAAAATAATGTCAATGCCAATGGCAGGAGCTTGTGCTTGCAATTGCCGCGCTACCTCCAGTAAAACGCCCACACCACTGGCTCCATCATTAGCACCCAAAATAGGGGTATAGTGCTTTGAGGCATCAGGATCATTGTCTGCCCATGGACGGCTGTCCCAGTGGGAAAAAAGTGCCACACGCTTTTTGGCATCAGGATTGAAAGCCCCTATGATGTTGCGGGCTTTAAGCATCTTGCCTTCATAAGATGGAAGATCGGTACGTTGGTTATATACTTTGGCTCCAAATTGCTCCAACTTGGCAGCAAGGTAATCACCACAGGCATCATGAGCAGCAGTATTCATGGCACGAGGCCCAAAATCCACCTGTGCTTTTACAAAAAAGAAAGCACTGTCAGCATTAAATTGTGGCACATTCACCACCCGTTTGTTGGCTTCGTCTGCATTATTAGCAGTATTGCCTTGGTTATTGCCTCCGCATGCCATGAAACTTAGCAAGGCAAGAGACGCTGTCAGGTTAACCATTATCTTCATTTTATATAAATTTCAGTTTAACTTCATTTTTGCTGACTCTCAGTTCCACCTTTGCTCCTTCAATCATAGGCAGATTCATAGGTACATGACCTACTGGGAATCCAAAACAGATCGGATAAGTATATGGCTTCAGCAAATCAGCCAAAGCAGGATACAATTCTTTGCCTAGTTGTTTGTGTTCTTCAAACTCGGTGAAAAGGCAAACGATTAAGCCTGATAGCTTATCGAGGAATCCACTGAGTTTAAGATTATAGAACATACGCTCAATGGCGTGAGGCTTTTCACCCACATCTTCTACAAAGAGGATAGTGCCCTCTGGGTTGATGTCATAAGGCGTGCTACGCAGCCCGTGCCAAACTGCGAGATTGCCACCATGCAGAATGCCAATCGCCTTGCCTGTGCGGTTCAATGTATGACCTTCAACAGTATAAGTTAGCCTCTTGTTCAATGCATCACCGAACAAAATATCGTGGATGGTGCGATTGCAGAAATCATCCTTACCCTGCTCAATCAGGTGTTTCAACATGGGAGCGTGGAGGGATGTGAAACCCTCATGTTGCCATAGGCAATGCAAAGCAGTGATGTCGCTAAAGCCGATGAGCCATTTAGGATGTTTATGGAACTCTGTGAAGTTCAGCTGATCAAGTAAGTTGTTGGCTCCATAGCCACCACGGCTACAGAAAATGGCTTTACAGTCGGGATCATCTAAAGCCCGTTGTAAATCACCCAAGCGTTGCTTCACCGTTCCGGAAAAATTGCCATATTTGCCACTCACAAACTTTCCTTTAGTTACTTTCAGTCCCCAAGCTTTTAGGCATTTGATACCACCTTCCAGAACTTCAGGTTCTATAATGCTTGAAGGCGAGACTACAGTCACTTTATCGCCTTTCTGCAGAAACGGTGGATATTTGAAATCATTATGCATACATCACTTTATTTGTGTATGCAAAGTTACAATACTTAATGCAATTATCATCATAAAAAAATAAAAAATACTCCTGGCATCAGTCAGGAGTATTTTCAATAATGAGAGGTATTTAATTTACTCTTCTTCCTTGTGGGGGTTGAAAGCTGGGCGAGGACGACGCTCTCCACGTTCACCATTGTTGCGGTGTTCTCCACTGTTACGTTCTGGACGCTCAGGACGTTCAGGGCGAGGGCGGCGCTCAGGACGCTCCTGATAGCCTTCTGGCTTTGGCAACAGCACCTTGTGAGACAGTTTAAACTTGCCTGTCTTTTGGTCGATATCCAACAACTTTACCTGAATCTCGTCACCTTCCTTGATGCCAGCTTCCTCTACAGTCTCCAGACGCTTCCAGTCGATTTCAGAGATGTGCAGTAAACCGTCTTTACCAGGTAGGAACTCTACAAACACGCCGTAAGGCATGATAGAGCGTACCTTACCAGTATAGACCTCACCAACCTCAGGCTGAGCCACGATAGCCTTGATCATAGCCAAAGCTGCATCGATGTTCTCTTTGTTGTTGGCAGCGATTTCTATGCGTCCACCTTCTTCAACTTCTTCGATTGAGATGGTGGTCTTGGTTTCTTCCTGCATGCCCTGGATAATCTTTCCGCCCGGGCCAATTACAGCACCGATGAACTCCTTAGGAATCATCATAGTCACGATGCGAGGAGCATGAGGCTTGAGGTCTTCACGAGGCTCTGCAATGCAGTCGGTAATCTTGCCAAGAATGAACTCACGGCCCTGCTTAGCTTGCAGCAATGCTTTCTCCAAAATCTCATAGCTCAGACCATCTACCTTAATATCCATCTGAGTAGCAGTGATACCATCACGAGTACCAGTTACTTTGAAATCCATGTCACCCAAGTGATCTTCATCACCTAAGATATCAGACAATACAACATATTTGTCGCTTTCAGAATCCTTAATCAGGCCCATTGCGATACCTGATACTGGTTTCTTGATCTTCACACCTGCATCCATCAGTGCCAACGTACCAGCACAAACAGTAGCCATTGAAGAAGAACCATTAGACTCCAAAATGTCAGAAACAACACGTACTACGTAAGGATAGTCAGCTGGAATCTGACCCTTCAATGCACGCCATGCTAAGTGACCGTGACCAATTTCACGTCGGCCTACGCCACGCTGTGCCTTAGCCTCACCTGTAGAGAATGGTGGAAAGTTATAGTGCAGCAGGAAACGCATCTTGCTCTGATCGAGCACGTCGTCAACAATCTTCTCGTCCTGCTTAGTACCCAGCGTACAAGTAGCCAGTGACTGAGTTTCACCACGGGTGAAGATGGCTGATCCGTGAGGGCCAGGCAGTGGACTTACCTCGCACCAGATAGGACGTATCTCAGTAGGAACACGGCCATCCAAACGAGTACCCTCATCGAGTACGCAACGGCGCATAGCATCGCGGGTAACGTCAGCGAAGTAGCGGTCAATCATGCCTGCTTTCTCCTCCAGCTCCTCCTCGGTAAACTGAGCTTTGAACTCGTCGCAGATAGCGGTGGCATTGTCCTCACGCTTGTGTTTGTCGGCGCAACCTTCCTTAGCCAAGTCATACAGGCGCTGGTAGCTGAATTCGCGAACAGCCTTACGCAGTTCTTCGTCATTCTCTTCGTGGTTATATTCACGCTTAACAGTAGAGCCGACCTCTTCTGCAAGTTCCATCTGAGCCTTGCACATCACCTTGATAGCGTCGTGACCAGCCTTGAGGGCACCCAGCAGGTCTTGCTCAGAAACCTCACTCATCTCACCTTCCACCATCATAATGTTGTCGTAGGTAGCACCTACCATGATATCCATATCAGCTTTCTCAAGCTGTTCAAAAGTTGGATCAATCACATACTGGCCATCAACACGTGCTACACGTACTTCGCTGATAGGGCCATTGAAAGGGATGTCAGATACTGCCAGTGCAGCAGATGCTGCCAAACCAGCCAGTGCGTCTGGCATGTCGATACCGTCGGCAGAGAAAAGAATGATGTTCACATACACTTCAGCGTGGAAATTATCTGGGAACAGAGGGCGCAGGGCGCGATCAACCAAACGGCAAGTTAGAATTTCATAGTCTGAAGCCTTGCCTTCACGCTTAGTAAAACCACCTGGGAAGCGGCCGAATGAAGCGTATTTTTCTCTATACTCTACCTGTAAAGGCATAAAATCTGTTCCGGGAACTGCATCTTTTGCCGCACAAACAGTAGCCAGCAGCATGGTGTTGCCCATACGCAGCATAACAGAACCATCTGCCTGCTTTGCGAGCTTTCCCGTTTCGAGTGTGATGGTTCTTCCATCAGGTAACTCGATCGTCTTAACAATTGGATTAATCATAAAATCTTTAAAAAACTGTGTATATCTTAATAAAAATCGCGCAAAGTTACACATTATATTTATCAAAACCTTATCTTTGCACCGATTTTTATACAATTGAACTGAAAATTATGAAGAAAACATTGTTTTTGGCCCTTATTGCTGTACTGATGATCGCTTGTGATGGTAGTAAACAGCAATTTACAGTAGAAGGACAAGTAGATGGCGCAAATGGTAAGACGCTTTATTTTGAACAGGCTGCTCTCAATGGCATTCTGCTGGCTGACTCAGTGAAGTTAGGCAACGGTGGCTCTTTCAAGTTCCACCATGCAGCCCCTGAGGCTCCCGACTTTTATCGCTTGCGTATTGAAGATAAGATCATCAATTTCTGTGTAGATTCTACCGAAACAATAGAAGTGAAGGCTGACTATGCAAAGTTTGCCACCGATTACACTATTGCTGACTCTGACAATAATCTTAAAATCAAAGAACTCAGTCTGAAACTGGCAGAATTGCAAGATAAGGTTGATCGCCTGACCGACAGCTATAATACAAATAAGATATCTAACCTGTTGTACAATGATAGCGTAGATAGTATGGTAAAAGCATATAAGGAAGAGGTGAAGAGCAAATATATCTATGCTGCGCCAAATACCCCTTATGCTTATCATGCTTTGTTTCAGCGCTTGGGTCAGATTAATTTGTTTGATCCTCTGAATAATAAAGACGATGTTCGTGCATTTGGTGCAGTAGCTACCAGTTTCAACAACCTCTATCCTCATTCAGAGCGTGCTAAGAACATCTATAATATTGCTATTAAGGGTATGCGTAACGTCCGTCAGGCGGATGCAGCCATTGAGGTCAATAAGAATGAGGTGGGAGAAACAGGTATTATCGATATTGAATTGCGTGACATTGATGGCAACATCCGTAAACTCAGCGACCTTACCGGCAAAGTGGTAGTGCTTGATTTCACTGCTTATCAAACAGACTATTCTGCTGACCATAATTTGTTATTGCGCGAGGTCTACGCTAAATATGCCGACAAAGGACTGGAAATCTATCAGGTTTCGCTCGATAGTAGCGAGCACTATTGGAAAACTGCTGCAGACAAATTGCCTTGGGTATGTGTACGTGAGCCAAGGGGTGCATATTCTGATTTGCTCAACCTTTATAACTTCCAGTCACTGCCCGCAGTTTATGTTATTAACCGCAACAACGAGCTGAGTGCACGTGTTGATAATTTGAATACTCTCGAAGAAGTACTGAAGAAACTGCTTTGAGAATGAAAAAAGCGTAAACCTGCAAAAAAAAAATCGTAACTTTTTGTTTATTATTACATAAAGGCTTATATTTGCAGAGTGAACTTAAGGTAAAAAGGGGTTCCAACGCACTTCAATGTGTTGGAATTCTTTTTTGTTATTGTCGTGAAAATTTAAATTAAAAAGATATGGGATACATTTCAGAAGAAGGCTATAACAAACTCGTAGCCCAATTAAAAGAGTTGGAGGCCGTAGAGCGTCCAAAGATTATCGAAGCCATTAGGGAGGCACGCGACAAGGGTGACCTCTCAGAGAATGCTGAGTATGACGCCGCAAAAGAGGCGCAAGGTATGCTGGAGGCAAAGATTAACAAGTTGAAACAGACTATTGCTGATTCAAAGATACTTGATACATCTATGCTCAAAGCTGACACTGTACAGATATTGACCACAGTGACCCTTAAGAACGTAAAAGCTAATCAGCAGATGTCTTACACCATTGTTTCTGATACTGAGGCTAACTTGCGTGAAGGTAAGATTTCAGTCAATACACCTATCGCCCAGGGATTGTTGGGCAAGAAGGTGGGAGATGTAGTGGAAATCAAAGTGCCTCGTGGCACAATGACGTTCGAAATTCTCAAAATATCTTTATAATAATTAAGAGGAACTGTTTTATGGCTAGTATATTCAGTAAGATAGTGGCAGGTGAGATACCTTCTCATAAAATTGCCGAGAACGATAAGTTTTATGCTTTTTTGGACATCAACCCTTTGGTGATGGGCCATGTATTGGTAATACCTAAGAAGGAGATTGATTACATTTTTGATATAGCTGATGACGATTTGGCTGAGATGATAGTGTTTGCTAAACACATCGCTGTAGCTATCAAGAAAGCATTCCCATGTATCAAGGTAGGCATGGGTGTGTTAGGTCTTGAGGTGCGCCATGCACACATTCATCTGGTTCCAATGCAAAGCGAGAAAGATCTTATTTTCTCGAATCCTAAGCTGCATCCTACTAATGAGGAGTTGGCAGAAGCAGCGGCCAAGATTCGCAAAGAATTATAAAAGAAAGCGGCAATTTGCCGCTTTTCTTTTTTATTGGTCAAATTCAATATTTAAATAAAGTCATTGCCAAATCTGATTTGAGCATCATTCACATATTTTCTGATGGCACTCTCCTGGTCTTTCGGGCAAATTAGCAACACATTGTCTGATTCTGCTATAAGATAGCCTTCCATGCCTGCGATGACTGCTAGTTTACCACTGGGAAGAACGACAATATTGTTCTTACTATCATAAAGTTGTGTGTGGCATTTTAGCGTGACATTACCTTCGTCATCTTTTTCAGAAAGATCATACAACGAGCCCCAAGTACCTAAGTCGCTCCATCCGAAATCACCCAACGATACATACACGTTGTCGGCCTTTTCCATCACTCCGAAGTCAATTGACACATTGTTGCATGTTGAGAAACGTTCGTTAATGAAATCTGTCTCTTTTGGTGTGCCATAAGTGTCAGAAGCCAGTTTGTTTGTCACATCTGGCAAATGCTTTTCCAATGCTTTAATTATGCTATTAACGTTCCAGATAAACAAACCAGAGTTCCAATAGAACTCGCCACTTGCCACAAACACCTTAGCCAACTCTAATTCAGGCTTCTCGGTAAATGTCTTCACTTTATATAAGTTTTCACCCTCTTTTTGTGCTATCTGTATGTATCCATAGCCAGTTTCTGGACGATTGGGCCTAATACCTAAGGTCAGCAGCTTATCGTTTTTATCGGCAAACTCGAGCCCATTCCTGATAGCAGTCAGGAACTCATCTTCTTTCAAAATTAGGTGGTCGGAAGGAGCCACCACTATGTTAGCGTTTGGGTTGATAGCACGAATATGATAAGATGCCCATGCAATACAGGGAGCAGTGTTTCTTCTGCTTGGTTCGAGCAATATTTGTGAAGGATGAAGTAATGGAAGCTGTTCTTGTACCAAATTGGCGTATAGCTCATTAGTTACTATCAGTATATTCTCGGTAGGAACAACTTTGTTAAATCGCTCAAATGTCTGTTGCAATAGCGATTTACCTGTTCCGAAGAAATCTAAAAACTGTTTGGGTAGGTTTTTTCGGCTATAGGGCCAAAAGCGGCTACCTACACCTCCGCTCATGATTACACAGTAGTTATTATTCTTGTCAATCATAGATGATTTGGTTAGTTTTATTTGGTTTTGCTAATATACGTCTTTTTTCTCATTAAGTGCAATTTTCCTCAATAATTTCCTGTATTGATGATTTTTTTGTAATTCATATTTGCTAATTCAGAAAATGTTTGTATCTTTGCACCGCATTTTTCAGATGCCCAGATGGCGGAATCGGTAGACGCGCTGGTCTCAAACACCAGTGGGGCAACCCATCCCGGTTCGACCCCGGGTCTGGGTACAAGGCTTTAAGGCAAAGTGTGTTGGCTATCAATTAGTTACAACACACTTTTTTATTTTTGGTGCAACATTGGTGCAACAATTCTTGTTTTTGATATAAATTTCTTATCTTTGCACCCAAGAAAGGCATTCATAATTACAAGGGCTTTGGCTGCATAACTATGTAAGTTAAGCCCTTTTCTTGTATAATGAGGGGGAGGGGGGGTAGATGGATAATTTGGCTATATGGTGCAAGTGGCTATCTTGTCGAAAAAAAAAATTTGGGAAAAAAGAAAAATCCTCTCTATTATTATAATAATTAATTATATTTATTAATTAATATTGGGGATTAGTTACTATATATAGTGGGGTATGTGTCTTAGTAATTTTGTGGCAATGAATGTTCGTTTGATACTGCCATACCCTTTTTATTGTGTGATAAAAGCATAAGAATTATTATGCTTGTGTGGTTTTCTGAGCAATGCCTTACAAGCCCTTGAATTTGATTCCTTGATATAGTTATGCACCCAACAAAAGAAAAGTGATTGTAGGGGTGTTTGTGTGCCTTTTAAGGGGTGTTTGTCTTATTTATTGCCTCTTGCATATTGATTCGCAAATCCCATTGGCTTTCAGTGGGAGTTAGCAATGTCCCTTGTATCTTGGAAACTTCTCTTTTTCTTGCATCTTTATCAGACTTAGAAAGTGTGTTGGTTGCATTATTGATGGTATTATACAATAGCCCTTTTATATCTTCGGGGGAATAATCCATATTTATGGCAAACTCTGTGAAAGTGTGGGCATAAATATTTGGTGTTCCAAATTGTTTCTTGTCTGTTGGTATGGTTATTTCCTTGTATGGGTTTAATCTTTGGTATTGTTCAAACAAATCTTCTTTAAGCCTATCCTCCCAAGTAGGATTTGCCAAGCAATATAGTTTCATTGCCCTACCATTGTTTAAGCAAAGATGAGGCTTTTTGTAGTGGATTTCAAACTTGATATATTCTTTATCATCATCCCATCCTGCATTTCGGATAACTTGTTTCCTATTCTCACTTTGCTTTGCCTTGATATTCCTGCCTGCATCATACAATTTTAAGGATAGTGTTTTATCTTCCCACCATCTAAATTTTCCTTTATCTCTGCCTCTTTCATTCTGCAATAACTTTTCGCCTCTCTTTGCAGTATGGTGTATTATGTAGTTTCGGGGTGTTGTAGGTACTTCCATAATCACACCAAATTCAAACTCATCTAAATCTGCCTGCCAAAAGTCTATGTTTGTAATTGTGTTTATATAGTCTATGGCTTGCACAAACTTCTTTCTATCAAAAGTGAAGTTATTGCCTTGATAGTAATACGGCACACTACCCTTTAGCCTTATATCCCCAGTGTTGTGTATGATAATTAATTGCATTTCCTCACACCCATCAATGGCATAATAAGTTCTGTTGAACTTGATATTTTCACTTTCAAGCACTAAATGTGAATAATTTATTGTATCTTTGCACCCAGATATGGTTGCACTGATAAAGTCAATCATAACTAATTAAATAAAATATCCAAAGTGGGGAGGCTGTGAAGCACTCCCCTTTTCTTTGGTCTGTTAAACAATACTTGCAGCATATTTAAAAGCCTCATCCCTAAATTGTGGTGTAGCCATTCCGACAAAATAGAATATTGTTATTGTCTCCCACTTGTTATTAGAATAAAAAACCATCAAGTCTCCAGTGTCTTGTGTCTCTCCATTCTCATTGGTTATTCCACAAGTGCCATATCCTATAAATTGGGGATAATCTTCTATCTTCCAAATTTGTGTTCGGACTATGTAAGGGGGATATTGCTTTAGTAAAGATTCCTCTTTCTTATTGAAATTGGCTACAAATTGCCCTGCTATTGGTTGCAAGTTTCTCCCTTTCTTCCGCACTTGTGTAAAGCCATCAGGGGTAATACCTACTCTATTGGGTAGCAATCTTTCCCCACCACTTAAATAATAACTTGATTTAGTGCCTTGTTTCAGTTGGTAGGTACATATCCGTAATTGCTTGCGCAAAAATTCATTCTCCATCCCATTCCTCCTTTCGGTCTAATATTGATATTATCTTCTCCTTTGCAGCCTCATCCGTATAACCTAAGATATGGTAGTACAAAATAAGTTCTTTCAGCAATACATCATCCCTTATTGGCTTAGATGATTTTTCGTATTTACTAAGTCTTGGGCTGATAGCACTACACAAGAAAAGCCTTAAATCTTCCAACAAATAAGTTTTGGCACTTTGTCCAGCTGCCAATGGTGGCACACTTATACCTGCATATTCCTTTGCATCTGCAAGCATTCCATCTATAAAGTCTTTTGCATTCATAATTACCCCTTTCTTATTTTGAATTAATATAATGGTCTTGCATAAACTTGTTTAAGTCTCCCCTCTTTACATAGATTTTCCTGCCTACTTGCACAAATGGAATAATTCTATTATCTCTATATCCTTGCCAAGTCTTTTGGCTTACACCTAAGAGTTTCCTTGCTTCAGTAGATTCTATCCACTGTGCATTAAGTTCTTCACTACTCTTTACCCTTACAAGTTCTTTTAGTTCTTGCAGGTCGGATTTCATACCTTCCCATTCTGTTTGTGGAAGCATAACCATTGTTGTTGTCGGTTGCATCATTTTTTGTTCAATCATACTTTTTTTAATATTAAAAGTTAAATATTCAATTTGAAGTTCTGATGCAAAGGTAATGTGATTTCATAGGAGAAAAAAGGTACTTAATTAAAGGATTATGCAGCAATTAAGTACCAAACAAAAATGCCCAATAGGAATGTTCCTAAAGGGCATATAATAGCAAATCCAAAACTATATACTTACAATGGTGGACTAATAAATACAATGTTCCTTTTTTCGGCATCATTTACTTTTTTCTTCTCATAGTTTCTTTGCTCTGCATTTTTCATTTCATCTGTAGTATTTTTGATTGTTGTATAACCAAATACTTGCAAGCACTTAAATATACATTCATTTCTCTTTGCATTACCTCTTCTTCCCCATTTTTTGAAACCATCACACTTGCAAAAAATCTTAATAGCACAAACAATTCTAAAGGTGTCTGTGATTTCATTGGGGGTGTTCTTGGAGTATGTTGCACGCCCTTGATGTTGTTTTAGAGTGTTGAGCATTTCTTGTACTTGTTCCAATTCCTTTTTCTTTGCTTTCAGGTGGCTTTTGTTATTGGGGTCTAAAACTATTTGGTTGCCGTCATCATCAAAGCCTCCATTGAAAAGTGAGGGGGTGTTGTTAAAAAGTTCCATTAAAGATTTTCTCAAATATAAGGCTGTATCACACACCATTATCTGTGGCAAATCAATACTCCATACCCCAAAACTAAGTTTCATTTCTTTTGGTAATTGGAAAAGTGCTATAAGTGCCTCCACAATATCCAATAATCTTTGGTTCTGCTCTTTGTGTGATTGTATCTCTATTTCTTTATAATGCAAAGCACCTTGCACTTTCACAAGGTGTTCAAAAATTGCATTGGTGTCTTTCTCAAAAGGTGTTCCTTTGAGTATATTTGTTATAGCACTTTGTTTTTCCAACAATTCTTTGTTGAGGCTATTTGTTATGTTTGGCAGATAAATTTGTATTGTTATATTTTTTTCCATAGCACAATCACTTTACAGATAACTTTTCAAGTACCTTTTTCAATAGTTCGGGATCTACCCCTTGCAGTTGTTTCAATAGCACTTCTTCATCATCTTTCTTGAAGATAATGTCAAGGGCTGCATCATTCTGTTGGGTGTCAAAATCTCCCATATACTTTTGTGTGGTAGATAGATTTGTATGTGCAAGTAAGGCTTTCACTTCTAAATTGTCTATTCCTGCATCTTTTGCAGCCTTAGCAAATGAATGTCGGCTAATATGGAATGATATTCTTTTTTCCAATCCTGCTAACTTTTGTATCTTAGCAAGTTCCTTGTTTATAAGTGCATTTTTAGCCCCAATCACTTCAAACATTCTTTTCTTTAGGTCGGATGGCATTGTGTCTTTTTGCTCTTGTGTGATATACTTGCACCATTGTTCACTATCATCAAGCAATGGGAAAATGTAGTCAGTGGGCTTTGCACCCTCTTTCTTATAATATGCCAATATATCAATGGCAGGCTGCACAAGTTTCAAATCCCTAACTTTGTGATTCTTCCCCATCTGATAGTTTAATCTTCCCTCTGTGGTAATGTTGTACCATCTTAGTTGTATAAGGTCTCCTGCTCTAATTCCTGCACAATAGAATGAGAAAAAGAAATAGTTACGGCAATGCCAAATCAAACTACCCTCTTGCAAATCAAGTGCCTTTATGGTGTCTAATTCCATTGCATCTAACTTTTCCTTTTCGGTCTTTAGTGAGCCATATTTGAACTTCATAAATGGGTTTTGTTCGGGCTTCATCTTATCATCTATTGTGATGGCTCTATTTACCAAGGTCTTGAAGATATTAAACACCACTGCAATAGTGTTTTGATGCAATAGTTGTTCGGGGTGTCTTTCATTGGGTAGTTTGTGTAAGAAAGCATCAAATTTGGAAAGGAATGATGGTGTTAGTTCAGCAAAGAGTAAATCACCTTTTCTTATGCTTTTTAGGTATGCCTCCAGTTTATTGCAGAAACCATTATACTTTTTCCAATTCCTTATGCCTCCTGCATCATAGATGGCTTGTGTTCGGTCTTTGGCATATTGTAGGAATGATTCCGTAATATCCCCTGACTTTACTTTTTCAATAATGTTTCCTGCTGATGCATTACCATCTTCTTTCAGTTCAAGGTAGGTGTCTTTGTACCTTTGCAGAATGCCAAGAAGCATATCATTATACACACTTGCATTGTGGAATGTATCTCTAAAGTGCTTGTAGCCTTTAGCCTTTTGATTCCAATCTGCTTTCTTTACTTCTAACTCAGTCTTTACCCTCTTTGTTTTTCTATCCCTTGTAATACGGAGCATTACGGGATAAAAACCAAATCTGTTGGGATGGTTGGCTAACATAAAGCCAAATGTTGTGTTTCCTTTGTTTGCCATAACTAATAAAATTAAATATCCAAGTGCAAAGTTACAAAAAAAATTGTTTGGTGCAACATTTTGGTGCAACATTGGTGCAACAATTTGGTTATTTTAATACTTTTCATTACCTTTGCATTGATTGTATAAAGTTAGAAAAGCCTATAAACAAAGGATTTGTAGATGGTTTATAAAATAGTTGAATATAATATTTGTAGTTCGGGTCTGGGTACGACGCAGAAAATCCCTTGTAAGTGAAGAACTTGCAAGGGATTCTTTTTTGCTTTTTTCAAAATTATACTTATTCTATTTGATAGTTTCCATAACCTCTGTGATTATACGTAAGGTGTTGATGGTGGCAGGGAAACCGATGTGGGGCATACAGTTGATGACGGTTGCGACCACGGTTTCGGGGGTATTGCCTGCCTTAAGGCATCCCAAGAAATGGGAATGTAGTTGGCTGGGCGCTTGCAATACGGTTAGCACCACATAAGTGAGTAGTTCATGCATCTGCAATGAAAGACCATTGCGTGAATAGATGTCACCAAAGCAAACATCTGTCAGCAAGTCGGCCATTTGTTGTCCCATCTCGCCAGGTAGTCCGCTCATGGCACGAGCTATGCCACCTTCGTATAGTTTCCATTGGATGTCATGCCCTTTTTGATGGCGAGTTTCTAGCGTTGTAGTGCTTTGGTCGGGCAAAGGCAGGGAGATGCCTCGCTCAATGAATACTTGGTTGACTACCTCTACGGCGTTCAGTGTTTTGGGGAATCCTGCAAAAGGAGCCACCAGATAAATTGCCTCTCGCAGTTCAATGGGAGTGACTCCTGCATCAAGGGCTGCACGAGCGTGGTCAGCTACCTGTGGAGAACTACCTAAGGCTGTGAGTGCCACGCACGACGCCATCTCACGGGTCTTCAAATCTAATTGGCCGATGTTGCGCACATCTACGTTGGCTCTCTGCATCAGGGCGTAAAGTTCAGGGTCTGTCTGTACGACTTGGTTGTAGGCTGAAATACCAGCAGAAAATTCCTCATCGGTCACAGCTCGAAGTTGCTCAGCGTGAGGTTTGTCATTTAGTTCCGTAATAGTGAGGCATACACAGGCTCCATGTTCAGTGGCACCATTCCAGTGTTTTGTATTGGCTGGTGTTACTACATAGTCACCTTTGCGTAACAGACGCTTAGGTTGTCCTTCTTCTTGGTAGTATGCTTCGCCTTCGAGTATCAGCAGACTCTGCTCTGCATCTGGGTGTAAATGCCAAAAATTACGAGAACTTGGTGTGAAGAGAAAATTGGCTATCATGCTGGTGCTGCTGTTTTTCAGCAATCCTACATATACAGTGCCTGTATTATAGTCGGATGATGCTGTTGCCGAAAGCGGATAGGCTATGGTGAGCCCATATTGCTGCTGGAGTGCAGCCACGTTGATTTGTTGAGTTGTTTGAGCAATAGCCATATTGCATGTTGTGCACAAAGTTAATACTAGGAAGAATCTCAATGCTTTCATGTTTATTAAAGTTTTATCGATGGCTTCGTAATAGTGTCCACCTGTTTTTGCAAAGATAACGTTAGTGTCGTGAAGAACCTGCAATGATTTTACTGCCAGTTGTAACGATTTTACTGAAACACTAATTGAGACTCATAGGCTTACTACTAGTAAACCTATGGCTTAAAGGAAGTAAACCTATGGTTTAAAGGAAGTAAGCCGTCCTTTTACTTCCTCGTGAGGTTTTTATTTTTTCCTAACGAGGAAAAATAATTCTCTAATAGAGAAAAAGTATTTCGAGTAAACACCCCAACACTTCATATTTTTAGATTATCTCATTGAATTTCTGTTTGTTAAGTCTATGAAGTGATGTTCTAACACTTCATACCTCCTCATGTAATCTCATATTTAGCATGAAGTCTTTATGAAGTGTTATGAAGTGTTGAAGCACCTCTTCATACATATAATAGATTGTTTTTGTGTGACTTACGATACTAATATGAAGTGTTGGGGCGTTGAAGCATCTGCTCCAACTGCTCAACTGCTAGAGTAATGTCATCGGCAAAGTGCTGATGATCCCTGAGGAAATCAGGTCTGTCAGCAGCAATAACCGCATACAGCTCCTTGTTCATGCTATCCACATACTCGGCGATGGAGAGTTCGATGTCATCTTTCTGCCAACTGAGTGTAGAATGGATATACACGTTACGTTTCTGATGCAAGAAGCTGTAGGCGGTCTCGATGCTGTCTTTAGTTATAGATGTTTTCATCACGATTTTCGCAAAAACTTCTTTTGTTGATTATACCAAAAGGAAGCTCTTGCTACTTGAATATCAGCTGTACGAACGAACTGAGGTTGCGACGCCATACTTTCCATTCGTGGGCACCAGGATATTGTTCCCACACCACACCCTTGTAGCCTTTGTCGGTGAGTTTTTGCTTGAAGTCGAGCATGCCATCGATGCGGTTGTCTTGCTCCCCACATGCAAGATAAATCACATCAAACTTGTTGTACTTGGCTGGGTTGGAATACATGCCTGGGAAGTGTTGCTCGGCATCGAAAGGAGCATTGCCAAGGGCAGTAGCTCCGATAAGGCCTGACGAGAAGATGCCCACGTTGGCGAACACATCTACGTTACGGAAAGCAATGAAGAATGATTGTCCGCCACCCATTGATAAGCCCGCTACGGCACGACCTTTGCGATTCTTGATAACGGGGTAGTTCTTCTCTATGTATGGCAGTATATCAGCCACCAACGAAGAATAGTTATCGAAATTGGAGGCATATTTCTTCACCTCGCTCTTAACTGGAATACCCAGTGTCTGGGCAGCATACTGGTTAGGGTTGCCGTTAGGCATCACCACAATCATAGGTTTAGCCTTGCCCTGGGCAATGAGGTTGTCGAGTATCTGGCAAGTGCGCCCTAAAGTGCTCCAAGCATCCTCGTCGCCACCACCTCCATGCAGCAGATAGAGCACGGGATATTTCACGCTCTTGTTGTTGCGGTCATAGCCAGCTGGGGTATAGACATACATACGGCGTGTCATATTGTTTTCGGCCGAGTAGTACCATACATGCTCCACATTACCAGGTTTGCCACACTCTGCATAAAGGTCCGCATAGTCGCCTGGCACCAGGAATGCGTTCATATAGCGTGAACCGTCACGCTGTACCTGAACGTTTGAAGGATCGAGCATGGTCACGCCATCCACCACGATATTATAGGTGTAAAGTTCAGGTGTGGGTAGTGGGGCAGATACCGTCCAGATGCCTTTGTCGTCTTGCGTCATCTGCAACTTTGATGCGTCATAACCCAACCATGAGGCAGCCACACTAACTTTACGTGCTTTAGGAGCCACAAAACGGAAGGTAACTTGGCCATTGGCCATTTCGGGTGATTTCACACCAACACGGAACATCAAGGAGTTCATCTCTTGTCCGAAAGCACTGAGGCAGGCCAGTAAAGATACTGCCAAAGTAAAAAAGCGGAAGGTTTTCTTCATAATCGTAGTATTTTTATGGTATTGTTTCTGCAAATATAATGAAAATCTTACCAGGTTATGTGCTTTTAGTTGCAGAAAGTTGATGATTTTTCTTTGATGAATAAAATAAAGTAATTAAATTTGCCATGTTTTGTAAATCAAGTAGATTCGTATTTTTTAAAACAATAGCAAATGAACAGAAGAAATTTCTTAGGAATGGGTGTCGCTGCATTGGCAGGTCTGGCACTGGTGCCAGGCATGAGTTCATGTAATGGCGAGGCAAAGCCAGCTGCTAAAGCAGCTGATGGCAAGCCAAACTCTGATTTTGGTGGTGTACACATGGGTACTATTACCTACAGCTGGCGCGATCAGCCAGGTGGTCTGGAGAACCTTATCAAGTATTGCAAGGAAGCTAATGTAAGCAATCTTGAACTGATGGGCAACGACCTGGAGACTGCACTTGGCGCTCCTGCAAGTCCTATGATGGCACTTATTCAGGGCGCTATGGCTCGCCTTTCTGCTGAAGAGCGTGCTTCAATGGGCCGTCGCGGCTTTGGTGGTATGATGGATCTGTTGAATGACGATGAGAAGAAGCAGATGAGCGACTACAACGAGGCTTATGCAAACTTCAAGAAGAACATGGATTGGGACAAGGTGCAGGAAGTAAGCAACCGTTTCAAGAACGAGGGCATCGACATCCACATCGTAAAGACCCAACCAGGTGAGAACTCATCTGATGAGGATTGCGATTACGCATTCAAGTTGGCAAAGGCTATGGGTGCCAAGGGCGTTACTTCTGAGATGTCTCTTGCTGCAGCTAAGCGTTGCGCTCCTTTCGCAGAGAAGTATGACATGTTCTACTGCATGCACAACCACTTCCAGTATGCTACTCCTGAGTTCGAGGCTGGTCCAGACGAGGTATTGGCTGTTTCTCCAAACATCATGCTGAACTTTGACTTCGCTCACTACTTCGGCTCAACTGGCAAGAACCCTTGCGACTTCATCGAGAAGTATCACGATCGCATCTTCTCTATGCACACTAAGGATAAGACTGGTCCTAATGCTCAGACTCCTAACGAGAACCAGGTTTGGGGTCAGGGTCAGACACCACTGGATGATGTATTGAAGCTTGTACAGGCTAAGTATCCACAGATTTATTGCGATATCGAGCTGGAATATGCTGTGGCACCTTGGAGCAACTCTATTAAGGAGGTTGGCACATGCATTAAATATGCTCAGCGTGTATTGCTGTTGGGCTAAAACCTATTGTAAAAAGAATGAGGCACCTGCAAAAACTGCAGGTGCCTTTTTGTTTTTATTAGTTAGAATGTTTACATTTGTAGAATCAAACCATTTATAAAATTGCAATGAAGAAAATAATGTTGTTTTGCCTCATGCTATGCACAGTGGCCTTATCTAAGGCGATCGACGTGCAACGCATGGAACCAGCTAACTGGTGGGTAGGCATGGAGAACCATGAACTACAAGTATTACTTTATGGAAAAGATATCGCTAAATCAGATGTTAGCATTAGTTATCCGGGTGTGACACTTAAAGAGGTCGCCAAAGTGGAAAATCCCAACTACCTGTTTCTATACCTTGATATCGACGAATCTGCCAAGCCCGGTACAATGAATATTGTAATTAAGGAAGGCAAAAAGCAGCAGAAACAACCATTTGCACTCCGTGAACGTAATCGAAAAGTGGGAGCGCAAGGCTTCTCGACTGCTGATGTAATCTACCTTATAACTCCTGATCGCTTTGCCAATGGAAATCCCCAGAATGACAATCTTGGTGAGGTGATGGTGAATCGTCAACGCAGTGGTGCAAGGCATGGCGGTGATATTCGTGGCATTATAGATCATCTTGATTATATTCAGGAATTAGGCTTTACCACCATTTGGCTGAACCCTATTTTGGAAAACAACCAGCCTGGAGGCTCTTATCATGGTTATGCCATCACAGATTACTATCATGTAGATCCTCGCTTTGGCACCAATGAAGAGTATGTTGAACTAATAGACAAAGCTCACGCCAAAGGAATGAAAGTGGTGATGGATATGATTTTCAACCACAGTGGAAGCAGTCATTGGTGGATGAAAGACATGCCTTCACACGATTGGCTCAATAACCCTGATGAATATGTGCAAACCACCCATTTCAAGTGGACATTGATGGATGTGCATGCACCACAATCAGAGAAAGATATTCTGGTAAATGGATGGTTTACCCGCGGTATGCCTGATTTAAACCAACGTAACCGTCATTTGGCACGTTACTTGATTCAAAATAGCATCTGGTGGATTGAGTATGCGAGAATTGATGGCATCAGACAGGATACACACCCTTACGCTGATTATGATTTCATGACTGAATGGTGTGAAGAGGTAGAAGAGCAATACCCCGACTTCAATATTGTGGGTGAGGCTTGGTACCCTAGAGGCACGGCTTCGGCTTGGTGGCAACGCAATAACAGGATCAACGACAACGATACAAAGCTGAAAACAGTGATGGACTTCGACTTGGCGTTCACCTCTGCCAAAGCATTTATAGATGAATGTAATAGCAGTGAAGGCTCTGAAGCAGGCCTATTCAAGTTGTACGAGGTGATAGCGCAAGATTTCCTTTTCCCTGATCCTGACAATATACTGGTGTTCCTTGATAACCATGATTTGGGCAGATTCTCATTGAAAGAAGACAAAGACCTTAACAAATACAAGCAGGCCATTGCTTTTTTGGCTACTACCCGTGGCATTCCAGAAATTTATTATGGTACAGAGATATTGATGACAGGCACTAAGAAAGAAGGTGATGGCGTGATCCGTACCGACTTCCCTGGTGGATGGGAGGGAGATGCCCGCAATGCATTTACTTCGGCAGGGCGTACAGACAAGGAGAACGAGGCCTGGAATTATATGAAGACATTGCTGAATTGGCGTAAGCTAAGTAAGCCAGTAACCGAAGGCAAACTGGTGCATTATACGCCTGATCGTTCAGGTTGCTATGTCTATGCGCGTATCGCTGGAGACAATACAGTGCTGGTACTGATGAATGGTACTGATGCGGACAAGACGCTTGACATGAGGCGTTTCCATGAGGTGATTCAGAATTACACGGGTGGCGTGGATGTGGTAACTGGCAAGAATATAAATTTGCTGAACTCTGTAGAGATTCCTGCGCGCGGTGTATATGTTCTGGATTTGCATTAGTCGCTACGATAGATGTAAATATTAGAAGAATACGCATAAGGAAGTATGAGAAGTAGTTTGTTTTTTGTATCTCTTTTATTGCTGACCGGTTGTTCCAATAATGGTCAACAGATGATGGTAAATAGTCAATATCCCATTGACCCTGTACCATTTACTAGTGTAAAGGTAGATGGCGGTTTTTGGGGGCAGCGCTTGCAGGCAAGCCGTGAGGTGACGGTGCCTTTAGCATTCAGCAAGTGTGAGGAAACTGGCCGCTATCGTAATTTTGAAAATGCAGCGCATCCGAGTGATACTATTCATGTGGGAGGCTTTTCGTTCGACGATACCGATGTGTATAAAACCATTGAGGGTGCCAGCTATCTGTTGCAGACTTATCCCGATGAAAAATTGAAGAATTATATTGACAGTGTGCTGGTGATTGTGGCAGGGGCGCAAGAACCCGATGGCTATCTCTATACAGCCCGTACTATGAATCCAAAGCATCCGCATGAATGGGCCGGTTCCATGCGTTGGGAGAAGGTTGAGGAACTGAGCCATGAATTCTATAACTTAGGTCACATGCTGGAGGCAGCAGTGGCACACTATCAGGCTACAGGGCAGCGCAACTTTCTTGATATTGCCATCCGCTATGCAGACTGTGTAATTCGTGAGGTAGGTCCCAATCCAGGGCAGGTAGTTAGGGTACCAGGACATCAGATCGCAGAAATGGGGCTGGCTAAACTCTACCTGGCTACAGGAGATAAAAAATACCTGGATCAAGCGAAGTTCTTCCTCGACTATCGAGGCAAGACAGAGCATCGTGATCCTTATAACCAGACGCATCTGCCTGTGTTGGAGCAGAAAGAGGCGGTAGGACATGCTGTCCGTGCTACCTATATGTATGCAGGTATGGCTGACGTGGCAGCGCTCACTGGTGACCAAGGCTATATCCATGCCATTGATACCATTTGGGATAATATTGTTTCCAAAAAAATGTATATAACAGGTGGCATTGGTTCCACTAACGATGGCGAGGCCTTCGGCGCCAACTACGAGTTACCTAACGCCACAGCTTACAACGAGACTTGTGCCGCTATCGGTATGGTGTATGTGAATCATCGTCTGTTTTTGTTGCATGGTGATTCGAAATATTATGACGTGCTGGAGCGCACACTATATAACGGTTTGATTTCTGGCGTATCATTAGAAGGCGACGCCTTCTTCTATCCTAATCCATTGGAAGTGAGAAAGGAACGTAAATATCAAAGACAGGCTTGGTTTGGCTGTGCTTGCTGTCCGTCTAATATTTCGCGTTTTATCCCTTCATTGCCAGGATATGTGTATGCCGTTAAAGATAACGATGTGTATGTAAACCTCTTTATGGGCAACACATCGACATTGCAGGTGAATGGCAAACCAGTGACGCTGAAGCAAGAGACGGCTTATCCGTATAGTGGTGAGGTGAAACTAGTGATAGAAGAGGCTAATCAGCCTTTCACTATGAAAGTACGCATACCAGGATGGGCACGCAATGAGGCGATGCCTTCAAATCTCTATGCTTTTGCCGACGGCTTGCAAAGCCAGTATAGTGTGAAGATAAATGGAGAGGTAATAAAAACTGAATTGCAGCAGGGCTATTGTAGCATTAGCCGAGACTGGAAAACTGGTGATGTGGTGGAACTGAGTCTCGACCTGCAGCCTCGCTTGGTGAAAGCCAACAATCAAGTGGAGGCGGACAGAGGCAGGGTGGCTGTGCAGTGCGGTCCTATCGTATATTGTGCTGAATCACCCGATAATGAGCAGTCTATTGGCAGCATAACCCTAAATGGCCAGACGCAACTCAAGGTGGAGTGGCAACCGGAAAAGCTACATGGTATCAATCAGATTGTAACTGATAATGGTGTGACTTTGATTCCATATTATGCATGGGCACATCGTGGAGTGAGTGACATGGAAGTATGGATTCCCTTTGAGAATTGATAATTGATACGAAGTAAAAATATATGAAGAAATCGTTGTTTATTGCATTACTGGCACTATGTCTGGTATCATGCGAAAAAGGTTATCACCGTACAGATAGAGGGGTGATAGTAGATATTAACTTAGACGGTAATTATAAACGGGCTGACCAGACTAGTAGGGTGATGCTGGAAGTGATGGGGGAGAAGTTGATTCATGTGAAGGCGATACAAGGGCTTGACTTCCCCAATGACAGCAGTCTGATTATCGTGCCCAATCTGCCAAAAGTGCGCTTCAAGGTGGAGAGCACGGATGATTCTGTGTTTGTGATGACCAATGCAGTGGTTGCTGGTGTAGAACGGAAAACAGGCAACGTGCGTTTTCTGGATGCAGTGACGGGTGAGGTCATCTTGCAGGAAGTGGCTGATAGTCGAACTTTCACACCTATAGAGAAGGGTGGAGAACGCAAGTATAGCGTACGACAGGCTTTCTATGGACAAGATGGCGAGGGTTTATACGGACTCGGCCAGCATCAGGCAGATGAGTTCAACTATAAGAACAAGAGTGAGGAACTATTCCAATACAATACCAAAGTGTCGGTTCCTTTCATCCTGTCAACCAAGGGTTATGGCATCTTGTGGGACAACTATTCGCTTTCAAGTTTTGGTGATACAGACTATCTGCAGTTAGGTGATTGCTTCCAGTTGTATAATATGGAGGGAGAACAGGGTTCGCTCACAGGAACGTACCAGCCAGCTAAGGGTAAGACATTGGTGCGTAATGAGTCAAATCTATATTTCGAACATTTGGACAGGGACAATGGTTTGAAGACGGTGGTGAACTTGCCGCAAGACTTCAATTTCAATGGCTCAAAAGTAACCTATGAGGGTGAGCTCGAAGCCAGTGAATCAGGATTGTATCGTTTTATCCTCTACTATGCAGGTTATACGAAAGTATTTATCGACAACGAACTGGTAGTGCCTGAGCGTTGGCGTACAGCCTGGAACCCAAATAGCTACAAGTTTGATGTGGACATTACTGCCGATCGTCGTGTGCCTATTCGCATTGAGTGGGCCCCTGACGGCAGTGTTTCCTATTGTGGCTTGCGTGTGGCAAAGCCTATTGAAGCAAATGGGGCTATCTCTTGGAGCAGTGAGGTGGCAGATGCTGTGGATTATTACTTTGTGGATGGTGACTCTATGGATGAGGTCATCAGTGGATATCGTACACTGACGGGCAAGTCGCCCATTATGCCGAAGTGGGCGATGGGATATTGGCAGAGCCGTGAGAAATACAACACCCAGGATGAATTGATATCTACTTTGCGTGAGTTCCGTGACCGTCAGATACCTATCGACAATATTGTGCAAGACTGGTTCTATTGGCCCCAAGACCAGTGGGGTAGTCATGAGTTCGACCCTATGCGCTTCCCGAATCCTAAGCAGATGGTGGATGATGTGCACAAAATGGGAGGGCATATCATGATTTCCGTATGGCCGAAATTTTATGCTAATACGGAGCATTTCAAGGAGTTTGATGCCAATGGTTGGATGTATAAACAAGCCGTAAAGGATAGCATCCGCGACTGGGTAGGGCCTGGTTATGTGGGTTCTTTCTATGATGCTTACTCAGCTCCGGCAAGGAAACTGTTCTGGAGCCAGATGAAAGATCATCTCTATCCATTAGGATTTGACGCTTGGTGGATGGATGCTTCTGAGCCTAACATCCGTGATTGTACCGACATGGAGTATCGCAAGCTACTTTGTGGTCCTACAGCACTGGGTACATCTGATGAGTTTTTTAATGCTTACGCTTTGATGAATGCTGAGGCTATCTATGACGGACAGCGTAGTGTCGACAACGATAAACGTGTGTTCTTGCTTACTCGTTCTGGCTTTGCTGGCTTGCAGCGTTACTCAACAGCTACATGGAGTGGTGATATTGCCACTCGTTGGGAAGATATGAAGGCACAGATATCAGCTGGTTTGAACTTTGCGGCATCAGGTATCCCTTATTGGACAATGGACATTGGCGGCTTCTGTGTGGAGAACCGTTATGTGGCAGCCCAGCAGTTGTTTGACCGTACAGGTGTGGAGAATGCCGACCTCAAGGAGTGGCGTGAACTCAACACTCGCTGGTATCAGTTTGGAGCTTTCTGTCCGTTATTTCGTGCGCATGGCCAATTCCCGTTGCGTGAAGTGTGGAACATTGCTCCTGACAGCCATCCTGCATACAAGAGTATTGTTGCCTATACCCAACTGCGCTACCGTCTCATGCCTTATATCTATTCGTTGGCAGGCATGACCTATTTCAGTGATTATACTATCATGCGCCCGCTGGCAATGGATTTCACATCAGACCAAAAGGTATATAATATTGGCGACCAGTATATGTTCGGTCCTGCGTTCATGGCTGCTCCTATTTATGAATATGGTGCGCGTTCAAAAGATGTGTATTTCCCTGCTGGTAATGGCTGGTATGATTTCCATACGGGCAAATATGTGCAGGCTGGCCAGAAACTCACGGTGGAGGCTCCCTATGAGCGTATGCCACTTTATGTGAAAGCTGGTAGCATCGTGCCTTTCGGCCCTTCAGTACAATATGCTATGGAGAAGCAGCCAGATGTGATTACACTCTATGTGTATGGCGGTGCTGATGCCGACTTCACCCTTTATGAAGACGAGGGCGACAACTACGGTTATGAGCAGGGCAGGTATGCCACCATTCCGATGCACTTCAGTGAGGCAGATGGCAAGTTGACTATTGGTGAACGACAGGGTGATTTCCCTGGTATGTTACAGCAGCGTGTGTTTAAAGTGGTGAAGGTGTCAAAAGACCATCCAGTGGCATTTAATGAGGATGTAGCTGCAAAAACAGTTGAATATAAAGGCGATACTGTTGAACTTGCTCTCTGATAAAGCATCTTTACCCCTATGTGCAGCTGCACAAAGGGGGAATTTTCTTTTATGAATTTTGGTATTGTGCTCCGCTTACGCTATCTTTGCAGTTAATTAAGAATAATAATATTCCTTTTTATGTCTATTTGGATACTCTTCAAGCTTCTGGGTTCCCTCGCCCTCTTGATGTTCGGTATGAAGTCAATGAGTGAAGCGCTCCAGAAGATGGCTGGTCCACAGTTGCGCCATGTTTTGGGCGCAATGACCACCAATCGTTTCACTGGCATGTTGACTGGTATGTTAGTCACTGCATCAGTCCAGTCTTCTACCGCTACCACTGTGATGACCGTCTCTTTCGTCAATGCTGGCTTGCTTACTTTGGCACAGGCAATTTCGGTTATCATGGGTGCAAATATAGGAACTACGCTCACTGCATGGATTATGTCAGCGGGCTTTTCTTTTAATATCACTGATTTTGTCTATCCAGCCTTTTTCATCGGTATCATATTGATCTATTTGAAGAGCCGCCGTTTCATTGGCGACTTCCTCTTCGGCATAGCGTTTATGTTCCTGGGATTGGGTACGTTGCGACAGACAGGTATCGACATGCACCTAGGTGAGCAACAGGCCGTGCTCGATTTCTTCGCATCTTTCGACCCTAATTCATTTTCTACCACTATCCTGTTTCTGTTCTTGGGTGGTGTACTCACTTTCTGTGTGCAGTCATCGGCAGCTGTAATGGCCATCACCATGATTCTTTGCTCCAGCGGCGTTCTGCCAATCTATCAAGGTATAGCTTTGGTGATGGGTGAAAATATCGGTACCACAATTACCTCTAATTTGGCAGCACTTTCGGCGAATACTCAGGCTCGAAGGGCAGCATTGGCGCATATGTTCTTCAATGTATTTGGTGTGGTGTGGATATTGTTTGTGTTCCGCCCCTTCGTAGATATGGTGTGTGGTATGGTAGGCTATGATACAGAGATGAGTGTAGATACAGTAAGTCGTGAAACCTTCCTCGCCAATGCAGCTAAGCTATCGTTTGTGCTTGCTGCATTCCACACTTGTTTCAATGTGGTCAATACATTTATATTGATATGGTTTATACCACAGATTGAACGATTTGTATGTTGGGTTATCAAGCCTAAGAAGGTGGACGAGGAGGAAGATTTCCGATTGCACTTCATTACGGCCGGTTTCATGAAAACGCCTGAATTGTCAGTTTTAGAAGCACAGAAAGAGATTCAGGCATTTGCCGAGCGTATGCAACGTATGTTTGGTATGGTGAAAGAGCTGCTGGTTGAGAAGAATGACGAGAAGTTTACGCAGCTATATACCCGTATCGAGAAATACGAGGGCATATCTGACAATATGGAGATAGAGATTGCCAAATATCTGGAGTCGGTGAGTGATGCACATCTTTCTGATGATACTAAGGGAAAGATAAGAGCTATGTTGCGTGAGATTTCAGAGTTGGAGAGTATAGGTGACGCTTGCTTCAACATGGCTCGTACCATTAACCGCAAGTTCCACGGCAAGCAAGACCATTTCAATGAGAAGCATTATGAGCATATTCATTATATGATGCAGCTCACTGATCAGGCATTGAGTCAGATGAATGAGTTGTTGTCTGGTCGTAAGAGTGATTTCGATGTGAATCGTACCTTCAACAAGGAGAATGAAATCAATAACTATCGTGACTTATTGAAGTCGCAGAATATTCTCGATATAGAGAACAATGAATATTCTTACGGTGTAGGTACCGTTTATATGGACCTCATCAATGAATGTGAAAAGTTGGGCGACTATGTGGTGAATGTTGTTGAGGCTCGTACCAATACTAAGGAAAAGAAAGACTAATATCCTCTTTATATAACCGATATTAAGCAGGCATCCGGCAAATCCACTGGGTGCCTTTTTTTAATTTTTATTTGAATGTAGGCCACAAACGATATGAAAACAAGTCACTAAGCATAGGATTATAGGCTGATAACCATAAGGATGCAGGGTACAAAGCATAAGGTTGGCATCCCATGAATAGAGAAGACCTTAAAATGGTCTTCACTCTTCACAGATACATCATAAATAACTGTATTACAGTTTATTTATAGCGTGAAGACTTATCTTGCCTCTTCACAAGTCTTCACGAGTCTTCACATCACTATCAATAGCCTTACTGCTATAAGCAATACATATATTGGAACTATTTGAAAAGCATAGAGACATGGAAATAACATTTTGCTAAATCTGAAGCATGATTTAATGGTGAAGACCTGTGAAGAGATGTGAAGAGTTTCGCAAACTCTTCACGTACATATCACACTATATATCAATACATTATGTGCTTCTTGTGAAGAGTGAAGAGTATTTTTGAGCAGAGCATTTTCTAAAACAGATTGTCCTTTATTTCCCCTCTTGTTTTGCTAGAGCGTTAGAGAAATATTTTTTCCTCGTGAGGAAAAAATAAAAACCTCACGAGGGAAAAATAGAAATGACTGCTTAGTCGGAGTAAGCACCCCGCTTAGCGGAAGTAAGCCCACCTACAGCTACCGCCTCGCTCCATGCGAGCTACGGGCAGACAACCCATCAGCTACCATCTGAGGCTGAAATTTTCATGAGAATTTTACCGCTTGCTTCTGACAACTATGTCAGTTTAGGATGCAAAGGCTGAGAATTGTGAACGGATTCTTGTGACCGTTGAGGATACATATTATTAAGTATATTAATAGTGGGTATCTTTGTAGCGATATAGGAGTGGGGAACGGTATGACCAGATTATAACTCTTCTACAGTTTGTTGTTCGGGTGATAGATAAAAAAGAGAGGGAAGCCGTAGCCTCCCTCTCATTATGAACTCCATTAAACTTTGGAATTAGTTGAATGCTGGATAACCAGGATTCTGTACCAAGTTAGGATTGGTCTGCCATGCTGTCAATGGAAT
The DNA here is from genome assembly GCA_902775375.1 of uncultured Bacteroidales bacterium. Lineage (GTDB taxonomy): Bacteria > Bacteroidota > Bacteroidia > Bacteroidales > Bacteroidaceae > Bacteroides. The sequence goes on along the minus strand of CACYLU010000008.1, from coordinate 112,308 downwards.
AGGGAACAGCTTCAGATATTCATCTGATGGACGGCTCCAAGCATTAGCATTCGGAGTGAAGCTTACAGGCTGGCCCCACACTTTATCAGTCTCTTGGCTAACCTTAGCGCGGAACATCTTCCACATATCCTTGTCGTAGCAGCCGAAGCGGATATCATCCTCACGAGAAACACCTTCCCAAGCCAGCTCCAGACGACGCTCCAACTGAACATCAGCCAGAGTAACGGTTGAGTAGTTGTGAGAAGTGTCACCCCAAGCACGGGCACGTACCTTGTTCACCAACTCTGTAGCCTCGCTTACTGATCCACCTGAACGGAGCAGTGCCTCTGCGCGTACCAGGTAGAAGTCTGCCAGGCGGAAGATGGCGAAGTCGTTGTTCATGGCATTGGTCAGTGAAGCATCATACTCCCACTTGCCTACACGGCCGCCATCCTGCTGCTGTACGTCAGCCCAGATGGTACCGTCACGCTCAGCACCGTAGAGAGGGAACACCTCAGCATAGTGGTTCATCGGCAGAGAGTGACCTGTCTTCAAAGCCTCTTTAGTCTTGATATCATACTGCTGGCCCAGACGGAATGAAACGATACGCGGATCGTTCTCTGGATCGTCATAGTAAGTATATTCAGGATCCCTTGCCATTGCATCACGCTCAGCCTCAGTTCCGTGCATGAACAGCTTTACGTAGTCAGGCTGTGCGCAGAAACCGTTCCATGCACCGAAGCTTGCACCGATAGCCAGGTTCTCTACATAACCCAGTGTACGGAAATGCAGTGAGTTGGTATTCTTGGTATCACCAGAAGAATACTGTGCGCAGAGGATAGACTCCTTGTTGCCGGAGTTGTTCCAAGAGAAGTTGTCTGTCCAGTTACTGAGCAGTTCCAGACCCGGATCGTCAATTACCTTCTTAGCCTCTTCTGCAGCCTTGGCGTACTGATCACCCATGCCCCATGCATCAGAGTTCAGGTACAGCTTGGCCAGCAGTGCGTGGGCAGAAGCCTTGGTGAACTTACCATAGTTACCCTCAGCCTCAGGCAGGTTAGGGATCAAAGAATTCACTTCCTGTACCAGCCAGTTGTAAGCCTCTGCACGAGGAGTGTTGCTTGGCAACTCCTTGTTGGTATAGTCGATCACCATAGGAATGTTGCCCCACTTGTCAACCAGGAAGTAATACCAGTAAGCGCGGATACCTTTAATCTCTGCAGCCTTCTGGTCTTTGTCTGGCATTTCAGAATTCTCAACAGTGTTCAGGTTGGCGTTGCAGGTACCGATTGACTCCATTGCAGCATTCCAAGCACCACGGTTACAAGAGGTCATGCTGGTGTAGGTGTGCATGAACATCTGCAGGTACTGGCCACCATCCCACCAGTCACCACCACGGCGGGTAGGATAAATCATCACTGAGCCTGCAGCCTCGCTCATGGTCAGACCATCAGAAGGGAACACGCGTTTGAGCGTATTGTAGCAGGTACCCACCAGGGCGTTGATCTCGGTAGCGGTGCTACCGAATGTCTCTGCCGGCAACTGGTCGTAGATACGCTCGTCCAGGTCCGTACAAGAAGGCACGGTAACCAGAAGAGAAGCGGCAGCCAGCAGACTGAATATCTTATTCTTTTTCATAATGTATGTCCTGTTTTTAAAGGTTAGAATGTTAAGTTAACACCGAAGATGAATGAGCGAGATTTCGGGAAGTACTCGCGTGACTCGATACCAGGAGCCAGACCTGAGGTCTCTGAGTAGTTCACTTCAGGATCCAGACCCTTGTAGCCAGTGATCACGAACAGGTTCTGTGCGGTCACGTACAGGCGGGCCTTGCTCAGCCAGTCGAGTTTCTTGGTGTCGAAGGTATAACCCAGTGTCATGTTGTCCAGGCGTGCGAATGAGCCGTTCTCAATCCAGAATGAGCTTACCTTTGCAGACTCCTTGATCTTGGTCAGGTTGTCGTTCTTCATGGCATTGGTACCGTCAATGTAGTTAGGAGTACCGTAGGCTGCCATCGGGTTGTCCAGCACCTTGTTGCCCAGCGTACCGCGCAGGAAGAAGCTGAAGTCCCAGTTCTTCCAGCTGAAGTTGTTGGTCCATCCGAACTCAGCCTTAGGCAGTGCGTTGCCGATATAGGTACGGTCGTTGTCTGAGATGACACCGTCATGGTCCACATCCTCATAGATGAAGTGGCCGTCTGCATCCAGACCCGTGCACTTCAGGTTGTAGAAGTTACCCAGTGAGCGGCCTTCCTCAACGATGTGGGAGGTCTGACCTGACTGGCCGCGGATCCACGGGTTACCGGTATATACGGCTGAAGTAGAATAGAAGTCATTTGACAGGCGGGTCACGCGGTTTTCGTTGTGAGAGAAGGTCAGCGTGGTGGTCCAGTCGAAGTCGCGGGACCTGATCACGTTCCAGTTCAGGGTCACCTCGATACCCTTGTTGGTCATATCGCCCACGTTGGCAGCGATAGTGTTGTATACATAGGTAGGAGTAGGAACCGAGTAGTTGTACAGCATGTCCTTGGTCTTCTTTGAATAGTACTCCACGGTACCGCCGAAGCGACCGTTGAACAGAGAGAAGTCAAGACCGATGTTGAACATGTGGGTTGCTTCCCACTTCAGGTCAGGGTTGACATTCTGAGATACGCGGAATGCAGTAGCTGTTGAACCGCCGGTGATATAGGTACCATATGCTTCGTAAAGCTCGAGTGACTTGTAAGGAGACAGACCGTCCTGGTTACCGGTCACACCGTAACCTGCACGCAGCTTCAGGTCGTCCACCCACTTCACGTTCTGCATGAAAGGCTCCTGAGAGATACCCCATGCTGCTGATACTGACGGGAAGGTACCCCACTTGTGGTTCTTACCGAACTTGGATGAACCGTCTCGGCGGATGGTAGCGGTCAACATGTAGCGTTCCTTGAACGAGTAGGTAGCACGGCCGAAGAATGAGATCAGCTTGTAGGCATTACGGGCTGAAGTGGCATCACCTACCTTCAGGCTGTTACCGGTCTGAAGGTTGTCGGCACCCATTGAGGTAACTGCAAAGTTGGTAACATATGTCTCATGGTTGGCATATTCATTGTTCTCCCAAGAATAACCAGCCAGGGCACCTACCTTGTGGTCGCCGAAGGTCTTGTCGAAGTTCAGGGTCCACTCCATCAGGATACGGTCGTTGGTCCAGTTGCGGCGGCGGGCGTTACTGTTATCACCGGCACCTGCATAGTTGGTAGCTGCGTTCCATACGCTCTGGTCGTTGGCAGCACGGCTCTTGAAGAGGTTGGCCTTGATGTTCAGGCCGTCGATGATGTCGTACTGGATCTCGCCACGGCCGGTGAATACAGAAGACTTGGTCTTGTTGTAGTTCTCTGCCATAGCGTGAACAGGGTTACCCATGTCGTACTCGTTGAACAGAGCACCGGTAGCACCCTCGAAGAATGTTCCGTCTGCATTGTAGACAGGGTACAGAGGGATCATGTTGTAGGCGCGGATGAAGTCGCCGCCCTGTGGACGGTAGGCGTCAGTCATCGTTCCGGCAGCATCCAGGGTCAGACGCAGCTTGTTGTTCAGGGCACGCTGCTGTACCTGGAAGCGGAAGCTGTGGCGGCGCAGCTCGTTGTTGCGTGCTACACCTTGACGGTCCAGATAAGTATAGGATGCACGGTAGTTGCTGGTAGAAGAACCGCCGGTCAGGGAAACTGAGTGGCTCTGAGAGAAACCTGTGCGCAGCACCTCGCCGAACCAGTCGGTGTCAGCATGGTAGTTGTTCACGATATTCTGTACAGCGTCGGTCTCGTATTTGCCCAGCTGCTTGTTCACGTCGATCCACTCTGCTGCGTTCAGCATGTCAGGCTTGTTGGCAGCCACGTCAATGCCTACATAGCCGTCGTAGTTGACGGTAGTGCGGGCACCGGTACCCTTCTTGGTGGTGATCAGGATGACACCGCCGGCAGCACGGGAACCGTAGATGGCCTGTGAAGAAGCATCCTTCAATACAGAGATTGACTCGATATCGGAAGGAGCAACGCTTGACATGTCACCGCCAGGAACGCCGTCGATGACGATCATAGGGCCCTGGTCGTTCATCAGGGTAGAGGTACCACGCAGGCGGATCATTGAGCCCTGGGTGATATCGGCAGAACCTGATGTGAGAAGCCTCGTCAACGTTTGCCACAGAACCGGTGATCTCACGGCGGGTCTGGGTACCGTAACCGATGGCAACAACCTCACCCAGGTTGATAACGCCTGAGGAGAGCTGTACGTTAATAGTAGTGCGTCCGCCGATGTTCTCCTCGGTTGTGTTGTAGCCGATGAATGAGAACTGCAGTACACCGTTCATGTTGGTAACCTGCAGTGTGTAGTTACCATCGATGTCTGTGATAGTACCGTTGGTACTACCCTTCTCAACTACGTTAGCGCCGATGACCGGTTCACCGGTATCGTCGGTAACAGTTCCTTTCACTGTGCCACTCTGGGCGAATGCCGCAATGACACAGAAAGACATCAACACTGAGAGCAAAGAAGCCTTCAGTGCGCCAAATGCATTAAATGTCTTCTTTCGTTGCATAAATTCTAGTTAAGGCTAATGTTATGATGTTCAGGCTAAAACAGAAAATGTTTAACGGCTTTGTGCAAAAATAATTCTAATAATAGTACAGCCTATTTATTCTAGCATCTTCGCAGCTGCTTTGTCGGCTGCCTGGTTAGAGGTTACTTTTATGTATTCCTCCGTTTGTTTTAATGTTGAATGTCCTAAAAGTTTTGAAAGTGTCAGAATATCAATGCCCCATTTGTAATAACATCTTGTAGCAAAGGTACGACGAGCAGTATGAGTACTAATAAGAGTGTACAGCGGTACCGATACTGGTTTGTAATCACTGTGCTCCTCCGACAATATCTGTACCATGTTGGTCAGTCCTGCTTTCTCCGCTATCTTGCTCAAGTAATAGTTGGCTTGCGTAGGTGTGTACTTCGGTAATTGGTAATCATACTTCATCAGTATCTCTTTGGCCTGTGAAGTAATGGGCACTATCACCTTGTGGTTGCGCTTGTCTTGTATCAGTTCCACTACCTCGATGCCATTCTCATTTGTGTGAATTGTATCTCGATTCACCTTACTGATGAAATCACTGAAACGCTGTCCCAAATTGCAATTCAGCACAAATAGATCTCGTACCTCTTCTTCTTTTGGCTTCAAATCCTTACATTGGTAGAGCATCTCTACTTGCTCTTCTGTCAATGCAGGGCGATTCCAACTATTGTCCTCTACTTTTGGTAAGCGGTAAATCTTATCGGTACCATTACGAAATCGTTCTTGGCGAGTGATAATTTCAGCTTCTTCCGCTTCATTCAAACGAGAAAAGATAAACTTGATGTACTGATTATGCGTATTGGTGCGCAACTCACGCTCATCAAAAAGATAACGGCCAAATTGGCGGATAATCTGCTTATCCAGCTCATGAATGGACAGATTAGGTTTGCCAATTTGTAACAGGAACTGTTCTAGTACGCGCAATCGATGGTAATAAGCGTCCTTACTGCTATTTGACTTCCGGCTTTCATGAATCAACCTGCTGAACACATTGATAACAGAACTTTTCTTTGTATATTGAGAAGCATCTTGTTGGTATACAAGACTTCTCAATATATTAACAGCTTGATCTATCAGCAATGGATTCTCACAAAGATAATGCTTGAACTCCAAGAAGACATGCCTTAGCTGATGAATGCGCTCATTCACAATCTGGTTGTTTTGGTTTTCCAGTAGAGTAAGCATACGTCCTATCAAGGCTTCTTGCCTTACGGGGTTCCAGTGAGAAGGATAGACCTTCACGCCTGTTGACAATTTGCATTGACGATGGTTAATACGTGCATACATAAAAACCCGTGTGGGTTTTGTGCTGTTTGGCTCTCTCAGCACAAAAGAGCACTTCATTTCGCTAATGAAAATCTGTTCCATATTACCGTGTAATAAAATTGATGAATAAAAAGGATAAAAAAACCTGCGGACGCATGAGACATCCACAGGTTATACTGTTACGCCAAATAAGTGCTGTCTATTCAGTGGTTATTGATGTTACACCATCAAAAGTAATTTTTACAGGTTTAATGTATCCTTGTTCGTCAAATTCAAGTTTGTCAATACATACCACACGTTCGTTGGCTTGTTTCAGACCTAAAGGACGACGGTGGTATATTATATAATAGGTGTCTTCTCCTGGTACTTTCACCACAGAATGATGTCCTGCACCAGTAGCTACCTCTGGGTCCTGCTCCAAAATCTTGCCAATACGCTTAAATGGTCCGAAAGGAGAGTCAGCAATAGCATATGCTACACAATAATCTGGTCCCGTCCATCCTCCTTCTGACCACATGAAGTAATACTTGCCATCCTTTTTCAGCATAAATGGTCCTTCCACATAGTTCTCAGGAGTGATTTCTTTATACATAGTGCCATCATCAAACGGGACAATGCTCAACAAATCAGGGCTGAGCTTTACCATATTGCAATGTCTCCATCCTCCATAATACATATAATACTGTCCATCATCATCATGGAAGACAAACTGGTCAATGGGCTGTGCCCCGTTAATAATCTGCGAAATCAACGGTTTGCCCAAAGCATCATAGAAAGGTCCTTCTGGGTGGTCAGCCACTGCCACACCTATGCCGCCAGGTTTCTCGTTGCTCTGGATATCATTAGCGCTGAAGAAGAGGTAATACCTACCGTTAGCTCGTAAAGCTGCAGGGGCCCACATGGCATATTTTGCCCAACTCACATCATTTTTAGTCAATATACTGCTATGCTTGGTCCAATGAACCAAATCTTTCGATGAGAAAGCATCGAAATGAGTTTGCAGGTTATAGGTTTGGCTATAAGCATCTGTCTGACGTTCAGCATCAGCTTTATAGGTCTCTATATCATCACCCGATAAGCGTGAAGTTGTGGGATAAATCCAGAAAGTATCGTCATACACAACTCCTTCTGGATCGGCATACCATCCCTCTATGATAGGGTTCCCTGATTTTTGCGCCATAAGCGTAACGGCAACACAGAAACTTATGATAATAAAGAATGTTCTTTTCACGGTTTTAGTATTGGTTCAAGATGCGAAGTTACACAAAAAAAGCAACGAAACAAAGATTCGTTGCTTTAATTTGTCAATGATAGCCATTTGTTTAATATTCATCCTCGTTGAAGAAGAAATCTTCCTTGCTTGGATAGTCAGGCCAGATGTCTTCCATGCTTTCATATACATCGCCCTCGTCTTCTATTTCCATCAAGTTCTCGATAACTTCTAGCGGAGCGCCTGAACGCTGGGCATAATCAACTAATTCGTCCTTGGTAGCTGGCCAAGGTGCGTCTTCCAGTTTTGATGCTAATTCTAAAGTCCAATACATAGTGTATAAACATTAAGGAATTGAGTTATTTTGTACTTGTTTCTATTTCGCTGCAAAAGTACATAAAAATCTATCATCTGCAAGAGTTTTACCAAAATATTTCAGACTTTTTTTCATCGATGTTTATCTTCCTGGCTAACACAAAGAGATAATCAGAAAGTCGGTTGACGAATTGCAATAATTCTGGCTGCACTTCTGCTTGCTCACTTAAAGAAAGAATCCTGCGTTCTGCACGGCGACATACAGTGCGGCAGACATGGCATTGAGAGGAGGCCTGGCATCCGCCAGGCAGGACAAATGCCCGTAGTTGTGGTAAAGAATCATCAATTACATCAATCTCGTTTTCCAATAACGATATATCCTCTGTATGCACCACACTCGCAGCTTTCAGTTCTGTATTGCTTTGATCAGTTGCTAAGTTGGAACCAACAACAAATAATAGTTTCTGTATGCGAGTCAATATTTCCACATCGTGTTCATTGTGCAACAGACTTATCAGCAGGCCAATATGTGAGTTAAGTTCATCCACCGTTCCATACGCCTCCAAACGTATATCGGATTTAGCAACACGCTGACCACCCACTAAAGAGGTGGTTCCCTTATCCCCCGTACGGGTATATACCATGCTTTTCTTCATATTATCAGATTTAAAAGTTCACTATATAATCTTGTTTGGTTATTTTCTTGTCGAAGAGTATAATCCCCACATCATACAGATCAAAAGTTATGCCAGACCTGTTATCTGTTTTTAGTTTCTGCCAGATTTGCTTCATTTCCTTATTCAAGTTGATGCCGTATATCACCATAATGCCTTTTGGACTCATCGTTTCAGCCTTCTCCTCATACACCTTATTTATATATATAGGATCAGTTTCATTGACATATACTAAAAGTGGAGTCTCCTTCTCCAATCTATGCAGCAACTCTATTACTTTTCTAGACTCTTTTCTACTTCCGTATGTATTAAATAAGTAGCGATACTCTTCTTTAGAAACCTTTCCATATATTACACGAGTAATAAAATCATATGCAAAGGGCGAATGTACTCCATATCCCTTTCGATGACGGAAGCGTTTCAACCACACCCAGCCTTTCTTCACCGTTTTATGTATTAAAAAAGGTTTCACTTGTAACAATATGTCAGTTTAATCAGCGTTTCCAGACACAAAGGTAAGCATTCTTGATGACGAAGAATGTATATTTAGTATATTTTAATGCTATATTTCCAATGCCAAATGTTAAAAAAGGACCTTTTTAAGGTAAAAGACACATTTTTTTGTGAAAAAGTGTTGAACATATCAAAATATTATGTATGTTTGCAGATGGCAAGTAATATTTTTGCCATAAGGAATAGACTATTATTAACCTTAAAAACTAGAATTTATGCAACGAAAGAAGACATTTAATGCATTTGGCGCACTGAAGGCTTCTTTGCTCTCAGTGTTGATGTCTTTCTGTGTCATTACGGCATTCGCCCAGAGTGGCACAGTGAAAGGAACTGTTACCGACGATACCGGCGAACCGGTCATCGGCGCTAACGTAGTTGAGAAGGGTAGTACTAACGGTACTATCACAGACATCGATGGTAACTACTCACTGCAGGTTACCAACATGAAAGGTGTACTGCAGTTCTCATTCATCGGTTACAACACAACCGAGGAGAACATCGACGGGGGTGAGGTTGTTGCCATCGGTTACGGTACCCAGACCCGCCGTGAGATCACCGGTTCTGTGGCAAACGTTGACGAGGCTTCATTCAACAAGGGTATCTCACGCGACGCATCCGACCTGCTGCGTGGTAAGGTAGCCGGCTTGAATATTACGCAAGGTTCGGGTGATGTAACTCGTAGCTCTCAAATTCGCCTGCGTGGTACCTCTACCCTGATGAACGACCAGGGCCCTATGATCGTTATCGACGGTGTTCCTGGCGGTGACATGTCAACGGTATCTCCTGCCGATATCGAGTCAATCTCTGTCCTGAAGGATGCTTCTTCACAGGCCATCTACGGTTCCCGTGCTGCCGGCGGTGTCATCCTGATCACCACCAAGAAGGGTACAGGCGCAAAGACAACAGTTAACTATGACGGTTATATTTCACTTGACTTTGTTGCCAACAAGCCTGACTTGTTGAATGCTCAGGAGTGGAAAGATGCTAATGCTAAGTTGGGTAAGGATGTCAGCATTATTACAAATCAATATAATGCTGATACAGATTGGTTTGATGAAATTCTTCGCACAGGTTTCTCTCAGAATCATGCTGTATCCCTGACCGGCGGTTCTTCTACCAGCAACTACCGTGCATCCTATACTTATTTGGATCGCCAGGGTATTTCTAAAGTGAACTTTCTGCGTCGTCATAGTTTCCGTTTCCAGGTACAGCAGCGTGCCTTGAATAATAGGTTGCGCTTAACTTTGACAGGTGCAGGTACATTGACAGATAACAGCCAGCCTAATACTGATGACTTTATCCGTGCTTATAACATGGCTCCAGTATATCCTGTATATAACGCAGACGGTTCATTCCTTGATTGGACTGGTTATGACCAGGGTAACCCTGTGAAAGCAGAGAAAGAAAACTACAGAAAGAATAAGAGCGTTTATTACTATGGCCAGGGTGAGGTGCAGTTTGACATTATTGATGGTCTGAACATCAAGGCAGACCTTTACAAGAGCCGTTACAGCAATGACTATAGCCGTTGGAATGCAGCAACCAACTATATGGGACGTGGCGATAATAGTAATGCAACGCGACAGAATCAGACTTGGGACCGCATTTTAATGGATTGGACTTTAAACTTCGACAAGACCTTCGGCGACCACAAGGTAGGTGCCTTGGCTGGTTACTCTTGGGAAAACAATGAGTATTCATCACAGTATGCTTATGTTACAGATTTTGCAGTTACTTCAATGGGTGCTGATAACCTGCAAACTGGTAATACATTGAAGGTTGGTAATGTAACATCAGGTCGTAACGCCTACAAGCTGATCTCATTCTTCGGACGTGCTACCTACTCGTTCAAGGAACGCTACATGCTGACCGCTACCATCCGCCGAGACGGTTCATCCAAGTTCGGTAAGAACCACAAGTGGGGTACCTTCCCGTCAGTATCAGCAGCATGGGGCATCTCCCAGGAGCCTTTCATGCAGAACGTGAAGTGGGTGGACGACCTGAAGCTGCGTGCAGGTTACGGTGTGACCGGTAATCAGGATGGCTTACAGCCTTATAAGTCTCTAGAACTATATGGGGCTTATGGTACTTATCTCTCAAACGGTTCTGCATCTACTGCTTTCCGAGTTTCACAGAATGCTAACCCGAATTTAAAGTGGGAACAGACATCCATGTTCAACATCGGTCTGGACTTCTCTCTGTTTAATGGCCGCTTCGGTGGTACCGTGGAGTACTACTCAAAGAAGACCAAAGACATGCTGTACAATTACTCAGAACAAGGGTATTGAGGTTTCACTGAACTGGAATGTTATCAAGACCCGTGATTTCGACTGGACTACCACACTGAATGTATCTCATAACAAGAACGAGGTAACCCGCCTTTCAAACGATTTGTATAAGACGGATGCTGCTTACGTGGGTAATCCTTGGATTCGTGGTGCATCAGGCCAAACCTCTCATATTGTTAAGGAAGGTTATCCAATCGGTCAGTTCTATATGCTGAAATGTACTGGCTTGAGTGAGGATGGTCACTTCATTATTGAAGATGTAAATGGTGATGGCAATATTAATGAGGATGACCGTACATTCGTAGGTGATGCTCAACCTGATTTGGAGTTTGGTTGGACCAACAACTTCACCTGGAAGAACTGGGACTTCAGTTTCTTCCTACGTGGATCACTGGGCCAGAAAGTCTTGAACAACCCATTAGCAGCATATGGTAACAATACTTATATTGACGGTTACAATGTTATGAAAAACGATGACCTGTTGAAGCTTAGTGAGAACTCACGTGTGTGTTCATACTATATCGAGAATGCTTCATACGCTCGTCTGGATAACATGACATTGGGTTATACCTTCAATACTAAGAAGATAAACTGGCTTGAAAAGGCACGCTTGTACGTAACAGCTCAGAACCTGTTCGTGATTACCGGCTACAAAGGTCTGGATCCAGAAGTGGAACTCTATACTGGTGCTGCTACAGACTCTAACGCTGGTTTGTCTCCAGGTATTGAACCTCGTGATTACTTCCCGAAGTCTCGTTCATTTACCTTCGGTGTTAACTTAACATTCTAAACTTAAAAAACAGGACATACATTATGAAAAAGAATAAGATATTCAGTCTGCTGGCTGCCGCCTCTCTCCTGATCACTGTGCCTTCTTGTACGGACCTGGACGAGCGTGTTTTCGACAAGCTACCTGCTGAAACATTTGGCAGTACAGACGTTGAAGTAAATGCCTTGGTGGGTACCTGCTACAACACATTGAAGAGGCTTACTGGTGATGAGTTTAATACGTCAGAAGCGAGCGGTTCATGTATGATACACCCAACTCGCATCGGTGGCGACTGGTATGATGGAGGTCAGTATGAGCAGTTGTTCATGCACACCTATTCTAGCCAGACTCAAGCATTGCGTAACTCATGGAATCATGCCATGGAGGCAATAGGTACTTGTAATGCAAACATAAAGGTAGTTGAGGCATCCACAATGGCTGATGCTGCACAGAAAGCTGCTGAAATACGCGGTATTCGTGCTTATTGGTATTATCTATTGTGCGATTTCTTTGGAAACGTGCCAATGGTTATTGACTATGATGATAAGGAATTGCCTACAAACTCAACTCGTCAACAGGTTTTCGACTTTGTTGTTAGTGAATTAAACTCTATTATCCCTTCACTGCCAGAGTCTTCTCATGATAATTATGGTAAATTTACCAAGGGAGCAGGTTATACCTTATTGGCTAAGATGTATCTGAATGCTGAAGCATGGGGTGTTAGCGCGTCAAATGCTTATAGCGAGGTAATCAAGAACTGCGAGAACGTATATCAAGGTGACTATATTTTGGAGCCTGTTTGGAAAGATAACTTCAAGGTAGATAATGAGACCTCAAAGGAAGCTATTTTCTCTGCTCAGTATAAAAATACCGATACTAGCTACACCCGTAATCAGCATTTCCGTACTTTAGGTTATGTTGACAACAAGGCTTTGAACATTAAGGCATCGGGCTGGAATGGCTATTGTGCTCAGCCTGACTATGTGAGACTTTTTGCTGACGATGACCCTCGTAAGGAAGGTTCTTTTCTCATGGGCATCATGTACGACCTTACTGTTACTCCTCCTGTTCCTCTGCTGACAGAAAAAGGTAACTACATCATGGATCACTCTATCGAGGTATATCCACTGGATGGTACAGAGTATGATAATTGTGAGTGGCGTGCAGTGAACCAGCATGATGGTGCACGAATGGGCAAATGGGACTTTGAAACGGGCTTATCAAGTGCCATGGAGAATGATTTTCATATTTTCCGTTTAGCTGATGTATATTTAATGGAAGCAGAAGCCATCTTACGTGGAGGGTCTGGTAATAGCCATCCTGCTGAATGGTTTGTTAATCAGGTACGTGACCGCGCATATCCTGGTCATAGCTATACCAGTGTTACTTTGGATGAAGTTCAGTTAGAACGTCGTTTGGAGTTGGCATGGGAGATTACATCTCGTCAAGATGATATTCGCTTCGGCTGCTACGATAAGGATATGTGGAGCATGTTCCGTGCTAATGTTAGCCATGAAGTTGATCCTACTACAGGATTCCCTAAGAGCATTAATGGTAACAAATACAATTGGAACCGTCCAAAGGATGAATATTTAAAATTGTTCCCAATTCCATTGACAGCATGGCAGACCAATCCTAACTTGGTTCAGAATCCTGGTTATCCAGCATTCAACTAATTGATCACCGTCATTCATAAGATCAATATAATAAGCGTTCAGGGGTGCGGCAAATAGCCGCACCCCTTTTTTATGTGGACAGAATTGTTTATTTTTGCGGCATGAATCTGGTACAATTCGCAAAAGACTGGACATTGCCCGTATCGATGGGTATAGGTGCACTGGCTTACTTCATCTTTGCCTTTACTCCGGCATTGCATGAAGCTGCCTTGTTTTTCGACCCTATCTTCGATGCCATATTGCCACTGTTTATGTTTATGATTCTGTTCGTGACCTTCTGCAAAGTGGATTTTAAGCAAATGAAGACAGAGATGTGGCACTTGTGGATTGTACTGCTGCAAGTGCTGTTGGTATTGATAGTGGTGGGCATCATTCTATTAACAGAGCAAACAACAGGCAGCAAGATTGTGTGGGAAGGCATTTTGACTTGTATTATCTGTCCTACAGCGGCTGCCGCAGCAGTGATTACCGTTAAGTTAGGGGGTAATTTAGGCTCTATGACGACTTATACTTTTATCAGTAGTTTCGTTACTGCCATATTGATTCCCACTTTTTTCCCCCTGATTGAGAAGGAAGCACATCTTACTTTCTGGGATGCTTTCCTTATTATATTAAATAAGGTGTGTCTGGTGTTGGTGTTGCCTTTGTTCTTGGGATGGTTTGTACGGCACTTTGTGAAACCTTTGCATGATAAGATTGTAGCAGTGAAAGATATGGGCTTTTATATGTGGGGCATTTCACTCTCTATCGTCACAGGTACAACTATCAAGAATATCGTACATGCTGATGTGTCTGTTTGGCTATTGCTGATGATAGCATTTACCTCTGCCATACTCTGTATGATACAATTTGCGCTGGGCAAGTTTGTAGGAAGCTTTTATAACAGTACGGTGAATGCCGGACAAGCATTGGGACAGAAAAACACTGCCTTTGCCATTTGGATTACCTACACCTATCTGAACCCTGTTGCTTCTGTTGGCCCAGGATGTTATATTTTATGGCAGAATACGGTAAATTCTATCCAACTATTTCTTAGTAGGAAGGGTAAACTCTCGTGATTCGCTCGTATTGCCATTGTCGTCAATGACGTATGCGCGGAATTCTACTTCACCGTCTTTCAAGTGTGAAGTACCATAAACTGGAATAGAGTAGGTGGCTTTGCTTTTAGCAGATAGTTTGCTGATCTTTGTAGGATTGCCAATCTTGATACCTTTGTTTTGCTCTATCAGTTCCAGTATAGGAGTGATGTTCGTAACAGCTTTGTCTCCTTCATTCTCTACTTCAAAGCTAATCTGGCACTTCTCGTCAGCTTCAATGATATCGTTATTGTTACTATCAGAGTATATAAAGTTGTCGAGTTCTATATTCGCCATTGCATTGTCTTGCTGAGAATATGACACAGATGGTGTAGTCTTGGTTGCTTGTTCCATCTTATTTTTAATCTGCTGCTCTTCAATAGCTGCACCTACAGCCATGCCGGCAATAGAACCAACCATGCCACCAATCGATGAACCATGCCAACCTCCAGCTGCATCACCTGCTATAGAACCTAATGTACCGCCAACCATAGCACCCATGCTGGTGCCAAACCCCATAGTGCCACAAGAAGATAGCACTATTGCTGCCGTTGCTAATGTGAGTAATACTTTCTTCATTTTCTTTCCTGATTAGCGGAGAGACAGGGATTCGAACCCTGGATACGGTTACCCGTATGCCGCATTTCGAGTGCGGTCCGTTCGACCACTCCGGCATCTCTCCTTTCGAATAAACAATGCAAAGGTAGCACTTTTACTGCATATTTGTAACCAGTTTTAAAAAAAATGTGTACCTTTGCCCAGTCACAAACTAAATAACGAGAATTATGAAGAAAGTTTTATGTACATTATTTGTAGCTGTTTGCTGTATGGCAATGGCTATTCCTGCTAATGCGCAGGTAAGTTTTGGTGTGAAGGGCGGTTTGAACCTTTCTAAGATGGATGCGGCAGAGATTATGAACTGGGGTATTAAAGATTATAAAGAAAACTCAACAGGTTTCTTTATCGGTCCGATGATTGAGGCTACAGTACCTATCGTTGGCTTAGGCGTTGATGGAGCTGTGATGTATTCTCAGCGTGGCTCTGGTGACTTGAAGCAGCAGGGTATTGAAGTTCCTGTCAACTTGAAATATTCTATCGGTGTAGGTGATATGGCAGCTATCTTCTTTGCAGCTGGTCCTGACTTCTACTTCAATCTGAAGGATGTGGATATCGCTGGTATCGATAAGAAGGATGCTCAGGTAGGCCTGAACTTAGGTGCTGGCGTGAAGCTGATTAACCATATACAGATTGGTGTGAACTATCAGTTTGCTTTAGGCAATAGCTTTAAGATAATGAATTCTGATGTTAAGAACAAACTTAACACTTGGCAGATTTCATTAGCCTACATGTTCTAAGCATTTGTAATAGAACCCATCATAGCGTTACCGGCTTAGGTCAGTAACGCTATTTTTATCTAACTATCATGACTTATATCGACGTGATACTGCCCTTGCCTTTGAAGGCTACCTTCACCTATGCCGTGAATGATGACATGGCGCAAAAGGTGAAAAGGGGGTGTCGTGTCGTTGTGCCACTTGGTAAGAAGAAACATTATACAGGTATTGTTGACAGGATACATCATGAAGCTCCCGTTGGATATGAGGTGAAATATGCTTTTTCCCTTCTAGAGGAGCAACCTGCTGTAATGCCGCAACAACTAAAACTTTGGGAGTGGATAGCCGACTATTATATGTGCGCTGAGGGCGATGTGTATAATGCTGCAGTTCCTGCTGGCCTGAAACTGGATTTCAAGCCTAAGGTAGAGACGCATGTCAGACTAACAGAGAACTATCGCTCAGAAGAACCATTGCAGCAAATGCTTGACTCTTTGAAGCGTGCAGTTAAGCAGCAAGACCTATTGCTAAGCTATCTGCAGCTCTCGGCAATTTTCGAGGGAGGTCCCCATGAAGTAAGTAAGCAGGATTTGCTGGCACATCATAATGCTTCTATTGCGGTATTTGATGCTTTGGTGAAAAGAGGTGTATTTGAGACCTATCCATACGTTATTAGCCGTCTCTCGGAGAAAGAACGCCAAGTGAGCGGGTTAAAACCCTTGAATGTTAATCAGCAACGGGCATTGGGCGAAATCAAGCAATGCTTCGGGAAGCAATCAGTCTGCCTGCTATATGGGGTTACTTCCTCTGGCAAGACAGAGATATATACTCATCTTATTGAGGAAAACATCCGTCAGGGAAAGCAGGTGCTTTATCTGGTGCCGGAGATTGCATTGACTACCCAGATTACCGAGCGTTTGAAAAATGTATTTGGTTCTCAGATAGGCATTTATCATAGCAAATTTTCTGATTCTGAACGAGTGGAAATATGGAATAAACAGCTATCCAACAATCCATACCTTATTATATTAGGGGCTCGTTCTTCAGTCTTTCTTCCTTATCAGCGCTTAGGATTGGTGATTGTGGATGAAGAGCATGAAAGTTCATATAAACAACAAGACCCCGCCCCTCGTTATCATGCCCGTAATACCGCCTTGATGCTGGCTTCCATGTATGGTGCCAAGACCCTGCTAGGTACCGCTACCCCCTCAGTTGAGAGCTGGTATAATGCAACAGAGGCTGGTAAGTACGGTTTGGTAGAGCTGAAAGAAAGATACCAGGAAATACAACTACCAGCCATCTTACCTGTTGACATCAAGGAGTTGCATCGCAAGAAGATGATGCATGGCCATTTCTCCCCCGTCTTGAAAGAAAAGATGGAGGAGGTCTTGGCACGCAATGAGCAGATTATCTTATTCCAAAACCGTAGGGGCTTCGCTCCCATGATAGAGTGCCATGATTGCGGTTGGGTGCCTCGTTGTGTGCATTGTGACGTAAGTCTTACCTTTCATAAACACACCAACCAACTGGTGTGCCACTACTGCGGATATACCACAGCAGTGCCTCATACATGCCCAGAGTGTGGGAGTAAGGATTTGCGTGACAGAGGCTTTGGCACAGAGAAGGTGGAGGATGAAATCAAGGAAATGTTCCCTCTGGCACGTGTGGCGAGAATGGATTTAGATACCACACGCAGTAAGACTGCCTATGAAAAGATGATTCGTGATTTCGAAATGCGCAGGACTGATATTTTGATAGGTACGCAGATGGTGTCAAAAGGTCTTGACTTTGATCATGTTCATCTTGTAGGCATCCTCAACGCAGATACTATGTTAAACTATCCTGATTTCCGCGCTTACGAACGTGCCTACCAACTGATGGCGCAGGTGGCAGGCAGGGCAGGGCGCAAGGGCGAACGAGGCTTAGTGGTTTTGCAGACCGGTCATGTGGATTACCCGATCATCAAGAATGTCATGAACAATGATTTCGAGGCAATGGTGCATGGACAGTTGGCAGAAAGGCAAGTATGCCACTTCCCTCCTTTTTATCGGTTGGTGTATATTTATATCAAGCACCGCCAGCAGAGACTTACCGAAAGCATGACTGCCCAGATGACTGCTCAGTTAATTAAGGTTTTTGGTGAGGAACGAGTGAATGGCCCTATGCAGCCTGCGGTAGCAAGAGTACATTCCCTGCATATCGGCATGATTATGCTGAAGATTGAGGCCAATGCCTCTTTTTCCCGGGCCCGTAAGCTGTTGCTGCAGGTAGAGCAGCGTATGCGACAGGACGATCGCTTTAAATCTCTCCAAGTATATTACGACGTCGATCCTGTGTAGAGTAATCTCCTTTGTTTTATTGTAATGCCTGCTATAGCTCGTGGCGATGGTTGCTATGAGTCGAGGGAGAACTTGCTATGGGTGGGTAGAACGGCAGCTATCGGTTGCCGGAGGCTTTGCTATGGGGTGTCGTAGTATCTCCTATAGGGGTATAGCAGATACTGCGACGAGTGATAACGGATATTGCGACGGGTGATAGCAGATACTGCGACAACCAGCGGGAGGCATTACTTTAGTTCAGGGTATTTTATACGGGGATGATACATCGATTTTAGCTTCGATTTGAATACATCCTTTACCGTCTGTATGTCCTGGAAAGTAATGGGGCAGTTGTTGAAATAGCCCTCTGCTACTTGTGCGTCTATAATCTTGTCAACTAACTGAGTGATGCTCTCTTCTGTGTATTCCTGCAAACTGCGTGAGGCAGCTTCAACGGCATCCGCCATCATCAGGATAGCTTGCTCGGCAGTAAACGGGTTGGGACCTGGGTAGTTAAACCAACTTGGATCAGGCTCTTCACCAGGATGTTCATTCTTCCAACTGATATAAAAATATTTAGTTTTACCAGCTCCATGGTGGGTGGTAATAAATTGCCTGATAACCTTGGGCAGATTGTTCTTCTCGGCAAGTTTCAGACCATCGGTAACATGGCTGATGACCACTTGGGCACTCTGCTCATAGCTCAATGCCTTGTGAGGGTTGGAAGCATTTCCTTGGTTCTCGGTAAAGAATGCCGGGTTTTCCATCTTTCCGATATCGTGATAGAGCGCTCCTGTCCTGGCTAACTGTCCGTTGGCACCTATATCTGTGGCGGCATCGAATACCAAATTAGAAACCTGCATGGAGTGCTGGAAAGTGCCTGGTGCCAACTCTGATAAACGGCGCAGTAACGGGTTGTTGGTGTTTGACAATTCTATCAGCGTGACATTGGAAGTATAACCGAAAACTTTTTCAAACATAAACAATAAAGGATAGGCAAACAATACCAAGAAACCGCTGATGGCAAGGTAGATGTAGTTGCTGCGGTTCATCTTGCTGAAGTCGTTTTCGGTAAACAACTCAAAAGCGAAGAATACCGCTAAGTAGGTGAGTACCACCACGAATCCTGTGCGGAATATCTGCGAACGCTGTGACAGCTCCTTTAAACTATAAATGGCAGTCAATCCTGCCGCGAATTGCACTAGAATAAACTCATACGGATAGCGCAAAGTGATGGAGCAGATCAAAATAGTAATCGCGAAACTCATGAATGCCGTTCGTGAATCGAGGAAAGTGCGGATGATGATAGGCATCATCACGTACGGCAAGATATACACCGACAAGATGTTATTGGATACTAGCAATTCAGTAAGTACACAAAGCAGTACTATCTGTGTGAATATCATCAACAACGTATTTCGATCTCTGAAATACTTTTTGCGGTAGATAATCAGATATGCGACTAACAAACCGATGAAAATGGCGGTAAAAAGTAACTGACCAGCCAGCATTAGCATCTTTTCTTTCTGAGATTCACTTCGATTGATGCTCTCTTTGCGTAAACTCTCTAAGATATTGTATTTCTTACTGTCGATGATTTCACCACGCTCTACTATCTTTTCACCGCTTTGCACTAGACCAGTTGCCCAAGAATAGGTGTCGAAGACCTCTTCTTTTGCCGTTTTTGTGCGCTCTTCATCATAAATCAGATTTGGTGTGAGATAATCATTTAGAGAGCATCGGCGCAATATGTCGGGGCTATAACGTGAAGTATCGGCTGTGAGTAGATGCATATAAGCATCCCTGATAGAATAAATCTTATTGAGACTTACCTGATTGGCTACCTTGTCATCAATGACCATGATGCCATTGGTGCTATCTTTCTGCAAGTCGCTCAAATTATCATTGCTAATGATACCTGCATCGTAGATTTCTGTAAGGGTACGTTGCAGGTAATTATAGTAATCCTGACTGGGAAGCACCTGGCGTAAGGATGTTTGATAATCATTGCGTAGTTGTTGCAACTCGGCCTTACTCACTTCTTTGTCAATATTGTAATATGGTTGGAAATGAGATAGGATACTGTCTTGCTCGTGCTTGATTACATCGTCGGGCTTGTATATAGGAAAGTCGAAAGTAGCAATGAGTTGTCCATATCTCCATGGCTTATCAAGGTCGAATTGATAATTAAACTTCACGTCACGAGGCATGAAATAAACAATCAACCCCACTGTACAAATGAAGATGAGTAATCTGTACAGAAAAGCTTTCCATATAGTGTACTTTCTTTCGTTATTCTGGGCCATAATAGTAAATATTTTGCGAAAGTTACGAAAAATCGAGTGCAGAACAAAATAAGCTTGCTTATTTTTTATGCCGAGATGGAGTAACTTATCCAAAGTTACGAAAAAGTTGCTAAATAAACCGATAATGTGGAGAAAAAGCGTTAATTTTGCACCCAAAAATAGAAAAATAGTGTTTTGACAGCTATGGCAGACAGGAAAGTAAGGGTTCGTTTCGCTCCAAGTCCCACAGGAGCCTTGCATATCGGCGGTGTTCGTACTGCTTTGTATAATTATCTCTTTGCTCGTCAACATGGGGGTGATATGGTGTTCCGCATCGAGGATACCGATTCTAATAGATTTGTGCCAGGAGCTGAGGAATATATCCTGGAGTCATTCCGTTGGTTGGGTATCGACTTTGACGAAGGTGTGAGCTTTGGTGGTGAGCGTGGTCCTTACAGGCAGTCGGAGCGTAGGGAAATTTACCAGCAATATGTAAAGGTTCTGTTGGATGCAGGTAAGGCATATATTGCTTTTGATACTCCTCAGGAGTTGGAGGCCAAGCGCAGCGAGATAGCTAATTTCCAATATGATGCATCTACCCGTATGCAGATGCGGAACTCGCTGACAATGTCAAAAGATGAAGTGGAAAAACTGATTGCAGATGGTACGCAATATGTGGTAAGATTCAAGATAGAACCAAATGAGGAGGTACATGTGAATGACCTGATTCGTGGTGAGGTGGTTATCAACTCGTCTATCTTGGATGACAAGGTGTTGTATAAGAGTGCCGATCAGTTGCCTACTTATCATTTGGCCAATATTGTAGATGATCATCTAATGGAAATCAGTCATGTGATTAGAGGTGAGGAGTGGTTGCCTTCTGCCCCGTTGCATGTGCTGCTTTACCGAGCTTTTGGCTGGGAAGACACCATGCCAAAATTTGCCCATCTGCCTTTATTGCTAAAACCAGAAGGCAACGGTAAACTCAGTAAGCGTGATGGTGACCGTTTGGGATTCCCTGTTTTCCCCTTGGAATGGCATGACCCCAAGACAGGCGAGGTATCACATGGCTATCGTGAGGAAGGCTATTTGCCGGAAGCTGTTATCAACTTCTTGGCACTATTGGGCTGGAACCCTGGCAATGACCAGGAACTCATGACGATGGAGGAAATGATAAAGCTCTTCGATATCAACCGTTGCAGCAAAGCAGGAGCTAAGTTTGATTACAAAAAACTGATATGGTTTAACCATGAGTATGTGCTGATGAAGAGTGATGAGGAAGTGGCCAAACTGTTTGTCCCAGAACTAGAGAAGAAAGGTGTTGAGGCACCTTTTGATAAGGTAGTTACTATTGTGGGACTGGTGAAGAACCGCGTAAACTTTGTTAAAGAGCTGTGGGAGAATAGCCATTATTTCTTTGTAGCTCCTACAGAATACGATGAGAAGACCGTTAAGAAACGTTGGAAAGAAGATTCTGCCCATTGTATGACTGAGTTGATGGAGGTATTAAAAGATATCGATGATTTCAGCATAGAGAATCAAGAGAAGATTGTGATGGCCTGGATAGAGAGTAAGGGTTACAAAACAGGCGATATAATGAATGCTTTCCGACTGACATTGGTGGGTGAGGGTAAAGGTCCTCACATGTTCGATATCTCTTGGGTGTTGGGCAAGGAAGAGACACTGAAACGAATGAAAAGAGCCATCGAAGTGCTGAAGTAATTATGTATAATCTTGCTATCAATTTATATAGTTTAGCTGCTAAGGCAGATGCACTTTTTAGCAAGAAGGTAAAGACTATGCTGAAAGGTCAACAGGACTGCTATGAAGTATTGCGCTCAAAGATAGAGCCAGGGCGACATTATATTTGGTTTCATGCTGCTTCACTGGGAGAGTTTGAGCAGGGGCGTCCGTTGATGGAACGCATACGTCAGGAGTATCCGTCTTATGGCATTCTGCTAACATTCTTCTCGCCTTCTGGCTATGAGGTTCGCAAGAATTATGAGGGGGCTGATGTGATATGCTATCTGCCTTTCGACAAGCCCCAAAATGTGAAGAAGTTCTTGGATTTGGCAAACCCTTGCATGGCATTTTTCATCAAGTATGAATTTTGGAAGAATTATTTAGACGAGTTGCATAGCAGGAATATTCCCGTATTTAGTGTTTCGTCGATCTTCAGACCTCAGCAGGCATTCTTTAAATGGTATGGTAAAGATTATGCTAAGGTATTGCGCAGTTTTAATCATCTCTTTGTTCAAAATGATGAATCTAGAGACTTACTCAAGGGAATTGGGATAGAAGAAGTGACTGTGGCTGGCGATACACGTTTTGACCGGGTATTGCAGATTCGTCAGCAGGCCAAGGACCTCCCTTTGGTGGAGGCTTTCAAACAAGGGAAGTTAACTTTTGTTGCTGGTAGTTCTTGGCAACCAGATGAGGATTTGTTTATTGAGTATTTTAACCATCATCCAGAGGTTAAGCTGATTATTGCGCCACATGTCATTGGCGAAGACCATTTACAGCAAATAATCGGAAAACTTGAAGGTAAAGTGGTGCGCTATACACAAGCAACCTTAGAGAATGTGACTGATGCCCACTGTCTGATAATTGATTGTTTCGGTCTGTTGTCTTCTATATATAGATATGGTGAGATAGCCTATATAGGTGGAGGCTTTGGCGCTGGTATCCACAATACGGTGGAAGCTGCCGTATATAGTGTGCCTGTTATCTTTGGCCCTAATCACCAGCGATTCATGGAGGCTAATGACCTGATTGAGTGTGGTGGCGCTTTCTCTATCAATGATAGTAATGACCTTAAAGCACTGCTTAACAAGCTATTGTCAGACAAGACTTTCTTGCAGGAAGCAGGCAATAAGGCTGGTACTTATGTCCACTCACGTGCTGGAGCAACTGACATTATATTGAAATATTTAAAGGGGCTTTTATAATAAGCCCCTTTATTATTTTCATTTGTTATCTTCTGCCAAATACCATTTGGTGTATGCCACATAATGGGCGGCATACGATTCAGCCTGATCAGGTTTGGTCTTCTTGATGAACTTGGCAGGTACGCCTCCCCATATTTCATGCTCACCGATGATGGTGCCACCCAGAACCAAGGCACCAGCTGCTACGACGGCACCTTCGCCCACCACTGCGTTGTCCAATACCGTTGAACCCATGCCGATAAGGCAGCCACGTTTCAACGTACAAGCATGAACGGTGGCATTATGGCCGATGGTCACGTCGTCCTCGATATAGGTAGGGCCAATCTTGTTGGTCACATGTACCACGGCTCCGTCTTGCACATTCACACGGTTGCCCATTGTAACAGGAGCTACATCGCCCCTGACTACTGCATTGAACCACACAGAGCATTCATCGCCCATGGTCACTTCGCCTACAATAGCAGCGTTTTCACTGAAATAACACTCTTTCCCCCATTTGGGAGTAAGTCCGTTTACTGATTTGATAATTGCCATATTTATTATATTGAATATTTAACGATAAAAATAGCTATAATGCTGTGGTGACTGAGCGAAGCCAATCTTGTTCTGCCTTATCAAGGTAAGGAGACAACTTTTCATAGACCTTAGCATGGTACCTGTTGAGCCAGTCTATTTCAGCTGGTGATAATAATTCCAGAACAATCGGACGCTTGTCTATGGGGCATAAAGTTACAGTCTCAAATTGCAGGTAGTTGCCAAACATCCCTTCTCCAGCAGGAATCACCAAAAGAATATTTTCCGTACGCACCCCATGAGAGCCAGCCTTATAAATGCCTGGTTCATCGGTAACCACCATGCCTGCCTGTAAGGTGACCGGATTGTCTTCCATACGGATACTGTGAGGACCTTCGTGTACATTAAGGAACGAACCCACGCCGTGCCCTGTGCCGTGTAGGTAATTCATGCGACGCTGCCAAATAGGTTGTCTGGCCAGTATGTCTAACTGGGATCCTCTTGTATGTTCTGGAAATACTGCCATCGCCAAATCGATGTGTCCTTTTAGGATCAAGGTATAATCTTCTTTCTCTTCTTGAGTGATGTATCCTAGGGGGATGGTACGTGTGATGTCAGTCGTACCGTCTAGATACTGAGCTCCAGAATCTAATAGCAAAAAGCCCCTTGGCTCTAAAGCAGCATCGGTTTCTGGAGTTGCTTCATAATGTACGATAGCTCCATGAGCTCCATAACCAGCAATGGTGTCGAAACTCTCACCGATATAGTCGGCTTGTGCAGCCCTGAAAGAGTGCAATTGGCGGTCAACACTCATCTCGGTTTCGTGATAAATGTCGGCCTCTGTATCCAACCACTTGAGGAACTTCACCATAGCCACCCCATCCTTCACCATAGCGTGATGCAGGTTATCAATCTCTGTCAGATTGCGAATGGCCTTCATGAAGGCCACGTAGGTTTTACGTTCTATCAGTTCGCTATGCGATGACAACCCTTGATAGATGGCATAATTGAGGAAAGCAGGGTCTGCTAGAACTTTGTCAACACAGGTATTTTGCTCTAGATCGCTATAGAAATCGATATAGGGATAAACCTTTACTTCGCAATCGTTCAAGTAGCTCTTTACTTCTGGTGTAAGCTTGCGTTCGTCAATGAAAAGTTTTACATCTCGATGGCTGATAAGCAAGTAGCTGATAAATACTGGATTGCAATGAACGTCGCTGCCACGCAGGTTCAGTACCCAAGCAATTTCATCCAATGCTGTTATCAAGATAACATCGATGTTATCTTTTTCCATCTGTTGTCGGATGCGTACTACTTTTTCCTGACAACCTTCACCAGCGTATTGGATAGGAAGAATAAAGATTGGGTTTTGAGGGATAGGGGGACGATCCTCCCAGATACTCTTAAAAGGATCTGCAACACTCCTCAACTCGATGTCTTTCTCTCCAAGCTCTTTTCTCATAGCTTTAGCTGTCGATAAGGAGAATACTTGTCCGTCGATACCCACAACATCGCCCTTTGAGAGCCTTGATTTCAGAAACTCTGCAATGCTGGGAGTTTCTGGCAACTTTTCTTTATATAAATCAATGCCAGTACCTTGCAATTGCTCGGAGGCTTGCAGAAAATAACGAGAGTCGGTCCATAAGCCTGCCTCTTTCTCTGTAACCACTATGGTGCCGGCAGAGCCAGTGAACCCAGATATCCATTGCCTTGCTTCCCAATGAGAAGCTACATACTCGCTCATGTGAGGGTCGGTACTTGGTACGATGAAAGCCTTGAGTCCCATCAGCTTGAGGGTTTCTCTAAGGGAAGCTATACGTTCTTTTACTGTCATCTCGGTAAATTTTAGTTAGCAAATATACATAAATAAAGCGACATTAACGACAATAGATTACGTAATTCTGTTTTTCGTATTAAGATCTCTGATTATTATACCTTATTTATATATATACGCGCGTAAGAGTAATTATTTCTTTTGTTTTCTTCTGTGTGGGTTTTATAAGCAAGCATATGAAATTTTATGCTTAAACGTTTTGCCATTAATTAAACAATGAGTAACTTTGCAGGCTGATTTTTATTATTAACTAATTAAAATTTATTATTAAAGATGATTGTAGTACCCGTAAAAGAAGGCGAGAACATTGAAAGAGCCTTGAAGAAGTTTAAGAGAAAATTCGAGAAGACAGGTGTTGTTAAGGAACTGAGAAGACGTCAGCAGTTTGACAAACCGTCTGTATTGAAGAGACTTCAGATGGAGCATGCTGTTTATGTTCAGAAGCTTCACCAGGAGGAAGATTAATTATTTAGCGTTTTTTCTTTGAATTATTGAATTCTTTTTCTTAAATTCGTTGCACAGAAAAGTGCTGTAACGATGGAAGAGATAGAAGCATTCTTGGAATACCTCAGATATGAGCGTAATTACTCTGAAGAGACTGAGAAGTCATATAAGGTAGATTTGCTTCAATTTGAGGAATTTGCAAATGGATGCGAGCTGCAGCTGCAGGAGGTCAATCCTAATACGGTGCGTGAATGGATTGTTCAGATGATGGACAATGGTATAAGTGCCAGTTCTATCAACCGAAAATTGAGCGCATTGAGGACTTTCTACAAATACCTGCTAAAAAAGGGGGACATTACTGCTGATCCGATGAGAAAAATATCCGGACCAAAGAAGAAGAAACCTCTACCGGTGTTTGTAAAAGAGAAAGAAATGGATAGACTGCTTGACGAAATTGACTTTAAGGAAGATTTTGAGGGCCGCAGGGACAGGTTGATTATCCAACTTTTTTATGAAACTGGTATGCGCCTGGCTGAACTTGTTGGCTTGAATGATGCGGATGTAGATTTTGGTGCTAAGGTAATCAAAGTTACTGGGAAACGAAATAAGCAACGTATTATTCCTTTTGGTGAAGAGTTGGCAAAAGCAATGCAGGACTATCTTACTGAGAGAAACCAAACCATTTCAACCCTATCGGGGGCCTTTATTACAAAACTGAGTGGTGAACGGATTGCTCGTTCCAGCGTACAGAACATAGTGAGGGAAAACCTTTCGAAAGTGACAGCGATCAAGAAACGGAGCCCGCATGTGCTGAGACATACCTTTGCTACTTCAATGCTCAATCATCAGGCAGAGCTAGGAGCCATTAAGGAGTTGTTGGGACATGAAAGCCTTGCCACTACTGAGGTTTATACACACACTACTTTTGAAGAATTAAAAAAAGCGTATAACCAAGCTCATCCAAGAGCATAAAGAAAAGGAGGTAATTATGGAAGTAAGAATTCAATCAATTCACTTTGACGCAACGGAAAAGTTACAAGACTTTATCAACAAGAAAGTCAACAAGCTTGAAAAGTATTACGAAGATATTAAGAAAGTAGAGGTGTCATTGAAGGTAGTTAAGCCAGAGACAGCAGCCAACAAGGAGGCAGGCCTGAAAATTACCGTACCAGGAGGCGAGCTGTATGTGAACAAAGTATGCGATACATTTGAGGAAGCAATCGATCAATGTGCAGAGGCTTTGGAGAAGCAACTGGTGAAATACAAGGAAAAACTGCGTAATAAATAATTAAATTTCCCCAAAAACTTTGTGGGATTAAAATAATTCACTAACTTTGCAGCCGTTTCGCTCGGTTTCCGTGTCAAAACGGCTGCAAAAATTGAGTGAATGCCTCTTTAGCTCAGTTGGCCAGAGCACGTGATTTGTAATCTCGGGGTCGTTGGTTCGAATCCGACAAGAGGCTCAAAAAGGGCAAATACCAGAGTGGCCAAATGGGGCAGACTGTAAATCTGCTGGCGTACGCCTTCGGTGGTTCGAATCCATCTTTGCCCACACGCACAGCAATGTGTCAGGCGAAAGCCGGATTGCTGTTATAGCTCAGTGGTAGAGCACTTCCTTGGTAAGGAAGAGGTCCCGGGTTCAAGTCCCGGTAACAGCTCACATGAATTAGAAACTGATTATTAATCAAATTATAAATAAAGTAAAAGCTATGGCAAAAGAGAAATTCGAACGTACCAAACCGCATGTTAACATTGGTACAATTGGTCACGTTGACCACGGTAAGACCACTCTGACCGCTGCTATCACTTTGGTACTGTCAAAGCGAGTAGCTGGTAACGAGGGTAAGATTAAGTCTTTCGATCAGATTGACAACGCTCCTGAAGAGAAGGAACGCGGTATTACCATTAACACCGCTCACGTTGAGTATGAGACTGCTAAACGTCACTATGCTCACGTTGACTGCCCGGGACACGCCGACTATGTGAAGAACATGGTAACTGGTGCTGCTCAGATGGATGGTGCTATCATCGTAGTTGCTGCTACTGATGGTCCTATGCCTCAGACTCGCGAGCACATTCTGTTGGCTCGTCAGGTAAACGTTCCTCGTTTGGTTGTATTTGTAAACAAGTGCGATCAGGTTGAGGATCAGGAAATGCTTGAGCTGGTTGAAATGGAAATGCGCGACCTGTTGTCAGCTTATGATTTCGATGGCGAAAACACTCCTTTCATCTTCGGTTCTGCACTGGGTGCACTGAATGGTGTTGAGAAGTGGGAAGACAAGGTTATGGAACTGATGGATGCTGTTGATAATTGGATTCCTCTGCCTCCACGTGATATTGATAAGCCTTTCTTGATGCCTGTTGAGGATATCTTCTCAATCACAGGTCGTGGTACCGTTGCTACAGGTCGTATCGAAGCTGGTGTTATCAAGGTAGGTGACGAAGTTGAGATTCTGGGTCTTGGTGAAGATCGTAAGTCAGTTGTAACTGGTGTTGAAATGTTCCGCAAGTTGCTGGATACCGGTGAGGCTGGTGATAACGTAGGTCTGTTGCTGCGTGGTGTTGATAAGAACGAGATCAAGCGCGGTATGGTTCTCTGCCATCCGGGTCAGATTCACCCACATTCAAAGTTCAAGGCTACTATCTATGTGCTGAAGAAAGAAGAAGGTGGTCGTCACACTCCATTCCACAACCACTATCGTCCTCAGTTCTATCTTCGTACTATGGATTGTACTGGTGAGATCTCTCTGCCAGAAGGTACTGAGATGGTAATGCCAGGTGATAATGTTGAGATTATTGTTGACCTGATTTACCCAGTTGCACTGAATGTAGGTCTGCGTTTCGCTATCCGCGAAGGTGGTCGTACAGTAGGTTCTGGTCAGATCACAGAGGTTTACGAAGACTAATCACTTGAACCAATAAATACCAGTCCTTGGGCTTGTCCCGGGGACTGGTTGATACACGGGAATAGTTCAGTTGGTAGAATGTCGGTCTCCAAAACCGAAGGTCGGGAGTTCGAGCCTCTCTTCCCGTGCTAATACTTATGATATGAACAAAGTAGTTGCATATTTGAAAGAAACTTATGACGAGCTTGTCCATAAAGTGACATGGCCGACATATACAGAATTGACTAACAGTGCAGTAGCTGTATTATATGCTTCCCTGATTATTGCGCTGGTGGTGTTCGTAATGGACTTCTGTTTCCAGAATATCATGGAGTTTGTTTATCCCCAGTAAAACTGTTTTAAGCGATGTCTGAGATTGTTAAGAAATGGTACGTATTACGTGCTGTGAGCGGTAAGGAAGCTAAGGTAAAAGAGTATCTCGAAGCTGATTTGAGAAACGGTAATCTTAGCTCTGATCTGGTGTCTCAGGTTTTGATTCCCACAGAAAAAGTTGCCTATTTAAAGAATGGCAAAAAAGTAATGAAGGAAAGAAGTTATCTTCCTGGTTACGTTCTCGTGGAAGCAGCTTTAATTGGTGAGGTACCTCATCATTTGAGAAATACTCCTAATGTTTTGGGCTTCTTGGGCGGTATGGATCATCCAACACCTCTTCGTGAATCCGAAGTAAAACGCATCCTTGGTAAAGTTGACGAGATGCAAGAGGGTGTTGAAGAGATCACTATACCTTACGTTATAGGCGATACCGTAAAGGTAAACTACGGCCCATTCAGTGGTTTTGCAGGAACTGTAGAACAAATTAACACTGATACGCGGAAGCTGACGGTTATGGTAAAGATTTTCGGAAGGTCAACACCTCTGGAACTCGACTTTATGCAAGTTGTCAAAGAGTGATGCAATATCATTTTTGTGAGATTGTATCGTTCTTTTTTTTGTAAATCAATTAATATATTTAGAAATGGCTAAAGAAGTTGCTGGACTAATCAAATTACAGATTAAGGGTGGCGCTGCAAATCCATCTCCTCCAGTAGGACCTGCCTTGGGTTCTAAGGGAATCAATATTATGGATTTCTGCAAAGCATTCAACGCCAGGACCCAGGATAAGGCAGGTAAGGTTCTTCCTGTTATTATCACTTACTACACCGATAAGTCTTATGACTTTGTAGTAAAGACTCCTCCTGTGGCTATACAGTTGCTTGAGGCAACAAAGCTCAAGAGTGGTTCTGGACAGCCTAACCGTAACAAGGTAGCAAGCGTTACTTGGGATCAAGTACGTGCTATTGCTGAGGACAAGCTGGTCGATTTGAACTGCTTTACTGTTGAGTCTGCTATGAAGATGGTTGCTGGAACAGCTAGAAGTATGGGTATCACTGTAACAGGGGAGTTCCCGGTTAAATAAACTAATAAACTTCAATTAGAATGAGTAAACTGACAAAAAATCAAAAGTTGGCTGCTGGTAAAATTGAAGCAGGGAAAGCATACTCTCTTGCTGAGGCATCAGCTTTGGTAAAGGAATTGACCTTTACAAAGTTTGACGCATCAGTAGATATAGACGTTCGTTTGGGTGTTGACCCAAGAAAGTCTAACCAGATGGTTCGTGGCGTGGTGACACTCCCTAACGGTACTGGTAAGGTGACACGTGTGTTGGTACTCTGTACACCAGATGCTGAAGCTGCTGCTCAAGAAGCTGGAGCTGATTATGTAGGTCTTGACGAGTATATCGAAAAGATAAAAGGCGGATGGACTGACGTTGATGTAATCATCACGATGCCATCTTGCATGGGTAAGTTAGGCCCTCTCGGTCGCGTTCTTGGTCCTCGTGGACTGATGCCAAACCCGAAGAGTGGTACTGTAACAATGGATGTTGCTAAGGCTGTAAAAGAAGTGAAGATGGGTAAGATTGACTTCAAAGTTGACAAGACTGGTATCGTTCACTCATCTATCGGAAAGGTAAGTTTCACGCCTGAGAAGATTGCGCAGAATGCACAGGAGTTCGTTCGCACACTGATTAAGTTGAAGCCTACTACAGCTAAAGGTACATATGTAAAGAGCATTTATCTTTCTAGCACCATGAGCAAGGGTGTGAAGGTAGATCCTAAGACTGTAGAGGACGCTCAATAATAAACGGAGGTTGAAATGAGAAAAGAAGATAAAAGTAAGATTATTGAGCAGCTCGCTGCTATCGTGAAGGAATATCCTCACTTCTATTTGGTGGACACTACGGCTATGAATGCTGCTGATACCAGTGATTTCCGTCGTGAGTGCTTCAAAGCAGGTGTGAAACTTGTTGTTGTAAAGAACTCTTTGTTGCACAAGGCACTAGAGAGTTTGGAAGGTGATTATTCTCCTCTCTATAGCTGCTTAAAGGGTACAACAGGTGTGATTTTCACAGAAGTGGCTAATCTCCCTGCTAAGTTGCTGAAGGATAAAGCTAAGAATGGTATTCCTGCTTTGAAGGGTGCATATGCTGAGGAAGGCTTCTATGTAGGTGCTGATCAGCTGGATGCTCTTACAAGTATCAAGAGCAAGGAAGAGGTTATCGCAGAAATCGTGGCTCTGCTGCAGTCTCCTGCGAAGAACGTCATCTCTGCACTTCAGAGTGGAGCTGGTACTATCCATGGTGTCTTGAAGACACTGGGTGAGCGTCCTGAAGCTTAATACAACCGATGGATTGTCATCTTCCATCAAATCATATTTAATAACTAAGTAATAAACAATTTAAATTATACTAAAATGGCAGATTTAAAAGCTATCGCTGAACAATTGGTTAACTTGACAGTTAAGGAAGTTAATGAACTTGCAACTATTCTGAAAGAAGAATATGGTATTGAACCTGCTGCTGCAGCTGTTGCTGTTGCTGCTCCTGCTGCTGGTGGCGCCGCTGCTGCTGCTGAGGAGAAGACCTCATTTGATGTTGTACTGAAGAGTGCAGGTGCTGCTAAGCTTCAGGTTGTAAAGGCTGTTAAGGAAGCTTGCGGTCTTGGCTTGAAGGAAGCTAAGGATCTGGTTGACGCTGCTCCAAGTACTGTAAAGGAAGGCGCATCTAAGGAGGAGGCTGAAGCACTGAAGGCTGCTCTTGAGGGCGCAGGTGCTGAAGTTGAACTTAAGTAACAAAAAAAGCCTGTAAAACAGGTGACGGTTAGGAACCCTTTCCAGCTTTAAAGGGTTCTTAACCTTTTTGTGTCTTTATTTTTATAAGTTCTACTAATCCTTTTTTCAGATGTCTTCAACAGTAAACCAAAGAATAAATTTTGCTACTGCCAAGAATCCACTCGAATATCCTGATTTCTTGGACGTTCAATTGAAGTCATTCAAAGACTTTCTACAACTTGATACCCCTACAGAAAAACGTAAAAAAGAGGGCTTGTATAAAGTATTTGCAGAGAACTTCCCCATCGCTGATACAAGAAATAACTTCGTCCTTGAGTTCCTGGACTACTACATTGATCCACCTCGTTATTCTATACAGGAGTGTATAGAACGTGGACTTACGTACAGTGTTCCTTTGAAGGCGAAACTTAAACTGTACTGCACAGACCCAGACCACGAAGACTTTGATACCGTTATTCAGGACGTGTATCTTGGTACAATCCCATATATGACACCGCAGGCTACCTTTGTAATCAACGGTGCCGAACGTGTGGTTGTTTCTCAGCTCCACCGTTCACCAGGTGTCTTCTTCGGACAGAGCGTACATGCTAATGGTACTAAACTTTATTCTGCACGTATTATTCCTTTCAAGGGCTCTTGGATTGAATTTGCGACGGATATAAACAATGTGATGTATGCCTACATCGACCGTAAGAAGAAATTGCCTGTAACAACACTTTTACGTGCTATCGGTTTTGAAAGTGACAAGGATATCCTTGAGATTTTCAACTTAGCTGAAGAAGTGAAGGTAAACAAGAAGAATCTTGAGAAAATCAAAGGACGTAAATTAGCTGCCCGTGTGCTGAAGTCTTGGATTGAAGATTTTGTTGACGAAGATACTGGTGAAGTGGTTTCTATCGAACGTAACGAAGTCGTAATCGATCGTGAGACTGTGATTGAAGATAAGCACATAGAGATTATTCTTGACTCTGGCGTGCAGAATATTCTCGTGCACAAAGAGGAAGCTAATCAGTCTGATTTCTCCATTATATATAATACCCTTCAGAAAGATCCAAGTAATTCTGAAAAGGAAGCTGTACTTTATATTTATCGTCAGTTGCGTAATGCAGATCCTGCTGATGACGCTACCGCGAGAGAAGTAATCAATAGTTTGTTCTTCTCAGAAAAGAGGTATGACTTGGGTGACGTGGGCCGTTATCGTATCAACAAGAAGTTGAATCTTTCTACAGACCCTGATGTAAGAGTATTGACGAAGGAAGACATTATTGAGATTATCAATTATCTTGTAGAACTGATTAACTCAAAGGCAGATGTTGATGACATTGACCACCTGAGTAACCGTCGTGTTCGTACGGTGGGTGAGCAATTGTCTAATCAATTCTCTATAGGTCTGGCCCGTATGGCACGTACTATTCGTGAAAGAATGAATGTACGCGACAATGAAGTATTTACTCCAACAGACTTGATTAATGCGAAGACTATTTCTTCCGTCATTAACTCATTCTTTGGGACTAATGCACTTTCACAGTTTATGGACCAGACTAACCCGTTGGCTGAGATTACCCACAAGCGTCGTATGTCTGCTCTCGGTCCTGGTGGTTTGTCAAGAGACCGTGCTGGTTTCGAGGTGCGTGACGTACACTATACTCATTATGGTCGTCTTTGCCCAATTGAGACTCCTGAAGGTCCTAACATCGGATTGATTTCATCTCTCTGCGTGTTTGCAAAGATTAATGATTTAGGATTTATTGAGACTCCATATCGTAAGGTAGAGAATGGTAAGGTGGATCTTAATCCAGATGACCTGCTGTATCTTACAGCTGAGGAAGAAGAAGAAAAGATCATTGCTCAGGGCAATGCTCCTCTGGATGATGAAGGCAACTTCATTGGCGATAGAATCCATGCTCGTCAGGATGCTGACTTCCCTGTAGTTTCACCTGATCAGGTAGATTACATGGATGTTTCTCCGCAGCAGATTGCCTCTATTGCTGCTGCACTGATTCCGTTCCTTGAACATGATGATGCTAACCGAGCATTGATGGGTTCTAACATGATGCGTCAGGCTGTACCTTTGCTGCGTACGGAGTCTCCAATTGTCGGTACTGGCATTGAACGTCAGTTGGCACGCGATTCTCGTACACAGATTGCTGCAGAAGGTGACGGCGTAGTAGAGTTTGTTGATGCAACAACTATTCGTATCCGTTATGACCGGACAGAGGATGAAGAATTTGTTAGTTTTGATCCTGCTGTGGTTGAATACGAGATTCCAAAGTGGCATCGTACTAACCAGGGCATGACTATTGACCTTCGTCCTGTTTGTGAAGCAGGTGAGCGAGTTAAGAAAGGACAGATATTAACGGAAGGTTATTCTACTGCTGATGGCGAATTGGCATTGGGTAAGAACCTGTTGGTGGCTTACATTCCTTGGAAGGGTTATAACTACGAGGATGCTATTGTTCTGAATGAGCGTATTGTTCGTTGGGATATTATGACTTCAGTGCATGTAGATGAATATGCATTGGAGGTGCGTGAAACTAAACGAGGCTTGGAAGAACTGACATCTGATATACCTAATGTGAGCGAGGAAGCTACTAAGGATTTGGATGAAAGAGGTATCATTCGTGTAGGTGCTCATGTAGAACCAGGAGATATCTTGATTGGTAAGATTACTCCTAAGGGTGAATCTGATCCTTCTCCAGAAGAGAAACTTTTGCGTGCTATTTTTGGTGATAAAGCAGGTGACGTAAAAGATGCTTCATTGAAGGCTAACCCATCCTTGAAGGGTGTTGTAATAAAGACTCATTTGTATTCTCGCGCCATAAAAGACCGTTCAGCTAAACAGTCTGATAAGGTACTGCTGGAGAAGATTGATAAGAAGTTTGAAGAACAAGTAGGAGAACTTCGCAAGATATTGGTAGAGAAACTGCTTGTCCTCACAGCTGATTATACTTCAGAAGGTGTTAAGGACTTCATGGATGCAGAAGTAGTGGCTAAGGGTGCTAAGTTCACTGCTGCTACATTTGCTAATATGGATTTTAATGCCATTCAGTTGAGTGGTTGGACCAATGATGAACATGTGAACTCTCTTATACGTGCATTGGTAATGAATTATATCAAGAAGTATAAGGAAGCTGATGCAGTATTGCGTCGTGAGAAATTCAATATTACCATCGGTGATGAATTGCCTTCTGGCATTATCAAGTTGGCTAAGGTTTATATTGCTAAGAAACGTAAAATTGGCGTTGGTGACAAGATGTCTGGACGTCATGGTAACAAGGGTATTGTGTCACGCGTAGTTCGTCAGGAAGATATGCCATTCCTTGAAGATGGAACTCCAGTGGATATTTGTTTGAACCCATTGGGTGTGCCTTCACGTATGAACATCGGTCAGATTTTGGAAGCTGTTTTGGGACGTGCAGGTAGAAAACTGGGCGTTAAGTTTGCAACTCCTATTTTCGATGGTGCCTCTATTGATGACCTCAACGAGTGGACAGACAAAGCAGGTTTGCCACGTTTTGGCTCTACCACCTTGTACGATGGTGAAACTGGTGAACCATTTGAGCAGAAAGCGACAGTAGGTGTGACTTATATGTTGAAGTTAGGTCACATGGTTGACGACAAGATGCATGCTCGTTCTATTGGCCCGTATTCACTTATTACCCAACAACCTTTGGGTGGTAAGGCACAGTTCGGTGGTCAGCGCTTTGGTGAAATGGAGGTATGGGCGCTCGAAGCATTTGGCGCAGCTCATATCCTGCAGGAAATCCTCACCATTAAGTCAGATGATGTAGTAGGCCGTTCAAAGGCTTATGAGGCCATTGTCAAGGGTGAGCCAATGCCTGCTCCTGGTATTCCTGAGTCATTCAATGTGCTGATGCACGAATTGAAAGGCTTAGGTCTGAGTCTTCATCTTGAGTAATAAATCATAGTCAACGATCAATATTCTATAATATATGGCTTTTAGAAAAGAGAATAAGGTAAAGAATAGTTTCTCAAAGATAACAATAGGATTAGCATCTCCTGAAGAAATCTTGGAGAATTCATACGGTGAGGTTTTAAAACCTGAGACCATTAACTACCGTACATACAAGCCTGAACGCGATGGTTTGTTCTGTGAGCGTATCTTTGGCCCTACCAAAGATTACGAATGCTATTGCGGAAAGTATAAACGCATCCGTTACAAAGGCATTGTATGTGATCGTTGCGGTGTTGAGGTTACTGAGAAGAAGGTTCGCCGTGAGCGTTGCGGACATATCGCGCTGGTAGTGCCTGTGGCACATATTTGGTATTTCCGCTCTCTTCCTAATAAGATTGGCTATCTTCTGGGGATGCCTACTAAGAAACTCGACTCTATTATCTATTATGAGAGATATGTGGTCATCCAGCCAGGTGTATTGGAAGGCCAGGTGCAGCAATATGATTTGTTAGAGGAAACAGAGTATGTAGATTTGCTTGATAAACTGCCAAGCGACAATAAGTATCTGGATGACTCCGATCCTAATAAATTTATTGCCAAGATGGGTGCTGAGGCTGTCTATGATATGTTGGCTCGTCTTGACCTTGATGCACTCTCATACGAGTTGCGTAATCGTGCTGAGACTGATTCTTCTCAGCAGCGCAAAGCAGAGGCATTGAAACGCCTCCAGGTAGTTGAGTCTTTCCGTGCATCTAAAGGTATCAATAAACCAGAGTGGATGATTATGAAGATCATCCCTGTGACTCCTCCAGAGTTACGCCCATTGGTTCCATTGGATGGTGGCCGTTTTGCCACTTCCGACTTGAACGATTTGTATCGTCGTGTTATTATACGTAACAACCGTCTTAAGAGACTAATGGAAATCAAGGCTCCTGAAGTAATTCTGCGTAACGAAAAGCGTATGCTGCAGGAGGCTGTTGACTCTTTGTTTGATAACTCTCGTAAAGCAAGTGCTGTTAAGTCTGAGTCTAACCGACCACTTAAATCACTGTCAGATAGCTTAAAGGGTAAGGTAGGTCGCTTCCGTCAGAACCTGCTGGGTAAACGTGTTGACTATTCTGCACGTTCAGTGATCGTCGTAGGTCCAGAGTTGAAGATGGGCGAGTGCGGTTTGCCAAAGTTGATGGCTGCCGAACTTTACAAACCATTTATCATTCGCAAGTTGATTGAAAGAGGTGTTGTCAAGACAGTCAAGAGTGCCAAGAAGATTGTAGATCGTAAAGAACCTATCATTTTCGATATTCTAGAACATGTGATGAAGGGCCATCCAGTTTTGCTAAACCGTGCTCCTACATTGCACCGTTTGGGTATTCAGGCATTCCAACCTAAGATGATCGAAGGTAAGGCTATTCAGTTGCATCCATTGGCATGTACTGCATTTAATGCCGACTTTGATGGTGACCAGATGGCTGTTCACTTGCCTTTGAGTAATGAGGCTATCTTGGAAGCTCAGTTGTTAATGTTGGAACCTCACAATATCCTGAACCCTGCCAATGGCGCACCTATTACCGTTCCATCACAAGATATGGTGTTGGGCCTTTATTATATCACTAAATTGCGTAAAGGCGCTAAGGGTGAAGGCTTGACATTCTATGGCCCAGAAGAGGCAATCATCGCATACAATGAAAAGAAATGTGATATTCACGCTATCATCAATGTAGTAGTGAATGATGTAGATGAAGATGGTAAAGTAGTCAAGAAACTTATGAAGGAAACTTCTGTAGGCCGTGTTATGGTTAATCAGATTGTTCCTGATGAGGCAGGTTACGTTAATACTGTTATATCTAAGAAGTCCCTACGTGACATTATCAGTCATGTGATAGAGGTTTGTGGTGTTACTAAGGCTTGCGAGTTCTTGGATGGCATTAAGAACATGGGTTATTATATGGCATTCAGGGGTGGTTTGTCTTTCAACTTGGGTGATATCATTATCCCAGAGGAGAAAGAGAAACTGGTCAACAGAGGTTATGAGGAAGTTGAGCAGGTCATCAACAACTACAACATGGGCTTCATCACCAACAATGAGCGTTACAATCAGGTAATTGATATATGGACACATGTTAACTCTGAATTGTCGAACATCCTGATGAAGACGTTGTCGAATGACAAGGATGGTTTCAACTCAGTGTTCATGATGTTGGATTCTGGTGCCCGTGGTTCTAAGGAACAGATTCGTCAGCTCTCTGGTATGCGTGGTCTGATGGCAAAGCCTCAGAAAGCAGGTGCCGAGGGTGGTCAGATCATTGAGAACCCAATTCTTTCTAATTTCAAGGAAGGCCTTTCTGTGCTGGAGTACTTTATCTCTACCCACGGTGCTCGTAAGGGTTTGGCCGATACTGCATTGAAGACTGCCGATGCTGGTTACTTGACTCGTCGTCTGGTGGATGTTTCACATGATGTCATCATCAACGAAGAAGACTGTGGAACTTTGCGTGGTCTGGTTTGTACAGCTATAAAGAATAACGATGAAGTGGTAGCTACATTGTATGAGCGTATATTGGGTCGCGTGTCAGTACACGATGTGATTAACCCAACTACAGGCAATTTGATCGTGGCTGCTGGTGAGGAAATCACCGAGGAGAAGGCGCAAGAGATTGAAGATTCTCCAATTGAGAGTGTTGAGATCCGTTCAGTGCTCACTTGTGAATCTAAGCATGGTGTTTGTGCAAAGTGCTATGGACGTAACCTGGCAACCAGCCGTATGGTTCATAAGGGTGAGGCAGTGGGTGTCATTGCTGCACAGGCTATCGGTGAGCCTGGTACACAGTTAACATTGCGTACCTTCCATGCTGGTGGTACTGCTGCTAACATAGCTGCCAACGCAAGTATTGTAGCTAAGAACAAGTCTAAACTGGAATTTGAGGAGTTGCGTACCGTTGATGCCGTTAACGAAGCTGGCGAGGCTACCAAGATTGTAGTAAGCCGCTTGGCAGAAGTGCGTTTCGTTGATGTCAATACAGGTATTGTTCTTTCATCACATAATGTGCCTTATGGTTCTACCTTGTTTGCTAATGAGGGTGAAACGGCAGAGAAAGGTAAGTTGATTGCCCGCTGGGATCCATTCAACGCCGTAATCATCACTGAAGCAGCTGGTAAGTTGAAGTTTGAGGATATGATTGTAAATGTCACTTACACTGTAGAGACTGATGATTCGACAGGTTTGAGTGAGTCTATTATCATAGAATCAAAAGATAGGACTAAGGTTCCTGTTGTAGGTATTTATGGTGAGGATGGCGAACTGATTCGTACTTATAACCTGCCTGTAGGTGGCCACGTAGTGGTAGAGGACGGACAGGATGTCAAGACAGGCGATGTGCTGGTGAAGATCCCACGTGCCGTAAGTAAGGCTGGTGATATCACGGGTGGTCTGCCACGCGTAACCGAATTGTTTGAGGCTCGCAGTCCGTCAAATCCTGCAGTGGTATCTGAAATCGATGGTGAGATAACCATGGGAAAACCAAAACGTGGTAATCGTGAGATTATAGTTACCTCTAAGGCAGGTGATGTTAAGAAGTATTTGGTTCCACTTTCTAAGCAGATTTTGGTGCAGGAGAACGACTACGTACGTGCAGGTACTCCGCTGTCTGATGGTGAAGTTACTCCAACTGACATCTTAGCCATCAAAGGCCCGACTGCAGTGCAGGAATATATAGTAAACGAGGTGCAGGATGTGTATCGTCTTCAGGGTGTGAAGATCAACGACAAACACTTTGAAATCATCGTACGTCAGATGATGCGTAAGGTACAGATTGACGAACCTGGTGATACTCGCTTCCTGGAGCAGCAGATTGTCGATAAGCTTGACTTCCAAGATGAAAACGACCGTATCTGGGGCAAGAAGGTGGTAGTAGACGCTGGCGATTCTCAGACTATGCATGCAGGTCAGATTGTCACTGCTCGTAAACTACGTGATGAAAACAGTATGTTGAAACGTCGTGATATGAAGCTGGTGAAGGTGCGTGAGGCTATCCCTGCTACTTCAACCCAAATATTGCAGGGTATCACCCGTGCTGCTTTGCAGACCAAGAGCTTTATGTCTGCTGCATCATTCCAGGAAACTACCAAGGTTCTCAATGAGGCAGCTATCAACGGCAAGACCGATTATCTGGAAGGCATGAAGGAAAATGTGATCTGTGGTCACTTGATTCCTGCTGGAACAGGTCAGCGTGAGTTTGACAAGATTATAGTTGGCTCTAAAGAGGAATATGAACGTATTCAGGCAAATAAACGCACAGTACTTGACTATGATGGAGAGGAAACCTCATCTCGTCATTTGGATGATGCTGCATTTGGTGAATAAATCATAATGATATTTAGTTGAGGGCGTATGTGTTGAGCATACGCCCTCAATTGTTATAAAACATATCCTAAATTATCAACTTTTAAGATTCAGGTGAAAAATACCTGAGATTTACTGCCGTTTCCTGCTAGGAAAGTTGTAACTTTGCTCCCAAATTATTTGCTTATGACGATAAGAGGTTTTTTTTCTTTTAAAGAAAATCGTTTCTTTTGGTTAAACATCATAGCTATGGCTTTGGTTATAGTGCTGGTCATGTTTGGTGTTCTCAAGGGATTGGACATATATACACGTCATGGCGATGCAGTTACGGTGCCTGACGTAAAAGGG
Source organism: uncultured Bacteroidales bacterium (assembly GCA_902775375.1). Classification (GTDB taxonomy): domain Bacteria; phylum Bacteroidota; class Bacteroidia; order Bacteroidales; family Bacteroidaceae; genus Bacteroides. The sequence continues at coordinate 71,653 of CACYLU010000008.1, read as the reverse complement.
AAGAGCTTACTTGAAGCTCGTCAGATACTGGAGCAATCCGAATTAAAGTGTATAGTGGTTGATTCCAGCTATGTAAGTACATTACCAGCAGGTTGTATCCTCGATTATAATCCTGAAGCTGGTCAGAAAGTAAAGCGTGGTCATATCATTTATCTCAACATCAATACACTTAGTGTGCCTCTTGTCAATGTGCCTGATGTGGCCGATAACAGCTCTTTGCGTCAAGCAGAGGCACGACTTTTGGCTGCAGGTTTTACGATTAGTCAGGTTGAACCTGTGGATGGTGAGAAAGACTGGGTTTATGGAGTAAAATATAAAGGCCAGCGCCTGATGTTGGGCGAGAAAGTGCCTATTAATTCTGAACTCTCTTTGATGGTAGGCAGTGGCACAGCTGTTAATGATAGTCTCGGTATTGATGATACAGAGATGAAACCAGAAGCCTCTAAACAATCTGAGAAGAAGCCTACTTCTGGCGATGATTCTTGGTTCTGATTCGGTTATTTATGATTGACGAAGAGTTAGACCTGGAATTGGATAATGATGATTTGGATGATATCGAACCGATAGCCTCCGAACCCCAGCTATACGAGCACTTTCGTGTGGTGGTGGACAAGGGGCAAGAGATGGTTCGGGTGGACAAGTACCTCTTTGACAAGATTACCAATGCGTCTCGTAACCGTATTCAGAAAGCGGCAGATGCTGGCTATGTCATGGCCAATGGGAAACCTGTTAAGTGCAGCTATAAGGTAAAGCCCTTTGATGTCATTACTTTGATGTTGGATCGTCCTCGTTATGAGAACGAAATCATTCCGCAGGACATTCCACTCGATGTGGTCTATGAAGATGATGCTGTGATTGTGGTGAATAAACCTGCTGGTCTGGTGGTGCATCCAGGGCATGGGAATTGGAGTGGTACACTTGTCAATGCCATCGCTTGGCATTTGAAAGATACCAATTACGATGCCAACGATGTTCATGTTGGACTTGTTCATCGTATCGACAAAGATACATCTGGGCTTTTGGTAGTAGCTAAGACGCCTGATGCTAAAACCAATTTGGGTAACCAGTTTCTCCACAAGACAACCAAGCGGCATTACAATGCTTTGGTATGGGGAGATATGGAACAGGATGAAGGTACCATAGTAGGTAATATTGGGCGCAATCCAAAGGATAGGATGCTGATGGCAGTGTTGCCTGACGACCAAGGCAAGCATGCCGTGACCCACTATCGCGTGTTGGAACGCTTTGGTTACGTAACGTTGGTGGAATGTATACTGGAAACAGGGCGCACGCATCAGATCAGGGTACACATGAAGCACATAGGGCATGTATTGTTTAACGACGAACGATATGGTGGCAATGAGGTGTTGCGTGGCACCCGCTCTGCGAAGTACAAGCAGTTCGTCAATAATTGTTTTGAAATTTGTCCCCGACAGGCACTTCATGCCAAAACACTGGGTTTTATCCACCCGGTTACTGGTAAGGAACTGTTTTTCTCAACCGAATTGCCTGCTGACATGCAGGCACTCATAGAGAAGTGGAGGGGATATACGATAAATAGAAACTTAACGGAATGAAAAGAATTATAGCGATTGTTGCAGGTGGTGACACCTCTGAGTATCAAGTGTCCTTGCGAAGTGCACAGGGACTCTACTCTTTTATTGACAAAGAAAAGTATGATTTGTACATTGTAGTGATGCATGGTCTTGATTGGCATGTATTGCTCGATGATGACAAGCGTGTGAATATAGATCGTAATGACTTCAGTTTTACCTTAGAGGGGAAGAAGATAAAGTTTGATTTCGCATATATCACCATTCATGGTACTCCTGGAGAAGATGGTCAGTTGCAGGGCTATTTTGACATGCTGCACATCCCTTATTCCTGTTGCGGTGTTTTGGCAGCTTCACTGACTTACGATAAGTTTGTATGCAATCAGTATCTCAAGTCATTCGGCATCCCTGTTGCAGAGTCAATTCTCTTACGAGCTGGTCAGCATATCGATGATGATCGTGTGATGCAGGAGATAGGTCTTCCTTGCTTCATCAAACCTAATTTGGGAGGCTCTAGCTTTGGTGTAACCAAGGTGAAGACACGCGAACAAATTCAGCCAGCTATAGCTAAGGCTTTTGGCGAAGCCAAAGAGGTTGTGATTGAGTCCTTCCTTGATGGTACAGAAATCACTTGTGGATGCTACAAGACCTCTACAAAGTCGGTGGCTTTCCCAATCACAGAAGTAGTGACCACTAACGAGTTTTTTGACTATGATGCTAAATACAACGGTCAAGTAGATGAAATTACACCTGCCCGAATCTCCGACTCATTGCGCGACAGAGTGCAGCAGGTAACCTTGGCCATCTATGATATCATAGGTGCCTATGGTATTATCCGCATTGACTATATTATTACTAAAGGTGACAAAATCAACTTACTGGAGGTCAATACTACTCCTGGTATGACGGCCACAAGTTTCATCCCACAGCAGGTCCGTGCTGCAGGTCTTGACATCAAGGATGTGATGACCGATATTATAGAGGAAAAGTTTAAGTAGTTACAAGTAACTTGTTGTTTAGAGCTTTACACCTCAAAAACTAAAAATATGACTAGCGAATTTGACGAAATACGACCTTATCTGGATGAAGAGCTGCCTCAAATTTATGAGGAACTCATAGCCGATCCTGCTTTCGTTAAGATTGTAGGAGGCGTATTGCCTTTCCCCTTTGAGGTGATTGCTGAGCGTATGCGTTCTTGCAAGACCAAACTCGAATTCCAAAAAGCGTTCTGCTATAGATTCTTGCGTGGGCTTGCTGATTCTTCCACTCAAGGTGTTACCAGCAATTTGGGAACACTGAAGGATTCTACCTGTGCCTATACTTTTATCTCTAACCATCGTGACATCATCCTTGATTCAGGTTTCCTGTCTATGTTGTTGGTTGAGAATGGGCTCGATACGGTAGAGATAGCCATAGGCGACAATTTACTTATCTACCCTTGGATTAAGAAACTTGTTCGCATTAATAAGTCGTTTATTGTACAGCGAGCTCTTACCATGCGCCAGATGTTGGAGTCGTCGGCTCGCATGTCACGCTACATGCACTATACCATCAATGAGAAAAACCAGTCCATTTGGATTGCTCAACGCGAGGGACGTGCCAAAGATTCCAACGACCGAACCCAGGAGAGTGTGTTGAAGATGCTGGCTATGGGTGGCGAAGGTGACTTGATTGATCGCTTGATAGAGATGAACATTGTTCCTTTGTCAATTTCTTATGAATACGACCCGTGTGACTATTTGAAAGCTCGTGAGTATCAGCTTAAACGCGATGTGCTGGATTATAAGAAATCTACTGCTGACGACCTTAAAAATATGGAAACGGGCATGTTTGGCTTCAAGGGTAGGGTGCATTTCCATGTTGCCCCGTGTATTAACGACCAATTACGTCAGCTTGACCGCAACCTCAGTAAGCAAGAATTGTTTGCCAGTGTTTCTGCCATCATTGATCGTGGCATCCATGCCAACTACCGTTTCTATCCCAATAATTATGTGGCCCATGATCTGCTAAATTATTCTACTCGTTTTTCCAATCGTTATTCGAAGGAAGACAAGGAGCGTTTTAAGGCCTATCTGGCACAGCAGATTGAAAAGATTGACATCGAAGATAAAGATGTTGGCTATCTTCGACATATGCTTTTGCTGATGTATGCTAATCCACTAACTAACTATTTGAGGTTAGGAATCTAAACTATATGGTCGTATGAGGAAGTCTCAATGGATAATGGCGTTGACGCTAGTGTTGTCTTTGTTGGCATCCTGTAGCAAGGATTCCTACCATTATCCTTCTGTAAAAGAAGAGTTCTTCAGTGGATTTGCCAAATCCGACAGCTTGCTGGAATATATCATTACTGACGATGGGGTAAGGCGCATCGTAACTGAGAGAGGTGATCAGCTTGCCAGGCTTAAGCCTGATACTCTGTATCGTTTGATGGGTTACTACGAAGAACTTTCTACTGACAATGTGAAAGTCTACTCTTTTGTCAATACCATTTCCCACCATCCACTACCTGCAGTTGTATATGCTGATAGCGTTGCTTCGGCCCCTATTATCTTACATAGTGCTTGGCTGGGCAATCAATATATTAACATGGTGTTAAGTGTGAAAGAAGGAGGCAAGAAGCATCGTATTGTATTCTTAGAGGAGGACGTTACTCCCGTTGATGCGTCTGGTGTAGTTCGTGCTACTTTCAGCATATACCATAATGATGGGGGAGATGCTGAGGTTTATCAAACCCGTGGTTATGCTTCACTGCCTTTGGAACGGTATTTGAAACCGTCTGTCAGTCAGTTGGATATTACGCTTAAATATGTGGATTACGAGGGCATTGCCCATGATTATTCTTTTGAATATAAACCCTAAATTATTTGTGTTATGAAATTTACTTTAATTGCATTTCTCTCCTTGCTGTTCGGTGCTTGTCAGCCTACTGATTTTGTTAAGACCATTTCTGCAGAAGAATTTGCCCAGTATATCACTGAAGAAGGTGTACAGTTACTTGATGTCCGCACACCTGAAGAATATGCCGAAGGTCATCTTGAAGGTGCTGTGCTTATAGATTTCAAGGCCGATGGTTTTGTTGAAAAAGCTGAAGCGCAACTTCAGAAAGACAAGCCTGTTGCTCTCTATTGTCGTGGTGGACGTCGTAGCCACTCTGCTGCTGAACTGTTGTACAAGGCAGGTTTTAAACAGTTGGTTGAGTTGGAAGGAGGCATTACCGCTTGGAACGAGGCAGGGAAACCTGTTGAGTAAAATTGCTTAGCGGTACTAAAAGGGGCGTTTAGCGGTAGTAGAAGGCAGGTTTACTTCCTTTAAGCCTATGGTTTACTCGTAGCAAACCTATGCTTTAGTTCTAGTAAACCTATGGTTTACTCCGACTAAGCCACCAATTCTATTTTTCCCTCGTTAGGTTTTTATTTTTCCCTCGTGAGGAAAAAATATTTCTCTAGTTAGAGGAAAAGTTTTTGGGTTGTTGCAAGGTTTTTATACGAGCTCAAAAAAACTCTTCACTCTTCACAAGAATTGTTTATCTTGTTGATTTAAAGCATATTATTATTGTGAAGAGGCATTTTACCTCTTCACATCTCTTCACACCACTTCACGCTTATGCTTATCTGAATTGTGTGAAGACCTGAAGCAACTCTTCACTTATGTAACGAGTTGTATCCTTGAATGTTACCATACATCCGTGAAGAGTGAAGACTTTTTTCATTTTTTGTTTTTTTTAATAAGTACGATTTGCAAATCCTCAGCCTTTAAAGTTTTAGCCCTTTATGGCTACCTCTAAACGGGAAAAGTTAGGGAGCAAAGAGAAAAATACAAGGTAAATAATTCGTAGATTGCAGAAAAATTCGTATATTTGCACGCAATAAATTCTAAAAACTTTAATTATGTCATTTATTGCAGACAAAGTAGTGATGGACGGATTGACTTACGACGATGTATTGTTGATCCCCGCCTATTCCGAGGTTCTCCCAAAGACCGTTGACCTTTCAACTAAGTTCACCAGACACATTGATCTGAAAATTCCTTTTGTGACAGCTGCTATGGACACTGTTACTGAGGCAAAGATGGCTATCGCTATTGCCCGTGAAGGTGGTATTGGCGTGATTCACAAGAATATGTCGATTGAAGAGCAGGCTCGCCAGGTGGCTATCGTGAAACGTGCCGAGAACGGTATGATTTATGACCCTGTGGTTATCAAGCGAGGTTCATCAGTACATGATGCGCTTGACTTGATGGCAGAGTATAAGATTGGCGGTATCCCTGTGGTGGATGACGATCGTAAACTGGTGGGCATCGTTACTAATCGAGACTTGAGATTTGAGCGTGATGTGAACAAGCGTATCGATGAGGTGATGACCTCCGAGCATATTGTGACTACCCATCAGGGCACTACCCTTGAAGATGCTGCTCAAATATTGCAAGAGCATAAGATCGAGAAATTGCCTGTGGTGGATGCTCAAGGAAAACTGGTGGGCTTGATTACCTATAAAGACATCACCAAGGCCAAAGATAAGCCTATGGCCTGCAAGGATGACAAAGGCCGACTGCGTGTGGCAGCTGGTGTGGGTGTAACAGATGATACTCTGGAGCGCATGCAGGCATTGATCAATGCCAATGCCGATGCTATCGTGATAGATACTGCTCATGGTCATTCTAAGTTTGTGATAGAAAAACTGAAAGAAGCTAAGCATTCTTTCCCTAACATTGATATCGTCGTAGGTAATGTTGCTACAGGTGAGGCAGCCAAGATGCTGGTAGATGCTGGTGCTGACTGTATTAAGGTAGGTATTGGCCCTGGCTCTATTTGCACAACTCGTGTTGTGGCTGGTGTGGGTGTGCCACAGTTATCAGCTGTATATGACGTAGCTAAGGCTCTGAAAGGTACTGGCGTTCCTTTGATTGCTGATGGTGGTTTGCGCTACTCTGGTGACGTGGTGAAAGCATTGGCTGCTGGTGGATACAGTGTGATGATTGGTTCGTTGGTGGCAGGTACAGAAGAGTCTCCTGGCGAAACCATCATATTCAATGGTCGTAAGTTCAAGACCTATCGTGGCATGGGCTCTTTGGAGGCTATGGAGAATGGTTCTAAGGATCGCTACTTCCAAAGTGGCACCAAGGATGTGAAGAAGTTGGTGCCAGAAGGTATCTCAGGTCGTGTGCCTTATAAGGGAACTCTTTACGAAGTAATCTATCAGTTGGTAGGTGGCTTGCGTTCAGGTATGGGTTATTGTGGCGCTCATAACATCGAGCAGTTGCACAATGCGAAGTTTACCCGTATCACCAATGCTGGTGTGCTGGAAAGCCATCCTCATGATGTCTCTATAACCAGTGAGGCACCCAACTATAGCAGGCCTGAATAAAGTTTTGACCATTTTACCGTTATCATGCGGATAAAAAAGATAAAATATGAAGGGAAAAGGGCATTGCAGTTTTTTCTGCTTTGCCTTTTCTCCTTTTTTCTGACGCCAACGGCCAATGCCCAATCAAACAGTCCACAATCAAGTCCCTATTCTCAATCAGATATAGAGCTGATGGCTGAAGCAGCTCGTGCCGAAGACCTTGACAAAAGTGAAGCTTTTCAGCAAACACTGAGTTCCTTTAAGCAGGAACTGGCAGGAAAGTATTTGTTTGATGAGCAGAGTGTGGCACGTAATGCTGATGTAGCGTTTGATAAGATGGTAGCCACGAGTGGTAATAAGCAATTGCTGATAAAGCAGATATTCCACGCTTTGCCACAGCATGTGATGAATAATGAACTGACCAAGTGGCAACAACGCATGGACTCAATTAGTAGGGCTATAGCTAGCGGAGCAGATTTTGAAGTTCTGATGAATCGCTATTCTGAAACAACTACTGCTGTATGGATGCGTAGGCTTGATATGACAGATGAGATGGAACAGGTGGCATTCAAGTTGCTAAAAGGGCAGGTTTCCCAACCTTTCCTTTCTCCTCTAGGTATCCATATCATTCAGGTGGTGGATGAGCGACAAGAGGATAGCGAAACGTATACTACTACTTATGTACAACGTGTAAAAGATGATGTTTATCCTAACAGACATACGAATCAGCTAATAAATAAACTCAAACAAAATTATTCTTTCACAGAAAACCAGCAAGCTGTTAATCGTCTCTATAGAGATGGGAAAGTAAGTGGAACACTCTTTACCTTAGGCGGGAAAAACTATACAGGTGAGCAGTTTTCGCGATTCGCACAGACTTATCCTTTGAGCGTGCGATTGCAATACGAGGCTTTTGTAGCTAAATGTGTACTAGATTGTGAGACGAACCATTTGGATGAACACCCTGATTATAAGCAGTCAGTTCAGAATCTGGCTAACAAGCTCTTAGCGCAAGAAGCGTACAACAAGCATGTGCGCATGCCCAGTCAGACAGACGAAGCAGGCTTGCAAGCTTATTTCTCCACCCATCAGAAAGATTACAGATGGTCATCGCCGAGATTTAGTGGTGCTGTGATTCATGCTGTCGACAAGAAAACGGCAAAGAAGGTAAGAAAGATAGTAAAGAAGTTGCGCAACGTTGAGTGGGCAGAAGCAGAACGCTTGTTGGACGATAAGACACGTGGCAAGGTGTTCGTTGAGCAAGGTGTTTATGCTTTTGGGGTTAATGCCTTTGTCGATGAAATGGAGTTTAAAAGTGGACGGGCTGTACCTATGACTGGTTATCCTATTGCTTTGACTGTAGGTAAGAAGATAAATGGTCCGGATGACTATCGAGAGGTAAGGACTCAATTGCTGCAGGACTATGAACGTTATCTTTCAGAAGAATGGCTTTCAGGCCTCAGAAAGCAAAAATGATGTTGAAATCACATTAAAAACAGTTAATCATTAGTGAGATAAGCAAATAAAACCTTATCTTCGTAGCTTGAAATAAGAACAACGTAGAAAACATGAGATCATTTGTAAGAACAATAGTGGCGACCTTGCTCTTGATTTGGAGTAATGCCGCTATGGCACAAGACAATGTAATAGACGAAGTGGCTTGGGTAGTAGGTGACGAGGCCATCTGGAAATCAGAGGTGGAGGAAGCCCGACTGAGTGCCCTGTATGAAGGACGTAAGTTTGACAAAGATCCATATTGTGTATTACCAGAGGAAATGGCAGTGCAGAAGCTGTTTCTTCACCAAGCTGAGCTCGACAGTATTGAGGTAAGCGATGCAGAAGTGTTGCAGCGTGTGGATTACATGACCAACATGTATATCCAGAACATCGGCTCACGTGAGAAGATGGAAGAATATTTCAACAAAACATCATCTCAGATTCGTGAGCAATTGCGTGTTAGTGCACGTGAAGGCTTGACGGTGCAGAAGATGCAACAGAAAATTATGGGCGATGTTAAGACCACACCTTCGGAGGTGCGTCGTTACTATACTTCGTTGTCACAAGACAGTATTCCATATATCCCAACTATGGTTGAGGTTGAGATTATTACTCGTAAACCTAAAATACCACAAGAAGAAATTGAAGATGTGAAACGCCGCCTACGTGACTATACAGAACGAGTAAACAACGGTGATAGTTTTACTATGTTAGCTCGTTTATATTCAGAAGATCCTGGATCTGCCATGAGTGGTGGTGACTTAGGACGTTTCATGGGACGTGGAGAATTGGACCCAGCCTTTGCCAACGTTGCATTTAATTTGCAGACACCTGATAAGATCTCCAAAGTGGTAGAGAGTGAGTTCGGATATCACATTATTCAGCTGATAGAGAAGCGTGGCGATCGCATCCGTGTGCGTCACATACTGTTGAAGCCGCATGTACCAGAAGAAGCTCTTAATGAGTCGCGCGCTTACCTGGATTCTATAGCCGATGAAGTACGCAATGGTAAATTTACTTTTGAGGAAGCTGCATACGCCATCTCTGACGATAAAAACACACGCTTCAATGGTGGGTTGTTGCCTAATGAGGTAACGCAGACTTCTCGCTTTGAGATGCAGGACTTGCCCTCTGAAATAGCCAAGGTGGTGGATACGATGGAAGTCGGTGAAATCTCAAAAGCTATCAATATGACGCCTCGAACAGGGCAGGAGCAAACTGTGATAGTGAAGCTCAAGAGCCGTATAAAGGGACATAAGGCAACAGTTTCTGATGATTACCAACGGCTCAAAGAGATGGTGGTCCAGAAGAAACAGGAAGAAATGGTAGAGAAATGGATACAAAATAAATTGAAGACTACCTACGTCCGAATAAGTGATAATTGGAAACCAAGTTGCGACTTCAAGTATAAGGGATGGATTAAATAACGCTTGACCATTACTGCATGAGGGATAATAAGAAGAAATATCGGTTGTATAAGGCATTGCAAGTATTCTTGCTATGCCTTTTCAGCTTTTCTCTCATGTCAATGATTAATGGTGCAACGCTCAATGTTCAGCGCTCAATAGAACAGACCCCCCAGAAGCAGAAAGTACGTATTGACTTACTATATGCAGATGAAGCTGTAGCAGACCAGAACCAGCGACCTGATGTACAGGTATTAAGAGGGTCAGTTAAGTTGAAGCACGATAGTATGTATATGTATTGTGATAGTGCTTTAATATTTGAGAAAATTAATTCAGTTGAGGCTTTTGGTAATGTTCATATGGAACAAGGGGATACTCTCTTTATCTATGGCGATTACATGTATTATGATGGAACAACTCAACTGGCAAAGCTTCGTTCCAACGTACGACTCATCAATCGAGAAACGGTATTAGAGACTGATAGTTTAGATTATGACCGTGTGCTTGATCTAGGCTATTATTTTGATGGTGGCACGTTACGAGATACTGTGAATGTGTTAACTTCCGTATTGGGAGAATATAGTCTGGTTACCAAGCAAGCAGTGTTTGAATACAATGTTGAACTCGTTAACCCACAATTCACCCTTACTTCAGAAGACCTGACTTATAATACAGTAACCAAGATGGCTACCATCAATAGCGATGCCGAAATAGTTAATGATCAATCACACATTTATACCAATTCCGGGGTATATAATACGATGACAGAGCGTGGTGAACTTTTCAATCGTTCTGTGGTGGTAAACGAAGGACGTTTGCTTACTGGTGACACATTGCTTTATGACCGTCAGCAAGGATTTGGAGAGGCTTTTGGTAATGTCTCACTTAATGATACGATCAATAAGAACATACTTACTGGCGATTATTGCTATTACGATGAATTGAAGGAGAATGCCTTTGCTACCAAGCGAGCTGTGGCTATTGACTATTCGCAAGGTGATAGCTTGTTTATGCATGCTGATACCTTACGTTTGGTAACTTTCTACCCCAAGACTGATTCAGCTTATCGTGAGATGAGGGCCTATTACAAGGTAAGGGCATTTAGAAGTGATGTGCAAGCTGTTTGTGATTCGCTTGTAGTGAATAGCAAAGATTCCTGTATGACGATGTATCGCGATCCTGTGTTGTGGCATGGCGAGGAACAGTTGTTGGGTGAGTTAGTGAAAGTGTACTCAAATGATAGTACGATAGAACGGGCACATATCATCAACCAGGCATTAGCAATAGAACGGTTTGACTCAGCGCATTATAACCAGATAACTGGCAAGGAAATGATAGCACATTTTGAAGGTGGGGAGATAAAGGAGACCGAGGTGAATGGCAATGTACTGACTATTTACCATCCAATTGATGAAAAAGACTCCACTATTATTGTGATGGTTTATGCAGAGGGTAGCTACTTGAAGATGTTCATGAAAGATAGAAAGATGGACAAGGGTATGTTTATCGGCAAAACAACTGGTACTGCATATCCCTTGGATCAGATCCCTGCAGGCAAAGGCCGCTTGTCAGCTTTCGTTTGGTTTGATTATATGCGTCCGAAGGACAAAGATGATATTTTCGATTGGAGGGGCAAGCCTGCTGACCAAGTGTTGAAAAAGGTGGAAAGAGAATCGACTGGCGATCCACGAGATGTCAGAGTAAGGCATGGGAGGAGGTAAAGCTATTTTTACTTCTAAGTGGAATGAACTAAGAAACTTAAAAACTAAGATATATGGGAATGTTCTCAGTTAGGAAGCCAAGGGGTTTCCATCATAATTGGATCTATGTGGACGAGCGCAAGGAGAAACTCGCCAAAATAGAGGAGAATGCCAAGCGAGAATTAGGCATGTTACCTCCTAAGGAGTTTAGTCCTGAGGACATCAGAGGCAAATTTGCAGAAAACACTTCTCATCTGAAGCGTTTCAAGGAGAAAGGCGGCAAGGCTAACAATGCCCTGATAATCTTTCTTATTATCGTACTCCTTTGGGTATGGTATGCTATTATGAACGGAGTGATATAAATGAGTGATATTATTCGACTTTTACCCGATTCTGTTGCCAACCAGATAGCAGCTGGTGAGGTAATTCAGCGTCCAGCTTCTTTAATAAAGGAATTGGTTGAAAATGCCATTGATGCCGATGCGCATGAAATACATGTATTGGTGGTGGATGCAGGCAAAACCAGTGTGCAGGTAATTGATGATGGTAAAGGTATGTCTGAGTCGGATGCTCGATTGGCATTTGAACGTCATGCTACATCCAAGATTCGTGAAGCTGCTGATTTGTTTAATCTCCATACTATGGGCTTTAGAGGTGAGGCATTGGCATCAATCGCAGCTGTAGCTGAGGTGGAACTCAAGACCCGTATGGAAGAAGACGAATTGGGAACTCGGTTGGTAATATCAGGCTCAAAGTTGATATCACAGGAAACGGCTTCTTGTCCCAAGGGTAGTAGTTTTACAGTAAAGAATCTTTTCTTCAATGTGCCTGCCAGAAGAAAATTCCTTAAATCAAATGCTACAGAACTAAGTAATATCCTAACAGAATTTGAACGCATAGCTTTGGTACATCCGAATGTTGCTTTTACTTTGCATAGCAATGGCACGGAAGTTTTTAACCTTCCAGAAGCTACCATTCACCAACGCATTATTGCTGTGTTTGGCAAACGGATGGATCAACAGCTGTTGCCCGTAAAGGTAGATACTTCTTTAATAAGTATCTTTGGCTATGTGTCCAAGCCTGAGTTTGCCCACAAAAAAGGGAATAACCAATATTTTTTCGTAAATGGCCGATATATGCGCCATCCATATTTCCATAAGGCTGTGATGGAGGCTTACGAACAATTGATACCTGTGGGTGAACAAGTTTCGTACTTCCTATATTTTGAGGTGGATCCTGCTAATATTGATGTTAATATACATCCTACAAAAGCAGAAATCAAGTTTGACAACGAACAATCCATCTGGCAGATTCTGGCAGCTTCTGTAAAAGAAGCATTGGGGAAGTTTAATGCTATCCCCACCATCGATTTTGATGCGCCAGATGTGCCATTTGAATTGCCAGTCTTCAATGCAGACAAGAGACATGCAGATCCTCCTAAGGTAAATGTCAATCCCCACTTCAACCCCTTTGAGAATACAGGCAAAGATGCTTACCAACGTCAATCTGTGGACAAACAATGGGAACAGCTCTACCAAGGACTACATACTTCCTCAAAATCGGAGGTGCCATTTGATGAAAGTATCCTTGAAGAAAAGATAAGTGAAACCAAAGACGATTCTTTATTGGATGTTTCTGAACGTTCTTCATCGTTGCTTCAGTATAAAGGACGCTATATTCTCACCTCTGTCAAGTCTGGTTTGATGGTTATTGATCAGCACAGAGCACATGTGCGTGTATTGTTTGATCTGTATATCCGCCAGGTTAGCCAGGGGGTTAGCCCATCACAAGGCTTGCTGTTCCCAGAAATTATTCAATTGGCTCCTTCGGAGGCAGTTATCCTGGAAACCATTATGCCTGATTTGTTGGCCGTAGGTTTTGAGTTGACTTCTTTGGGGGGTGGTAGCTATGCTATAAATGGAGTCCCTGTTGGTATTGAAGGGCTTAGCCCAGTAGAGTTGGTGCGTAACATGGTAAATACGTCGATTGAAAAAGGTAATGACATAAAAGAGGAAATGCATCAAATCGTTGCGCTAACTTTAGCTAATGCAGCAGCTATCGTTTATGGACAGGTACTAACTGCAGAAGAGATGACAGGTTTGGTAGATCAGCTTTTCTCTTCTTCAACGCCCAACTACACACCCGATGGTCGCCTGATTGTTACTACTATAACAGATGAGGAGATAGGCAAGGTCTTCAAGTAAGTCCTTTATTCCATCTTGTAAATGGCACACGAAATGCCGTTCAACTCAATCTTATCAGTTGTTTTTCCAGGTTTGTAACTTGTCTTGCCACTACCCATGACATAGGTCGCCTTCTGGGCTCCTAGTGTTTGGATGTTGGCTTTTACTTTTCTAGAACAGGGATTGAGTACAACTACAAATGTCTCTCCATCTGCATCACGCTTATAAACCATAGGATAAGGTTGTTCCACATTTCCTATATATGTCCAGTTACCCGTATTTCCCATTGCCTTATGGTCTTTACGAAGTTGGATAAGTTGACGAACGTAGTTGAGTAATGAATTCGGGTCTTTCTCTTGAGTTTCTACTGTAAGTAAGTTGTTGTCGGTATCAATCGGGAGGTACAAGTTTTCTGGCTCACAAGTAGAAAAACCTGCATTCTTGCCGTTTGTCCACTGCATGGGAGTGCGAGCACCCGAACGTTCATTGAAGAAACCAGGTCGATCCTCTCTAGAACCTTCTTTCTCTGGTGCATTAGTGTTGTACTTCATTCCAATTTCATCACCATAATAGATAAATGGCATACTATGGAGGGTCAAGAAGAACATCATCGATACCTTTAATTGTTCGATTGTGTTACGGTCACCATAATTAGGACGAGGGAAGTCATGGTTGGAAGTTTGGAGGGCCACATACCCTTTGTCGCCTAATTCTTGCAAGCATTTAGTATAATATGGGACGAAGTCGCTGATATTACCATTCCCATCTGGGTGAAAGTAGTCCTTTTTGTGTACGCCATAAGGCTCAGGTAAAATCAATTCCTTGTACCCATTGCGATCTCTCCAAGGCAAGAAGAAATCAATGTCGAAACCTGCAGGAATGGATGTGAGTGGGGCCGACCATTCTGCCAACAATATATGCTCAGGGTAGTTATCATCTACCCATTGACGCATTTCGTGCCACAAAGCGGCTGTTGCTTTGCCGTCAGAATCGTTCTTTACCAAGCTTTGCGCCATATCTACCCTAAAACCATCAATGCCTTTGTCGAACCAGAAAGCCATGATGTTCTTCATCTCCTGACGTAAGGCGCGAGGTCCGGGAGCGGTTACTGGTTGCTCCCATGGATGATTAGGGTCAGGATTAGCATATCCGTAATTTAAGGCAGGCTGACTTTCATAATAGTTCTTTTCATAGTACTTGGCACGAGGTGCATTGGCCTCCACGAATCTACCAGTAAAACTAGCTGCAGGATTTACCTCTTGATGTCGTTGTATTATCAGCTGTTTTTCTTTGTCACTAATTTCGTCTGTCCAGATATAGTAATCGCTATAGCGCATATCTTTGCCACTCTTTGATTGCAAGAACCATTCGCTTTGATCGCTTGAATGGCCAGCCACCAAATCCATACAGATTCGTATGCCCATATCATGCGCTTTTTTGACAAGATCCACCAAGTCTGTATTAGTGCCAAAACGGGGATCAATTTTATAATAGTCTATTACGTCATAGCCACCATCTTTCCATCCAGACAAGCAACATGCATTCAGCCATATGCTGTTCACTCCAAGGCTTTTGATGTATGCCAGCTTGCTAGTGATACCTGGCAAATCGCCTATTCCGTTGCCATCACTATCCATAAATGAGGAGGGATATATCTGATAGAACACAGCTTCTTCTAACCATTTGGGGGCTTTGTGTTGCGCAGAAGCAGTGATGTTGATAGATGCTAATGTCGCTATTAGAATGATGATGAATGACTTTCTCATAGTATCTTATTTTAGTCGTTATAGTATTGTTTCACCTTCAATAAAATTCTCTAAGTACATAGTCTCTCCGTCGAAAACTGCATAGGAAAAACTGTTAATCCAATCGCCCAAGATAAGCATACGTGTGTTGTCGTTGAGCGAGAGGTCAAGCTCAATATGACGATGACCATATATGAAGTAGTTGATACCTGGATGACTTTTCAGGTATTCTTTTGTCCAAAGCACCAAATGTTCTTTGTCTTCGCCCATATAGTCTGGCTCTTTACCGTCTTTCCTTTTCATGCGACTGTGTTTTGCCCATTGTAAACCAAAGGCAACACTCCATCGTGGATGAATCATGGAAAATAGTTTCTGTAGAATACGACTATGGAACATAGCACGTAGGAGCTTGAAGGTTACTGCTGGGTCGCCAAGACCATCGCCATGAGCCAGATAGAACTCTTTACCGTAGATTTCCGTAGTTAATGGTTCTTTGTGTAGAATCACACCACATTCTTTGGGGAGGTAGTCGTTGCACCAAATATCGTGGTTGCCTGTGAAAAAGTGTACCTCAACACCCATATCCGTTAGTTCCGATAACTTGCCCAAGAATCGCGTATATCCTTTTGGGACAACCGTCTTGAACTCGTACCAGAAGTCGAACATATCGCCCATTAGATAGATGGCAGCTGCCTGGTGCTTGATCTTGTCGAGAAAATTAACCAGTCTGCGTTCTTGCGTGCGGCCATGTTCTATTGCTAATGAGCCTAAATGGGCATCGGAAAGGAAAAATACCTTTTTCATAAACTAGTATGCTACATAAAACCTAATTCCAATTTTGCTTCTTCCGACATCATGTCCTTGTCCCATTCTGGCTCGAACACAAGATTGATGGTGGTGGATTTCACATCCTTAATGGAATTGACCTTCATGCGAATATCCTCAGCAATGAAATCACCAGCAGGACATGAAGGAGCAGTAAGAGTCATATCAATAGTCACCTCGCCCTCATCGTTCACGTCAATCTTATAAATCAAGCCTAAGTCATAGACATTGACGGGAATCTCAGGATCGTAAACCGTCTTGAGCATCTCCACTATTTTCTCTTCTAATGCGAATGTATCCATATCCTTTGAAAAATCAACTGCAAAAATAGCACAATTCATTGAATGGTGCAAGCCCAAATAACTTATATTACACCGTTGTCGTGAAAACTATAATAATTGGCATCTGTTACTATCACATGGTCTATTAACCTTATGTTCAGCAATTCGCAAGCCCTTTTTATCTTATTGGTGATATCTGAGTCTTCTTTGCTAGGTTTCAAACTTCCTGATGGATGATTGTGTACTACTGCAATCTGGGTGGCGCGCATGAGGATAGCTTCTCGCATGATAGTTCTTATGTCCACCGTTGTCTGGTCGATGCCTCCCTGACTGATGCGAACCTTATCAATTACCTTTGCAGCTTGGTTCAGCAACAATAGCCAAAACTCCTCTTGGGGGATATCGCACAATATAGGATGAAAGATTTTATAAATGTCAGTAGATTCTTTGATGACAGTTCTTTCGATAGGTTCCTGCATCGCCCTCCTTTTGCCCAACTCCAAAGCTGCCATTATGGTGATCCCTTTGGCAGGTCCTAATCCTTTGAATGATGTGAAATCATTTAAGCTCCATTTGCTCAGAGTGTTTAAGTTGTTGTTGCATTGCGACAAAACTTTCTGCATCAATGAAACGGCACTGTCTTCCTTGGTGCCACTACCAATGAGGATAGCTAATAGTTCAGCGACACTGAGCGCATTAGCGCCTTTCAGCATCATTTTTTCGCGAGGGCGATCTTCTTCTGCCCAACGGTTGATAGATAGTTTTTCAATTTCCATTGTTATGAATGATTTTGCTAAACAGTAATTATTTATAGAAATTTTTCTTGAAAGCTTCAAATTCGCCTTCGTGTTTGACGCATCGTTTCCACCACGCCCTGAGGAAACCGCTTCCATAGCCTATTAGTTGAATGAAGGAAGCTGCAACTGATAGGCAACCGATTTTCAGATTTTTGTTGCGGATAGTCGCATCTATAAGAATAATCAGTGAAAAGAGAAGTAAAGGAAACAAGCCCAATGTCACTAAAATAGGCCCAGCAGGGGAATCAATGTTGATGATACCCAGTTGGTTAAGCGTGCCATAAGCTACTCCTAACAATATGGATAGGAGGCAAAGACATGTGCCAATAGTGAAAATGGCAGGCAGAAGATGCACCAATTTGAGTGAATCTGGATATTTTTTATAGAGATTGATGCGAGCGATACCAGAGTTGTTAACTTGTTTGAAAAACTTCTTAAGGTCTGTGCGACGCTTGTGATATACCCATGCTTCACTAAACAAGCAACTTTTGTAACCTCCCTTCACAATGCGAATGCTGAAGTCAATATCCTCGCCAAATCGCATCATAGAGAAACCTCCCAAATGGTTGGCCACCTCACGAAGGATGCCCATATTAAAGCTACGAGGATAGAACTTATCCATCTTCTGTTTGCCCCCACGAATGCCTCCAGTGGTAAAGAAGGAAGTCATAGAGTAATTGATAGCTTTTTGTACATCGGTAAAGGAAGCATGCGCTTTGTCTGGTCCGCCAAAAGCGTCAGCATGGGTTTTTGTCAAAGCTTTTTCTACGGCTTGAAAATACCCAGGAGGAATGATACAGTCGGAATCAAAGAAGATGATATACTCGCCATTAGCCTGCTTGATGCCATAGTTGCGAGCGCCAGCAGGACCTGAGTTCTCAATAAAAAAATATTGGATTTGAAGTTTGTCCTTGTATTTATCCACTATTTCCTTACAGGGTAGGGAAGAACCGTCTTCAACGATGATAGTCTCAAAGTCTGTTGCGTTTTGCTCAGTAAGACTTTGCAACAATTCATCCACCTCATCAGGTCGATTGAAAACGGGAATTACAATTGAAAACTTCATAATTTGCTTATAGCTTCAGATAGCAAGAGGGCATGTCATAATGCTCAACATTCCCTTTCGATGTGGGATGCTTTGCTGCAAATATGACATGCCCTCTATGTTAGTAAAGATCTGTTGATTACTTGCTGGTAACACGACTAACGTATGAGCCATCGCGAGTGTCGATTTCAATTATGTCGCCTTCGTTGATGAACAAAGGAACACGAACTTCGGCGCCACTTTCAACGGTAGCAGGCTTCAGTGTGTTGGTAGCAGTATCGCCCTTCAGTCCTGGCTCTGTGTAGGTAATCTTCATCTGAACCTTTACAGGAACGTCAGCATAGAGGATAGTCTCAGTAGATGCGTCAGAAACTACATCAACTATCATACCTTCCAACAGGAAGTCAACACCGTTGATGATTTCTTTAGCGATAGGGAGCTGGTCGTAAGTCTCCTGATTCATGAAGATGAAGTCCTCGCCTTCTTTGTAAAGATATTGATAAGGACGACGCTCTACACGAACATCTTCCAACTTCTCACCGATGTTGAAACGGCGTTCCAGTACATAGCCACTCACCACGTCTTTCAGCTTGGTGCGCATGAATGTGTTACCCTTACCTGGCTTTACGTGCAGGAAGTCAATGCAGAAATACAACTTGCCATCCATGCGGATAGCGGTACCGATTTTAATGTCTTGGGCATTAATCATACTCGTTTGTTTTTATAGTTTTTATTCGAAAATGCTTAGATTTGCGGTGCAAAGTTAGTGGAATTTGATAAAAAACACAAAAAGTTTCGATATAAAAAGATTTATCTCTTGCTTATTTTAGAAAAAGTACCTAATTTTGCAGCCCGATTGTGAATAAAATAATAACGTAAAACATAAAGAGCAATGAAAAGAACATTCCAACCTTCTAATAGGAAGAGAAAGAACAAGCACGGTTTCCGTGAAAGAATGGCTACCGCTAATGGTCGCAGAGTGCTGGCTTCAAGACGTGCTAAGGGTCGTAAGAAACTCACCATTTCTGATGAGTATAATGGCGTAAAGGCTTAAACCTCACTTTTTGAGCATAAAGAAACAGAGCCGCAAGATTCCTTTCAAAAGGTCTTGTGGCTTTTTTCGTTTTTCGCTTAACCTTTTTTTATCACAGTTCTTTTTCCTTTCTTTTTTTCGTTAGAAATTTTTCCCTTCCTCACGAGGGATAAATATTTAGCCCTTTTTACCTTCTTTTTGCTTAGCGGAAGTAAAAAGAGGTTTTAGCGGAACTAAACCACCCGTTTACTACTAGTAAGCATTTAAATTCTCATGAGAATTTTTCCCTTTAGCTGGTACTGGCTCTTAAAAAGACCGTAAACGCTTATTGTCCATATTGCTTATTCCTTTATTTTTCTTCTTCTTCTTGCATTAGGCTTGGTCGAAAGGGTCAATAGCTATGAGGAAGATTAAAACTAATGACTGTACACCTTATTATATATAATACGGCGGACGACTTGACTGCTGTTTTGTGGCAAAGTAATGGTCTTGGAAGAGGCTTTTCAAGAAATTTTTATAAAAAATTAAGAAAAGGACATTGTTGTTTCAAAGATTATTCGTATCTTTGCAGCCCAAAATGTATGGTTTTGAATTTAATTAAATAATAATATATAAAAAACAAGTAAAATGCCTACAATTCAGCAATTAGTAAGAAAGGGCCGTCAGGTGCTGGAGGACAAAAGTAAGTCACCAGCATTGGATTCATGCCCTCAGAGAAGAGGCGTTTGCGTGAGAGTTTATACAACTACTCCCAAAAAGCCTAATTCAGCTATGCGTAAAGTAGCTCGCGTTCGTTTGACCAATGGCAAAGAGGTTAACTCTTATATCCCAGGTGAAGGTCACAACTTGCAGGAGCACTCAATCGTTTTGGTACGCGGTGGCCGTGTTAAGGACCTGCCAGGTGTACGCTATCACATCGTTCGTGGTACTTTGGATACCGCAGGTGTAGCAAGCCGCACTCAGCGTCGTTCTAAGTATGGTGCTAAGAGACCTAAAGCTGCTAAGAAGAAATAAACCTCTTCTAAAGAGTTAAAAAACAAAAGTATTAATTTCGTTTTTTAGTTATTGGATGCATTAAAGGTTGAGTAAATATCTCCAGTGGGAGATGTTGAAGAAGACAGAAGCAAACAACCAAGAACAAAAAAACTAAAGGTTTTTAAAAAATGAGAAAAGCAAAACCAAAGAAACGCCAGATCCTCCCGGATCCAGTTTATGGCGATGTGAAAGTTTCCAAGTTCGTTAACCATCTGATGTACGATGGCAAGAAGAACACTTCTTATGAAATCTTTTATGCTGCATTGGAAACAGTTGGTAAGAAATTGCAGAGCGAAGAAAAGTCAGCTCTCGAAATCTGGAAGAAAGCTCTCGACAACATTACTCCTCAGGTAGAGGTAAAGTCACGCCGTATCGGTGGTGCAACTTTCCAAGTACCTACAGAAATCCGTCCTGATCGTAAGGAATCAATTTCAATGAAAAACATGATCTCTTTCGCGCGTAAGCGTGGTGGTAAGGGCATGGCTGATAAGCTGGCCGCTGAGATTATGGATGCTTACAATGAGCAGGGTGGTGCTTTCAAACGTAAAGAGGATATGCATCGTATGGCTGAGGCTAACCGTGCATTCGCACACTTCAGATTCTAATAATAGGTTTTTAATAGGTTTTTAAGATAACAAGAATGTCAAAACAAGACTTACACTTGACGAGAAATATCGGTATCATGGCGCACATCGATGCCGGTAAGACCACTACATCCGAACGAATTCTGTTTTATACAGGTATGACTCATAAGATTGGTGAGGTGCACGACGGTGCTGCTACTATGGACTGGATGGTTCAAGAGCAGGAACGTGGTATCACCATTACTTCTGCAGCTACCACTTGCCGTTGGAAATGGAACGACAATACGTATAAAATCAATTTGATTGACACTCCGGGACACGTTGACTTCACCGCTGAGGTTGAGCGTTCTCTGCGTGTGTTGGACGGAGCTGTGGCTACTTACTGTGCAGTAGGTGGTGTAGAGCCACAGAGTGAAACCGTATGGCGTCAAGCAGATAAATATAATGTTCCTCGTATCGCTTATGTTAATAAGATGGACCGCTCTGGTGCCGACTTCTTCGAAGTGATGCGCCAGATGAAGGAAATCCTGGGTGCTAATCCTGTTCCAGTGATGATTCCTATTGGTGCTGAGGAAAGTTTCAAGGGCATAGTTGACTTGATCAAGATGAAGGCCATCTTCTGGCACGATGAGACCATGGGAGCAGAATACTCTGTTGAGGAAATTCCTGCTAACTTGGTAGATGAGGCTGAGGAATATCGCGCAAAATTGGTTGAAGCTGCTGCTGAGTATGATGATGCTTTGATGGAGAAGTTCTTCGAAGATCCTTCTACCATTTCTGAGGAAGAGTTGATTGCAGCTATTCGTAAGGCAACCCTGAGCATGTCAATTGTTCCTATGTGCTGTGGCTCTTCATTCAAGAACAAGGGCGTGCAGACATTGCTGAACTATGTATGTGCTTTCTTGCCTTCACCACTTGATACTCCTAACATCGAAGGAACTAACCCATCAACTGGTGATGTTGAAGAACGTAAGCCTTCTGAGGATGAGAAAACATCTGCTTTGGCATTTAAGATTGCAACTGATCCTTATGTAGGTCGTCTTACCTACATTCGCGTATATTCAGGTAGTGTGGTATCTGGCTCTTATGCTTACAATACCCGTTCAGGCAAGAAGGAGCGTATAAGCCGTCTGTTCCAGATGTTCTCAAACCACCAGAATCCTGTAGAAGAGATTTCTGCTGGTGATATCGGTGCAGCTGTAGGTTTGAAGGATATCCGTACAGGTGATACTCTTTGCGACGAAGATGCACCAATCGTATTGGAGTCAATGGACTTCCCAGATCCAGTGATTGGTATCGCTGTTGAGCCAAAGACCCAGAAGGATATGGAGAAACTCTCTAACGGTTTGGCTAAGTTGGCAGAAGAGGATCCAACCTTTACCGTACATACTGATGAGCAAAGCGGTCAGACTGTAATCTCAGGTATGGGCGAGTTGCACCTCGATATCATTATTGACCGTCTGAAGCGTGAGTTCAAGGTTGAGTGCAACCAAGGTAAGCCTCAGGTTAACTATAAGGAAGCTATTACCAAGACCGTTAATCACCGTGAGGTTTATAAGAAACAGTCTGGTGGACGTGGTAAGTTTGCTGATATTATCGTTAATATTGGTCCTGTTGACCCAGATTTCACTCAGGGTGGTTTGCAATTCGTGAACTCTGTAACTGGTGGTAACATTCCTAAGGAATATATCCCAGCAGTTCAGAAAGGTTTTGAAACTGCAATGAAGAGTGGCGTACTTGGTGGTTATCCTATGGATTCAATGAAGGTAGATTTGCTCGATGGTTCATTCCATCCAGTAGACTCCGACCAGTTGTCATTCGAGATCTGTGCTATTCAGGCATACAAGACTGCTGCTTCTAAGGCAGGTCCTGTGTTGATGGAACCAATCATGAAACTTGACGTTGTTACTCCAGAAGAGTACATGGGTGATGTGATTGGCGACTTGAACAAGCGTCGTGGTCAGGTAGAAGGCATGGAAAGTACCCGTTCTGGTGCCCGTATCGTTAAGGCTATGGTGCCATTGGCAGAAATGTTTGGCTATGTAACAGCGTTGCGTACCATCACTTCTGGTCGTGCCACTTCAACCATGAGCTATGACCATCATGCAGCTGTTTCTACTTCAATTGCTAAGACTGTGCTTGAAGAAGTAGGTGGCCGCATGGATTTATTAAAGTAAAAAATGAAAGACCTTGGGTTAGTGAATGACTCTTAACCCAAGGCTTTCCAATTGAATAATTAACATTAATATTTAAAAGAAATGAGTCAAAAAATCAGAATTAAACTGAAATCCTACGATCACAGCTTGGTAGACAAGTCAGCTGCAAGCATCGTAAAGACTGTAAAGTCAACTGGCGCTATTGTCAGTGGTCCTATTCCATTGCCAACACACAAGAAGATCTTCACAGTTAACCGTTCAACCTTTGTAAACAAGAAGGCTCGTGAACAGTTTGAGCTCTCTTCTTACAAGCGTCTGATCGATATTTACAGCTCTACAGCTAAGACAATTGATGAGTTGATGAAGTTGGAGTTGCCGAGTGGTGTTGAAGTAGAAATCAAAGTGTAATTTTTAATTATTAAGTGAAATGCCAGGATTATTAGGAAAGAAAATCGGAATGACATCCGTGTTCAGTGCCGATGGTAAAAATGTACCATGCACTGTTATCGAAGCAGGTCCTTGTGTTGTTACTCAGGTTAAGACTGTTGAAACTGATGGTTATGAGGCTGTTCAGCTCGGCTTCCAGGAGAAGAAGGAGAAGAACACTACCAAGCAGATGATGGGTCACTTTAAGAAAGCCGGCGTAACACCAAAGAGACACTTGGCTGAGTTCAAGAATTTTGAAACCCAATTGAATTTGGGTGATACTGTAAACGTAGAGCTGTTTAATGACGCTGCTTTCGTTGACGTTATTGGAACCTCTAAAGGTAAGGGTTTCCAGGGCGTTGTGAAGAGACATCATTTCGGTGGTGTAGGCCAGCAGACTCATGGTCAGCACAACCGTGGTCGTAAGCCAGGTTCTATTGGTGCTTGCTCTTACCCTGCAAAGGTGTTCAAGGGTATGCGTATGGCAGGCCAGATGGGTGGCAACCGTGTAACGGTTCAGAACTTGCAAATTTTAAAGGTAATTGCGGAACACAATCTGCTCTTGGTAAAGGGCTCTGTTCCTGGTTGCAAAAATTCAATCGTTTTAATTGAGAAATAATGGAAGTTAGCGTTTACAATATTAAAGGTGAAGACACCGGAAGAAAGATTACGTTAAACGAATCTATCTTTGGAATTGAGCCCAATGACCATGCAATCTATCTGGACGTAAAGCAGTTTTTGGCTAACCAGCGTCAGGGAACCGCTAAGTCAAAAGAAAGAAGCGAAATCAGTGGCTCTACTCGTAAATTAGGTCGTCAGAAAGGTGGTGGCGGCGCACGTCATGGTGATATCAACTCTCCTGTAATGGTGGGTGGTGGCCGTGTGTTTGGCCCTACACCAAGAGATTATTCTTTCAAGTTGAATAAGAAAGTAAAACAGTTGGCTCGTAAGTCAGCCCTTTCTTATAAAGCTTTGAATGGTGGCTTGATGGTAGTTGAGGACTTCTCTTTTGAAGCTCCTAAGACTAAGGAATTCGTAGCTTTGTTAAATAATCTTAAAGTTTCTGACAAGAAGCTACTGTTAGTATTACCCGAAGCTAATAAAAACGTATATTTGTCGGCTCGTAACTTGCAGCGTGCCAAGGTACAGACTGTTTCTGGCGTTAATACCTACCGAGTATTGGATGCCGGAGTAGTTATGTTTACTGAAAAAGCGCTTTCCGCAATCGACGAATTATTAGATAAAAAGGAGGCTTAAAGAATGGCAGTTATTATTAAACCATTGGTAACAGAGAAGATGACAGCGATGACCGAGAAGATGCCTAATCGTTTCGGTTTCATTGTTCGTCCTGATGCTAATAAATTGGAGATTAAGAAAGAAGTTGAGGCACTCTACAACGTGAAGGTTGTTGATGTGAACACAATGAAATATCAGGGTAAGAGCAAGAGCCGCTATACCCGCAGTGGTCTTTTGAAGGGTCGTACCAATGCTTTCAAGAAAGCTGTGGTGACACTGAAAGACGGTGATACTATAGATTTTTATAGCAATATTTAAACAAAATGGCAGTACGTAAATTTAAACCCACAACACCGGGTCAAAGACATAAAATTATTGGTACATTCGAAGAGATTACTGCACGTGTACCAGAGAAAACTCTTGTCTTTGGTGTTAAGAAGTCAGGCGGTCGTAACAATACTGGTAAAATGACCATGCGTTATATTGGTGGTGGTCATACCAAGGTGATTCGTAATATTGACTTCAAGCGTAATAAAGATGGCATTCCAGCAGTTGTAAAGACAATCGAGTACGATCCTAATCGTTCAGCTCGTATTGCACTGTTGTTCTATGCAGATGGTGAAAAACGCTATATTATTGCTCCTGATGGTCTGCAGGTAGGTGCTACTCTGTTGTCAGGTCCAGATGTGGCTCCTGAAGTAGGTAATGCACTTCCTTTGCAGAATATTCCTGTAGGTACAGTGATTCATAATATCGAGTTGCGTCCAGGTCAGGGTGCAGCGCTTGTTCGTTCTGCTGGTAATTTTGCACAGCTTACCTCTCGTGAGGGAGATTACTGTGTAATCAAATTGCCTTCAGGTGAATTGCGCAAGATCTTGAGCGCATGTAAAGCTACTGTAGGTAGCGTTGGTAATTCAGATCATGGTCTGGAGAGCTCTGGTAAAGCTGGTCGCTCTCGCTGGTTAGGACGTCGTCCTCACAACCGTGGTGTTGTTATGAACCCAGTTGATCACCCAATGGGTGGTGGCGAAGGTCGTGCTTCTGGTGGTCACCCAAGATCTCGCAAGGGCTTGTACTCTAAGGGTCTCAAGACTCGTGCTCCAAAGAAGCAGTCTTCTAAGTATATTATTGAGAGAAGAAAGAAGTAATCTGAATAAATCGAATATATTATGAGTCGTTCATTAAAGAAAGGTCCGTATATCAACGTGAAACTTGAGAAGAAAGTTCTCGCCATGAATGAAGGTGGTAAGAAGGACGTTATCAAGACATGGGCTCGTGCATCAATGATTTCTCCTGACTTCGTTGGTCACACCATTGCGGTGCATAACGGAAATAAATTCATTCCTGTTTACATTACCGAGAACATGGTAGGTCACAAGTTGGGTGAATTCTCTCCAACACGTACCTTCAAGGGTCACTCTGGTAACAGGAAATAAAGACAGGTAAAATTAGATAAAAAGTAATATTAAATAATGGGAGCAAGAAAGAAAATATCGGCTGAAAAGAGAAAAGAAGCCCTTAAGACTATGTATTTCGCCAAGCTGAACAATGTTCCTACATCCCCACGTAAGATGCGTCTGGTAGCAGACATGATTCGCGGTATGGAGGTGAACAGAGCTCTTGGCGTACTGAAGTTCTCTTCAAAGGAGCCTGCAGCTAAAGTTGAGAAACTGCTGCGTTCTGCTATTGCAAACTGGGAGCAGAAGAATGAGCGTAAAGCTGAAAGCGGAGAACTGTTCGTGACCAAGATTTTTGTTGATGGTGGTATGACTCTCAAGCGTATGAGACCAGCACCACAGGGTAGAGGATATAGAATCCGTAAGCGTTCTAACCATGTAACGCTCTTCGTAGGTTCTAAGGTTAATAACGATGATCAAAATTAAGGTTTATGGGACAGAAAGTTAATCCGATAAGTAATCGTTTGGGAATCATCCGTGGATGGGATTCTAATTGGTACGGTGGCAAGAACTATGGTGACCGTTTGGTGGAAGATAGCAAGATTCGCAAGTATCTGAATGCTCGTTTGGCTAAGGCAAGCGTATCACGCATCGTTATTGAACGTACACTGAAACTTGTTACAATTACTGTATGTACTTCACGCCCGGGTATCATCATTGGTAAAGGTGGTCAGGAAGTTGATAAGTTGAAAGAGGAGTTGAAGAAGATCACTGACAAGGAGATCCAGATCAATATCTTTGAAGTACGCCGTCCTGAGCTGGATGCTGTTATCGTAGCTAACAATGTAGCTCGTCAGGTGGAAGGTAAGATCGCTTACCGTCGTGCCATCAAGATGGCTATTGCCAATACAATGCGTATGGGTGCTGAAGGTATCAAGATTCAGATCTCAGGCCGTTTGAATGGTGCTGAAATGGCACGCTCTGAAATGTATAAGGAGGGTAGAACTCCTTTGCACACCTTCCGTGCAGACATTGACTACTGCTTGGCAGAGGCACTGACTAAGGTCGGTATCCAGGGTGTGAAAGTGTGGATTTGCAGAGGAGAGGTTTATGGCAAGCGTGATTTAGCACCAAACTTCACTCAGCCAAAGGATTCCGGTCGTGGCAATAATGGCAACGGCGGAAGAAACTTTAAGAGAAAAAAGAATAACCGCTAATTTTGAAGTTTAGAAATTATGTTACAACCAAAAAGAGTTAAATACAGAAGACCGCAAGATGGTCGTGGCCGCAAGGGCGATGCTCATAGAGGTACCACGTTGGCATTCGGTTCTTTCGGTATTAAGGCACTTGAGCGTAAGTGGATTACCGCTCAGCAGATTGAAGCTGCTCGTATTGCAGTAACAAGATATATGCAACGTCAAGGTCAAATCTGGATTCGTATATTCCCGGATAAGCCTATCACTCGTAAGCCTGCTGATGTGCGTATGGGTAAAGGTAAGGGTGATCCAGCAGGATGGGTTGCTCCAGTTACTCCAGGTAGAATCATCATCGAGGCCGAGGGTGTTCCTTTTGATATAGCTAAGGAAGCATTACGCCTGGCTGCTCAGAAACTGCCAATCACAACGAAGTTCGTTGTAAGGCGTGATTACGATTATCAGAATCAAAATGCGTAAAAGATATGAAGATAGCAGAAATTAGAGAATTAACTACCGCTGACCTGAAGGAAAGAGTAGAGACCGAGAAAGTGAAGTTGCACCAGATGATGTTGAATCATGCAATCTCTCCTCTGGAAGATCCTTCTCAGATCAAGAAATTACGCAAGACTATTGCACGCATGTTGACAATCCTGCGTGAAAGAGAACTTAACAATTAATTGATGGCCTTGATGGAAGCAAGAAATTTAAGAAAAGTGAGAACAGGGGTTGTCCTGAGCAATAAGATGGATAAGACTATCACTGTGGCTTCTAAGTTCAAAGTGAAGCACCCCTTGTATGGCAAGTTCGTCAGCAAGACGAAGAAGTATTACGCTCATGATGAAAAGAATGAGTGCAACATCGGTGATACCGTACGTATCATGGAAACTCGTCCGCTGAGCAAGCTGAAGAGATGGAGATTAGTAGAAATAACTGAAAGAGCTAAGTAATTATGATACAAGTAGAGACCAAACTTACTGTATGCGATAACAGTGGAGCTCGTGAGGCTCTGTGCATTCGCGTCTTAGGTAGTACTGGACGCCGTTATGCTTCTGTTGGTGACGTTATCGTTGTTGCCGTTCAGAATGTTATCCCTTCAAGTGATATTAAAAAAGGTGCAGTGTCAAAAGCTTTGATCGTGCGTACTAAGAAAGAAATCCGTCGTGCTGACGGTTCTTACATTCGCTTCGACGATAATGCTTGTGTGTTGTTGAATAATGCAGGCGAACTTCGCGGTAGCCGTATCTTCGGCCCTGTAGCCCGCGAGCTTCGTGCTACTAACATGAAAGTAGTCTCACTAGCTCCTGAAGTACTTTAATATTTTAAAGTTTTACACTAATGAGTAAATTGCATATTAAAAAGAACGATCAGGTTTATGTTAATGCCGGTGAAGATAAAGGCAAGACTGGTCGTGTATTGAAGGTTCTTGTTAAGGAGAACCGTGCCATTGTTGAGGGAATCAACATGGTTCAAAAGAGCACCAAGCCTAATGCAAAGAACCCTCAGGGTGGTTTTGTAAAGAAAGAGGCTCCTATTCATATTTCAAATTTGAATCCTTTGGATCCTAAGACTGGCAAGCCTACTCGTATTGGTAGAAGATTGGGCGATAATGGTAAATTAGTTCGTTACGCTAAAAAATCAGGTGAGGAGATTAAGTGATGAGTAATACTGCAAGTTTAAAGAAAGAATATACTGAGCGTATCGCTCCTGCTTTGA
Source organism: uncultured Bacteroidales bacterium (assembly GCA_902775375.1). Taxonomy (GTDB): domain Bacteria; phylum Bacteroidota; class Bacteroidia; order Bacteroidales; family Bacteroidaceae; genus Bacteroides. The sequence goes on along the minus strand of CACYLU010000008.1, from coordinate 42,500 downwards.
AAGCTAAGTTCCAGTACACTTCTACCATGCAGATTCCTGTGTTGAAGAAGATCGTGGTAAACCAGGGATTAGGTGGCGCTGTAGCTGATAAGAAGATTATTGATGATGCTATCAACGAGCTGACTGCCATCACAGGCCAGAAGGCTGTTGCAACCCTCTCTAAAAAGGATATCGCTAACTTCAAGTTACGTAAGAAGATGCCTATCGGTGTAATGGTAACTTTACGTCGTGAGCGTATGTATGAATTCCTTGAGAAGTTGATTCGCGTGGCTCTGCCTCGTATTCGTGACTTCAAGGGCATTGAAAGCAAACTGGATGGCCGTGGTAACTATTCACTGGGTATTCAGGAGCAGATAATCTTCCCTGAAATCAATATTGACAGCGTGCAGTCTATCAAGGGTATGAACATTACGTTTGTAACTTCAGCCAATACCGACGAGGAAGGATATGCTTTGTTGAAGGAATTTGGTTTACCTTTTAAGAACGCTAATAAAGACTGATATATTATGGCAAAAGAATCAATGAAGGCACGTGAAGTAAAACGTGCGAAACTTGTAGCAAAATATGCCGCTAAGAGAGCAGCCCTGAAAGAAATCGTAAGAAAAGGTGAACCTGCTGATGCTTACGAAGCAGCTCAGAAACTGCAGGCTATTCCAAAGAATGCCAATCCTATTCGCTTGCACAACCGCTGCAAGATGAGTGGTCGTCCTAAAGGCTATCTCCGTCAGTTTGGCATTTCAAGAATTGCATTCCGTGAGATGGCATCAAACGGTTTGATTCCTGGCGTACATAAGGCAAGCTGGTAAGAGTAATGTTTAAATATTGTCAGGGTAGTCCTGATTAATTTAATTTATTTATATATGACTGATCCAATAGCAGATTATTTGACGAGGTTAAGAAACGCTATTCAGGCTAAGCACAGAGTAGTGGAGATTCCTGCCTCAAATTTGAAAAAAGAAATCACTAAGATTCTTTTTGACAAGGGCTACATTCTTAATTATAAGTTTGTAGAAGACGGTCCTCAGGGCACTATCAAGGTAGCGCTGAAGTATGACCCAGTGAATAAGGTGAACGCAATTAAGAAGCTCATCCGTGTGTCTTCTCCTGGTTTGCGTAAGTACACTGGTTATAAAGAGATGCCAAGGGTTATCAATGGCTTGGGTATTGCTATTCTATCAACATCTAAAGGTGTGATGACAGACAAAGAAGCTGCTGAGCTGAAGATTGGTGGCGAAGTGTTGTGTTACATTTATTAATAGGAGGATTTAGCATGTCTAGAATAGGAAAATTACCCATTAGCATTCCTGCTGGAGTTACAGTTAGCTTCAAGGATGATGTAGTTACCGTAAAGGGACCAAAGGGCGAATTGAGCCAGTATGTTAATCCTGCTATCAAGGTTGCCATCGAAGATGGCCATATTTCATTCGTAGAAAATGAAGAAACCATGCAGGACGATCCAAAGCAGCGCCATGCATTCCATGGTCTGTATCGTGCATTGGTAAACAACATGGTGATTGGTGTATCCGAAGGCTATAAGAAAGAACTTGAGCTGGTAGGTGTTGGTTATCGTGTTTCTAACCAGGGCAACATCATTGAGTTGGCTTTGGGCTATACTCACCCAATCTTCATTCAGTTACCTCCAGAGGTAAAGGTGGAGACGAAATCAGAAAGAAACAAAAATCCTCTGATTTTGTTAGAGTCATGTGACAAGCAGCTCCTTGGTCAGATTTGCGCTAAGATTCGTTCTTTCCGTAAGCCTGAACCTTACAAAGGAAAAGGCATTAAGTTTGTTGGTGAAATCATTCGCAGGAAGTCTGGTAAGGCTGCTGGTGCGAAATAACATTTAAATTGTATATATCATGACAGCAAAGATAGAAAGACGAATTAAGATTAAATATAGAGTACGCAATAAGGTCTCTGGCACAGCTGAAAGACCACGTATGTCCGTATTCAGAAGCAATAAGCAGATCTATGTGCAGTTGATTGACGATTTAACTGGTAAGACACTGGCTGCAGCTTCATCTCTTGGTATGACAGAAAAAATGCCAAAGAAAGAACAGGCTGCCAAGGTAGGTGATCTGATTGCTAAGAAGGCTCAAGAAGCTGGCATTACGACTGTTGTTTTCGACCGTAATGGTTACTTATATCATGGTAGAGTTAAAGAAGTGGCAGATGCTGCACGTAACGGTGGACTTAAATTTTAATCATTATGGCAGAATTAAATAGAGTAAAAGTTTCTAGCGATACAGAACTGAAAGATAGATTGGTTGCAATTAATCGTGTAACCAAGGTTACTAAGGGTGGTAGAACCTTCACTTTCGCTGCCATTGTGGTAGTTGGTAATGAAGATGGTGTTATCGGCTATGGCTTAGGTAAGGCCAGCGAAGTAACCACAGCAATTGCTAAGGGTGTTGAGTCTGCAAAGAAGAACTTGGTAAAAGTTCCAGTTTATAAGGGAACCGTTCCTCATGAGCAAATAGCTAAGTTTGGTGGTGCCGAGGTATTCATCAAGCCTGCATCTCAGGGTACTGGTGTCGTGGCTGGTGGTGCTATGCGTGCTGTCTTGGAGAGCGTAGGTATTACCGACGTGCTGGCTAAGTCAAAGGGCTCTTCTAACCCTCACAACTTGGTAAAGGCAACCATCAAGGCGCTGAGCGAGATGCGTGATGCTTATATGGTGGCTCAGAATAGAGGCGTAAGTATGGAAAAAGTATTTAAAGGATAAAGGAGGATAACATGTCAACAATTAAGATTAAACAGACTAAGAGTAGAATCGGTGCTCCTAAGAACCAGAAAAGAATCCTTGATTCACTGGGTCTGCACAAGCTGAATCATACTGTTGAGCACGAAGATAATCCTTCAATCCGTGGTATGGTAGAAAAAGTGAAGCACTTGGTTACCATTGTTAAGTAATTAGTTGTAGAATATAAAAAGAATTACAATATGGATTTAAGTAATTTGAAACCTGCTGCAGGATCTACTTCTTCAAGAAAGAGAATCGGTCGTGGCCCAGGATCTGGTTTAGGTGGCACTTCAACAAGAGGTACCAAGGGTGCTAAGTCAAGATCAGGCTATAAGAAGAAAATCGGTTTTGAAGGTGGTCAGATGCCTCTTCAGCGCCGTGTACCAAAGTTTGGCTTTAAGAACATTAATCGTGTAGAATATAAAGCTATCAACCTGGATACAATTCAAGCGCTTGCTGAAACGAAGAATTTGCAGACTGTTGGTATCAATGAATTGGTGAACGCAGGATTTGTTTCTTCAAAGCAGTTGGTAAAAGTATTAGGTAAAGGAACCCTGACCGCTAAGGTCGAAGTAGCAGCTCATGCTTTTTCAAAGTCTGCTGAGGCTGCTATCGAGGCTGCTGGTGGCAAGGTAGTAAAACTCTGATTCGATGAGAAAAGCTATTGAAACATTAAAGAATATATGGAAGATCGAGGATCTGAGACAAAGGATCCTCATCACCGTATTGTTTGTAGCAATATACCGTTTCGGTTCTTATGTAGTATTGCCAGGTATTAATCCTTCAATGCTTACACAGTTGCGTGAACAAACAAGTGAGGGCCTTTTAGCCTTATTAAACATGTTTTCCGGTGGAGCTTTTTCTAATGCATCTATTTTCGCATTAGGAATTATGCCCTACATCTCAGCCTCTATTGTTATCCAGTTGTTGGGTATCGCAGTTCCTTATTTCCAAAAACTGCAACGCGAGGGTGAGAGTGGTAGAAGAAAGATGAATCAGTATACGAGATATTTGACTATCTTTATTTTGCTGATTCAAGGACCTTCTTATCTGCTCAACTTGAAATATCAGGCTGGTCCATCCTTAAATGCTTCATTAGATTGGACTCTGTTTATGTTTACTTCAACCATCATCTTGGCTGCCGGTAGTATGTTTATCCTTTGGCTGGGTGAGAGAATCACTGATAAGGGTGTGGGTAATGGTATCTCATTCATCATCTTGATTGGTATCATAGCTCGTTTGCCTCAGGCTTTCTTCCAGGAAGTTGTTTCTCGTATTACTGACAAGACCGGTGGTTTGGTTATGTTCTTGATTGAGATTGTCATTCTGCTGATAGTGACAGCCTTGGCAATTCTTTTGGTTCAAGGTGTAAGAAAAGTTCCTGTACAGTATGCAAAGAAAGTAGTTGGAAACAAGCAGGTAGGAGGTGCGCGTCAGTATATTCCTTTGAAGGTTAATGCTGCCAATGTGATGCCTATTATCTTTGCTCAGGCCATTATGTTCATCCCAATCTCATTGATTGGTTTTACTGACCTGAATAACTCAAGCAGTTTCTTGCGTTCGTTAACTGACTCTACTAGCTTCTGGTACAATTTTATCTTCGCGATCTTGAACATATTGTTTACATACTTCTATACTGCAATTACGATTAACCCCACCCAGATGGCAGAAGATATGAAGAGAAATAATGGATTTATACCTGGCGTTAAACCAGGTAAGAAGACTGCTGACTATATCGATGATATCATGTCACGCATTACTTTGCCAGGTGCTCTCTTCCTTACCTTCATAGCTATCATGCCTGCTTTTGCTGGCCTGTTTGGAGTGCAGAATGAGTTTGCTCACTTCTTTGGAGGAACGTCATTGCTGATTACCGTGGGTGTGGTACTTGATACGTTGCAGCAGATTGAGAGCCATTTGCTGATGAGGCACTATGATGGCTTGCTCAAGTCCGGTCGTATCAAAGGTCGTAGTGCTGGCATTGCAGCTTACTAAACTCTGTGATTTATGGCAAAACAGTCAGCGATAGAACAGGATGGAGTAATTGTTGAAGCATTGTCTAATGCAATGTTTCGCGTAGAATTGACTAATGGGCATGAAATAACCGCTCATATCTCAGGCAAGATGCGTATGCACTATATTAAAATATTGCCAGGTGATAAGGTGAGGGTTGAGATGTCTCCTTATGATTTGTCAAAAGGTAGAATTTCATTTAGATATAAATAAAAAGATATGAAAGTTAGAGTATCCTTAAAGAAGCGTACGCCAGACTGTAAAATTGTGCGTCGTCGTGGCGTTCTTTATGTAATTAATAAGAAGAATCCTAAGTATAAACAGCGTCAAGGATAATATTATTATTTTTGCAAAGAAATAATTAAGTATATGGCTATAAGAATAGTTGGTGTAGATTTGCCTCAGAATAAGAGAGGTGAAATAGCGTTGACCTATATTTTTGGAATAGGTCGCAGTAGTTCAGCAAAAATCTTGGAAGCTGCAGGTGTTGACAAAGACCTGAAGGTAAAAGACTGGACTGATGATCAGGCTGCTAAGATTCGTGAAATCATAGCTGCAAACTACAAAGTGGAAGGTGATCTTCGCTCTGAAGTACAAATGAACATCAAGCGTCTGATGGATATCGGTTGCTATCGTGGTGTTCGTCACCGTTTGGGTCTTCCTGTTCGTGGTCAGAGCACAAAGAACAATGCTCGTACACGTAAGGGTAGAAAGAAGACAGTTGCTAACAAGAAAAAGGCTACTAAATAATTAATTTGATATGGCAAAAAAACAAGTTGTAGCAAAAAAGAAAGTTGTGAAGGTTGATGCAATGGGTCAGTTGCATGTTCACTCTTCGTTCAACAACATTATCGTCTCATTGGCTAATAGCGAGGGTCAGATTATCTCATGGTCTTCTGCAGGTAAGATGGGATTTAGAGGTTCTAAGAAGAACACTCCTTACGCAGCTCAAATGGCAGCTCAGGATTGTGCAAAGGTTGCTTATGACCTCGGTTTGAGAAAGGTAAAGGCATATGTAAAGGGCCCAGGTAACGGTCGTGAGTCTGCTATTCGTACTATTCACGGCGCTGGAATTGAGGTTACAGAAATCATAGATGTAACTCCATTACCACATAATGGTTGCCGTCCTCCTAAGAGACGTAGAGTATAATTGATTATTGATTTGAACTAAAATTGAGATAAAATGGCTAGATATACTGGACCAAAAACTAGAATCGCTCGTAAGTTTGGAGAGCCTATTTACGGCCCTGATAAAGTTCTTGCAAAGAGGACAAACCCTCCTGGACAGCATGGTGCTTCACGCAAGAAGACTTCTGAATACGGTATTCAGTTACGCGAGAAACAGAAAGCAAAATACACTTATGGTGTGCTGGAAAGACAGTTCCGTAACATGTTTGAGAAAGCAGCCAAGAAGAAGGGTATTACAGGTGAGATCCTTTTGCAGATGTTGGAGTGTCGCCTTGACAATGTAGTGTATCGTCTGGGTATCGCACGTACCCGTGATGCTGCTCGTCAGCTTGTTAGTCATCGTCATATCGTTGTTGACGGTGAGGTTGTAGGTATTCCTTCATATCAGGTGAAGCCAGGTCAATTGGTAGGTGTTCGCGAACGCTCTAAGTCTCTCGAGGTAATTGCTGACTCATTGGCAGGTTTCAATCACAGTAAATATCCTTGGTTCGAGTGGGACGAGGCTACAAAGACAGGCAAGATGTTGCATGTGCCCGAAAGAGCAGACATCCCTGAGAATATTAAGGAACAGTTGATCGTAGAGTTGTATTCTAAATAATAATTATTTCATGTCGATATTAGCATTTCAAAAACCTGAAAAAGTTCTGATGTTGGAAGCAGATGCCAAGCACGGAAAGTTTGAATTCCGTCCTTTGGAACCTGGCTTTGGTATCACTATTGGTAATGCCCTGCGCCGTATACTGCTTTCTTCATTAGAGGGCTTTGCTATCACTACCGTCAAGATTGATGGAGTTGAGCATGAATTCTCAAGCGTTCCAGGTGTTAGAGAAGATGTTACTAACATTATTCTAAACCTGAAGCAGGTGAGATTTAAGCAAGTAGTTGAAGAATATGAAACTGAAAAAGTAAAGATTTCTATTGAGAATTCTGCTGTTTTTAAGGCAGGTGACATCGGCAAGTATTTGTCTGGATTTGAAGTGTTAAATCCCGAATTAGTTATTTGTCATTTAGAGGCTAAGGCTACGATGCAGATGGAGCTGACCATTAACAAAGGCCGTGGATATGTTCCCGCAGAGGAGAACCAGATCTACTGCAATGACGTTAATGTGATTGCTATCGATTCGATTTACACCCCTATCCGCAATGTCAAGTATACTGTCGATCCCTTCCGCGTTGAGCAGAAGACTGACTTTGACAAGTTGACACTTGAGATCGAGACTGATGGTTCCATACACCCGAAGGATGCTTTGAAAGAAGCTGCTAAGATCCTTATCTATCACTTCATGTTGTTCTCTGACGAAAAGATTACATTGGAGCCATCTGATGCTGATAGCAATGAGGAATTTGATGAAGAAGTTCTGCATATGCGTCAGTTGTTGAAGACTAAGCTTGTTGATATGGATCTCTCTGTGCGTGCCCTTAATTGCTTGAAGGCTGCTGATGTTGAGACGCTCGGCGATCTGGTACAATACAATAAGACCGACTTGCTGAAGTTCAGAAACTTCGGAAAGAAATCGCTCACTGAGCTTGATGATTTGCTCGCGAGTCTGAATCTGTCGTTTGGAATGGATATTTCTAAGTATAAATTAGATAAAGAATAAAAATGAGACATAATAAGAAAATAAACCATTTAGGTCGTACTGCCTCTCATAGAGCTGCTATGTTGGCAAACATGGCTATCTCTTTGATAAAGCACAAAAGAATCACTACGACCGTTGAGAAGGCTAAAGCATTGAAAAAATATGTTGAGCCTCTGATTACAAAGTCTAAGAATGATACCACTAACTCACGCCGAGTTGTGTTTAGTTATCTACAAGACAAGTTTGCTGTAACCGAGTTGTTCAAGGAAATTTCTGTCAAGATTGCAGATCGTCCGGGAGGATATACTCGTATTATCAAGACAGGTCATCGTTTGGGTGACAATGCAGCTATGTGCTTCATTGAACTCGTAGACTACGATGAGAATATGGCTAAAGACACAGTAAAGAAGTCAACTCGTACTCGCCGCCGTTCTAAGAAGGCAGTTGCTGAAGCTACTGAGGCTGTTGTTGAGGCTCCGAAGGCTGAAGAGGTTGCGGCAGAAGAAAAAAAAGCTGAGTAAACCAACTATTTCTAACTATATTGGAAGTCGCCTTAGTGATAAGGCGACTTTTTTTTGTTTTTTATGCACAACATTCTTGCTTGTATGAAGATAATCAATTAATTTTACCCCGAAATTTAAGTTGAGATATGAAGAAGGTAATATATTTGTTTGTTATGTTGTTTTGGGCAATTTCTACATTGGCTCAAGATAAGATGTTTACCAATTTAGCAGACCTTCTCAGTGATGGAGGCGATGTGGTGACTACCCTTAATAAAACTAAGCGTAGTAAAAATCAGATTTATTTCTCTCCTGGTGCTGATTACGAAATTTATTCAGAGGGTAATAAAGAATTGACCAAGTACCTTAAGAAAAGGGCTTATGCTGTTCGCTTGAGTGATACTTTGTATATAAACTGCAAACACTTGAAGTATAAGAATTACCGTTTTGGTAATTGGTATGCTTTGGGTCAACTTATTAAGGGCAAAATTTATTTTCAGGCTCAACCACTAGGTCAGATAGCATCCAGTACATTGTTGCCTAAAGAGGGTTCAAAATTAGGTGGCTCGATAGGTGATGCAATTAATGCTAGTAACTTAGATGATAAGGTGTACTATGTTATAAATGCAGCTACAGGTGAGGCCGAGTTCGTAGGCAAGGAGATGATGAGCCAACTACTGGCATCTCAACCTTCGTTGTTGGAGCAATTCTCTCAAGAGGATAGTGAAAGGGCTGATGTCATTGGTAAGTATCTGGAGCAATTGCGTTGAAAAATCGCATTCATCATATTAGCATTCTGCTGCTGTTAGTGATGGGAGGCTTGCTACTGTTGGGCATGTTCCCACAGCTTTTCCTTTTCGGTCATCCCTTACGTACAGTAAATCTGTTTTCCGATTTATATTCAAAGGGATCTTCATCAGATGACCTTGAAGCTGATTCAGCTCTTTTGCTCCCTCCACCTCCTAAACCTGTTTTCGTAGATACATGTCGCACTGGCTATACATGTATAGAAGATTATAGTGATGATTCACAACGGGGGATGCAGGCTTTTTATCGGGCTCTCGATGAACTCGCTACGGGCTCACGCTTGGTAAGAATTGCTTATTATGGCGATTCTTTTGTTGAAGGTGATATCCTTACATCAGATTTACGAAGTATGTTGCAAGACAAATATGGAGGCCATGGAATAGGCTATACGCCCATTACTACAATCTCGTCAGGCTTCAGACAATCGGTTTTCCAGACTGCTTCTGGTTGGCAACGTCATTCCATTATGGATAGCATCTATTTCAATAGGGCATTGCAAGATGTCTCCAACCATTATTTCAAGGCCGAATCCAATGCTAGTGTTCGCTTTCGAGGCCAGAACAAATATTACTCCCGTTTGGACACCTTTTCCAGGGCTTCTTTTTTCTTTATCCCCAATGAATCTGCTACCATTTCTGCTGCCGTCAATGGTAGGGGGGTGCTCAGCAAACAGTTCTCTGGAGATAACTTACAAACATTCGAGGTAGATGGTAAGATTGGCAGTGTAACATTTTCAGTACAAGATGCAGACTCATCTGCTTTGTTCTATGGGGTAGCAATGGATGATGCATCAGGAATTGCGCTTGACAATTTCTCTATGCGAGGTGCCTCTGGCTTGAATGTGCGTTCTATTCCAGCAAAGATGTTGCGACGTTTCTATCAGCTTCGGCCATATGATCTAGTTATCCTGCAATATGGTTTGAATGTTGCAACTCAAAGAGGTAGTAACTACGATAATTACATACGTGGTATGCAGACAACCATTGAACATCTCAAGGAGTATTACCCAGAAGCAGGTATTCTTGTTGTGAGTGTTGCCGACCGTGACTACAAGACCGATGAAGGCGAGATACGTACTATGCCTGGTATTCGTAATCTGGTGCGTTATCAACAACAACTAGCAGCCGATGAACGTGTGGCTTTTTGGAATATGTTTGAGGCGATGGGGGGTAACGAAAGCATGAAGAAATTAGTGGATGCAAGGCCTTCTATGGCTAACTATGATTATACTCACATCAATGGCCGAGGTGGCAAATACTTAGCAGGCTTGTTGTTCGACGCATTGGTGTATGGCAAAGAACAATACGACAGGAGGCGTGCTTATGAAAACGCTGACTAAATTCGCTGCGTTGTTCGTGTTGCTTTGTAGCTCCTTGTCAACCACTGCACAAGATGCCCTTCCTGTAGTCGCTTCTATTGACCGAAGTATTGAAACCGTTGACTCGTTGGCTCTCATTAGTGAAATACAAGATACCTTGCCTCTTCCACTTGTGCCTACAATACCTCGCTCATTCCAGCAGACTAGGGAGAATCAAATAATTGATACTTTAGGAGTTCTCGCCCCTTTTTGGGAGAAAGTCAAACAGATAAGGCGCAAGAGTTCGAACGATATACTGCGTGTGTTACATGTGGGCGACAGCCATATTCGTGGACATATCTTACCTCGCACAACAGGTGACTCGTTGCAATTGGCTATTGGGCGTCTAACTTATTCCGACATGGGTATCAATGGAGCTACATGCGAAACTTTTTCTACACCTGAGCGGATACGTGATATACAGGCAGAAGACCCTGATTTGCTCATTTTGTCATTCGGAACCAACGAGAGCCATAACCGTGGCTATAATGCATTGCGTCATTACCAACAGATGGAAACATTTGTACGAATGCTGCGGACTGCTCTGCCTGGTGTACCTATCCTCATGACTACACCTCCAGGCTCCTATCAAGGACGCCGTAGAGCTTATTCGCTCAATCCTCGTACAGCGATTGCCGTGCAGACCATTCATCGTTTTGCACACGACAATGGTATTGCTGTTTGGGATTTGTTTACTATCATGGGCGGAGGTCGTAGGGCTTGCCTGAACTGGCAAAGTGCAAAGATGATGCGCCCTGACCATGTACATTATACTGTTGAAGGTTATGTCTTCCAAGGGCAGTTGCTTTATCATGCCATTGTAAAAGCTTATAATGACTATGTGGGATTCCGTTAAAGATATACTTATCTATCACACTGCAGAACCTTTACTCTTTAGCAGTGGCTTGTTCTTGTGGCTCTTTACAGGCTTCTACCTTGTCTATGCTTTACTACGCCATAAAGATACGGCACGCCTATTGTTCGTACTACTCTTCTCGTACTATTTTTATTACAAGAGTAGTGGCATATACTTTTTCCTCTTAGCCATTGTTACAGTTAGTGATTTCCTTATTGCCCTGTTCATGGACAGGACTAAGAGTGGGAGGGGACGAAAGTGTCTCGTGGCACTAAGTCTTGTTATTGATTTGGGGCTGTTATGTTATTTCAAATACACTAATTTCTTTGGGCAAGTGATAGCCTCATTTTCAGGTGGACATTTTGAACCTCTTGACATATTCTTGCCCGTAGGTATTTCGTTCTTTACTTTCCAGTCGCTAAGCTATACTATAGACGTTTATCGACGGGAGATAAAACCGTTGGGCAACCTGCTCGATTATGCTTTTTATGTCTCATTTTTCCCCCAGTTAGTAGCTGGCCCTATTGTTAGGGCTAAAGATTTTATCCCACAGATACGCAAGCCTTTATTTGTGAGTGATGAGATGTTGGGACGAGCATTGTTTCTCATTATGGCAGGACTATTTAAGAAAACAATTATCTCCGATTATATAAGCATCAACTTCGTTGATCGCGTGTTTGACAGCCCTTTGCTATATTCTGGTGTGGAGAATCTCATGGCTGTTTATGGCTATACTTTGCAGATATACTGCGACTTCTCAGGCTATAGTGATATGGCGATAGGTATTGCCTTATTGTTGGGCTTTCATTTCAATATAAACTTTAACTCTCCTTACAAGTCGGTTTCTGTTACCGACTTCTGGCATCGCTGGCACATCTCGTTGTCTTCTTGGTTGCGCGACTATCTTTACATCTCCTTAGGAGGAAACCGCAAAGGCAAGGTGCGCCAGTACCTCAATCTCATCATTACCATGTTTCTAGGTGGTTTGTGGCATGGCGCTGCTTGGATCTTTATTTTTTGGGGACTGCTGCATGGTGTAGCATTGGCATTCCATAAAGCATACCGCACTTTGATAGGGCATACAAGTACTTACCAGAGCCAAGGCATACGTCGTTTCATGGCCACGGTTGTCACCTTCCATTTTGTTTGCTTCTGCTGGATATTCTTCCGTCATCACGACTTTGTTTCTAGTATTGATATGCTCAACCAGATAGTACATCATTTCTCACCTCAGGTCCTGCCGCAATTGTTTGCAGGCTACAAAACCGTTTTTATACTGATGTCGCTTGGTTATGTGCTGCACCTTGTTCCAGATAGTTGGGAGCAAGGTTGTGTGCGTTTCGTAACTTGGCTGCCATTGGTAGGCAAGGCTCTGCTTATGGTAGCAGTAATCTATCTTGTCATACAGATGAAAAGTGCAGAAATCCAACCTTTCATCTATTTCCAGTTCTGAATAGTAGCCTATTATCAACTATTCTAATTTTTTCTTTTGTTTATTCAGAATAATGCGTATATTCGCAAAGAAATTAACCTTTATAATCTATTACAATTATGGCTTCAAGACGTGATTTCCTTAAAACTGCATCCCTGTTTTCTGCAGGGTTGGCTTTCAATGGCATAAATATTCTGGCAAAGAACAAGAGTATTCAACAACCGAAATTCGACAAAGTAAAGATTGCTTATGTAGGTATAGGTAACCGTGGTGAGCAAGACATCGATGAGTTTGCCAAGACCGGCATGGTAGAAGTTGTGGCACTCTGTGATGTGGATATGGGTAACAAGCAGACCGAGAAGGTAATGAACATGTACCCTACTGCTAAACGCTTCAAAGATTTTCGTGAGATGTTTGAGAAGGCTGGCAATGAGTTTGAGGCGGTGTGTATTGCCACCCCTGACCATTCCCACTTCCCCATTGCCATGTTAGCTCTGTCAGAGGGCAAGCATGTTTATGTGGAAAAGCCGATGAGCCGTACTTTCATTGAGGCGGAGCTGATGATGCAAATGGCACGCAAGAATCCCCACTTGGTGACACAGGTGGGTAATCAAGGACACTCAGAGGCCAACTATTTCCAATTCAAGGCTTGGCAGGAAGCCGGAATCATCAAAGATGTAACGTCAGTGGTGGGACATATGAATAATGTGCGTCGTTGGCACCAATGGGACAGCAACATCAGCCGCTTTCCCAATGCTGATCCTATGCCCAAGACTATGGATTGGGACACCTGGCTCTGTGCTGTGCCTTATCACGATTATAGTGAGAAGTTCCATCAGGGCAACTGGCGTTGCTGGTATGATTTCGGAATGGGAGCCTTGGGTGACTGGGGTGCGCACATCCTTGATACCGTGCATGAGTTTCTCGACTTAGGATTGCCCTATCAGATTAAGATGGTTCGCGCTAAGGGCCATAACGACTATTTCTATCCTTATTCTTCTACCATTTTGTTCCGCTTTGCTGCCCGTGGCAACATGCCGCCTGTAGATGTAACATGGTACGATGGATTGGACAATCTCCCACCATTACCAGAAGGCTTTGGCAAGTCTGAACTGGCTGCCAACATACCGCCTTCAGGTCAAGGAGAGATACGCGACAGCGACCTCAACCCTGGGAAAATAATCTATACCAAAGACCTTATCTTTAAGGGGGGTAGCCATGGCAGCACCCTCTCTATCATCCCTGAGAAACGTGCCAAGGAGATGGAAGGTCTCTTGCCTCAGGTGCCTGAGAGTCCCTCAAACCATTACGTTAATTTCCTGCGTGCCATCCGTGGTGAGGAGAAAACCCGCTCACCGTTCGAAATCAACGGTGTGCTGAGTCAAGTGTTCTGCCTCGGTGTCATTGCACAGCGCCTAAATGCTGACCTCTATTTCGATACGCGTCTGAAACAGTTTACCAACAACCAGTTCGCCAATGCCATGCTAGCAGGCTCGTTGCCACGTAAAGGTTGGGAATATTTTTATAATCTTTAAAAAGAAGACTTATGAAAAAACTATATCTTTTTGTATTATTATTGGGTACCACTCTTTCACTGCATGCGCAAGTTAAGGCCGAAGCAGGAGACAATAAACTTACCAAAGAAGAGATACGTGACGGATGGCAGTTGCTGTTTGATGGACAGACTACAACGGGTTGGCGCAGTGCCAAGGCCCAGACCTTCCCTAAAGGAGGCTGGGAGGTTGCCAATGGCATCCTGCGTGTACTGCCAGGTAACGGGCAAGAGTCAGCCAATGGTGGTGATATTGTTACTACCCACAACTATCGCAATTTCATCCTCAAGGTGGATTTTAAGATTACCCCAGGCGCCAATAGTGGTATTAAATATTTTGTCAATACAGACCTAAATCAGGGTGCTGGCTCTGCCATCGGTTGTGAGTTTCAAATTCTGGACGATGAGTTGCATCCCGATGCTAAATTAGGAGTCAAAGGCAACCGCAAACTCGGTGCTCTTTATGATCTTATCCCTGTGTCTGAAGATAAGCCTTTTTACAAAGACGAGTTTAATACGGCTGTTGTTATCGTACAAGGCAATCACGTTGAGCATTGGCTCAATGGCACCAAACTCTTGGAGTATGAACGCAACAACCAGATGTGGAATGCTCTCGTAGCCTACAGTAAGTATAAGGACTGGCCCAACTTTGGCAATTTTATTGATGGGCCTATCCTGCTGCAAGACCACGGTCATGAGGTGTTTTATAAGAATATCAAGATAAAAGAATTGCCGTAATTATTGTAAATCCTTTATAGGAAAAGCTCCCCAAAAGGGAGCTTTTTTTGCTGCTTTTCTGTCTATAAGGGTACCCATATATTAAGGCAACATAACTCATAGGTTAACGGCCCGTAACTCATAGGTTAACGTAATGCAGACCATGGGTTACTGCAGTATTTGTTATGGGCTATAAGAAATACTTCCTATGGATCGTCGTAGTATTTCCTATGGGGTGACGTGAAGCCTCCCATCACCCATCGCAGTATTTCCTTTACCCCCATAGCAGATATTGGAACAACTCATAGCAGATATTGGAACAACCCTTAGCAGATACTGGAACAGCCCATAGTAGATACTGGGGTGACTTATAGTTGATACTTCGTCTACTCATAGCATAGTTCTTTTATGGAGTGAGAAATAGAAATAATCATACTTTTAAGGCGTTTATGAATGGAGTGAATGCCTGTGATAAGGTTAGATAATAACTTTTTTTACTTTTTTCTGAAAAAAGACAAGTAAATATTTGCAGCATAAAAGACTTAATTTATATTTGCACAGATTTTGATGGAGAGTATTATTCATACGTCAATATGAATATTGAAATTAATTCATTCATAACTCTTTTATCTGTCAAAATGATGGGAGGATGCTTAAGAGGCATCCTCTTTTTTTGCCTCTTATAGGATAGTACAAATAAAAAAAGCACCTGTGAACATCACAAGTGCTTTATCTGGTAGCGGGAGCCGGGATTGAACCGGCGACCTCATGATTATGAATCATGCACTCTAACCAGCTGAGCTATCCCGCCATCAGCCAGACATGAGGTCTGATTGCGGGTGCAAAGATATAGCTTTTCTTTAAAGCGACAAAACTTTCTCGTTATTTTTTGAATAAAAAATTCATCTGCTAGCGTTTTTTGTACTACCTTTGTGGACGGAGAATGCATTTGTACAGCAATTATGCCAAGTATAAAGAAGTTAGACATATTTATTCTGAAGAGTTTTAGTCTGCTTTTTGCAGGCACTTTCTTCATCTGTCTCTTCATTTTTGAGATGCAGTTCCTTTGGAGGTATGTTGACGATTTGGTTGGTAAAGGGTTGACAATAGATGTGCTAGCACAGTTCTTCTTTTATGCCTCGCTGACGCTGGTACCAGCTTCGTTGCCGTTGGCTGTCCTGTTGGCATCACTGATTACATTCGGTAACTTTGGTGAACGTTTCGAGTTGATAGCTATGAAAGCCGCTGGCATATCGCTGTTACAAATTATGAGGCCTCTGATCGTTATGCTGGTGTTAGTATGCGGATTGTCATTCTATTTTCAAAATGTTATTGGCCCCAAGGCGCAAACAAAGCTGTGGACTCTGCTGATATCCATGAGGCAGAAGTCGCCAGAATTAGATATCCCAGAAAAGACATTTTATGACCAAATAGATGGCTATAATCTATATGTGGAACGTAAGGACCGTAATACTGGTATGTTGTATAACGTGATGATATATAACTTTGCCAATGGTTTTGACAATGCACAGATTATACGTGCTGATTCTGGCAAACTGGAGATGACACAAGATAAGCAGCATTTGTATCTCCGGCTTTATAGTGGTGAGCAGTTTGAAAATCTGCAATCCCAGAACATGAAGCAACAGAATGTCCCATATAGGCGTGAGTCATTCAGTGTGAAGTATGCACTAATAGACTTTAATGCCAACTTCAATATGGTTGATGAGGGATTCATGACTAATCAGTCGAACAGCAAAAATATGGCTATGCTTCAGGCCGGCATTGACTCGATGGCAGTACTTGTGGATAGCTTGGGGGCTGTCAACTACAAGAACAACATGAAGACAACTTTCCGCATACATCAAGAAATACACGCAAAAGATTCAGCAAAGGTTCGTGAGGCTGATGTCATGAACTTTAGTGTTGATAGCATCTTGAACGCAATGTCACCCACTGAAAGACAGCGTCAGTTGAACAGCATGTTGACAAGTGCTAACAGCGTGCTGTCAGACTGGAATATGAAAACATTAAACATTAGCCAGACGGGTTATAGTATGCGGCGACATATGACTGCATGGCATGAAAAAATCACCTTATCGCTAGCATGTTTGGTATTCTTCTTTATTGGCGCTCCGTTGGGAGGCATAATCCGTAAGGGTGGATTGGGAATGCCTGTGGTGATTTCGGTGCTGATATTCATCTTCTATTATATAATAAACAACACTGGCTATAAGTTGGCTCGCGATGGCAATTGGCTGGCTTGGGAAGGTATGTGGCTGAGTACTGTTATATTGGCACCTGTGGGTGCTTATCTCACTTATAAGTCGAACAATGATTCAGTGGCTTTAAATATTGAAACTTATATAGAGTTCTTTAAACGATTGTTTGGCATGCGCAATGAGCGAAACATTACTCGAAAAGAGGTGATTATTCTGGATCCAGACTATCAAACCTTGCCAGAAGCTCTTCAGAACTTGAGTGAACGATGTCTTGCATATGCCGAAAGACACGACTTAAAACGACCAGCTAACTATATAAAGTTTTGGAAGGGAGGACAACAGGATAATGAGATGGACTTCATCAACGATTTGATGGAGACGATGATAACCGATATGGCCAATTCGCGGGATAACTACTTGCTGCAGGCATTGAACAATTATCCTGTGATTTCGCCTCATGTTCATCTCAGACCTTTCAAGAATAAATGGCTGAACTTGGCGTGCGGTGTGATATTTCCTGTGGGGCTGATTCTGTACTTCCGCAGTTGGGCATTTAGGGTAAGGCTGGCAAAAGACTTGGGACGTGTGGCACAGACTAACCAAGAGGTAATAACGATTATTAATACAAGAATACTAACTGATAACTGAGAGATATTATGGATAAGGTAAGACTGGATACAATTGAAGATGCACTGCAAGAGATCAAGAACGGTAACTTTGTGGTAGTGGTGGATGATGAAGACCGCGAGAATGAAGGTGACTTGGTAATAGCAGCTGAAAAAATAACTCCTGAGAAAGTGAACTTCATGCTTAAGCATGCTCGTGGTGTGCTTTGTGCTCCTATTACAATTTCTAGATGCGAAGAGCTAAACTTGCCTCATCAAGTAACAAACAACACCTCAATGTTGGGTACTCCATTCACAGTTACCATAGATAAATTGGAAGGTTGTACTACCGGTGTGTCGGCTGCTGACCGTGCAGCAACTATTCTTGCTTTAGCTGATCCGGCATCCAAACCTGAGGACTTTGGACGTCCAGGACATATTAATCCACTATACGCACAGGACAAGGGTGTGCTAAGGCGAGCTGGGCATACTGAAGCAACAATAGACTTGGCTCGATTGGCGGGGCTTTATCCCGCCGGTGCTTTAATGGAAATCATGAGCGACGATGGCACGATGGCACGATTGCCCGAATTGCGTCGTTTTGCTGACCAATATAATCTGAAACTTATTACTATACAAGACCTCATTGCTTACCGACTTAAAGAAGAATCAATGGTGGAGCGAGGTGTGGAGGTGAACATGCCTACCTTATATGGTAATTTTAAACTTATTCCTTTTAAGCAGAAGTCAAACGGTCTGGAACATGTGGCATTGTTCAAGGGTACTTGGGAGCCAGATGAACCTGTGTTGGTAAGGGTACATTCATCTTGTATGACGGGGGACATCTTTGCATCACGTCGCTGCGACTGCGGAGAACAATTGCACCAGGCCATGCAGATGATTGAAAAAGCAGGTAAAGGTGTAGTGGTATATCTGAACCAAGAGGGAAGGGGCATAGGTCTTATGGACAAGATTCGTGCCTACAAGCTGCAAGAGGAGGGTATGGATACCATTGATGCAAACATCTGTTTGGGTCATTTAGCCGATGAGCGTGACTATGGTGTGGGAGCTCAAATCTTGCGCGATTTGAATGTTCACAAGATGAGGCTGATGACCAATAATCCCGTAAAACGTGTTGGTCTTGAGGCATACGGGCTAGAAATTACAGAAAATGTGCCTATTGAGGTGATGCCAAACCCGTATAACGAGCGATATCTACATACAAAGGCTGATCGCATGGGGCATAATCTGCACTTTTAAGAGAAAACAAAAATAGTAATTATATGAATACATTATCTGATAGATTGAACAGCTTGTCGCCATCGGCGACGTTGGCTATGTCTCAGAAAAGTTCTGAGCTTAAGGCGCAAGGCATCGATATTATCAACTTAAGTGTTGGTGAGCCTGACTTCAATACGCCTGACCACATTAAGAAAGCTGCTAAGCAGGCGATAGATGAGAATTATTCACGTTATTCTCCTGTCCCAGGATATCCTGCATTACGGGAAGCCATAGTGTCAAAACTGAAAAATGAGAATGGGCTTGACTATAATGCCGCACAAATCAGCTGCTCTAATGGCGCAAAACAGTGTGTTTGTAACGCCGTGCTTGCATTGGTAAACAAGGGTGACGAAGTGATTGTTCCTGCTCCTTATTGGGTGAGCTACACAGAAATGGTGAAATTGGCAGAAGGTACACCTGTGATTATCCATGCAGGCATTGAGCAGGATTTCAAGATTACCCCAGCCCAGCTGGAAGCAGCTATTTCATCTAAGACAAAAGCACTTATTCTATGCTCTCCTTCTAATCCTACAGGCTCTGTGTATGGCAAAGAGGAACTGAGGGACTTAGCGGAGGTACTGGCAAAACACCCTCAGGTGTATGTGATTGCTGATGAGATATATGAGCATATCAACTATATCGGTCATCACGAGAGTATTGCTCAGTTTGCTGAAATAAAGGACAGGGTGGTGATTATCAATGGTGTCTCAAAGGCATACGCTATGACAGGCTGGCGCATAGGCTTTGCTGCTGCTCCAGAGTGGATAATCAAAGGCATGAATAAGTTGCAAGGGCAGTATACTTCGGGCCCATGTTCAGTATCACAGAAAGCAGCTGAGGCTGCCTATTGTGGAGATCAGTCTTGCGTTGAAGAGATGCGTCAAGCTTTTGAGCGCAGGCGTAACTTGATTGTAAAGCTCTGCAAGGAGATACCAGGCTTGGAGGTAAATGTGCCTCAAGGTGCTTTCTACTTATTCCCCAAGTGTAGCAGTTTCTTCGGTAAAAGTGCTGGTAACCGTATAATTAATAATGCTGATGATTTGGCAATGTATCTGCTTGAGGTGGGTCATGTGGCTTGTGTGAGTGGTGCCGCTTTTGGTGACCCTGATTGCTTCCGCATGAGTTATGCTACTAGCGATGAGAATATCGTTGAGGCTATACGTCGTATTAAAGAAGCACTAGCTGCATTGAAATGATAGGTGCGCTATAAAAATGAAGCCCGACTCGATAGAGCCGGGCTTTCATTTATAAGTGTAGATTACTCTTCAGGATGGATAGCTTCGCTTGGGCAAGCAGCTGCACAAGTGCCGCAATCAATACATTCGTCAGCGTTGATGACATACTTGCTGTCGCCAGCAGAAATCGCACCTACTGGGCACTCGCCTTCGCAAGTACCACACATTACGCAGTCGTCAGAAATTACATGAGCCATAGTCTTTAAATTTAATTAGTTTATTACCACATTTATAATAGACCTCAGCGCAGGTTACTGCATTTGAGTAGGACAAAGTTAGTCTTTTTTCTTTATATACGGTGCTTCTCGATAGCAAAAAGGAACTATTTATAATACTTCTAAATTAACTTAGTTCAAGACCCAAGTTGTCGCGAAGGTGTGTTAGCCAAGGATTCTTTTCAACCATTTTCTTATATTGCTCGAAACGGCTAAGCGATTTAACATTCAAAGGCAGCTCTTTTATTACTATATGGGGCTCTATTAAAAAATTCTGCAGGTCTTTTTGCATAAATTTCCTAATGTCTACCATCATTTCATTCAGCTGTTTGGCATTAAGTTCATTCTCTACGCATATTTCTACCTGATTACCGTCGATAAGGGTGATACGCATACTCTGCATGCGGTTCTTAAAGGCCACCTGCTCATGAGGAAGTTGCTCGGCAAATCTACGCCAACTTCGCTCAATACTTTCTTGGGTGACAGGCTTGTTTTCTACGTGTTGTACATGCTCCTCTGGCTCCACCTCTAATGAAGTAGTGATTGGTTGGCTTTTCTTGATTGAGACGCCCAACTGACTAATCGAGGAGAAGTTTTGGGGCTTTGTATTGGTTGGCTGTGTCTGTTGAAACATGGCTGGCCTAGACATAGTTTGAGGCTTATTATCATGTTGTACAGATTTTGCAGATGTCTCTTTCACCTGAGGTTGATGTACTGCAGGTTTTTGTTCTCCTGCCACTGATGGGCTATTGTTGAAAAAGGGTTTTATTGCTGGCTTAGGGCCATGCCCCCCACTTGGCGATTCATCGTCAGGTTGTGAAAGTTGAGCCAGTTGAATAAGTGTGCATTCTATCAAGAACCGCTTATTCCGTGCATTACGGTAGTTCAAGGCACAATCACTGCATATTTTCATGGCCTTAAATAGAAAAGGAAGTGGAGCACGTTGCGCCTGCAATTTGTATTGCTCGCGAATATTGGCCCCCACCTCGAGCAGGGATACAGTAGCTGCATCTTTACTTACCAGTAAGTCACGGAAATGACTACCTAGTCCATTTATAAAATTACTAGCATCAAAACCTTTGTTTAATACCTCATTGAGTAGAAGCAAACTATTGCTAACATCATTATGTAGCATGTAGTCTGTAATTCGGAAATAGTATTCGTAGTCTAATACATTTAGGTTTTCTATTACGCTTTGGTAAGTAATATTACCTTGTGTAAAACTCACTACTTGGTCAAATATTGACAAAGCATCACGCATGCCTCCATCAGCTTTTTGGGCTATGACATTTAAAGCGTCTAACTCATAAGATATGCCTTCCTTTTGCGCAACACTTGCCAAGTGATCAACAATATCCTGAATTCCAATACGGTTAAAGTCGTATATCTGACAACGAGAAAGGATTGTAGGCAGAATTTTTTGCTTCTCGGTTGTCGCAAGGATAAAGATAGCATGACGCGGAGGTTCTTCCAATGTCTTGAGAAATGCGTTGAATGCGGATGTAGAGAGCATGTGTACCTCATCGATAATATATACCTTATATTTCCCTATTTGGGGTGGTATTCTTACCTGTTCTACCAGCTGACGAATGTCGTCCACAGAATTGTTAGAGGCCGCATCAAGTTCATGTATATTGTATGAACGTTGCTCATTAAAAGCTTTGCAACTTTCACATTCGTTACATGCTTCACCATCAGAGGTAGGATTAAGACAATTTATGGTCTTGGCAAAGATGCGGGCACATGTGGTTTTTCCAACTCCCCTTGGTCCACAGAACAAATAAGCTTGTGCCAGTTTGCCAGCAGCGATGGCGTTCTTTAGGGTGGTGGTCAGTGCCTTCTGACCAACCACTGTATCGAAGGTGGCTGGCCTGTATTTCCTTGCCGAAACTATATAGTTTTCCATATTATAACCATGCTAAGATTTCTGCAAAAGTAACATTTTCCCATCTATTATGCAAATAATTCATTTATGTTTCCATTATTCAAGAAATATCGTTATTTTTGCAAAAATCATAAGTAAAGAATAGTATTGCATCATGGATAAATTGTCCTCGTTTTGGAATTTCTTAGGTAAGCACAAGTATCTTATCACGATACTGATTTTTGCTGTTATCATTGGCTTTGTAGATGAAAATAGCATTATCTACCGTATGGAACTTTCAAAGGAAGAGTCGGCAATACGTAGTGAGATTGAAAAATATCGTGAAGAATACCGTGAAAGTACCCGTAAATTGAATGAGTTGAATGCTGATTCCAATTCCATCGAACGTATTGCACGTGAGAAGTATTTCATGAAAAAACCGAACGAAGATATATTTGTTTTTGCAGAGGACCAGGAATGAAGAAAGAACTTAACATCTTGTTCATGGTGGGTATGACCTTTGCCTTGGTGGGGGCTGCCGTGTATGTGACGCATTGGGAATATGCCCCATATATGTTTATCGTCGGTTCTGTGACTGCTGCCATAGCGCAAATCTTTTCTCAACCTCACGTAGAGGATATCACACTCAAAAGACTCTATCGTCAGCAAATGTTTGGTTCACTTTTCCTAGTTCTTTCGGGCATTCTAATGCTGTATTCTCACGGTAATGAATGGATTGTGTGCTTGCTCATTGCCGCCATAATTGAGCTGTATACGGCATTTCGTATTACCCAGGAGGAGAAAAAACATCAATAAGATTATGAAAAAACTCGTTTATATAATGATGACTTGCTGCTTGGTCTTATGCTGGGCAGCCTGCGATAATAAAGTTTATTATGAGCAAGTAGAGAAACCAAGAGTCATCATTACTTGTGATCCAGAGCTTGATGACCTTAACTCTCTTATCCGTTTAGTGCTCTATGCGCCTGATATGCAATTAGAGGGATTGATATACGCCAGCAGTCAGTTTCACTGGAAAGGTGATGGAAAAGGAACGAAATGGTTTGTAGAAGGGCGTGAATATACTCGAAATGGATTGAATTATGGCCCAATGGAGTCATGGAGATGGGATCCGGAAGAACGTTTCATTGATGATGTGGTGGATGCCTATGAGGCTTGTTATCCTAATCTTAAGGTACATGATGACTATCCTACTCCTGAATATATGCGTTCAATCATTCGCGTCGGTAATGTGGAATTTGATGGTGATATTTCTAAGGATTCTCCTGGAAGTGAATTAATCAAAGAAAAGATACTTGACAATGTGTCTGGTAAGTTGTTTATAACAGCATGGGGAGGTTGCAGCACTATTGCCCGTGCACTAAAGTCAATACAAGAAGAAAATGAAGGAACTGCCGACTGGTCTGCTTTGAAAACTAAAATTCAGGATAAAGTATACCTCTGCATGAGTGGTGACCAGGATGACACCTTTGCCAATTACATCAAACCCAACTGGCCAGAGATAGGTGTACTGAATGTGCGTGGTGGAACGGTGCCTTTGGCTTATGGTGCGCAGATGCGTGTCCCTGAAGAAGATAAATTATATTACTCTGCTCAATGGTTGGCAGAGAACATCAGTAGTCGCGGTCCATTAGGTGCAATGTACCGCATTTGGGGAGATGGGAAGCAGATGGTAAAGGATGATATTATGGATTACTTTGGCCTTAGTGGCTATACTTCTGATCAATTGCGTGAAATGGGTTATGTGGTTTGGATGCCTCCTCAGCCAAAGGGGGAGTTCTTGGCAGAGGGTGACACCTTTACTTACTTAAATCTTTTGGGTAATGGTCTGCGCGCTTTTCAAGATGATACCTATGGCGGTTGGGGTGGGCGCAAGCAACCCAATACCGAAGGGCAAACCTCTACGTTTATGTTAGGAGCAGCAGATCCAGTGATGCCTGATTTCGCCGCTGCAGCTCAGAATGATTTTGCTGAACGTATGCACTGGTCTGTTACGCCTGCATTCAAAGATGCTAATCATCATCCAGTTATTAAAGCTCCTTTATCTTTGAAAGGTAAACCTGGAGATACGCTGAAGATTAGGGCTGAAGTTAAAGACCCAGACAACGACGACCTCACTCTTAAGTGGTGGCAATTTAAAGTGGGCAGCTATGTCGGTGACGTTTCTGTAGCTAATCCTGAAACAGCAGCGACAGATTTCACTATTCCTTCAGATGCTAAGGCGGGTGATACTATTCACTTAATTTTAGAAGCCACTGATCATGGGATACCAGCGTTAACGCATTATCACCGTTTGATAGTTTCAGTGCTTTAATTATGCCTTTTTTAGTGGTAAAACAAAAGAATGCCTCCCAATGCCTATGGGAGGCTTTTCTATGGGTTGCTCCAATATCTTCTATCATTGATCGCAGTATCTCCTATACCCCTATGGAAGATATTGCGGACACCCGTGGCAGATACTGCGCCGACTGGAGGGAACCTTTTCCTTGCCTCATAGCAAAGCTTACTGCCTGTCATAGTAAAGCCTGCTTATAATGATAGGAGACGTTATACCAAATAATGCACAGCTAGCATAACAAGGTTGGCAGCTATAACAATGCCGAAACTGCGTAAAATAAGTGGCTTCATCTCTTTGTTGCCACCTGAGAAGAAAAGAGCATAGCACATATTCACGCAGATATTGCTTATGATGGCTTGCATACTACATGCAGCCACTACAGCCACCATTATACTACTGGTACTTTCTAACAAGTTTAAAATGAATGGCGTGATGTCACTCAAACCAGCTATGACTGAGAGAACATGCAAACCGTTATTGCCAGCATAGACCAAAGTGTAGTGCGTAATGAGGGTAAAAACTACGAATAGCAAAGCAAATATTAACGCAACTTTAAACTCCAACGGGTTGCTGCTGTCAGTATCATCTTCAAATTTAACAGCTTCAGCCAGTCGTTGGCGGTTTCTCATGTGGATACGTATACCTACAAGGAATGCTACTAGTGACATGATGAGCATGTAGGGCCAAATAATGAATAGCGTTTCTTTGCTGAAGATGCCTATCAGCACCAAAAAACGCAAAAACATCATGCTTACTGCCATTAGCATGGCTGCTACACATTCTTCGGCTTCGGCTCCTTCTGATTGTTTCCCTTTTCGCGCTAAAACGCTGATTGTTGCTGTACTACTGTATAAACCTCCTATAATGCCGCTCACTAAAGTTCCAGACTTACGGAATACATATCTCTTTAATAGGTAGGAGAGGTAGCTAATGCCACTCACCACAACCGTCGCAAGCCATACGGTGTAAGGGGTGAGGTTTATGCCTGGGAGAAGGTTCTCGTCGGGAAGGATGGGCAAGATGATACCACTGATGGCAAGGAACTTGGCAAGTGTTACCATCTCGTCGTTCTTCATCCGTTGAGCCAACTCGGCAAAGTTGTGCTTCATCTCTATGAAAAGTAATACAAGTACCACCACCATTACATAAAACCATGAGGGTTGTGTCACCACAATGGGAGGTAACGCATAGGTGATGAGAGCTATTACGATAGTAGTTACTCCAAATAAATGGTATTGTGATTGCTTGACATAGTAATGAATGGAAAGGAGCATACCTAACAGTACACCGCCAAATATATACAAAGTATAGTTCTCAGGTTCTAAGATATAGAGCAGGTAACCGAAGATGCCTATGAACGTGAACGTACGGTCGGTACCGAAAAGGATCCTCTCGCTCTCTTTGTTAAGGTTGAGCCTATGAAGCGAAAGACCTATCAACAAAGAGAAAAGGGTGACCAGCAAGAAGTTGATCATCTCTTGAGGTATGTATTCTGTCCATTGTATATTATTCATCGTTCTTCTTCCATCTTGAATAAGGATTCTCCCGTAAGTGAGAATTGTAATACCGACGGTCACCTGTAACTTCCTTGCCAATAAAGGGAGGCTTTTCAAAAGGTTCTTCTTCTGAAACAAGTTCAACTTCGGCCATTACTAATCCTTGGTTCTCACCAAAGAACTCGTCCACCTCAAAAGTGTGCTTACCAGAAGGAATGATATAGCGAGTCTTATCAATTATGCCTGGTTCACAAAGTCGCATCAACTCTTCCGCATCATGCAGGTCAACTTCCTTCTCCCACTCATAGCGGCAAAGGCCAGCTTTGTCGGAAGGCCCTTTGATGGTGAGGTATCCTCTCTCATCACGGATACGCACACGTATAGTTTTCCCTTTCCCACTATAAATATAGCCTTGCTTGATGTGGCTGCTTGAAGTTGCTAAATTTTTGTAGCTATCATCTAGCACCAAAAACTTTCGCTCTATTTCTAATGGCATGCTTATACTTGGGTTGAGTAGTACAAGAACATTAATACTACTAATACAATAGCAACGATTGCGAAGCCAAATAGCAACTGCTTTCCTTGTTTCTCCTGGCGTTTTTCACGAGCCTCTTTCTTTTGATTTCTTATAGTCTTTGCCATATCGTTAAAAAATTATGAGTTATTTATTCATCTTTACTTGAGAACTCCATTAAATAAGCTTTAATGAATCCATCAATTTTCCCATCCATTACCCCATTTACATCAGATGTCTGGTAATTGGTTCGGTGGTCTTTTACGCGACGGTCATCAAACACATAACTGCGTATTTGTGAGCCCCATTCAATTTTTTTCTTACCAGCCTCTACCTTAGCTTTCTCTTCATTGCGATGCTGCAATTCTTTGTCATAAAGGATAGATTTGAGATGTTGCATAGCATTTTCACGGTTCTTGGGCTGGTCTCGTGTTTCTGTATTTTCAATAAGGATTTCTTCCTCTTCACCAGTGTAAGGATCCTTATATTGGTAGCGCAGGCGCACACCAGACTCAACTTTGTTTACATTCTGACCACCGGCACCGCTACTTCTGAAAGTATCCCACGATACACAGGCCATATCTACCTTCACCTCAATGGTGTCATCTACCAAAGGAGATGCAAATACTGAAGCAAATGATGTCATGCGCTTGCCTTGAGCATTGTAAGGAGAAACGCGCACCAAACGATGAACGCCGTTTTCTCCTTTCAGATAGCCGTAGGCATAGTCGCCCAAGATTTCTATAGTACAAGTCTTGATGCCAGCCTCATCGCCTTCCTGAAGGTTGGAAATTGTTGTTTTGTAGCCATGTGTTTCAGCATATCGCAAGTACATACGCATCAGCATGCTTGCCCAGTCTTGACTTTCCGTGCCTCCTGCTCCAGAGTTGATTTTCAAAACACAGTCCATATTGTCAGCTTCTTCGCGCAGCATGTTTTTCAGCTCAAGGGCTTCTATGGCTTCTAACACTTTGCGATAGGCAGCATCTACCTCTTCCTCTGTTACTAGTTCGTCTTTGTAGAAATCAAAGGCCAATTGTAACTCTTCTGTAAGGCTTGCTACTTCTTTATATCCATTCAGCCATTTTTCCAGCTCTTTTACTTTCTTCATTTGAGCTTCAGCAGCTTTCTGGTCATTCCAGAAATCTGGGTCATGGGTGCGTAATTGCTCCTCTTCATATTGCATCTGCTTCCCGTCTATATCAAGATAGCGGTTCAGAGCATTACATCTCTCTTTTATTTCTTTTAGTTGATCACTTGTTATCATATAGATTGTTTCTGTCTACTAATTCTCTTCGTACATTTTATCAATTAATGCTTTGTAATTCTGTGCTACTACATTGCGGCGCAACTTCAACGTATTGGTAAGCTCACCTTTTTCCATACTGAAAGGTGTGGGTAATAAGGTAAAACGTTTGATTTGTTCATAATGAGCAAACTCTTGCTGTAGAGTATCAATTCGGTTTTGGAATAAGTCCTGAACACGCTTGTGTTGCAACAATTCTTCCATAGAATTGTAAGATATTCCTTTTTGTGTAGCAAATTCTTTAAGGGCATCATAAGAAGGTACAATCAGTGCTGAAACGAATTTGCGACCATCGGCAATAATAGCCACTTGTTCTACAAAACGGTCAATGCCTAATTTTGCCTCCAATGCCTGCGGGCTGATATACTTTCCGTTTGATGTCTTCATCAAATCTTTGATACGTTCTTTGAGGAATAAGGTACGACCCTCTAACCTGCCAGTATCGCCTGTTCGGAAGTAACCATCAGCAGTAAAAGCCCGATTGTTGGCATCCTCTTTTTTGTAGTACCCTTTCATTATGGTAGGGCCTTTTAAAAGAATTTCATCTGTTTCTGGGTCTATTTTAACTTTGATGCTGTCTATAAGTAATCCAACAGAACCTGGTACATAATGCTCTAGGGGATAACAACAGACAGTGGCAAATGATTCTGTCAAGCCGTAGCCTACTATCATGTTGATGCCCACCGCATGTACAAATTCGCATACTTCATTACTAACAGCTGCTCCTGCAGTAGGGAAGAACTTGGCGTTTTCTAATCCCAAAACCTTCTTTAATGTAGAAATAACCGCCTTTTCATAAAACTTATATTGCAAACTCAGCCAGAGTGGTGGTTTCTTTCCATTATTCAAGTAGTCAACATTATATTTCTTGCCTACTTTGATCGCATTCTCCATCAAAATTTTTTTCACTCCCGTCGCGTTGGCTATCTTTTGATGTACTCCTATATATACCTTTTCCCAAAAACGAGGTACACTACACATGTGAGTAGGATGTACTTCCTTGATAGCCTGTTGTATTTCTTGAGGACGAAGATTGACAGCTATAGTAATGCCTTCATAGAGGCAAACGTAACTCCATCCACGTTCAAACACATGGGTCAAAGGTAGGAAGCACATGCTTACATCACCAGGAGTCATCTGCCCGTCAAACCTTGAATGATGATTGGCAAACTGATCAATCAAACTGGCGTGAATTAGTTGAACGCCTTTGGGCTCGCCCGTTGTACCACTCGTATAGAGCAACCATAGAGTATCTTCTGCTTTTCCCTTTGCCTTGCGAGATTCAATTAAATCATTCTTTGGCAATCCCTCGCCTAAGCGCATGAATTCGTCAAAATAGATAGATATTCTGTCTTGAGGGTGGCGCACTACTTTATGGTCATAAATTACTATCTTGGTTAAACTGTGGCATTGTGATAATACTGCCATGACAGTGTCATACTGGTATTGCTCACCAACAAACAAGAGTTTGATGTTGGCATCACTCACAATATAATGAGTCTGGCTCGGTGATGATGTTGCATACAAAGGCACAGTTACAGCGCGGTTATATGTATTGGCAAAATCCACAACGAAACTCTCTGGCTTATTCTGTGAAAATATGCCTACATTGTCTTCTTCTTCTACTCCTAACACAGCCATAGCATTAGCTGCTAAACGGACTTGGCTTTGAAACTGGCCCCAAGAGATGGAAGGCCATTCGCCTTTCTCGTTTCTATATTTCAGTACGGGAAAATCGGCTCCGAGTTTCTCTACCTGAAGATCAACTAATGCAGATAAATGTTTTATTGACATAGCTAAATTTCCTTTATTCAATGCAAAGATAGCAGTTTCAAGTGAAACCATCGATTTTTATTGCGTAAATTTAATTTAATTTCTTATGTTTGCATAATAATTGGGGGAAAAAGATGGATTACGATGTTAAAAAACTGTCTGATGAGGCTGTGGAGCTATTAAAACAACTCATTAGTTTGCCTTCTGTTAGTCGTGAAGAACAACTTGCTGCTGACTGCTTGCAAGCGTATATTGAAGCTCAAGGAATGGAAACATGTCGTAAAGGGAATAATATATGGTGCATGAGTCCAAGCTTTGATTTGCAGAAACCTACGTTATTACTCAATTCACATATAGATACTGTGAAGCCAGTGAGCGGCTGGCTCAAAGATCCTTTTACGCCTAAGTTGGAAAGCAATGGAAAACTTTATGGACTAGGTAGTAATGATGCAGGAGCTAGTGTGGTAAGTCTGCTTCAAGTGTTTCTTGCATTATGTGAGCGCAGTCTGCCTTATAACTTGCTGTTTTTAGCATCATGTGAGGAAGAAGTGTCTGGCAAGGGAGGAATTGAGAGTGTGCTTCCAGATTTACCTCCTATTGACTTCGCCATAGTAGGTGAGCCTACCGAGATGCATCCTGCCGTTGCCGAGAAAGGTCTAATGGTGATTGATGTTGAGGCTCATGGAAAGTCTGGGCACGCAGCCAGGGATGAAGGTGACAATGCCATATATAAAGCAATAGGCGATGTTAATTGGTTTCGTAGCTTCCAGTTCCCCAAGGTATCAACTTTATTGGGCCCAGTTAAAATGAGTGTAACAATGATTCAAGCTGGTACACAGCATAATGTAGTGCCCGATCTTTGTACCTTTACTGTGGATGTGAGAAGCAACGAATGTTATAGCAACGCAGAATTGTTTGCTATAATTAAAGAACATATCAGTTGCGAACCTAAGGCTCGCTCTTTCCGTCTCAATTCTTCATGTACGCCATTGGACCATCCACTTGTGAAGCGAGCCATCGATTTGGGGCGAAAGCCTTTTGGATCGCCCACGTTGAGTGATCAGGCGTTAATGCGTTTTCCTAGTATGAAGTTAGGCCCTGGCAAAAGCAGTAGGAGTCATACAGCAGACGAGTTTATCTATGACCGAGAAATAGAAGAAGCTATAGAATTGTATTTTCAACTTCTTGTGGGGTAGTTTAATGGCAAAGCACAATGAATTAGGCAAGGCTGGTGAAGATGCAGCTGTGAAGTATTTGGAAAGCAAAGGCTATATGATACGTCACAGGAATTGGCGTTTTATGCACTGGGAACTTGATATTGTTGCTTATAAAGATGGAGTAGTAAGGGTAATTGAGGTTAAAACCCGTTCAAAAGATGATTTCAAGCAACCGATTGAAGCAGTTAATCATCAGAAGC
The DNA here is from genome assembly GCA_902775375.1 of uncultured Bacteroidales bacterium. Taxonomy (GTDB): domain Bacteria; phylum Bacteroidota; class Bacteroidia; order Bacteroidales; family Bacteroidaceae; genus Bacteroides. Next base: position 11,468 of record CACYLU010000008.1, on the reverse strand, counting down.
GAATGAGAATAATGAAGGCTACTAATGCCTATATCAAGCATTTTAACCTAGATGTACCTGTCTTTTTTGACATTATTACATTAGTAGGATCTGATGGCATATTTGATATTGAATACATAGAAAATGCATTCAATCTACGGCATTATTATTAAATGGTATAGATTATGGAATTCCCTCTTATACAATTAAAACAAACTGATTCTACCAATCGTTACCTGACATCCCTTTGTGATGAGAACGGCGATATAGTAGAACCTTTTACTACAATAATGGCAGATTATCAATCGGCTGGTAAAGGACAAAGAGGCAATAGTTGGGAGTCGGAGGCTGGTTCTAATCTCACTTTCAGTTTTGTGCTTTATCCATCGTTTTTATCTGCAAAAAGGCAGTTTGCTATCTCACAAGTTGTTTCTATTGGTATTGTTAATGCTTTAAGAAGATATGGAGGAGAGGATTTCTCAATTAAATGGCCTAACGACATCTACTACCAAGATAAGAAAATATGTGGTATATTGATAGAAGTTTATCTTGAGGGTCTGAATTTGGGCAGATGTATTTGTGGTGTAGGTCTGAATGTCAACCAAGAGGCTTTCCTCAGTGATGCTCCAAATCCTATCTCGTTGTGTAAGATAATTGGCAGGAAGGTTGATAGGATGGAACTACTTGATAAAGTGATGAAGGAAATAAATATCCTTTATGACAGTCTGAGGGGAAATGGAGGCTCGATATCTAAAGACATGGCGGATATTTATTTTCAGCATCTATATAGGAAAGTAGGGTACCATAGATTTAAAGACAAAAATGGAGAATTCCTTGCAAAACTGCTGAGAGTTGAAACTGACGGTAGACTTGTTCTAGAAGATAGTGCCCATACTCAACGCAGTTATTTGTTTAAAGAAGTACAATACATTATTTGATATGGATGATAATTATTATATGAAGATGGCACTTCAAGAGGCACAAAAGGCCTATGAAGCCAAAGAAGTACCTGTTGGAGCTGTTGTAGTTTGCAAAGGCCGTATCATTGCACGGGCTCACAATTTGACTGAAACATTGACTGATGTGACTGCACATGCTGAGATGCAGGCGATTACGGCAGCAGCATCACTTTTGGGCGGGAAGTATCTAAATGAATGTACCTTGTATGTAACAGTTGAACCATGTGTTATGTGTGCAGGTGCTATAGGGTGGTCACAACTTGGCAAATTGGTGTATGGAGCTACAGATGAAAAAAGAGGATTTATGCAATTTGCTCCTAAGGCTTTGCATCCAAAGACAGTTGTAGTCAAGGGTGTAATGGCTGTAGAATGTGCCGAACTGATGAGAAACTTCTTTGCGTCAAAGAGAGGATATCTTAATTAACTTCTTCGAAGTCAACATATTCTCCTTCACTTTCTTTGAATACTTTTTTGCGTTTCCTTACTTCAGACTCCTTTTGAAAGTTGTTGTCAGAACGTCGAATTTCGTTCTGTTTTTCACCTCCAAATACGCGCCTTAAATATAAGAAGAGCGAACCTATCTTGCGAAAGATGATAGTAAACAATATGCTGAGAAGGATAAACCTTAACATTCTTTCTTAGTTTTATAGGTATCGTAAATCCACAGGACTACAGACAACGCTATGTACCACAAGATGATAAGGGCGATACCACGTATGCCCAAGAATAATAAAGCTACACAGACAGCCAAGAAAACGAACCTGACTTTATTGTTTGCCCAAGTTAGGTCCTTGAATTTTAAGGAGAACATAGGCACTTCGCTTACTAATAACCAGCAAGAGGCCAAGATGGCTGCAAGTATTGCCCAAAGAGAGATACTCAACATCCAGTTGTAAAAACCAACAACAGAAGCACTCCAGAATAAGGCGTTGGCAGGTACAGGCAATCCGTAGAAAGAACTAACTTGACGGCTGTCATTGTTGAATTTTGCCAAACGAAGAGCAGAGAAAACAGCAATAAGGAATGCAATGAACGGCATATAGTCCATCCAACCACCTTCTTCGATAAGATAATCAGACAGAAATGCGAACATGATAGCAGAAGGAGCAAAACCGAAACTGATGTCATCGGCCAAAGAGTCAATGTCTTTACCTATGATGGAATGAGCATCTAAAGCCCTTGCTGCTAATCCGTCAAAGAAATCAAATACAGCACTTAGTACGATACACAACAAAGCTAAGTCATATAAATGCCAAAAAGCCATTACAGATGCTACACAGCCTGAAAAGAGATTCATGCATGTAATGGTATTGGGAATATGCTTGGTAACTTTGTTTGCCATGATTATTAAGATGATTTATGCTAAATTTGCAATAATGGTTTGGTTGCCAGTAGTAGCTTGATCTAATGCCACTTTAATATCGGTACCAAGGGGAAGAAATACGTCAACACGTGAACCAAACTTAATAAAACCAAGGTGCTCGTCGATATAGCAGGCATCACCAGGAATCGCATAAGTAACGATGCGTCTGGCCATAGCTCCTGCAATCTGGCGAACCAATATCTCTACGCCCTCAGGTGTTTCTATGACTATAGTGGAACGCTCGTTATCAAGACTGGCTTTAGGAAGCCATGCTTTCATATATTTACCGTTTTGATGGCTTACGAGTTTTACAGTGCCATCAACAGGATACCAATTAGCATGAACGTTAGTAAGGCTCATGAAAATAGATACTTGGATGCGTTTGTCGTGAAAATACTCGTTTTCTTCCACTTCCTCAACTACCACCACCTTACCGTCGCAGGGAGCAACAACTACTTTATTTGTAGCCTTGCCAAACAAGCGGATGGGGCAACGGAAGAAATTTACTACAATACCATAGACGATGACGCTAGCGCCAAAGACAATGTAAAATGGTATCTTAGTTTCAAATCCGTAAAACAGAACTACGTTTATCAGCAGTAAAAAGAGAAATCCTCCTATTAATGTATGGGTACCTTCGCGGTGTATATGTATCTTTTTAAGTCTTTTCATTATTATGTCAAAGTTGATTTTGGCATCGAAAATATGAGTTAATTCAAAACCATCTGCAAAAATAATCTTATTTTAAAGACAAAACAAATATTTTGAAGATAAATCAAGTTGCTCACATTTTTTCTTTGTATTTTTTTGGGGAATAGCAGGAAGCGTTGTACTTTTGAGAAATTATTAAATATATTTTTTTTGTTGTATGCAAGATTTCGTTCACCTACATGTACATACGTATTATTCTCTGTTAGACGGGCAGGCTAGCATCCAAAAATTGGTGGATAAGGCCGTTGCCGATGGCATGAAGGGCATGGCTATCACAGATCATGGTGTTATGTTTGGCATCAAAGAATTCCACGATTATTGTCTGGGGGTGAATAAAAAACGTCAAAAAGAAGGTCTTGACCCTTTCAAACCTATTTTCGGGTGTGAAATGTATGTGGCTCGTCACGGGCAGAAAGAACAGAAAGATAAGGACGATAGAGGTGGTTATCACTTGATTGTGCTTGCAAAAAACTTAAATGGTTATAAGAATCTGATAAAATTAGTATCCAATGCCTGGGTCGATGGTTTCTATAGTCGTCCACGAACTGACAGAAATGACTTGCAAAAATATCATGAGGATTTGATCGTCTGCTCTGCTTGCTTGGCAGGAGAAGTCCCTGCGAAAATTTTGAGAGGTGACATCGCTGGTGCTCGTGAAGCAATAGAATGGTATAAGAATCTTTTTGGCGATGATTATTATCTTGAACTGCAACGGCATGAAGTGAAGAATCCTGATCCTTCGTACAGAGCTAACCGAGAAACTTACCCTTTGCAGCAAAAGGTCAATAAAGTTCTTATAGAACTTGCTAAAGAGTATGGTATTAAACTGATATGTACTAACGATAGCCATTTCGTGGATCAAGAAAATGCTGAGGCTCACGACCATTTGTTGTGTCTCGCAACCTCTAAAGACCTTGATGATCCTACTCGTATGCTTTATTCTAAGCAGGAGTGGTTCAAAACACGTGAAGAAATGAACGAAGTGTTTTCCGATGTGCCAGAAGCTTTGTCTAACACATTGGAGATACTTGACAAGGTTGAGGTTTATAGTCTTGATCATGATCCTATCATGCCTTTCTTCCCAATACCAGAGTCGTTTGGAACAGAAGATGAATGGCGAAAGAAGTTTACTGAGGAGCAACTGTACAAAGAGTTTACGAGCGATGAAAATGGAGAAAACCAGTTGTCTGAAGAAGAAGGGAAGAAGAAGATAGCCAAATTGGGTGGCTATGATAAACTCTACCGAATAAAGTTTGAAGCTGATTATCTGGCAGAGTTGGCATACAAAGGAGCAAAGAAGAGGTATGGTGACCCTTTATCTCAAGAAGTGGCCGAACGAATTAAGTTTGAGTTGCATATTATGAAGACAATGGGCTTCCCTGGTTACTTCCTCATTGTACAGGACTTTATAAACTCTGCTCGCGATGAGTTGGGCGTAATGGTAGGCCCTGGGCGTGGTTCTGCTGCAGGTTCAGTGGTGGCTTATTGCTTGGGTATCACGAAAATTGATCCATTGAAATACGATTTGCTGTTCGAACGTTTCCTGAATCCTGACCGTATATCATTACCTGATATTGATACTGACTTCGATGATGACGGGAGAGGCAAGGTCTTGAAGTGGGTGGAAGATAAGTATGGACACGAGAATTGTGCTCATATCATCACGTATGCAACAATGGCTACCAAAAACAGTATCAAGGATGTAGGACGTGTGGAGAAAGTGCCTCTGCCCATATCGAACGCCCTTTGTAAAGCAATTCCTGATCGTTTGCCTGATGGGCCTAATGGTAAGGCTACAAAGATGAACCTAACTAATGCGATTAAGTATGTTCCTGAGCTAAAAGATGCTGAATCGTCATCAGATAAACGCCTGTCTAACACTATCAAGTATGCTAAGATGCTTGAGGGTACAGTGCGTGGAACAGGCATTCATGCTTGTGGATTCATTATCTGTCGTGATGCCATCAGTTCCCATGTGCCTGTTTCGACAGCTGATGACCCTGATTTCAAGGATACCAAGACCAACTGTACGCAATATGATGGTCATGTGATTGAATCAACAGGACTTATCAAGATGGACTTCTTGGGATTGAAAACTCTTTCAGAGTTGAAAGAGGCTTGTGAAAATATAAAGCGCACACGAGGTGTTGAGGTCGACCTTGACAATATACCCATTGATGATGCTAAGACTTATGAGCTTTATCAGCAAGGTCGTACCATTGGTACCTTCCAGTTTGAGTCACCAGGTATGCAGAAATATCTGCGTGAGTTAAAGCCTACTGTGTTCGAGGATCTTATCGCCATGAATGCCCTCTACCGTCCTGGCCCTATGAAATATATCCCTCAGTTTATCGACCGAAAACATGGAAGAGAGGAAATTACTTACCCCATTCCATGTATGGAGAAGTACCTGAAGGACACTTACGGCATTACCGTTTATCAGGAGCAAGTGATGTTATTGTCACGTCAGTTGGCTGACTTTACGCGTGGTGAGAGTGATGCTTTGCGTAAGGCTATGGGTAAAAAGAAGATTGACATAGTCAATGCCATGAAACCCAAGTTCATTGAAGGAGGAAAGAAGAATGGCCACGACCCACAGATATTGGAGAAAATATGGACTGACTGGGAGGACTTTGCTTCTTATGCCTTCAACAAGTCGCATGCAGCATGTTACTCATGGGTGGCTTACCAAACGGCCTACCTAAAGGCAAATTACCCTCCTGAGTTTATGGCTGCTATCATGAGCAGGAGGAAGGACGATATAAAGGAAATCACTAAACTGATGGATGAGTGTAAGGCAATGGGTATCGCCACATTAGGCCCCGATGTCAATGAATCATACCAAAAGTTTGGTGTGAACCATCATGGTGAAATCCGCTTCGGATTAGCAGCTATCAAAGGTATGGGTGACTCTGTAGCGCAGGCTATAATTGACGAACGTGAAAAGAATGGTCCTTATAAGGATATCTTCGATTTCGCTCAACGTGTCAATATGTCAGCTGTCAACCGCAAGGCCTTTGAGAGTTTGGCTCTTAGTGGTGCTTTTGATAGCTTTGGCATTGCCAGAGAGCGCTTCTTTGGATTCAATGCCAAAGGTGAGCCTTTCTTTGATACTTTGATTCGTTATGGACAAACTTATCAGATGGAGCAGGCTCAGATGCAGAATTCACTTTTTGGTGGTGTAAACGAAATAGAGATAGCAACTCCTCCTATTCCTGAAGCTGAGGCATGGGGCGATATTGAGAAATTGAACCGTGAGCGCGAGTTGGTGGGCATTTATTTGTCTGCACATCCTTTGGATGAGTATCAAGTAGTGTTGAATCATGTTTGCAATACTAAAATGAAAGAACTTGATGATTTAGCAGCTCTTAAAACTCGTGAAGAACTTACTTTTGGTGGCATGGTAGTAGGCTTGCGAAAAGGTGTGAGTAAGCACGGCGACCAATATGGCATTGTTAAAATAGAAGACTATTCAGGCTCAGCTGAGGTGCCTTTCTGGAGGAACGATTGGGCTGTTTATCAGGGTTTTCTTCAGGAAAAATCGTTTGTGTTCATTCATGCTAAGGTTGACCAGAATAGATGGAAACCTGAGCTGTTGGAATTGAGATTCAACAAGGTGGAACTATTATCAGAAGTGAAGGATAGCGTGATACATAAATTTACGGTAACCTTGCCGCTTGATATAATCAATGAACCGTTTGTTGATGGTTTTACTGAAATTTGTCAGAAATGTCCAGGCAATGCCGATTTGTTTATAAAGATTCTTGATAGGGAGATGAATATGTGTGTTGATATGATGTCGCATCCTGTCAAAGTGGCCGTTGATAGGCAACTGATTTCTTATTTAGAGCAGTTTGAGGACGTCAGCTATGGCATTAATTGATACTGGCATATTGTTTGCAAGAAAGAATTTGTATTATTAACATAATTATTAAAGTAAGATGGCAATAGAAATTACAGATGCTAACTACAAAGAGCTAATGGCTGATACCAGCAAGCCTGTAGTGATTGATTTTTGGGCTACTTGGTGTGGACCATGCCGCATGGTAGGCCCTATTATTGAGGAATTAGCTGCTGAATACGAGGGTAAAGTCGTAATCGGCAAGTGCAATGTGGATGATAACGAAGACCTGACCATGGAGTACGGCATTCGTAACATTCCTACCATCCTGTTCTTTAAGAACGGTCAGTTGGTTGACAAGCAGGTAGGTTCAGCTCCAAAACCTGTTTTCGTACAGAAGATTGAAGCATTACTCTAAGTTCTAAGTTATGACAAACGATGAGTTTTTGGCTGACGACCTTGATGACGAGAAGACCATCGAGTTTATCAAAGGGTATCTGCCACAAGATTTGAAGGAAAAGTTCTCGGATGATGAACTGTACTATTTCCTTGACGTCATTGATGACTATTATGCCAATAGTGGTATACTTGATGCCAAACCTGATGATGAAGGTTTCATCGACATTGATTTGGATAAGATTGTCGACTATGTCATCAAGGAAGCTAAGAAAGACGAGATCGGCGAGTTCGAACATGATGACATCCTCTTTGTCGTGCAAGGAGAAATGGAATATACCGACACTCTGGAATGATTCTTTGATCAGCAATTGCTAAAGACTAACGGCTACCTGCCTTTTGGGGTTGGTAGCCGTTAATGTTTTATTATTCTGATGCCGACTGTATCGCTTTTAGAGATGTGATAACATTACCTGCTGACATCCCAATAATTAACTCACGCTTATCATAATTAGCGTTTTCCTTGCATTTAATTATAAGCAGGTTCTTATTGTCTTGTGGCACTCTGAGGTTATACCATTCTCCCTCCAATGAGCAATAGTCAGTGTCGGTGGGATTATAAGGGACATAATGTCTCTGTTTTACACCATTCACGTTCTCTTCTACATCGTTTATCCACCAATAATAGTTGAGGCATTTGATGGTGTCACATGATTCTGTCAGGCTTATTACAATCTCGCTTTTATCTACTTCCATTGGCCTCCAAGCACCACCAATCAGCTCTTCGTCGTTATCAGAGTTGCTGCAAGAGAAAAAAGAGCAAGCAGCAATAACACTTAATACAGCAAATGCTTGATGTAATCCAGATTTTTTCATATCCAAATATTTTTAGTATAGAGAATTGTTCTTTCTAATTAAACAGCAATTAGTTAGATGGTTGAACTTTAGCAAAGGTATGAATTATTATATTCATTCATACATATTAGGGCTGCACAATGATTTATTTAACATTATTTATGCATTCATCATTTACTTTCCTCCCTTTATAAGATATTGATTATGTTGTTCTAATATCTGCTATGGGTATTCGTAATGGCACTTATCGACTGATCTGATAGCTCCTTCAAGGTCTCCAAATAGTTCCTATGAGTCGTCGCAATATCTGTTATACCCCCATAGTAATATCTCCTTTCCCTCGTTACTAGCGTTCCGACAACCCATAGCAGATATTGGAGCGAGAGAAGTCTTTGCCTTCGATGATGTGCTGAAGTCATGAAATCATGCAGATGACTATTCCCTTTTATTTTGTTCTACTGCTCGTTGTTCGCTTATCAAAATCTTGTGAGATATTAATATGTAATGACTATCCTGAATTACCACTTGTTTTGCGGAGCGTTAGAGATATTTTTTCCCCTCACGAGGTAAAAATAAAAACCTCACGGGGGAGAATAATTATAAGGCGATGGCATAAAACATAGGTGCCCTAAATGTCGCTTTCTTGTTTATAAAAAGAAGAACAACATACAACCTTACAACCTTTCATAATACTTGATGAAACTTATGCTTTATCATGGTGTAATCATGGATGTAGGGTTGTAGGTTCCCTTGGGTAGAAACTGATGGTAAGCTGCAATTAGCCTTTAGTTACGGCTGACCCTAAAATTCTCATGAGAATTTTAGGGTTTACTTCCTCTAAGCGGTGGTTTTACTTCCTCTAAACAAATTGCCCGTTTCTTTTAATGAAATCAGGAAGCAGGAGTGTTAAGATAAAAAAATACTGACATTGCTATAAGCAGAAGTCCTAAGGCACCATAAATGATGCGAGCTTTCTGTCTGCCATAAAGTTTCACGACATATTGGGCATTTTGGGCCGTGAAGAACCATCCCCAGTTAAAAGAGGCAGCCAGAAATGCGATGATGCCCGCAATAGCAAAGATGAATGTCATGAAATACTTAGCCATTCTGTAATGTGGTTTTATCAGAAATCATCTAAAGTAACAGTGCGTGAGCCATTTTCATTTTCTTCAATAGACACTTTTATCGTATTGCCAGGTAGTAGGTCCTCTATGAGCTCTGGCCATTCAATAAAACAGATTGCGCCACTATAGAAGTAATCTTCATACCCCATATCATATACCTCTTCCAATTTCTTAATGCGATAGAAGTCAAAATGATAAATGAGTTCACCTGCAAGGTCTGAACGATACTCATTAACAATAGCAAAGGTAGGTGACGTGATGTTGTCTGTCACACCCAATTCCTGACAAATGGCTTTGATGAAGGTAGTCTTTCCTGCTCCCATCTTGCCATAAAATGCGAATACGGTGTTGTCGCCCATCAAGCTAACAAACTGATGGGCAGCATCTTTAATGCTATCTAATGATTCAATCTTGATTGTTTCCATATTTCCCCTTTTTTCTTATCTCTCTCAGTACTAAAAAAACTTCGTCTTTTAAGCTATCTGGTATTTCTAACTCTCTTTGTTGTAGGCTTCTCACCCAACCAGGCACATCTTCTTCTTGCATTGTGTAGAACACATTCCTAAATTCTTCGGCTTCTTCATCAGTATACTTGTCAGATGCTTTGCCTTTAAATGCGTCTAACTCCTCATCATCATAATAATCAATGTGTTGCTTAAAGACAGGCGTCATGCATTCAAGGTCACAACTATTTCCTTCGTCCAACTCGCAAGAATCAGCTCCACAATCAAGCACCATTTTGACCTCAGGCATTTCTTGTATCTCGCCATTAGCCAGTTTCTTAGCCAACGAGCGATTTCTAAGAATGCCGGCAATAGCCGCCAGGATGCCCAATACCAAAAGACTTGCAATTAATATCCACATGGTTTTCACACATTTGAAGTTGCAAAGATAGTTTATTTTTATTACCTTTGCAATGAAATCTTATAAAGAAAAGATATGAAAAGGACTTATAAAGTAGAAGGAATGATGTGTAAGCATTGCCGCAAGCATGTGGAAGATGCGTTGAACAGTATCGATAATGTGAAATCTGTTGTGACTTTAGATCCCCCACAAGCGGAGGTTGAGTTTATCGGTAATGAGCTCTCCTTAGAAGAGTTGCAGGCTGTTGTCAACGAGAAGGCAGGTAATTATAAATTGAGTTTTGTTTAAAACCATATACTATGAGGAAAATGTATTATCTTGCTTTGAGCATGTTAGCTATGGTCACTGCAGTTTTAACAGGGTGTAAATCAGAAGAACCCACTAAGTTTGTCCTCGCTACTTATAACATTCGATATGAAGGGCAGGGCGACTATGATAATGGTAATGGATGGTCAACAAGGCGTGATTATGTGTCGCAATTGATTCGTTTCCATGGATTTGATATCTTTGGAACACAAGAAGGGTTACATAATCAGTTGGAGGACCTGAAGGAAAGATTACCTGGATTCGATTATATTGGCGTAGGTCGTACTGATGGAAAACAAGAAGGCGAGTATGCTGCCATTTTCTATCGTACAGATATGTTCGAGGTATTGGATCATGGTGATTTCTGGCTTTCTACCGAAACTGATAAGCCTAATATTGGCTGGGATGCTGCATTGCCTCGCGTTTGTACTTGGGGCAAGTTCCGTATGAAGAGCAACGGATTCACTTTTATCTATTATAACCTCCATATGGATCACATTGGGGTGGTGGCAAGAGCAGAAAGTGCCAAGTTGATTTTGAAAAAGGTGACGGAGAATCCTGAAAAGTTGCCTGCCATCTTGTCTGGCGACTTCAATATTGACCAGAACAATGAATCTTTCAAATTGATTGATAACTCTGGTATTATGTCAGATTCTTATCGAATTGCTGATTTCAAATACCTGAATAATGGCACTTACAATGCTTTTAGCCCGGCAAGTCCTACTAAAGATGAAAGAATCGACCATATTTTCCTGACAAAAGACTTCCATGTATATAAATATGGTGTACTGACCGATGTGTACTATAGTGAATCAACTGATGCGGATGGCAATAAAATTGGGGTGGCTCGCACTCCTTCCGATCATTTCCCTGTAAAGGTTGAGATAGGCGTTGAATAGCCTGTTCCGCTTATTCTGCTATAAAACAAACCTTTGTGATTTTTGGGCGAAAATTTTTGAAATTTTTCGCCCAAAATATTTGGTAGATGTAAAAAAAGTGTCTACCTTTGCATCCGCTTTCCGAAAGGGACAGCGTTGATCTATGAAAGGATGATGGACAGAGGACAGGCA
>CACYLU010000007.1 GCA_902775375.1 uncultured Bacteroidales bacterium | reverse complement strand
TTTACGGGCTTATTTTTGCAGATTTTATGTGTTTCTTTGCAATTGGACTATTTTCCCACGCAGAATCTACTTTCCGACGCAAAAGTGCTTGAATATGAATTGGAGGGTATCGTCAGTAGTTACTTCCCCCACGATATCACTGAGGTGATAAATGCACTCGCGAATATCTTGAGCAAGGAAGTCGCCACTAATACCCCTCTCCATGCCCAGTTGTACCCTCTGAATGGCGTCAAGCGCATGAGTAAGAGCCTCGTAATGACGGACGTTGGTAACTATTATATCAGCCTGAGTAATCTCGGGTAGATGGGCACAATTTACGAGCATATCTCGCAGTTCTTTCAAGTGAGTGCCTTTCTTGGCTGAGATGGATATGTGTTGACAGTCATCGGGTGGGGCAGGTAGACAGGATGATAAATCTTCTTTGTTATAAACCAAGATGAGTTGTTTCCCTTTGCAGTGAGGAAGAACTTGTGCTGCCAGATCATTATACTGGCGATAGGCGCAAGTCGCATCGAGCAGCCACAGCACTATACTGGCTTGGTCGATTTTACGGAAAGTTCGCTCAATTCCTAAGTTTTCTATTTCATCGGTTGTTTGACGGATGCCTGCCGTATCAATAAATCTGAATGTGATACCATTTAAAATAATGGTATCTTCAATCACATCACGTGTAGTGCCGCTTATCTCGCTTACAATGGCGCGGTCTTCGCCAAGTAGAGCATTGAGCAAAGTGCTTTTCCCTGCGTTAGTTTCACCTATGATTGCCACAGGCACACCTTGTTTAATGGCATTGCCCACCTGAAAAGATTCAACTAGTTGAGCAATTACCTGTTCGATATGGCTTGCCAGTTGCCGTAATTCTATGCGATCGGCAAACTCAATGTCCTCATGGTCGCTGAAGTCTAACTCCAATTCAATTAAGGCTGTAAATTTCAGGAGTTCATCGCGCAACTCTGCCAATTTTTTGCTGAAACCACCGCGCATCTGGTTCATCGCAAGTCGGTGTGTGGCAGCAGAAGTGGCTGCTATCAGGTCGGCAACTGCCTCTGCCTGACTTAAATCCATCTTGCCATTCAAAAATGCCCGTTGGGTATATTCGCCAGGTTGAGCCAATCGGCATCCCTGTTTAATCAACATCTGTATAACTTTTTGCAGAATATATGAAGACCCATGACAGGCAATCTCCGTACTGTCTTCACCTGTATAGGAATGAGGTGCCTTAAATAGACTTACCATCACTTCATCAACAGTCTCATTTCCTTCAATGATATGACCGTAGGTCAAAGAGTATGGGAGGCAGTCCTTCAATTTTTTGCCTGATTTAATAGGATTAAAAATAGCTGATGTGTATGCTATTGCTTGTGGGCCACTTACGCGGATGAGACCTATAGCACCTCCTTGGGCTGTGGCGATGGCGCAGATAGTATCTTCCTGGTTATTGTTCATACATACAGTTTTTTGATGATGATATTTATCAACTGTTCCAGATAAAGCTTGTCTGTCTCGTCGAATGTGGACAATTGATTACTGTCAATGTCCAGTACGCCTTTTACATCACCTTTCACAGCCATAGGTACTACAATTTCTGAGCGTGATAATGAACTGCATGCAATATGGCCAGGGAACTGATCTACATCAGGTACTACTTGTGTGAGGTTCTCTTTCCACGCAGTGCCACAAACGCCCTTTCCAAATTTTATAATGGAGCAAGCCATTGAACCTTGGAAGGGCCCAAGAATCAGTTGATTGTCTTTTACCAAGTAAAACCCTACCCAGAAGAAGCCAAAAACTTCTTTCAAAGCTGCACTTACATTGGCTAAGAGAGAAACCTCGTATGTTTCCCCCTCTATGCATGGCTTTACCTGTTCTAAGAATTGCTGATAACGCTCAGCTTTCTCCGAAGCCGTGATATTAAAATTCACTTCGCTCATATCCTGTCTAAAACAGTTTTAATCAGTCCGTCAATAGTATTCTTGTAACCTGTGTTCATCTCTTTGGCTATACGGTTTGCGATGATCAAGCAAACAGTAGTGGCTTTATGTCCCATCAATTTCCCTAAGCCAGCCACTGCTGAGCTTTCCATCTCAAAGTTAGTTACGTGTAGACCGTCATATTCAAACGTTTCTATCTTTGCATTCTGTTGAGGGTCAGCAGGTGAAATGCGAACATCACGTCCTTGTGGGCCATAAAAACCATTTCCAGCAATAGTAATACCTCTTACCATATCATTTGCTGCAATGCGGCTCACTAACTCCTCATCTGCATGGATGGCATATGCAGCTGGTGCGCAGAGAGTTCCGCTCCATCCCATATGATTGATGAAGGCTCGCTCCATTGGTAAGTTGCAAATGGCATTTCTGCCAGCATAGAAATTCAGAACACCATCGAAACCGATGGAACGTGCTGAGCATACATAAGTCCCAACGGGTGTGTTAGACTGCAATCCGCCACTGGTGCCTATGCGTACTATCTCCAGTTGCTTAATCTCGTCTTTTACTTCGCGGGTAGTAAAGTCAACATTAACTAAGGCATCTAACTCTGTCATTACAATATCGATATTGTCACATCCAATGCCCGTTGAGACACAACTGATTCGTTTGCTTTGATAAGTACCGGTTATGGTGTGAAATTCTCGGCTTTGTACGTCACATTCAATCTGGTCGAAATGTTTGGCTACTGTAGTAACCCTGCCAGGATCACCCACTAGGATAATCTTATGTGCCAATTGATTAGGTTTCACATGGAGGTGAAACACACTGCCATCTTTATTGATGGGCAATTCTGACGGTGCAATGTATTTCTTAGACATAAGTTATTTCTGTTGAGGATTACTTAGTGGTTTCGCAATATTCTCGCGCATTGAAGTGTCTGCTTCAATGTTTTTCATCCGATAATAATCCATTATACCTAGGTTGCCACTACGGAATGCTTCAGCCATAGCCTTAGGAACTTCTGCTTCTGCTTCAATCACCTTGGCGCGTGCTTCCTGAGCCTTTGCTTTCATCTCCTGTTCATTAGCTACAGCCATAGCACGACGCTCTTCAGCCTTAGCTTGGGCGATGTTCTTGTCTGCATTAGCTTGATCAATCTGAAGGGTAGCACCGATGTTCTTACCTATGTCGATATCTGCAATATCAATAGAGAGAATCTCAAATGCTGTACCTGCATCCAGACCTTTGCTCAATACTAACTTTGAAATTGAGTCGGGGTTTTCCAAAACAGATTTATGATTGGTGGCAGAACCGATACTTGATACAATACCTTCACCAACACGGGCCAGTACGGTGTCCTCTCCGGCACCACCCACCAATTGGCGAATGTTGGCACGTACTGTAACACGTGCTTTAGCTATCATCTGAATACCATCCTTAGCAACAGCACTAACTGGAGGTGTGTCAATTACTTTTGGATTTACTGACATCTGTACAGCTTCGAATACATCACGGCCAGCGAGGTCAATAGCCGTTGCCATCTGGAAAGGCAGTTCAATGTTTGCTTTGTTAGCAGATACCAGTGCATGCACAACTCGTTCTACATGTCCTCCAGCTAAGTAGTGAGCTTCCAGGCCATCACGAGTAATGTTTTTCAAACCTGCTTTATGGGCTTCAATCAAAGCTGGTACGATGATATAAGGTGGTACATTACGGATGCGCATTAGGAATAGTTGCAACAGAGAGATGTTAACACCCGATACTTTTGCGCTAAGCCAAAGGAAAAAAGGTACGTAGTGGAAGAAAATCACCAGGAATACGATGACAGCCACTACTAAGAATGCGGTAAAATAGAATGATTCAATTTCCATATTTTATGTGTTTTTAATTTTTTGAACGATGATTTCATTATCTGTTACACATGTAACTACCACAGGTGTCTTCTCATTAAGGAAGCCGTCGGCAGAACGAACCTCAACAACATGCCCATTAATTTCTGCATTGCCAATCAAAGCTAGACGAGTAACGGCATAACCTTTATCACCCACTTGTACTTGGGCAGCAACCGAGCGATCAACAGTTGAAGACACCTCTTCCGTTAGCGCTACCTTGTCGAGGGTTTTTGATCGCATGAAAGTAATCAGTACACATGATCCAAGTATTAAGGCAATGATTAAGGTAATGATGCCAGCTAAGGCACTGATATTGATAAATGCATATGCTACAGCCCAGGTCAAGCAAATAGCTGAAAGTATTGCTGCCAGACTGCTACCTGGTATCACAAACAATTCAACCAGCAATAGTAGCAGGGCTGAGATAACGAGTGCGATAATAAATAGTATTCCCATTTTTGCTCTTAGATTTAGTTAATGGTTATAGTTTGTAGTTCAAAGAATGCTTATGGCTTTTCCAGTTGTCTAACCTCTTTAGCCGCTTGCATCATTTGTTCATATAATTCTTTCTCCTTTAGTTCTTCTTGTAGGATATTGTCGCGAAGTCTGTTTTTAGTGGCAGCATCACTTGTAGCATACTGAACGCGTAATTGCTCCAATCTATTGGCGGTTTCTTGATGAGCAATCTCCATCTGGCGGTAGCGGTTATATGCATTGCGAGCTTGAGGAGAAGTAAAATCAGTTAATTGATAATAAGTATAATTGTCGTTAATCACGAATTCAAAATCATGTTTGGGAGTTACATTAGAAGGCTCATCGTTTATATTTGCAAGTCTTTTTTGTGCATCCTGCACCTGAGTTGGGTTAATCCAACTATCTTTGATGGCATGAATCTTTGCCAGTTTGGCTAACTTTTCTTTATCAGTATTCTCATAACTATAGACAGACTTTGTATCATTTGGTATAAACACATAGATACACACCTTACCTTCTGGCTGATAACGGTCGGATGCAAACCAACCTAAGTTATTGAACTCATCAATAGCATACATATAATCATTATAAGGCGAATTAAAAGGCATGCCTATGTTTTCTGGGGTAAAATAGGTGTCATCCTCGGTGTCATGACGAGTAACAAAGATATCATAACCGCCTAAAGATAGATCTCCGTCAGATGCATAATAAATGGTGATGCCGTCAGGCATTACAAAAGGATAGGCACAGCTACTGCCAACCTCATTGATGTTGTCTGGCAAAATAGTAGGATTTGTCCACTGGCTGTTAAATTTTTCAGAAACCATCAAAGATAGGGTAGAGTCGTTTGGCAATGTTGCACCATAATACAATCTATCACCCATCTCTGTCATAAAGAAAGCATTACCATCGTTGTCCCGCTTGTAGAATTCATTTGTGGTATATAAATGACCAGCATCTGCACCTAAGCGATAATGACTAACAAAATCTGCTTTGTCAACCACCAAACTGTCTATTATCATTACTTGCTCTACTCCTCGAATCATACGTAGTCCATTACGGCTTTGCTCTAGTAATGCTTCTGCTTCGGCTGATGTCTTGCGACGTCTCTTTAAGTCGGCAATGTAGGTCTCAAGTGTATTGACAGCATCTTCATATAAGTAGAGCTCTTTGCATGCTTCTGCTAAAAAAATCTGACTGTCTTGTACCCTACGCTTTACTGCTGTCTGTAAGTAGGGTAGGGCTTCTGCAGCTTTACCAGAACGCAAAGCGCACACACCATACCATAAATTATAGTTAGCGTTGCTTGGAGTAGCCTTTACCAATTTTTCAAACACAGGCTTAGCTTCGACGAAGTTGCCTTCTGCATAAAGTTTGCGAGCTTCTGCTAGTGTCTGTGCAGAAAACGTTATTGTTGTGAAACTTAGCAGTAGGAAAAGTATGTGTCTTTTTATCAACATTATCTAATGAGTAATTCTTTGCATTCAAAAATACAAATAAAATGAATATAATCCGATTTTTTGAGTAATTTTGTGCCCGATTTTATGAAGATTAAGATGAAGGCACTTTATACAATACTATTATTAATAGTTTCTAACATCTTTATGACCTTTGCTTGGTATGGTCATTTGAAATTGCAGGAAATGAAGATTTCTACCTCATGGCCACTGTTTGCAGTGATTCTACTGAGCTGGGGACTCGCCTTTTTCGAGTATTGTTTCCAAGTACCTGCCAATCGCATCGGTTTTCATGAGAATGGTGGACCTTTCTCTTTGATGCAACTTAAAGTGATTCAGGAAGCAATCACACTTATCATCTTTACTGTTTTTACTACTGTGCTCTTTAAAGGTGAATCTTTGCATTGGAATCATCTGGCAGCATTCGTATGCCTAGTACTAGCAGTTTATTTAGTGTTTTTGAAATAAATACTTCTTTTATTCTGTTACATATTTCTTCATGCCTTCGGTCATGAAAGTCTGATAGTTGCCATTCTCATCGCTATAGATGAAATAGGCTTCGATGTTTTTATTTTTCGCAAGTAAATCCTTGGCACGTTCAAGTCCCATTACCATAAAACTGGTAGCAAATGCGTCTGCTATCATGCATTCGTTAGCAATAACAGTAGAACTTAAAATGCTGTGCTGAACAGGATGTCCAGTCTTAGGATCAATGGTATGGGCATATTTCATACCGTCTTTGTAGTAAAAGTTACGATAGTTGCCGCTGGTAGCGATGCCTTTGTTCGTTATTTCTAGTATTGTCTGAAGGTCTTGATTGCGGCTCTCAGGATCATCGTCAGGCTTGTTGATGCCAATACGCCAAAGCCCACCCGAGGAATTAACGCCAGCTACATCTACTTCACCACCTATATCCACCATATAATTCTTTATTCCTTTTCTCTTTAACAATTCAGCTATGATATCTACTGCATATCCTTTCGCAATAGCACTGCAGTCAAGCATGATTCGTGGGTCTTGTTTCACCACTTTGCCTTCAGCTGTTAGTTGTACCTTCTGCCATCCTACGATTTGCAAGATACTATCTACCTTAGATTCAGAAGGAGCAGTTTCCTCCGTGAAACCAAACCCCCAAGCGTTGACCAACGGGGCTACGGTGATATCGAAACATCCATCAGTGATAGCTGACACATCCATAGCTGCTTTGAACACCTTAGAAAATAGACTGTCGGCTGTTACGTCTTCATTACGATTGATACGACTGATAACAGAGTTCTCATTGAACATTGACAAAGAGGCATCAAACCTTTTCAGTTCATTGTCGATATCGAGTTTTAATGATTCATCATGTTCATATGTGATGCTATACATAGTGCCAAATATCAGACCTTTTTCATTACGGTATGCAGCAGCACTATCTCCCCATGAAATGACATTGTTATGGCGTAAAAGCACCAAAATAGTACCTACTACTAACAAAATCAGCCAAATGTAGTTGCTTCTTTTCATTGTAAACTAAATGTTCTATTAATGACAATTCACATCAATCTACACGATTACTAGATGATAATCCTATTTCAATTGATAAATGATAGAGTAGGTAATACCTACATTGTTAGAATCATAGCGTCCAAAACCAGGTATATAATATGGGTCACCATATGTGTCAACCGATGCTTTCAGTTTGTGCTTGATTCTTAACATCAGTCCCATCTTGATGTGTTTAGATATGTTAGCGCGAATACCAGCTGTAAATTCTACCCAATGCATGGTGTGTTTCATGCCTTCATGCACATAGTTGGACATGTCACCCCATATAGGGTCAACCAAATTGGTCTGTTTTGCCCCTCCTGAATATTCAGGATCCGTGATGTCTGGCACCACCACGTCATACTTGCCACTACTGAAACCATATCTTAAACCAACCAGCAACAGGTTGCCGTGTGCTTTCTTCCAAAGCGTATTATAATCGAAACCTAGACGAAAATAGGGGGCAGATGCCTTAATGCTTACATCATAGTCGTTAGTGGATTTCCCACCACCATAACCAACCTCAACTGTTGGAAAGAATCGGTTATAGAGATTTACATCTACCATCGCCTCGGCCGACATGAAATCAGAGCCAAAAGCTTTCAAAACGGGTGACAGAATGTCCACACCCACATCAATGCCATTCATGAGTGGATAGGTTACCTCTGGCAGCGTCTTCTCCCTCTTCTCTTTTTCTTGTTGTGATGACTGCCTACTTCTATTGCTGCTCGTATTTTGTGCTGAAAGAGGCACCACAAAAGCCAACAGCAGCACAATGCTAATAATATATTTTGATATTCTCTTTCCCATCATTGGAAGCTGTTGGATTAACAATTACTATTGAGTCAAGTACATGCGTAGTATAGTGAAGGTCAGTTAGCTCTTGCTTTACTACGAAGTTGCAGTCTAAAGTTAGGAAATAAGGTGTGTTGCTATGACGGAACACAATGGTATCCTTGTCGTTGTGCTGTGGAAGTGTGTCTGCTGCATGTTGCATATAGCTGAATACTAGTGTCGTTTCCTCAACATTGGTTCGCAACGGTAATGAAAGTGTCTTAACATCAGCATTGTCGTTGATGATGATGGAATCAGTGCCAAATGCATATACTGTCAGTATTTCCAATGTGTCAGGAATTTCCCATGAAGCTGAGTCGTTGGAGAAAATAGCCCTGATGTTAGCCGTTAGCATTTGGCGTGCATTGCCTGAACAGTCATCATCTTCAGCACATGAACTGACGATGCCAATGATACAGCCTAACACTAATATAAATGGAATGATTTTCCTCATTTCTCAATCATTGATATTCAACATTTTCTCAATCTGATACTTGTTTCTCTCTTCGCTGTTACGAGAAATCAGTTCACCCAAGAAGCCAGCAACGAATAGCTGTGTACCTATAATCATTGCTGTGAGTGCTAAATAGAAATAAGGCGAGTCGGTAACCAGTCTGTGAGGCAGGTCGTTCCAGATGTAGTAAAGTTTGTTTCCACCTACTATCATGACAGATATTAAACCTATCAAAAACATCAGTGAACCTAAGGTGCCAAACAGATGCATGGGCTTTACGCCAAAACTAGAGAGGAACCAAAGGGTGAGTAAGTCGAGATAACCGTTGATAAAACGATTCAAGCCAAACTTGGTTTTGCCATACTTTCGTGCTTGGTGCTTCACTACTTTTTCTCCAATTTTGGTAAAGCCTGCATTCTTTGCTAACCAAGGAATATAGCGATGCATCTCTCCATAAACTTCAATGCTTTTTATCACCTCTTTCTTATATGCTTTAAGCCCGCAGTTAAAATCATGCAAATTATGAATTCCGCTGGCATTCCTTGCTGTGGCATTGAACAACTTGGTAGGTAATGTCTTCGACAGCGGGTCATATCGTTTTTTCTTCCATCCACTCACTAAATCGTAACCCTCATCTTTAATCATGTGATAGAGTGAAGGTATTTCGTCAGGTGAGTCTTGCAGGTCGGCATCCATCGTAATCACTACTTCACCTTGAGCTGCATTGAATCCACAGAACAGAGCTGGTGATTTCCCATAATTGCGACGGAACTTGATGCCTTTTACTTCTGGGTATTCACGTTGCAAGTCTTCTATTACCTGCCATGAGCCATCGTTTGAACCATCATCTACAAAAATCACTTCATAGGTCATGCTTATTCCATCTATTACACGCTTTATCCAAGCATGCAGTTCTGGTAATGATTCCCTCTCGTTATATAATGGTATTACAACACTTATGTCCATGTTTATCTGTTTTCGATATTGTTTTTCTTCTTTACTATCAATGCGGTAGGTAGTGCCATCAGCAATCCGTAAAACATGTTCTGGCTTACTAATTGGAGGGTAATGTCAACAGGATTTAAAATGGCATAAGTATCAATTGCCAGTTGATATTGCTGCAGGTAATTATCCATACCTGGCAGTGGATTGTCTTTTACTGTTTCAAACATTTCTTGCAGTCTTTCCAAGACAAAACCGTTGTCGATAAAGTAAAAATAAATCAAATGGCCTACTGATGTAAGTAACGATGCATACATATACATGAAGAGACAGAAAGTGAAGGCATGGATAAAACCAATACTGCCATTATTGTTTGAGTATCTGTCACGATAATGGCAAGCAAGTCTATATCCTATGAAGGGAACGCAAATGGTAAGGAAGCCGAATACCAGCATAAATACAGGCATGGACATACCTAATGGGAAGAAAATGAATTTGAAAATCCAGTATGCTCCCATGATAGTGCCTGCAGCCATTGAGACCCTTTGCAAATTACTTCTATCTTCTATCATAAATATAATAGTAGTATAATCGTTGCAAAGTTAAGAAAAAATACATCATATACCTTGCAGATAAGAAAAAAAGTTGTACCTTTGCACTCGCTTTAAACATAAAGCACATGGGCAAGTCCTATACGGCCAGCTCCTTGTGAATCCCCCAGGGCTTGACCGCAGCAAGGGCAGCAGGTTGTAGCGGCGCGATATAGTAAGCTTGCCCACCCGCCTCTTTAGCTCAGTTGGCCAGAGCACGTGATTTGTAATCTCGGGGTCGTTGGTTCGAATCCGACAAGAGGCTCAAAGAATAACCCCCTTAAGGAGTGAAAGTTTACTTTCAAAAGCTTTAAGGGGGTTATTCTTTGAAAGCCCGCCACGGAAGGCTTTTCGGATATTGAATCCGACAAGATACGATTCTACTGCCAGCAGGCTCTATCGGTTATTCAATCCGGAAAGAGACTATCCAGACAACGGCTGTTTTAGAGGAATCTTATCTGTTTATTGGTTTCCATGTATTAACCCTATTGTTTACTAGAACTAAGTCATAGGTTTACTAGAACTAAACCCTAGGTTTTCTACTAGTAAAACTTAGGTTATAATATTAAAGGGACGTACTTCTTGGTACATCCCTTTAATAGATTTATTAGTGCTCAATTTACTTCGCGTAGCTTACAGCTCGGGTTTCGCGGATGACAGTAATCTTTACCTGTCCTGGATAAGTCATTTCATCCTGAATCTTCTTTGCGATTTCAGTTGACAGACTCTCAGTTTGCTTGTCATCAATCTTGTCGGCACCCACGATGACACGTAACTCGCGACCTGCCTGGATGGCATAAGTCTTGGTAACACCAGGATAAGATGCTGCTAAAGCTTCCAAGTCGTTCAGACGTTTGATGTAAGCTTCCACTATCTCTCTACGAGCACCAGGACGGGCACCAGAAATTGCATCGCAAACTTGTACGATAGGAGCCAGCAGAGTTGTCATCTCCACTTCGTCGTGGTGAGCTCCGATGGCATTGCAGATATCTGGCTTCTCCTTATATTTCTCTGCCAGTTTCATACCCAACAGTGCGTGTGGCAATTCTGGCTCGTCATCTGGTACCTTGCCAATATCATGCAGCAAACCAGCACGACGTGCTTTCTTTGGATTCAATCCCAATTCTGATGCCATAACTGCACAAAGGTTGGCTGTTTCGCGTGCATGCTGCAAAAGATTCTGCCCGTATGATGAGCGATATTTCATCTTACCGATAATACGTATCATCTCAGGATGTAAACCATGAATACCTAGGTCGATGGTTGTGCGCTTGCCTGTTTCCACAATTTCGTCTTCAACCTGTTTGCGAACTTTTGCCACTACTTCTTCAATACGTGCAGGGTGGATACGTCCGTCAGTTACAAGTTGATGGAGAGCCAAACGAGCAATTTCACGACGCACGGGATCAAAGGCGGAGAGTACGATAGATTCAGGTGTGTCGTCAACGATGATTTCAACTCCTGTAGCTGCCTCCAAAGCACGTATATTACGTCCTTCGCGGCCAATAATACGTCCTTTGATTTCGTCAGAGTCGATATGGAATACTGTTACTGAGTTTTCGACTGCCGTTTCTGTAGCAACTCGCTGAATGGTTTGTACCACAATACGTTTTGCTTCTTTATTGGCATTCATCTTGGCATCGTCCATAATCTCGTTGATATAAGACTGTGCCTGCATCTTAGCTTCCTCCTTTAGCGATTCAATCATACGCTCTTTGGCTTCCTCTGCTGATAAGCCAGAAATAGCCTCCAACTTTACGATTTCCTGCTGCTGAAGTTTGTCCAACTCTTCTTTCTTCTTTTCTATAACACCCAACTGATTAGTGAGGTTGTCTCTAATCGCATCATTTTCAGCTTTCTTGTGCATTAAGTCTTCTTGACGCTGGTTGAGCACCATTTCACGTTGCTTCAGTTTGTTTTCTACCTGCTGGATCTTTTGGTTACGTTGAGCTACTTCTTTTTCTAGTTCAGCCTTTTTGTTCAGGAATTTCTCCTTTACTTCCAGCAGTTTGTTCTTCTTGATAACCTCTGCTTCAGCATTTGCCTCTTTCAGTATGGTATCAGCCTTCGATTTTAGAACGCTTTTTTGAATGAAATACATGATGGCCAAGCCAATAAGCAGGCCAATCACGCAGAATACTATATTTACTACCATAGTCGTTAAAATAAAATATATCATAAAAACGCACTGAAAACCAACTTGCTACAAGGTAACAAGTGAGTAAACAGTGCGTGGATGTCCATTATAATGTAACAGCCTTATTTATTGATGCATTCATCAACTAGCTGTGCCAACTCTTGAATCTTGTCGGTATAAGGAGAGGTTTCGTTGCGCCCTTTCTCTTTCAGCCCTTCCAGTGACAACTGGTATGCTACCATTTGTAAGATGCGCACCTCTGGCAATTCAGGATAATGCTCCTTATACGCATTCGTCAAGATATCAACCTGCCTGGCAGCTTTGCGTACAGTCTCTTCTTCGCTTCTGCGAATAGTGAGAGGAAACGGGTTGTTGCCAATGGTTAACTGAATTTTTATCATATCATCGTCCATACATCTCAAGTGTTATGATTGATTCAACATAGCGATGCATTTGTCGACTTCACGCACTATTTTTGACAACCGCTGTTTGGTTTGGCGTACATCGCCTCCATCCAGACTGATTGCCATGGCAGACTTCAAGTCCATATACGACTGGTTTAATTGGTCGTATTCAGAACGTAACTTCGATAAGGCTTCTTCCTTGTTTAAGAGAAGTTGCTGTAGTTCGGCATGGTCACGTCTCAGTTTATCATGCAGATAAATCAGATGGCGAAGACTTGTCTCGAAGTTGCTGAGTTGTTTTTTCTCTTCGTCTGTCATTTACTACACCTAATTTGCTACAAAATTACTACTTTCTGTTATTTCTCCAAATTAAAGTTGATAAAAAGTGACAGTCCCATGTTATTTTTTTGATTTGTATGTTTTTTATCCTCCTTTTATTGCTACAAGTTTGCAAAATTCCTATATTTGCAATAATAAGAAGAAGTGATTATTTAAATACTAACCATAAATCTGATATGTATGAAAATAGGATTGTTTATACCCTGTTATGTCAATGCCGTCTATCCTGAAGTGGGTGTTGCCGCATACAAGTTGCTTAAAAGTCTGGGATTGGATGTTGACTATCCCGAAGACCAGACTTGCTGTGGGCAACCTATGGCTAATGCAGGGTTTGAGAAAGATTCAAAGAAACTAGCACTTACATTTGAAGAGAAGTTCAAAGGGTATGACTATGTAGTAGGCCCATCTGCTAGTTGTGTGGCTTTTGTCAAGCTCAATTATCCCAATATCTTAAAGGGGCATAAGTGTGAAAGCGTAGGCAAGATTTATGATATCTGCGAGTTTATTCATGACGTGGTAAAGCCAGAAAAATTGCAGGCATCTTTCCCTCATAAGGTCAGCATTCACAACAGCTGCCACGGAGTGCGTGAGCTGGGCTTGTCAAGAGCATCTGAGCTGGGCTTGCCCTATTTTAATAAGTTGCGTGATTTGCTTTCGATGGTCAACGGCATAGAAGTGTTTGAGCCAGAGCATCCAGATGAGTGCTGCGGATTTGGTGGTATGTTTGCTGTTGAGGAACCTGAAGTCTCAATTTGTATGGGGCAAGACAAGGTGCATCATCACATGAATACCGGTGCGGAATATATTACAGGAGCCGACAGCTCATGCCTGATGCACATGCAGGGTGTGATTGACCGTGAGCACCTGCCTATCAAGACTATTCACATTGTTCAAATCTTAGCTGCTGGATTATGAGTACGAAACATTCTATTGCTGCGGCCAAGTTCTTGAAAGACCGCGATAAGGTAAATCATCACAACCAGACATTCTGGTCTGTGCGTGTGAAACGTGATAAAATGAGGGATGATGTCCCTGAGTGGGAAGAATTGCGTGAAATGGCAAGTGAGTTGAAGCTCTATTCCAACAGTCACCTCGATGAACTGCTGGTTGAGTTTGAGAAAAACGCTACCGCCAATGGTGCCATCGTGCATTGGGCTAAGGATGCTGAAGAGTATCGTGATATTATATTCAGTATTCTTAAGAGTCATGACGTGAGGAGCTTTGTAAAAAGCAAGTCCATGCTATCAGAGGAGTGCGAATTGGATCCTTTCCTCATATCTAAAGGTATTGATACCATTGAGACTGACTTGGGTGAACGTATTCTCCAACTTATGAAACTGCCACCCAGTCACATCGTGATGCCTGCTATCCATATTACAAAAGAACAGGTGGGCGATACTTTTAGGGAGAAAATGGATGCTGAACCTGGCAATAATGATCCTACTTATCTGACGCATGTGGCTCGCCGTAACCTGCGTAACCTTTTCTTGCATGCCGATGCAGCCATGACGGGTGCCAACTTTGCTATAGCCTCTACTGGTGATTGCGTGGTATGTACTAATGAAGGCAATGCTGATATGGGTATGTCAAGCCCTAAACTTAATATCACGGCGTTTGGTATTGATAAGATTGTGCCCAACCAAGAGGCTATGGGCGTGTTAACAAGGTTACTGGCTCGCTGTGGCACTGGGCAGCCTACTACTACTTATACGTCTCATTTCCGAGGCCCGCGTCTTGGTGGTGAGTACCATATTATTATAGTGGATAATGGCAGGAGCAAGATCCTTGGCCAGGCAGATCATTATAAGTTGCTGAACTGTATGCGTTGTGGTGCTTGCATGAACACTTGTCCCGTATATCGTCGCACAGGTGGATATTCTTATACCTATTTTATTCCTGGCCCAGTCGGTATTAACTTGGGGATGGCACATAATCCCGACAAATACTACGATAACGTGTCGGCTTGTACGCTCTGTCTTAGTTGCCAAAATGTGTGTCCTGTGAAGATTGACTTGGGAGAGCAGATTTATAAGTGGCGTCAGAAGATGGATGATTTCGGTCATGCCAACAAGGAAAAGAAACTCATGAGTAAAGGCTTGAAATATATTTTCGAGCACCAAGGTCTCTACGAGACGGCGCTAACTTTGGCTCCTATAGCTAACGGTTTGCCTCGCTTTATGCTGTACAATGGCTTAAACGCTTGGGGTAAAGGGCACGAAATGATGAAATTCCCAAAGGAGTCATTCAATAAGATGTGGAAAAATCATGAAGTACAAGGAAAGGAGGAAAAGTAATATGAGTAGCAAGAACGAAATATTGGCATCGATTAAGGAGAATACGTTGCAGAAATTCGACTATCCTACATGGAAGGTCAATGCCGTGCAATATCCCGACCTTGTTAAGCAGTTCATAGCTATCAGCGCGGCAGTGGGCGGTGAAGCTGTGGAGTTGCCTGAGGGAACTGATGTGAACGACTATATCCTGAAGCGTTATCCCAACATGAATGCAATAGCAAGTAACATGCCAGAGATTTCTTGTGCTACATTGAATCCAGATGAGGTGGAGGTGGCACAAGACCTTAACGGTACTGACCTGGCAGTAGTCAAAGGCGAGATTGGTGTAGCTGAAAATGGTTGTGTTTGGATTCCGCAGACTGTAAAGCACAAAATCATCTATTTCATAGCCGAACGTCTGGTGATTATCTTGGAGAAGAAAAACTTGGTGAATAATATGGCCGAGGCATACGCCAAGATTGAGCAAATGCCAAAATATAACTTCGCTACCTTTATCTCTGGTCCTTCCAAAACTGCCGATATTGAGCAGACCTTGGTGAAAGGTGCCCACGGTGCTATGGAGGCTCTGGTGATTTTGGTTTGAATTGGTGAAGGCCAAATATGAAAGGGGAGGTTCTTACGAGCCTCCCCTTAATTGTATTGGGTAATACAAGTTACATACCGAAATAAACCATCAGGCCTCCGATGATGATATACAATAAAGCGTATGGGATAGCTGACTTCATAATCTCCCCGTCCTTTCCTTGCATGTCGCACGAAGCAGTAGCGATGGCAATACTTTGTGGAGAGATCATCTTGCCGCCAGTAGCACCTGTGGTATTTGCTGCTACCAGCCAGTTGCTCTCACCTGAGCCTAATGGGAATCCCATCTGTGCACCTACATTAGCCTGCAACTTGGCAAACAAGATATTGGAAGAGGTGTCACTGCCTGTCACAAATGTACCAATGGCACCGATCAACGGAGCGAATAATGGATATAAGCCACCCGTTGCGCCAGCTAGAGCGTTAGCAATCTCAGTAATCATTCCCGCATGGTTCATGATGGATGCCAATGATACAAGACTGATAATAGTCATCATTGTCTTGTTAAGGTTTACGGTGGTCTTTGCCAGTAGCGCCATCAGTCGCTTAAAACTGACACCTTGAATAAGGCCACCTATCACTGTACCGAGGAACAGCATCAGACCTGCATTAGATATCCAGCCGAAAGAGAAAGTAGTTCCAATCTCTGGTAGTTGCAGTTTGGTCACCAGGTGAGTGGTTAGAAACTCACGGATAGGTGGCACCATGGGGCCTGATATAAGGATGAATACCAATATGAACAAATATACGCTCCAAGCTTGGAAGGTCTCATAGGCGGAAAAACTCTTCTCGTTGGCTCTCTTCTCACGCTTAGGTGTGAACAACTTTGCATAGATAATAATGGCAACAATCGCTGCTACACTGCCTAAGATAGCCGGCGTTTCTGCCCCTAAATACTTGGCAACTATATATTGCACAGCCACACTGATAGCACCTACCCAAATGGATAATAGCACATTCTTCAGTAAGGCTTTCTTGCTGTGATCGGTCAGCATCAAGATGATAAACGGAAGGATGAAGAATAGTGGTGAAAGCTGAATTACCGCCTTAGCGGCAATGTCACAGATGGCTTCCTGAGACACGTCACTGCCCAAAGCTTCCTTGCAGAGGGTAATGACTGGTACACCTACTGCACCAAACCCCGTTGCTACCGTATTAGCTATCAGAGCAACCAGAGCACTGAACATAGGCTTGAATCCCAATGATATAAGAATGGCTGCTGGAATTGCAACAGCTGTACCGAAACCTGCCATACCTTCTAATAAGCCGCCAAAGCCCCAAACCAGCATCAGCACCATAATACCCTTGTCATCTGTAAAGGTGGTGAACTGGCTTTTAATGACTTCAATCTTCTTGCTCTCTACCAGAACATTGTAGCTGAAGATAGCCATTAAGATAATAATCAAGATGGGGAAAATGGCTTTCAGCACACCTTCAATAAAGGCCCAGCCCACGGCACTCTGACTGAAATAGTCGGGTGTAGTGATGCCCGCTTGCCTGGCAAACAGAGCAATGATGGCTGTTACTACCAGCGTGATAAAAGCACTCTTGTGACCTGCCATCTTAAAGCCAAGCATCAGAACGAATAACAGAATAATTGGTAAAATAGATAGGATTACAGCCATATTCTTCAGGTATTAGAATGATGTATTAAGTATAATTACTTCTTTTCAGCTTGCTCGTCATCTTTGCTGCGCTTTTCTTTCTTGGCCAGCATTACTACTTTGTAAACGAACTCACTCATCCACTGTTCAGAGTAGTCTAGACGCTCCTTGTAAGTGCGAATCTGCATGGCTGTCTTTTGCTCATCGTCTTTCTTGAACACAGGTTTGGTGCAAATGTCATGTACGGTGTCCTCCACCGCGCTCTTAATCACGCTGGCAAACATGGATGGCACACGTAGTTTCCATTGCATCAGGTTGCCAATCATCATCATCAAGTCGGAGGTGAAACCTTGATACATAAACATATATGACTGGACCTGATTCTGATTACGTACATGCTTTTTGATAGAACTATCAATTTCTTTGAAGAAGTTTTCGCTCAGTCCATAGTCCTGTATCAACATCTTTTTTGAAGCTGTTTTCTCTCCTTGTCCTAACTTGCCTCCTGTTGTGGGAATTTTGAACAAACGCTTGAAATTGGCTACATCTGGAATAGCACGTATGTTAGTTATGCCCAAGTTTACTGCCAGTACCGACTGGAAATAAACACGCACCAATGACATGAAATCTTCTGCACTCTGTGCCGAAGTATTATCTTTTTTACCGAATAATTTAGAAATTATACTCATTGTGTAAATTCATTACTGTTAAGCGACGCAAATTTACATATTTTATTTGACTTTCTAACATCTTTCCACTATTTTTGTAAATAGATAACTCTAAAAACTTGGAACAATGAAAAAGGTATTCTTTCTATTCTGTCTGGTTGTTTTTGCATGTGCACTCGCTTCATGCAGCAGTACGAAACAGCAGTTACCATCTAAAGCAAAACATGTAGTGATGGTGGGTATTGATGGTTGGGCTGCTCATGAACTTGATCAAGCTCACGATATACCTAATATCCGTGCGTTGATGGCAAATGGCAGCTATACGCTGCACAAACGTTCTGTACTACCTTCTGCATCAGCTATTAACTGGGCTTCCATGTTTATGGGTGCTCCTACAGAGTTACATGGCTATACCAAGTGGAACTCTAAAGTTCCTGAAATTCCTGCTTTCGTGCAGAACAATCACAATATATTTCCAACTATTTATTCTATTATCCGTGAACAACAACCCGATGCTGAAACTGGATGTACTTTCGATTGGGATGGCATCAAGTACGTTATTGATACATTGGCCATTAACCATTGGGAATATATTCCAGACAGCTATTCAGACATAAACAAGAATTGTAGTATTGCAGAGGATTATATTAAGCGATATAAGCCTTTCTTTTATACTGCTTATTTTGGAACACTCGATGAAACAGCGCATGAGTTTGGATGGTACACCCCTGAATATTATAATAAGTTGGCAGAAATAGACAAAGCTATAGGCCGCCTGATTCAAGCTATGAAAGATGCAGGCATCTACGATGACGCCGTATTTATAGTGTCATCTGATCATGGCGGTATTGATAAAGGACATGGAGGAATGACCATCAAAGAGATGGAGACGCCGTTTATAGTTTGTGGCAAAGGAATTAAGCAGGGTTTTGAATCTTCCGATGTGGTGATGCAGTACGATGTGCCAGCTACAATAGCCTATATTTTGGGCATTCAGCCTCCTCAATCTTGGGTGGGACGACCTGCTATGAGTTTCTTTGAGTAAAATAGAATTGATGCTCCTTATATATGGCTTCTACGATGCCGTATCTTATGAATCTAGCCAACAGTTTGATGGTAACAGGACGGGGTAGCCCAGATAATTTGCAGCATTTGTTGAGTGTCAGCATACGACATTCGTTGAGCAGACTCAGCAAATGCTGCTCTCTTTCTGAATAGACCGTTAGCTCTCCACTTTGACTCTCACTCTGTTGCCAGTATCTCAAGTGTACTGGAGTCGCTAAAATGTTTTCGTCGGCAACTCGCACGTAAGCTGTCAATTTGCCGTCTTCGCCTTTAGCATATACGGGGCGTTTTCTTGCCCGCTTGATCTCAGTCAGTAGCACTTGCTTGCCTTCTACGATATAAGTAGTCATCTCAAATGCTACGGGAGGTACACAAAACAATTCAGCAGCAGCCTGAATCATGTATTGCTCTTCTTCTGAATGCACACCGGCTATCTTTCCGTTGTCCTTTACACCGATTAGTAATCTGCCTCCATCGGTATTGGCAAAGGCTGACAGCGATTTGGCAATCTTGCACACATCAGAAATCTCAAACTTGAAATCCTGCTGTTGGTGTTCGCCTTCCTTGATAAGTTCTTGTATGTACGTCTCACCACTTCGCTCTTTCATGCTGCGAATATATAAAAATAATCCATTACTTATACGGCTATTTCGAAATAATGTGTAATTTTGCAGCCAGAATATTGCACAATTTCTATTGGTTTGTGCAGAATAAAAACATAAATAAAATGAGTACAAAAGTAGTAGTGAATAATTTAGCCGAGTTTCAAGCCTTAGAGGGTCATCGCATCGGCGAGTCAGATTTTTTGGAGATGACTCAGGAGCGTATTAATATGTTTGCAGATGCCACACTTGATCATCAGTGGATACATGTGGATCCTGAACGTGCCAAAGTGGAGAGCCCCTATAAGACCACCATCGTGCATGGCTATTTTACCTTGTCGGTGTTACCTTATTTATGGGAACAGATAATAGAGGTGCACAATCTCAAGATGATGGTTAACTATGGTATGGATAAGATGAAATTTGGTCAGCCCGTACTTTCTGGCCAGCGCATTCGCTTGGTTGCTGATATGAAGTCTGTGCTTAACCTACGTGGCATTGCAAAAGCAGAGATTAATTTCTATATTGAGATTGAGGGTGAGAAAAAGCATGCGTTGGATGGCATTGCTACATTCCTTTATTACTTCAACAATTAAGCATAAAGTTAAGTATTGGTCTGCATTTCTGCTCACAGGCAGGGTAGAAATGACCATGAATGCGTTCCTCGTTCTTGGGCGAGTTGCCCCACCAGAACTCAGCCATTGCTATAGGCTGTAGTTTGTTAAGGAAAGCATATTGTAATAATTTAGGAGCAGCACATTCCCCAGCACCGCCTGGAGGTAAATGCTGCTCTTTTTCTTGAAATATTTCGATTAAGTTCTTGCGCTCACCACGAGCATTCTGTATAATAAACTGCTCAAAAAGCCAAGTTTGCAATGCTATTGAGCGTTGTTTGCGTTCATGTTTCATTGAAGTTATGAGTGAAGATAATTCTCCGTCTGTTGATAATTGCTCAATACGGAGATTAAGAAGACTAATTTCCCTTTCTTCGGTTTTGAAATGACCATTGGGACTTAACATATCATAAACAGCTGGTACGAAATAGGGGAGGTTGTTTTGTTTGTTTAACAAGCCTGAGAATGCAGCCAAGAAACCTATGTGACCCAATACGTTCTTAACTACTAATACGCCAAACATTTTGCCTAGTTGCAGCTCGTCATGCCATTCTGGATGGGTGTCAATATATGACATCACCTCATCCGTTGCTAATAGGCACAGCGGATGAGGTGTATAATTAAAAGGGTCGGTAAATTCTGTTGGCAAGTCAATTCCTTCTATGCTAGCGCTGAATCGGTGAAGTCGACTTACGTGCTTTTTGCCCAGCCTGTGACTCCGTTGGAGGGACTCACGCCTAGCCTCGTATTCAGCGTAGCGTTTCTCTAAGAAATTGTCAGCCATTTACGCTTCTGTTTTATTTCCTCACTGCAGTAGCTTTTGTCACTTTTTTTGTGGTAGCCTTCGTAGTGGTTGCAGATGTCTGACCATACTTCTTCTTGATGTCAGGTAGGCTTTTCTGGATGTCGCTGATACGGGTCTTATCGCTTGGGTGTGTGCTCATAAACTCAAGAGTTGATGACTGACCACCACCTGACATCTTCTGCCAGAAACCAACAGCCACATCGGGGTTGTAACCTGCAATCGTCATTAGTATCAGCCCCATATAGTCGGCTTCTGATTCATGTTTACGAGAGAAAGGTAACATCATGCCATATTGTGCGCCAATGCCATAAACCTGACCAGCTATAGTCTGTACTGCTGCACTCTTGTTTGATAACATGCCACCCAATACTTGCGCGCCATATTGTGCCACTAACTGCTGGCTCATACGCTCGTTGCTGTGCTTGGCTACAGCATGAGCAACCTCATGTCCTAATACCACAGCCAACTCATCATCGGATGAGATGATTTTCATCAATCCTTCGTATACCACAATCTTACCACCAGGCATGCAGAAAGCGTTCAGCTGGTTGTCCTGCACAAGGTTGAACTCCCAAGAGAAGTTTTTTACCTCATCTGCCAAACCGTTAGCTTTCAAATATGATTCGGTAGCTGCTGCAATCTTCTTGCCAACGCGTGTCACCATAGCGCTTTGTGTAGTATTGCCACTCTTCTTTGCGCCTTGCATATAGGAAGAGTATTGTGATAAGCTAGAAGAAAGTATCTCTTGGTCAGACACTAAATTCAACTGCTTGCGACCAGTGATTGGTACAGAACCACAACTAGAAAGCAGTAAAACTGCTGTCATTAATGCGAAAAATAGTTTTTTCATAATATTCTGTTATTTGTTGTTTTGATGATACAAATGTAAACTAAATTGAAGATATAGCCAAATTATACGCAAAAAAAGAAGCCCTCTCATATAAAGAAGGCTTCTTATGCTATCCGTAAAGAAGATGATTTACTTCTTCACATGACCGTAGCGGCTCATGAAGCGATCTACGCGTCCAGCTGTATCTACCAGCTTGCTCTTACCAGTATAGAATGGGTGAGAGGTGCTTGAAATCTCAAGCTTAACCAATGGGTAAGTCTCGCCTTCAAACTCAATTGTCTCGTTGGTCTTGCAGGTAGAACGACTCAGGAACATGTCGCCGTTTGACATATCCTTGAATACTACCGGGCGGTAATTTGTTGGATGAATACCTTCTTTCATTGTTCTTATTTTTTTAATTTAAATTCAGTTATATGATTGTAAAGTGTAATGGTCTTAGTTACGGGGTGCAAAGATAATGCTTTTATCTGAAACCAAAAAAGATTTTGCAAAAATAGTGCAACTTTTTTTATTTTTTGAAATAGAATGTGTATTTTTGCGGATGGAAGAAACTATTAATAACTTAATATAGTAAACAAAATGGTTAATTACAAAGAATTAGGCTTGGTAAACACCCGTGCGATGTTTAAGAGGGCCATTGAAGGCGGTTACGCCATTCCTGCATTCAACTTCAACAATATGGAGCAGTTGCAGGCTATCATCAAAGCTTCTTCGGAGTTGAAGTCACCGGTCATCCTGCAAGTTTCTAAGGGTGCCCGCAACTATGCTAACCCTACGCTGCTGCGTTACATGGCACAGGGAGCTGTAGAGTATGCTAAGGAGTTGGGATGCGCTCATCCAGAGATTGTTCTCCATCTTGATCATGGCGATAGCTATGAACTTTGCAAGAACTGTATTGACTTGGGCTTCTCTTCTGTAATGATTGACGGTTCTTCTCTGCCTTATGATGAGAATGTAGCTCTCACACGTAAAGTGGTTGAGTATGCTCATCAGTTCGATGTAACTGTTGAAGGTGAATTGGGCGTATTAGCAGGTGTTGAAGATGAGGTACAGGCTGAGGAATCTCATTACACAAAGCCTGAAGAGGTAATCGACTTCACCTCTAAGACTGGCGTTGATAGCTTGGCTATCTCTATCGGAACTTCTCATGGTGCATACAAGTTCAAGCCAGAGCAGTGCACACGCGACCCGAAGACTGGTAGGCTGGTACCTCCTCCATTGGCATTTGACGTGCTCGATGCTATCATGAAGCAGTTGCCTGGTTTCCCAATCGTACTTCACGGCTCTTCTTCAGTTCCGCAGGAGTATGTTGACATCATCAACGCTAACGGTGGTAAGTTACCTGATGCAGTAGGTATTCCAGAGGAGCAGCTGCGCCGTGCTTCTAAGAGCGCTGTTTGCAAGATCAATATCGACTCAGACTCTCGTTTGGCATTTACCGCTGCTGTTCGCAAGGTGTTCCACGATAAGCCAGGAGAGTTCGACCCACGTAAGTACTGCGGTCCAGCTCGTGATCTGATGGAAGAACTTTACAAGCACAAAATTACCGATGTGCTTGGTTCTGACGGTAAATTGGCTCAGTGCTAATAATCAATTATGTATTTTTCTGGGACTGTGCTTAGCGCAGTCCCTTTTTTATTCTAACCATTGACGAATATGAAAAAAATATTATTCCTTTTGGCAATAGCCGTAACAATGATTGCCTGTCAGCCCCCAAAGGAAGGCTACACCCTTCCTGATCCTCATGATGTCATTATG
Organism: uncultured Bacteroidales bacterium; assembly: GCA_902775375.1. Classification (GTDB taxonomy): domain Bacteria; phylum Bacteroidota; class Bacteroidia; order Bacteroidales; family Bacteroidaceae; genus Bacteroides. Next base: position 126,279 of record CACYLU010000007.1, on the reverse strand, counting down.
TATGAGGTTAACCCATTAGTGTTTGCACAAGAAGGAGCTTTCAATGTTATTGCCAATCGTCTAGATTCCATTAGGGCCCTGCACGTTAATGTAATGTGGTTTATGCCTATGTATGAACAAGGTGTTTTGAAAGCAAAGAACTCTCCTTACTGTATTCGAGATTATAAGGCAGTTAATCCTAAATATGGTTCCCTCGAAGATTTTAAACGCCTGGTTGATCTTTGCCATAAAAAAGGTATTAGCGTCATTATGGACTGGGTAGCTAATCATACATCTTGGGATCATGCATGGATAAATGATCACCCTGAGTGGTATACTCATGACATGGAGGGCAATATTATTTGGCCAGCAACTACCAACTGGGAAGATGTGGCTGATCTGAACTTTGATAATCCTGATATGCGCTTGGCCATGATTGATGCCATGAAGTATTGGATCAAAGAGGTGGGAATCGACGGTTATCGTTGTGATGCTGCCGATTTTGTGCCGTATGATTTTTGGAAGCAGGCCGTTGACTCCATGCGTGCCATGCCTAAACGCCTGCTAATGCTGGCTGAAGGTAAGCGTGCCGATCATTTTGATGCAGGTTTCGACATGAACTATTCATGGGACTATATGAACGCAAACCGTGATGTATTCCAACGCGATAGCAGTGCGATCAAATTGCTCCAAACAGACTATATGGAATATGACACTATCCCTCAGGGTAAAGTAAAGTTGCGCTTTATTACCAACCATGACGAAGCAGCAGGGCATTCTCCTGTTGAAGAATATGGAGGTGTACGTGGCTCCATGGCAGCTTTTGTGGAGACCATCTTCCTACGTGGTGGTGCTTTATTATATGGTAGTCAGGAGGTGGCTTATCCTGAGCGTCTTAACTTCTTCCACTGGAAACCTATCAACTGGATGTCCAATCCTGAAGTCTATAATGAGTACAAAACTCTTCTCACCTTATATAATAAATATGGTGCTTTGAAATGGGGGCAACTCGTAGCTTATCCAGCTGATGATGTGATGTTGTTTGAAAAACGTTATGAGAATCAGAATTTTCTGATTGTTGTAAATGTTCGCAACCGAGAAGTATCAGCATACATACCTAAGGAATGGCAAGAAAAGAAGGTAACTGATATGATGCATGACAAGGATAAACAACTCCCTTCAACGGAGATAACCCTTCAACCCTATGAGTATTTTATTCTTAAGAAATAAATTGATGGGGGATGCGTAAAAGACGCATCCTCTATTTTTTCATAAAATATTTGTTTATATCAAAATAAATTTAGAAATTTGGTGTGTTGATTAGATGTTTCATCTTTAAAACATAATATGTATGAAAAAGTATTTAGCTGAATTAGTGGGTACATTCGTACTTACTTTCTTGGGTTGCGGCGCTGCTGTGGCTCTGGGTTGCGGTCAAGACACCGCTTCTATAGTTGGCACAGCCATCGCTTTTGGTCTGGCTGTTGTTGCAATGGCTTATACAATTGGTGGTATCTCTGGTTGCCACATTAATCCTGCCATTACCTTGGGCGTTTTCCTTAATGGCGGCATTAGTGCTAAAGATTGCGGTATGTATATGGTATTCCAAGTAATTGGTGCCATCTTAGCTGCTGCTGTATTGGCAGGTATCGTTGCTACAGACCCAGCTGCTGTGATTACCACTGCTACTGGTGCTAACGCTTGCACATACGGTGCTATCAATGGTCTGATCGTAGAAATCGTTTTGACAGCCTTGTTTGTGTTGGTAGTTTTAGGCGCTACTTCAAAGACTAATGGTGCTACTAATAACTTTGCAGGCTTGGCTATTGGTTTATCTCTGATTCTTATTCACTTAGTAGGTATCCACTTTACAGGCACATCAGTGAATCCTGCTCGTTCTATTGGCCCAGCTCTGTTCCAAGGTGGCAAGGCTTTAGCTGATCTGTGGGTATTCATTGTAGGCCCATTGGTGGGTGGTGCTATCGCAGCATGCATTTGGAAGTGCATTAAGCCTGAGGAGAAGTAATTTTCTTTGATTTGTAGATAGTATTGAGGAGAGGGAGAGTCTTGGCAAAAGACTCTCCCTTCATTGATAATATGATATAGCGAAATAAAAGAATTTCCACTTTTTTAGGGAAAATAAGCTTCATCTCAACATAAAAAATAATCAAGTTTATTTTGTTCTGTCTTCGGCTTGCATTATTTTTGCAAAAAAGTTTTCTAAAAGGATGCAGTAGTGTTCTAAATTATGGATTTAAGAATTGTAAGGCGACTAGGGAAGCAGACTCTCACTGAGCAAGAGCTGGTGGAAGGGTGCAAGCGAGGCGATGATCTGGCCCGCAGGCAGCTCTACGAACGCTATGCCGGCAAGTTGATGGCTATTTGTATGCGATACATGGGTAATCGCGAAGAGGCAGAGGACTTGTTGCATGACGGATATATTAAGCTCTACGACTCATTTGACAAGTTTGAATGGCAGGGTGAGGGCACCTTGCCTGCTTGGATGGCACGCGTGATGGCAAACCTTGCACTACAACGCCTCCGTAAGAACGATGTGATGAGCCAGTCGGTTGAATTGGAGAACACTGCTGAGTTGCGTGATGATGTGGATAGACCGGATGAAGGACCTGACATTGAGATCATTCCCAAGAAAGTGCTGATGCAGTTTATTGAGGAATTGCCCCCTGGCTATCGTGCTGTATTTAATATGCATGTGTTTGAGGGCAAGAACCACATTGAGATTGGCAAAGAGTTGGGTATCAATAACAAGTCGTCTGCCTCGCAGTTGGTAAGGGCAAGAGCTATACTGAAAGAGCGAGTGAATGAATGGAGAAGAAACAATGGATATTGATATGAAAGAGCAAGATGACATATGGTTGAAGCAATGGAAGGACTGCCTTGAGGATTTCGAGGAGGAAATTCCTGTGAATGGTTGGGAGAGGCTGCAAGCAGATTTGCATGCTAACGCCCCATTGGATAAAGTAGAAGTATCCAAGGCCAAAGTCATACCCTTTCGTTCATGGAGGGTAGTGGCAGCAGCTGCTGTTGTTGTGCTTTTTGCAGGGGCAGGTATCTGGTTCCTGGCATCCGACAAGGCAATTCAAGTACCTAGTATCGACTCTTCTGTAGCTCAAGTGGCGTATAAAGAGATACCAACACCTATTACGACACCGCAGACCGTTGAGAAAGTCAGTGAGGCTCCCAAGGTTGTTATTCCTGTATCAGAAGGACAAGATATATCTATGCAGAAACCTGAGTTAGTTGAGCAAGTTTCACGGCAATCAGTCGTAAAGCCTTCAGCTACGGAATCAACTTCATCCATCAAAAAAACAACACAAATATCTCAGTCTATAGCCCCATCTTCTCTTCCCCCAACCAGCGAAGTGAAGAGTGAGGGTACTCCTATACAAGTTAAGACTCCCGTTCGCTCTGAGGCGCAACGTGCTGTTAATCCAGTTTATCGTGGCGGAAAGGGAAATACTTCAGAGGAGGTAAGCACAATCAACAGACGACAGGTGCGTATTTCTACTGATGAACGGCTGCATAATGTGACACGCCTACGTGGACAAGGTGATGTTACCACTCGTTCTACCAACGAAGTGACAGATCTGGACAGGGTTTTTAATTCTTATACTGCTCACTATAATGAGTTGTACAACAAAACAGAACGCTTGTTCGACAATGGTACAGGCGACTATAGCACCGTTGACAATGCTTTTTTCCTTGTTGGTTTGGTGAAGAAGATGCAGAATCAGCGTTCAGCTGCTGACGAACAGTTGTATCGTGAGATAGCAAGCAGATTTGTAGAATTGCAGCAGCCTAATGGTTTGTGGAAAAATAGTTTGCTGGACCCTTCCTCACACAGTGTTGATGTTGACACCGAGAGTTATATCTGCTATGCTTTAGCTTGGGGACTGAACAATGGATTGTTGAGCCGTAAACAATATCTTGATGCAGTTCGACATGCTTGGAAGTCTATCGGTAACTGTAACAGCGAACCTTGTCTTATGGCTGCAGAACAGGTGCAAATACTTCAAAATGGTTTATAATAGTCTGGTTTGAATCAATCGTTTAGTCTTTAAATTCTAACTCCAGCTCTATCCATTGGCGCTTCTCATTTGGTATGTCGCCCTTTTGGTTGGAAACACCTAATCCTATGAGACGAATAGGGTGAGAATGGTATTCTACTTGTTGCAAAAGCTTTTTAGCTAAAGGCAGAATGTCATCTTTGGTTCGCAGAATGTGGTCAACTGTAAGGCTGCGGGTAATTTGATGAAAGTCTTGAAACTTGACTTTTAGCGTTAAGGTTCGTCCTTCGAAATTGTTCTTAGAAATACGTCGCTCCAGCTCGAGTACGGTGTGGTAGAGTTTGATGATGATAGTTGACTGCTCGCTGATATCCTTTTCGAAAGTCTGCGCCCCATATTTTCTCTATCTTGAGTTTGGCGATGAAATCGAGTGCCCTGTCTGGATGTATCACAGTTAGACCATTGGGCTTGCGCCAATCGGAGGCTATCTTGGCGAGGAACTTGCAATAGCTCACACCAGCCGAAGCCGTCAGTCCAGTGCTGTCATAGATACGTTGTTTGATTTCCCTAGCAATATCTACACCCAACTCCATCCCTTTCTTGTTCTCTGTCACATCGAGGAATGCTTCATCGAGTGAGATAGGTTCTATAATATCGGTATAGTCATTAAATATTTCATGCACTTGGCTAGATACCTCTTTGTAACGCTGGAAATGTGGTTCTACAATGATGAGTTGTGGGCATAATCGTTTCGCTACCTGTATAGATTGTGCAGAATGAACGCCATACTTTCTTGCTTCATAGCTAGCAGTAGATACTACACCACGTTCTGCATCATGCCCAACCGCAATTGGCTTGCCCATTAGCGATGGCTGATCAAGCTGTTCAACTGCAGCAAAAAACTGATCCATATCCACATGAATAATCTTCATAAGATTATCTATATTCCCTTCCTTGCATAGAGATTGCTAGTATCAGACTCAATGTTAGATACAAGTAAGAACCTTGATTAGGTATGGAGGATTTAAAGGAAGATACTGTAAAAAAGTATTATTCTAGCTCTGCTTTTTCTTCTGCAGCTTTGTCTGCAATGCGCTTCTCAATGTAACGTATCTTCAGTTGTGCCTCCTCTTTGGCTTTATTCAGTTCTGAAATCTTTTTTAATAAGTTGGCCAGTTCACTGACATTGGCAGCAGCCTTGCGGTCAGCAGCAGTCATGTTAGTGCTGAAGTTACGGTCGCCTATAAACTGCACCTTCAGGTTGTCTGCTTGATGGGCTGTGATGAAGTCAATCACGCCTCCGTCTTCACCAAATTTAAAATCTGCTTTTTCGATGTATATACCTAGGTCGGTGGTTTCGTAACTGTCTTTCGAGTTGGGCGTCTCAGCTGATGATCCGTCGGGAGCTGTCACTTTCACGGCTGTGTGGTGGATGCTGCTGGCGCCACAATAGGTGGAGGTCATGCTCAACTTGCCCTCTTCGCTTACTTGGAAACGCAAGAATGAGCGATGGATGTTTTTCTCTACGGTTTGTGACTTGTCAAAATAGTTACCTATGCGTTGGTACTGCTCGTCTTTCTCTAATACGAAATGGTCTTTGATGTCCTCTATGGCCTGTCGCTTCTCTGCCAGTTCGCTATCAATAGAGTCAACCAGTTGTCGTTGCTCTGCCAATTCTACCTCACGCTGCAAAGCCAGACTAGCCTTGCGCGTGTCGAATGCCTTGGGGTATAGTACCTTGATGCTGTCGATTAATTGCTTTGCAACGTCAAATTTCCCTTGCTCAAAGGCTGCTTTTGCCTCTTGCAATTTCACACCGGCTTGCTTCTCTATGTCGTTGCAGCTGATGAAGCTGAATAGGGCTATTACACATGCTACCAAAGGTAATAAAAGTTTTTTCATAAAAGCAGTATTTAAGATTCTGTTGCAAAGATAGATATTTTTTCGTAACTTCGCAGCCCGTTAATGGACTTTTGCGTAAATGATATACCTGACAACTGAAGAACTGAAAGAGAAATTTGCCGGTAAGATATTCCAGCAGATTCAGCAGACTGCCGACGAATTGCACTTGGAGTGCTATGTTGTTGGTGGCTATGTGCGTGATCTGTTTCTTCAGCGTCCCTCGACCGACATTGATGTTGTGGTAGTAGGTAGTGGTATAGCTATAGCTGAGGCTTTAGGCAAGCGGTTAGGCAAGGGAGCCCATGTGTCGGTATTCCGTAATTTCGGTACGGCTCAGGTGAAATATAAGGGCCAGGAGATAGAATTCGTTGGGGCTCGCAGGGAGTCATATTCACACGACTCGCGTAAACCTGTTGTTGAGGATGGAACGTTGGAGGACGACCAGAATCGCCGCGATTTCACCATCAACGCCTTGGCAGTGTGTCTCAATGCCGACAGATTTGGTGAACTGGTTGACCCATTTGATGGTTTGGAAGACCTGAAAGAAGGAACTATTCGCACACCACTCGATCCTGATGTGACGTTTAGTGACGATCCACTTCGCATGATGCGTTGCGTAAGGTTTGCCACACAGCTCAATTTCTTCATCGATGATGAAACATTCGATTCGTTGGAACGCAACCGTGAGCGTATTAATATCATATCAAAAGAACGTATCAATGATGAGTTGAATAAGATTATCCTTGCCAAGACGCCTTCTAAGGGCTTCGTGGAGTTGGATCGTTGCGGACTGTTGCCTCTGATATTTCCAGAACTGGTTAAGTTGCAGGGGGTGGAAACCAGAAATGGGCGTGGGCATAAGGACAATTTCTACCATACCCTTGAGGTGCTTGACAATGTGAGTCGTAACAGTGATAACTTGTGGTTGAGATGGGCTGCTTTGTTGCACGACATTGGTAAGCCTACCACTAAACGTTGGGAACCTGGGGTGGGGTGGACTTTTCGCAATCATAACTACATAGGTGAGAAGATGGTGCCGCAGATATTTAAGCGCATGAAGATGCCGTTGAACGACAAAATGAAATATGTACAGAAGTTGGTGGGTTTGCATATGCGTCCTATAGCTATGGTGGATGATATTGTGACTGACTCTGCTGTGCGTCGCATGATGTTTGAGGCAGGTGAAGATATCGATGACTTGATGCTACTCTGTGAAGCCGATATAACAAGTAAGAACCGTGAGAAGAAGGAACGCTACTTGCAGAATTTCCAGGTGGTACGCCAGAAGATGGAGGAACTGAGGCTGAAGGATCACCGTCGTAACTTTCAGCCCATTGTGGATGGCAACGAGATTATGCAAATGTTCGGACTGACGCCTAGTCGTGAAGTAGGTGTACTGAAAGATGCTCTCAAGAATGCCATCCTGGATGATAACCTACCAGACAACCGTGAGGCGGAAATAGCCTTTTTGGTGGAAAAGGCGGAAACTATGGGGCTTCGACCTATTTTATAATCAACCTTTATATTATTAAGAAAAGAATCGAAATGCTTTGACATATCCTAAAAGTTTCGGATATTTGCATTTATAGATAAGAAAAAACCTATGGTTTTATGAAAGGTATCATTCTTGCGGGTGGCAGTGCTACTCGTCTTTATCCGCTTTCGAAGGCTATTTCCAAACAGATTATGCCCGTGTATGACAAGCCTATGATTTATTATCCTTTGTCAACACTGATGTTGGCTGGCATACGTGAAGTTCTGGTGATTTCTACTCCTCGCGACCTGCCTATGTTCCGTGAATTGCTGGGTACTGGAGAGGAGATAGGCATGAAGTTTGAATATAAGATTCAGGAAAAACCAGAAGGCTTAGCACAGGCTTTCGTCCTGGGTGCTGAGTTCTTGAATGGAGAAGCTGCCTGTCTTATCCTGGGTGATAACCTGTTTTATGGTCGTGGCTTTGGGCAGTTACTCAAAAATGCAGCAAAGATAGATAAGGGTGCCTTTATTTTCGGCTATTATGTGAAAGACCCTTCTGCCTACGGCGTGGTTGAGTTTGATGCGCAGGGCAGGGCGATTTCGTTGGAAGAGAAACCTGCTCAGCCTAAGAGCAACTATGCGGTGCCGGGGTTGTATTTTTACGACAGTACCGTTACTACTAAAGCCGCATCACTAAAACCGTCAGCCCGGGGAGAGTATGAAATTACTGACCTGAACAAGCTTTATCTACAAGAGGGTTCACTCAAGGTAGAAGTGTTAGGACGTGGTTTTGCTTGGTTGGATACAGGTAACAGTGATAGCTTGCTTGACGCATCCAACTTTGTGGCTACCATACAGAATCGTCAGGGGATGTATGTAAGTTGTATCGAGGAGATAGCATGGCGTAACGGGTGGATCAGTACACAACAACTCAAGGCATTGGGAAAGCAACTTAGCAAAACTGCTTATGGCCAATATCTGATTGACATAGCAGAACATCATAAAGCATAGCTTAATATGAAAACGTATCTTGTTACTGGAGCCGCTGGTTTTATTGGCTCTAATTTCGTGAAATACATGTTGCAGAAGCACGATAACGTGTGCATTGTTGTGCTAGATGCTTTGACATACGCAGGCAATTTAGGAACTATTGCCAGTGATATTGATAACAAGCGTTGTTTCTTCGTAAAAGGTGATATTTGCGACAGAGAACTAGTTGATGGACTGTTTTACAAGTATAACTTCGACTATGTGGTGAACTTTGCAGCTGAGAGCCATGTGGATCGCAGTATCGAAAATCCTCAGCTGTTCTTGCAGACCAATATCCTGGGTACGCAGAACCTGTTGGATGCTGCACGCAAGGCATGGGTGATTGGCAAGGATGAGCACGGCTACCCTACATGGAAAAACGGTGTGCGCTATCATCAAGTTTCTACAGATGAAGTATATGGCGCATTGGGATCAGATGGCTTCTTTGTTGAAACCACGCCTTTATGCCCACATAGCCCCTATAGCGCTTCAAAAGCCTCGGCCGACATGGTGGTACAGGCTTATCGCGATACTTACAAGATGCCAGTAACCACTACACGTTGCAGCAATAACTACGGTCCATACCATTTTCCGGAGAAACTAATACCATTGATTATTAAGAATATTTTGGAGGGTAAACAGTTGCCAGTGTATGGCGATGGCAGTAATGTACGCGATTGGTTGTATGTGGAAGATCATTGTAAAGCCATCGATATGGTGATAACCAATGGACGTGCCGGTGAGGTGTATAACGTAGGAGGACATAATGAGAAGACCAATCTTGAGATTGTGAAAATCACCATCAGTACGATACGAAAGATGATGGAGGAAAACCCTGTCTATCGCAAGGTACTTAAGAAACGTGTGTTGGGTGCTGATGGGCAGATTGACATCAGTTGGATAAACGATAGTCTGATTACTTTCGTAAAAGACCGCTTGGGTCATGACCAGCGCTATGCCATCGACCCCACAAAGATCAAAAATGAGTTGGGTTGGTATCCTGAGACTTGTTTTGAGGTGGGTATTGTGAAGACCATTGAGTGGTATCTTAACCACCAGGATTGGGTGGAGCAGGTAACGAGTGGTGACTACCAGCATTATTATGAGCAGATGTACTCCAACCGTTGAAAACTTTTTGGCTCTCATAAAAAAGGCTCCCTCAAAAGGAGCCTTTTACATAATCCATTATTTATTACTAATTATTTCCTGGCATCATCACCACCCCGGTTTTTTTCTTACCATCCATCTTCACCACTAATGGCGTGTCAAAATGAACATGCCTCAAGTAAGTGGTTTCCTCTACGGCAGGCTGGGTATTGAGAAACGCCTGGTCGTAGATGCCATCATTCATATAGGCATTGATGGTGAAATAGCCCACGCCAAACGAGGTGAGATTTTGGAAGAAGTGAGTACCCTGACTGGGATCTACACGATAGTTTGTCAGACCGGCCTCAACAATGACACGTGCCGCACTGATGTGGGGCCATTTCACTGGAATACCCAACCAAGTGTCACTGCTTCCCCAGCGTCCAGGGCCAATCAAAATGTAGTTTTTGTCCTCATCTAAGAACTGCTTGTTGATTTTCTCAATTTCCCATGCTATAGCTTGGTTGTTCTGGGCGTTATAGTTGTCTGTCTTCACATATACTATGTCTTGAATCTCGTTCATAATGCCATGTCCCAAAGAATTGTTAGACTTAAGTAACAGTTGGTCGTCTGGTATCAATGATAAGTCTTCCTCTAGGTTTTCCTTGGCATCAACGATAGGCCTGATTTGTAGCAGGTAGAAGGTGCTCACCTCATTCTTTTCTTTTGCCAGTTTGGCAGCAAATTCGATTTCTACAGGCCGGCGCATCTCCTCCTGACCATACTTTAGCGACAACTGAAGGATGCGGGGTAGGGGGAAGATGTCGTGTTGTAGAATATTGGCAAAGGTTATGACCTTTCTGCCTCCAGGGTAAATACCGTCTCGAATAACTTGATCGTATGGGTCAAAGGTGGAAGCGATATAGTTCAGTGAACCGTCTTTCTCTGCGTCCTTCACACTCAGCTTCAAAAGATTGAAACCATCATTGATAGAGAAATTCTGTCCAGTGTTGGTCATGTCCAACGCATAGAAACGCGTTTGCGTTTCACGCAATGCAAGATCCAACTCACTAGTCTGGAGTACCTTAGTGGGGTGGTAGGGCGAGAAGCGTAGTGTCAAGCCGCCATCTACGATATATTTACCCAGGCCCAATGCTAAACTAACAGTACCCTCTTCTGGCTTTTCATCACCAATAGGGTAGTAATTAAGCGATCGTCCCACACCAGAGAATGAGGGATAGAAATGGTCACCATATTGTGTACCAACTACCTCTTGCAGAATGACAGCCATTTTTTCTTGGTCGATAACATTGCTGGTGGCTTGCATGTATGCCTTAGAATCTTTGAAGAATACTGATGCATACACACCTTTGATGGCATCACTCAACATTCGGAGCATCTCATACTTATCATCACGATAGGGTATCATATAAGTGCTATAAATCCCTGCAAAAGGCTGATAGTGCGAGTCCTCTAATAGTGATGAGGAACGGATGGCGATAGGTGACTTCACTGCATCGAAGAATGTGAAGAAGTCTTCTACCAATCGCTCAGGTAAACGTGCCTTGAGAAAATATTTCAGTATGGTCTCGTCATCGGCATTTGATAGAGCAATCTGGTAAAGATTGTTGGTGTCCATGAACTCATCGAAAACATCAGTACATAGCACAACCGTCTTTGGAACCATGATACGAGCATTGTCGAACTCATCAAATTCGGTATGTCGCTTCAGAAAATTGTCGATGAATGCCAGGCCACGGCCCTTACCGCCCAATGATCCTTCGCCGATTCGGGCAAAATTGGAATAGCTGTCAAAGCGGTCACGCCTGAAAATGGCCACTACTCCTTGGTTTTTCATCTTGCGATATTTAACAATGGCATCGAAGATGATTTCACGATGTGCATCAACGTCTTGCAGGCTGTTCCATGTTATGGGTTTCAAAAACTCTGCTATGGGGAAGATGGCGCGTGAGTAGAGCCAACGACTCATGTGGTTACGGCTGATGTGATAGAGGAACGACTCTGTAGGAATAGCAAATAAGATGTGTTGCAATTCTTTGAGGTTTTTTACCGTGGCGATCTTCTCATGCGTTATGGGGTTGCGGAAGACGAAGTCGCCAAAGCCCACTTTCTCCCTAAGGATCTCGCGTAGATCAAGATCCATATGCTTTGAGTTTTTGTCAATAAAGGCAGCTCTGAATTTCTTGGCATATAGGGTGTTTTCTTTCTCAGCCGACTGAATAATAAGCGGTACGAATGGGTCGTTCTTGCGTACATGGTGGCAGAACTTGATGCCTGCCAACGGATCTTTCTCCTGTCCTTTCACCAGAGGGAAGCGTACGTCGGTGATAACTCCTAATATATTATTCTTATACTGTTCGTATATGTTTACAGCTTCCTCATAGGTTCTCGCTAAGACAATTTTAGGACGCCCTCGCAATCGCAAGGTTCGTTGATGCTCGTTCAAAGCTTCGTCGGCAAACTCCTGACTCTGTTGGAGGACGAACTTGTACAGATTAGGAAGAATAGAGGAGTAAAATCGGATGCCGTCCTCTACAAGTAAAATAACCTGCACACCTACCTCCTGCACATCGTGCTCCAAGTTCATCTTGTCTTCCAAAAGTTTAAGAATGGATACGATGAGGTCGGTATTGCCTAGCCAGCAGAACATATAGTCGAATGCACTCAGGTCCTCATTTGCCATGCGCTTGGTAATACCATGACTGAAAGGTGTCAGAATCACCATCGGGATATTGGGGTATTGTATCTTGATGCTTCTTGCCACACCAAAGGTTTCGTTATCACCGGTTCCAGGCATACAAATCACAAGGTCATATTCAAGTAATGCCAATTGTTCAATGGCTTCTTCATAGGTGGTAACCTGTGTAAAGCGAGGTGGATAGCGCAAGGAAAGAGATGAATACTCGATGAAAATCTTCTCTTCAATGCGTCCGTCATCTTCCAACATAAAAGCATCATAAGGGTTGGCAATGAGCAACACGTTGTAGATACGCTTGGTCATCAGTTTGGCAAACTGAGTGTCGCGTAGGTATAATCGATTTAATTTCTGCTTGCTTAGCATGTTTATTGCATGTTCTTCATTATTAGGATGCAAAAATAATATTTTTCAACATTTTTTACAAGATTATTCGTAAAATCGAAAAAATATCCTTACATTTGCAATGATAAACAAAAAAAGAGCTCTTTGAGATTATAACCTGAACCTGACAGATTAATGTTAATAGTTCTAAATATTGAGGCAAAAAGATTGGCGTAAAGAATTATTTTGTATCTTTGCAGTGCTTTGACGTTGACGTTTTGACGCTAGCTGTGCAGAAAGAAATAATTTTAAAATCCTATATGCTATGAATATTGATAGAATTATGTCGAATTTGGAGGCAAAGCATCCAGGTGAGTCTGAATACCTCCAGGCAGTGAAAGAAGTTCTTCTTTCTATTGAAGATGTCTACAATCAGCATCCTGAATTTGAAAAGGCAAAGATTATTGAAAGGCTTGTTGAGCCTGACCGTATCTTTACCTTCCGTGTTACATGGGTTGATGATAAAGGTGAGGTGCAGACCAATTTGGGCTATCGCGTACAGTTTAATAACGCCATTGGCCCGTACAAAGGTGGATTGCGTTTCCATGCTTCTGTAAATCTTTCTATCTTGAAGTTCTTGGGCTTTGAGCAGACATTCAAGAATGCACTTACTACATTACCAATGGGCGGTGGTAAAGGCGGTTCTGATTTCTCTCCTCGTGGCAAGAGCGATGCTGAGATTATGCGTTTCTGTCAGGCTTTCATGTTAGAGTTGTGGCGTCATGTAGGTCCTGAGATGGATGTGCCAGCAGGTGATATAGGTGTCGGCGGACGTGAGATTGGATATGTATTTGGCATGTACAAGAAACTCACTCGTGAATTTAATGGTACTTTCACAGGCAAAGGCCTCGAGTATGGTGGTTCATTGATTCGTCCAGAGGCTACAGGTTTTGGTGCCCTTTACTTCACCAAGCAGATGATGGCTACTCGTGGTCTTGACTTGAAGGGTAAGACAGTTGCTGTTTCTGGCTTCGGCAATGTGGCTTGGGGTGCTGTAACTAAAGCTACTGAGCTGGGTGCTAAGGTGGTTACCATTTCTGGTCCTGATGGATATGTGTATGACCCAGATGGCATCAGTGGCGACAAGATTGACTATATGCTGGAGTTGCGTGCTTCAGGTAACGATGTGGTTGAGCCTTATGTCGAGAAGTATCCTAATGCTAAGTTCTTCGCAGGCAAGAAGCCTTGGGAGCAGAAAGTAGATGTAGCATTGTGTTGCGCTACCCAGAATGAGCTGAATGGTGATGATGCACAGATGTTGATAGACAATAAGACATTGTGCGTGGCTGAGGTATCTAACATGGGATGTACACCTGAGGCTATCGATAAGTTTATCGAACACAAGATGCTGTTTGCTCCAGGCAAGGCTGTTAATGCAGGTGGTGTGGCTACTTCTGGTTTGGAAATGTCACAAAACGCTATGCATTTGAGTTGGAGTGCAGCAGAAGTGGATGAGAAGTTACACGCAGTAATGCATAACATTCATGAGCAGTGCACTAAGTATGGCACTCAGCCTGATGGTTATATCAACTATGTAAAGGGTGCTAATGTAGCAGGTTTCATGAAGGTAGCTCATGCTATGATGGCACAGGGTGTTATCTGATGTGTGTTTTTTGAAAAGAAAGAATAGACAGTATTCTATAAGAAACTTTGTTTAGTTGTATTTGTATTTGTGGTTTGTGCCGCTAGCAGTCTGTGAAGATAGCTGGCGGCTTTTTTTATGCTTATACTAATTTACCAATCCACTCGTCTTTGTCACCTGGCAGCAGATCTACCACTGGTACTTCAATCATGGTGTAGCACCCAGGTTCACGACGCATGGCAGCACGAGCTGCACATACCAATACTTGTCCAGTCAAAGCAGGGTTATTGATGTGCATGTTGAACTCAAACAACTGGTTCTGTGTCTTGCCTGATACACCTTTGCGAGTCAGGTTAACACCATGTCCCATATCTTTAAGGTCATCCACACAAGGAACCTGTATTACGTGTGTCTCGTCATTGGCAAAATATGGATCAGTCTTGATGGCACGTTCCACATCTTCAAACTTATAGCCGTCTTCCAACTCCACATATACCATGCGGCGATGGATGCCTGTGCCTACAGGGATGGTCATTGACAGAGCAGCCTTTACACCTTCCTTAGATTTTACAGCCACGGTATGTCCCATGCTCATACCCGGACCGAAGTTGGTATAGCTGATGCCTTTCGGGGCGATGGCTTGCAATAGGGTACGTACTATAGAGTCAGATCCTGGATCCCATCCAGCAGAGATGATTGATACGGTGTTATGAGCCTTAGCTACCTCGTTCAGTGACTTGCGTAGGGCAGGAATCTGAGTGTGTATGTCGAAACTGTCAACAGTGTTGATGCCTAATGCCAGGATATCCTTTGCGTAGCTCTCAACGCTACGTGTTGGGGTACTCAAAATAGCTACATCTACTTCACCCAACTCGCGAATATCTTTCACTACCTTCAAACCTTTCAGTTCGTCAGGGCAGTTTTCTGCACCTTTGCGACGAACAACACCTACTACCTCGAAATCTTGTGTTGCTTGCAATGCTTCCAAAGCGAAGCGCCCGATGTTGCCATATCCTACTATGGCTGCTCTAATTTTCTTCATAACTTCTGTGTATTTGTTGTAAAAAACTATTGTTTGGTTGCAAAAATACATAAATAATCTGTATCTTCGCAACAGAAAAAACAAAAAATAATACTTTTATGTTGGATTATGTAAGAGGTGAAGTAGCTGAATTGGTGCCTGCTAGTGCAGTAATAGATTGCCATGGAGTGGGGTATATGTTGAATATTTCACTTAATACCTATAGTGCTATTCAAGGAAAGAAAGAGGCTAAGCTATATGTTTATGAAGCCATACGAGAAGATGCATATGTATTGTTTGGCTTTGCCTCCAAGCAGGAACGTGAACTGTTTCTTTTGCTCATTAGCGTTTCCGGCATAGGTGGTAATACAGCGCGCACCATTCTTTCAGCCCTCTCGCCTAGTGAGTTGGTGAATGTCATCAGTTCAGAGAATACTCAGGTACTTAAATCGGTTAAAGGCATAGGTCTCAAGACAGCACAACGTATCATTGTTGAGCTGAAGGATAAGATGCAGAACGATGGTTTGGCGTTGGGCGATACCACCATTGTGGATGTTCCTAAGCCAGATGCCGTGAACCGTGAGGTACAGCAAGAGGCAGTGTCTGCACTCACCATGCTGGGCTTCCCTGTCGCTCCTTCGCAGAAGGTGGTTTATGCTATTCTCAAGGAAGAACCAGATGCCGCTGTAGAGCGAGTCATCAAGCTGGCACTAAAGAGGCTGTGACAGTTGTAAGTCTGTCACAGCCTAAGTCAGTTGAGGCTTTCCAACCATTTTGCGGTTTATAGCTTTACATATTCTTTTAAAGTCTCTACATAGTTGTCGAATGCCTCGACACCTTTCTGGGTAATACGACAAGTGGTGCATGGTCGCTTGCCTTCAAACTTCTTTTCCACCTCTATGTATCCAGCGGTGGACAGTTTGTCTATCTGCACACTCAAGTTGCCAGCAGTAGCATTGGTCTGCTCTTTGATGTAGGTGAAGTCGGCTTCCTCTACACCTAAAAGCAGTGACATTACTGCTAGTCGGAGTTCTGAGTGCAATATGGGATCTAAAGGCTTGAACATACTTATTCCCTCCTATTTACCATAATGCCTGGTATCAACAATGTAATGATGCCTACACCTGCCATTACAAGCATTTCGAAAGGACCAGCAAGCAGTACAGCCAATATATAACCTGCTATTCCACCTATTATGCCACCCGCTGTAATCCATCCGTTTTTCAGAATCAATCCCGTTATCGTCGTGGCTACTCCCAATAGTAAAATAACCTGTGGCGTATAGCTGTAGCCAATCAGGAATTTATCAAATAACATGGGTGCCACTACAAATATGAATATCGGCAAAATGGAAGCAAATATGCCAAAAGAGAGCCAAGTCTTGTTCATCACATTTGATATCAATGTAATAGGGGCTTTACTATTCTTCTCTTTCTTATTCATATAGATGGTGCATCCCCACCCAACAGCAGCCATAATGAACCACAGGAAATTCCATGCGGCATTGCCCGTTGTGTTCCACAGATACCAAACTATAAGTGCGGTAATGCAAACCAGACTGCCCCACATAATCATGGGAAGTCCAGCATTCTTTTCTGTGGACATACGACTCAGTTCAATCTGTTTTTTGATGATCTCTAAACTGCGCTCGGCAGTCAGTTCGTTGTTTGTTTCCATATCGATTCTCCTTCGTAAATATAGTTAGTAATTATTTTGCTGACAAATTGTTGGTGAGAGGTTGCTCCCACTGGCACCCAAAGTAATGAGTGGCAGTAAGTGCCTGCTGATCGTAGATGACAGTCCAAAGAGTTTCACCTGGATAGCTGGCAGCTTGGATAGCCTGCTGGACCTGTTGGACACCAGTTATAGGTAGATGTTCGGTAGTAAGCATATTGAAGCGCCGTATAGATTCAGCAATGGATTCGTTGTTGCTTACTGCGCTCAGACAATGGTTGGTTACCACCTGAGTGGGCGTAGCCATCAATTCACCACCTTTCCATTCCACCACTACGCTGTGACCACTTGCGTCGCTCAAAGAGAGATGGTGCATACGGCTGACAGAAGGGAATACATCATACTGTGAGAGCAATTGGATGGCTTCATCCACGTTGGCGGCATAGTCCAATACCAGTCGGATAGCCCCAACAATGGTCAAGTCTGGCTTTTCTGTATCTGGCACGTCAATATCCCCGTCAATCTCAACTAAGTCAGCTACGCATAACCCTTTTTCATTCATGCCATCAAGAGGAACGTATATGGATGCCATTGCCATGAATTTTTCCTGCATGCTGCTGGGCTTCCAGTCGGTGCCAAACCCTAAGAACGACAAGTTGCTGGTAGCGATGGAGGCATAGCCATCGTCAGGCTCTGTGTGCAGGATGATGTAATTACCCACTTGGTCCCAGTCGAAGTTACGCGCAAAAAAGTTGCTTCCGTTCACCGTAGTGCATCCCCCTTCAGGTGTTGTCAAAGCAGGTTTATAATAGCCATGTGAAAGGGAACTGGCAATATATGTCGCCATCTGTGCATCTGTTTTCGCACCCCCTTGCTCAAGGAACCCTTTAAAACCGTAGTCCCCCTTGTAATGGAGGGTGAAAACTCCCTCACGGACCTCTTGAACCGACTGCATAGCAGCTATTTCCTTGCTGAATGTCTGATAGCCTCCATAAAGGAATATTCCTATGATGGCTGCCAAAACGATCATGATAATGAGAATGACTTTACCCTTTTTCATCGCTTTATGATTTAATGAACGATGCAAATATAAATAAGTTTATAAAATAAACCAAATTATTTTGCAAATAAATATAAGTTTTTTTATGCACCTTATATAAAATAGATGATTTATATTATGGCTATGCAAAAAAAATGCAGTATATTTGATGCAAAGAATTATGAGTAATAAACTAACCTTATAATCTATGACCGAACAGAAAATGCCTACTGTAGAGGAAGTTTTCTCATGGATGAGAAAGCTCTACGATGAGAGTTATTCGGGACTAACCAAAACCGAGAAAAACGAACAGCACATGTATGGCACTATGGTGACTACTCCGAGCGACAAGAAGTTTATCGTGAGGATGCTGGACGAAACCAGTCAGGTGCGTGACACACAGAAGTTGGCCTTGCGTGTGAAGGAACTTATCGACCAGTATGGAATCCCTAAATTCTTAGGAGCTGGTGATCATTTCTTATTCTGGATGTATCAGAAGTTTGCCTACAAACCTTTGTTCAACTGGTTGGCTGTGCCCATCATCAAGTGGCGCCTGCGTCGCGACACCAGTAGGGTTATCATCGATGCTGCTCGTCCGCATCTGACGCAGCATCTGGCAACTCGTTTTGAGCAGCATATAGGCCAGAATGTGAACTTACTGGGTGAAGTGGTATTAGGTGATGGTGAGGCTGACAAACGCTATTACTCTTATCTGGAGGCATTGAAAGAACCTGATATCAACTATATCTCTGTGAAGATTTCAGGTATTTATGCGCAGACTCATGCTTTGAATTACAAGGAATGTTTCCCTGAATTGGTGCGCCGCATGTCTGAGTTGTATCAAACGGCTATTGACTATCCTTATACTGACGCAGATGGTGTGACAAAACCTAAGTTTATCAACCTTGACATGGAGGAGTACAAGGATGCTCACCTTACCATGAAGTTGTTTAAGGATGTGTTGTCTTTGCCACAGTTTAAGAATTATGAGGCAGGTATTGTGGTGCAGTCTTATTTACCTGATGCCTGGGATTTCCAAAGCGAACTGTTGGAATTTGCCAAGGCTCGTGTTGAAGCTGGCGGCTCACCTATCAAGATGCGTATCGTGAAGGGCTGTAACCTAGATATGGAGAATATTGTCAGTGACTTGCGCGGTTGGCCTAACCCTGTTCGTCCTAATAAGACTGAGGTGGATGCCAACTACCTTCACATCATTGAGCGTGGCTTGAAACCAGAAAACGCCAAAGTGCTGCATATCGGTATGGCATCACACAACTTGTTCACTATCTCGTATGCGTATCTGTTGACAGAGATGTACCAAACACCTAAGGATTGCTTCTGTTTCGAGATGCTGGAGGGTATGGCCAACCATGTATGGCGAGCTCAACGAAAGCTGGGCAACCACGTGATACTTTATACACCTGTAGTGAAGAAGGAGCATTTTCTGAATGCCATCTCTTATTTGGTGAGACGTATGGATGAGAATACGGCTCCTGACAATTTCTTGACACATTCATTCTCGTTGAAGCCAGATACCCCAGAGTGGAAGGAGTTGCAAGAGCAGTTTATCAATGCGTATAACATGAAGGATACCATTACTCATATCCCTACGCGTACGCAGGATCGCAACAAGCCTTATGTAGGGCAAGAGCCGCAAGATGAGATGATCAATGAACCAGATACTGACTTCGACCGTTTCTGCAACCAACAGTGGGTAGAGCGTATCTTCGACAAGTGGAAGTCTACTGGTAAGATGAATTATGAAAAGGCAGGATGGGGTGATTGGAAACCTGGTGATACACTGCCAACACAGATTGGCAATGAGTTAGTTTACAATGACGATAAGGTGAACTACTATGACCGCAGTCAAGAGGGTGATGTGCTGGTTTGCGAGATGTCGCGTGCTAACAAGGCTCAGGTAGAGCAAATACTGGACATTGCTGATAAAGATGGCGGTGGATGGAGAGATACTACTATTGAGGAACGTCATCGCATCATGTATAAAGCTGCCAACATCATGGGGCAGATGCGTGGTGATTTGATAGGCTCAATGTGTGCCATCACCGGTAAAACGGTTGAAGAGGCTGACGTGGAGGTCTCAGAGGGCATTGACTATTGCCGCTTCTATACAACGACGATGAAGAAGTTTGCTGCTCTTGACGATATCGTCATGAAAGCGAAGGGTACTGTATTGGTGCTCTCACCGTGGAACTTCCCGTGTGCAATTCCTTGTGGTGGCGTGGTGGCTGCTTTAGCATCTGGCAATACTTGTATCCTGAAACCAGCAACGGTCGCTGCTCCTGTGGCTTGGCTTTTTGCCAAGGCGTTCTGGGAAGCAGGTGTGCCTAAAGAGGCGCTGCAGGTGATTATAGCAGATCGTGAAGCAACACCTTTGCTCACAACTTCACCAGTGATTAAGCATATTATCCTGACTGGTGGTACTGAGACGGCCCAGCAAATTGCACACATCAACCCATTGGTACCTTTGTCTGCAGAGACTGGTGGTAAGAATGTAATGATTCTTTCTGCAAAGGGCGATCGCGACCATGCCATCATGAATGCATGCCGTTCAGCTTTCGGCAATGCTGGTCAGAAGTGCTCAGCATGTTCTATCCTCTTGGTGGAACGCTCTGTTTATAAAGATCCAGAGTTTATGGAGAAACTTAAGGATTGTGCTTCATCACTTAAGGTGGGAGGTGTCTGGAATGCTGGCAACATTGTCGGCCCGATGATAACCAACCATAATGAAAAGCTCGAAAAAGCATGTCAGTTGGAGCCAGGAGAGAAGTGGCTTATCGCTCCAGAGTTTGTAGATGAGAAGAAATACATCCTCAAACCTACGGTCAAGATAAATGTGAAGCCAGACTCATATACTTTCCGAACAGAATTGTTTGCTCCATTGCTGGCAGTAACACCATTTGATACATTGGAGGAAGCTGTGGATTTGGTGAATAGTCTTGATTATGGTTTGACTTCAGGCTTGCAATCACTTGATGAACAAGAACAGAAGTATTGGAAGAACCATATCAAGGCAGGCAACCTTTATATTAATAGAGGTATTACTGGTGCCGTTGTGAATCGCCAGCCATTTGGTGGCATGAAGTTGTCAGCTTTTGGCCCAGGATTGAAAGCTGGTGGTCCTAACTATTGTACTCAATTTATGTATATCACAGACAAACCAGGCTCTACAACTGATTATAAGCAGTCGTATGCAGCATGGTATGAGAAAGAGTTTAAGCATGCACGCAATATTCAGCCAAAGATCCGTGGCGAGCAGAATGTGTTCCGTTACCTTCCTGTGGATGGCGGCATGGTGCTCCGTTTGTTTGGTGACGAGACCCTTGAACAAGTTCAGATGGTACAGCTGGCTGCTCAGACAGTAGGCACGCAACTCATAGTGTCAATGGATGCTGCTAATCCATTATTTGCTCAATTGGAGGGCGAAAAGAAGCAAGAAAACATGGCTGCTTTCTTAGAGTCTATCAAGAATTATGGTCGTGTGCGTGTTATCTCATCCCGTATGCCTGATGTCGTACGTGAGGCAGCTGCCAATTATGATAAGTACATCGCTTATTCTGCTCCTGTGAAGGATGGGCGTATTGAACTGGCACTCTATATCCAGGAACAATCTATCGCCAACGAGTACCACAGATATGGTTCTCAGATAGAAGTTCCCGATGTGGAATAAATAATGAAGGCTCCCTTTTGGGGAGCCTTCATTATTATAACTGAAATGTAATAGCGTCTCTTTATGTACAAGATAAAGCTATTCGGAAAGCTTAAGCTTTTCGTTGGCAAATCCTATGTATGATTCCCAATCAAAGTCTGTCACATCATGGATTCCCGTACGAATATGATAACCACAATTACCTTTCCAGAGAGGCTCGTTTACAGAAGGGAAAGAGTAGCCTTTGAGTGTGTCAAAGCCATAGAGTGCATAGACTTTGCTGGCTTCCTGCAAAGAGAGGAACTCACCATGCGGGTCTGCCCATTGATCCTCTAAGGCACTGGCAACATATACCGCACGTGGAGCGATGAGAGCAATTAATTCATGCTGATCCATGGGGAGCGAGGAAACATCTTGGTTATACGTCTGATATTTATTGCAGAACCACCAAGGGAAAGAATTGTTGATGCGTTCTACCGTCTCACCATAGTTCCGTCGAGATAAAGCAGCACCCGAACACCCAGAGTCGTTAGAGACAACCATCGCAAAACGCTGATCCATCGCACCACACCATAGAGCTGCCTTCCCTAAACGGGAATGTCCCATGACGATGGCACGTTCTTTATCGATATTGTCCAACGTGAGCAAATAATCCAGTACTCGAGAGCATCCCCATGCCCATGCAGCAATAGATTTGCCAGTATTATCAAGCAGGTCATCATTGGAGTTGATGCCAAAAAGTGGATAGATAGACTCGCTCACCACATTATCTTTATCTGGATAGACATCGAAATAGTGGAAGGTGGCAACAGCATACCCCGAGTTGATAATAAGTTCATAAGACCATCTGCTGGTCTGATTAGCTCGTCCGTTAGTACTGAATTGGGATTCTATGACATATGGGTCAGTCGTAGTAGTAGCATTACCCTGGAAATTAGGTGATACAAAAACAGGGCACTTCTTTACTCCCTTCGGCAAATAGATCAACACGAGCATTTTGCGGCTCTGTCCTTTATTGCTAAATGTAATCTCCACCTGACGGCGAATGGCTTTCCCACCTAAAGCGTTATCACTCTCCTCAACAATGCGATAGTTTGAGTTGATGATTGCCTCAGGTAGAATACCATACTCATTGTCCTGGAAGAGTTTTATGATTTCTGGGCGACGTTCTGCCTCCCATTGCTCCTTCTTAACCACTTCCTGGCCATTGTGCATAGTCAGTGCATCAGGTAGCACATAGGTGCCAACTTTGGATTCATCGTAGTTTGTTTCCTGGGCTTGAACAGTCGTGCCCATTAAAGAAAAAACAGTAATAATGCCAGCTATAAGATGATTTCTTGTTTTCATACAAATGCTTTTTTATCTTCCTACTGCAAATATATGTTTTTTTCGATTATAACTGACAAACACGCAGATAGTTTTTGTGGGGTATTTGTTCTGTTGCTTATTAAAAAAGCACCTACGGGTAATCGTAGGTGCTTTTAATAACGTGATGCCGATGTCAAACATCGTCCTTCAAAAGCGTGACTTCAATATAAGTAGAGTTACTTGACTGTTAGTACAGCAGTCTTGGTGTCACGGCTGTTAGGACCAATCATGATTTCGAAGTCACCAGGCTCGCAAACATACTGTAACTCGTGGTTATAGTACTTCAGGTCTTCGGTAGAAAGCTCGAAGGTAATGGTTTTTGTTTCACCAGCCTTGATATCTACCTTCTGGAAACCACGAAGTTCTTTTACAGGACGGGTAGAGGTGCTTTCTACATCATGGATGTACAGCTGCACGATTTCCTTGCCATCCATATTGCCCGTGTTCTTAACTGTTACGGTAGCAGTGAAATTGCCACCATTGGCTACCTCAGAGGATGACAGTGTTACATCACTATATTCATAAGTGGTGTAGCTCAGACCATAACCAAATGGATAGAGTGGAGCGTTTACCACATCAATATAGTTGCTGCGGAACTTCATATATTTCTCGTAATCACCATGAGGACGACCAGTATTCTTATGGTTATAGTAGAGTGGCAACTGACCAACGGTGCGTGGGAAAGAGGTTGTCAACTTAGCACTTGGGTTGATATCACCAAACAATACGTCGGCAATAGCGTGACCAGCCTCAGAGCCCTGTGACCATGTGTTGAGGATGGCATCCATGTTCTCATCCTCCCAAGTCAATGTCAATGGACGACCAGTGTTCAGAACCAAAACAACTGGCTTGCCAGTAGCCTTCAGGGCTTGCAGTAACTCTACCTGTGCATCAGGAATAGAGATATCTGAACGAGAAGCACCCTCACCGTTCATCATGGCGTTTTCACCAACGCAAGCTACAATTACATCAGCCTGACGGGCTTTCGACAAAGCTTCTGCCAGCAGAGTTGCCTTAGGTGTGGTGTGTACTGGTTCTGGTTTGAAGTCAGGCATGAACAAACCTATCAGGCCGTACTTGAGGTCGCTTTCTAACTGGGCGTCGTTCAAGAACCAGCTGCCCTCAGCATAGCTTACATTATTAGGGTTGCTAACTGCATCCTTGATGCCTTGCAGAATGGTAACATTCTCGGCTGCATGACTTGACATACTCCAAGTTCCAGACATCTCGCTGGCATTGTCTGCCAATGGACCAATCACAGCGATGCGGGCATCCTTCTTCAAAGGCAGGATACCATTATTCTTCAGCAATACTTGACACTCTTGTGCTACCTGACGTGCAAAGTCACGACTCTCGGCAGTAAACACTTCTTTGGCAGCACGGTCGGGATTCAGATATTTATATGGGTCTTGGAACAAGCCCAACTTATACTTGGCTTCCAGAATGCGACGACAAGCCTTGTCGATGTCTGCTTCAGTCACACGCCCTTCTTCCAGTGATTTCTTCAGCGTTCCAATAAAACCGTCGCTGTTCATATCCATATCCAGACCAGCTTGCAGTGAGCGAGCAGAAACTTCCTGCAAGTCGCCAATACCATGAGCCACTTCCTCAATTACGGCAGTAGCATCACTTACTACAAAGCCCTTGAAACCATAGGTGTCACGCAGCAAGTCGGTCAACAGATATTTATTGGCTGAAGCAGGGATGCCCTCAAACTCGTTGAAGGAACTCATATATGATGCGGCACCCACTTTTGCTGCTTCAGCATAAGGACGCATATAGCTGTTCAGAATTTCCTGGCGACCTAAGTTCACGGTATTGTAGTCGCGACCAGCTTCAGCAGCACCATAGAGCGCATAATGCTTCACACATGCCATCACTTCTGTAGAATCATATACTGCATCATGTCCTTGGTAACCTAACACGTATGCCTTGGCAATCTCACCACCCAGATAAGGATCTTCTCCATTACCTTCGGCGATACGCCCCCAGCGTGCGTCGCGTGCGATATCCACCATTGGGCTAAATACCCAGTTGATACCAGTGGCTGTTGCTTCAACAGCAGCTGTGCGAGCCACTTGTTCCAGCATAGGCATATTCCATGAGGTAGATAATGCCAATGGAATAGGGAATACGGTCTCATGACCATGGATAATATCCAGACCGAAGAACAAAGGAATGCCATGCTTGGTCTGCAGGGCAAGGTCTTGCAACTGGCGCAGAGTGTTGACATTGCTGATGCCATACATTCCGCCCATCTGACCTGCCATGAGTTGTTTTACGTTCTCATCGTCAGTATTCACTTTCTCTGCAGAACGGAAACCTCCGTAACTATGCAAGTTCAACTGCCCGATCTTATCCTCTACGCTCATCTTTGACATCAGGTCGTTGATGAAACGGTCCATCTCAGCGTCACCACTGCCATTATTGGTGTTACAGCCAGTCAGCAGTGCGGCACCGAACATAAAAGCTAAAAAAGATTTCTTCATAAATTGTAGTTGATAAACAAAAAAGGCTGCACCTTAACGGCACAGCCCTTTTATAATTTATATGGTTATTTGTAAGCAGCTACACGAGCATCGTTGATGACACCGCTCCAGTTCATACCAAAGGCAAAGTCATAAGTATTGCCGTCAGCATCCTTGTAGCAAACCATGTCGCGAGGAACATCCTCGTTCTGCTGCTCTACGGTCATCATATTGGCAGGCATCTGCATAGGCAGCAAACCAGAAGGCTCGTTCTTTCCACTGATGATGTCAAAGATAGCCTGGTTCTGTACACCGAAAGAAATCAGGATTGCATCAGCCTTACCCTCAAACTCTGCAGGAACTACAGGCTTACCGGTATTCAGTACCACGATAACAGGCTTGTTGCTCATAGCTGCCTTGGTGTCGAGGATAATCTTCAGGTCATCCTTGTTGCTGGTCTTCACGCTCTTGCCCTTGTAAGTACGGTTAGTGAAATTCTCCAATGGGTCACCACCAGCGATAGAGGTTGCACGTGCATAAGTAGCAGTGTAGTCGTTGTACTGCAAGCTGATAGGCAGGTAGCCATTGCCACCACGCTTAGCATCATCAGCGTCATAACCTACGCCACTGTTAGGAGCCTGGATGAAAACTATAGCGAAATCTGCTTGAGCAGGGCTATCCACTACATCATAGTACTTCTTTACGAGGTCGAGGTTTACAGGATCTACCCATTTGTCCTCACCGCTCATACCGAAGAATCCACGACTCTGAGTTTGATGGCGCTTAGGAATATAAACTTTCTTCTTATCCTTGACAGGCAAGGTGTTGTCGTGGTTCTTGATCATCACCACAGACTTCAGCTGTGCCTCATAACCAGCCTCCATGAATTCGCTCTTACCAACAGTTGCAGTAGTGGCTGCTGGGTCGAGGTAAGGATTCTCGAACAAACCAGTGCGGAATACGTTCAGCAGCAGACGATATGCACTCTGCTGGAAACGTGCATCAGCGCTCTCCTTGCCAAAATCATTTACCCACATCTGATAAGCCTCCAATACAGGACCCTTGTCGTTGTTACCACCAAACTGGTCAACACCAGCCTGCAGGATCTTATAGTGACGCTCTGCGATGCTCATATTCTCTACACCCCAAGGCTTGCCATCAAATGCCTCTACAGCTTTGTTGTCGTTGGTAATGCCCCAGTCGGTGCAAGCAACACCCTCAAACTTATACTTGTCGCGCAGCTGATCCTGGATCATCCACTTGCTGAAGCTACCACCTACGTTCTCGCCAGAAGGATCCTGGTTGAAAAGTATACTGTAGATAGGCATTACAGCAGAAGCCATGCCAGTACCATCTTCCAGTTTGAAAGCACCCTCAGTGAACGTGATGGCATGCTCTTCACGGTTGTTGCCTGGATAAACGGCAAACTTACCATAGTTATAGTGAGAGTCACGACCACCTTCCTGAGCACCATAGCCATACCAGTGCTTCACCATAGCGTTTACGCTCTTGTAACCCCAGGCACCGTCTATTGCCTCATCGGCAGGAGAGGTCTGGAAACCGTCGCAGTATGCGCGAGCCAAGTCGGTAGCCAGTTTTGTTCCTTCACCAAATGTACCGTTGAAACGGCTCCAGCGAGGATCAGTTGCAAGGTCTACCTGAGGAGACAGTGCAGTAGCGATACCCAGTGCACGGTATTCCTCAGAAGCAATCTGACCGAATTTCTTCATCAAGGCAGGGTCGAAGGTAGCAGCCATACCCAGAGATGATGGCCACAAAGAAATCTGACCACCTGCTCCGTAGTTGTACTCTGCGTCAGAAGAAGTCTCATGACGAGGGTCAGAACTGTTGTTGGCAGGAATACCATGGTTCAGACCTTCCACGAAAGCCTGTACGTTATTGTTCCATTCTGCTGCTACAGCAGGACTCTCTACACGAGTGACAAGCACTGCACGCAGGTTGTCTTCTTGCAAGAACTTCTTCTGTGCATCGCTTAAGTCAGAAGCTTTGGCACCACTCTCTGCAAAAGGCTTGCCATTATAAGTAGGAGCAGGACCTCTGCCACCCATAGCGGCAGAAGGAATTGACTGGTGAGCGCTATACAGCATCAAGCCGGCAATCTCTTCAATAGACAGTTGTTCTGCCAGGTTCTGTGCACGAGTCTTAGGATCCAGGCGCCAGTCTTCGTATGGATCCAGCACACCGTTGCGGTTCAGATCTTTGAAAGCATAACCTTTGTCGGTGATGAGTTGCACACCGGAGGTAGGAGAGTAACCCAGGGTTTGTCCACCCTGTTGGATAACCAGATTGTAAGAGCCTTTCTGCTCTTCAGTCCACTTCTGACCGTCACAGCTGCTCATGGCGATAGCGCATGAACCCATAGCTGCAACAGCTACCAGCATAGAATACAGTTTTTTCATTTGTATGATATTAAATTAGTGAATCAGATTTGGCTGCAAAGTTACATATTTATTTTATAAAACTCACTAATAATAACTTGAAAATAAAAGACAAATAGTTCAACTGTGGGAAGTCGTTGTTATTTCTCGAGTGCCTTTTCGCTCAAGAAACGGTTAAAGGCCTCCTTATAACCTTCGCTTACGGGGATGTAAGTGTCTTTATCCATTACAATGCGCCCACGTTCAATCTGTTGTATTTTTTGCAGGTTGACGATATAAGAACGGTGCACGCGCATAAAGTTTTGTGGCAGGCGTTCCTCCAGTCTCTTCATGCTCAGCAGGGCAATAACAGGTTTTGCCTCGCCCTCCATATGCAGGCGCAGGTATTCGCTCATGGCTTCCACATAGCGTATCTGGCGAATGTCAATGCGTACCATGCGGTATTCCGACTTGACAAAGATGATATGACTGTCTTCATCCACCTTGGGTGCAGTAACTGATGCTGATGGAGCTATGTCTGTTGTGGGTTGCGATACATCAGCAACAACAGGTTCTATTTCTACCAAATTGTTGGCATCACGCCGTTGCCTGAAATAAAGTTTGATGCCTAGATTAACGCCCATCATCAACGCTGCAATCAGTAATTTGGTGTATTTCTCCCTCATCGGTGGTATGTCCTCACGCATCTCTGGTGGATTATCCATGCTGCCATCAGGTCTGAATGGAGGACGATTGCCCATTTCCGTTCTTCCCTCAGGTCTTACAGGAGGACGGTTGGCTTCTTGCATCTCACCTCTTGGAGCAGGAGGTATGCTGTCGAAGTTGGGTACATCACCTTGCGCAAAGGGTGGTCTTGGCGGACGCATATCTGTACGCATCTCATCCCGCTGTGGGGGAGGACCATCGAAGTTGGGTGGTTGATTCCAGATATATAAGCCAAATAGCAGCAACGCACATCCAGCAATGCCGAAATAGGCAGCTTTCTTTTCATCTTGTACCAGGAAAGGAACTATCAGCAGGTCGTGAGTAATAAACAGAAAAAGGAAAGGCACATAGTCTTTCCACGTTCTGAATACCAATGACCAATCGAAAGAGGCATCTGGAGCCAAACTGCGGTAATAGGTACCAATAACAGGTACGATGAATACCAGCAGCCACAAACCTGCATATACCAGCTTCTCATGTATCAGCAGCTTGTCAAATTTCTGCAACCAATTCCTCATCTTTGCTGTTTTTTTACGGCGCAAAGATAGGATATTTTTGACAACTATGCAAAAAACAAGGGGGACGAACCCCCTTGTAAATATATTAATCTGTTGTCCAGACTGTGCGATTAAGGTCTTCCTCCCTGCATACCTCCCATGCTGTTACCTCCGGCTGTAGCTTGTGCAGTTACGCTGCCCAGTTCTGTGCCTACGTTGCTTACGCTTGGGTCTGTGTATAGTCCGTGCCAGTCATCACCAGAGACACTTGAACCTGAATATACGGTATAGCTTGTGCCATTCTTGAAATCGGGCGATGAAATCAGGTATAGCCCGCTCTGATAACCACGCTTGATAGTGAAGCTTAAAATTGCATCACTGCCATCAGCGACGGTCAATGTGCTTCCAGTTGATACTGATGCCTGAAAAGCTATAGACATCTGGCTACTGCTGGATGCAGGGTAGGAGGCATTGCTACCGCCCACACCTACAACAGTACCACCTGTGATGTAAATGTTCTTGCCCTCTGCTGCATCAATGGCACATTCTGCTCCCGATGCTCCTAAGGCCACAATCACACCTCCTTTAATGTACAGGTCGCCATTGCTGTCTATGGCATCGTTATTGGTAGCGAATGCATAGATATAACCACCGTTCAGGTACATGTCTCCTGCCGAATTGATGCAGTCGTCGTAGGTGGCAATCTCAATCTCACCGCCATTGATGTTCATCACACCCTTGGCTTCCAGACCTTCACTGCCTTCACCGCCGGTAGTCTTTATCTTGATGGTACCGCCATTCACCGTTACATCGGTATCGCTCTTGATGCCTTTGGCTTTTGAGTCGAGGTCACTGCTATAGGTAAATGTCTGTCCTGTGGTAATAACCTGTATGTCGCCGTCGTTGATAATGATTTCGCCATCGGTGTTGATACCCTTGCCACCTGCTCCTGTGCTCTTGATGTTCAGCTGTCCGCCTTCCATCTGGAAATAAAGGTCGGCCTTGATGCCTGCTGCACCTGAAACATCATCCTCGTCTTCATCGTATTCACCATCGCCTGAGGTGAGGATCGTGGTACGGCCACCTGAAACTAAGACATAGCCATCAGAACTGATACCCTTTTTTGCCGTACCACTCACCTCGATGTTCAGTACGCCACCACCAATAGCCACATAGTCATTGGCCTTGATGCCATGACCATTCGATGCTGTTATATAGATGTTGGTGCCAGTGCGGAAGCGGATGTAGTCGTCGCTTACAATGCCGTGTTTCTTGTTTCCTGTTACTTCCAACGAACCTTTGCCGTTGAATACCAACTGACCTTCACTAAAGAAGGTACCCTTCTCATCTTCATCATCAGGTGTGTTGTAGCTGGTGCCATCTACCAGACTGTTGCTGGTGCCATCAGCCAGAGTAACAAACACGCGCTTGCCACTCTGAATGTTGATGGCTGCCCCCGTAGGGTTGGTCAGTGATACCCCATTCAAAGTAAGATGAAACTTTTTCTCGCTATATATCTTGAAATACCCATTGGAACTGCTTCCCTTCAGTTCGTATGCTACTCCTTTGATGGTAGAGTTGATGATAACCCCTGCACCGTCAACTATTGCTTCCACACCATCAGGCAGGGTGCTTACTGTAGCTTCATTGTCAGCATATACAATACTTACTGTTTCTGAGAAAGAGGAATGCTCTACATAGTCCTCGTAGCTTTCGTCGTTTTCATCTGTTGGGATGTTCTCCGTCTCATTAGTCAATGCAGCCGTGTTGAGGCTGATGTCAAAATCCTGCAGGTCATTTCCGCTGTTGTCGTTTTGTCCCATTCCACCTGGCATCATGCCGTTAGGCATTTGCCCATTATTACCCATCAGTCCTGTCATAGATGGGTATCCACTGTTGTCGTCTTCTACTGAACAGCAGGTAGCCACTATGGCTACCACTGCCATCATTGCTAAATAAATACATCTGTTTCTCATACGTCTTAACCTTTAAAAATCTTTGCTGCAAAGGTAAGACGTACAGCCTATTCTATAAAATAAATTCAGTGAATCCCCCAATTTGTTCAGCGAATCTCTGCCTTCACTGCTCCCAAAAGTCTCAATTGGCTTCGCCCAATCTCGTCACGACTCGGCATAGCTGATGCAAGCATTGCTCTGCCCTCGCTGCTCCGAGAAGTCTCAATTGGCTTCGCCCAATCTCGTCACGACTCGGCATAGCTGATGCAAGCATCGCTCTGCCCTCGCTGCTCCGAGAAGTCTCAATTCTCAATTCTCAATTATCAATTCTCAATTCCTGATTGGCAGTCTCACCCACAGCCACCTCGGAATAAGTCGCCAGAAGAATACTAGGATGCGGTAGCGCCAGTCGATGATTTTTACACTGCGTTGCTGTTTGATAGCCTTGAATATTTGCTGTGACACTTTCTCCTTACTCATTAAAAGCGGATAGTTCTTGCCGTCATTCAGCAAATCGGTCTTGACAAAGCCAGGACGGATGTCAGTAAAACTAATATCGAGATGACGCATGTGCGCCAGTTGCTGCAAGGCTTCGATATAGGTGTTCTGAAAAGCCTTGGTGGCAGAGTAGGAGGGAGCCGTGCCCAAGCCCTTCACACCGGCTATGCTGCTGATGACAGCAATCTGCCCCTTGCCTCCATGCGAGGCAAACCAGTTGAAGGCAGTGTCCACCATACGGGTAAATCCCATGCCGTTGGTGGCTACCGTTCGCAACTCAATCTCCTGGTCAAGGTGAGGGTTCTGCTTGCCAATGCCTGATGCTAGGAAAAACAAATCCATCCCCCCATTATCGGCTATCAGTTGCTCTAATCGCTGAGGTGCATCTTCAGACATAACGTCGATGGTTGCTGTTACCACTGCATCTGGTTTTTTAGTTCGCAGTTCTTCCAATGCTTCTTTCCTGCGTGCAGCAATACCTATATGCCAACCATCTGCCAGCAATAGTTGGCTCACTTCCTTTCCCATGCCGGATGAGGCTCCAATGATAATGGCTCTTTTCATTTTTTTCGAGTTTATGATACAAATATATATGTTTTTTTCATACCTTTGATGCGGTTTATAATGTTTAACTAAATAATCAAAGCAAATGAAACAACTGAAATTCTTAGCAATTGCTGTCGGTGTTTTGGCACTGGTAAGCTGCAATCAGCAGCCAGCTGCTGCGCCTGAGGCTGTCGAAGTAGACAAAGCTGCTATTGTAATTGATAACATCATGTCACGTGTCAGCGTGCGCCAGTTTACTGAAGAGCCTGTAGCTAAGGCTGATTTAGAGACTATCCTCAAGGCAGGACTTCAGGCACCAAGTGCCATGAATGCTCAGGATTGGCAAGTACGCATCGTTACTAACCAGGAAATGTTGAATACCCTTTCTGGCTTTATGCTCAGCACAGAGATGGGTAAGGGTATGGCTGAACGCCTGAATGGCAAGAACGCTTTTGCCAATGCACCAGCTGTGGCATTTATTGCTGCTGAGACAGGTGATAACGCTACTGCCTACAACCGTGAAGATACTGCCCTGTTGAGCGAGAACATGCTGCTGGCTGTTCATGCATTGGGCTTGGGCGCTACCTATCAGGCAGCTCCTGCACGCATGATCAACGACAGCAAGGAGGCAAAAGAATTCTTGAAGACCTCTCTTGGTTTCCCAGAGAATGCTGAACTGATCAATATCATTATCATCGGTCATCCAGCTGAATCACCTGCTGTAAAGGACCGTGACCAGAGCAAAGGCCGAATTATTGAGTAACGATATAATAGGGGAAATACCCCAAACGTGAATTCATAATTCTCCCTTTATAGAGAGGAGACAATCTCGAAGGAAATGTTTTTATATATAAGGTGCTGGCGATTTTTTTTAGTCGTCAGCATTTTTTTTGTCTTTTTTGAGGCAAAATATTTGGAGATATGAAAAATCTTTTGTTATCTTTGTGATATCAAAATGATATTATAAATAACACTTAAAACTATATGACTATGGAGACAAAGGAATTTACTTTTCGTGGTGTAACATTCAATGGCTTTGCCATGTTGTTCTTTAACTTGTTGCTCACGATTGCGGGCATTGCCGCTATCGTATTGTTTATAGGCTATGGCGACTGGCGTCTGATTGTGGGAGGTCCCCTGTTGCTAATTCTCTCATTCTTTATTTGGCCAGGTTTCATCATGTTGGAGCCCAACGAGGCACGCGTTCTGACCTTCTTTGGCAAGTATCGTGGCACCTTTACCAAGACGGGATATTATTGGATCAATCCTTTTATGAGTACCAAGAAACTCTCACTTCGTGCCAGAAACTTGGATGCTCAACCTATCAAGGTAAATGACAAGACAGGTAATCCTATCATGATAGGTCTGGTACTGGTATGGAAACTGAAAGACACCTACAAGGCCATGTTTGAGATTGATGCACAGACAATGGCGCAGAGCAATGTAAAGCCCGACCAGATTTCTGCAGGTGTATCAGGCATCATGAAGGCCCTCGAGCAGTTCGTGCAGGTACAGAGCGATGCAGCCTTGCGTCAAGTGGCTGGCCAGTATGCATACGATGATACTGATGACCGTGACAACGAACTGACACTACGTGGTGGAGGTGATGAAATCAACCAGCAGCTGGAAAACAAGCTGAATGAGCGTCTGGCGTTGGCAGGCATCGAAGTGGTAGAGGCACGTATTAATTACCTGGCATACGCTCCTGAGATTGCTGCCGTAATGTTGCGTCGTCAGCAGGCAGCTGCCATCATTACCGCTCGTGAGAAGATCGTAGAAGGTGCTGTGTCAATGGTGAAGATGGCACTCGACAAGTTGTCTGCCGAGGATGTCGTAGAACTCGATGACGACAAGAAGGCTGCTATGGTGAGCAACCTTATGGTAGTGCTCTGTGGAGATGATGCTGCACAGCCTGTTGTTAATACAGGCACATTGAATCATTAATCATTTAATCGACTCTTAGCATGTCAAAGAAGGAAAACACCACCAAAAGCTTTGTGCTGCGTGTCGATGCTGCCACCATGAATGCCATCGAGGCGTGGGCGGCCGATGAATTCCGCTCCACCAATGGACAGTTGCAGTGGATTATCAACGAGGCATTGCGCAAAAGCGGAAGGCTGAAAAAACAAAAGAACAATGAACTGGAAGAAACTGTTTAACGAGCGAAGGTCGTCGGAAGTGTATAACGTGCGACTGCCAGTAACATGGACCGACCGCATCATGGAGTTTGTGGCACTGCTCTTGTTGATAGCCATGTGGGTAGTGGCGGCAGTACTTTGGCGTGAGGCGGCTGGCGATGAAGTGGCACTTCACATGAACTTAGCAGGTGAGGTCGATAAGGTAGGGGACCCTGTTTCGCTCCTCATCATGACAGGCACATGGACATTTGTAATGTTGTTGGTTGGCTTCTCTGCCTATCGTCCGCGCCTGATGAATCCACCCACCCGCATTACCACCGTCAAGCAACTCAAGTTAGCAGTTACGCAGATGAGGGTCATGAACATCATCTTAGGCATCATGGGCATCTGCCTCTTGCTCTCAATGGTGTATGAAACCCCCGTGTGGGTACTCATCCCTGCAGGCTTGCTGTTCATCGAAGTAATCGTCTTCAGCATCCTGATCCGTAGGGCGGGGAAGTGAATCGCTTGCTATATACAAAGCAGGGGTGAGATCATAATGACCTCACCCCTGCTTTGCCATGCGTTAACCATAGAGATAGCAGTGATAACCCTATGATTAAGGTTGGCTTACCCTATGCTTTAGACAGGCTTACCCTATGCATTGGGGAAACTCTATATGGTCAGTATGAAGGAATGAAGCTTCTTATATTACTTTTATATACGCGTAAAAAAATAATAAGTATATATATAATTGTTGGTATATAAAGGGA
Organism: uncultured Bacteroidales bacterium; assembly: GCA_902775375.1. Lineage (GTDB taxonomy): Bacteria > Bacteroidota > Bacteroidia > Bacteroidales > Bacteroidaceae > Bacteroides. The sequence continues at coordinate 91,370 of CACYLU010000007.1, read as the reverse complement.
AAGGTGGTATAATAAGCTTCATTCCTTCATAGCAGTTGTTGCTTATGAACTGATTGGTACCCACACAGGCCGACGCACTTTTATCAACAACATGCTTCTGAAAAAATATCCTAGCTACCTCATCATGAAGGTCACAGGCCACCGCAGCGAAAATGCATTTAAGCGATATGTGAATATTTGCCAGGAAGAGGCCTCAGAGATATTCTTGAAAGAGAATAATCCCCACAAAAATGAACTTTAATAAAGATTTTTTAATATCTTTCATATGTTTTGTGAATTAAGAAATGTTAAGTATGGTAATAAAGATATGCATTTTTGTATTTTGTTGTTAATAATGACAAATTCTTTCGGGGGGGAGGCTGTTAAATAAAGTTAAATACACAGTTTTGAGAGGAAAAAAGGAAATTTTAGGGGAAATATATAAAAAAAAAGAAGAAATATTGTATTTATTTAAAAAAACCTATATATTTGTAGCGTTATATTAGGTGTCAAATACACCCTTTATAAAAGTTGAATAATTATTCACCTAAGCAGTATAGATTTTTGACATATGTCATAGTTGGTTTTACGAAGTTGATTTACGAAGTTGATTTACGAAGTTTTACAGAAGTAGTAATTCTATTCTATTTTTTGCTGAAAAACTATATAAAATATCATTTATGAAAAAGATTCTATTCAGAATGGCCATGGTGTTCGTAGGCATGATGCTCGCCACCCAGCTGCAGGCGCAGAAGGTGGCGGTTAAGACCAACTTGCTGTACGACGCTACCGCCACTATCAATGCAGGCATTGAGTTTGGTTTGGCTCCTAAATGGACGCTCGATCTTTCGGGTAACTTCAATGGTTGGACCATGTCGCACGACCGTAAGTGGAAACATTGGATGGCTCAGCCTGAGGCACGCTACTGGTTCTGCGACCGTTTCGCCGGCCACTTCCTGGGCTTCCATGCCCTGGGTGGTCAGTATAACATCGGTCACTTGAAGAACAACATTAAATTCTTGGGTACTGACTTCTCCAAGCTTTCCGACAGCCGCTATCAGGGCTGGTTCATCGGTGCAGGTATCGCCTATGGTTATGCATGGGTGCTCAACAAGCACTGGAACCTTGAAGGTGAGATTGGTGTAGGCTATGTCTACACAGAATTCGACCGCTTCAACTGCAAGGGTTGCGGCAAGAAGGTGGAGGAAGACAAGAACCATCATTACTTCGGACCTACAAAGGCTGCCATTAACTTGATTTACGTATTTTAAAACCGCTTGAGAATTATGAGAAGATATATCTACCTTATTTTGACTATGCTCGTATGCGCTCCGGCTTTGTGGGCTCAGCGAGTAGAGGTGAAGGATGTGACCTTCACACAGAGCGGCAACTATCTTGTTACCGACATGGATATGCTTTTGTCGCAGTTGGATGATGTAAGGACTAACGAAGCCATTGTGCTTACACCTTATATAATTAAAGAGGACGAGGGCCGTCAGATGGAGCTGCCTTCTGTTGCAGTCTATGGCCGTACACGCTACTACCATTACCTGCGCAACAACGGTGACATGATGATCACCGGTCCTGAGGAAATCACCGTAAGGGCCGACAAGGACATGGAGGACGTCGAGTACCGTCAGGCAGTTGCCTACGAGGACTGGATGGACAATGCAACCCTGCTGCTCAAGGAGCAGACCTACGGCTGCTGCGGAGACATCCTGGGCGACAACGACCGTGAGCTGGCACGCAACACAGTACTGCGCTTCGCTCCTAAGTTCGCATATGTCAAGCCTGCTGCCGAGGTGAAGAACCGCGAGCTGAGCGGCTCTGCTTTCGTTGACTTCCGCGTCAACAAGACCAATATCGATCCTAACTACCGCAACAACGTTCCTGAGCTGGGCAAGATCCAGGCTTCTATCGACAGCATCAAGAATACTTCGGATGTCGAGGTGAAGAAGATCTTCATCAAGGGCTTTGCTTCTCCTGAAGGCGGCCTGAGCAACAACGAGCGTCTGGCCAAGGGCCGTACCGAAGCCCTCAAGAACTACGTTCAGGGTCTGTATGACTTCCCGGCTTCTACTTATGAGACCGATTATGAGGCAGAAGACTGGAACGGTCTGATCAGCTATCTGGAAGGCAGCTCACTGGGTTCTAAGGACGATATCCTTGACATCATCCGCAACAGCGGTCTTGATCCTGATCCAATGGAATGGCGCATCAAGAGCCGTCATGCGAGCGATTACGCATTCCTGCTCCAGAACGTATATCCAGGTCTGCGTCACTCTGACTACCGCATCGAGTACCTGATCCGCGACTTCACCGACATCAACGAGATCAAGCAGCTGGTACGCACGCATCCTCAGAAGCTCTCTCTGCAGGAGTTCTACCTGGCTGCACAGGAATACGAGGCAGGCTCAGACGACTTCAACTATGTATTCGAGACAGCTGTACGCATGTATCCGCAGGACGAGGTGGCCAACCTGAACGCTGCCGTGTCTGCTCTGAACCGCGGCGACCTGGTAGGTGCGGAGGCTTATCTGCCTAAGGCAGGCAACAGCCCAGAGGCACAGTATGCACGCGCATTGCTGACTGCACTGAAGGGCAACTACTCTGAGGCACTGCCTAAGCTGCGCGAGGTGAGCTCACAGGTACCTGCTGCTGCAGATGCTGTCCAGCAGATTGAAAAAGTTGTACGTTATTGATTAACGATATATAGAACTTAATTTATTTATAAACTTAACTTAACTTAATTTATTGTATTATGAAACTGAGACATTTATTGTTCGGTGTTTTGGCAGGCGTTGCTTTCGTAGCCTGCACAAACGACAATGAGCCTGCAGGTGTGACTCCTGCAAATGGTGACGAAGTAGGTGCTACAAAGTACATGGCCATTAACTTCGTAATGCCTGGTGATGCTACAACCCGTGCATGGAACAATGATTTTGAGGCAGCAACAGGTGATGAAATTGCTGTGGCAGATGCTATGATTCTCTTCTTTGATGGTGAAGGTCAGGTAGCAGAACCATTTACTACAGGTTTTACAGATGGTTGGGATACAGTTGCGGGTAAAACTGAAAGCGTTGATAAGAAGCATGCTGCAGTTATCGTTCTTAAGAATGCTATTAAGGATCCTACTTCAATTGTAGCTGTTTTGAATTCAACTGCCAATCAACTTGGTATAACTCGTGCTACTACCATGAAAGAGTTGAAGGAAATGACTGCAGATTTCAGAAAGGCTATTCCTGAAGGACAGACAGCTGCAGCGAACCTCGCAATGATTAATTCTGTATATGTTAATGGTAACGATGTACAGTTTGCTGTTCCTGTAACTTCTGCTAATATTAAGGATTCTGAGGAAGCTGCTAAAGCTGAAGGTGTTGCAGTAAAGATTGCTGTTGAGAAGATGGTTGCTAAGGTGACTTTGACTAACACAAGCAATGATACCGCTACTGAGACTCAAACTGTAGACAAAAAGGCTATCACTGTTACAGTTGATGGCTGGTGGCTTGACAGCACTAATCCAGAGTCATACCTGGTAAAGAGTTTGAATACTTCATACGCTGATTTTGGCCAGTGGAAATGGAACGATGATACTAACAAGCGCTCTTATTGGGCAAATTCTCTTGCCATGACAGCTCCAGAGCACTTTAAATTAGCTAATGCTGTTACTCTTGAAAAACCTATTTATGCAAATGAGAACACTGATCAGGCTCAGCCAACTGAGTTGGTGGTTGCTGCAACTTTAAGCGTTACAGGAAGTACAGACACTGATAAGTCACTCGTTAAGTTCAAGGGTGATGTTTATACGAAGGCTGGCTTTGAAACTGCGCTCTATGGTACTATCTCTACACAGTACTATACTCGTTCAGGTGATGAACAAACAGGATATACCTATACTTCAGTTACAAAGGATGCTTTCACATTCAATTACGCTACCGGTGGTGAAGGTGTCCAGGATTATGAAGCCGTTGTTACTATGACTTATAATGGCACTGAAAAATTGTATGATAAATCTACAGGTGCTGAAAAAACATTCACTTCACCTTCTGTTAAGGTTCAGTATTGGGCAGGTGGTAAGACTTACTACCATATTCCTATCATTCATAATGACGAAGTTACTGTAGGTACAGGTACTGCTGCTCATCCTTTGTATGGTATCGTACGTAACCATCTGTACAAGGTGAATATTAACTCTATTACTGGTCTGGGAACACCTATTGCTAATACAGATCAGGTAATTGTTCCTGTTACTCCTCCTGAAGATAAGAATACTTATCTTGCTGCTGACATTGTAATCTTGAAGTACAAGGTTGTTGAGCAGAATGTTGATCTTAAGTAATTATTAACCTAACTATAAGTGGCGAAGCCTTCGGGCTTCACCACTTTTCCAACAAAACTTAAAAAAGCACTTCATGCCGGTGCAAAGAGAGGCATGAACCTGGAAGCCGGGTTTACCTGACCTGAGCATCCCACTTAAAAGGACTAAAAGAGCCATTTACTTATTGATGGCCACAACATATAGACTAGAGAAACTAGGGAAAAAATAAATAAATATATAACAGTATGAAATTATTGGCTGATATCCGAAAATTGGCGTTGAGCTCACTGGGCATGCTGGCAGTATCTGCATTCGTGCTTACAGCTTGTGACTCTACAATCTACGACTATGAAGGAGATTGTGATCCTCACTTCAAAGTGGGTTTCCGCTACGACATGAACATGAAGTTTGTTGACGCCTTCTCTACAGAAGCGAAGTCTGTTTCACTCTTTGTTTTCGACAGCACCGGCAAGTTTGTCAAGAGCTTCGAGAGCACTGTGGATGCGATGGCTTCCAACAACTACATGATGGACGTTGATCTGGCTCCCGGCAAGTATTCACTGCTGGCGTGGTGCGGATTGAACGATGGTTTGCATAGCTATGATGTTCCTACACTCACTCCGGGATCTTCTACTATGCAGGAACTCAAGAACACCCTGAAACGTCAGGCTGCCGATGACGGCACTGCCGTGGTAGGTGAGATTGACCAGCTTTATCATGGCATCGCAGAGGCCGATTTCCCTGACGAGGAAGGCGTGCACACTGCAATTGTTCCTTTGATGAAGGATACCAATCGCCTGAAGGTAGTGCTGCAGAACCTCTCAGAGGACAGTGCTATGGGTGTGGATGACTACAAGATCTTCGTAACTGCTGAGAACGGTTTGCTGGACTACGACAACAGCCTGATGGCTGACGAGCTGCTGACCTATGAGCCTTATTTCACTCAGGAAGGCGCTTCAGAGATCATCGTTACCACCCGTGACGAGCAGCCGACTGATGGTAAGATGTATAACTTGCTGATGTCTGAGATGAATCTTTCACGTCTGGTGAAGAACTGGCAGACTCCTTACAAGCTGCACATCACCGATGCTGACGGCAACAACATCATCACCGTTTCACTGGTGGAACTCTTCCTGCTGGTAAAGGGCAAAGAGTACCAGAGCATGGATGACCAGGAGTATCTCGACCGTGAGGATGACTTCAACATGACATTCTTCCTCTACAGTTCTGGTAAGGATGATGGCACTTATTTAGGTGCCGAAATTATCATCAATGGCTGGAAGGTTGTACTGCAAGATGTAGACTTTTAAACTAGTGATAATATAAAAAGATATCGATATGAAACTGAGAAAGATTTTATATGGTCTCACCTTGATGCTGGGCTGTTCAGTATTGGCTTCATGTATCAATGATGAAGAAGGACCATGTCTGCCAGATTCAAATGGCAAGGCACAAGTACTCTTCACGTTGGTGCTGCCTGACAATGCTCAGACTCGTGCAGAATGGAGTACTAACACTTCAGATGACAGTGAAGGTCTGGATAACTATATCGACCTGAGCACAATGAAGGTGTATATATTTGGAACTGACAACACATATAAAGGACAAGTGTCTGATGTCTTTTATAGTGCCAAAGATTTGACATCTGACACGTATGAGCCCACTGCTTATCAATTTATAGGCACTGTGCCAACAGAAGTAAATGAACCTGGTGATTATAAAATAGTGGTTTTAGCCAACTGTACAGCACCAACAGAGGATATCACTTGGAATGGATTAAAAAATATTGTATATGAGAAGAGTGGTACAACTGTCGACAAAATTCCTATGTGGGGCTTCTTGGAAGCATATCTAACATTAGAGGAAGGTAAACGTCAGACTCTAGAAGAAAAATTACCATTGCTGCGTGCTATGGCTAAGGTAACAGTAGCCCTGACGCCAGGGATGGTAACTAAAGGCTTTGCCTTGAAGGGTATCACTCTTGATAAATACAATACTAAAGGTTATGTAGGTCCAACTGAAGCCTTACCAGATGGTGTTACTGCTACGAATACGGCAAACCTGGATCAAGAGGGATGTATCAATGTTCCTGAACAAACTGCATCAGAAGGCTTGCAGTTAACTGTAAAAGACAATGCCGTAGAGTTCTACGTACCCGAGTATGATAATACTGAAGGTGATGCTACCATGACTGTGGTTCTTTCGTATACAGATCCAACGACTAAGGTAGAAGAAACTTTCACATACTCTGAAGGTATAAAGTTCATGAGTTATACTGAAGCTGGAGTACCTGAAACAGATCCTGTATACTACGACATTGTTCGTAACCATCACTATAAGTTCAATATCATCAATGCAGCTATTGACGGTCCGTTGTATGTTGTTCCCACGGTTTTGCCATGGAATGATGGAGATAAGATTGAAGATTATAAGATTGCTGTTTCATCTAATATGCGTCTGTTCGACTCTTGGTTGTATCGTTATGATTTAGATGAGGATTATACCGATTGGACTGATTGGGCTGGCAGCCATATGGCGGTAGCGCCAGGTCTAGTTACTACTGAAGGTGCAGAGAAAAATAAACCTCTGTATTCTCCACAGATTCAGTTGGTGACTACTCTTCCTGCCAATACCACTGAAATGACATACGGCTTGGAGCTGAGATTGGATAATGAAGCCTTCCAGTTTGTACAGGTTAATAAAAATGAATACTTAGAAATAACTGGTTATTCTATCCACGAGGAGAAGTTAACGATTGCTAACGGTACTGATGTATATACCTATTTCTACATAGTTCCAAAGGATGATAATGCTAGTTCAAAGCCTATAGCTAAAGTGACATTAGTTTATAATGATCCTGTTGTAGGCGAAATAACGGTGCCTTTCAACTATAATGCACTGCCGGGCTATTCTGACGATAGCTCCGAAATATGGGCATACTACTTCCCTGCTGATGAATACAATATCACAGATAAATTGAAGATGTATTATCAGGATGCAAGTAATCCATTGGTTCCAACTCCTGTTCAAAACTAAATAAGTGAGCGTTATGAAAAATAGAATTAAGATATCATATTTTAGTCATGCACTCATGACGTTAGCTTTCTTGGGTGCTGTGTCGGCTTGTGTTAATGATGACTTTGAGGATAAAGTTGTCAATAAGCCGAGTTTTGATGGACTGGCTTTATCCCCTTCAATTGCTGATGCTGCAGTGGTAACGCGTACTACACCTTCAGATAATAAATACAAGGAGGATGAGCTTGTCACGCTTGATGTTTTCGTTGAAGATGTTGACAATACTAACCAATTCTTTAAGCAATACCATCTGACCATTTCACCTGATACTGAAACTAAAGAAATTGAAGGCAAGGTGGGTTATCTTTTGGAGAATAAGTGGCGTGAGCAAGGGTATAAGGTAGGTCATAACTACAATGTTTATGTGGCTGTGAACAATACAAAGACCACCGGGACAATTACTAATTCTGCTGCGTTGAAAGATTTGACTTACGATGAGGTTGAAGCTCGCGTTGCAGAAGTAAATAATGATGGGAACATTATTAGAACTAAAATTGGTGAAGAAACAGGTGATGATGGGGAAACTTGGAATATATATAAATATACAGGCAATATTTATAAACTTTATGATAAAGATGCGCCAGCAAATGAAACTTCCCGTGATTTGACTCCTACAAAGCAGTTCATGATGGATGGCTTTGTCCCGAATTGGAGCCCAACAGCAAATCAGCTTACTCAAACTATTCCAGTAGATTTAAGTCGTGCTGCTGCAAAGATTGTACTGAATGTGGACTTTGATGATGCTTTTAAAAACAAATTGGCTGAACAACATATTGAAATCACAGGTTCACCAGCTTGGCAGTTTCAGAACTTTGCGTTCAATGCGCCAGTATTTGATCCAAAAATATTTGGTACGACAGCAGGTGATGCACCTACAATCACTCCAAGAAGTGCAGATTTCATGATATATGATACCGATGGCTTTAATGAAGACAAGAGTTTTAATGTCATCACTTATTCTTATCCTATATCTTGGACTGATTATATTGCAGGAGCTCCATCATTGATTGTTTCTATACCTTATTCCGAATATGAGGTTGATGGGGATGGTAATAAAGTTATTGGTGAGGATGGTAAACCGAAGTATAAATCTACTTCTTATAACTATTACCGTGTTCCAATTGTAAAGAATTCTACCGACATAACATCAATTGATCGTAACACTATCTATGTGATTAATGCGACTATCGCTACTCGTGGTAGTGAAACACATGAGGATGTCGATCCAATTGATGATGTTTATTACTATGTTCTGCCTTGGAACGATGATAACAATACTGCTGCTATTCACCATGATGTAGAGGCCGTGACGCTTAAATACCTCAAAGTGAATCCAAAGATCTATACACTGCGTGGTGATGGTAATCAGAGTGTTGAAATCAATTACTTGAAGGGCTCTGGTACGAGTGTAGGTTGGAAGCTCTTTACCTATGATGACAATGGTAACCAAACAGCTGTTGTTGCTAATAATGCAGAAGGTGCAACACGCGCTTGGTTCTACAACAGTTCAGGTGCATTCACTAACGCATATAGTGATACAGGAAGTGGCATAACTTGGGATGATACTATGGGTGTAACCATTACTCAAAGCAATGAAGGTGTCGGTGGCACTAAAGGTAAGTTCACCGTTAATTCTGTTGCTTTGACAAACAAAGCTATTAAGTACATCCGTTTCCGAGTATTCCTGAATGAGGACGAGACCCTGTTTGAGGATGTTATTATCCGCCATTTCCCGACTGATAATATTCAGAATATAGAAGGTAGTTGGTCATCATATCATCCTACTGGTTCAAGCAGTGACCAAATGGTTACTCTAACTACTAGAACTTTGTCAGAGGCTCAGTCTTGGTCTGAGCAGTATGGGGTTAATTATACTACTACACAAGTACCGATAACGGAACCTGTTACATACGCAGAATTCTCCTCACATGCGTCAGATGACAGTTACAGTGCAAATATAGTAGATGGTGTAACCGAGAATCAAATGTATCAAGCAGCTGGCAATAATTGGAATACTATTATAGCAGCGGCTAACAGTCAAGCTAACGCATTCTTGTCAGATGAATGGTATTATTGGGGCGAAAATCCAGTTGCAAGTAGCGAAACTACAACTAGTCCTCGCTGGTATGATGGTGAATATGATTATTATACTTCTCGTTCAACAGGTGGGTGGGGGTCTACTACATATTACACTTATTATCGTTACACGGCCCGCCATCGTGCTCAATATACCCATACATACACCTATACACAATACTCTTTAACAGTGCCTATGGCTAGTACTGGTGATTGGGTAGATTGGGATAAAAGAACTTCTCATAGTCCTGCACGTACATATACAATAACTTATAGAAGTGGTAACAACAATGCTGGTACTTTCAATGCTAAAGTAATGCAAGATGGTACTATGTATGCTATTACAGAAAGTCGTAGTGGCAATAACTATACAACAGTTACTGGAAGCGCTGAAACTCTTACAAACAACCATATGTATGTTATTCAGATCTCATCAACGAGTGCTGATTATGTACTTGGTCGTCCATATATTAACCAGAGTACCCATCAGTCACAAGATAATGTGGTTTCTCCAGCATTTATGATTGCATCACAATTGGGAGCTGTGCTTCCGTTTACAGGAAATGCAGGACCAGCAAATGCTGCTACCCATTGTAGTCAGTATATGGAGGTGGCTCAAGATGGAACACGATATTCTGGTTGGCGTCTGCCAACAGAAGCTGAGATTAGCGTTATTACAGGCTATCAATATGGTACTATTGGCGGTGTAACTATTCCTAGTAGATACCAAGTTCTTATTCCTGTACTAACTGGATGGAAATATCATAGCTTATCAGGGAATCCTATAATAGCAAATCCTGACGCTGAGTATGATTGGCAATCAAATACGGAATCTTACCTCCGCTGTGTTCGCGACCTTTCTGCTGAGGAAGTTGAACGTCTCAATGGATTCGATGCGATTATTTCTAAGTATCAGAATAAATAAGGATTATTGACTAACGATTAAAGAATAATTATTATGAAATATCTTTCAAGAATATTAATCACGGCAGTCGCAGCCCTTGGTTTTACTGCTTGTTATGATGACGCTGGCGGTTTCATGCCTGAGAAGTTGTCGCAAGTTGGCGATGTGCCTGTCAATATCTCGTTCTCGATGACTGATAAGGCGGCAACCACACGTAGCATCGTGGGTGGCGAGGAAACGCCCGTCAGCGTCATGCAGTTGATATGCTTCGATGCCAACGGAAAGTATCTTGGTATTCGTAAAGCAGATGTGACTAATGACAATCCTGCAGCAACTGGCTTCTATGATTCTGGTGTCATTAAGGGTGCCGTGCCAGAAGGTACTAGTCATATACATTTTATTGCTAATCGTGATCTCACTATGCCTCTCTCATTTAGTGTAGGTACTGACGAGGAAACAGTGATGAAGGGTGTGGAGTTGACCTCTTACTATAAAGATAATAAAAAGGTATGCTACTGGGGTTATCATAAAGAGATTAGCGCGGCAGCTATGAAAACATGGCTAAATCCACCTGTTAGTTCAACGAAGAAAAGTGAGGTCTATATGATTCGTGACCGCGCGAAGGTCGTCTTAGAATATGATAAAACCGGCAACCCCTTTACTGTAACAAGCATTAAGTGGCTTATTCATAATGGTCACTCTCGTGGTTACTTGGCTCCTAAGAAAGCAGAATGGGAGAGTTATTGTGACAATTCTACAGTAGAAGGTCATGAATCTGAGTTAATATCCATAGCCACGATGAATGAGTTTACTGCTGTTGTTCCTGGTGAACAATCACGATATACTCTTTGGACTTCCGACGAAGAAAACGAAGATCGTAATTTTGATATAGCTTACCAGAGTACTGGCACATACCAATCACAGCCTCAGTTCCTCTTTGATGATGACAATTCTGCGCAAGAAGGTACTTATCCTAAGATAATTCTGAAGGTTACCTATGATGTGACTGAAGAAGGTGGAACGCCGACATCAAAAACCGTTTATCATGTTCTTAAGCTCAAAGATAATAACGATAGCCAGTATGATATTGTGCGTAATAACACGTATTACATAAAATGTAAGCTTCTTTCGCCAGATGTGGCATACTACGAAACGCTAAAAGAGGCTATCAATGGTGAGGCATTTATGGATGGAGAACTTGAAATTGATCGCACTATTGCTGAGGTCAACAATGACGATTATACACTGCAGATAAAGCTACCTACTGAGACAACTTCTATCGTGCTCAATTCTGTAGGGGTACACAATGATCTATTTTTTGTATTCCGTGATGCTAAAAATATTAACAATGATGGTTCTACAGATCCTACTGATTTCAATGTTTATTGGGAGAATAGTGACAAAAGAACAACACCTGAGCAGCAGGCTGCTTTCTTCTGTACTGACCCTATAGTAACTTTCAATGATCAACATCAATTTGTGATTTCTACACAAGTTAAAGAAGGCAAATTAACTGACAAACTGCAGGATGAATGGATTGTGGTAGAACACAAAACTACTCACCTTAAACGTTACATCCATGTTTTCGTTATTGACCAGTTCCGTTATAAGATTTATCCAACACTTACGAAAGTTGGTAATGACTACAAGTTGTCTTTCCAGTTGCCACCGATGGAGCATACTAAGTTCTTAGAAGATGGTATCACACCAGACCCAACTGAGCTTGTCTATCCTCAAGAGCTTTACCCAATTGATGTGAAGTTCACTACCAATACACTGAATGCCTATGGTATTGAGTCAGGTAAAACTAATTATGGTTTATTCGGTTCATCTATTGAAAGTACTAAAGGTTTGACGGATGCAAGTAATTTTGAGGCTGATGGAGAACATGTTTATAACGATCCTGTATCATCAACAAATTATAATAATGATCGGACTCATTGGTATTTCCAGCAGGCTGATAATTACTGGGACTTCTGGTACACCTATAGTTTGAAGACTTATCCAACAGGTGATCCTGATGTTTCTACTGATGATGGTATTGTAAATATCTACTTCAAGGATGTTCGCGATCATATCAAGTATGCTAATGTACAAGATGTAGGTCTCTTCCTCTATGTAGAGTACTTTGGTAAGAATTATTCAGTTCCAGGGCCTAATAATTAATTCAAGCATCCTATAGATGTTATATAGCGGCAGGCGGGAGCATAAAAGTTTCCGCCTGCTCATTTTATAAAGTCATCAATCACCCTGGTCCGCAGCATGCAGGATTATTACCTTTCGAAGGAATACCTGTTGCGCCCCGCATCCCTATGGTTTGCAGCCTACATCTCTATGGTTTGTGACCTGCATTCATATCGTTTGCAGCCTACATTCAAATAACTAGCAGCCTACAAACTCTGAACTGCGAGTAATTGGTTACATCCTTAGAAATACCCGTTATAGCAGTGTCAGTTAGATAGTACCTGACTGGCAATTTCTCCCTCGTTTGATTTTTATTTTTTCCTCACGGGGAAATATTATTTCTCTAGTTAGAAAGTAATCATGCTCAAAAAAAGTCTTCACTCTTCACAAATAGCATATAAGTAACTGTGCTATAGAGTATTTTGTGCGTGAAGAGTTGTTTTGCCTCTTCACAACTCTTCACCACTCTTCACAATTCTGCAGTGAGGACCTGTGAAGAGATGTGAAGTGTTGGCATCACTCTTCACACTCGTATCGCACAATATTTCAACGTGTTAGGGCTTATTTGTGAAGAGTGAAGAGCTTTTTTGCATTTAGTTCTTGTAGATGGTGGGTTTACTACTAGTAAAAGGGAGGCTTACTAGTAGTAAAGCAATTGTTTAGTACTAGTAAAGCAACGGTCTTCCCGTAGTAGGACAACCGTCCTCGCATAGTGCGACAACCATCTCCACATAGTAGGCAAAATAGGTAGAAGCAAACAAAAATCCCCGCCAGGTAATGACGGGGATTTTTAATTATTGCGAGAGATGGATTAGTCCATAACCTTCACCTTGATGTTGCGGAACCATACATCGTCGCCATGATCCTGGAAGCCGATGAAGCCCTCGTGGTTGTCGCCACCCAGGTTGTTCAGCAAGCTGAATGCCAGAGGCCATGCCTCTTCGCTGAACTTACTTGCCTGCAGCATCTCAGTCCAACGTGGAGTCCACAAGTGATACTCAACTACGTTCTCGCCATTCTGCTGGTGCAGTACGGTGCCCTTGAATACCATGATTGAACCAGTGTTCCACTCGCCAGCTGGCTTAGCGTTCTGTGGCTTAGCAGGAATCATGTCATACAGAGAAGCTGCCTGACGGTTGCCATCCTTACCCATCTTAGCATCTGGGTGATTCTGGTTGTCGAGCACCTGATACTCAGGAGCAGAGATGTAGATAGGCTCAAACTCACCTGGCTTGCCCTCTACTGGAACTTCCTGTGCCAATACAAAGATACCAGAGTTACCACCCTTAGAGATCTTGTATTCGAATGTCAGTTCGAAATTCTTAAACTTGTGAGCGAAGATGAGGTCACCACCACCAGTGGTCTGGCCTTCGCCTGTGCCTGTACCGTTGAACTTGATGCAGCCGTCCTCGATGGTCCAGCGAGCAGGAACCTGATCCTTACCATAACCACGCCAGCCATTGAAGGTCTTGCCGTCGAAGATGGTGATGTAGCCATCAGCGTCGGTAGGGAGCTCCAGAGCCTGGGTCTCAGCACCGTTAGGAGTAGTTGAAACATTAATTGTAGTTGTTGCTGCTGGAGCTGCTGTTTCTTCTGCAGCCTCCTGAGTCTTCTTTTGACCACCGCAAGCGGTGAATGCAGCTGCTAATACCATGCAGCCTGCCACTGTAAATAAACTTTTCTTCATTTCCTTTAATTTAAATATTACTTTAAACATTAATGATATTATCTTGGCATATCAGGCAGCTTGTAGCCGTTCTGATAGGTGTGTTTGATCAATTCGTTGGCGAACTCCAGTGCATTTACTGGCTCTGCATACTCGTTGTTGAAGGTTGGGTGACCATCCTTTACGCTGAAGTTGCTTGCCTTCATGATGCGTATGGTAGCGCTTGGGTCGATATTGGTGAGCTGCATGTTCTCGCCATCCCAGTCTAATACTTGGTTCAGGCCCTGCAGACGAGTTGCCAATACACCAATGTCCACCATCTCGGTCAAGCCTGCTGAACGAGAGAAGTCTGACCAGCTCTTCATACGGGTAGCTGCATTCTCCTTACAAGCGCGGATCCAGTCGGTCTGGTGCTCATTTTCTGTCGTCTCGTGGTTACCTGGAGTGTAAGTAGGTACACGACCAGACAGCAACCAAGGATCGCGACCGTAGCAGCCATAGATCAAGGTGTCCTTTGTACCATGCAGGATGGTGCAACCACCAGCTACTTCCAGTTCCTTGCCCTTAGGCATGCCTTCTGGACGCATTGGCTTCAAACCACCATCGTACCATGTTACCTCTACCTGTGGCATAGCCTGTTTTGGCAGGTTAGGACGTGCAGGGAATATCATGCGGATGCTCTGTGCTGAAGGTGCGCAGTCGGTAAGCAGGGCGGTTGAGCTACCTTGAATCTGAGTAGGATAGCCTAACTGCAGTGCTTCATAGACACCGTGCAGGATGTGGCAAGCCATATCACCTAATGCACCAGTACCGAAGTCCCACCATCCACGCCAGTTCCATGGATGATATACTGAGTTGAAGTCGCGGAACTTAGCCGGGCCGAGGAACAGGTTCCAGTCAAGTGTCTTAGGCACCTTATCTACCTTAGTAGGACGGTTCAATCCCTGTGGCCAGATAGGACGGTTGGTACTTGCCTCTACCTTGGTAACGGTACCGATTTCGCCGTTTTGTACCCACTGGATGACTTTGCGGGTGCCTTCGCCAGAAGAACCCTGGTTACCCATCTGAGTAGCCACACCGTACTTCTCAGCCAGCTTCTTCAGCAAGCGAGCTTCGTAGATAGAGTGGGTAAGTGGTTTCTCAACATATACGTGCTTGCCCATGGTGATGGCTTCGGCAGCAATGATAGCATGGGTGTGGTCGGCAGTAGCTACCATCACAGCATCGATGCTGTTGCCCATCTCGCTATACATCTGGCGATAGTCTTTGAACTTTTTAGCGTTTGGGTATCTGTCCATGACAGGTTTTGCATAACCCCAGTCAACATCGGCAATAGCTACGATGTTTTCTGCTTCCATACCTCTCAAAACGCTGGCACCACGGCCACCTACACCAACTGCTGCAATATTCAGTTTGTCGGTAGGAGCTGCGTGTCCATGACTCTTGCCTAAAATAATGTTAGGCGCAATTGTAAATCCTGCAAAAGCGGCTGCACCGGTTTTCAGGAAACTTCTTCTTGATAAGTTTGCCATACTTCGTTATTTATTGGTTAATTAAATGTGAATTTTCATTTGCCTACTGTCTGGTGCAGCAGCCCATAACCATTGGTCATGTGGGCACGGCGGTAGCGTATCTGCTCGAGTGTTTCAAGATCGCCGATGGCTGGCAGGTCGTGTGTACGCGCATCAGCCAGGCAATCCCATGCAAATTGGGAAGCAATGGCTGAATCTCGCAGCGATGGCAGCGTCATATCAAGCTTGCCGTTGCGGATGCTCTGTGCGAACTTCTCAATCATCACGTCGATGTTCTTGCCACCATAAGGTTTGTTGATGGTAACTGTCTTGGTGATACCGTGCAGTTCAACCGTAGCTGTCTTGAAGTCGTGTGTCATGCGGGCAATGCCGTGTGTACCAATTAAGTCAATATATGAATTGTGGGTCTGGTCTTTAGACATCTGTCCATAGACGAAACCTTGTGTGATGTCGTAAACGATACCATTGTCGAAAGTGCCGTGTGCCTGCAACCACCAAGGATCCTTGTAGCTCCACATACGCAATGCCTGTGAGTGCATGGTCTTGAACTCGCTCTGTGCATACCAGCGGGTGATGTCGCAATAGTGCATGCCGCAATCGTGGAAGGAAGGACCTTCTGCCTCATGGCCTTCACCAGGAGCCAAGCCTGGCGTCATGTGGCAGATGCGGATGATGGCCAGTTCGCCTAACTCGCCTTCGTCAATGAATTGTTTTAGCTGATGGTGATACCAAGAACTGCGCAGGTAGAGGTTGACAGTGGCCAGGCGGTCGCTTTCACCTACTGCTTTCACCAGTTCCCACTCATCTTCGGGAAGCATGGCAATAGGCTTTTCAGAGATAATGTGCTTGCCATGAGCCAAGGCTTTTAAGATTTGGTTTTTTCGGGAATCAGCCAGTGCGCAGAGTGCCACCACTTCAACTTCGGGGTCGTTGAATACGTCGTCTTCATTGCCGGTAACCTTAGCGGTGGGACAATAGTCGCGCGCCATTTCCTGTGCTTTATCGTAAGGATCGCAGATATAAATAACCTGCCAATTTTTGTTTCTCTGGAACTCGTGTAAGTAAAAGCGGCCCATTCTGCCAAAGCCGATAAGGCCCACTTTAATCATGGTATTTTCCATTTATTTTAGGTGTTAATTGTTTTATTCTTTTAACTGCAGAATGCGTGGTTAAGCACATTCTCGATGACAAAGTTAACGAACTTACGCTTATGTGTGAATAATCAATATTAAAATGTAGATGGCTTAAAATGTTACTTTGTTTATTTACAGCAATATAACATTTTGTATGATGAGAAAAAATGTAGATAATTTGGAATGATAAATAGGGCTATTTACCGATGAATTTATCTTCAAAAGTGTCTTTGTCAATGGCGCGATTACGCATCTTTGTGCGGTAATTGTAGATAGTACTGGTGGAGCAGCGCAGGAAGTTAGCTATCTTCTCGCTGTCGGTAATGCCCAATCGCAAGAGGGCGTAAATACGCAACTCTTTGTTGAGCAGGGTATCTTGTTTGAGCACGATTCTCTCATCTTCACGCAGTAGTGCGTTCAGGTCTGCCACGAAAGTAGGGAAGAGGTTCAAGAAGATCGTGTCGAAATGGTGGTATAACGCTTCGGTCTCAGAGTCAATAAGGGTAGTGGAGCGCAACTTTTTCACCAGTTCGTCATAGTGCTTGTTGACTGCCAAGCGGTAGAGTACGTTCTGGTAGTCGCCAATCTTATCGATATAGCCGGAACAGATATTGAAGAACTGACCAATGTACTGCTCTTTGATATCGTTGTTTTCTTGCAGGAGTGAGTTGCTGCTATGCAGTTGGGCATTCATGTTGTTCAGTGTCTCGTTCAGTCGCTGTAACTCATCATTGCTGTTAGCCAAATCCTTGCGGATACGCATGATTTTCTTCAACTGCTGGAAGATAAAGAACACGGCAATAACTAAGCATACCAGCAGAACGCCACTCAGTACGATGATGTTGATGAGTGATTGTTTGTCGCTTGCCTCACGGCGCTGGTACACATCGGTAATGATGGAATAGAAGCCTGATACCTGCGTTACACGGAACTGGATGCCAGCTGTAATAGCATCCTCGAAAGAGGATTGAGCATAACGGTAAGCACGTGCGTAATCGCCATCTTCATAAGCCAGTTGCGCCAGTTCGTAAATAGACTGGTTCTCACGAGTAACATTATACAAGTCGGATAATGCCGAGCGTATCAGGTATTTCTTGGCCTCGTCGCGGTTGCCGTCTGCGGCATAGATGGTTCCGATGCTGTGAGTGATACGCGCATACATGGGCGAATACTTCTCCACCAGGTCTAGAAGTTTGTTATAACCTTCCAGACGCTCTTTCGCTGGCATACGCCCCACCAGACTGAACCGGAACTCTATGGATGATTGATCCTGTGTGGCATAGAGCGAATCGCGGTAATTGTTTTGCCTTTGTATATCCTCAGGTGAATCGGATGTATAGAGGTAGTATTGCAGGAACTGGATGTTAGCATTATAATACTCAGCCATCAAATCCTTAGGCAAAGAGTTGATGTTGTGCTTGTTCAGTATCTGTTCTGCCTGGATATACATACCGTGCATAGCATAAGAGATGGCTAATTGCAGCTCAGCCTGTGTCTTGCGGTATTCATCATTCATGCGGATGGCTGCTTCCACCTCTAAGCGGGCATAATGGATGGCAGAATCGAGATCGAATTTCCAGTATTCATTGTACAACTGGTTATAGACAACGTATTTGTTAACGTCGTTTAAGTTGGCATAGGAGAGGGCACTACGGATTTCATCAATGCGTTTGATTTTCTCTTGCACATACATATTCTTATGAGCCACTGAATAGTCCAGTGAATCATACAATGCCTTTAAGTCGTCCTTGGCAAAAGATGACAATGACGCCAGCATCAATAGCACAATCCCTATGTACCTCTTAATTCTCAATTCTCAATTAAAATAAGAATCTTATTACGTCATTCATGTTTGCCCAAATCAGCAAAGCAAACAAAATGAACATACCAGCCATTTCAGCACGTTCCATGAACTTATCGCTCGGTTTGCGACGGGCAATGATTTCATAGAGCAGGAACAATACATGTCCACCGTCCAGTGCAGGGATAGGCAGGATGTTCATGAATGCTAGAATAATGCTCAAGAACGCTGTCATATACCAGAACTGATGCCAATCCCATGAAGCAGGGAAGATATTGCCGATGGTACCGAATCCGCCTAACTGCTTAGCTCCTTCCTTAGAGAAGACGTACTTCATCTGGTTCACATAGCCGGCCAAGGTGTTTACACCCAGTTTGATGCCAGCAGGGAAAGAAGCAAAGAAACCATAGTCTTTCTTTACGATAGGCAACAGTTTCGATGTGTTAGTGACAGGATAAACTCCCATCTTAAAATCTTCATCAGTAGTAATCGCCAACTCATGCTGTACACCCTTACGCATAATGGTCAGCATTACATCGTGGTTGTCGCTCTTGGCATCTCTGCGTAGCTGCATTTCTTTCATGAAATCATCGTAAGCCAAACTACCTTTGCCGTTCATGGCGATGATACTATCGCCTGGTTGCATGCCAGCAGCCATGGCAGGAGAACCGGCCATGAGGCTATCCACTACGAAAGGCATACGGAAAGCGGTGAAGGTCACGCTGTCTTCCATCAGACGATTGATCATGTCTTCAGGTATATATACGGATGCTTCCTTGCCGCCACGCAATACTGTTACCTGACGCGCATCTACCACATCCATCAGCAAGTCGGTGCCCATACGTTCCAATGGTTTGCCGTCGGCAGATATCAGTATATCACCATCCTGGAAGCCTGCGTTGTGGGCTGTCTCGTTAAACTGCATACCCAATGGGGCTTTTTGTACTGGGATGTATGAATCGCCCCAGGCATAGAGAATCATCGAATAGATGAACAGAGCCAGTAGGAAGTTGAACAATACACCACCAATCATGATAAGCAGTCGCTGCCAAGCGGGCTTGGCGCGGAACTCCCAAGGCTGAGCAGGTTGCTTCATCTGCTCCACGTCCATCGATTCATCTATCATGCCGGCTATCTTAACATAGCCACCAAGAGGTATCCATCCTAATCCGTATTCAGTCTCGCTGTTTTTTGGCTTGAATTTGAATATGGTAAACCATGGGTCGAAGAACAATCTGAACTTCTCAACCCTTGTCTTAAACAGCTTTGCAAAAAGAAAATGACCGCCCTCATGAATCACTACTAATAACGACAGACTCAGCATCAGCTGGACGGCCTTAATCCAAAATGTTTCCATCTAATCTTGTCTTGTTTGTTAATTCAGGGTGCGAATATAATCATTTTTTTTGGCAATTCATTCAATACTATTCAATAAATTGAGTTTACCGTCGTTGACCAGTTTGATAATCAACTCGCCAAAGAGGGTGTTCTGCCATGCAAACCAAGCACGGGTAAAGTGGGTAGCGTCATCCTTGTGGAATGACTCGTGCATAAAGCCTGTGCCAGCATCGGTATCCATCAGCATCTTGATGCATTGCTTGATTTCTTGGTCATCCTGCGATGTGAAAGCTCGCATCATGATACTCATAGGCCAAGGCATATCATGCCCTATGTGCGGACCGCCAATACCTTCACCTGCCTTGCCACGGAAGAAGTAGGGATTGTCTTCACTCCAAACAAAACGACGGGTGTTCTGATAGATAGGATCGTTGATGTCTACCAACCCCAAGTATGGCATGGAAATCAAAGAAGGCACATTGGCATCGTCCATCAGCAGATGATTGCCAAAGCCATCTACCTCGTAAGCATATATCTTGCCATATTTCGGATGGTCGTAAACGGCATATTCTTTTAATGCCTGACTCACTTCATCGGCAAGAGCAGTGCATTGACCTGCTATGTCGCTGCGATGATTTACGCTATTGAGGATTTCAGCTGCCTGACGCAGAGAGCTTACTGCAAAGAAGTTGGAGGGTACCAAAAACAGGAATACAGTGGCATCATCAGAAGGACGGAAGGCAGAAGCTATCAAACCAACAGGCTTGACGGGAGCACCCCAACCATCGTTGCTCATGGTGTCGAACTGGCGTTCTGTACGACGCATAAAACGGTAACTGCCTTTGTTCTCCTTGCGCTGCTGGTCGCGGAAAGTCTTGAGGATATTTTGGATGGCATCTATCCAAGCTGCATCGAATACACTGGCATCGCCCGTTACTTTCCAATACTCGTAAGCCAAACGGATAGGGTAGCACAGGGAGTCGATTTCCCATTTGCGCTCATGCAACTCATCTTTCATGTCGGTCATGTCGCTCTTCCATTCACCTCCGCCAGGGATGGCTTCCATGTTGAAGGCATTAGCGAATGGGTCGATGTTGATGCAGGCAAACTGACGGTTGATGACACCTGCCACCATCTCTTTCAGATGAGCATCCTGATTGGCTAACTGAACGTAGGGCCATACCTGCGCTCCAGAATCGCGCAACCACATGGCATGGATGTCGCCAGTATAGACAAAAGTATCGGGCTTTCCAGTTTGTGCATCCTTGCTGAAATGTACGGTGGTGTCCAACGTGTTAGGGAAGCAGTTGCTGAACATCCAGGCCAGTTTGGGGTTCTTTAACCGAGCTTGCATCTGTTTGATTACTTGCTCTACAGCTTCAGAACGGAACAAGCGCTTTTCAGCTGTTGGACGTTGGTCTGTGAAAGAGATGGCATCTGTAGCGCAAGTCTGAGGCTCTACGGTGATGCTCATAGCTTGCAGCGTCAACACATTCAGTGCCAACGCTGCCATCAATGTAGTCTTAATAATATTCATTATATAGTTTAATTTAGTTTCTTTTAGTTACGGCTCATCTGCTGGGCTGCCAGTGCCAAGAACATGTAGTGGGAAGAACCGCCTCCTAATACATATTCTGTTTGTTGCCACAGGAATGGGAATGTCAAAAGCTCTGGTTTTCCAAACAGCCATCCAGGGAAGAATTCCAGGTTGAAGCCTACCTTGCCCTGTAGTTCTGCTGGTACAGGTTTGTCTATGTCAACCGTTACCACGATACTGTTTCCTTGTGCCTCGGTCTTAACGGTATAGTTGAATACATAATCAGGATAAACCATCGGGTTAAATCCTGTCAGGTGGCGAGCTGAGTCGGGGAAGCATAGGGTAGTTACAATGCTGTTGCCTTCTATTTTGCGACTCAATTGTTTAGGTACAGGTTGCCACTGACCTGGAGTAGCTTCCATGCGAATATCACCGTTTGTAGCAATACGGTGCCCATTCATCAATACACTTACTCCACCTTGATGTCCTTCAGGATAGAAATCGTTAAATGCCATCACGTCAACTCCTTGGTTGTTAAAGTAGCCAGCAGAGTTGAGTTGGAATTGTTGTGCAGACATGCTGACGGAGATGATTGTCAGCAAGAATGTAGCTAAATATAAATATTTTGATTTCATAGTTATCTTTTATTAATGGTTGATTTCGTCAGTTTTAAATATATTTTTATTGCCCAAAAGTACACAAAATAAAATAATATTCACTATCTTTGCATCCTAAATTTATAAAGAAGTGTTTTTTATTGCATGGAATTAGATAAACTAACAGCTATTTCACCCATTGACGGGCGCTACAGAGGAAAGACAGAGTCACTTGCCGCTTATTTCTCAGAATATGCCTTAATTAAGTATCGTGTGCAGGTAGAGGTAGAATACTTTATCACACTTTGTGAATTGCCACTCCCTCAGTTGGCGGGGATAGACAAGTGTGTGTTTGAGGTGCTGCGCAATATTTATCGTAACTTTACTGAGGCAGATGCTGCTCGTATTAAGGAAATTGAGGCAGTGACCAATCATGACGTGAAGGCTGTGGAGTATTTCTTGAAAGAACAGTTCGATAAAATTGGTGGATTGGATGCTTATAAAGAGTTCATCCATTTCGGATTAACCTCTCAAGATATTAACAATACATCTGTTCCATTGTCATTGAAAGATGCATTGGATGAGGTTTATTATCCTGCACTACAGGAGCTCATCGACCAACTTTCCGCCTACGCTAACGAGTGGAAAGATATTGCTATGTTGGCAAAAACACATGGGCAGCCGGCTTCTCCTACTCGTTTGGGAAAGGAGATAGAGGTGTATGTGTATCGTTTGCAGCAACAGCTCTCATTGCTGAAAGCTTGCCCGATTACAGCCAAGTTTGGTGGTGCTACTGGCAACTATAATGCACACCATGTGGCTTATCCTACATACGACTGGAAGGCTTTTGGTAATAAGTTCGTGGCAGAAAAGTTAGGCTTGCAGCGTGAACAGTTTACAACGCAGATTTCAAATTACGATAATCTGGCAGCTGTGTTTGATGCTTTGAGTCGTATCAACAATATCATCATGGACTTGGATAGGGACTGCTGGATGTATATTTCAATGGGGTATTTCCATCAGAAGATCAAAGCTGGAGAAGTAGGCTCAAGTGCCATGCCTCATAAAGTTAATCCTATTGACTTTGAAAACTCAGAGGGAAATGTGGGTATTGCCAATGCCATTTATCAACATCTGGCAATGAAGTTGCCCGTATCCCGTCTGCAAAGGGACCTTACAGATTCTACCGTATTGCGAAATATTGGTGTGCCGATGGGGCATAGTTTAATTGCTATTCAAAGTACATTAAAAGGTTTGCGTAAACTTCTTTTAAACCGTGAGGCGATAGATGAAGACTTGAATAATTGTTGGAGTGTGGTAGCTGAAGCTATTCAGACTATCTTACGCCGTGAGGCTTATCCACATCCTTATGAAGCTCTAAAGGCGTTGACTCGTACAAATGAAGCAATAACTGAGGCGTCTATTCACAATTTTATTGAAGGTTTGGATGTTAGTGAAAAAGTGAAAGAAGAGTTGCGCGCAATTACTCCTATGAATTATACTGGTATTTAAAGATTTTTAATTTGAGAGATAACATTTGGCCGTGAGGCCAGCATTACAAACAATTTTATCAGATTTGTACAATGATTACAGAAGACGAAAAGTGGCAGAATGCCGAGAATAATGGCAGTGCCGATGGAAATCATTTTGAGGGATTCAATAGTGAAAGACCACAGCGAGTTTATCCAAATGACAGGCCTTATCGGCCAAGATTCAATCCTAATGCAGACAACTCAAATCGTCCGCAGAGAAGTTACAATAATGGAGGTGAGCGTCCTTACCGCCCTCGTTTCAATAGCAATGATGGTGGCGAACAGCGTCCTTATCGTCCTCGTTACAACAACGATGGTGGTGAGCAGCGTCCTTACCGCCCTCGTTACAACAATGAAGGTGGTGAGCAGCGTCCTTATCGTCCTCGCTACAATAGCGATGGTGGCGAGCAGCGCCCTTATCGTCCTCGTTACAACAATGATGGTGGTGAACAGCGTCCTTATCGTCCTCGTTTCAATCAAGGTAATAGTGGTTATAATAATGGTGAACGTTCTTATACTCCCCGTTATAACAATGATGAGAATGGTGAGCAACAGTATTCATTCCGTCCTCGTTACAACAGTGAAGGTGGTGAGCAGCGTTCGTTCCGTCCTCGTCAAAATGGTGGTGGACGTTTTGGAAAACCAAACGGTCGTCCTATGCAGCGCAAGGTCAACTCAGTAAAGCCTAATAATCACAGACCCGTTGAATATACAGAGATCTATACACCAGATGATGATATCCGCTTGAATAAATTCTTGGCTAATGCTGGCATATGCTCTCGTCGTGAGGCGGACGAATATATCCAGGCAGGTGTTGTGACTGTCAATGGTGAAGTAGTGAAGGAATTGGGTACTAAAATCAAACGTGGAGATGAAGTCAAGTTCCACGATCAGCCTGTTTCTATCGAACGCAAGATTTATGTGTTGCTGAATAAGCCCAAGGACTGTGTGACTACTACCGATGACCCACAGGCACGTAAGACTGTTATGGACATTGTGAAGAATGCATGTCCTGAGCGTATCTATCCTGTTGGAAGGTTGGACCGCAATACTACTGGTGTGTTGTTGCTTACCAATGACGGTGAACTGGCTTCTAAATTGACTCATCCTAAGTATGAGAAGAAGAAAATATACCGTGTTAAATTGGATAAGGATTTGACACAGGAGGATATGGATAAAATCGTTGCAGGTATTGAATTGGAGGATGGTGAGATTCACGCTGACGAAATAGCTTATGCTGATGATACTAAGAAGAACGATATCGGTATCGAAATCCACTCTGGCAAGAATCGTATCGTGCGTCGTATCTTCGAGCATTTAGGTTATAAAGTTACTAAGCTTGATCGTGTATTCTTTGCTGGTCTGACGAAGAAGGGCTTGAAACGTGGCGACTGGAGATTCCTGACTCAGCAGGAAGTAAATTTCCTGCGCATGGGTTCATTCGCATAATATATTAATAAGGTGTAATTAACGATATGGAAAACATTCGTAGAACAAAAGTAGTAGATGTACTGAAACGTACAGACTATGGCACTTTAGTGAACGTGAAAGGATGGGTGCGTACGCGCAGAGGAAGCAAGAAGGTGAGCTTCATTGCACTGAACGACGGTTCTATCATTTACAATGTGCAGATTGTTGTTGACTTGGAAAGTTTCGATGAAAATTTGCTGAAAGATATTACCACTGGCGCTTGCCTGAGTGTAAATGGCGTGCTCACAGAATCTGTAGGTTCTGGGCAGCAGGTCGAAATTCAGGCTCGTGAGATAGAAGTGCTCGGTGTTGCCGACAATACATATCCTTTGCAGAAGAAAGGACACTCAATGGAGTTCCTGCGTGAGGTGGCTCACCTGCGTATGCGTACCAATACATTTGGAGCAGTATTTCGCATCCGTCATAATATGGCGATGGCCATACATCACTACTTCCATGAGCATGGATTCTTCTATTTCAACTCACCTATCATAACGGCGAGTGATTGCGAGGGTGCTGGTGAAATGTTCCAGGTAACCACACAGAATTTATATGACCTGAAGAAAGATGAAGAAGGCAAGATTAAATATGACGATGACTTCTTTGGCAAGATGACATCATTGACAGTAAGTGGTCAGTTGGAAGGTGAAACTGCCGCTACTGCTTTGGGTGCTATCTATACTTTCGGTCCAACATTCCGTGCTGAGAACTCAAACACGCCTCGACACTTGGCAGAGTTTTGGATGGTGGAACCAGAGGTGGCATTTATTGACCTCAATGATTTGATGGATTTGGAGGAGGATTTCATCAAGTATTGTGTGAAGTGGGCACTGGACAACTGTATGGATGATTTGCAGTTCCTCAATAATATGATTGATAAAACGTTGATTGAGCGTCTGCAAGGTGTATTGAAAGAAGAATTCGTTCGTCTGCCATATACTGAGGGTATTCGTATCCTTGAAGAAGCAGTAAAGAACGGACATAAGTTTGAGTTCCCTGTATCTTGGGGTACTGACTTGGCTTCTGAACATGAGCGTTACTTGGTGGAACATCATTTCAAGCGTCCGGTAATTATGATCAACTATCCAAAGGAGATCAAAGCATTCTACATGAAGCAGAATGAGGATGGCAAGACTGTCCAGGGTACTGACGTGCTTTTCCCTGCTATCGGTGAAATCATTGGTGGTAGTGTTCGTGAGGAGAACTACGACAAGCTGATGGATGAAATCAAGCGTCGCGACATACCGATGAAAGATATGTGGTGGTATCTTGACACACGTAGATACGGAAGTTGTCCGCATGGTGGCTTCGGTCTCGGATTCGAAAGACTGATTCTGTTTGTGACGGGTATGTCTAACATCCGTGACGTGATACCATATCCACGTACACCGCATAATGCAGATTTTTAACATTTTTTCTTGGCTAATTACAAGAAAAACTGTACCTTTGCAAGCCGATTATTATCAAGAAAATAAAAAGCGATTGATTCATAGCGCTTTGTAGAATTCTTTTGGCCGAGAACTACGAAGTTATATGATGAAATCTTAGTAGTAACAATTTAAATTTTTAATTAGAGTGGATACTTTAAGTTACAAGACCATTTCTGCAAACAAAGCTACGGTAAACAAAGAATGGGTTATCGTAGATGCCACAGATCAGGTATTAGGCCGTCTGGGCTCAAAAGTTGCGAAGTTGTTGAGAGGTAAGTATAAACCTAACTTCACCCCTCACGTAGACTGCGGCGATAATGTGATAATTATCAATGCTGACAAAGTTAAGTTGACTGGTAACAAGTGGAACGGCAGAGTTTACCTTTCATACACTGGTTACCCTGGCGGTCAGAGAGAGATTACTCCTGCTAAGCTGTTGGCTAAGCCAAATGGCGCAGACCGTCTGTTGAGAAGAGTAGTAAAGGGCATGCTGCCTAAGACCAAACTGGGTGCTAAGATTCTCGATAATCTGTACATCTATGAAGGTTCTGAACACAAGCATCAGGCACAGGAGCCTAAGCTCATTGATATTAACGCACTTAACTAATAAGAAGATATGGAAGTAATTAACGCATTAGGCAGACGCAAAAGTGCTGTTGCACGTATCTTCATGTCAGAAGGTACAGGTAAGATTACCATTAACAAAAAAGATTTAGCAGTCTATTTCCCATCATCCATCCTGCAGTTTGTTGTAAAACAGCCATTGAACAAGTTGGGTGTTGTAGAAAAATATGACATCAAGGTGAACCTGAACGGTGGTGGTTTCACTGGTCAGTCTCAGGCTCTTCGTTTGGCAATCGCCCGCGCATTGGTAAAGATCAATCCTGAAGATAAGAAAACACTGCGTGCAGAAGGCTTCATGACCCGCGATCCTCGTTCTGTTGAGCGCAAGAAACCAGGTCGTCCAAAGGCTCGTCGTAGATTCCAGTTCAGCAAGCGTTAATGTGCTGGTGGAGAGAATTTGCGTTTAGCATCTAAACTACCGGGACTCGTAGGTTTAGGCTACCCGGCGGTTGGTTTAGAAAAAACAAAAAAGAAAGTAAACGATTTAAAGAAAAATTACAAATGTCAAGAACAAGTTTTGATACATTACTTGAAGCAGGTTGCCACTTCGGTCATCTTAAGAGAAAGTGGAACCCAGCTATGGCTCCTTACATTTTCATGGAGCGCAATGGTATTCATATCATTGATTTAAATAAGACGGTTGCTAAAGTTGATGAAGCTGCTGAAGCTATGAAGCAAATCGTCAAGTCAGGAAAGAAAATCCTGTTTGTTGCTACTAAGAAACAAGCTAAACAGATCGTTGCTGAGAAAGCACAGTCTGTTGGTATGCCTTACGTGATTGAACGTTGGCCAGGCGGTATGCTTACCAACTTCCCTACCATCCGCAAGGCTGTGAAGAAAATGGCTAATATCGATAAATTGACAAATGATGGTACTTTCTCTAACCTGTCAAAGCGTGAAATCCTGCAGATTTCTCGTCAGCGTGCTAAGTTGGAGAAGAACCTTGGTTCAATTGCTGACCTGACTCGTCTGCCTTCTGCTTTGTTCGTTGTTGACGTGATGAAGGAGAATATTGCAGTTCGTGAGGCTAATCGTCTGGGTATTCCTGTATTCGGTATTGTTGATACCAATTCTGATCCAGATAATATCGATTTCGTAATCCCAGCTAACGATGATGCAACCAAGTCAATCGAAGTAATCCTCGACGCTTGCTGCGCTGCTATGCAGGAAGGAATTGAAGAGCGTAAGGTAGAAAAGATTGATATGGAAGCTGCTGGCGAGGAAGAGGTTGCTGAAAAGGCTCCTAAGGCTGCTCGTCCAAGAAAGGCTAAGGCTCGCATGGATAAGCGTGATGAGGAAGCTTTAAATGCTGCTAAGGCTGCTGATTTCATCAAGGAAGAGGATTGATTATTAACCATTAAAACAAGTAAAAAGAATTATGGCTGTAACAATGGCTGATATCACCAAGCTCCGTAAAATGACGGGTGCTGGTATGATGGATTGTAAGAATGCACTGACTCAGGCTAACAATGATTTCGATGAGGCAGTTAAGATAATCCGTGAGAAAGGAAAGGCTGTAGCTGCTAAGCGTTCTGATCGTGATGCATCTGAAGGTTGCGTGTTGGTAAAGGTTGATGGTAACTTTGGAGCTATGATTGCTTTGAAGTGTGAAACCGACTTCGTAGCTAACAATGCTGATTTCGTTAAGCTGACTCAGGATATTCTTGATGCTGCTGTAGCTAATCGTTGCAAGACTTTGGATGAGGTAAAGGCATTGAAACTGGGTGATCGTACAGTTGCTGAGGCTGTAACTGACCGTAGCGGAATCACTGGTGAGAAAATGGAACTCGATGGCTACAATGTGTTGGAAGGTGAGGGTATCTCAACCTACAATCACATGAGTAAGAATTTCCTTTGCACCATGTGCTTGCTGAACAAACCTGGTTTTGAAGAGGCAGGTCATGAGGTAGCTTTGCAGATTGCTGCCATGAATCCTGTGGCTGTTGATGAGGCAAGCGTTCCTCAGGCAGTTAAGGACAATGAGTTGAGCGTTGCTATCCAGAAGACCAAGGATGAGCAGGTTAACAAAGCTGTTGAGGCTGCATTGAAGAAAGCAGGTTATAACCTCTACATTGCAGAGAATGAAGATCACCTGAACGAAGGTATCATGAAGAAGATGATTACTGAGGAGCAGGCTGACGACATCCGTCGCATCAAGAAGGAAGTAGCCGAGCAGAAAGCTGCAAGTCTGCCAGAGCAGATGATTCAGAATATCGCTAATGGTCGTATGGCTAAGTTCTTCAAGGATGTATGCCTGTTGAAGCAGGAATACAACAAGGATGCTAAGCTGACTGTTGCTGAGTATCTGCAGAAGTTTGACAAGGATTTGACCGTTGTTGACTTCAAACGCTTCAATCTGCATGCTGAGTAATTTACTTACACATTATTATATTAAAGAGGATGTTCCATTGGAGCATCCTCTTTTTTTATTGGCCTAAATAGTCTTTTGTCATTTATATTATCCCCTTTAAATATATTTCTCAGGCGGTTTTTATCCTGCAGGCTTGGTTTGTGTGTATCCTTTTGCTTTTAGTAAATCAAGCACTCGTAGTTTGAAATCACCTTGAATAATGATTTCACCGTCTTTGGCTGCACCTCCAACACCACAACTGCTTTTCAGAAACTTGGCCAAAGCCTTCAAATCATCATCAGTACCCACAAATCCAGTAACTAAAGTTACGGTCTTTCCTCCGCGATTCTTTCGATCAAGACTCACTCGCAACTTCTGATGCTGAGGAAGTAGAGTAGAGACCTCTTCCTTTGATGTAGTTTCATACTTGAAATTAGGGTTGGTGGAATAAACTACATTCAGTCTGTCTTTCCAATCGTTGTTCATAGCTTTATTTATTTCTTTTCCACAAAAATAAGTAAAAAGAATGGTAAGTTGTCAATGAAAAACAGTAAATTTGCATAATAAACTATCACTCATTATGAAGATTATATGCATTGGCATGAACTATGTCCTCCACAAAAAAGAATTGGGACATACTGAGGAAACGCCAGAGCCTGTGATTTTTTTGAAACCGGACTCTGCTATCTTGCGTGATGGTAAGCCTTTCTTTTTGCCTGACTTTTCCAATAACTTGCAATATGAAACAGAGGTAGTGGTACGTATTAGCAGATTGGGCAAATCAATTAGTCCGCAGTTTGTACGTAGGTACTATGATGCAGTGACTGTTGGTATCGACTTCACTGCACGAGATCTGCAGAGTCGTTTTAGGGCTGAGGGGCATCCTTGGGAACTGAGTAAAGGCTTCGATGAGAGTGCAGTGATAGGTGATTTTATCCCTTTAAGTGAGGTGGGAGATGACGTGCAGAACTTACATTTTCACCTCGATATTGATGGCAATACTGTACAGCAAGGGTTTACGGGTGATATGCTTTTCAAAGTAGATGAGATTATTTGCTATGTGAGCAAATTTATGACGCTCAAGATAGGAGACCTGATCTATACGGGGACACCAGTAGGTGTAGGACCAGTGGCGATAGGCAATCATTTGCAGGGTTTCTTAGAAGATCGTAAGTTGCTTGATTTTTATGTAAGGTGAATATGAAGATACGTGTGGGTTTTGGATTTGACGTACACCAACTGGTAGAAGGACGTGACCTTTGGTTAGGTGGTGTAAAATTGCAGCATACTAAAGGATTATTAGGTCACTCTGATGCTGATGTGCTGATACATGCTATTTGTGACGCATTGTTGGGGGCTGCCAATATGCGTGACATTGGCTATCATTTTCCCGACAATGCTCCCGAGTATAAAAATATCGACAGCAAATTGTTACTCAAGAGGGTAGTGGAACTCATTTCCACTAAAGGTTATCGTGTTGGTAATATTGATGCTACTGTTTGTGCCGAGCAACCAAAACTGAATCCACATATCCCAATTATGCAGCAAGTGCTGGCAGCGCTAATGGGAGTGGAAGTAGATGATGTATCCATCAAAGCTACTACTACCGAAAAGCTGGGTTTCACGGGTAGGGAAGAAGGTATTTCTGCTTATGCTACTGTTTTGATAGAAAAAGATTAAAATTATTATACTATGAAAAGTTTAAGAAATATGAGTTTAGTGTTGGCGGCTACTATATTGTCACTCGCTAGCTGTAACACAGAGAATCAGAAAGAGAAGTATAGCAAGATTGATGCTTTAGAAGCGTCGGCATGGAATTCATCTCAGTGGATATCTGTTGCTGATGCTCCTGTTGTGCAGGGCACTGTTTATGAACCAGGGAACTGGCGGTCAGCTGACGGCGCTAACTGGTTTGCATCAACTGTAAAGAATGATAAGAAAGTAACCAAAGCAATATGGATGACAACGGCGCTAGGCGTATATGAACTATATGTGAATGGTGAACTGGTAGGCGACGAGATATTGAAACCAGGTTTTACCCACTATGCGAAAACCAAGCGTTCTTTCACTTACGACATTACACCCATGCTAGATAAAAAAGCAGGTGCAGAAAATATGTTCTCTGTTCAAGTTACTCCAGGCTGGTGGGGTGATAAGATTATCACTCCTGCAGGCCACGATGGCATGATAGGTAAGAAATGTGCTTTTAGAGGAGTGTTACAGCTCACCTATTCAGATGGTACTACCCAGCTATTGGGATCAGATACAGAGAATTGGAAAGCAGGTATTGCTGGCCCTGTAAAACATGCTGGTATCTTTGATGGAGAGGAATATGATGCTCGCGAGCCACAAGGCTATCTGATGGCTGATCAGTTTAAGACTCCAGAGGTAAATACTGAGTTTAACGGTGAAATATTACCATCGGCTGGTGCGGAAATCTATTTACGCAAGGATTTAGCAATGACTCCAGTAAAGACATATGTTTGGAAAGATGTTGAGAATGTGCAGGAAGAAGAATTTGGTAAGGTAGTGATTAGTCGTGAATATGCTACTGGCGAGGAAATTACTTTGGAAGCAGGTGAAACCCTAGTTGTGGATTTCGGTCAGAATGCAGCTGCTATTCCTTCTTTCACTTTTAAAGCAGCTTCTGGCACAATGCTCACTTTCCTTGCTGGTGAGATGTTGAATGATGGTAATGGTGCAAAGAGTCGCGGTATGGATGGTCCTGAGGGCAGTGTTCATCGCGACAATCTGCGAATAGCTTCCGCTGGTGGTATGAAACTTACATATACCTTTGCTGATAATGCAGATTTTGTTACCTATTATCCGCATTGTACGTTCTTTGGTTATCGTTTCGCTTCTATAACTGCTACTGATCAAGTAACCATTCAATCGATACAGTCCATTCCTGTAACCTCTATTACTGAGAATTTGGAAACTGGTGTTATTACTACAGGCAATGAGTCTATCAACAAGCTTATTTCCAATACTATTTGGGGACAACGTTCTAACTATCTGTCTGTACCTACCGATTGTCCGCAACGCAACGAACGACTTGGTTGGACAGCCGATACTCAGGTTTTTGCTGAAACAGGCACTTTCTTTGCAAACACTTTAAACTTCTTCCATAAATGGATGCGTGATATGCGTGACTCACAGAGTGAAACAGGTGGTTTCCCTGGCGTAGCACCTATAGGTCAGTATGGCGAGAATATGATGCGACTGGGTTGGGCTGATGCTGGTGTAATTGTACCTTGGACTGTTTGGAAACAGTTTGGCGATACACAAATTATTGATGAGAACTGGGATGCTATGAACCGTTTCATTAACCATGTAAATGAGACTCATTATGATCATACTGCACTGAGTGCAGAGAATGGTAATTATCAGTGGGCTGATTGGTTAAGCTATGAGGCGTTAGAAAGCCACGGTGCAGATGCGTTTAATACAACACCTAAAGGGAGAGTACCATCTCCTGATGCTATCACATATTGGAGCTATCTTGGTGCATCTTATTGGCTGATTGATGCAGAGATGATGTGTGATATGGCTGTAGCGACAGGACGTGATGCCACCGTTTATCAACGCATGATTAATGATGCAAGAACTTATCTTAAGATTCAATTCTTTAAGCCAGATGGTAGTTTCAAGACTGATATCCTGAATACTATGCAAACACCTGCCTTGTTTGCCTTGAAGAACCACCTTGTAGAAGGTACTGCTAAGGAGGCTATCATATCACGTTTACGCAAGAATTTTGAGGAGCATGATAATTGTCTGCAAACAGGTTTCTTAGGAACCTCTATACTTATGCAGACACTTACCGACAATGGTATGAGTGATATTGCTTATGAGTTGCTCTTCCAAAGAAAGAACCCAAGTTGGCTCTATTCTATAGACAATGGCGCTACCACTATTTGGGAACGTTGGAATAGTTACATGCTTGACAAAGGTATGGGCCCACAGGGTATGAACAGCTTTAATCACTATGCCTACGGTGCCGTTTGTGCATGGATATGGGAAACCGTAGCTGGAATAGCTGCTGATCCTAAGAACCCTGGATTCCAACATATCATTATGAAACCTTTGCCAGACAAACGGCTGGGTCATGTTGATGCTCAGTATCAATCAGCAGCAGGTCTTATTCGCAGCGCATGGAAATACGAAGGTGACCAGTGGATATGGGAGTTCACAATACCGCAGGGAGCAACGGCTTCTGTTACCCTTCCAGGAGAGACAGAAACTAAGGAATACGGAGCAGGAACCTATACTTTAACGAAGTAAGCAATCAAATAAGACCTACATAATTTGTTATTTTTTTGGATATGAAAAGATTACTGTTTGTGATTTGTCTGCTAGCTTGTTTGTCGGGCATGGACGCGATGTCACAAGACTCATTGCGTTATCATATCGATTTAAAAGACAAGGCGGCTACTGAGTTCAGCCTGAGGCACCCAGAAAGGTTCCTCTCGGTTAAAGCCTTGCAACGCAGACAGAAGCAAAACTTGCATGTTGATTCTACTGACCTTCCTGTGCCAGCGGCATATATCAAAGCTATTAGAAAGACAGGTGTTAAGGTATTGCTCACCAGCTAGTGGGAAAACTTTGTAACTGTTTCTTGCAATGACACTACTAAGATAGATCAGATTCGTGCTTTGCCGTTTGTGAAAAGTGCCGTCAAGGTATGGAAGGGCTCAGGTAGTCAGATCCCGTTATCTTCAGGGAGGAGGGATACCATCATCAATGAAGTGACGGTGAACCCTGATACTATCTATGGAACAAGTTATGGACAGATCCATGTTAGTAAAGTAGATTTATTGCATGAAGCAGGTTTTAAAGGACAAGGCATGACCATCGCTGTAGTGGATGGCGGTTTTCACAATTTCGACCGTATCCCTGCTTTAGATAATGTGAAAATATTAGGTACAAAAGATTTTGTGAATCCAAATTCAGATATATATGCTGAGGCGACACATGGATTGAGTGTACTTTCATGTATGGCAGCTAACAAACCGGGAGTGATGATTGGTTCGGCTCCAGAGGCTTCTTATTGGCTGTTACGTAGTGAGGATTCAGATTCTGAATATCCTATTGAACAGGACTATTGGGCAGCAGCTGTAGAGTTCGCAGACAGTGTGGGTGTAGATCTCATCAACACTTCTTTAGGGTATAATGAGTTTGATGATTCATCAATGGATTTCAAACTAAGAGATTTAGATGGACAACGTTCTGTCATTTCGCGTGTTGCTGGCCGTTTGGCAGATAAAGGTATGATATTGGTATGCAGTGCAGGTAATTCTGGCAATTCAGTGTGGAAGAAAATTACCCCTCCAGCTGATGCCGAAAATATCATTACAGTTGGTGCTATTGCATGGCAAACAGGTGTTATTGCTTCTTTCTCTTCAGTTGGCAATACTCAAGACGGACGCATAAAGCCCGATGTAGTGGCAGCTGGTGTTAGGACAGATGTCATCAACTCTCATGGCAGTCAAGGAAAAGCCAATGGTACCTCTTTTGCCTCGCCTACAATGTGTGGTATGGTGGCTTGTCTCTGGCAGGCTTGTCCTACATTGACGGCTAAAGAAATTATTGAACTGGTACGCCAATCGGGAGATCGTGCTGCTTATCCAGACAATATTTATGGCTATGGCATACCTAATATTTGGCAGGCCTACCAAAGTTATATAAATAGGTAGCCGATGGAACCAATAACGCTGTATGAACTTAATGAATTGGTCAAAGAGACACTTGAGTTGGGTATGCCTGATACCTATTGGGTGCAGGCAGAACTCAGCGAGGTACGTGTAAATAATGGCCATTGTTATGTAGAGTTTGTACAGAAAGATCGTCGTGGCTCTGGACTGGTTGCAAAAGCCCGTGGCAATATCTGGCGGAATGTATTTGCCATCTTGAAACCCACGTTTGAACAATCAACTGGTCAGTTATTTACTGCTGGTATTAAGGTGCTTGTAGAGGTGAGTATTTCCTTCCATGAGCTATACGGTTATTCGCTGAATGTTATCGACATTGATCCTTCCTACACATTGGGCGATATGGCTCGTAAGCGTCAAGAAATCTTGCGTCAGTTGCAAGAAGAAGGAGTCTTGGAACTCAATAAGGAACTTGATATGCCCATGTTACCTAGACGAATTGCTGTTATTTCTTCGCCTACAGCTGCAGGTTATGGTGATTTCTCTAACCAGTTGATGAATAATCAGGGAGGTTTTTATTTCTATACAGAACTGTTCCCTGCTATCATGCAGGGCGATGGGGTAGAGCAGTCCATACTTCAGGCTTTGGATATTATTTATTCACGGGAAGATGAGTTCGATGTGGTGGTCATTATCCGTGGAGGCGGAGCAACATCTGATCTTACAGGTTTCGATACTTATCCTCTAGCAGCTGCTGTGGCTCAGTTCCCTTTACCTGTCATTACAGGCATAGGACATGAACGTGATGATACAGTATTGGATATGGTTTCGCATACTCGTGTCAAGACTCCAACAGCTGCAGCTGAATTCTTGATAGATAGAATGCAAGAGGTGGCTGGCAATCTGGCCGACCTGACGCAAAGACTTTATCAAGGCTCTGCTGCTTTATTGGCAGAAAACAAGGAACGCCTCCTTCGTCTACAGACTCGTATTCCTACTAGAGCTATGCAACGCATCAACGATTATTTGCTTTATTTGATGAATGTGCGTCATAACATATCACAGGCAGTTATGCTGCAAATTGAACGTCAGAAACAACAATTTCCTTTGATTAGGCAGCAACTTATACAACTCTCGATGTCTATTATCGATAAAAGCAGGTTCCAGCTGGCTTTGTATCAACAGAAAATAGCAGATGCTTCGCCCGACAAACTTTTAGCTCGAGGCTATAGTATTACACTCAAAGATGGGAAAGTCATCAAGGATGTCTCATTACTTAAATCTGGAGATGAAATCGTAACTAGACTCAAGAATGGGGAAGTAACATCAATTGTCAAATAATTATCAATTCTATATATTCAATTAACATGAAAGAAGAAACCTATACACAGGCATTTGAACGGCTACAGAAGATAGTTTCACAGATAGAAAGTGGCGAACTGGAAATTGACCAATTAGCAGATATGATCAAAGAAGCCAATAAGCTGATAGCTTTTTGTAATGATAAGTTGACTAAGGCAGACCAAGAGATTAAAAAATTATCACAGGAAAAGGAATAAATGTAATTATTTATTGCTATTTTTGCAATCAATTATTACGATTAGAAAGAAATAAAACAGCTAATAATATGAACGAAATTGATTGGAAAAACCTGTCTTTCGGTTACATGAAGACGGACTACAATGTGAGAATTTACTACCGTGACGGTAAGTGGGGTGAGATTGAGACATGTAGTGAGGAGACAATTCCTTTGCACATGGCAGCTACTTGTCTACACTATGGACAAGAGTGTTTCGAGGGCTTGAAGGCCTATCGTTGCAGGGATGGAAAGATTCGTATCTTCCGTGTTGAGGAGAATGCGGCTCGTATGCAATCTACCTGTGATGGCATTCTTATGCCCAAGTTGCCTACAGAGACTTTTGTCGAGGCGGTCAAGAAAGTGGTGAAGCTTAACGAGCGTTTTATTCCTCCCTACGAGTCTGGGGCAACCCTATACATTCGTCCGCTTATGATTGGTATCAGTGCACAGGTGGGCGTGCATCCGGCAACAGAGTATTTGTTTTTGATTTTTGTAACCCCTGTTGGTCCATATTTCAAGGGCGGTTTCGCTACCAATCCATACGTTATTATACGTGAGCATGACCGCTCAGCCCCTTTGGGAACTGGTATCTACAAGGTAGGCGGCAACTATGCTGCCAGCTTGACTGCTAACAAGAAAGCTCACGATTTGGGTTACAGTTGCGAGTTCTATCTCGATGCCAAAGAGAAGAAATATATGGATGAATGTGGTGCTGCCAACTTCTTTGGCATCAAGAATAATACTTATGTTACTCCAAAATCAACTTCCATTCTTCCTTCTATAACCAACAAGAGTTTAATGCAGTTGGCTGAAGATTTAGGTCTAAAAGTTGAGCGACGTCAGATTCCAGAAGAGGAGTTAGCAACATTCGAAGAAGCTGGTGCTTGTGGTACAGCTGCGGTTATCAGTCCTATTTCATATATTGACGATCTCGATACAAAGCAGCGTTACACATTCAGTAAGGATGGCAAACCAGGACCTATTTCCACTAAACTTTATAATAAGTTGCGTGCCATCCAATATGGCGACGAACCTGATGTGCATGGTTGGGTAACCGTACTTGAATAATATGAGCAAAGGGAAATTGCAGAAATTTGCCGATATGGAGAGCTATCCTCATGTTTTCCAGTATCCTTATTCTGTGGCGGAAGATCATCCGTTTGAAATGAGAGGGAAATGGAACGAGGCATTTTTCCATAATGATCACCCGATAATATTGGAGTTGGGATGCGGACGAGCAGAATATACTTTGGGCTTGGCGCGTCTAAACCCCATGTGTAATTATATAGCGGTGGATATTAAAGGTGCTCGTATGTGGGCGGGTGCCAAACAATCATTGCAAGAGGGCTTGCCGAACGTTGCGTTCTTGCGTACCAACATTGAAATCATCGATCGTTTCTTTGCCCCAAGTGAGGTGAGTGAGATTTGGCTTACTTTCCCCGATCCACAGATGAAAAAGGTAACCAAGCGTTTGACATCAACTGATTTCTTGTTGCGCTATCGTCGTTTCATGAAAGATGGTGGGGTGATACATCTCAAAACCGATAGCAATTTCATGTTTACCTATACACGCTTATTGGTTGAACTGAATATGTTGCCTCTAAAGGCAATGACCAATGATTTGTATCATAGTGGACTGGTAGATAATGTTTTATCCATTAGGACGTATTACGAACAGCAGTGGCTTGATAGAGGGATTACCATCAAGTACATCAGTTTCGCTCTTCCCCGAGAAGGAGACCTGCAAGAACCCGATGTTGAGATAGAACTCGATGACTACCGTAGCTATAATCGTAGTAAACGCAGCAGTCTGCAAGTATCAAAATAGCCTAATATTAATTATGAATCTATATCCAAACCTAATTAAAGAAGCCCTCCAGACAGTTCGTTATCCAGGCACGGGTAAGAACTTGTTGGAGGCAGATATGATAGCTGACAATATGCGCATAGATGGCATGAGTGTTAGCTTCTCAATTATTTTTGAAAAACCTACTGATCCTTTCAAAGCTTCCATTTTGAAGGCTGCAGAAAAAGCCATACATACTTATGTATCACCTGATGTCCAGGTATCTATTAAAGTAGAGAGCAAGCAAACACCCCGTCCAGAGGTAGGTCAGCTATTGCCTAACGTAAAGAATATTATTGGTGTATCATCTGGCAAAGGAGGTGTAGGCAAGAGTACGGTAGCTGCCAATTTAGCTGTGGCTTTAGCGCGTATGGGTATGAAGGTCGGCTTATTGGACGCAGACATATTCGGTCCTTCTGTCCCTAAAATGTTTCAGGTAGAGCAGACACAAGTGTTTTCTACTCATAAAGATGGACGTGACCTTATCTTACCTGTAGAAAAATATGGTGTGAAACTGTTGTCTATTGGTTTTTTCGTTGATCCCGACCAGGCTACCCTCTGGCGTGGAGGTATGGCTAGTAACGCTTTGAAACAACTCATAGGTGACGCAGACTGGGGTGATCTTGATTATTTTGTCATTGACCTGCCACCTGGCACTAGCGATATCCATCTCACAATTGTACAGACCATTGCCTTGACAGGAGCTATTGTTGTAAGTACTCCACAAGAAGTGGCATTAGCTGATGCACGCAAAGGCATCAATATGTTTACCAATGATAAAGTGAATGTGCCTATTTTGGGCTTGGTAGAGAATATGTCGTGGTTCACGCCGGCAGAACTGCCTGAAAACAAGTACTATATCTTTGGTAAAGAAGGGGTCAAACGTCTAGCAGAAGAGATGAACGTCCCTCTCTTGGGACAGATTCCTATTGTTCAGAGTATCTGTGAAAGTGGTGATGCAGGTGAGCCTGTGGCGCTGAAAAGTGAAACAATAACAGGCCGGGCTTTTATGCAATTAGCAGCATCTGTAGTCCATCAGGTTGATAAGCGCAATATTGAGCAAGCACCTACACAAGTTGTTGAGATGCATTCATAAAAAATTTATCCCCGAAAGAAATGTAACTTCCGGGGTTTTTAATGTTATTTTAGACGCTCTTGCCTTCCACTTTAGAACGCAGATATTTCTATCACCTGACGCAGTACCTTCTATCTTTCATCGCAGTATCTTCTATTGGGGTATGGGAGATATTGCGATAACCCTTGGCAGATATTGCGACATCCCATAGGAGATACTCCAGTCCCCCATAGCAAGCTTTCGAGCGGGTGATGGCAAATACTGCGACCAGTAAAAGAGGATATTTTACTAATTCAAAACGAATGAGCCAGAGCCAATCAGATTGCCTTCGGCAAAGATGTCAACACGGTAGTTCCCAGCATAGAGTACCTCGTTAACGTCCCAATACACAGTTATAGCTTGTTCTTCACCAGTATATTCAATATACTTTTTGATAGAATAAGCCAGTTGCCGGTTCTCGTATGCAAAGGTATCGTTGCGGTCTTTAGTCAGTATGTCATTGTCGGGCTTACTGATACGCACATATACTGTTTTTTCTCCAGCTTGAGCCGTGATATTGCGTGCAATATTGAAACTGATACGCAACTTCTTGATATCTTTTACCTTTTTAGCCTCCTTACCACGTTTGTTCTGTGGGAAGAGGCTAATATTGGTAGCATCTAATTGGGCAGCCAACGTAACCTGTTTGGTCAGCGATTTGCGTTCCTCACTCAAAGAACTGACTTCCCGTGTGGCCTGTTCATATTTTTCGGTCACTTCGGCAATCTGTACACGTTGCTGCTCTGTCAGACGGTTCAGTGAGTCTATCTGGTTCACATAGCCAACCATTACCTTGCGCAAAGTAGCCAGCTCGTTTTTCAGTCTCCTGATCTCTGTAGCATTAGTGCTCTTTACAGTACGCAACTCCTCAAGCAGACGTTGTGTCTTAAGCTGCTCCTGCTCTAATAGTTGAGCCAGTGAGTCATTGGCTACCGTCATCTTCAACTCGTCATACTGCTGAACGAAGTTGGTATATTCGTTTTCCAAATCTTCTTTCTCTAATTTGAATTCCTCTTGCATTTCCCTATTGGCCTGTTTCTCATTGAAGAGCAAGTAGGTTACTCCTGCCAATGCTGCAATCAGTAAAACGCCAATAATGCCAATCAAAGTGTTTTTTTTCATAATCTCCACTGCTTATTGATTTTCACCACAAATGTAATCATTTTCGCTGAGATAAAAAAAAGCTGCGCCAATATGACGCAGCTTCTAAGATGTTTTAACTAAAACCTACCAATAATTAGAGGTTAGGATTCTCCTTATACCA
Source organism: uncultured Bacteroidales bacterium (assembly GCA_902775375.1). GTDB lineage: Bacteria > Bacteroidota > Bacteroidia > Bacteroidales > Bacteroidaceae > Bacteroides. The sequence continues at coordinate 50,371 of CACYLU010000007.1, read as the reverse complement.
CTCAGAAATTGGAGGAATGATGTTCAGGGTTACCAACTCATCGCGCATCTTCTGCAAATGTTCGTATGATGCATTCAAAGCTGCCATTTCTTCTGCTGTACCCTCAGGCTTTGTGAAGTGAACGCCGTCTTTGTCAATAACGGTTGGCATAGCCATCATCACATTCTCATAGCCGAAAGCCTTTACGAAGCAACCAGCAGGCCAAGTGAAAGGTTCGCCACCCATAGCACCTTCAATCATTTTTACAGCCTGATAAGCAGGACTCTGGAATGAAGAACGTCCACGCAACTTAATGATGTTGCTGCCACCTTGGATAGTCATGTGCTTGATTTCAGCCCAACGCTCAGCTGACAGGCTCAGTTCGCTTAGAGGCTTGCCATCAATCATTGCCTTGCTGGCAAATACTGCCATTTGCTCGCCGTGACCACCATACGTATAGGCATTAGTCACCTTGTCTTGCTGAACGCCGAACTCCAGTGCCAGTTGCTGCTGTAAGCGAGTGCTGTCGAGAGCTGCTAATGAAGTCAACTGATTTGGTTTCAGGCCTGAATGAATCAGGGCAGTCAGCGCTGTTACGTCAGCAGGGTTGAAGATAACAACCACATGCTTTACGTCTGGACAATATTTCTTGATGTTTTCACCAAAGTCTGCTGCAATTTGGCAGTTGCCCTTGAGTAAGTCTTCACGAGTCATACCCTCTTTGCGAGGAGCTCCACCAGAAGAGATGATGTATTTAGCACCAGTGAAAGCCTCAGCAGCATCAACTGTATAAGAAAGGTTTGCACCAGGGAATGCACAGTGACACATCTCATCGTAAACACCATGAACGCCAGGTTCATAGATATCATACATGCAAATGTTAGGTGTCAGGCCAAGCATGAGTACACTCTGAACCATGTTGGAGCCAATCATACCGCCAGCACCAACAATGACTAATTTTTCGTCAGTTAAGAACTTCATAATAAGTTATTTTTAATGTTAAAGATTATCGCTTTTGTATATCATTTGCAAATTTATGAAAAACCTACGATATTCGTGCAGTTTATCGTAGATATTTAATAAAAATTTTACATCGTCTTTAGTTTAGCGAGCATCTGCTCCCCACATCATCTTGCTTCGTAGGGTGTTGAAATACAGGTGGTCAAATCTTTTTACTAGTTTCACAGAGTAGGGGGCTCGTGTAATACGAAGGCGAGTTTGTTCGTTGCACGACTCACTCCTTCCATCTACAGATACCAAGAAGTTATGGCTGCGACTTTCAACTTCTAAGGTTATTTCCCAATCATCGCGGACCACTAACGGGCGGCAATTCAAGCTATGAGGCGCCACGGGGGTAATAACCATTGTCTTACTCTGGGGAGCAATTACAGGACCACCCACGCTCAACGAGTAGCCTGTAGAGCCAGTTGGGGTAGCTACAATGAGTCCATCAGCTTGATAAGTGTTCAAGTGCTCATGGTTGATATAGGCCTTGATGCTAATCATCGATGAACTATCGTGTTTTAGAATGGCTACTTCGTTCAAAGCGAAGGGATGAACACTAAGTGGATTACTGGTGGTGAGCTGTAACACCGCGCGTTCCTCTATCTTGTAATGATTGGCATATATCTCGTCAATGGTAACATCCATCTCTTCTGGTAAAATATCGGCTAAAAAGCCCAAACGACCTGTGTTGATACCCAAAATGGGTATGTTGCGACCTCCTACTATGCTGGCAGCCTTTAGGAAAGTACCATCACCTCCTAAACTAATCACCATGTCAGCCTCAAAGGCTTTCCCTTCAAACTGCTCACTGACTGGGATGTTCAAATGCTGTTCACGAAGAAGAAATTCAGCAAAAGCTTTTTCTACTAATATCTTTGCCTTATAGTGACGTAATACACCTAGTAAATGCTCTGCGTGCAGCGACTTCTCGGTCTGATATATATTGCCTATAATTGCAAATTTCATAACAAATGCTTTGTTCTATATTTTAGTTGCAAAGATAGAAATAAATCCATATATTTGCATCTCAATCAAGAAATAAAAGAATGGCAAAAGATAAATCGGCATACGTTTGCTCTAATTGTGGCTATGATTCACCTAAATGGTTAGGTAAATGTCCCTCGTGTGGAGAATGGAACACTTTTCAGGAGGTGTTGATACACAAGGAATCGCCTGCCAGAAGTGCAAGCGTTACCATAGGCCATGATGCGATGCATAGTCAGCGACCGTTGAGGTTGCGTGATATTGATGTCTCTGCAGAGCCTCGCATAGATATGCATGATGAAGAACTAAATCGTGTATTAGGTGGCGGACTGGTGAAAGGCTCATTGGTGTTGATCGGTGGTGAGCCTGGTATAGGCAAAAGTACTTTGGTGATGCAAACCGTATTGCAGATGCCTGAGAAACGTATCCTGTATGTGAGTGGCGAGGAAAGTGAGCGACAACTCAAGTTGCGTGCCGACCGTCTAAGAAGTACTGAAAGTGGTCAATCAGATAATGATTGTTTGATTCTTTGTGAGACTTCTTTTGAACAAATAATTAAGCAAGTAAAAGAGGTCGAGCCTGATATTGTGATTATCGATTCAATACAGACTATCTATACCGAATTAGTGGATTCGTCGCCAGGGAGTATCACTCAGGTTCGCGAGTGTGCAGCCGCTATCTTGCGATTTGCCAAGGAAAGCCACACTGCTGTGATACTCATCGGTCACATCAACAAAGAAGGGACAATTGCTGGACCTAAGATATTAGAGCACATCGTTGATACCGTGTTGCAGTTTGAGGGTGACCAACATTATATGTACCGCATTCTTCGCAGTAATAAAAATCGTTTTGGTAGTACTGACGAACTGGGCATCTATGAGATGCGACAAGATGGCTTGCGTCAAGTGAGTAATCCATCAGAGCTGCTTCTCAATCAGGAGCACGAGGGCATGAGCGGTATAGCCATTGCAGGTGCCATAGAGGGAATAAGGCCTTTCCTCATAGAGGTGCAAGCATTGGTAAGCAGCGCTGTTTATGGCTATCCTCAGCGTTCAGCTACAGGTTATGATTTAAGGCGAATGAACATGCTTTTGGCGGTGTTGGAAAAACGTGTAGGTTTCAAATTGGCACAAAAGGATGTATTCTTGAACATAGCCGGAGGATTTCGTGTGAGTGATACTGCTATCGACTTGCCTGTTATCAGTGCAATTCTGTCGAGCAACATGGATGCAGCTATAGAGCCTGGGGTTTGTATGGCTGGTGAGGTGGGACTTAGTGGCGAGATTCGTCCGGTTAGTCGCATCTTGCAACGCATCAGCGAAGCACAGAAATTGGGTTTTAAACGTTTCCTATTGCCAAAGAATAATATGCAAGGCATTGACACTCGTAAATTGGATATTGAGCTTGTTCCTGTGAGAAAGGTGGAAGAAGCGTTCAGATTTTTATTTGGGTGATTGAAGTTGAGATTTCTTCTTGTAGCGTATCATTTACATTATGACGTATGATTATCAAATAAGGGTTTTGCCAGAAGTGGCGGCAGATAATGAGCAAATTAAAAGATTTTTGTTTGAGGAGAAAGGACTGAGTAATATCCGCGCCCTCCGAATCCTCAAGCGGAGTATTGATGCACGTCAACGTACCATCTTCGTAAATTTGACAGTACGGGCATATGTCAACGAAGAGCCAACAGAATTGGAATATTTGCCAATAGATTATCAGAATGTAGATGGAAAGCCACCAGTAATAGTAGTGGGCGCAGGTCCAGGTGGACTATTTGCTGCATTGCGCCTCATCGAGTTAGGCCTACGTCCCATTGTAATTGAACGAGGTAAAGATGTTCACCAACGAAAGTTGGATATTGCCAATATATCTCGCACACAGAAGGTTGATTCTGAATCAAATTATAGTTTTGGCGAAGGAGGTGCAGGTGCTTATTCTGATGGTAAACTTTATACTCGTAGCAAGAAGCGAGGCAATGTTGAAAAGATACTCAGTGTATTCTGTCAGCATGGAGCTTCGACTGATATATTAGTGGATGCGCATCCTCACATTGGTACAGATAAGTTGCCTCGTGTTATTGAGAATATGCGTAACACCATTATTCGTTGTGGAGGTGAGGTGCATTTCCAAACTCGTATGGATAACATCATCATCAACAGCAATAAAGTGGTGGGAATTCAGACTAACACAGGAGAAGAATTTGTGGGGCCAGTTATTTTGGCCACAGGCCATTCGGCTCGCGATGTCTATGCGTGGTTATTTGATAATGGGGTGGAGATTGAGACAAAAGGTATTGCTGTGGGTGTTCGTTTGGAGCATCCTTCCCATCGCATTGATCAGATACAATATCATCGAGGTGAAGGTAGGGGGAAGTATTTGCCAGCTGCTGAATACAGTTTTGTTACTCAGGTTAGAGGCAGAGGTGTCTATAGCTTCTGCATGTGTCCTGGTGGTATAGTTGTGCCTGCTGCTACTGGTCCCGAACAGATCGTGGTCAATGGCATGAGTCCCAGTCATAGGAATACAGCGTGGAGTAACAGCGGTATGGTAGTGGAACTTAGGCCAGATGACATACAAATAGAAAATGGGAAACTGAAAATTGAAGATACTGTTCTTGAAGCTGATCTTGAGTCCATTGAACGTAGCATTCATCCTCAAGGTAATTACCAATTTTCAGTTCTCAATTCTCAATTAAAGACACTTGCTTTTCAAACTGTTCTTGAACGCCTTTGCTGGATACAGGGTAATTATAAGCAAACTGCTCCAGCACAAAGAATGGCAGATTTCGTTAATGGCCGATTGGGAAGCGGTTTGCCAGAAAGCACTTATGCACCAGGATTGATTCCGTCGCCCCTTCATTTCTGGATGCCTTCTTTTATAGCTGACCGTTTGCGTGATGGATTCCGCCATTTTGGCAAGCAGAGCCATGGGTTTCTTACCAACGAAGCGATAGTGATAGGTGTTGAAACGCGAACTTCTTCTCCAGTTCGCATATTACGTGATATTGTTTCACTCCAACATATTCGAGTGCAAGGTTTGTTCCCTTGTGGAGAAGGTGCTGGCTATGCAGGTGGTATTGTTTCTGCCGCTATCGATGGTGAACGGTGCGCAGAAGCCTGCTCTAATTATATTGGCAATTAACGAAAAACGATATTCTGCTACTATCAACTATTATGGAGAAGGAAATAGCAATAATAGACAATAATTCATTAGCAAGGTTAGGTTTGGAGAACCTATTGGAAGAGATCGTTCCTGGCATTACAATCCGCACGTTTGGCTCTTATGCAGAACTGATGGTAGATACCCCTGATATGTTTGTGCATTACTTTGTGTCAATTCAGATATATTTAGAACATACAACCTTCTTCCTTCGAAAGAAGAGACAAACGGTCGTGCTGTGTAATGAAGAAACACAAGCTCAGTTGCCTCAAGGAGTACTCTCACTCAATATTAATCAAGATGAGCAGCACCTAGTAAAATCTATTCTTAAGTTACATCAACAAGGGAATCATAAAGGTCGTCTTGGGGTAATGAATGCTCCTACACAAACGCAGATGCCTTTGCAGAATGATTTAAGCATGAGAGAGATTGAGGTGTTGAGTTTAGTAGCTCGTGGGTTTATTAATAAAGAAATAGCTGACAAATTGAATATAAGTCTCACAACTGTTATTACTCATCGCAAGAACATTATAGAAAAATTAGGCATAAAATCGGTTTCAGGCCTTACCATATACGCCGTCATGCGGGGTTACGTAGAAGCCGATTCTATTTGATTATTCTTTTGAAATCATCATTAATGGGGATTGCATGGTTCTCCCCTTTCTATTTACTTTGCATCGTGATTCAAAGTTTAGTATAATTATGAAAAAGCTTTTAACGACATTATCATTGGCATTACTTGTAGGACAGGTACTTGCCGATGGTGTTTTTGTAGAAAAACCTGATCCTGTACAGGGAGATACTATTACCCGTGTGGCCGATATAGAAGAGATTGTAGTGGTGGCCACTCCAAAAGAAAATGTCCGCTTACGTCAGCAAACACTCTCGTCTTCCTCTTTCTCTAATGCAGAGATGCGAGCGAGAGGAGTAACATCAATTAAGTCGTTCTCTTCTCAAGTGCCTAATCTCTACATACCTACCTACGGATCTAAACTAACCACATCCACATATATTCGAGGCATTGGCTCTCGAATTAATACTCCTGCCGTAGGTTTGTATGTAGATAACATACCATATTTAAATAAGAACGCTTTTGATTTTAATTTCGCTGAGATTGATCGTGTGGATGTTTTGCGAGGACCTCAGGGTACCCTTTATGGGCGCAATACTATGGGTGGTTTGATTCGCGTATATACAAAATCTCCCTTCGATTATCAAGGAACTGATCTTCAACTGAGTGCTGCTACACATAATGCTTATAAAGGCTCTGTTACTCATTATCATCGTATTTCAGATAAGTTCGCTTTTTCAGGTGGTTTCTTTTTTGATCACCTAGGTGGTTTCTTCAAGAATGTGGCGAGAAACAACGAACATGTGGATAAGAGCAATGAATACGGTGGGCGCATCCGTGCTATCTATCTGCCTGCCGACAACACAAAACTTGATTTCAACATAAACTATGAGTATCTTACACAAGGTGCTTATCCTTATCAATATGTGGGAACCAGCACAGGATTAGCAGAAGGACAGTTCTATATGGACCAAGTTGCTTATAACCGTATAGGTGATTACAAACGCCATTTACTGAATACGGGTCTGAACATCGAGCATCAGGCAAACCACTTCATATTTAATTCGGTTACTGGATTCCAGTTTGTGAAGGATAATATGCACATGGACCAGGACTATACTCCATTGGATATTTTCACCCTTCAGCAGAAACAAAATTCAAAAACACTTTCACAAGAATTTGTCTTCAAGTCTAAGCCCGGTAGCCGTTGGGAATGGACTACAGGTCTGAGTGGTTTCTATCAGTGGCTTAAGACCGATGCTCCCGTTACTTTCCAGCAAGACGGCATTAAGACGCTGATCGAAGACCATGTGAACAATGTATTCATCCGTCTGCGTCAGCAAAACGAACGTATGCCAGAAATGTCTCTCGATGTTACTGACAATCAGATTAATATTCTTGGCGATTTTGACACACCTACAGCTAACCTTGCCATTTATCATCAGTCAACTATCAATGATTTGGTGGTGAAAGGCCTGTCGTTGACCTTGGGCGCACGTATGGAGTATGAAAAGATTTGGTTAGATTATGCTTCTTTTAGTCCTATGGCGTTCGATTTCAATATGCCTATGTTGGAGCGCATCCCTCAAATGGCTGCTATGGTAGCTCAACTTAAAGGCATTTCCATCAATCCTGAGTTTAGAGGTAAGTTGAATGACGACAATTGGGAGTTCTTGCCAAAAGTCGCATTGAAATATGACTTCAACGAGCGCAATAATATTTATTTCAGTGCATCAAAAGGCTATCGTTCTGGTGGCTATAACTTTCAGATGTTCTCTGACCTGATTCAGAGAAAGATGTCTGCAGATATGACCAATGCCATCAATGAGAAAAGTGGCGGTAGGATGACCCAGATGGGAGGCGATGCTTTCGCTCAGCATGAAGTGGAGTATGATGTAGATGGCACAGTGAGCTATAAGCCAGAACGCTCTTGGAATTTTGAGTTGGGTTCGCACCTTACTGCTAACGATGGTTCGTTACTGGCTGACGTAGCTTTGTTCCTGATTAATACCACTAACCAGCAGTTGGCACAATTTGCCTCAAGTGGTTTAGGACGCATCACCGTGAATGCCGGCAAGAGTCGCAGTTATGGTGCTGAGGTGTCACTTCGTTGGCAAGCTACCAAGGCCCTTTCTTTCACAGGTAATTACGGCTTTACCCATGCAACCTTCCGTACTGACGCTCCGTTGGCTACAGAATCCTCTAATTCTGCTAATACAAGTCTGAGGGGTAAGTATGTGCCTTTTGTACCTAAACATACGATGATGGTGGGTGGTCAGTATGTATTTGAGTTGAATGAAGGTTCGTTTATCGACAATATCGTGCTGAATGCCGACTATCGTGGCACGGGCAGCATCTACTGGGATGTGCAAAATAAGTATTCTCAGAAGTTCTATGGCACGCTGAACGCTCGTTTAGCATTTCAACACAAAGGTTCCGAACTAGCTCTCTGGGCTAACAATATTTTCAACAAGGATTATGATGCTTTCTTCTTTGAAAGTATGAACAACAAGTTCCGTCAACGTGGTACTCCTCTACAGCTTGGCGTTGATTTGAGATTGAGGTTTTAAGTTTTTAGCTGTTTATAGCGTAGTAATGCGGGCATAAACTCCTTCATAAGGGAATATGCCCGCATTTTCAGTATATGTATAAGTGGAGAAAAAACGTATCTATATACGGCGAAAAAGTATGGGAGTATAATGGCTTTGTTGCTACGCTCAAGATAGATGTCATTCAATAATCAGTTACATATCATATTCGCCTGCCCCCAGTTCTTTATCACCTATAGTTGCCGTTATCCCGTTGGGAATCTTCAGATGCAACTTGTATCTACTTCCTTCTTGCTCCCAATTGACTATGAGGGTGCCATAGGGAGTGTGTCTGCTGACGCGTACCCATTGCAGACCATGTGGGTGCTGAGGGTTAATTAGTACAGTTTTATAGCCAGGTTTCGTGGGGATGATGCCACCTAATGCCTGGTAAAACCAACTGCCTATACCGTTGTAGCAGTTATGGAAATAACTGCGGGGATCCTGCCAATCTTCCCAAGTCCCTGTCGCCCCTTGGTTGACCATGTATAAATATCCGGGGTAGTCGGGTTGCTTCAGCATGCGGTACATATAATCTGCTTCGTGGTTTTGTGTGGCCCATTCGGTTAGAACTGGAACACCTACTAGTCCTACACCTAGATGATCCCATCCTTCTATGAGCTTTTTGCGTACCTTACTCTGAATATCTTGAGGAACGGCTCCCACTAGTAATGGATAGACAAAAGCCAATTGACTTCCTGTGCCGTAGGTCTCTAATTCTGGATGGTAAAATACCTTGTGGATAAGATTATTCAGAGTCTCTCTCCGCATGATGAATTCCTCTTTGTCTGCTTGTTGACCCAAGTGTTCGGCCATCTGAATAAGCTCTGCATAGCATTGTGAGAGTACGCAGTTGTTCACCAAATTGATACTTTCTTCCTCTTGGACATTGATTCCCTTTGGAGCTAGCCAATCGCCTAGGTACCAGTTACGGAACTCTTCATCTGGCCATCGGTAAAGTAGTCCGTCACGGCTATTTTTGTCCACATATTGTAACCAGAGTTTCATCGTTTCGTATGTGAGTCTCATTGGTCGCTCATCGCCAAAATTCCACCAAGTTCTCCATGGAGCCTGTATTATGAAAGAGCACCAATAGGGACCTCCGTCTGCTTTGTAAGGATTAGGTGCTGTATGTGGTACACTGCCGTCTGGGCGTGTAGCATCTCGCCAAGCTTGTATCCAGTTCATGTATAGTGGAGCCACATCAAAGGTGTTCTGCAATGATAGGGTAGAGGCGTTGCCGTCTCCGCCGTAGCCTAACCTCTCTATACTGGCACAATCTACCATGTATCCACCCCACATTAGTCCTTCCATTGTGTGAGTGATTAACTGGTAAATGCGGTTCATATCATTGTCGGAACTCTCGAAACTACCAATGGAATCTATGTCCATTCCGATGCGATGAACCCGAATGTCTTTAGAATCGGGCTGATAAGGTAATCCACTCAGTAGAACATAGCGGAATACATGATGGTTGAAGCGGTTGCGAAACGTGTCTCCACTTTTTCCCCCAGATGAGATAAAAATATCGTCACCCCAGTAGGAACTCTCAAACTTATCCAGTTCCTGCAGGTGATCGCAGTATGAAGCCTTCACCTCATGTCCTTTCTGAAGATAGTGTAGATTTATCTCAAACAGTCCGTTTACTACACGTCCCATATCTACAAGCCATCGTCCGTTGCCTTTGTTAACTATGCTAACTGGAGTAAGTGTTTCCTTTATTTTATTGAACTGACACATTTGCGGAGTTGCCTCTATGTCCTTGATTCCTGCAATTTTAACTTCCTGCCATCCTTGCTCTTTCTCTAGTGCTGATAGGTTGTTGGGCACCTTGCTTGCATCTACCCGCTCACCGCCGAACTGACCTGGTTCCCATGTGCCTGTGTCCTCATATCCTCCAATACGACCTTGCCAGCTTGCATCAGTTTGCTCAAGGGATATAATGTTATCATTAGTAAGCAGATCCAGATCCGCACGTACCACTGCTCCATCGAAAGTGGCTTTGAAAGTCTCTTTCTTGTACCATCCTGAACCAGCCCATATCACAAGGGTATTCTTCCCTTTTCGAAGCAACGAAGTAACATCATAGGTTACTATCTGTGAGCGGCGGTCCATTTGAGAAACAGCAGGAGTGAGCACTGCCTGGCTCACAGGCTTGCCGTTCAGATAGGCCTCATGATAGCCCAAAGAGTTCACATGCAGTATGGCAGTTCCTTTTTTTTGTTTCACTTGAAATGTTTTTCTCAGCAAGATGCTCTGTGCTTGCCCCAGTCCCATACCAATATATTCGCCCCTCATCTTGTCTGGCTTGATGATGCCGATTCCGAATCGTTGTATGTCGCTCCAAGGAGTCCATCCTTTGTGGCTTTTGCTGCGAACATGCCAATAATACATTTGTCTGGGTTGCAATTGATTGCCTTTGTAAGCTACCATCACCGTCTCGTCCGAAAGCACCTCTCCTGATTTCCATACATCAGCTTTCCCCTCCTTCAATCGAGTTGGGCTCGAAGCTACTTCTAGTTCATATGCCGTTTGGAAGAACGGATTCTTAGAGGAGATTATCCAACTGAAATGAGGCTGGATATTGTCAATGCCTAGTGGCTCCTTCATTCCTTCTGTTCTCAGATCATATACATTTTGTCCTCCTGCGTTTAGGCTAATTAAAATTGCCACAACCCCAAGCAATATATTTCTATACATAGATTCAAGATTTATTAACTGCAAAGATATATAATTATTAATAATATCTACGATATCTCAATATTTTTGGGAGTAGGTCATTGGAGTAGGGTAACACAAATATCAAGAATAATATAGTTGTTATCAAGTAGTGAATGGAATTGCCGAAGTCTTTACTCGTTCAATGATCCGCAGAGTGGACAAACTCCTTTCTGGCGGAGCTTATGTCCGCATTGTCCGCATCTGTATGGGTAGCGCAATGAGCGTAGCCACAAACGACGAAGGAACATAGATGTGAGCAGCAGAATAAAGAAGTAGCCAACATAAAGATGGGTGGTGAGCATGAAAAATAGGTAGCAGAATATACAAGCTGCCATCAGTCCCACAAGATAATATAGCACACTCCAACCCGACAAATGACGAAACACTTCACTCACTGCAGCTATGGCGGCAATGATGATGAGCCACAGACTACCAATGAACAATTTGAGTATCCAAGGTAATTTCAAAGGAGAGAACGTAGGATTGTAATAGAAAGTCTCCCAAGTGCCGGGGGCAAAAAGTTGCATGCTTTCATAGAGGGTGGAACTGAAAGCCACCACTAAGCAGAGAAATAGTGGATACAAACTGTCTATGTCGTTAAACCAGACTAATTTAAAGGGCTCTTTTTGATAATCCCTTACCAAGAAGAAAGCAATGAATATGGCCATCATAAAAGCTAGAACAGCCTTGTTGGCACCACTAAATACGTGGATAGCCTGAGAGATACTATCTGTAGGAACGAATTGTCGCTTCAGTTCTTTTTCATACACCCATCCCTGCACACCATCTGAGTGGGCAAGTTTCACCCAGATGCTGTCATTGATGTTGGTGGTGTCTTTCCGTATTTCTGCTATGACCACATGATCGCCTTTATACAACATATTAGTACAATTTTGCAAGGGTAAGCAGGCCAGGTTCAGAGAATCGGTCAGCAACTCTAAGTTCACTCCCGGTGCATAGTGACGTTCCAAGAGCATAGACAGCGAATCCCGTACACGCTGGTCTAACTCATCGTCGTCCAGCATCTCCTGATAAGGGTAATGGCAACTTACCAAACCTATCAGTGTAGCTAATATATATACCAGTCGTTTCAATTATGCTTCATATCAATCTTTACAACCTTCATCTCGCATTTCTTGCAATCGAATACCAGTCTGAATCTCCTTCCGTTCAAACTTTGCAGATTGTAAGGTTCATGATAAGGAGATTTCCCTTGTTGCTTGTTGGGACACCAGCCCATGCTATAACGAAGGCAATGTTTGCAAAACATTACTACCGCTTCATCAACAGGTTTTTTCTCAAATGCATCCTCAATCTTTGTAACTCCATGATCCGTGTAAAACGCTCTGGCCTGTTGGTTCATCACATTGCCCAAATACGAAAGACTATCTTGCGGATAGGGGTGATTTGTCTGCTTCCAATCAGCCACCTCTTGCGGATAATTGTCTCGCCTTACCTTTGTCAGTTCGTCAATCACTTGCCTGCGCCACTCTGATAATAGTGATGAAGGGATAAAGTAATTGACCACTATTGAGCCTTGCTCATCTGCAACTTGATTATTAGTGAATGGAGTGTTGCCAAGTTTTGAAAGTTGCTTAATAATATTCTCCAACTGAGGCTTCTGAGCGAGTTGTTTCTCATAAGAGAAGGAGAGGGTAGCCTTGTTGTTATCCTCGTCAATGGCAGTAAGCGAAAAACCGTTAGGTGTTTCGTTAAGTCGCCAACTGATACTTATCTTTCGTTCAGCACTTCGCTTGTTCAGCATCTCAGAAAACTCAGCGTCAAAGTTCCTAAACAACATCGTTCCAGGTCGGGGCATACATTCCTTTGAAAGCAAGAAAAGTTTGTTTTGCTCTACTTTGTTCACCCTAAATCCTTGCAACTTGCTTTCGTTGTCTATGTAACACAGCCCATCACCGTTGTGAAATGCTTTCACACCAGCTACAGTAATACAATTTCCTTTAACCTCTTTCACTCGTCCCATTTCCTCTCCCATTGCTTTTGGAGTATTGAATTGGACAATGTCGGGTTGCCTGCCTTCCAAGAAATAATGAGTGAAGCCTCGATTAAAGCTCTTGCTTAGGTCGGGCTTAAAAGAATAGGTAGATGTGCCAGATGAGGTCTTCCTGTATTCTTTTCTACGTTGGAAAATAGCATCCAACTTTTGTCGATAGGCGGCCGTAACATTCTTTACGTAATCCACATCTTTCAGTCTGCCTTCTATCTTGAATGATGTCGCTCCCGCATCCATCAATTGTTCTAGCAAGTCTAGCTGGTTCATATCTTTCAATGAGAGCAGATGCTTTTCATGCATGATCTCCTTGCCGTCGGCATCTATCAGGTTGAAAGGTAACCTGCAGAATTGGGCACATTCTCCTCGGTTGGCACTTCTGCCAAAACAGGCCTGCGAAGCGTAACATTGTCCGCTGAAACTCACGCACAAAGCTCCGTGAACGAACACCTCAAGAGGTACGTCAGGACAAGCCTCGTGAATGTTCTTTATCTCATCTAATGATAGTTCGCGGGCCAAGACCACTTGCTTGAAACCTGCATCTGCCAGAAATCGCACCTTTTCTGGGGTACGGTTGTCCATTTGAGTACTTGCATGAAGCGGAATAGGGGGGAAGTTGAGACGTGTTATACCCATATCCTGCACAATCAGTGCATCCACATGAGTGCGGTATAGTTCCCAAATCAGTTGCTCTGTCTCAGTAAGCTCGTTGTCAGTCAATATGGTGTTCAGCGTTACATATATACGTGCGTTGAACAGATGAGCATAATCAACCAATTGGGCAATGTCTTCTATCGAATTGCCTGCTGATGCCCTTGCGCCAAACTTAGGAGCACCAATATATACGGCATCTGCTCCGTGGTCGATTGCCGCAATACCGCACTCTAGATTCTTTGCGGGCGAGAGAAGTTCTATTTTATGTTCAATTATCAATGGATTGTCTCAATATCAAATGGAGTTTCCTGATATACGTAATAATTCAGCCAGTTTGTAAATAGTAAGTTTGCGTGGGCACGCCAACGTACTATTACCCCTTGTTCAGGGTCATCATTCTTATAATAGTTGACGGGCATTTCAATAGGCAAACCTTTACCTAGGTCACGCCGAAATTCTGTATCGAGTGTCATAGGAGAATATTCCGAATGACCTGTTACGAAAAACTCTCTGCCTTCACGAGCCATCACCATGTGTACGCCTGAAATATCTGATTCTGAAAGTAGTGACAGTTCTGGCACTTTAATGATGTCTTCCTTGCGTATCTCCGTATGCCGGCTGTGAGGTACAAAGAACCTGTCATCGAACCCACGGAAGATAGGACAAAATGGGTCAAGGGCATGATGCTCAAACACTCCAAACATTTTCTTATCCAACGGATATTTGGGTATGCCATAGAAATGGTACAATCCTGCTTGCGCCGCCCAGCAAATGTAAAGGGTGGAGGTGACGTGTGTACGAGCCCAATCGAATATATCGGTTATCTCATCCCAGTAGGTTACATCTTCATACTCAAATTGCTCCACAGGAGCCCCAGTGATAATCATGCCATCATACTTATGATGACGCATCTCCTCAAAGTCTGTATAAAATGCCCGCATATGTTCGATGGGCGTGTTTTTTGAGGTGTGGCTTTTGATTTTCATGAGCGACAGCTCAATCTGAAGTGGAGAGTTCGACAACAGACGAATCAGGTCTGTTTCCGTAGTGATTTTCAAGGGCATTAGGTTCAACACAGCAATGCGCAAAGGACGAATGTCCTGCGAACCGGCCCTCAGGTCGTCCATCACAAATATGTTCTCTTTTTTCAGCAGATCTACTGCTGGCAAAGTTTTGGGTATATTAAGAGGCATGGTTCATTTGCTTTATTTGTTTGCAAAGATAGCTAATCTAGATTTTATTTTCTATCTTTACACCGAAATAATTATTACACTGTTTATATATGGCACATTTTACATATACTCCTGAAGGCGTTTGCTCAAAGTTAATTGACTTTGATATCGTTGATGGCAAGTTGCACAATATCTGTTTCCTGGGAGGATGCAATGGCAATCTGAAAGCTATCTCTAAGCTACTGGAAGGTGCTGATGCACAATGGACTATTCAGCGCTTGCGTGGCAATACTTGTGGCGCTAAACCTACCTCTTGCGCTGACCAGTTAGCAAAGGCCATTGATCAGGCTTTACACTAAGGTACTTATACCGTATCTGCAGCTATGATCTTCTGAAAGCAGTTAATTATATCCATAGTTCTGGGTGATGTTTGGATTCAAAGTCAGTACATCACCAGGAATGGGGAAGACTGTGGTGAATCCGCTATCTTCATTGGGAACTTGTGGACGACTAGAGTAGGGACGAGTAAACTTGCCGAAACGAATGAGGTCTTGACGACGCCAACCTTCCCATGCTAGTTCTAACTGGCGTTCTGCCAGAATATTCTCTAATGTAGCTTTGCGGAAACCCATGTATGAACGAACTCGTACGGCATTCAGTTCTGTGTCACCATCCTGTCCATTGCGTACCTTTGCCTCGCACTTCATCAATAGAACGTCAGCATATCGGAATAGAACAATGTCGTTGTGCATCAGTTTTCCATCTTTGGAAGAAGTGTAGTCCACGGCATATTTCCTCATTCTAGCACCAGCTAATGCTTCATATTTATCACCAGTCACATCTAACTTAATAGCTTCAGGATGATAGGTTAGTGGTTCACCGTTCTGCATAATGACGGGCTTACCATCATTGTCATACACTGTACCATAATAATAGGTGGCGCCTAGGCGGATATCCCATTCGTCAGCATTGAAGAAGCCGAATGTTTCCAAAGTTTCTTTGGTAGCGCTCGCTCCGTTCTCTCCACTCATACCATAAATGCCTGCGTGGCGGTAGTGATATGAGCGGAACAGGTTTTGCATTTGGTTGGTATAGAAACTGGGATCCATTGGGATAGTGAAGATATTCTCCATAGAAGTCTCGTTATGCACACTAAAACAATCCTCCATGTTTTTGTCAAGTTGATAGCCAAAATAAGACAGTTCGTCGCAGTAGGCAATGCAAGCTTCCCATGCGTTTAGTCTCTTGCCGTCCACGTCAATGAAGATATCTTTGCCTGAAGTACGTACCTCATCAGTCCAATTCTCATCGCAGAAAACCTCTGCATTAAGGCAAATCTTTGCCAATAGGAATATGACGACAGGTCCGGTCATACGGCCATAGTAATCGCCTAAGTAATTACTCCTTTCGTATGGAAGGAAGGGTAAGGTTTCTTGTAATTCCGACAATACAAACTTGAAAACTTCAGGTCGAGAACTCTGGTTAACCTGACTCATGGGGGTTTTGGATGAAAGTACCAAAGGCACCCGTGCAAACAAATCCATCAGGTAGTAATAATACATGGCCCTCAAAGCTCTTACTTCTGCCTTGTATGCCTTCAGTTGCTCATCTGACAACAGTGAGGCGTTCGCATCCAATGTCTCGATAGATCTGTTGCACAAGGCTATGACCTTGTAGAGGTATTTCCAGGTATCGTTCAAAGCTCCAGTGCCAGCATCCCATTCATGTAGAAATATCTCTTGCCAGAAACCTCCATCGAACCAATCGCCACCACGCGTAGGAATGATAGCTTCGTCAGTAGTGAAGGTATTGAAGTCATATACCCCTCTATATGTTCCTTGCAGACCCTGACTCTGTTCATTGCCACCAATATAGTTGTAAAGAGTGGCTACTGTATTAAGGTAGAGTGATGCGGCATCCTTAAACGCCATTTCTTCTACTTGCTGGTCTTTTGGCTCTTCGCTTAAGAAGGTATTGCAAGAAGCCATTACTATTACCAATGATATAACATAAAACTTCTTCATATAAGACTCCAAATATTAGAACTGAATACTTACGCCTAATGCGTAAGAACGGTAAACAGGATAGGTGCGCTTATCATCCAATCCCAGCGTATTGTTCACAACGTTGCTATTGATCATAGGTGTCAGCCCTGAATAATTAGTGATTGTAGCCAGATTATTAACGGACAAAGATACTCGCAGGTTACGTACGTACTTTGCCTTTCCTAATGGCACATTCCATCCTATGGTCAGATAGTCGAAGTTTATGTAGTCGCCCTTTTCCAGCCAATAGTCGGTAACTGTCTGGTCGCCAATGTTCTTATCAGGCGCATTAGGCATAACGTTGTAATAGGGCAATGAATTGATATTCATATAGGTAAGCGCGGTACCATTAAATATCTTGTGACCAAAGGCACCATTTACCTGCAAGGATATGTCGAAATCCTTGTAGCGGAAACTGAAGTTAGAACCAATTAGCACCTTGGGTGTTGCCTGGCCTGCGAAATAACGGTCGGTTGCCACATCTTTCACGCCATCGTTATTCAAGTCAGCTATTTCATAGCGGTAAGTTCCGTCGGTTTGACGCACCAGTTCGGTGCAGTGGGGCAGATAGAACACGCCTAATGGACGACCTACCGCCTGATACACTATATCATTATAGCCTCCGTGGAATCCAGCACCGTTGATGGTGCCAATTGCTGACATAGAAGGAGCAGTGAGGTAATCGTCGCCAAACTGCCCACTCAACGATACCAATTTGTTCTGCTGGAAGGCAATGTTAAAGTTGGCGTTGAAATTAATGTCACGCTGTTGAATCAGTGATGCACCGATGCCGATTTCCAAACCACTGTTCTTCATTGATCCGATGTTGGCCAATAACTTATCGTAAGGGTAGGGAGGCACCGTAACATTATACATATACAGCATGTCTATGGTTTTCGAGTGGTAGTAGTCGGCCGTTAACACCAGTCGGTTGTTCCAGAACCCCAGGTCCAAACCCATGTTGAACGTATGCTTCACCTCCCATTTCAGGTTGGGATTTGCATTTCGAATAATACCTAATGTCACTGTAGGTGCTCCGTTGATAGGTACAACACCATTGGGTTTTACCAGTTGTAGTGAGTTATAGCTGTCTATTGCTCCTAAGTTACCACTCAAGCCGTAACCCAAGCGCAGTTTCAGGTTGTTCACTATAGGCTTTAGCCTTTGCATAAAGGGCTCATCGCTGATGACCCACGCACCAGATACTGAAGGAAAGAAACCCCATCGGTGATTGCGTCCCACTTTGCTCGATGCGTCTGCTCGCATGTTGAACGTCAGAGAATAGCGTTCTAGATAGTTATAGTTCATACGTCCCATGAATGATGTAAGACGAGGGTCTTCATACATAGATGAGGTGCCTTCCCACAGTCTTTCTGCACCCGCTTGCAGGTTGTGGTAGCCATAGTCGTTAGTCGATAAGTTGGAAGCTGTTGTGTGAAACTCCTTGAACGTGGTTTTCTGGGCTTCACCCAACGCTAGTAAATCCAGATGGTGCTGTCCAAAATCATGCTCATAGCTCACCAAGAAGTTGCCTAGCAAATCTTCCACCTTTGCCTCCCCTCGATAGATCTGCCCGTGGCTCCATACATAGACTGGCATGAATTGCGATTGGTTCACCACATTATATGAATAAGAACCAAAGGCAGCTACCGACAGTCCATGTCCCAAATCTACAGACGCTTTAAGGTGCGTGTTGAAATGTGCATTGTCATCATGGTCAAGAATATCGAGCAATGACTGGGGATGATTGATCTGTGAGGCATCAACATACTGGCTCCAACTGCCATCAGCATTGCGCCCTTCCTTGAAAGTAGGGTTGAATGATGCCGATGAATAAAACAACTTCTGTGTGTCGTGTATATATTTGTTTTTCTGGAATGATCCAAACATACCCAGATCTACTGTCAAGTGATTATCGAAACCCTTCTGCATCACGTCAATTTTTGCGGTGAAATTGCGGTTACCTATACGCTGAATAACCGTATTATGGTTTAAGAAACCCAATGAGGCGCGAAATGACGACTGCTCTGTTCCACCTCCGAACGCCACATGGTGTCGTTGCACAGAGCCTGTGCGCGTGATAGATGAGGGGAAGTTGGTGTTGTAGCCATTATCCACAATGCTCATGCCCATTCTGCTGGTGGTTTGCCGATAGCTATTGCCGTCCAACATCTTGATGTTCTTATAGATGCTTTCAAAAGCCACATTACCGTCATAACTGATGTGGAAATTACCCGCCTGTCCCTTCTTAGTCGCAACCTCAATTACACCCGATGCGCCTCGGCTACCATACTGTGCCGTTTCTGAGGCATCTTTCAAGATGGTGAAGCTCTCAATATCGCCAGGATAGATGTTGCTTAGGGTGGTCAGGTCACTTTGTACGCCATCGATGATTACTAATGGGTCGTTGCCACCCGTTAAAGAGGTGGTTCCCCTGACACGTACAGAGTTAAGCATGGCAGAAGTGTTGGTGCCGGTAGAGATGCTCACACCTGCAGCTTGTCCACTCAGTGCATCCAGTGAGTTTGTTATCAAGCCCTTGTTCATGCGGTCTTCACCCACCTTTTCCACACTACCGCTCATGGTCTTGGCATTGCCTCGTGCATAACCTATGCTCAGTGTATCGGCACGCTGGTTTTGCGCAACAACCGTCAACGAGAAGCCTAACAGTAACAATAAGGTATAAAAAAATCTTTGCATAACTAATCATGTTAACTATGCAAAGATAGTGCAAGCCGAAGACAGAACAAAATATGCTTGCCTATTTTTTGAGTTAAGGCGCAACCTATGTTATCTAAAGATAATAAATCTATAGAAATATCTTTACAATTTTAGCAAGGTTTTCATTATTTTGAACAAATCTGTATTCAGTATGGTACCTCCAAACTGTTCGGCTCCTGCGCCATAAGCGAAATAGGGTACCATGATGCCTGAATGGTTAGCCATTCCTGGCATTGCCCACTTAGCTTCCACCTTTCTGTTTAAGATGTCGCCCCCTACTAAAGACATACCAGACGCTTCAGGAGAACCTGCTACAAGCACCAAAGTGTCGTCATGTTTGTCGGCAAAATCCAACGCCCTTCCAATAGCCAAATCCAAGTTGATAACCTCCTTGATTAGCAGGTCTGTCTTGCTGTTATGAGAAGCACGGTCAACAAACATACTGCTGGTCATTAGGAAGAAACCTTTAGGGTTCTGTGAAAGCAAGTTAAGCGCTACGGATACCTCGTCAGGATACATACCGGGATCACGACCATTCTCTAAGTTAGGAATCTGAACCTTATCTGTGAATCCTGCTACCTTACCGCTTTTCACCTGCTTGATTTCTTCCCAAGAATGCAGTATTTGATACCCCTTTTGCTTCAATTCTCCCAAAAGATCACGCTTATCGGTACGAGGCTCGAAAGCCATCTGAGGACCACTAGTGCCAGGACCACCGGCACCAGGTCCACCACCAGGGGCACCCTGTCCTTGAGGCCTTCCTTGTCCTGCGCCATTCGGAGCGCCTGCTCCTGGATTTCCTGCACCGGTTGGAGGACCAAAACCTTTCACGCTATTAGTGAAGAAACTCTCGCCAGCTCCTATAAAAACATCCACACCCGTTTCAACATACTTGGCTGTAATCTCTTCTGTCATCATACGGTTCTTGCTGTGACCGATGAATGGCACATTACTACCTTCTACCAATGTATTGCTTGAGACGATACCAGTAGCTATACCAGATTCTTTCGCCATTTCAATGATGTTCTTCACGGGCTTATCGTCCTTATCTACGCCAACTGCACCTTTATGGCTGTTGATGCCGCATGCCAAAGCGGTGCAGTGAGAAGGAGCATCACCGCAGAAATTGTCCAATGGGTTGGTAGTCATCAATCCTGTATGTGTCATTCTGCCTACGTTGAGACTCCCTCCATTACCTATGGCTCCTGCCTGCCATTGGGCTACACCCATACCGTCAGCCAATACTAAAATGATATTCTTAGGTGAAGCAGCAAAAGCTTGTCTGCTTCTTTCAATCTGTTTGGCTTCAACAAAGTTGATCCCACCAAATGACAAGAATGGGATGCTACCCAATACCTTTAAAGACTCTCTACGTTTCATATTCATTTTTATTTTTTACAAATGTAATGAATATTTATATCCGAAGCAATAAATATGTAAAAAATATGTAAAAAAAGGCTGACACTCCGTGAAGCATCAGCCCTTAATCATATTATGTCAAGGTAAAAGAATGATTCTTTTTACCAAACGTCTGCACGTTTCTCTTTAGGAATGAACATTGGGTCAGCTTCGGTGATGTTGAAAGCTTCGTACCAAGCATCAATTTGAGGCAGTGCACCGTTCACACGCCAACGGCCCAGTGAGTGAGAGTCGGTCTTAGTGCGACGCAGGATCTCTTGATCGGTAATGTTGTTAGCCCAAACACCTGCAAAAGCCAGGAAGAAACGCTGGTCGGCAGTAAAGCCATCCTTGTCAGGCAGTGGATTGTCTTTGGTTGCATTCTTGTAAGCGGTATAGGCAATCTTCAGGCCACCGTGGTCGCCGATGTTTTCACCTAGTGTGAGGGCACCGTTGCCATAAACACCAGGAGCCACCTCGATGCTAGAGAAGAAGTCAACCAGTACCTGAGCGCGTTCCTTGAAGTTCTCATTATCTTTTTCGTCCCACCAGCCAGACATGTTGCCGTCCTTGTCAAACTGACGACCAGAGTCGTCGAATCCGTGGCTCATCTCATGACCGATTACTACACCAATACCACCATAGTTGAACGCGTCGTCAGCATTCATGTCAAAGAAAGGAGGCTGCAGAATACCAGCAGGGAAGCAAATCTCGTTGGTAGTAGAGCTATAGTAAGCATTTACTGTCTGCGGAGTCATGTGCCACTCTGTTGGGTCAACAGGCTTGCCAAACTTGTCAATCTGCTCCTGATATCTCCACAGGCGAGCCACCTTGCTGTTCTCATAGTATGACTTCTCAGGGTCAACGGTCAGGGCTGAATAGTCCTTCCACTCATCAGGATAGCCAATCTTCACACGGAATGAAGCTAACTTTGCCAAAGCCTTCTCCTTGGTAGCATCGCTCATCCATGTCAGCGCCTTGATACGCTCAGCCAGAGCATCCTGTTCGCTCTTTACCAACTGCTGCATACGAGCCTTAGCCTCGGGTGGGAAGAACTTCTCGACATAGAGCTGACCTAGCACTTCACCCAGTGAACCCTCTGTAGCACGCAAAGCACGCTTCCAACGAGGCTCCTGCTGCTGAACACCTGCCATTACACGACTGTTGAAGTCGAAACTCTCTGTCACAAAAGCATCGCTCAGCGTGTTGGCAGCTGAAGAAATCTGCTTCCACTGCAAGTAGAGAATCTGCTTGTCAACTGGCAGCTTGTCAATTAACTTCATAGCAGCAGTGATGGCTTCTGGCTGACCAACAATCATCTCTTTCACCTCACCCTTGATGCCCATGATGTCGAATATCTTCTGGAATGGAATAGAAGGATAGAGCTTCTTCACCTCATCGATGGTCATCTTGTTGTAGTTAGCCTCAGGATCACGCATCTGTACACGGCTACGGAAATTGTTTGCCAACTCGTTCTCAACATCCATCACTACGTCGCGAGCCTTTTGAGCGTCAGCATCGCTGAAACCAGCTAACTTGAACATGTTAACGATGTGCTTTTTGAAACCCTCACGGATGCGCACAGTATTTTCGTCATTCTCCTTGTAATAGTCGGTTTGTCCCAGTGAAAGACTGCCCTGACGCAAGCTCATGATATGCTCTTTAGAGTTCTTTGCATCAGTGCCCACGCCTAAGCCGTAATAGGCGCTCACACCACGTTTGTTCAGCTTTGCCAGCAGTTCATACACATCCTTCTGGCTCTTTAGGGCAGCAATCTCAGCTAAGTCGGCCTTAATAGGCTCTGCGCCTTCTGCATTCAGGCGAGCGCTATCCATTACCAATGTAAACAAATCACCTACCTTCTGCTCGTTGGTACCTGTTTCGTGCTGCGTTTTAGCCAGCTCTTGCACCATTGTGCTCAGTGCCTCAGAAGCACGCTCTGACAGCATGTCGAAAGTGGCGAAGCGAGCTTTATCGCCAGGTAGTGGGTGCAACTTTTGCCATCCACCATTGACGTACTGATAAAAATCCGTTCCAGGCTTTTGTGTCTGATCCATGTACTCCAGATGCAAACCTGATGTCTGCTGAGGAGCCTGGTTGCAAGCAGCCATAGCGATGCCTGCTACCATTGTCAAAAATAACTTTGCTTTCATTAAAATAACAATTTTGTTTTAAACAGTTTTGAATTTCCGTGCAAAAATACGAAATAATTATTAATTGTTAGTTATCAATTGTCAATTATTAATTTCCTTTTTTTGAAATACTCTGATATAATCCACCTTCATGGTGATAGGCAGTGCGCTCTCATCAACACCTTCCATACCTCCCCAGTCGCCTCCCCAGGCAAGGTTGAGGATAGGGTAGAACGCATATTGGAACGGCCATTCATCTTGTTCCTCACCCATTTCAGCCTTGGTTACAGCCAACTGCACCTTTCCATCTACGAAGGTTGTAATGGCGTCTGGCGTCCATTCACAGGCATATACATGCCAACCGCCCTCAGCGTTGTCGATGTCCAGATGATGTGTCTTTTGCGTTCCCTTTACGTGGTTATAGGCACCTGTGTGCAGTGATGATGACACATCGTTGGGTACCACACCCACTTCTTCCATGATGTCGATTTCACCGCATTTAGGCCATCGGTATTCGCTCTTGACAGGCATCATCCAGAAAGCAGGCCAAGTACCTTTGCCTTTAGGCAGCATGATACGCGCCTCAAAATAGCCATATTCCCAACCCGTGTGGCGATGCGCATACACACGTCCTGAATAAATCTTGCCGTCGGAGCCCTTAAAGCAGTTGATCAGCAGGTTGCCGTCCTTGATTTCTGTCACTCGTTTGCCGTCGGCCTCACCGTCACGGTAGTTCTGCAACTCATTGTTCACCCAGTGGTCATCCTTCACCTCGTGTGTCCATTCATCACTCAGTTGGCTGCCCTCGTTAAACTCATCTTGCCAAACCAGTTTATAGCCCTCTGGTGCCACAATCTCATTCTCATTCGCTGTCTTTGAGCCACAAGCTGCCAATAACAGGCCCACGGCTCCACACATCAAAAATGTCTTCATAAATGATTGTCATTATATGTATTAAAAAAGTCCCCCTCTAAAGGTAAGAGGGGGTGTTATTCCATTATCAATTATCAATTCTCAATTGTCAATTATTCATTGACAAAAGGTTTCAAGCCTTGCACAGCTTCCTGAACAGTCATGCGCCTACACCCATTGTCCAGATCAATCAGGATATAGCGGTCATTACCCATGCCCAGCTCTTTCATATAAGAGAGCTGACGCAATCCGTGACGACTCACGATGCGCTCCACTAAAGCGTTATGCTCTTCTTCCTTCATGGCAAATACGATGTCGATGCAAGCCTGGTCGATGGCCAGGATGTCTGTTGACGACAGGATGCCCACATTAGGCGTTACTACAGGTTCTGCAGCCACACCCTCACAGTCGCATGATACTGACATGTTGCGCATCACGTTCACATATGTCACATGCTTGCCGAAGAAGTCGATAGAAGCCTTTGTTGATTCACTGATGCGCTCCATCAGTTCCTCCATCATAATGTCCCACTGGTCGGGTTGTCCAGGAGTGGTGTGAATCCAAGCCTTGCCTATGCGTCCGTCGGCACAGCCGATACCTATGTTCTTGTTGCTGCCTCCGAAGCCTCCAGCCGTATGACCTTTGAAGTGTGTAAGTGCCACCATTGAGTCATAGTTCACCATGTTGGCTCCTACCGACATGTGCTTGAACCACTTGCCCCCTTTTACAGGCAACAGGGCAGTACCCTCGTCATCCATGATATCTACGTGGCAGAAGTTCCATCCGTTCACCTCCAGCGTCTTGCGATGCAGCTCGGTGGTATATCGGTCGCCCTCATAATAGGTGTTCGTCTCAATGATGTTGGCGTCAGGCAGGTCTTTTGCCATCAGTTCCTTCACCCACTCGCGAGGAATGATGTTAGGTCCGTGCTGCTCGCCTGTGTGCAGCTTCACACCCACCTTTCCCTCAATGTTGCCGCTCACCTGCTCGTATGCCTTTATCAAGCCGTTGGCCGACAGTTCACGAGTGAAATACACGATAGATTCATTGCCAGTTCTCTCTGCATAAGGTACATAAATGTCACCATTGCACCCAGGTTGTTTATTCTTATTCATACGTTACTTGTTTTATTGTTTTATTGATTTTTATTTCTTAAATAGTCTCTTTGCAAAGTCGCGATAAGCACGACGCCAGGTCAGCCACTCATGGGCAGTTCCCTCTGATATGTAGGTCACGCAGTTGATACCTTGCTTCTGCACAGCCGCACAACTGGCAGGGAATCCGAAGTTGCCTTCGTCAGAACCCCAACTGATGTGTAGCAGACGCATCTGCTTGTTGAAGGCAGCAGGATCGGCAAATGCCCCGCCAAACACCGTCTTCACATTCTCATCGTTCACGCGGAACAAACCGCTCAGCAAGCCCATCCACGCAAACTTATCCATGTTGTGGTTGTCAAGTACGGTCGATGTGGTTTGTCCGCCACCGCGAGAGAGACCTGCCATAGCTCGGTTATCGCGGTTAGGAATGGTGCGGAAGTTCTTGTCGATGAAAGGTACCAGCTCGTTGATATACACATCTGATACAGTCTTGCCTGGCACCGCTCTGATGGTAGGTGTTGTCTGCAGGTCGCCGCTCATCACCACCACGATGAATTCTTCTGCCTCTTTAGCGGCAATCATATTGTCCATGATAAAGTCAACGTGTCCTTGGTTAATCCAGCCGAACTCATCTTCGCCACTGCCGTGCAGCAAGTAGAGTACCGGATAGCGTTTCTTACCCGTCTCGTAGCTGGCAGGCACATACACGTTGATATGTCTGTTAGTGCCATTGATTTCAGAGTAGTAGTTCATTGATCTCACCTGACCGTGAGGCACGTTCTTGTTGAAGCGGTAGTAGTCGCCCTCTGATCCCTCAGGAATCACTATGCCACCAGCATTGGCAGTATAGCCAAAATACGACTTGCTGTTAGGGTCAGTCAGACGGGCACCATCCACTGTTACGAAGTAGTAATGGAAGCCCACAGGCAGCGGGTCGGTTTCGATGGTCCACACACCATCCTTGTCTTTGGTGCCTTTGAATTCGTTGGGCACGCTCACCGTCACTGTGTGTGCCAGTGGCAGGTAGAACTTGAAATATGCCTTGCGTGTCTGCGCATCCACGCGTGGATACTCGGCTCTCAGCACGTTGGTCTCAGAGGGCAGTGTGCCTTTCTCATAATCGGTCATAGCCTTGGGCAGTGGGTTGGGCTGCTGTTGAGCGAATAGTCCTGTGGAAGCTATTATCATCAGGGCTGCAATGATTGTCTTTTTCATGTTATTTAAGTATTAGTTTAACTCGTGATATTAATGGGTTATTATCTATGCAAAGATAATAGTCTTTCGCCAATAATCCAACTGTTTTGCCAAAGAAAGCTTACCATAGGGCTGTCTCTTAGGGCCCTTTTTGCTTTCTCGGAGTAAAACGGCCTCTTTCTCGAAGTAAAACGCGTCTTTTTCCCGAAGCAGCAAAACTTTGTTGTTCGAATGACAGTGTAAAGATATAACACCGGGATTGCGGTTCTCGAAAGTTTTGCTATTTTTTTCAAAAAAATTTTCAAGCATTTTTTTAAGTTCAGTCATTTAGTCATTTAGTCATTAGTCAAAATCGATTTCTGGTTGTCAAAATCCGCACTATAAATATAATATTTATTTTATAGTGAGCAAAATGACGAATCCCAAAATGAAAATGACTAAATGACTAATGACTATTTTGACTACATAACCATCCATTTGTCTTTCCCTAAATTGTGGTTGATTCTTTCCTAGGGTAGGTGGGCTATGTGTTGGAAGTAGAACAATTACTGTTCTTGATTTTATTTCCCCCTCGTAGCACTAATTAAGGAAATTTGCATTATCTTAGTGCAATAATTTCGTGATGGCTGCATTATTGTTGTAGTGACGAAAAATGAAAACGATTATGAAACAAGTATTCAGGCTAAGCTTTATCTTAACTATCATTACCGCTATGATACATATACCCATGTTTGCGCAAACATACGAAAGCCTGTGGAAACAGGTGAAAGAGGCAGAAGAGAAAAGTCTGCCGAAAACAGTTATGGAACTTTCTGACAAGATTTTCCAAAAGGCTCAAAAGGAGCAGAACGCGCCGCAGATGTTCAAGGCGTACCTCTGTAAAACACAGAGCCAAGAGGCGGTAACACCTGACAGCATTTACCCTAATTTCCAGTATGTGGAGCAGTGGGTAAAGCAGGAACGCAATGTGGTGAATCGTGCTATCCTGCATTCCATGCTGGCTGGTATGTATCAGGATTATATGGACAGCCACAGCTATGAACTACGCCGTCGTACAGAACTGGCGGAGGGGGAGCAGCCTGAGGATATGCGGGAATGGACAAGGGGAGTGTTTGAGCGACAGGTGGAACAGCATGCAAATGCAGCCATAACTGATGTGCCTGCATTGCTGAATACATCTGCCAAAGACTATGTACCATTTGCCGTATTGGGCAATGGCAGTGAGTTCTATGCCCACGATATGTTTCATCTGATGGCTACGCGCACGATTGACAATCTGAAGGAACTAAAAGATCAACACAAACGCATTGATGATATATACCAACTGATAATCAATACTTACGACACAATCAAGGGCAAAGAAGAAGCTACTTTGATGGCAACACTTGATTATTATGACTGGAAATCAATAGATAATGATAGCTGTTATAATGATTTAATTGTCATATATAATAACTATCCTGCAGTGATGGAGGCTTATCTCAAGAAAGCACAGTGGCTGAATGGCCATGATCGTCCGGCAGAGGCATTGGACCTGATTGGTGAGGCTTTAGCGAAATATCCCAAATATTATCGAGTCAATGCCTTGGAGCAGCTAAAGGCTAATATCTTGCAGCCCTATCTCTCAGCCAATATGTTGAAGATGCTTTATCCCGGTGAGGAAGCCGAACTGAATATCGACTTCAGGAACCAGCGAAATGTGGAAGTAAAGCTCTTCGCTACCCAATTGACCGAACTGCCTAATGAAGAGCGCACTGAGCTGAAAGATATCCAAAAACTGCAATTGCGGCAGTTGCAATCGTGGAACTTCGAGTTGAGAACAGAAGATGCTAAAAACAACGAGACAACTCAAATCTCAGCTCTTAATGCCCAATACTTGCAGCATACTAACAATTTCAAGCTGCAGGCTCCAGAAAAGCCTGGTGTATATCTGCTGAGTGTTACGCCAAAAGACAACCCTCAGTTGGCTTGTTATCGCTATTTGGTGGTGAGCCGATTCAAAGTGCTGATACTTAACTTAGGAGATGGCAATACAGAGGTGGTGACACTTGACCGTAAGACAGGACAACCTATTGGTGGAGTGGAGGTGACCTTCTATCGTGGAAATGGGACGCACTATAAGGAATTTAACAAGGTGATTACGGGTGCCGATGGACGCAAGGTGTTCAAGAGTGCCAACAATAGCTATGCGCAGTATGTGGCGCGTAAGGGTGACGATCGCGCTATGCTGAAGCAGAATGTGTATCTGCGCAACCAGCCTAATGTTTATGAGGAAGAAACCGAGACGCATGTGACATTGCTGACTGACAGGGGGATCTATCGCCCCGGACAGACGGTATATGTGAAAGGTATCGTATATCAGCAAAAA
The DNA here is from genome assembly GCA_902775375.1 of uncultured Bacteroidales bacterium. GTDB lineage: Bacteria > Bacteroidota > Bacteroidia > Bacteroidales > Bacteroidaceae > Bacteroides. Next base: position 21,660 of record CACYLU010000007.1, on the reverse strand, counting down.
GGTGAAGAAACGAAAGTGCTGGAGAACAAGGACTATAAGCTGACGCTGCAAGACGTAAATGGCAAGGAGCTGAATACTATAGATGTACGCACTAACGACTTTGGATCGTTCGATGCTTCGTTTGTGTTGCCTACTGCTACATTGAACGGCAGTTTCAGCATTCGTACAAGCAATGGTGAAGGCTATAAGGAGATAAGGGTGGAAGAGTATAAGCGTCCTACCTTCGAGATTACTTTCGAGCCTATAGAGGAGGCTTATCGATTGGGCGATAAGATAGAGCTGAAAGGACATGTTGAGTCGTTCAGCGGTGCCACCGTACAGAATGTACCTCTTGCTTACCGTATTTCGGGCAACATCTGGCGCGTGTGGAATCGCACAGAAGATCCGCAAGCTGCAGACAGCGTGATGATTGACGGTAAAGGCGACTTTGTGATTCCTATCGAACTGAAAGCCAGTGACAACCAATCGTCACTGAGTATCAGCGTGGAGGCAACCGTAACCAATGAAGCAGGCGAAACACAAACGGCCACCAAGCATATCTGGGCGAGTCAGCAAGCTTATTCCTTGGGCATTGATATGCCTGAATACCTGAATAAAACTATTGCAGCAAAATCAACATCAAACGGAACACACCAAGGTTGGTCGTTCATTCCTGTAGCGAACAATGCTGCTGGTCAGCCACAAAATGTGATGCTGCATTATCGTCTCTATCGGTTGGCTAAAGAAAATGTGCCATACGATGAATTAAAACAACAGCAGATGGTGGAAGAAGGTGATGTTAAGTCAAATGAAAATCATACATTTAGTGCGTTTGCTACTTTGCCTTCGGCACAATATATGCTGGAACTGGCAGTAGTGGGTGAGGAGAAACTGCCAGTAGAGCAGCAGTCACGCCATTTGCAGACATTCAATATCTACAGTAATGATGACACTACTTTTGGCACGTTTGTAGATATTTTCCTTGATAAAGGGCAACAAAGGCTGACGTTTGACGAGCTGCATTCTGCTACTTTCGTATTTGGCACTTCACACACCGATGCCTATGTGTTGATGGATGTGTTTGCGGGCAACAAGCGAATAGAGACAAAGTCGTTGCGATTCAGCAACTCCCTGCAAAAATTTGAATTGCCGTATAAGGAGGCTTATGGTGAGGGTGTTACAATACTCTTTACCTTCGTGAAAGATGATAGGGTATATGTCCGTCAGCTACAAATAGAGAAGACTCAACCCGTTAGGCAGCTGAGCATGAAGTGGGAAGTGTTCCGTGACAAGCTGCAACCTGGACAGCAGGAAGAGTGGCGGCTGGTAATCAAAACACCTGACGGTGCTCCTGCTGCAGCTGAACTGCTGGCTTATATGTATGATGCATCGCTCGACAAGATTTATCGTCACTATCAAGATCTGAGCGTGTATTACGGTCGGTATTTCTATTCAGCTGGGCGTAGTCAGAGCACTAACAACCAATCATATTGGTCATTCCGTTGGAAAGGCAAAGACTATAAGGTGCCCGCATGGGAATGGGATTACTTGGATATCCCTCGCATGCGCTTCTATAGAAATGACTATGTGATGTATAAGTCGGGTGCTGTGGCATTAGGGGCTACTCGCATGATGAGAACCATGAATGTGGCAATGGTGGAAGAAGATGGATTGGCTGAGGAAGAAATGGCTATGGCTCCGCAGATGGCACAAGCTACAGCTGATAGTATGGACGAAATGATAGAAGTAAAGGAAGCATCTGAGGCAGAAACGGATATTGATGGTGGAACAATCAAAGAGAATGCTCAGCCGCTGCGTACCAACTTTGCCGAGACAGCTTTCTTCTATCCGCAAGTGCGTACTAATGAGCAGGGCGAGGTGGTGATTTCGTTCACGATGCCTGAGAGTCTTACACGTTGGAACTTCAGAGGCATCTCGCACACCAAGGATATGATGGTGGGCAACCTCAGGGCGGAAGTGGTGACACAGAAAGATTTCATGTTGCAGCCTAATATGCCACGTTTTGTAAGAATGGGCGACCAGGTGAATATCGCTGCCGTGATAGCCAACCTTACTGAAGAACCCGTGGATGGGAATGTGGTATTTACTTTGTTTAATCCTATAAATAATCAAATAATTGCTACGCAAACACAAACCTTCAAGGTAGATGGTAAGGGCAATGCTGCTGTGTCGTTTGGTTTTGACGTGACCGAAGACTACAGTTTGCTGGGTGTTCGTATGGTAGCTGATGGTGGCAAGTTCAGTGATGGCGAGCAGCATGTGCTGCCTGTACTGAGCAACAAGCAATATGTCACCGAGACATTGGCTATGCCTATCCGAGGCAACCAGACGCGTGAATTCAGCACAGAGAGTTTGTTCAACCACCAGCATCCATCAGCTACGCAGAAGAAACTCACCGTTGAGTTTACGGGCAATCCTGCCTGGTATGCGGTGCAGGCACTTCCTGAAATCAGTGAACCTACATCTGACAATGCCATTGCCTGGGCTTCAGCCTACTATGGTAACACGCTGGCTTCATTTATCGCTAATAGTCAGCCTCGCATCCAGCAGGTATTCAACCGCTGGAAACTGGAGGGGGGCGACAAGCAAACGCTGCTGAGTCAACTGGAGAAGAACCAGGAACTCAAGGAAATCATTCTGAATGAAACACCATGGGTAATGGACGCACAGAACGAGACTGAGCGCAAACAAAGGTTAGGTTTGCTGTTTGACCTCAACCAGATGAACAACCGCATCAGTACCGACCTGACCAAGCTGCAGGGCTTGCAGAATGAAGATGGTGGTTGGAGCTGGTTCAGTGGTATGGAGAGTAGCTACTACACTACCACCTATATCACTGGGTTGCTAATCAGGCTGGATATGTTGCTAAAGGAAGGTGCGGAAAACGGTCACCAACCTATGGTCAATGCCCAGAACGCTACGGTTAACGAGATGAAAGAAAAAGGATTTGCTTTCCTTCACACGAAGATGCTGGAGCACTATCGGGAAATGCTGAAGAATTATGGTAAGAGCAAACTGCCTAAATATCTTTCGTATATAGAGATGCAATATCTCTATTTAATCGCTGTTGGCGATATGTCGGTGCCTGCACAGAATAATGAAGCCTACAATCACTTCCTTTCATTGGTGGACAACAACTTGAAGAATGGTGATGTGATTAGCAAAGCACAGAGCGCGATTATACAACACAAAGTCGGCAAACTGAAGAATGCTCAGAATTTCATCAACTCGCTCAAGGAACACATGGTGGATGAGGACGAAATGGGGGCTCATTTCGCCTTTCTCGACAAGCCTTATACCTGGGCTATGATTCCTGTGCCGCAGCATGTGGCCACAATGGAGGCACTAAAGTTTGTTGGTGGCAACGACGAGTTGATTGAAGAAATGAAGATGTGGTTGCTGAAACAGAAGCAGACACGAGGGTGGAACTCGTCAATTTGCACGGTGGATGCTATCTACGCTTTGTTGTGTCGTGGTGCCAACCTGTTGGAAAACAAGGGTGATGTTAGAATTACTTTTGCTGATAGGGTGATGGAGACCATTTCGCCAACTAAGAGTGACACACCAGACTTGGGTTACATCAAGGAGGTGTTTGACGACAAGCAGACGGTTGAGGCTCCTGTTATCAACGTGGAGAAACGTGATGACGGTATTGCCTGGGGAGCTGCCTATGCACAGTATTTCACCCCGATGACTGACATCCAGCAGCACGGTAAGGAATTGAATTTGGAACGCCGTTTCTATGTTGAGCGCATCGATGCACAAGGCAAGAAAACTTTGCAGCAGATTGGCAACGGAGCTAAGTTGAAGGTGGGTGATGTGGTGGTTTCACGCATGACCATCACGCTGGATCGTGCTATGGATTTTGTGCAACTGAAGGACCGTCCTGCTGCTTGCTTCGAGCCTGTGGCACAGTTGTCGGGTTATCGCTGGAATGGAGTGGGCTATTATATGGAGGTTGAAGATGCAGCCACCAACTATTTCTTCGATATGCTGGGCAAGGGAATGCATGTGTTGGAGGTTCGCTATAGAGTGCAACGCACAGGTACATACCAAGTGGGTGCATCAACCGTGCAATCGGCTTATGCTCCTGAATTTGCTTCTCATTCTTCAGGAATAACAATTATAATTGACGATTGATATAGTTGAAATTAATCACGATTTTGCATCCTTAAAGTAAGTCTGATGCTGCTTTCGCGATAATTAAAAAATGATAATAGAAGGGATTATTGGCAGATAATTATTATCTTTGCAAATTATTGATTGATTTGCATGAATAAAAACTTCTACATATTGAGTGCACTGTTGTTGTGGCAGGTGGTTGCCATAGCTCAGCCACGCTTCATTCCCAATACAGAAACACAGAAAGTTGGCCAGGTGGAATGGAAACATCCACTGACAGTTAATTATAGTATTACTAATGGAGGCGACCAGCCATTGGTGCTGACTGATGTGCAACCCGACTGTGACTGCACGGCAGTAAAATGGACAGAAACACCTATTGCCCCCAATGGAAAAGGGGAGGTGAGTGTGACCTTCGATGCTTCGATATTAGGAACCTTCGACAAAGGGGTGGCTGTATATACCAACGCAGAGCCCCATGTGGCATATCTGCGCTTTACCGGTCAGGTGATGGCGGAGGTGAAAGATTATACCCGTACGCATCCGTATAAGTTTGGTGATGTGAGGATTGATACAACAGAAGTGGCGTTTCCCGATGTGCAGCGCGGCACTTATCCCACTTTGCGCATAGGAGTGGCCAACGAGGGCGACAGACCTTATGAACCTGTGCTGATGCACCTCCCGTCGTATGTGACGCAAAAGGCAGAACCTGCTGTGTTGCAGCCTTATGAACATGGAGAAATAGTGTTGACACTGGAGAGCGATCTGCTGGATGATTATGGTTTGATACAAAGTTCTGTCTATCTAAGCCGTTTCCAAGGTGACATCGTGGGCGAGGACAATGAAATTCCGCTTTCGGTCGTCATCTTGCCTGATTTCAGTGCTATGTCGCCAGAGTTGAAGAGTCGCATGCCAGTGATAGATCTAAATTTCCGAGAGGTGGATTTCAGAGCACAGTTGGCTAAGAAATCTTCGGCTAAACAAGACCTTGTGGTGACCAATAGGGGTAAGTCTCCTCTGACAATACTGAAAGTACAAGTGTTTAATACAGCCGTAGGTGTTGATTTGAAGAAGAATGTGCTGGAGCCTGGCGAAAGCACCAAACTGCGCATTAGTGTAAACAAGCGTTTGCTGACACAGGATCGTCGTCATTTGCGTGTTTTGCTCATCATTAATGACGTGCAGCATCCGAAAGTAGAAATAAATATAAAAGCGAGATAATTCTCCATATCTTAATTATCAATTATCAATTGTTAATTCTCAATTAATACCATGATGGAACATCCTGAAAACAGTGAAGAATATAAAGGCTTGCAAGTAAATGCAGGAGTAGAGCAAGTGTCGATAGTGAACCCTTATCGCAAGAAGATTGCCCGCAGACGTGAGCTTTCTGTAAACGACTATGTAGAAGGTATCCTGAAGGGCGATGTAACTATTCTGAGCCGTGCGGTAACACTGGTAGAAAGTGTACTGCCCGATCATCAGGCTGTGGCGCAGGAGGTGATTGAGAAATGTCTGCCTCATGCAGGTAACTCTGTTCGCATAGGCATCAGCGGTGTTCCTGGTGCAGGCAAGAGTACCTCCATTGATGTATTCGGCATCCACGTGCTGGAGAAATATGGAGGCAAGTTGGCAGTGCTGGCTATCGACCCCAGCAGTGAGCGCACCAAAGGCAGTATCCTGGGCGATAAGACCCGTATGGAGAAATTGTCGTTGCATCCCAAAGCTTTTATCCGTCCCAGTCCTTCAGCTGGTTCGTTAGGTGGTGTTGCTCGCAAGACGCGTGAGACCATCATCTTGTGTGAGGCTGCTGGCTTCGACAAGATATTTGTAGAGACAGTGGGTGTAGGACAGAGCGAAACAGCTTGCCATTCAATGGTGGATTTCTTCCTGCTGATACAGTTGGCTGGCACGGGTGATGAGTTGCAAGGCATCAAGCGAGGTATTATGGAAATGGCCGACGGCATTGTCATCAACAAAGCTGATGGCGACAATATTGAGCGAGCTAAACTGGCTGCCAGTCAGTTCAGAACGGCACTTCATATGTTCCCTGAACCCGAAAGTCATTGGACACCTCAGGTGCTAACCTATTCTGGTTTCTTTGGCTTGGGTATCAAGGAGATTTGGGATATGGTATATAAGTATATCGACTTTGTGAAGCAGAACGGCTATTTCGAGTATCGCCGCAGTGAACAGAGCAAATACTGGATGTATGAAAGTATCAATGAGCAGTTGCGCAACAGTTTCTACAATAACCCCACTATCGACAGCCTTATAGCTGGCGAGGAGGCCAAAGTGCTGCAGGGGCAGGAAACTTCATTTGTGGCAGCAAAACATTTGCTCGACACATACTTTAAATTATTAAAAGATTGACAATAAGCCTTTTGCAGGGGTTATTTTCAATTATTCATTATTAGTTGTCATTTTTCAATTAAGAAAATGGAGCAGCAGGCAAATTACATCAAACGCATAGAGATTCACGGATTGTGGAACCGCTATGACATTGCTTGGGACTTGCGTCCCGATGTGAACATACTGAGTGGCATCAATGGTGTGGGCAAGACCACTATTTTGAACCGCTCGGTCAACTATCTGGTGCAGACATCAGGGCGAGTGAAAGATGGTGCCTTTGAAGGTGTTCAGGTTTGGTTCGACAATGAGCAGGCCACTTATATCCCTTTCGATGTGATTAGGAGCTACGACCGTCCGCTGGTACAAGGCGACTTTACAGCTCGTATGGCCGACCCTTTGGTGCGTACGGAGATTGACTGGCAGATCTACCTGTTGCAACGTCGCTACCTGGATTATCAGGTGAACATCGGCAACAAGATGATTACCATGCTCAGCGGTGATGAAGAGCAACGGGCGAAGGCGGGCGATCTGGCAAAGCCGAAAGTACTCTTTCAGGATATGTTAGACCAGCTGTTCAGCTACACAGGCAAGCATATTGACCGCCAAAGCAACGAATTGTCGTTCATCCAGTTTGGCGAGACCATTACTGCTTATCAGCTTTCTGCTGGCGAGAAACATATGTTGGTGATTCTGCTTACCACCCTGCTGCATTGTGGAGAGCACAGTGTGTTGTTTATGGATGAGCCCGAAGCCTCATTGCACATTGAGTGGCAGGAACAACTCATCAATATGATTCGTAAACTGAATCCCAATATGCAGCTGATTCTTTCCACCCATTCACCTGCGGTGATTATGCACGGTTGGATGGATGCTGTGACCGAAGTCAGCGATATCGCAAAAGAAATAAATGCCTGAGGTACTGTAAGAAATAAATCTTCTATAGATGCCTAAAACACTGAAACATAGTCTGAGTTCCGATTATCTGGCGGCTGCTCGCTTGCTTTCGCCCAAGAAGAAGCGCAAGCGTGTGGTGGTGTATGTGGAGAGCTACGATGATATAGCTTTCTGGCGCGACATACTGAAAGATTTTGAGAACGACAAACGCTATTTCGAGGTGATGTTGCCAGCCAACTCACGTAACTTGGTGCATGGCAAAAAGAGTGTGCTGATGCAGTCATTACAGAATGAGCAATTAGGCGAGAACCTCATAGCTTGTGTTGACAGCGACTATGATTTTCTGCTGCAAGGGGCTTCTGATTCTTCTAAGCAAGTAAACAGCAGTCCGTATGTGTTGCAAACCTATTGTTACGCTATAGAGAACTATTGGTGTTTTGCAGACTCGCTGCACGAAGTATGTGTGGAGGCAACATTGAACGATCATCAGATATTTGACTTCAAGCGGTTTATGACAGATTACTCTAAGATTGTCTTTCCGCTGTTCATGTGGAACATTTATTTCTATCGTCGTTGCGACTGGAGTAAATTCCCCATGAAACGATTGCATGATAATACGATGATATCGCCAATAAACATCAAGAACCCACAGCAGACCCTCGATAATTTGCAGCATAAGGTGGATAGGGAGTTAGAATACTGGAACACCCGCTACCCTGAATTGGTGGACGAGGTGGAAAAGGAGAAGGCGAGGGTGCAGGAATTGGGCTTGACTCCCGACACTACCTATTTATATATGCAGGGGCATCATATACTTGACAATGTGGTAATGAAAGTATTGATACCCGTTTGTACCCAACTTCGTAGGGAGCAGGAAGATATGATTCGTCGCAAGTCTGTGCACGTGAAGCAGTATGATAACGAACTGACAAGCTATGAACGTAGTTCGTTACCCGTAGAGGTGGTACTGCGCAAGAGTAAAAAATATACCGAATTGTTCTGCTATCGCTGGATTCTTGAAGATCTCTACAATATCTTCCCTGACTGATTATTAGAGTTTTTTTTCTTTGTTCCCCTTTCCCCGTCATACATTTTTGTATTTTGGGGCAGGATAGAGGCAAAGTAATGGCTGTTACATCAGCTTTTCTTTCAAGAACTGTCCTGTATAGCTTTCAGGATGTTTCGCTATCTCCTCGGGAGTACCAGTAGCTACCAGATAGCCGCCCTTATCACCGCTTTCAGGTCCTAAGTCAATCACATAATCGGCACATTTTATTACCTCCAGGTTGTGCTCAATAATCACAATAGTGTGACCCCGACGAATCAGTGCGTCAAATGATTCCAGCAACTTCTTGATATCGTGGAAATGAAGACCGGTGGTAGGCTCATCGAAAATGAACAGGGTAGGGTCGGTACTCTCCTGACTCAGGTAATAGGCCAGCTTTACACGCTGGTTCTCACCACCCGAGAGTGTGCTGCTCGATTGCCCCAGTTTGATATAGCCCAATCCTACATCCTGTAGCGGTTTCAAACGCTTTACAATCTTGGTTTGCTTATGGATGGTAAAGAATTCAACAGCTTGGTTGACGGTCATTTCTAATACATCATATATGTTCAGTCCATGATATTGTACAGCCAAAGTGTCGGCTTTGAAACGCTTCCCATGACACGATTCACACTCGAAAGTGAGGTCGGCCATAAACTGCATCTCTACCGTTACTGTGCCTTCGCCCTTGCACTCTTCGCATCGTCCACCTTCACTGTTAAAGCTGAAATAACCAGGCAAATAGCCCATCTGCTTACTGAGTGGCTGGTCTGCCCACAGCTTGCGAATTTCGTCGTATGCCTTGAGGTAGGTCACAGGGTTACTGCGGGTACTCTTGCCAATAGGGTTCTGGTCCACAAACTCGATGTTACGAAGATTATGTAAGTCACCTTCCAAAGTAGCATATTCGCCTGGACGGTCGGCACATTCGTCGAGTTCTCGCTTCAAAGCCCGATAGAAGACATCGCGCACCAATGTACTCTTGCCTGAGCCGCTCACACCCGTTACCACCGTCAAAACATTCAATGGAAAAGCAACATCGATACCCTTGAGGTTGTTCTCACGGGCACCTGTAATCTTGACAAACTGATTCCAGGGGCGACGCGACTGAGGCACAAGAATCTTCTCCTCGCCCAGCAAATACTTAACTGTATAACTGTTGGTGCCCTTTTGCAGGTCACTCATATTCCCCTGATAAACAATTTCTCCACCCAGGCGTCCTGCATTAGGACCTATGTCAATGATGTAGTCGGCAGCACGGATAATCTCCTCATCGTGCTCCACCACAATCACTGTGTTGCCCAAATCACGCAACTGCTTAAGTACGTGAATCAAACGATCGGTGTCGCGACTATGTAAACCTATACTGGGTTCATCGAGGATATACAGACTGCCCACCAAACTGCTGCCCAATGAGGTAGCTAGGTTGATGCGCTGACTCTCACCACCAGAAAGCGTGTTGCTTTGTCTGTTCAGCGTGAGGTAGCCTAACCCCACTTCCACCATAAAACTCAGGCGGCTCTTGATCTCGGTCAAAATGCGCTTAGCTATTTGCTGCTGGTTGTTATCCAGCTTAAGGTTATTGAAGAACAGCTGTAATTCATCAATCGGCATATTCACCAGTTCGCTGATGCTCTTGCCGCCCACTTTTATATATCCGGCTTCGGGCTTCAGACGCGACCCGTGACATTTGGGGCACACCGTCTTACCGCGATAGCGAGCCATCATGACACGATACTGTATCTTGTATTGATTCTCCTTCACCATTTCGAAGAAATCATTGATACCCTTGAAGTAAGGAGTACCTTCCCACAGCATGCGTTTCTGTTCGTCGGTAAGCTGGTAGTAAGGTGTGAAGATGGGGAAGCCGGCTTTCTCGGCACCACGAATCACCATATCTTTCCATTCACCCATCTTGTCGCCTCGCCAGCACACCACAGCACCGTCATATACCGAGAGCGAGCGGTTGGGCACCACCAAATGCTCGTCAATGCCTATCACGCTGCCAAATCCCTCACACTCAGGGCATGCCCCTAACGGAGAGTTGAAAGAGAACAGTTGGTCATTGGGCTCCTCAAATGTCATGCCGTCGGCCTCAAACTTGGTGCTAAAGCGGTAGAGCTGAGTGCTGCCATCAGGGTTGAAGAAACGCAATAGGCATGCACCATCTCCTTCATACATAGCTGTTTCTGCAGAATCGTTCAAGCGGCTAATGGCATCAGACTCATGTGATACAACAAAACGATCCACCAGCAGGAATACCACATCTTCTTTCTTCGGGATATAGTCCTCCAGCTTCACCACCTTGCCGTTTACCTCCAAGCGGTTAAAACCCTCCTTGTGCAAGATGTCCAGCTGGCGCGTCATACTGCGTCCTTCGGGCACAATCACAGGTGCCAGCAACAGCATACGGGTGCCGTCGGCAAACTGCAGCATGCAGCGGCTGATGTCCTCAGCAGAATGCTTGCGTACTTCTTGCCCGCTGATGGGGCTGTAGGTCTTGCCAATACGGGCATACAGCATCCGCAGGTAATCATATATCTCAGTCGAGGTTCCTACGGTAGAGCGAGGGTTGCGACTGGTTACCTTCTGCTCGATGGCTATTGCAGGCGGAATGCCCTTGATGAAGTCACATTCGGGTTTACTCATCCTACCCAGAAACTGGCGGGCATAACTGCTGAGGCTTTCCACATAGCGGCGTTGCCCTTCTGCATAGATGGTGTCGAATGCCAACGAAGACTTGCCAGAGCCCGATACGCCCGTTATAACAACCAGTTTGTTGCGAGGTATGTCAACGCTCACATTCTTCAGATTGTTTACCCTTGCACCTTTTATGCTGATATATTTGTTTTCTTCCATGAATCAATTCTTGCTTTGCTTTGCAAAGATACGTTTTTTTTATTATTTTTGCATCCAAATTATCTAACTGATTCGGTACCCAGATGAAAATAAAGCATCTCATGATATCTCTCATTGCCCTCATGTTGTTGAATGTGAGTGTAATGGCGCAGAATACTCAACCCAAACGTGAATTTAGAGGAGCTTGGATACAAGCCATTAATGGTCAATTTAAAGGAAAATCTGCAGCTGATATGCAGCAGATGCTTACTCAACAGCTGAATGCTTTGCAGGCTGCCGGCATCAATGCCGTCATCTTTCAGGTAAGACCTGAGGCTGATGCCCTGTATGCATCATCCATAGAGCCTTGGAGCCGATATCTGTCTGGCGTACAAGGACAAGCCCCCAATCCTTATTGGGATCCAATGGCTTGGATGATTGAGGAATGCCATAAACGCAATATGGAGTTTCATGCTTGGATCAATCCCTATCGTGCCAAGACTTCTGCTTCCGCACAGACTGACCCCAAGCACATCACCAACCAGCATCCCGAATGGTTCATACCCTATAACAACCAGTTGTTCTTCAATCCTGCGTTGCCCGAGAGCCGTGAATATATCCGCCGTGTGATAACCGACATTATCACCCGTTACGATGTGGATGCCCTGCACATGGACGACTATTTCTACCCTTATCCAGCCAATGGTCAGGATTTTCCTGATGAGGCTGATTTCCAGCGCTTAGGTGCAGGCTTCAACAACAAAGGCGATTGGCGCAGGCATAATGTCAACCTTTTGATTGAAGAGATACACAACCTGGTGCGCGAACTCAAGCCTTGGGTGAAGTTCGGTATTTCTCCTTTCGGCATCTACCGCAACCAGAAGAGTGACCCATTGGGTAGCGAAACCAACGGTTTGCAGAACTATGACGATCTGTATGCCGATATCTTGTTGTGGGTTAATAAAGGATGGATTGATTACAACATTCCGCAGATATACTGGCATGTGGGCCATCCTGCTGCCGACTATGGTAAACTGGTTGATTGGTGGGCAAAGAATGCTGGCAATCGTCCGCTCTACATCGGTCAGAGCATCCTCAATACTGTGCAGAATGCCGACCCGCAGCATCCCAACCAGCATCAGTTGCCGCTGAAGATGAGGCTGCAGCGACAGTACCAGACCATCGAGGGCAGTTGCCAGTGGTACACCCAGAATATTGTGGATAATGTAGGCAATTATACAGAACTGCTGAAGCAGGTTTATCACAAATATCCGGCCCTTCCGCCAACATCACCGTTTATTGACAACAAAGCTCCGGGAAAAGTGAAGAAGTTGTCGTTTAAAGTTACCGATGACGGTCTGGTATTGATGTGGCTCGCCCCTAAGGCGAAGACAGAAATGGATAAGGCTGTGCAGTATGTAATCTATCGTTTTGCCAAAGGTGAGAGGGTAGATTTGTCTGACCCCTCTCATATAGTTGCTATTACTCGCGACACCTATTACAATTTGCATTTCTCGGTGGAGCCAGGCCAATATACCTATGTGGTTACTGCCTTAGACCGATTGCATAATGAATCCAAACTCGCTAAAAAGAAATTAAAGTTATAAATATGATTCTATTTTTCAGAACCCCACAACAAAGTGTGATTGCCGTTGAGAGCGACCACACGCCTGATCAGAGAGAAGCTGAAGAGCTGTCTTGGCTGTTTGGCGAAGCAAAACCTGAAAGTGAAGAAAACCTTAAGGGCTACTTCGTTGGTCCTCGCCGTGAGATGATTACTCCCTGGAGTACCAATGCCGTTGAAATTACCCAGAATATGGGTTTAAAGGGTATTGCCCGCATAGAGGAGTATTTCCCTGTGGCTGATGAGAATGCTGACCATGACCCTATGCTGCAGCGCATGTACAAAGGTTTGGACCAGCAGGTGTTCACCACCAACCGTAAGCCCGAGCCTATTGTGCATATTGACGACCTGGAAGCCTACAACGAGCGTGAAGGTCTGGCCCTCTCGAAAGAAGAGATGGACTACCTCAAGCAAGTAGAAAAAGACTGTGGCCGTCCGCTTACCGACTCCGAGGTATTTGGCTTCGCACAGATTAACTCCGAGCATTGCCGTCACAAGATTTTCGGTGGCACCTTCGTCATCGATGGCAAAGAGATGGAGTCAAGCTTGTTCCAGCTGATCAAGGACACCACCAAAGCCCACAGAGGTAAGATTATTTCTGCTTACAAAGACAATGTGGCCTTTGCTGAAGGACCAGTGATTGAGCAGTTCGCTCCAGCTGACCATTCTAAACCCGACTATTTCCAAGTAAAAGATATCAAGAGTGTGATCTCGCTCAAGGCAGAAACCCACAACTTCCCAACTACAGTCGAGCCATTCAATGGTGCTTCTACTGGTACTGGTGGTGAGATTCGCGACCGTATGGGTGGTGGCAAGGGCTCTTGGCCTATCGCAGGTACAGCTGTCTATATCACCTCTTACCCTCGCACCGATGAAGACCGTGCTTGGGAGCAGGTGCTGCCTGTACGCAAGTGGCTCTACCAAACCCCAGAGCAAATCCTGATCAAGGCTTCCAATGGAGCCAGCGATTTCGGCAACAAGTTTGGCCAGCCATTGATTTGTGGTTCGCTCCTCACTTTCGAACACAAGGAAGGCAACGAGGTTTATGGCTACGATAAGGTGATTATGCTGGCTGGTGGTGTGGGTTATGGCACCCAGCGCGATTGCCTCAAAGGCAAACCTGAACCAGGCAACAAGATTGTGCTCTTAGGTGGTGATAACTACCGCATTGGCTTGGGTGGCGGTTCAGTATCTTCAGTAGATACAGGCCGTTATAGCAATGGTGTAGAGCTGAATGCTGTTCAGCGCGCCAATGCCGAGATGCAGAAACGAACTTACAATGTGGTTCGTGCCCTCTGCGAGGAAGACAACAATCCTGTTGTTTCTATCCACGATCACGGAGCAGCAGGTCATGTCAACTGCCTCAGCGAATTGGTGGAAGATTGTGGTGGTTTGATAGATATGAGTCAGTTGCCTATTGGTGATAAAACCCTTTCTTCTAAGGAAATTATCGCCAACGAGAGCCAGGAGCGCATGGGCTTGCTCATCCAGGAAGAAGCACTGGAACATGTGCGCAAGATTGCCGAGCGTGAGCGCGCTCCAATGTATGTGGTGGGTGAAACCACTGGCGACCATCGCTTTGCCTTCCAGCAGGCTGATGGTGTTCGTCCGTTCGATTTGGCAGTAAGCCAGATGTTCGGTTCTTCGCCAAAGACCTATATGATTGATGAGACCGTTGAGCGTCATTACCAGAATCCTGAGTATGACATCACTAAGCTCGATGAATATATCAACAACGTGCTGCAACTCGAGGCTGTAGCTTGCAAAGACTGGCTGACCAACAAGGTAGACCGTTCTGTGACTGGTCGCATTGCCCGTCAGCAGTGCCAGGGAGTATTGCAGTTGCCGCTTAGCGACTGCGGTGTGGTGGCCCTTGATTACCGTGGTAAGAAAGGTATAGCTACCGCCATTGGTCATGCACCTCAGGTAGCATTGGCCGACCCAGCTAAGGGTTCCATCATGGCTGTGAGCGAAGCACTGACCAATGTGGTGTGGGCTCCGCTGAACAGTGGCATTGATGGGGTGAGCCTCAGTGCCAACTGGATGTGGCCTTGCCGTTCTCAGAAGGGTGAGGATGCCCGTCTTTATACAGCTGTGAAAGCTTTGAGCGACTATTGCCAGCAGTTGGGCATCAATGTGCCAACGGGCAAAGACTCCTTGAGTATGACCCAGCAGTATCCCGATGGCACCAAAGTCATCGCTCCTGGAACAGTGATTGTAAGTGCCGGAGCCGAGGTAGATGATGTTCGTCAGGTGGTTTCTCCAGTGATGGTGAACAGCAAGAACACCAGCCTCTATCACATTGACTTCAGCTTCGACCAGCTCCGCTTGGGTGGCTCTGCTTTTGCGCAGAGTCTGAACAAGGTGGGCGACGATGTGCCTACAGTAACTGACCCAGATTACTTCCGTGATGCTTTCAATGCCATCCAGCAACTCATCCGCAAGGGTGTTATCCTGGCTGGTCACGATATCTCTGCCGGTGGTTTGATAACTACACTGCTGGAGATGTGCTTCGCCAATGTAGAGGGAGGTATGGAACTCAACCTCGACAAGATTGCTGAACCTGACTTGGTGAAGATTCTCTTTGCCGAGAACCCAGGTGTAGTGATTCAGGTATCCAACAAAGACACCCAGCGCTTCAAGGATATGATGGAAGATGCCGGTGTGGGTTACGTCAAACTGGGTCACCCATGCGACGAACGCCATATCTTGGTCAACAAAGACGGTGCTACTTATCAGTTTGGCATCGACTACCTGCGTGATGTTTGGTACTCATCTTCTTATCTGCTGGACCGCAAGCAGGTGGCTAATGGCTTGGCTAAAGACCGCTTCAACAACTACAAGCAGCAGCCGTTGGAATATAAGTTCAATAAAAATTTCACAGGCACCTTCAAGCAATATGGCATCAGCCCCGACCGTCGCAAGCCTTCAGGATTGCATGCTGCCGTTATCCGTGAGAAAGGTACCAACAGCGAGCGCGAAATGGCTTATGCCCTCTATCTCGCTGGTTTCGATGTGAAGGATGTTACGATGACCGACCTCGAGAGTGGCCGTGAGACATTAGACGACATCAATATGATTGTCTTCTGCGGAGGTTTCTCTAACAGCGATGTACTCGGCTCAGCCAAAGGTTGGGCAGGTGCCTTCCGCTACAGCGAGAAAGCCAAAGAGACACTGAATCGCTTCTATGCCCGTCCTGATACCCTGTCACTCGGTGTTTGCAACGGTTGTCAGCTCATGATGGAGCTCAACCTCCTTTCACCCGATCGTCAGGATATCGGAAAGATGGTCCACAACAACAGCCATAAGTTCGAGTCTTGCTTTGTGAGCCTGAACATCCCTAAGAATAACAGTGTGATGTTTGGCAGCCTCAGTGGCAACAAGATTGGCATCTGGGTGGCTCATGCAGAGGGCAAGTTCAGCCTGAAGGGCAAGGAAGAAGATTACAATATTATTGCCAAGTACAACTACAGCCAGTACCCAGGCAATCCTAACGGCAGCGACTTCGATGTGGCAGGTTTGGCAAGTGCCGATGGCCGTCATGTAGCTATCATGCCTCACCTCGAGCGCGCCTTCTTCCCTTGGCAGTGTGGCAACTATCCTGCCGACCGCAAGAACGATGAAGTTACCCCTTGGATGGAGGCATTTGTCAATGCCCGCAAGTGGGTTGAAAAGCATAAGAAATGAGTTTCTACTTCGAAGCCTTTAAGATCTTCTTCAAGATAGGAGCATTCACCATTGGCGGAGGTTACGCAATGGTGCCACTGATTGAAGACGAGATAGTGAATAAGAAGAAATGGATTGAGCAGGACGATTTTCTCGACCTGCTCGCCATTGCTCAGTCGGCACCAGGCATCCTGGCAGTCAACATCGCTATCTTCGTAGGCTATAGGCTTCGTGGAGTCAAGGGCAGCCTGGTCACCAGCTTAGGCAGCATCCTGCCTTCGTTCCTGATGATTCTCGCCATTGCCCTGTTCTTTTCCGCTTACAAAGACAATCCCTATGTTGAGAAAGTCTTCAAGGGCATCCGTCCTGCAGTGGTAGCCCTCATTGCTGCCCCAGTGTTCCGCATGGGCAAGAAAGCCAAACTCACCTGGACCACCATCTGGATTCCTGTGGTTGCTGCCTTGCTCATCTGGCTCATGGGTGTTTCACCGATATGGATTATCATCATGGCTGGTGTTGGAGGCTATCTCTATGGGCGATGGAATAATAATGGACAGAAACCTATTCTCGGAAATGGGGTAGAGGAGCAAAGCCCCGAGGAAGTCCGATGATGTTCAATAATTAATGAAGGTATGCTGTATTTAAGTTTATTCTGGACATTCTTCAAGATCGGCCTCTTTGGTTTCGGAGGCGGCTATGCCATGCTGTCACTGATACAGGGAGAGGTCGTCACTGCCCACGGATGGCTCACTTCGCAGCAGTTTACCGACATAGTGGCAGTCAGCCAGATGACTCCAGGTCCCATTGGCATCAACAGTGCCACCTATGTAGGCTTCACCGCCACCGGCAGTGTGTGGGGCAGTGTGGTAGCCACCTTTGCCGTGTGCCTGCCCTCATTCATCCTGATGCTCACCATCAGCAAGTTCTTCCTCAAGTACCAGCATCATCCATTGGTCGAAAGCGTGTTCAAAGGCCTTCGCCCAGCCGTAATAGGTCTGTTGGCAGCAGCTGCTCTGTTGCTGATGAATGTTGAGAATTTCGGTGATCCCGTTACCGACAAATACCAGTTCATCACCAGCTGCCTCCTGTTCCTCATTGCCTTTGTGGCCACCAGCCGCTTCAAAGCCAATCCAATCCTCATGATAATAGTTTGTGGTATCATCGGTCTGGCTGTGTATTAGAAGCAGCCCCTTCCTACCATAAGATTTATCTGAAGTCATTGGAGGGGGGTGTCATTCATAGGGCTAAACATTTCCCAAGAAAGTTCAGTTATACCATCATATATTTTGTATCAAAGTCTGAGCATAAAGAAAAAGGACCTGCCCAAACGGACAGGTCTCTTTCAATATGTGAGTGTAATATTTACTCTTCTACTGCAGCCTGTGTGGTAACTAGCTGAATAATTCGCCCTATGCCTTCGGTGAATGTCACGTATCGACTGACGCCTTGGGTGGATAGCTGCAGATAGTCGCGATTGAAGCGAACGAGGGTAGTATCTGGAAACTGTGCGGCCATCTGTTCAAATGGGAAGCGGATGATGACAGGGGTGTTGAAGCCCACACCGAACTCCAGGAGCAGGAGACGCTTATCGGATGCCGCGCGCACGAAGTCGCTGTAGCGTTGGGCTTGCTGATGCCAGTGGTTATCCTCCACGAAAGTATCGTCACAACGGAGATTCATGCTAACGGGCTGACCGCTAGGGGTATGCGGAATCAGTTCCGTGGGAATACGGCAGCCCTTGATGGCCGGCAAAGCCCGTTCTACCCATTCCCAATTGTGATACAGTTCCTTGGGCGCACCCGATGCTGGCTGGAAATAGCAGTAGTCGCCCTGTGTGGCAAAAATGCGCTCCGCATCGAAGCCAGCCATCTCGAACTGGCCGTCAACATTGGTGGTGATGACGAAGTAATCTTTCCCCTCAACCATCTTCAGCAGTTTCTTGTATAATGGCAAGGCTCCTGTGCGGTAGCGGCCAAACCATATATGCTTCGCCCAATATGCCCAGCGTTCCTCATCGGTCTTGAATGGATAGAATCCGGCACTATAAAGGTCGGTGATGCCGTAGCGGTCTATCCACTCACGAAACTCCCTGCGGAAGTCCTCACCGGCATAGTCGATGCCAGCGGCAGTAGTCAGTCCGGCTCCTGCACCAATCAGCACATAGTCGGCTTCGGCTATCAATCGCTGAAGGTCTGCAAGCCGTTCAGAGAAGCTGCTGGTAGATGTCGCGGTCTTTGTCGAGGAAAACATTGAATATAATCGTTTTAAGTGCATGTCGTGGATATGATTTTACGGTCTCGATGGCAATCTTTGCCGCCAGACGGTTGGGGAAGTGGAACACGCCCGTGGAGATGCAGCAGAAGGCAATGCTCTCCAATCCGTTCTGTTCTGCCAGATCAAGGCAGGAACGGTAGCACTGAGCCAACTGTTTTTCCTGTTCCATTGTGGGAATACCATTTGGAATAATCGGGCCGACAGTATGGATGACATGACGGGCTGGCAGGTTGTAACCTTGTGTGATGAAGGCATCGCCAGTAGCCAACAGCCGTCCCTGCATCTTGTCGGCACACTCTTTGCGCAGTTGAATGCCAGCGGCTGAGTGGATGCAGTTGTCTATGCAGTTGTGGAGCGGTGCCCAGCATCCCAATGCCTGTGCATTGGCAGCATTGACGATGGCATCCACCTTCAGACGAGTAATGTCTCCCTGCCAGATGGTCAGTCCTTCGTCATGAACTTCCACCACGCCTTTATCCTCTCGCTGCATCTGCAACTCGGCATCCTGCTTCATCAGAAAGTCTTCTGCTATCGGGCGAGGTTCCCATACGTTCATCAGTGCCCGCATCATCCGCTGCCGCTCTTCCAATGAAGAAGGTATCTGATGGCTGACATGCTCGTCAGCCATCAGATACATGATGATGTTCTTCAGATTCTCCAGCCTGTCCATTGTTCTTACTTCTTGTAGAGTGCCTGTGCCAGTGCATCGGCATCGCCCGGCAGTTCGGGATAGGCTGCCTTCAGTGCCTCGGTGAATGCAGCGGCTTCCTTGT
Source organism: uncultured Bacteroidales bacterium (assembly GCA_902775375.1). GTDB lineage: Bacteria > Bacteroidota > Bacteroidia > Bacteroidales > Bacteroidaceae > Bacteroides. The sequence goes on along the minus strand of CACYLU010000007.1, from coordinate 2,072 downwards.
TGGCTGCCATCAGTTCCTTCACCTTCTCCAGATAGGCAATCTTGAACTCTACTTGAGTCTTCTCAGCCAGACCGCCATGACCGCCGATGAAATACTTGGCTCCAGAAGCAAGAGCTTTCTTTGCCTCTGCCAATTCAGCATCAACAGCAGCAGCGTTGCCAACCTGCAGTGGACTGATATGAGCCTCGGCAGGAGTCCAGTGGGTATAATACACCTGACCACCGATGATGATGGAAGCGCCTGGGAAGTCGCTCGTTGCACCATGTTCGAAGCGGAAGTCAATGCCGTTCCACTGCTGGGTTTGTCCGAAGGGTACTTCAGCAGCCTTCTGCGTAGGCAGTTCTACCATCGTGTCACCAAACTGATTGGCAAAGCTCTTCATCATACCGCCATAGACAGGGCCTTCGATAAAGGCTGGCATACCCTCAGGCATCGTCAGGGGGAGTTTGTCAGAGCCTCCCAAATGATAGTCGGTGATATCAATTTCAACAGGCTTGCCCAGTTTCTCGATGTAGGCAGCAAACTCCTTGGCGTTCACCTTGAAGAGCGGATATTCCATCACGATGAGCGAGTCCTTGCCCTCGATGATGTAGCTGGCATCGCCCATCACATCGTTTGAGTTATACACGTGGAGCTTGTAGCCGTCCATGTCGTAGGCGGTGAATGCACCCGTCAGAGATTCTTCTACCTCGGCGGCATCGTTCTGAGCCGTCTGCTGTGTCTTGTTACCGCAGCTTACCATCATGGCAGCTGCCATCATTGCGAAAAGTACCTTTTTCATTGTTCTTACCTATTTTTAAATTTATACTATGTTTTTAATTATATTAAGTATGGATGAATACCTTCACATGTAGCAAGAGTAATCTCCTTATGTTTGTCCAGGAACCTGAATGCTGTCTGTAACATACACTTCTATTGTTCCTTTTTGTATTTTGACGATACAAAGGTACTAACTTTCGGTAACTGCTGCAAGAAGGCACCAAAAAGTAGCTTACTTACTTTTTGGTTAGAATTGTTTAAATACAGGTAGTTTCGTTAATTATAAAAAATGTTAATGGCTCAAATCTGTATCATTGTGTAATTTACCCCTTTGGAAATTTGCTAACTTTCGGAAAGTTTTATATTTTTGAACTCGGATTTAAACATAGTAAGATATATGCGTAAGATAAATCGAGGAATTGATGAAAAGTACAAAGCATGCCCCATACGCAATGTGATTGAAAAGTTTGGTGACAAGTGGTCGTTGCTGGTGCTGTATCACCTCAACGATCGCGGCACTATACGTTTCAACGATCTGGGGCGTGACATGTCGGACTGCTCGCAGAAAATGTTGTCACAAACGCTGAAACGTCTAGAGCAAATAGGTCTTGTTAAGCGCCAAGTTTATCCAGAAGTGCCCCCACGGGTTGAATACTCCATTACCGAATTGGGGAAAAGTCTCATGCCACATGTTATCGGCTTGATGGAATGGGCTACTCAAAACTTTGAGGAAATAGTTCAAAAAGATTAGTTTTTTGATTTGTTTCATTTTGTAACTAGTTGATATTTTGCATAATTTAGCCCGATAAGGTTTCCTTACCGGGCTAAATTGTCACATATAGATGGGGCCGTGGCACTTGAATAGACATCGTTGGTATAAATCTGCATTCGCTATTATTTCGCGCATAGCCAAGAAAGCCTCGGAAACTTAGATTGGTATAACAAGCACCGAAATAATTGTGACAGAGTAGCTTGTTGGGAGGGCTTCTGTGTCCCGCTTAGGATAGAGTAGTTTGACCAGGAGGACGGGCTGTTCAGATTTGAGAAGAGAATGGCGGATTAACAATTATTTTGTCCTAAAATTAGGCAGTTTGGAATATTTTCCGTATATTTGCAATATAAATATACCTTAACGAATGAAGCTGAAAGATTTTTTTGCTTTTAAAGACTGGCTATCGTATCGACAGAAGGTGGGTTTGCTGGTGATAGCAGGTGTCGTATGCGGCCTCGGCGGATTGTTTATGTATCTGCTTAGGGCGCATACTTATTTTATAGGTGACAACCCGTCGGCCTGCGTCAACTGCCACATCATG
>CACYLU010000006.1 GCA_902775375.1 uncultured Bacteroidales bacterium | reverse complement strand
ACTTCATTATCCTTAAAGCCCTCGTAGCCGCTCACGATGACACGCTCACCTCGCTCCAAGCCTTCCAGCACTTCGTAGTACTGCGGGTTCTGGCGTCCGATGCGGATGGTGCGGCGATAAGCCTTCTTGCCATCCTTATCCACAACGAAGATCCAGTTGCCACCAGTGACCTGGAAGAAAGTGCCTTTAGGAATCAGCACACTCTCAGTAGGCTCACCCAGCTGCAGGTCGATGTAGTAGGTCTGTCCGCTTCGGATATTGTCAGGACGCTCACCAGTGAACACAAAGTCGGTACGGAACCTGCCTTCGCGCACTTCAGGATACACCTTGCGTACCTTTAATCCAAAAGACGTATTTTGACGCTGAAAAGTTGCAGGCAAACCATTAATTACTCTATCAATATAATGCTCATCCACCTGTGCNNCTGATGGTAGCACGCACCTCCAACTTGTTCTTGCGCTCACGAATCATCGCCACGTTCTGCCGCATGTTTTGAAGGTTGTCCTCCATCTGGTCCATCTGTACGGTGCGGTAGATACTGTCTTGTTCCAGACGCTGAGACACCAAGTTGTGCTTACGCTGTGCCAACTCGAAGTCCTCTTTGGCCTGCATATACTCTTCCTTGCTTACCAACTTCTCCTGATACAGGCGTTCCATCTGCTTGTAGGTGCGCTGCTTGCGCTGGGTGTCAATATCGAGGGTAGCCTTCTCCGTCTCATTAGTCAGCTTGTCTTGCTGCATCGCCACCTGCGTATTGCGCAAGAGGTTCTGTTTCTCTGCCAGTTCACTCTCAGCGTTGAGGATGGAGAGGTCGAGGTTGGAGTTGGCGAGGCGCAGGATGACATCGCCCTTCTTCACCTGGGCACCTTCCTCCACCACTTTCTCCATCACGATGCCGCCTTCCTCCGGGCTTATCTGCACGATGCTGATGGGCTGCACGCGTCCGTTCAGACGGATATAATCGTTAAACTCTCCGTAAGTTACATCTGCGATATTAATTGATTTGCTATCCACACGCATAGTAGCTGCATGATTGCCGAAGATGACCCAAGCCAGCAACAGGATGATTACGCTTCCTCCTGCGATGTATGGCAGGTGCTTCATCTGAATGCCTTTTTTCTTTTCTAATTGTATGTCCATATTCTAATTGATAATTGACAGTTGATAATTGAGAATTGATAATTGACAGTTGATAATTGAGAATTGATAAAAATTATTCTTTTATGATGCCTTCGCCTTGGTAGTAGTCAACCAGTCGGCACTTCAGGTAATAAGTGAGCTTGCTCTGCAAAAGGCTTGCCTGACTCTCCAACCAAGTGGCGGCATTGTTCTGCACATCAAGCGATGTCATCAAGCCTTCCTCATACTTGCGCTTCGTCACCTGATAGGCCAACTTGTCTGATGCTACTTTCTTTTCCATCTGGATGCTCTCTTTCAAGTAGCCCTCACGATCCATCACTGCCTGCTCTACCAACTTGCGCAGCTCCAACTTCTGCTCTTCGTACTGCTCTTGTGCTATTCGATAGCTGTTGCGAGCCTTGCGCAAACCCGAATAGCTTTTGAACTGGCTGAATATCGGCACACTGAGTGAAACACCCACATACGATCCGAAGTTGTCTTTAAACTGCTTGCTAAATGAGGGGTAATCGCTGTGCAACTGTTTGTAGTAAGAGGTACTGAGCCCTGCAAACAGACTGATACTGGGCAGCAGATCGCCCCATGCCATGTGGCTCTGCATCTTCTGCGCCTGCGCATTGAGCAGACTCTTCCGCAAGGTAGGATTCACTGCCAGTGCCTGGTTTACTACCAGTTCCTTGTCAATCAACTCTAAGCTTGTCTGCTCCATTACAGGACTATCTAACAAAGTGGAATCGAGCAACAACTCGTCTTCCATCGGATAGTTCATCTTCTGCTTCAACTCCAGCACCGCCGTTTCATAGAGATGCTGCTGGTGGGTATAGTTATAAGCATCAGTGGCTTGTTGGGCCTCCATCTGTGCCACATCCGCCATACCCTTGATGCCCAATTCCTCTTGCAGGCGCGTCTTATATAATATAGAGTCGCTCTCTGCCAGTTTCTGCTTTGCCATGCGTGTGGTACCCATACAGTAAAGCGCTTGGATATATGCCTGGAAGGTATCCAGTGCCGTATTATCCTGCGCTTCCTGCAGGGCAGCCTTACCCATCTTCAAGTTGGCTTGCGCCTTGCGCACCTGGTTTACCAGACTACCCCCACGGAAGATGGGCATCGTGGCCTCAATGAAATAGTTATTATGAAAGGTAGAGATATTGTCATATACGTTGGTCTCAGGGTCAATGCCTCGACCAAAGCTGTAACGGGCACTTACCCCGCCATCCACCATCGGCATGAAACTGCCGATGGCACTGAGCTTGTCCATCGCACCATTCTTCACCTCCCACTCTTTCTGCTGCACCTGATGGTTGTTGGCAACGGCGTAAGCCATACATTGGTCAACTGTCCAGACTTCTTGTCCAATTGATAGTTGAGAATTGCCTATCAACAATGCCAGTAAGCCTATTGCTTTTATGTTTATCTTCTTCATCGTTAAAAAATTAATTCTTTCGTTTTTACTAAAACAAATGCCGTGCCAAAAACATATCTAATTGGAATTGAAGTACTTGCATTTTCATCCTCTTCCAAGTGTGTCTAATTATTAGACAGTGGTTGTCTAATTAATTGACACAGGCTCAGACACCCCAAAAGAAATATGAGCAGTTTATGTGGCGAGTGGTTCACACATCCAAAAACTTTTTATTACCTTTGCTTCACTAAGCAAACAAGCTAATATGAACAGACAAGGTACATTGATTGTTGTTGATGACAACAAGAACATTCTCACATCGCTGCATTACCTGCTGAACAGCTATTTCGACCAGATAGTGACGCTCAGCAGTCCGGTGGCGTTGCCTACTACTATTCAACAGAAACGTCCCGACGTGATTTTATTAGACATGAATTTCTCGGCAGGACTAAACACTGGCAACGAGGGACTTTACTGGCTACGAGAAATCAAACGCATACGCCCTCAGACCCAGGTGGTGCTATTCACTGCATACGCTGACATTAACTTAGCAGTGACAGGCCTTAAAGAGGGAGCCACTGACTTTGTGGTGAAGCCCTGGGACAATACCCAACTGGTGCAAACACTTTTGGATGCGCTGGAAAAGGCACGTCAGGAAAAGCCCAGGCAGAAAAAAGTGACTCCTGCCAAAAATGAAGGTGCTGAAATGTACTGGGGAAACTCTGAGGCAATCAGTCAGCTGAGATTGATGGTAGAACGCATCAGTGCCACCGATGCCAGCATCTTGATTACAGGTGAGAACGGCACTGGTAAAGATATGCTGGCGCATGAGATTCACCGATTGAGCAACCGCCATGAGGGGCCTTTCGTGTCGGTAGATATGGGTGCTATTACCGAAACGCTGTTTGAAAGCGAACTGTTTGGGCATGTGAAGGGCTCGTTTACCGATGCTCATGCTGATAGAATTGGACGTTTTGAAGCTGCCAACGGTGGCACACTATTCTTAGATGAGATTGCCAACCTACCCCTGCATATGCAGCCCAAACTGCTGACCGCCATTCAGAAGCGTTCGTTTGTAAAGGTGGGTAGCAATACGCCCCAACCCACTGACATACGTCTGATATGTGCCACCAACCGTGATTTGGCACTGATGGTGCAACAGGGTAATTTCCGTGAAGACCTGCTCTATCGCATCAATACCATCCACCTGCACTTGCCTGCCCTACGTGAGCGCAAGGAAGACATCATACCTTTGGCAGAACGCTTCCTGCAGCAATTCAATACGCAATACGGGCGTCAGTTGGAAGCCATCTCACCAGAGGCAGCCAAGAAGTTGCAGTCACATCCTTGGTACGGCAACGTACGCGAATTACAACATGCGATGGAGAAAGCGGTCATCATGGCTGACGGCCATATACTGAAGCCTGAGCACATAGAACTGAATGCTGCCATAACTGCCAACACATCTACTGACGGCAAGCAAGGTATGACCACACAGACGTTGGAGGCTACTGAATGTGAAGCTATCCGACGTGCTATGCAAGAATATGGCGGTAATGTATCGCAAGTAGCAAATGCGTTGGGCATCACTCGGCAGACACTCTATAGCAAACTGAAACGATATGGTATCTAATTGGGTCAATACTACGGCTATGCGTGCCATATTGCTGGTGGCAGGCACGGCTTTGCTAACCTGGGGCATTGTCCAAAGGCAGTATCTGCTGGCAGGTATCGGCCTTGTGGCCCTCCTCTTTACTATAATAAACTATAGACAAGGAGTTAAGAAACTGGAGGAGAAATGCTACCTGATGCTGGAGGCTATTCGCAATAACGACTACAGTTTCCGCTTGCCAACCACCTATCATTCTGCCAGCGAGCAAGTGCTGCAAGACACCATCAACCAGTTCGGCAGTCTGATGAACGAACAGAAACAACAGATGGTGCAACATGAGAAGTTTTACGAACACATCATGTCAGCCGTCAGTACAGGCATCACTGTTATTGACGAGCATGACAATATTTTACAGGCAAACCCTGCTGCCGCCAAGTTGCTGGGGCTGCCTATACTGAGTAACATCCGGCAACTGGAACGGTATGGCAACGATGTGGCCGACCTGTTCAGACGCATCCAACCGCAAGAACGTAGCCAATTGCATCTGCTGACCGACAAGGGAGAGGTGGATTTGTCAATAGCTTGCGTTCGGACAGAACTTGACCACAAAAAAGTGAGAATACTCATCATGAATGATATCCGCAACGAGTTGGACGAGAAAGAGCTTGACTCCTGGATCAAACTCACACGCGTGCTTACCCATGAAATCATGAACAGCATGGCTCCTATCTCATCCATCAGTGACACATTTATGCAACGGGAAGACGTGAAAGACAGCGAGATTTACGATGGCATTCGCGCCATACATGAGACATCATCGGGCCTTATCTCTTTTGTTGACAGCTATCGCAAGTTCTCCGCACTGCAACAGCCTCAGCCCGAACCTTTCTACATACAGGAAATCATGAAGCAGGTAAGCAGTCTGAGCCTCGTACCCGAACAAATTCAACTAAGCATTCAGGTGGAGCCTGATGGCTTGATGCTGTATGCCGATCCTAATCTGATACGCCAACTGCTTATCAATCTACTGAAGAATGCAGTGCAGGCTATAGGCGACAATCAAGGTCGCATACTAGTGCATGCCTATGCGGACAAGGACGAGCATGTGTTTATCAATGTCAGCAACAATGGTCCTGCTATCTCAAATGAACTGGCTCGTCAGATATTCGTGCCGTTCTTTACCACCAAACAAGAAGGTAGCGGCATAGGACTTTCCCTGGCTCGCCAAATCATGAAACTATCTGGCGGCACCATCACCTTACTAAAGACTGGCACCAACAACTGGCCCGTCACTTTCCAACTGGAGTTCGCTTAAATTGGTTCCAAGCCTTGCTGTATTCTAACGCAATAATGGCTATGGGTCGTCACAGTATCTGCCATCACCCGTCGCAGTATCTGCTATGGGGGTAAAGGAGATATTGCGATGACCCATGGGAGGCTTTCCCGTCACCCATGGGAAGCCTTGCAACGACCCATAGAAGACACTGGATCACCCCATAGTAAATATCAGGGCTGGTAATAGCAGATACTGCTATCTTTTAGCGTTATATTCGTAACATTCTCCCCAGGTCATGAGAGAATAGGGATAAGGGAGCGCGTCAAGCTTGAGGTAGCTCATCCAATAGGCTTCACGGTGGTCGATGCCATGACCCAGTTCGTTTTCATGACCTGTAATGACCAACCGAGGACGGAAAGCATCAACATGTGTCCGTAGTTCCATTGCCCAGCAATTTATCAGCAGCACATCAACCTCGGGGAGAGACGAAGGCAACTGCTCAATCCATGGAATATCTTCTTTAAGGTACTGGTCGCCCGTCTGTACAAAAGTAAGGCCCTCGGCAGTGGTGACAACGTAGATATTATTCTGCAACTCGTCTTGATGACCAGGCAACACCTTGACACGCAGAGCTGTCTTAGGCAGACGTATGGTGAGGTCATCTATCTGCTCCTTGCGGAAATGGGTGATATGGCTATTATCTGGTAAAGCCTCAGCGGGAGCCACTACTTGCTTGCCTCGTTCTGTAAACATAGCCACCACACCTGGGTCAACATGGTCGCGGTGCTTATGGCTGAGAAACAGGACATCGCACTTATCAACGAGCTGAGACATCAGACTGTCGGGAATGAGTTGATAGGTGCTGCCCATGACCATATCAAAAGTTACCGTAGCCGACTGAGTGCGCACGATGAAGCCATCATTATAGAGCTTATAGATGGCCATATCTGACGTTAAAGGCGACTGCAAGCCGGCAATGACTTTTTGGATGCGAGTCTGGACAAAAGACATCAATGGCTCGCTCTTGTCAAAAGCCGTATTGTGCAGGATGGCATCGAGGTTGGAGAGTGCCAATCGACGAGGCACGCTATTGCCTACTGTGGGAGGATAATCTTGCAAGGCCTGATTCACCAAGTCGAGCGTACGGGCTGTCTGGCGCAACAGATAAGAGTCGGCACTGCCCCAAAACTCATTATCCTCGGTGGTGGTCTGCCCCAGTAAAGGCAGACTCAGGAAGAGAGCTATACTACAAGTATATAAGAACTTTTTCATGGCTCAGTAACAGGTGATGGTTTTACAATCCCAGCTTCGCCCTTATAAACTGCTCGATGAAATCGGTGGTTTTGGCGATGCCCAGCACGGAAGAATCGATGCAGAGGTGATAGCTCTCGGCTGCTCCCCAGCGCTTGTTGCTGTAGTAGTTGTAGTACTCGGCACGACGCTTCTCTACATGATTGATCTTCTCTTCTGCCTTAGTGGTGCTGATGCCTTCCAGACGGGAGATGCGCTCGACACGCGAGGACAGCGAGGCAGAGATGAAGATATTGACACAACGGGGGTAGTCGCGCAACACATAGTCGGCACAACGACCGATGAACAGACAGGACTTCTCGTCGGCCAGTTTGCGGATGGCATCGCTCTGCAACTGAAACAGGGCATCGTTGCTGAGATAGTTCATGGTGCTGGAGGTTGACAATCCGCTGAAGGGGAAACGCATGCCAAACAATCCGCCTGATATAGGGCGGGAGGCTTGTTCGTCGGCTTTCTCGAAAAACTCCTTACTCATGCCGCTCTCCTCGGCTGCCACGCTGAGCAACTCCTTATCAAAATAGGAGATATCGAGGCGCTTGGCCAACTCTGCTGAGATCTCGCGTCCACCACTGCCTAACTGGCGTCCTACGTTGATTACAAACTTTTCCATATCTTTGAGAATTGAAAATTATACTGGCTGTTTCTTGAATAGTTGGAACTGATGCCACAGCATAAGGGCTGCCACAATAGTGGATATGGCATCGGAAATAGGCATGCTGTACCACACGCCATTCTCACCGAATATGCCTGGCAGGATGAGGATGCAGGGCAACAGGAAGAGCAGCTGGCGCGTGAGCGACAAGAAGATGGCCTTGCTGGCCATACCAATGCTCTGAAAGAAGTTGCCCGTTACCATCTGGAAACCCACAACTGGAAAGAATATGACTACAATACGCATGGCCTTAACGGCAATTCGTATCAACTCTTCGTCAGTGGTGAAGATGCGTACCAACAGTTCGGGAATACACATGCAAAGAACAAAGGCTAGTGTCATCACACCAGTGGCCCACAACATGGTGAGTTTGGTGACCTGGGTGACTCGGTCGTAGCGATGGGCACCAAAATTATAGCCCGCAATGGGCTGCATACCCTGATTGAAGCCCATGACCACCATGACTGCCACAAACACCAGTCGGTTAACCAATCCATAAGCACCAATGGCATAATCGCCACCATGAGTAACCAACGCATTGTTGATGAGGATGACCACCACGCAGGAGGCGAGGTTCATGAGGAAGGGTGACAAACCGATGGCGAGCGAGTCGAGCACGATCTTACGCTTCAACTTGAAGATGCCTGGTTGGAAATGCAGCAGTTCGTTCTTGTTGCTAAACAGCTTAATCTGCCACATGAGCGAGAGCGTCTGCGCCACAACGGTAGCAATGGCGGCACCTCGGATGCCCATATCCAACCCGAAGATGAAGATGGGGTCGAGGATGGTGTTGACCAGCACCGTAGCGATGGTAGCAAACATGGCTTTCTCAGGATGGCCCGATGAGCGCAAGAGGGCATTCAAGCCGAAATAGAGGTGCGTCACCATGTTACCTATCAGGATAATCTGCATATAGTCGCGTGCATAGGGGATGGTGTTGTCGCTGGCACCGAAGAAATAAAGGATGGGGTCCAGTATCGGCAGGGTGACAACGGTGAGCAGCACACCCAGCAAGATATTGAGCACAAACACATTGCCCAACACACGGCGAGCGGTGTCATAATCTTTTTGCCCTAACTTGACCGAAGTAAGTGTGGCAGCACCCACACCCACCAGCGAGCCGAAGGCTGCGGTGATGTTCATCAAAGGGAAAGTGATGGCGATACCTGAGATGGCCATAGCACCCACACCTTGTCCGATAAAGATGCTGTCAACCATATTATAAAGTGAAGAAGCCGTCATCGCAATAATGGACGGAACGGCATACTGCATCAGCAACTTACTGACTTTCTCGGTACCTAAAGCTGTAGGAACTCTCTGTTGTGACATATTTAATATTGTGTACTTATTGAAAACTTGCTGCAAAGATATATATTTTTTGGAAATTTTTATGTATCTTTGCAGCCCATTAGAGAGATAAAAGACTGATTTTTTATGAATGTACTGGAATTGAGCGAGCAGGAGATAATCCGCCGCAACAGTTTGGAAGAGCTTCGCAAGATGGGTATCAACCCCTACCCCGCAGCAGAATACGTGACTAACGCTTTCTCTACCGACATACGTGAGCAGTTCAAGGATGACGATGAACCTCGCCAGGTATCGATTGCCGGACGAATGATGAGCCAACGTGTGATGGGCAAGGCCTCTTTCATAGAATTGCAAGATTCAAAGGGACGCATCCAGGTGTATGTCACCCGTGATGACATCTGTCCCGACGAGAATAAAGACCTGTATAACGTAGTTTTCAAGAAGTTGCTCGACATTGGCGACTTTATTGGTATCGAGGGCTTTGTATTCCGCACTCAGATGGGCGAGATTTCTGTTCACGCCCAGAAGCTGACACTGCTCTCGAAGAGCCTCAAGCCACTGCCTATCGTGAAATACAAAGACGGTGTGGCTTACGACAAGTTTGATGACCCTGAGCTGCGCTATCGCCAGCGTTATGTAGATCTGGTAGTGAACGAGGGTGTGAAAGATACCTTCCTGAAACGTGCCACTGTGTTGAAGACGATGCGTAAATACCTGGATGATGCAGGTTATACTGAGGTGGAGACACCTACCCTGCAATCTATCCCTGGTGGTGCATCAGCCCGTCCGTTTACCACCCACTTCAATGCACTCGACTTGGATATGTATATGCGTATTGCCACCGAGTTGTACCTGAAGCGCCTCATCGTGGGTGGTTTCGAGGGTGTGTATGAGATTGGCAAGAACTTCCGCAACGAGGGTATGGACCGCAACCATAATCCTGAGTTTACCTGCATGGAGCTGTATGTGCAGTACAAGGACTATAACTGGATGATGAGCTTCACGGAGAAGTTGCTCGAGACCATCTGCATCGCCGTGAACGGCAGTGCGGAGCGTGAGATTGACGGCAACATCGTGAGTTTCAAGGCACCTTATCGCCGACTGCCTATCCTGGAGGCCATCAAGGAGAAGACGGGCTTCGACTGCAACGGCAAGACGGAGGAGGAGATTCGTGCCTTCTGCCTGAGCAAGGGCATGGAGGTGGATGAAACGATGGGTAAGGGCAAGCTGATAGACGAGTTGTTTGGCGAGTTCTGTGAGGGCACTTTCATTCAGCCGACCTTTATCACCGACTATCCTATTGAGATGTCGCCTCTGTGCAAGCGTCACCGCAACAACCCTGAGTTGACCGAGCGTTTTGAGTTGATGGTAAACGGTAAGGAGTTGGCCAACGCCTACTCTGAGTTGAACGACCCGATTGACCAGGAAGAGCGCTTCAAAGAACAGATGCGTCTGGCTGCCAAGGGCGACGACGAGGCGATGATTATTGACCAAGACTTCTTGCGTGCCTTGCAGTATGGTATGCCCCCAACATCAGGCATCGGTATCGGTATCGACCGTCTGGTGATGCTGATGACCGGCAAGACCTACATCCAGGAAGTACTGCTGTTCCCACAGATGCGCCCCGAGAAAGTGACGCCAAAGGACAGCGTTGAGAAATATACCGCCCTGGGCATCAGCGAGGACTGGGTGCCGGTGATTCAGAAGGCAGGCTACAACTTGGTAAGCGACATGAAAGACGTAAACCCACAGAAGCTGCATATGGACATCTGTGGCGTGAACAAGAAATATAAGTTGGAACTGACCAACCCTACGGTGGCAGAGGTGACTGAATGGCAGAGTAAAATAGAGGGATGAGCAAGAGGATAGCCATATTCGGTGGAGGCAGTTGGGCTACGGCCATAGCCAAGATATTTCTGGAGAAGGAGCCGGAAATAAACTGGTACATGCGTCGTGATGACCGCATTGCCGATTTCATCGAATTGGGACACAATCCTGCTTACCTGACGGATGTTTCTTTCGATGTAAAACGCATCCACTTCTCATCAGACCTCAACCAGGTGGTGGAAATGTCGGACATATTGGTGCTGGCCATTCCTTCACCTTACCTGAAATCGCATTTGCAGAAGCTGACTGCCTCACTGAAGGACAAGGTGTTGCTGAGTGCTACGAAGGGTATCGTGCCTGATGAGAACATGACGATCTCGGAATATTTCCACGAGTACTATGAGGTGCCCGAAGAGAATATACTGGTGATGAGCGGTCCGAGTCATGCTGAGGAGATTGCCTTAGAACGCCTGACCTACCTCACCGTTGCTGGCAAGGACCAGAAGATGGCTAACTGTGTGGCGGAGAAGATGAGCAATCCCTATGTATTGACATCGGTGAGCCGCGACATCGTGGGTATAGAATATGCGGCTGTGCTGAAGAACATCTACGCTATTTGTGCAGGTATCTACTACGGGCAGAAATATGGTGACAACTTCCACGCTGTACTGATATCCAACGCCATTCGTGAGATGAAACGCTTCTTGAGTGCCATCTCGCCAGGCAAACGCAGTGTATCCAACTCAGCCTACCTGGGAGACCTACTGGTGACGAGCTACTCCAACTTCAGCCGCAACCGGGTGTTTGGCACTATGATTGGCAAGGGCTATTCGGTGAAAGCTGCCCAAGTGGAAATGGAGATGGTGGTGGAGGGCTACTACGGCACTAAGTGCATCCGTGAGATTAACGACCGCTACAAGGTGGATATGCCCATCCTGAATGCGGTGTATCATATTCTTTACGAGAAGGCTAATGCCCGCAAAGAACTGAAGGATTTGACGAAGAAGTTTAACTGAAAATACATATGCTCCCACCCTTGCGGAGCAACACCTCTGGTTTTGTGTGAGTGATAGAGAAATTTATAATTAATATATTGTTATAATATGATTACTTTAAACATTGAAAAGACTTTTGGATTTGTATCCAAAGAGAACGTGTATGGCTATGCAGCTAAGGCTAAGGCTGCTCGCGAGGCTTTGGAGAACGGCACAGGCAAGGGTAACGACTTCCTGGGTTGGTTGCACCTGCCTTCATCAATCACTAAGGAACACCTGGCTGACCTGAAGGAGACAGCTAAGGTGCTGCGTGAGAACTGCGACGTTGTGGTAGTAGCTGGTATCGGTGGTAGCTATCTGGGTGCTCGTGCCGTAATCGAGGCTTTGTCAAACAGCTTCGAGTGGCTGCGTGAGAACAAGCAGAACCCTGTTATTCTGTTCGCCGGCAACAATATCAGTGAGGATTACCTCTACGAACTGACGGAGTATGTGAAGGGCAAGCGCTTTGGTGTGATTAACATCTCTAAGTCGGGTACTACTACAGAGACAGCTTTGGCTTTCCGCCTACTGAAGAAGCAGTGCGAGGAAGAGCGCGGCAAGGTGCTGGCTAAGAAGGTAATCGTAGCTATTACTGACGCAAAGAAGGGTGCTGCACGTATAACAGCAGACAAGGAAGGTTATAAATCATACGTAATTCCTGACAATGTGGGTGGCCGTTTCTCAGTGCTCACTCCTGTGGGTTTGCTGCCTATCGCTGTGGCTGGCTTCGACATCGAGAAACTGGTGGCTGGTGCTGTCGAGATGGAGAAGGCTACTGGTGTTGACGTGCCTTTCGAGCAGAACATCGCTATGCAGTATGCAGCTGTGCGCAACGAGCTCTATCGTCACGGCAAGAAGATTGAGATTATGGCTAACTTCTGCCCGAAACTGCACTTCGTGAGCGAGTGGTGGAAGCAGTTGTACGGAGAGTCTGAGGGTAAGGACAACCTGGGTATCTATCCAGCTTCTGTCGACCTGACTACCGACCTGCACTCAATGGGTCAGTGGATCCAAGAGGGCGAGCGTACAATCTTTGAGACAGTATTGTCTGTAGACAAGGTAAACCACAAGGTGGAGTTCCCATTCGATGAGGAGAACCTGGACGGCCTGAATTTCTTGGCTGGCAAGCGTGTTGACGAGGTGAACAAGATGGCTGAGTTGGGTACTCAGCTGGCTCACGTAGATGGTGGCGTTCCTAACATCCGCATCGTCATCCCATGCCTGTGCGAAGAGTGCATCGGTCAGTTGCTCTACTTCTTCGAGGTGGCTTGCGGCATTAGCGGCTACATCTTGGATGTGAACCCATTCAACCAGCCTGGTGTAGAGGCATACAAGAAGAATATGTTTGCCCTGCTGAACAAGCCTGGCTACGAAGCTGAATCAAAGGCTATCCAAGCTCGTCTGAACGGATAATGACTGTTGAAGAAAACAGAATTCTAATCAACTGAGGGGATACGTTGGTATCCTCTCAGTCAGAATACATCTAAGTCCTTAGGACAGCTCCCCTACTTCAGGGGAGCCTTTTTTGAACCTTATTCATAATGATGACAGACTCTCTTTCAGCTAACTACCCTATTTGGGGGGATTCTGCCCCCTCTCTTACTGATATCCACATCAAGGCGGTGCTGTTTGACATGGACGGGGTGTTGTTCGACTCTATGCCCTATCATGCAGATGCATGGGTGACCTCAATGGCAAAGTTCGGACTACCAATGACGCGTGAGGTGGCTTTCTTGAACGAAGGACGCACTGGCATGAGCACCATCAACATGATATACAACCAAGTCTATGGCAAGGATGCCAGCAAGGAGTTGATTGACGAGATCTATCTAGATAAGTGTAATGAGTTTGCCAAGCATCCTGATCCTGATTGTATGCCAGGAGCGTTGGACTTGCTGAAGAAGTTGAAACGTGATGGCATCACGCCCGTTCTGGTGACAGGTTCTGGTCAGCACACACTCTTTGCCCGTTTCGACAGGGATTATCCTGGTATGTTTGAGCGCGACAAGATGGTAACAGCGTATGATGTAAAATATGGCAAGCCCCACCCTGAGCCTTATCTGATGGGACTCAAGAAAGCGGGTGTAAGGGCCAACGAGGCGGTAGTGATTGAGAATGCCCCCATTGGCGTTCAAGCTGGAGTGGCTGCTGGTATCTTTACAATAGCTGTCAATACTGGGCCGTTGAAGGACAGTGTCCTGCTCGATGCAGGTGCCCATCTGCTCTATCCTTCTATGCAGGCTCTGTGTGATAATTGGGAGGAATTATTCGAACAACTCAAATAAAAAAACTCTCCGATTGGAGAGCTTTTTATTATATTAGGTGAATACCTTCAGCGGCACATTCTTTTCGCATATCATCTGGCCAAATGCTGGCTTGTATCTCACCCACATGGGCTTTGCGCAAGTAATACATGCAAAGACGCGACTGACCAATACCACCGCCAATAGACAAAGGCAACTCGTCAGCCAATAACTTCTTGTGGAAATATAGACTCTTACGCTCTTCCTTGCCAGCAGCTTTCAGTTGCTTAAGCATCACCTCCTTATTGACGCGAATACCCATAGAGGAAATCTCGAAGGCGCATTGCAGTACGCAGTTCCACAACATTAAGTCGCCATTCAAGCCAGGTAAGTCGTTCAAGCCTGGCGAAGTATAGTCGTCATAGTCGGGTGCACGTCCGTCATGGGGCTTACCATCGCCTAACGGGCAACCAATACCAATAATAAAGACGGCACCAAACTTCTTAGTGATGGCATTCTCACGTTCTTTAGGAGTCATATCGGGATAGAGCTGACGCAATTCCTCTGCATGAATGAAATGGAGCTTCTTAGGCAGCAGAGGTGTGATTTCTGGATAGTTCTCAAACACCATATACTCAGTGCGCCGCATAGCAGCATAAATGCGAGTCACCACTTCCTTAAGGAACTCTACATTCCTTTCTTCAGGCGTAATAACACGTTCCCAGTCCCACTGATCGACATAGAGTGAATGGAGATTGCCCAACTCCTCGTCAGCACGGATAGCATTCATATCGGTATAAATCCCATAGTCGGGCTCAATCTTATATTCAGCCAGCGTGAGTCGTTTCCACTTAGCAAGCGAATGCACCACCTCCGCCTGTGCCCCTCCCAAGTCCTTGATGGGGAAAGACACAGCATGCTCCACACCGTTCAGGTCATCGTTGATACCCATACCTTTTAGTACGAACAACGGAGCCGTTACACGCCTCAGGTGGAGTTCCGACGAAAGATTCACCTGGAAGAAATCCTTAATCTGCTTGATGCCCTGTTCGGTTTGTCTCATGTCAAGCAGAGGTCTATAGTGGGTAGGTTTTATAAAATAGCTCATCTTCTTACCTTAACTTTATTATATTTGCGAGGCAAAGATACAAATTATATTGATAGGTGCTCACCATTAGGACAATTATTTGACAAAATGCAGCAATAATTTCTTTCTGGCTTTCCAAAATAACAATTAGTTTTTGGAGGCTTTGACAATTAACAAGTCCAAGAATCCTTCGCTTCAAACACTCCATCAACATTACTCATTCTGCAAATGTCCAGCACACTCTCTATTACACTCAAGCTGCTTCCCCATCTTCGCAGCATCATTCCCTTGTCCAACGAGTAAACAACTCCTCAGAACCCATGCTTTAATAGTAATAGTTGGCCCAAAGGTATTGAGAATAGAAAAACCAACAAAAGATTTGGCAGATGTGAACTATTTGTGTACTTTTGCAGTGCAAGAATAGGCCTGGTAGCTTAGCTGAATAGAGCGTCAGATTCCGGTTCTGAAGGTCGCGGGTTTGAATCCCGCCCGGGTCACTAATTTAATCAAAAGCTTAATCTAATTACGTCACTGCAATACTTAAGTATATGGTCTCGGTGCGTAATAAATATCATTGTTTTTTGTGGATAGTTTTCTAACAGACGAGTAATTAATACTTTTTCCGTTTCCAAATCCAATGATGCACTAAATTCATCAAACAGCATAATGTTGCCAGGTCTTAACAAACCACGAGCAATAGCTATTCGCTGAGCTTGTCCTTCGCTTAATCCCTCGCTTTTCTCTCCACATACCGTATCTAATCCGTTGGGAAGCTTGTAAATGAATTCAGCAGAAGCGGTATATAAAGCATGCCGCAGCTCTTCTTCTGTTGCTAGAGGGTTAGCTAATAAAAGGTTTTGTCTGATAGTGCCACTCAGCAAGGTATTTCCTTGTGGAACATAAGCAATATTCCCTCTCAAGCTGGGAGACATAGGGTAATCCTTATCTTTACTTTGTAAGATGATATCACCCTGATCGGGTGTCAGCAAAGCTAATATTAATCTGAATAATGTGCTTTTACCTACACCGGTCTCACCTACAATTGCTGTTCTACTACCAGGATTGAAATGATAAGAAAAATGCTGAAAAATAGCTCGTTCACCTTGAGGGTATTTATAGCTGACATTTGATAGTTGTATGCCCACTGGCCCTTCTAATATTATTCCCTTCTCTAGGTCATTCTCCAAAGGAATATCAGATAATTGTAAAAGCCTTCACCCCCCCCGGAATGTTAAAAAACATTAAATACTATTCAATGACATGTATAAGGCAGGAATATGACTTAATTTTGTAGAATTAAGAGTAAATCATATTAATATCAGGTATGAACGTACAGATAGAAGAAAGTTGGAAAGCGAGATTACAACCAGAGTTCGACAAGCCTTATTTCGAACAGTTGACTAACTTTGTGCGTTCGGAATACCAGCACTTTCGCATCTACCCCCCAGGAAAGCTTATCTTTAATGCTTTTAACCTTTGCCCGTTTGACAAAGTGAAGGTGGTGCTTATCGGGCAGGATCCTTATCATGAACCTGGGCAGGCTCATGGATTGTGTTTTTCTGTCAACGATGGAATAGATTTTCCTCCGTCGTTAGTAAATATCTTTAAGGAAATACACGATGATACGGGAGCACCAGTTCCTGCAAGTGGTAACCTCACCCGCTGGGCTCAACAAGGGGTGTTGCTGCTCAACGCCACCCTGACCGTAAGGGAACATCAGGCAGGTTCTCACCAAAACAAAGGATGGGAAGCATTTACGGATGCAGTAATTCGCACTATTGATGCCGAAAAAGAGCATGTAGTATTCATCCTTTGGGGCAGCTATGCACAGAAGAAAGGTGCCTTCATTAACCGCCAGAAGCATCTGGTACTCACTTCTGCACACCCTTCCCCCCTATCTGCCTATCGAGGTTTCTTTGGTAACCATCATTTCAGTCTTGCCAACAGCTACCTAAAGCAACATAATATGGCACCTATAGTTTGGTAAATCTAATTATGCCAATCGTCTTTTGAATAATCAAAAATAACTATTTTTGAGAGAGATGCCTTCTATCAGTTGACGTAGATATTGCTATGACCTGACGCAGTATCTCCTATGATTGGACGCAGTATCTTCTATACCCCCATAGAAGATATTGCGACGACTCTGGGCGGATACTGCGACGGGGGATAGTAAACTTTCCAACAGCAAATAGGAGACTTTGCAACGATAGTTAGGAGGCTTTCGCCACCTATATGGCAATATCTGCAACCAGAGATCAATACCAACGGATATTACTTGTCGTATTACTGCGCTGATCCCACTTAAGGTCTTGCAAGATGCTGGCTGTAGCACGAATAGTGAAATTATAGTATTTGTACTGTCCAAAAGGAGAGATGGCAGCCGTCATAGTGAAGCAGTGCAAGTCGCGACTGATGTTGAATGAGGTTTGCACAATCTTCTTGGTCTCAAAATCGTAGCCCGTATTGAAATTCATCATCCACTTATTCGTCAGTTTGAGGTTACCATTGATATTCAAGGCATTCAAACTAATTTTATAGGGATAACGCATGGTCCGCTTATTGATAGGTTTAGTACGGTCTTCACGTATATTGAAGCCTGTGCTGAGGTTGACTGACCACTGTATATTAGGCTTCTGATAGCCATCACCATCAGTAGCCGCTTGTACCTTACGCTTAGGTTGCGGTGCATCATCGTCAAGGTCAGAGTCATCATCACTATCAGGGGAAGTATCGGGGCCTCGCCCATCGTCATTATCTCTGTCTTTCTTGCCAAAGAGTTTCTTGAAAGTTTCGTTGTTAAGGGTATAGTTGAACGAGGTGCCATAACCCTGGAATCGTCCAAAGCGACCATACGACCATTCTGTGCGATTGCCCACAATGACATTGCCATTCTTGTCGAAGTCATAAGCATAGGTAGCAAACGAAGTACTCATGCTGAAGGTATAGTTCTTCGTAATCTTCATTCGGAGGTTCATCGACAAATCGCTCCACGGCTTTTCTTTAGCTGCAAAGTTGTAAGAAATACCGAAACCCAGTTCGTCAATAAGGCTTACTTTCTTGATGCTGTCGTTCTTGTCGCGGTATTTCATCTCAAGGTTATTGCTGAGACGGAAACTCGCTACGCCACTCTTACCCCTGCCAGGAACTCCGAACAACGCCCCCTCATACATAGAATACACCACCGTATCACGAGGCGTACCGTTCAGGTCACGACGCACATAGCTGTCATAATAGCCATAGCGGGAAGAACCAAAATCTGGATTAAAATTCAGCGAAACCTCAGGCGTAATGATATGACGGATTTGTATCTGCTTCTTTTTCATAAACATGGGCTGATACATACCATATACCTTAGTGTTGACACTGATGCCACCTGTATAGTTGTACACACGGTGGAAGCCATAGATTGTATCGGTGTTGATCACTTGCTGTTCTACTGGATCCCAATCTTTCTTTATTTTCTGAGTATACCAGCGCTCAGTATAGCTAAAGTTAGGCGTTACGTTGAAATATTTGAACAACGTGAACGTAGCGTTGACAGGAATATCGTGTTTCGCTCCGTTGCGCCAGTCCTTGATATAGCTCTTTTTGAAGATAAGGTTGTCTTTAGTATTGATGCTGGCAGAGAAGCGTCCACTATATCGCATGGATATTTTCTCATACCAACGTTCGTTGCCCACAGGATGCTTGCGTTTGAATGGGAATATAGTAGAAAGCGCAATGTTTAAATCGGGCAAAGTGATAGAAACAGACGAATCACGTGTGGTTTGCGCAATGTTGGTGGTCAGCGAGATGTTAAGTTTTTGATCAGGAAAGTTGCGCGAGTAGCTCACACTTGAAGTCTTAGTATTTTGTGCCATTGCCTGGGCATTATACAGGTTGCCGACATTGGTTTTTTCATAACTACTTGTAGAAAAATTTACGCTTGCAGTAAATGTCGTGTTTGGATTTGCCTTTGCATCCTGGCGGTGAGACCAGACAATCTTGAAGTCTTTAGACTCAGAAAAGTCAGGCAACCCTTTATCACCCATCTTTGTCACTTGATAGCTAGCCTGGAAGTTTCCAGAATACTTGTAACGTTTCACATAATTGGTGGTAGCTTCTACACGCCACGAGCCCCTGGTGAAGATATCACCACGCAAGGCAAGGTCCATCTTATCGCTGATGGCAAAATAGTATCCACCGTTAGTTAAACCGAACCCTCGGTTGGAGTCATCCATATAGGTAGGCATCAGAATACCTGACGAATAGGTGCTATTGAATGGGAAGAAGAAAAATGGCACTGCGATGGGAAGCGGTACATCTTCTACCACCAGATAGGCAGGACCCGTCACCACATTCTTCTTTGGGCGCACCTTAGCATAAGTCATCTGCATATAGAAATGCGGATGGTCGTGGTTCTCGCAAGTGGTGTAGATACCCTGTTTGAGATAAATCTCATCATTGGCACCCTTCTTGGCGTTGTTTCCTATGACATAACCCTCACCCTGCTGGGTTACAATATTACTGATGATACCTTTCTTACTGGTGAAGTTATAGCGTATCTGATTGGTTTCATAGGGCGTCTCTCCCTCAGTAAAGACAGGCTTTCCTTGTACCACGCCCAAAGAATCTTCACGCCCATAGGCATAGACGGTGGTGCTGTCAATATTCATCGAGATAACATCGGCAGCCAAATTAATTTGCTCGTAAGTTACCTTACCCTCACCATACAAGTGGGCAAAACCGTTTTGAGTAAAGACAATAGAGTCAGCAGCTTCAAAATCGACAGGAGCTGTAATAGATTCCTTACGTGATGGGACACTATCAACAGCCAAGGAGTCGGTCACCATAGAATCAAGCTCTAAGGAATCAATGGCTAGTGAGTCAGAAGGCAACGTTTGAGTTGCCGCCTCAGAAGAAAGAGGAGACACACGAGTATTACGACGACGTTGCGCACTCGCATCCAATGAGCAGAAGACGAATGTCACAAGTAGCAAAAACAATATGATGACTCTAAATCTCAATCGTTTATCTAAAAATACGCTCGGCCACAATGACCCATAAACGTACAAAAATAGTAATTAAATGAATAAATCTCGCACTTTTAACGGTTTTTTAGTTCTTAGAGGAACATCTGACACCAACGGTCAAATCGCTCCACGCCCTCTTCGCCGAACTTAAGCAGACTCTTGCGCGCCTGTTCAACAGACTTTTCTTCAGCAAGTTTTGTCTTGGAGAAAAACTTATCGGCAAAGCAAATCACCTGTTCTTCCATACTTATAGGCAACATATCTCGGTGAGGTATAGGAAGGTCTTGTGCTTCAATTTGTGATAGAGAAAGGCCTGCCCCCGTATGTCGCTCGCATACTAAAGCATGGCGTTCACAACCTTCACGCCGCATTAATTCCGCGCCCAAGTAACCATGGCAGATGTAGCGATAGCTACCAAAACACTGTATACCTGGTGCATCGCAAAGGAATATGCCAATATCGTGCAATAATGAAGCCTCCTCCAAGAATTGACGGTCAAGCTGGAGCTCGGGATGGTTATCAGCTAATTGTAAGGCCTTCTTCGCAACCTGTATACTATGTGTCAGTAAGATATGCCTCAACTGATTATCCTCTGGATAATACTTATCTATTATGGTATAAGGGAACAATTTTGTGTCCATTTTCTCTTAAATTTTGTGCAAAAATACAAATGTTAGAGATAAAACATAAGCAATAAAGCAAGAATTCAGTATTTTTGAATTAAATTTGCAGTGCAAATTAAAATATGGCTTCATATAAACACATATTAGGCATTATCTGGTTGCTTTGTTGTTGCTACCTAACTGCAGCTGCCAAAGATTTTGTGGTAGTGATAGATGCTGGGCATGGCGGACATGACTCAGGAGCTGTTGGCAAAACTGCCAAAGAAAAGAACATCAACCTCAAAGTGGCATTAAAACTAGGTAAACTAATAGAGGGAAAGTGCAATGATGTAAAGGTGATATATACCCGCAAAACGGATGTATTTGTAAACCTGAACCGCAGGGCAGAAATTGCGAACGAAGCAAAGGCTGATCTCTTTATTTCCGTACACACCAATGCGCTTGCAAATAATCATACGGCGAGAGGAGCCTCCACCTGGACATTAGGTTTAGCTCGTAGTTCTGCCAACCTAGATGTGGCAAAGCGAGAGAATGCTGTGATTTTGTACGAAGATGACTATAAAACCCGCTATGCTGGTTTTGACCCCAATTCGTCAGAATCGTATATCATCTTTGAGTTCATGCAAGACCAGTTCATGTCACAGAGCGTACACTTTGCTTCAATGATCCAACAACAATTCAAGAGCAACAGCAAACGAGTGGATAGTGGAGTTCATCAAGCAGGGTTTCTAGTTCTGAGAGCGACTTCAATGCCCAGCGTGTTGGTAGAATTGGGGTTCATATCAACTCCTGCAGAAGAAAAATACCTCGCTAGCGAGGAAGGTAGCAGCTCAATGGCCAATAGCATTTTCAATGCTTTTCTAGCTTACAAGACTGAACAACAAGCACGTGAGGCGAGTGTGAATAACACCCCTGCTTCAAAGGTTATTGCCGATGATGAGGAAGTGAAACCTATTGCTAATGTTAAGCCTACACCAAAAGCCTCGGCAGAGAAAACTGAATCTACCAAAAATATCCAACAGAAGTCTACTGCTTCTAAATCTGAGTATTCGAAAGCAACTTCTACAAAGCAGCCTGCTACCACAAAGGTTGGAGGCAATAAAACTGATGCTCCTGTGTTTAAGATTCAGTTCCTCACAGCTTCTGCAAAACTCAGCAGCAACGACAAGCGTTTGAAGGGGCTACAACCTGTAGATTATTATGTGGAGAATGGTACATATAAATATACATATGGTGCTTCAACCGATTACAATGCGGTGAGAAGCAAGCTTAAGTCTGTAACTACCAAATTCAAAGATGCCTTTATCATTGCTTTCAAGAATGATAAGAAAGTGAATGTAAATGAAGCCATCAAAGAGTTTATGAGAAATAAGAAATAAAGAAAACTATTATGAAAGGATTCAACAAAGAAGTTAAAATAGGAATTGTCGGTGTTATTGCATTGTTCTTATTAATATATGGTATTAACTACTTGAAAGGTGTAAACCTCTTCGAACCCACCAAGTACTTCTATGTACAGTTTGAGAACATTAATGGACTAGCCAAATCAAGTCCAGTATTTGCTGACGGGTTCAAAGTAGGTATCGTAAGCGATTTGAAATATGACTATGTACATCCTGGCAAGGTGGTGACTCAGATTGATGTTGATCCTTCATTGCGCATTCCTAAAGGCTCAACAGCTGAATTGCAAAGTGATCTGTTAGGGAATGTCAAGCTGAATCTACTGTTGGCTAACAATCCTCGTGAGAAGATGAATTATGGCGATACTCTGATGGGGAGTGTCAATGCAGGGGCTATGGGCAAAGCAGCTGCTATGATACCTACTCTAGAAAAAATATTGCCTAAACTCGATTCTATCATGTCTTCGCTGAATATGTTGTTAGCCGACCCTGCCATACCTGCTACCCTGCACAACATAGAGAATCTAACTGCTAGCCTCAACAACAATAGCCGTCAGCTGGAGCGCATGATACGTGATGACATCCCACAACTGACAGGTAAGTTGAATGAGATTGGAGATAATTTCGCGACCATTAGCGGTAACCTCAAGCAAATTGACTATGCAGCTACAATGAATAAGGTAGACGAAACCCTAGCCAATGTACAACAAATAACGGCCAAGCTGGAGCGACAGGATAATACAGTTGGCTTGCTTCTAAACGATCCATCGCTATACAACAACTTGAACCAAACTGCCATCAATGCGGCCAATCTGTTAAATGATCTACAAAACCATCCAAAACGCTATGTTCACTTCTCCGTATTTGGCAAAAAAGACAAAGCAGAAAAGCCTTAATTTAGATTTTATCTAAATAGATTTTTGGCATTTCAAGGGTAATTTGAATAGATGCAAAACTAATTAAACAAAGGAACATACAAAACTCCCTCATGAAGGCAGGAGGAAGAAAATTATTTGAAAAAAGAAATTAGGAAACAGCTGTTGTTCAAACTAATACAAAAAATCAAGAGGGTTAAACACATACTATACAAACACCCAAACTACAAACTACTGAAACATAATATTTTGTAGTTTGTATTATTTTTCCAACAAAAAAAGTCATTTGTTATTTTGAAAAAAGATGCTCAACTTTGTACTCGTGGAAAAAAGCAAATGACGAAACAAGGTCAACATAGTATTCAAAGTGTAGATTTTACCGCTCAGTGGTCAAAATGTTTGCAAGCCATTAAGGATAATGTCAGTGAGTTGATATTTCAGACATGGTTCGCTCCTATTGTACCATTGAAATACGAGAACAGCACCCTACACATCAGCGTACCGAGCCAGTATTATTATGAATTTCTGGAAGAACGGTTCTTGGATCTGATGAGAAAGGTGTTGTATAAGTATTTCGGAGAAGGTACTAATTTGGAATACCAAGTAATGGTAGACCAGGAGAGCCAAACTACCCTTGAATACAAGTCCACCCAGCGTACTATTTTGCCTCAGCAAGTAAAGCCTATTATCAATAAAGGATTACCACAGAGCGTCGTTAGCGAACTGGATCCACACCTGAATCCAGAATGCAACTTTGAAACTTTTATTGAAGGTATAAGTAATAAGCTGGCACGTAGTGTAGCTGAAGCAGTAGCGAAGGCACCCGGAAAGACATTTAATCCTTATTTCATTTATGGCAACTCTGGCGTGGGAAAGACCCATTTGGCTAATGCCATTGGTTTGAAGGTTAAGGAGTTGAAGCCTTCTACCCGTGTACTCTATGTTTCAGCGCATTTATTTAAAGTGCAGTACACCGACTCCGTAAGAAACAATACATTGAATGATTTCATCAACTTTTATCAGACCATTGATGTACTGATCATCGATGACATCCAAGAATTTGCCGGAAGCACGAAAACACAGAACACATTTTTCTATATATTCAACCAATTGCACCAAAATGGCAAGCAATTAGTAATGACTGCCGATAGGGCTCCCATGTTACTTCAAGGTCTGGAAGACCGACTGGTTACACGTTTCAAATGGGGCATGGTAGCAGAATTGGAAAAGCCATCACTCGAATTGCGCAAAGATATCTTGCGTAGCAAAGTACAACGTGATGGTTGGGAATTCCCTGAAGATGTGATTGACTTTGTGGCAGAACATGTAAAAGACAGTGTTAGAGATTTAGAAGGTATCGCTATCTCCATGATGGCCCAAGCTACCATATTTAATAAGGATATAGACTTAGAATTGGCCAGACAAACCGTTATGAAGTTGTCATACATGGAAGAGAAAGAGATTACCATCGACGATATCGTAGAAACAGTATGCAAGCATTACGGACTGGATACAGCTTCTATACAGACCAAATCGCGTAAGCACGAAGTTGTTCAAGCAAGGCAGATTGCCATGTTTCTTGCTAAAGACAACACAGACTTCTCAACAGCACGCATCGGTAAACTCATTGGCAACAGAGACCATGCTACTGTACTGCACGCCTTCAAAACCATCAAGGAACTAGAAGAGGTTGATAAGAACTTCCACGAAGAATTGGAAGAAATCCGCATCGCATTAAAGAACAAATAACATAATTTATTTCTAAGCTTATACCGTGGAGAAACAAACTTATACCTACGAACAAGCTTTCGAAGCGTCGTTGAAATACTTCGAAGGAGACGAACTTGCCGCCCGTGTGTGGGTAAACAAGTATGCAGTAAAAGATTCATTTGGCAATATCTATGAAGAATCACCAGAGGACATGCATTGGCGTATCGCCAACGAACTGGCTCGCGTGGAAAAGAAATATCCTAATCCACTAAGTGCTCAAGAGCTGCATGATCTGATGGATCATTTCAAATATATCGTACCCCAAGGCAGTCCGATGACAGGCATTGGCAATAATTTCCAAATTGCGTCATTATCTAACTGTTTCGTAGTAGGTGTTGATGGTGAAGCCGATTCCTATGGTGCTATTTTTAAGATTGACGAAGAGCAGGTACAGTTGATGAAACGTCGTGGTGGTGTAGGTCACGACTTGTCGCACATCCGTCCGAAAGGTTCTCCCGTAAAGAATTCAGCTCTAACTTCAACAGGTCTCGTACCTTTTATGGAGAGATACTCCAACTCTACCCGCGAGGTAGCACAAGATGGGCGTCGTGGTGCCTTGATGCTGACAGTAGCTATTAAACATCCTGATGCTGAGGCATTCATCGATGCCAAGATGACAGAAGGCAAAGTCACAGGTGCTAACGTATCTGTAAAAATAGACGATGAGTTTATGCAAGCAGCCGTAGATGGCAAACCTTACATACAACAATATCCCATCAACAGTGAAGAGCCTAAGGTAAAAAAAGAGATAGATGCGAGCACCTTATGGAAAAAGATTGTGCACAACGCATGGAAATCTGCCGAGCCTGGTGTTTTGTTTTGGGACACCATTCTGCGTGAATCTATTCCTGATTGCTATGCTGACTTAGGATTTCGTACGGTGGCTACCAACCCTTGTGGTGAGATTCCTTTGTGCCCATACGACTCATGCCGTCTGTTGGCCATCAATCTGTACTCGTATGTGGTAAACCCATTTACCAAAGATGCTTATTTCAACTTTGACCTATTCAAGCAGCATGTCCAGTTGGCACAACGCATCATGGATGACATCATTGACCTTGAGCTGGAAAAGATTGAGTTGATTCTGCAAAAGGTGAAGAGCGACCCAGAGGATGAAGATGTGAAACATACTGAGTTGGAGCTGTGGGAAAAGATATATAAGAAGAGTGGCATGGGACGTCGTACGGGAGTAGGCATCACTGCAGAAGGTGATATGATTGCCGCTATGGGGCTTCGTTATGGCACTGAAGAAGCTATAGACTTTTCAGTAAAAGTACACCAAATACTGGCGCTCAATGCATACCGCTCATCTGTAGAGATGGCAAAAGAACGTGGTGCGTTCGAAATTTTCGACTACAAGCGTGAGGAGAACAATCCATTCATAAAACGCTTAGCTGAAGCTGACCCTGCTCTCTATGAAGATATGAAGAAATACGGACGACGCAACATTGCCTGCCTCACCATCGCACCTACTGGCACAACCAGTCTGATGACACAAACATCTTCAGGCATTGAACCAGTATTTATGCCTGTCTACAAACGTCGTCGCAAGGTGAATCCCAACGATACCAATGTGCATGTTGACTTTGTTGATGAAACAGGAGACGCATTCGAAGAATACATCGTATTCCACCCTAAGTTTAAGACTTGGATGCAAGTAAACGGTTATGAACTGGATAAGCGTTATTCTCAAGAGGAACTGGACGCAATGGTTGAAAAATCTCCTTATTATAAAGCTACCTCTAACGACATTGACTGGATACAGAAGGTAAAAATGCAGGGACGCATACAAAAATGGGTAGATCACAGCATCAGTGTAACCATCAATTTACCAAACAACGTTGATGAAGCATTAGTAAATAACTTGTATGTCGAGGCGTGGCGTTGTGGCTGCAAAGGATGCACTGTCTATCGTGACGGTTCACGTGCAGGTGTGTTACTCTCAACCAAGAAGGAAGAGAAAGATGAAAAGAAAGAAATGCCATGCATCCAACCTGCCGTTGTGGAGGTACGCCCTAAAATACTAGAAGCCGATGTAGTGAAATTCCAGAACAACAAAGAGAAATGGGTGGCATTCGTAGGTTTGCTCGATGGCTATCCTTATGAGATCTTTACTGGTGTGCTGGACGACGATGAAGGTATCATGCTGCCAAAGACCATCTCACGCGGCTATATCATCAAGAATGTTGACGAGAACGGTAACAAGCGATATGACTTCCAGTTCGAAAACAAACGTGGTTACAAAGTGACGATAGAAGGCCTCTCCGAGAAATTCAACAAAGAGTACTGGAATTACGCAAAATTGATATCAAGTGTGCTGCGCTATAGAATGCCTATCGATCGTGTAATTCGACTGGTTGGTCAGCTAGAACTCGACAGTGAGAACATCAATACTTGGAAAAACGGAGTGGAAAGAGCCTTGAAGAAATACATTGCCGATGGCACAGCAGCCAAAGGGCAGAAGTGCCCCAACTGTGGAAATGAGACGCTGGTCTATCAGGAAGGTTGCTTGATATGCACTACCTGTGGAGCATCAAGATGTGGCTAACCTCTGTTTTTCGATTTTTTTACACACACATTAAAATATCTTCGCAATAGCTGCAAGATTTTGCAAAATAATTAATATAATTGCATAATCAATTGTAGCTATTGTGTTTTTATGATACTTAAATTTAATATCGAATACCGCACCTTTTGGGGTGAAGAAGTTAGAGTTGTGGGTAACATACCCGAACTTGGTAATGAAAACATTGAGCAGGCTGTAGCCCTCACAACGACAGACGGCATCAAATGGTCTGCCGAGTTGGAAATTAAAGTTAGTTCAACCAAACTTATCAAGTACCACTACCTGATTGGCCGTGGCAAAGAAATCGTACGCGAGGAATGGCACGCCTTCCCCAGGGTACTTCATGCCCATAATCTAAAGGGAAAGGTATATACTCTGATGGACAGTTGGAAAGACTTGCCAGAGAACAGTTATATGTATTCGTCTGCTTTTACAGAAGCATGGACAGCACATAACAAGCGTAATCTGGGCCTACCAACCCCAGCAAAGGGTATCGTTATTAAAGCATATATGCCAACCAAGCCAAGCGTTCGCCTTGCTATCTGTGGCAACCAGGAAGTCTTCGGTAACTGGAATCCACAAAAAGCGATGGTAATGAGCGACACCTACTACCCTGAATGGCAAGTTGAAGTGGATGTCAATAAGCTACACTTCCCCATAGAATATAAGTTCGTACTGACAGATGTCAAGACCAATGAGTTCTTGGGATGGGAAGACAATCCCAACCGTTTGATAACTGAACCTGAGTTGGATGAGAAAGGGACTATAGTTTATGGTGACCGTTACGCTATGTTCAATCTTCTCCCATGGAAAGGTGCTGGTGTGGCTGTGCCAATCTTCTCACTCCGATCAGAAGGGAGTTTTGGTGTGGGAGATTTCGGCGACTTGAAACTAATGATTGACTGGGCTGCCAAAACGCGCCAGAAAATGGTTCAGATTCTACCAATCTACGACACAACCATCACCAAGACCTGGACAGACTCTTATCCATACAATAGCATATCCATCTACGCTATCCACCCCATGTATGCCGATCTTCGACAGATGGGTGAGTTGAAAGATGCGAAGAAACAAGCCAGCTTCAACAAGTTGAGAGAGAAACTGAACAAATTACCTCAGATTGACTATGAGGCAGTGAACAACGCAAAGTGGGAGTATTACAAGTTGTTGTTCAAGCAAGATGGCGAAGCGACCATGAAGTCAATAGAGTTCACTACTTTCTTCCTGAACAACCAGAATTGGCTTGTTCCATATGCAGCTTTCAGCTACTTGCGTGATAAATATGGTACGCCTAATTTCCGCGAGTGGCCAAAGTACCAAGAATACAATGCCCAGGAGATTGCCAATCTATGCAGCAGTGACAGCAAGATATTCCCTGAGATAGCCATCTACTATTTCATTCAGTATCATTTAGACCGCCAGTTAGCAGCAGCAAGTAAACATGCCCGCAAACAGGGGGTGGTCCTCAAGGGCGACATTCCTATCGGCATCAGCCGCAACAGTGTGGAGGCATGGACAGAGCCTTATTACTTTAACCTTAACGGTCAGGCAGGCGCTCCACCTGATGATTTCTCTGTAAATGGCCAGAACTGGGGTTTCCCAACCTATAACTGGGATGTAATGGAGAGAGACAACTATGCATGGTGGATGAAGCGTTTTCGCAAGATGAGCGAATATTTTGACGCCTACCGCATCGACCATATCTTAGGCTTCTTCCGTATCTGGGAAATGCCAAGTCATGCCGTTCACGGGTTGTTGGGCCAGTTTGTTCCATCTTTGCCTATGACGAAAGAAGAAATCGAGAGCTTCGGTCTACGATTTAACGAAGACTTCTTCACCAAACCTTACATCCACGAGCGTTTCTTAAGAGATATCTTTGGAGAACACACAGAGTATGTAAAACAGACCTTCCTGAAGCCAACAGATGCCTATGAAATCTATAGCATGAAGTCTGAGTTTGCTACCCAACGTCAGGTAGAAGCATACTTCATTGGAAAAACCGATGAGAACAGCGTGAAGATTCGCGAAGGGCTGTATAGCCTCATTAGTGATGTATTATTCTTACGCGATCGCCAAGATGCCAATCGTTTCCATCCACGCATCAGTGTTCAGAATGACTATATTTTCCAGACATTGAGCAATGAAGAGAAACAAGCATTCACCAATCTCTATAACCACTATTACTACCAGCGTCACAACGACTTCTGGCGTGAGCAGGCAATGAAGAAGCTGCCTCAGCTCACTCAATGCACCAACATGTTGGTATGTGGTGAGGACTTAGGTATGATACCTGATTGTGTACCTTCTGTAATGAATGATTTGCGCATCCTCTCATTAGAGATACAGCGTATGCCGAAAGAACTGGGCACAGAATTTGGTGATCCTGCTCATTATCCATACCGCTCTGTCTGCACAGTCTCTACACATGATATGTCAACTTTACGAGGCTGGTGGGAGGAAGATCCTCAGATTACGCAACGTTACTATAACCTTGTGATGGGGAAGAAAGGTTTCGCACCATCAACAGCCACTCCACAGATCTGTGAAGAGATAATAAGTGCACATCTGCAAGGCAAGTCAATGCTCTGCGTACCATCTTTACAAGATTGGCTCTCTATCGACGGAAATGTCCGTTTGCCAGATGGACAGGATGAACGCATCAACATTCCAGCTATCGTAAAGCACTACTGGCGCTACCGCATGCACCTCACTCTAGAGGACTTGTTGCAGTCTGATATCCTGAATGACAAAATTATCAACTTGATAGAAAAATCTGGTAGAGACTGATGCTTATGAAGAGTGAAATCATCTTGAAGGACATACATTTCTTTGCTTACCACGGCGTTCTTCCCCAAGAAGCCGTGGTGGGCAATGAATTTGTTGTCAACCTTATTCTTGAGGTTGATATCACTTCTGCCATGCAAACCGATGATGTCGCAGATACAGTAAACTATGCCGAGGTATATGAAGTGATGAAAGCCGAGATGCAACAACGCTCTAACCTTTTGGAACACGTCGCTGGCCGTATTGCCAACCGCCTCTTAGATAATTTCCCAGCAATAACTTCAGTTGATATCCTGCTAGAAAAGCTTAACCCACCTATGGCAGCTGACCTCCATAGTGCTGCCGTCCATCTGGTGTTACCATAATTTTCAGTTTGACAACTTAGCGAACTCACGCTTTCCCTGAGCATAATATACCCAGAGGATACTTTTATTCCAAAGAGTATGTGCCGGGTGTTCAGCAGCTGCCAACATATTCATGTTACGAGAAATAAAGAAATCAGGGCGCATCTGGTGGTAAGCCCTGCGAGCCTGAAATACAGACCAGGCATTAGGGAACTGACCTTTCAGAAAGAAAGAAAATGCAGCCAAGTAGTCAAGGAAACAACGCCTGCGCATGACAGACTTCAACTTGTCATCTGGCAAGTTCTTATAAAGCATCAAAAGATTATTGCGAAAGTTAAGGAAAGTCTTGCGAGGGTTCTCACGCTTCAACGTAGCTGCCCCCACGTGATAAACCTCACTTTGTGGGATACACCACACCTGTCGCCCCCTGATATTGAGCCGCCAACAAAGATCAATTTCCTCCATATGAGCGAAGAAACGAGCATCTAGTCCTCCTGCATCCAGATAATCCTTCAAACGAATAAACAAGCATGCACCTGTTGCCCAAAAAACTTGTGATGGAGTATCATACTGCCCTTCATCTTCTTCTACGGTATTGAAGATACGGCCACGACAGAAAGGATAACCATAACGATCGAGGAATCCTCCTGCTGCACCCGCATACTCAAAACGAGCACGATGGCGCCAGCTCTTTATCTTTGGTTGACAAGCCGCCACCTCTGGATGGGCATCCATAAATGACACTAAGGGCGCGAGCCAATGCTCCTTTACCTCAACATCAGAATTCAGCAACACCACATAATCGGCTTCTACCTCTTGCAAAGCACGATTATAGCCCTCTGCGAAGCCATAGTTCTTATCTAACCGAATAACCTTTACTGAAGGAAAAGAATCAGCCAGTACTCTCAACGTATCATCCTCAGAACCATTGTCTGCCACATACACTTTTGCATCACCTTCACTGCACCTAAGCACTGAAGGCAAGAACGAACGCAGCATTTGGCTACCATTCCAAGTCAATATTACTACTGCAACCTTATCCATTTTTCTTTATTTTCCAACGTTTGTGACTCCAGAACCAATAAGGAGGATCACGACGGATAGTTTGTTCCAGCTTCCTGGCAAAAGCCTCTGTAATCTCACCCTCCTCTGTTCTTTGGGGATGGTCAGTTATCACATCAAAATGCACCTGCCAATAGCCGCGCTTTACATAATGGATATCAGCATAGAGCACGCTCATGTCAAACATCTTCGAAAGTTTCTCGGCACCATCCATAAACACCGTATCTTGGTTCAGGAAGGTGGTCCAGTAATTCGCTTCGGTCTTGTTGGGTGACTGATCGGTAATGAAGCCCACGCCGAAAGTGTCACCGTCTTTGTGCATCTTTATCAATGTACGCACCGTAGCATGTTTTGCCACATTTACTCCTCCGAATCTCGAACGCATTTGTTTCAACATCTCGTCAAGATATGGATTATGCAATGGTTTATATACGTGTAGAATCTGGTATTCACTGGGTACGAAAAGCTTCAGGTTAATCAGCCATTCGTAGTTTCCATAATGAGGAATCAATAATGCAATACCCCTGCCCTCCTCTATCCTATCGCTAAAGACATCAAAATTGTCATAGCTCATACGCTCGATGATGTCCTGTGCTGTAATACGTGCCAACTTCACCTCTGTAACAATATAGTCACAGATGTAATGATAAAACTTACGCTCAATCTCACGCAACTCACGTTTGCTCTTCTCTGGGAAAGAGTTCTGCAAGTTAGTACGCACCACCTTTTTCCGATAACACACTATATATCGAAGCAGCACGTACAGACAGTCTGATAGTACATACAAAGCACGGAAAGGTAGCAAAGCCAGTAGATGCATGCAAGCATAAACAAACCAATAACTCAGTCGTTGACCATGAATCATAATAATATCCTCCCCTTCAAGGCGTCACCTGCCTCGTTCATCTCACCCAAGCTCACCATCACAATGTGGTTATCCAACTCAGGATGGTTCTCTACTTCTACGCGTATATAATTAGGAGTAAATCCATGCATGGGCTGTCCGGCTTTCGATTTCTCCAACAACACAGGCATTTCCTGACCTACAAAGCGTTGATAAAAGGCATGCGTCTTCTCATCCGACAACTCCAATAGACGCTGACTGCGTTCATGCTTTACCTGTGGAGGCACCACGTAGTCAATCAACAAAGCCTTCGTCCCAGGGCGCTCAGAATAACTGAACACATGCAGCTGCGTTACATCCAGGCCCTTGATAAACTGATAGGAATCCTCAAAGTATTCATCCTTCTCACCACGGGTGCCCACCATCACATCCACACCAATGAAGCAATGAGGCATCAGTTGTTTGATGCGTTCAATCTTATGAGCGAACAAATCCCTGTCATAATGGCGGTGCATCAGTTTCAGCACCTCATCACATCCCGATTGCAGAGGGATATGGAAATGTGGCATAAAATGTTTGGAGTGCGCAACGAAGTCTATAATTTCATCCGTCAGCAAGTCTGGCTCTATTGAAGAGATACGATAGCGTTCAATACCCTCTACCTCATCCAATGCTTTGATCAAATCCAGGAAGCTCTCACCCGTAGTCTGGCCGAAATCGCCTATATTCACTCCCGTAATCACAATTTCCTTGCCACCCTCATGAGTAGCCTTACGAGCATCTTCCACCAATGAGGCAATGCTACCGTTACGACTTCTGCCACGAGCAAAGGGGATGGTACAATATGTACAGAAATAGTTACATCCATCTTGTACTTTCAGGAAATAGCGAGTACGGTTACCACGTGAGCACGATGGTGCAAACGAACGGATATCTTTCAATGGTGAAGTGAAGGTCTCGCCCCCGTCACTATGTTTAGACAAATCACCCAGATATTTCAGCAAATCTTTCTTCTGCTCAGCACCTAGTACCACATCTACGCCTGGTATGCTTGCCACCGTCTGCGGTTTCAGTTGCGCATAGCATCCCATCACCACCATGAAAGCATGAGGGTGTTGTTTGTGCAGACGATGTATGGCCTGACGACATTTACGATCAGCCACCTCAGTCACTGAGCAGGTGTTTACGATACACAGGTCTGCCTCTTCTCCCCTGCGCGCATTCCTTATGCCCGCCTCTTGCAGCAACTTATTAATGGTTGCCGTTTCCGAGAAATTCAGTTTGCAGCCCAAAGTATAGTATACCGCCTTTTTATCTTGGAATATCTGGTTATCTGTCATAATTAATCTCAATAACGCATTGCAAAATTACTGCAAAAAATGCATTTTTCCTATTTTTAGAGAACAACGTATATTAAAAGATAGTATCTTTGCATCGTTTTTTGAGTGAAGAAGCTATTCTTACTCACTCATAAACACAAATAAAGTATTAGTTATTAGTTTTATAAAGCAAGTGAACTATGAAAAAGATTGTATTATTCGTAGCTACTATCGTAGCCGTATCTCTCGCATCATGCGGAGGTAACAAAGCAAACAATGAAGAATCAACCAAGGCCGCACAGAATCTGAAGGACTCTGTTGCAGCTGTAGCAGCTGCTGCTTCTGAGGCTGCTGCTGACAAAGCTGTAGAGGTTAAGGATGCTGCTAAGCAGGCAGGTGAAGAGCTGAAGCAGGCTGCCAAAGACAAGGCAGAAGAGGTTACTAACGCTGCTAAGGACAAGGCTATTCAAGCCATTGACGATGCTGCAAATGCTGCAAAGAAGCAGTTGGGTGAGAACAAGTAATCTCATCTCTTGACATTATCGATAATAATGTCAAAGAAGAACAATAGGCGAGGCATATGCCCCGCCTATTTGTTTTACTGCCTACTATCACTGGCTAGAGTATTTTCTATCACTCGTCGCAGTATCTGCTATGGGGGTAAAGGAGATACTGCGGTGGGTAATGGAAGACTTTGCGACGACCCTTGGCAAGCCTTGCAACAACCCATAGGAGGCACTGGAATAACCCCATAACAAATACCACGACAAATGAGTGGAGATATTGGGACAGAAGGAGGGATAAAATCTACTACGGGAAGACAGTCCGTCTTCCCGTAGTAGAAGGCCGCTCTACCCGTAGTAGGCGAAAAACAAAAGAAGGCCTTGCACAATGCAGAGCCTTCTTAAAGAATATATTTGAGGGAATATTAAGCTTCTTCAGCCTCAGCAACAACTTCGAAAGGAATTTCTACCTTCACTTCCTTGTGCAACTGAACATTTGCAACATAGTTGCCAACCTCTTTTACTGTATCCTTAACGGTGATGATCTTGCGGTCAATTTCAATACCCAGCTTAGCCAACTCGTCAGCCACCTGCATAGCGCCAACTGAACCGAAGATAGTGCCAGTATTGCTTACCTTAGCTGCAATCTTCAGACTTACATCCTTCAACTGCTCAGCCTTAGCCAAAGCTTCGTTCTTAATCTTCTCCAGCTTGTGAGCACGCTGCTTCAGGTCTTCAGCCAACTGCTTCTTTGCAGAAGGAGAAGCAATAACAGCCTTGCCAGTAGGGATGAGGTAGTTACGGCCATAACCGTTCTTCACCTTAACGATATCGTTCTTGTAACCCAAATTGATTACATCTTCTTTCAAAATAATCTCCATACTATCTCCTCCTTATTATTTCATCATGTCAGTTACATAAGGCAGCAGAGCCAAGTGACGGGCTCTCTTAACAGCTTGCGCAACACGGCGCTGGAACTTTAAGGAAGTGCCGGTGATACGGCGAGGCAGAATCTTGCCCTGCTCGTTGAGGAACTTCTTCAGGAACTCAGGATCCTTATAGTCGATGTACTTAATACCAGCTTTCTTAAAGCGGCAGTACTTCTTCTTCTTAATATCTACTGAAGGGGGAGTCAGATATCTGATTTCAGACTGCTCTTGAACGTTCTGATTCTGTGCCATAATTAATCCTCCTTTTTAGTTTTAAGACCTCTTCTCTTTGCAGCATACTCAGCAGCATATTTTTCCTGCTTCAATGTCAGAAAGCGAAGAACGCGCTCATCACGACGATAATTAACCTCTAACTTAGCGATCACTGTAGGATCAGCCTCAAACTCTACCAACTGATAGAAACCAGTGGTCTTCTTCTGAATAGGATAAGCCAGTTTCTTCAAACCCCAGCTTTCTTCATTGACAATCTTGCCACCATTGTCGGTAATGATGCCAGTGAACTTTCCTACCGCTTCCTTCATCTGTTCGTCAGACAAAACGGGAGTCAAAATGAAAACGGTTTCGTATTGATTCATACTTTTAAATAATTAATAAAATGTTTGTTTTGCAAAATGCGGATGCAAAGGTAGGGATTTTATTTTGAACTGCAAATTTTTTTTGTATCTTTGTGGATAAAATAATAACAAAAGGCTAATATGAAAGGAATTGAGCAGTTTGATTTTGACGTGACATTGATTTTCGCAGTACTGAACGGTAGAGTATCGGCAGCCATTAACAGGCGACTGGTCATGGACTTCAATGAGAAGGGCATCGACATTTCACCAGAACAGCTAACCGTATTGTCGCTGTTATGGAAAAAAGACAGGGTGACACAACAAGAACTATGCAACATCACATTTAAGGATAAGCCTAATATGACCAGACTGATTGACAGTTTGGAGAAGAAAGGGCTGGCCAAAAGAATTACCGATGAGAACGACAAACGCAACAACCTAATTTTGCTTACACCTGAGGGAAAAGCTATTGAGGAGAAGGCATTCTTAGTGGCAAACGCTACCATGCGTGAAGCATTGGTCAACGTCACACCTCAAGAATTGGCTATAGGTCAGGACTTGCTGAAAAAGATCTTTAACAATATGCAAGGCAAGCCAAATAAAGAGGCCTAAAAGGCAAAAACGAAAATAATTGGGCTCTTTTTTACATTTTTACCTGAAATTATTTCGTTCGTTAAAGATTTTTCCTTTTCTTTGTAATTGATTTTAGTCAGAATAAAATAATAATTAAAAAATAGTGTACAC
Organism: uncultured Bacteroidales bacterium; assembly: GCA_902775375.1. Classification (GTDB taxonomy): domain Bacteria; phylum Bacteroidota; class Bacteroidia; order Bacteroidales; family Bacteroidaceae; genus Bacteroides. The sequence goes on along the minus strand of CACYLU010000006.1, from coordinate 103,486 downwards.
ATGAAAGGCTTTTTAAAGAATCTGGGACTGATTTTAATCCTGCTGGGTGGTATTGGCATGATTGCTTGCCAGTTTACCGGCAACGTTAACAACAATGGTGTATTGGGCGGCCTCTTCTTCCTGATGGTAGTAGGTCTGGTCATTTACATCATTATCAACAAACGTCTGGCAGACTAATCTTCCCACACGAAATCGTGTTTGAAAAGAAAAGGCAGCTTTCTATGAAGCTGCCTTAATTTTTATCTTTAGCACAAGAAGATTAGCCTTCGTTAGACTCTGGGATAATCAGTTTATATCCCTTACCGTGAATATTGATAATCTCAATAGCAGGATCTGCCTTCAAGTGCTTACGAAGTTTAGTGATATACACATCCATGCTACGTGCATTAAAGTAGTTGTCATCAATCCAAATAGTCTTCAGGGCGAAATCGCGGTTCAGCACATCATTGGCATGCGTGCAAAGCAGGTTCAACAGTTCTGACTCTTTTGTGGTAAGCTTGGTCTGTTCGCCATCAATCGACAAGATCTGCTTCTGGATATCGAAAGTAAACTTACCAATCTTGAAGGTGTTGTTGTCTTTGTTGCGCTTGCCTCTTACCCTACGCAAGATAGCCTCAACACGCAATGTCAACTCTTCCATGCTGAACGGTTTTGTGATGTAATCATCTGCACCGATCTTGAAACCTTCCAGGATATCTTCCTTCAACGTCTTAGCTGTCAAGAAGATGATAGGCACCTCGGAATTGGCGGAGCGCACCTCTTTTGCCAACGTGAAACCATCTTTCTTTGGCATCATCACGTCAAACACGCAAATGTCATACTTTGTCTTTAGGAAAGCCTTGTAGCCTGCATCTCCATCGGGGAAGAGATCTGCAATATAGCCTTTGGCCTGTAAGTACTCTCTGAGTAGCATACCCAGATTTTCATCGTCCTCACACAATAGAATACGTAATTTATCGTCCATATCAGTCAATATTAAATAAAGGTAATGCAATAATAAATCTAGTTCCGACATTCAGTTCGCTCTCGGCCTTAATGGTTCCATTGTGGTCTGTAATGATTTTCTTCACATAGGCCAGTCCCAAACCAAATCCTTTTACATCGTGCAGATTACCTGTATGCACGCGGTAAAACCTTTCAAATATCTTTTTTAAGTTTTCTTTCTTAATACCGATGCCGTTATCCTGCACGGCAATCATCAGTTTCTTGCCCTCATTCCAAGTCTTGACATTGAGGTGCAAATCAACATCCTCGCGTTTATATTTCACCGCATTATCCATGAGGTTGAAGATAACATTGGTGATGTGCATCTCGTCTGCATAGACAATAGGATCTTCTGCCAACAGTTCGCTCTCAATCTTGCCATTATAGCGTTCAACCTTCAAAGCAAAGGTGTTGACTACCCCTTCAATCAATGCATTCATATCAATCTCCTTCGGCTTCATGGTTGCTTTGTCATGGTCGAACATTGACATCTGTAACACTTTTTCTACTTCAAGCCTCAGACGTTTGGTCTCATCGTTGATGACACCAGATATATGCTGGAACATGCTCGGCGACTTAGATACGGCAGGGTCATTGAGCATCTGCGCAGCCAACGAGATGGTAGAAATAGGAGTCTTAAACTCATGTGTCATATTGTTGATAAAATCGTTCTTCATCTCAGTGAGTTTCTTCTGACGGAAAATAACATAGATGGTGAAGATAAAGGTAACCAGCAATACGAGGGTAAACACCACTGATGGAATCATGAAACTCACAGAGTCAAATATATAATCGCGTTTACCAGGGAAATGTACCTGTACTATACTCATACGTGCTGGAGTATCATTCAAGAACAATGGCTGCGTATATAGCTGGTCACTCCCCTTCTCATTGAAATCAGAACAACGATAAACTTCCTTACCATCACCATCAATCACTTTGAAGTGATAGCTAAGATTCACCCCATTGTCCACCAAGCCGGAATGGATGTAATTGTCAAGGTTTCGGAAGTTGATTCTTTCAGAAACAGGTTTCACGTCGGCATTATATACCATCTGCCAGGCAATCTCATCCAGCAAGTCGCGTTGGTAGAGATAGCGGTTTCTCAGCATTTCAGCCATTGAACGTGAGGTCTGGGGGATGGTTTTTGTTCCATGACGTCGAGATATCATCGCTTTGGGCAACTCTTGAGTTCCTCCCGAGAAGGTCTTCAGTTCAATCTTTGAACCATCTGGACCAGTTATAGTAAAACTCTGGGATTGGGTCTTGGAATTCTGAGAACGCTGACTCCAAGCATTACGGTCAATCGAAGAGATGTCTTCACGCAACCACCTGTCTACCTCCTCAGACTCTACATCCTTCGATGCTGCCAGCAGCGCACGCTTGACGGATTCGTCAAACTGCTCGTTGCGCATAGTAGCCATCTCTTCAATGTAGCTTATCTGTAGATAAAGCAGACTAAGGAACGAAAGCCCCATCACGATGCCCAATATCCATATTGTCGTTTTTTTCATATCTGCGTTATATCTTGTTTTTTTTGTCTCATTGACGGAGCAAATTTAACAATTACAATAATACGATGCAAGTAAATTGTTAATTTTTTACGAACTTTTCTGTTAACAATAATAAAAAACAATGGGGGTCGCTCCGAAATGTCGATGCGACCCCCATATAAATAAATAAGGTATATACGTTTATTCGTCTTCCTTGTTGCTTTCCTCGAACTCCTTGATAAGCTTATTCTGCACATCAGTAGGAACAAGTTCGTAGCCAGAGAAGTTCATTACAAACGATGCACGTCCACCAGTAAGTGAGCTCAAAGCAGTTGAGTAAGATGACATTTCCTTCAGAGGAACCTTAGCACTCAACTTCTGGAAACCTGATTCACTATCCATACCCATAATCATAGCACGACGGCCTTGCAGGTCACTCATCACGTCACCCATATAGTCAGCAGGAACCAGCACATCCACATCATAAATAGGTTCCAAGATCTTAGGACCAGCGTTGCGGAATGCTTCACTGAAAGCGTTACGACCAGCCAACATGAATGAGATTTCATTAGAATCTACTGGGTGCATCTTTCCATCGTAAACGATAACACGTACGTCACGAGCGTATGAACCAGTCAATGGTCCCTGCTCCATACGTGACATGATACCCTTCAAGATAGCAGGCATGAAGCGAGCATCAATTGAGCCACCAACTATAGCGTTGTAGAACACCAGCTTACCACCCCACTCCAAAGGATACTCGTCTTTACTCTTAACTGAGATACGATATTCCTGACCATTGAACTTATATACGGTAGGTTCAGGCATACCCTCGGTATAAGGTTCAACGATGAGGTGAACCTCACCAAACTGACCTGCACCACCAGACTGCTTCTTATGGCGATAATCTGCACGAGCAGCCTTGGTAATAGTTTCACGATATGGAATACGTGGCTCATCATAAACGATCTGCATCTTCTCGTTGTTCTCCATACGCCACTTCAAGGTACGCAGGTGGAACTCACCCTGACCATAAAGGATAGTCTGACGCAACTCCTTAGACTGGTCAACAATCCAAGTTGGATCTTCCTCGTGCATACGATTCAACAAACTCATCATCTTCTCCATATCTGCTTCGTTAGCAGGACGGATAGCGCGTGAATACTTAGAGTTAGGATACTTGATAAAGTCGAAACGATACTCGCAGTCCTTGCCGTTCAAGGTATTGCCTACGCGAACATCCTTCAGCTTCACGGTGCAACCTATATCACCAGCTACCATCATCTCTACCTTCTCGCGGTTAGCACCTGCAGGAGAGTAAATCTGAGCGATGCGCTCCTTAGAGCCGCGATCTGCATTGGTCAGATCATCACCTTCTTTCAGCGTACCACTCATCACCTTGAAGTATTGTACATCACCGATATGTGGTTCAACTGAAGTCTTGAAGAAGAATACAGAAGTTGGACCATTAGGATCTGGCTTCACTTCCTCACCTGCAGTGTTCTTCACTGCTGGCATATCGTCAACGAAAGGAACCACGTTGCCCAGAAACTCCATCAGACGGCGAACACCCATGTCCTTAACAGCGCAAACGCAGAACACAGGGAACATACCACGACTTGCCAGACCTTTGCGGATTCCCAGACGCAACTCATCTTCAGACAATGGCTCTTCCATGAAGAATTTTTCCATCAAAGTCTCATCGTGCTCAGCAGCAGACTCTACCAACTTGTTATGCAACTCGGTAGCCTTTGCCATTTCTGAAGCAGGAATATCCTCAATAGTAGGAGCACCACCTTCAGGGCCCCATGAATATTTCTTCATCAACAGCACATCAATCAATGAGTTGAAATCAGGCCCCTGATTCAACGGATACTGAATCTGTACCACTTTAGAACCATAAATTTCACGCAGGCGCTCTACGCAGTTATCATAGTCGCACTTGTCGCTATCCAGCTGGTTCACCAAGAAAATCACTGGCTTACCCAACTTCTCAGTATAACGGAAGTGATTCTGGGTAGTTACCTCAGGACCATACTGGCCATTAAGCAACAGGATAGCTGTATCAGTTACATTCAAGGCAGTCAAATAAGCTCCAGCGAAGTCATCACTACCCGGGCAATCGATAATATTCAGCTTCTTGCCGTTATATTCTACATGAAATACTGTGGAGAAAACAGAGTAACCATATTCCTGCTCTACAGGGAAATAATCACTCACTGTGTTCTTCTGACTCACTCTACCGCGACGTTTTATGATACCACCCTCAAAGAGCAATGACTCTGTGAGAGTGGTTTTTCCGGCGCCATCACTACCTAACAAGGCAATGTTCTTAATTTCGTTAGTTTGATAAACTTTCATGGTATTTAATCATTAAATTTATAATCTTTCGCCAAGTGCTTTGTAAAAAAAGCGGTGCAAATTAGCAAATCTAAGTATAAAAAGCAACTCTTAGGGCACTTTTTTACAATTTCATAACTAAATTAATCTATCACAATGTTGCTATCAACAGGTGAAATGACAAAAGTAAATTCATAATCCTGATAAGGCAGCATATATTCCTCTAGAGGCAAAGTGCCCCAACTAGTAATACATCCCAAGCCCATCTGCGCCTTATCAATCAGCAGGTTGGTAAGATGAGCAGGTTCTATCTCATGCGAGTGCATTTGGTGCTTAGCCTCTCCCTCATCGAGTTGTTCAATGGTATAATGCAATGCCGAGGCAGAGAAAGGCTGTTCCGCTACTATCTGAATGCCCTTGCCCGTTGGGTTCGTCAATTTCCAATAGCGGATATCTGTCTTGTTGCCATTCTCTTGCGGACGGATGTAAGGATAGAACTGCTCCGTCACCGTCTGGTGATAAATGGCTAAGAAGGTATTATTGTTGCGGTCAGCATAGTTCTCTATAGGACCACGACCATAGTACTCAATTGTTTCATAATCTTCAGGCATAGGCAATTGCATACCGAAACGGAACATGTTGGCCACCTTGGCATCCTTATCTGCGATGAGTTTCTGCGTAACTTTCACGGCTCCTTTATTATTAATAAGGTAGGTCAACTCCAACTTCGCCTTCACAGCATCCATGTCATACTCAGCTTTCACCAGAGCCATACCATCTTTCTCTTCCTGCGATAGTTTCTTCAGTTTCATCTCTGGATTCTTCCATGCCGCATAGCGCAGCTGCAGGCGAGCGCCAAAGTCATTGTCTGTAGGAGCACGCCAGAAATTAGGTGTCAATGAAGCACCATCCTGCAATACCTCTTGCCCAGCAAGTTGGTATTTTACCAAATAGCCCGTTTGGCGGCTGAATTCCATTCTGAACTGCTCACCACTTACAATAATGTAATTCTTATCTTTATTGTCGATAACAGGTTTCAAGGTTTCTTGATTGTTAGTTACCCTGTTCTTCAGCTCTACATTTGTGCCCTGGAATGGATTGATGACCAACTGATCCTTAGCCACCTCAAAGCCTACAGGCAACAAGCCGTCGCGCTGTTTCAGTTTATAACTCACATTGAGTAACCATTCGCAATGTTTGCAGGTTTCGCCATAATCAAGCTGGATGTTAGCTGTTTGCTGAGGAGCCACATTCAAGTTATCAACTCTACCCGTCTTCTCCACCTTGCCATTATGTAATAAAGTCCATTCCATGTAGTAGTCGGAGAGGTCACGGAAGAAGTTCTCATTATAGACGCTAATGATTCCTTTCTCCATATCCACTGGCTTTGTCCAAATGTTCTGGTAGTAATAGCCCACTTCATACATATGAGGATTTGGCACACGGTCAGGACTTATCAGACCATTATCGCAGAAGTTCTGGTCACTGGCATCAAACTTATTAAAGTCGCCACCATAGCCATAAATCATCTTGCCATTCTTTTCCCAACGAATGGACTGGTCAACGAAATCCCATATAAAGCCACCTTGGTACTTGGGGTATTTACGGATGATGTCCCAATACTCCTTAAATCCTCCCTCAGAATTACCCATTGCGTGAGCATATTCGCACTGAATCAGCGGTTTGGTCTTCGCAGGATCCTCACTATACTTGATAGCATTCTTATAATCTAAGTACATAGGGCAATAGATATCGGTCTTGCCATCATAGCCCGCGCGTTCGTATTGTACAGGACGGCTTTTGTCTTCCGCCTTTACCCAATCGTAAGCAGCTTCGAAGTTAGCGCCATAACCAGCCTCATTGCCTAACGACCAAAAGATGATGCTCGGATGGTTGAAGTTGCGTTGCACATTGCGCTGGTTGCGCTGCATGTGTGCCAGTTTATAATCGTCACGAATGGCCAATGTTTCTTTGCCATAGCCCATGCCATGAGATTCCAGATTAGCCTCAGCCACTACATAGATACCATATTGGTCGCACAAATCATACCAATAAGAGTCATCTGGATAATGACAAGTTCTAACGCCATTGATATTGAACTTCTTCATGATCTGAATGTCCTGCACCATACGTTCTTTTGACATCACATAGCCGCCATCGGGATCCAGCTCATGACGATCAGCGCCCTTAAAGAGTACAGGCTGTCCATTCACCAATACCTGAGCATCCTTGATTTCTATCTTGCGGAAGCCCACTTTCACAGGAATTACTTCCACTACATTGGCTCCGTTCTTCAATATAGCCTTGAGCGTATAGAGATAAGGAGTCTCTGCCGTCCACTTATTAGGATTGCTCACATTGAGTGTCAATTTCATCTGTGGGGTAGCTTTCAGGCTCTGGCTTATCACTTCCTTACCAGCCGCATCCACCAGCGACAAATCTACGGTGCCCCCACCTTTGGTCGTCAGCTGAACATCTAATTGCCCATCACGATATTGCGCATCCAAATCAGGCGTTACACGTATATCTGTGATTTGCTGCTTGCTGCGAGCATAGAGGTAGCTGTCTCGTGCCACACCGCAATAGCGGAAGAAGTCTTGGTCTTCCAAATAAGTACCGTCACACCAGCGAAACACTTGGAAGGCGATGAGGTTTTTCTGTCCCGGCTTCACAAAAGGCGTCAGGTCGAACTCAGCCTCCAGTTTACTGTCTTCGCTATAGCCCACGAAACGTCCGTTCACCCACAGATAGATATTGGAAGTCACTGAGCCGAAATGGGCAATAATCTGCTTGCCGTTCCATGATGCGGGCACGGTTATCTCTTTACGATAAGAGCCCACGTGGTTGTTTTTTACAGGAATCTCCGGCGGATTGTTATCAAACTGATTCTTCCAAGCATAGCCAATATTCACATACAATGGATCGCCATAGCCATTGAGTTCCCACATGCCAGGCACAGGCATAGTGCCCCAAGCGCGGTCATTATAATCAGTTTTCCAGAAGTCAGTAGGACGTGCATCAGCATCTTCCACCCAATTGAACTTCCAGTTGCCATGCAAGGTCATGTAGTTAGCAGCCTGCTCAGGAGTGTTTTGAGCAGCTTTCTCGTTTTCAAAAGCAAAATAGTGGCTATGCATCGGCAGACGGTTCACTTCATTCACCCGTGGGTCTTTCCATTCGTTACCCTGCGCGTAAACTCCCAGTGCCATCAGTGCCAGCAAGCCTGTCATCAAATGTTTTTTCATGGTATCGTTGTTTTAGTTTATTTTCTAATCTACAAATTTACACTTTTCGCAGAAAATAAACTACTTTTGCAGAAATAAATCGCTTCATCATGGCAGGAATTTACATACATGTGCCTTTTTGTAAAACGCGTTGCGCCTATTGTGACTTTTTCTCCACCACACTACATGACATGAAGTCTCGTTATGTAGATGCGCTTTGTCAGGAGTTGGTAATGCGACGCAACTATCTGCATGATGCGCCCATTGACACCCTCTATTTCGGAGGTGGAACACCCTCGCAACTCTCTGAAAGCGATTTTCATAGTATATTCAACCAGATAGAGAAAGTATATGGCTTGGAGGCCTGCGAAGAAATCACCCTTGAAGCCAACCCTGATGACTTGACGGACGACTACGTGGAGATGCTCACCACTCTGCCTTTCAACCGTATCAGTATGGGCATCCAAACTTTTCATGAACCTACCCTACAACTGATAGGTCGTCGCCATACGGCACAAGAAGCCATTGAGGCAGTGCACCGATGTCAGCAACAAGGGTTCACCAACATCAGCATCGACTTGATCTATGGATTGCCTGGTGAAACTCTTGAGCAATGGAAAGAAAATTTGTTAATGGCTTTCTCTTTGAAGGTGCAGCATATCTCTGCCTATCACCTCACCTACGAGCAGGGCACCCGCCTTTGGCAAATGTTGCAAAGAAAAGAGATATGCGAGGTGGATGAAGACACCAGCGTAGAACTGTTCAGAATCCTGTGCAAGGAGATGCAAAAGACTGGTTACGAGCATTATGAGATTTCCAACTTCGCCCTGCCCGGCTATCGCTCTCGCCATAACAGTGCCTATTGGCATGAGGTGCCTTATCTGGGATGTGGCCCAGGCGCCCATTCGTTTGATGGTGATAGCCGTGAGTGGAATGTATCATCGTTGCCAAAATACATAGAGGCTTTGGAGCAGGGGCAGCGCAATTATGAACAAGAAACACTCGACAAAGACACACGCTATAATGAGTTCATCATGACACGTCTGCGCACCTGCGAAGGATTCAGCTTGAACGACTTGCAACAGCGCTTCGGGCAGGCCTACCACGACTATTGCCTGCACTTGGCAACACCCTATATGCGTCAAGGCCTTCTGCTACAAAAAGAAAACACCCTCCGACTTTCGAGGGAGGGCATCTTCGTGTCTGATGACATCATCAGTGACCTGATGAGGGTATAGTTACATAGAATCTGAAAGAATAAAAATCATAGCAAAAACTTTTGTTCTGACACTTTCTTTCATTATTTTTGCATGCAATATTATTAATTAGAACAATTATCAAGAATGGAAAACAAGTTTATAAGTGTTGCCTACAAGCTATACACTATTGAAGATGGCGAAAAAGATTTTGCAGAAGAGGCTCCAGCAGAAAAGCCTTTTGAGTTTATCTCAGGATTAGGTCTGACGCTTCCTGAATTTGAGGAAAACGTGAAAGACCTGAATGAAGGTGACACGTTTGATTTCGTAATAAAAAAAGAAAACGCATACGGCATTTACGACGAGCGTCAGGTGGTGGCTCTGCCAAAAAAGACTTTCGAGATTGACGGCAAGTTTGACAGCGAGCACATCGTTGAGGGTGCTATCATCCCACTGATGAATGCAGAAGGAGAACGCTTCAACGCCAGCGTGAGCAGCATCAGCGAGACGGAAGTGACCGTTGACCTGAACCATCCTTTGGCTGGCTGCGACCTGCATTTCACTGGTTCTATAGTTGGTAGCCGTCCTGCCACTAACGAGGAATTGGCAGCTATGGCAAAGGTGATGAGTGGCGAAGGTGGATGCGGTGGCAACTGCGGCGGTTGTAGCGGTTGTGGCGAAAGCGGATGCGGTGAAGGTGGATGCGGTGAAGGCTGCAACTGCCAATAATCTTAATAACCAGATATGTCTAATACTTTCGGCCATCTATTTAGACTGACCACCTTTGGCGAATCGCATGGTGAAGCCATAGGAGGGGTGATTGACGGTATGCCTGCCGGCATCGATATCGACATGGATTTCATCCGACAAGAGCTCAATCGTCGTCGCCCGGGGCAATCAGTTCTGACTACCTCACGCCAAGAGGCCGACAAGGTGGAACTGCTCTCTGGCGTGTTCGAAGGGAAATCTACGGGCACTCCCATAGGATTCTTGGTACGCAACACTAACCAGCACAGCAACGACTACGACAACCTGCGCGATGTATTCCGTCCTTCGCATGCAGACTTTACCTACTATATAAAATATGGTATTCGTGACCATCGTGGAGGCGGGCGCTCATCGGCTCGTGAAACCATAGCACGTGTGGTGGGGGGTGCCATAGCAAAGCTAGCATTAAGGCAAATAGGTGTTAGCATTACGGCTTATACTCAGCAGGTAGGCTGTATCTGCTTGGGCAAAGACTATACTGCTTACGATTTCAATGAGATAGAGCAAAACCCTGTCCGTTGTCCAGATCCTGAGAAAGCTACCGAGATGGAGGCACTTATCAAAGAAGTGAAGAATGCTGGTGACACCATAGGCGGAGCTATCTGCTGTGTAGTGAAGGGTTGTCCTGTGGGCTTGGGCGAGCCTGTGTTTGGCAAACTGCATGCTGCATTAGCGAGTGCCATGATGAGTATCAATGCAGCCAAGGGCTTTGAATATGGTGAAGGTTTCAATGGCTTAGCCATGCGTGGTTCTGAGCAGAATGATATTTTCTATAACAACGATGGCACTATCAGTACCAGAACCAACCATTCTGGAGGCATCCAGGGAGGTATCAGCAACGGACAAGACATCTATTTCCGTGTAGCTTTCAAACCTGTGGCCACATTGCTCTCCGAACAACAGACGGTGGATATCAATGGCAATGAAGCTATCGTAAAAGCTAAAGGCCGACATGACCCATGCGTATTGCCAAGAGCCGTACCTATCGTAGAAGCAATGACTGCCATGACAATACTCGACTATTACTTACTCAACAAAACAACCAAGTTATGATTAAACAATACATCCAAGACAACGAGCAGCGCATGATAGACGAACTGTTCAGCTTGATACGTATACCAAGTATTAGTTCTGAATCAGCCCATAAAGAGGATATGATACGTTGTGCTGAGCGATGGAAAGAACTGTTGCTGGCAGCAGGCGCCGACAAAGCAGAGGTAATGCCTTCAGATGGCAACCCAATGGTATATGCCGAAAAGATAGTTGATCCTAAAGCCAAGACCATCCTGATTTACGGCCATTATGACGTGATGCCCGTTGAGCCATTGGATTTGTGGAAGACTGATCCATTTGAACCTGTCATCAAGGATGATATTATCTGGGCCCGTGGTGCCGACGACGACAAGGGGCAGAGTTTCATTCAGGCTAAAGCATTTGAGTATGTAGTGAGAAACGGACTGCTAAAGAACAACGTGAAGTTCATCTTGGAAGGTGAGGAAGAAATCGGTTCGCCCAGCTTGGAAGCATTTTGCGAGAAGCACAAAGAGCTGCTGAAGGCCGACATCATTCTGGTATCTGACACTTCGATGCTGGGCAAGGAGCTGCCTTCGCTGACTACTGGTTTGCGAGGCTTGTCGTACTGGCAAGTGGAAGTTACGGGGCCGAATCGTGATTTGCATAGCGGACACTTCGGAGGTGCCGTTGCCAATCCTATTAATGTGTTGTGCAAGCTAATAGCGCAGATGACCGATGCCGACGGACGCATCACTGTGCCTCATTTCTACGACGATGTGGAAGAGGTTCCAACAGAGGAGCGTGAGATGATTGCCCATATCCCCTTTGATTTAGAAAAATACAAGAAAGCCATCGACGTGGAAGAGGTGTGCGGAGAAAAGGGCTACAGTACACTGGAGCGAAACAGCTGCCGACCCTCATTCGATGTATGTGGTATCTGGGGTGGCTATACAGGCGAGGGCGCCAAGACGGTGATTCCCAGCAAGGCATATGCCAAGATATCTACCCGACTGGTGCCTCATCAGGACAATGAGAAGATTGGCATATTAATGAAGGAGTACTTACAAGCGTTAGCTCCCAAGAGCGTTAAGGTGAAAGTAGATTACCTGCATGGAGGCGAGAGCTATGTATGTCCTATCTCATTGCCAGCCTACAAAGCTGCAGAAAAGGGATTCGAAAAAGCGTTTGGCAAGAAGCCGTTGGCTGTGCGTCGTGGCGGCAGCATCCCTATCATTGCCACTTTCGAAAAGGTACTGGGCATCAAAACGGTGCTCATGGGCTTTGGCTTAGAAAGTAACGCCATCCATTCACCCAACGAGAACTTCCCTCTGGATATTTTCCGCAAGGGCATAGAAGCAGTGGTGGAATTCCACAAGAATTTCTGAAGTTTGCATTAAAAAACTGATTACTTCTCAATAATTGAAGGATACTTCTGAAGAGTGTCCTTCTTTTTATTGCTTAACTTGGAACGGCAGACGGAAAGTGCAACCTGACTTCCATTCAGAGCATCCATAGGCAGTATTGCCTTTGATGATATGACCCTTACCACACACAGGGCAAGTACTGCCAAGTATACTATCATCTGGTACCAATGTTTGATTGTTGGCAGGTAAACGCTGGCCGTTGTTCGCTGGGGATGATTTTTTTGATGCTGAGTGCTGAGCATTGGACTTTTGCTGGGGATTTACCTTCGTACCCCTTTTCTTTTTCTTCTCCTCGTTTGGATTGACTACCGTAATACGACGGTTAGAATTATCGGAAAGAACAGCATTTACAATCTGCAAAACCATCTGTTTCAATTCGTCAAGGAACTGACTTGCCTGATAGGTTTTCTTCTCTATCTCACGCAACTTCTTCTCCCACAGACCCGTCAGTTCAGCACTTTTGAGCAGGTCCTCACGAATCAGTCCTATCAACTCAATGCCCGTAGGAGTAGCAATCAGATTCTTACGCTCCTTGCGAATGTAGTTTCGCTTAAACAATGTCTCGATAATGGCAGCTCTTGTTGATGGACGACCGATGCCATTTTCCTTCAAAGCGTCGCGCAGTTCATCGTTATCCACCAGTTTACCAGCCGTTTCCATGGCACGGAGCAAGGTTGCCTCGGTGAAAGGACGAGGGGGCTGTGTCCATTTCTCCTGCAGTTCAGGGATATGAGGGCCTTGCTCTCCTTTCTTGAATTGAGAATTGACAATGGAGAATTGAGAATTATTTCCTGCAGGGTTCTGTGCTTCCTCAGCATCATCATTATCCATTTTCAATTTCCCATTTTCAACTTGCGCAAACACCACTCGCCAACCAGGATCCATGACTTGCCGCCCACTGGTCTTGAATGGAATCTCCTCTACCCTGCCCTCTACAGTGGTGGTACTAATCTTACACTCAGGATAGAACACGGCAATAAAATGACGAGCAACGAGGTCGAACACCTTCTTCTCTTGGTCAGAGAGATTCACAGGCGCCTGTCCTGTAGGGATAATGGCATGGTGATCAGTAACCTTTGAGTTGTCAAATACCTTTTTACTCTTGGGTAAGGACTTCCCTTGCAATGGCGCTGTCAAAGTTTCGTAACCTTTCAAGCCCCTGAGTATGTTCGGACATTTGGGATAGATATCATCACTTAAGAAAGTGGTATCTACGCGCGGATATGTAGTTACCTTCTTCTCATACAGACTTTGGATAAGTTTTAGCGTATCGTCTGCACTGAAGCCGAATTTCTTGTTGCAATCCACTTGCAGGGAAGTAAGGTCATACAGACGTGGAGGATATTCCTTGCCAGGTTTCTTTGTTACGTTAGTCACCTCGAAAGGCAAGTTCTTCAAGCGCTCTACTAAAGCCATACCATCAGCTTCGGTAGAGATAGGTTCCATACCAGGATTGTCAATCTTGGAAATATCAACGACCTCATCATCTTTCTTATTCTTCTCAGCCTCAGCAATCAATTCCTCATCGCTTTTCTTCACTACGGCGTTGAACAACGTGTCGCGATAGGTGGTTTTCAGTTCCCAATATTGGCGGGGCACAAAGTTTTCGATTTCCTGTTGCCGATTAACAATCAGTGCCAAGGTAGGTGTTTGCACTCTTCCGATGCTAAGAACCTGACGATTCTGGCCATATTTGATGGTATATAGTCGTGTGGCATTCATGCCTAAGAGCCAATCACCAATGGCACGGCTCAGTCCTGCTTCATAAAGTGATTGATAGTCGGAAGCCTCATGCAAGTGTTGGAAACCCTCTCGGATAGATTCCTCTGTCAGTGAAGATATCCATAGGCGCTTGACAGGACACTTGGCACCAGCCTTCTGCATCACCCATCGTTGAATCAGCTCACCCTCCTGGCCAGCATCACCGCAGTTGATAATCATGTCGGCCTTTTGCATCAATGACTCAATGATATGGAACTGTTTCTCGTAAGTATCATTAGCTATTAGTTTGATGCCGAAACGTGACGGCACCATAGGCAAAGTGCCTAAGCTCCATGACTTCCACGAGTCGGAGTAGTCTTGTGGCTCTTTCAAGGTACAAAGATGCCCGAAGGTCCAGGTCACTTGATACCCATTGCCCTCAATATATCCGTCTTTCCGCTCATGAGCGCCCAACACCTGAGCGATGTCTCGAGCCACAGAAGGTTTCTCTGCAATGCAAACAATCATATCATTCTCTCGATTTCGATTACAAAGGTAGTGCAAAATTTTGGTTAAAGAAATGAATTGATTCTTTTTGTATTTCACGCGGCTTGATTTATCTTTGTATCGCAAAAAACAAATAGTGATATGATAAACAACTTGAAAAGAATTGGTTTAATGCTTGCTTGCGCCATCATCGGCATCTGCATGCAGGCACAAGACGTGACACGCGAATGGGTAGAACAACATTATACCAAGCGTGAGGTGATGATACCAATGAGGGATGGAGTGAAATTGTTCACCTCTATCTACGAGCCCATTGATGCAACTAAACAGACGCCCATCATTATGCAACGCACTCCTTATCAAGCATCGCCATATGGTGATGGATATAGCTATAACCTGTGGGGAAAGTTGCGCAACTATGCAAGAGAACGCTATGTAATTGTATTGCAGGATGTAAGAGGCAAATGGATGAGTGAAGGAGAGTTTGTAGATGTGCGCCCCTTTATAGGAAACAAGCAAGGCAACAATGACATTGACGAGGCAAGTGACACCTATGATACTGCCGAATGGCTGATTAACAATGTAAAGAGCAATGGCAGTATTGGTGTATTAGGCACCTCATACCCAGGATTCTATGCTACGATGGCTGCATTAAGCGGACACCCCGCTATCAAAGCAGTGTCACCTCAAGCACCTGTAACAGACTGGTGGATGGGAGACGACTATCATCATCATGGCGTTCTGATGATTACTGACATGTTGAACTTTGTGGCTCAATATTTCGGCAGACCACGCCCCGTACCAACACAAAGAATAACTCCTATGAAGCCTTTCTTTGCCGATGACGAATACAGTTTCTTCCTGCGTAACAAAACGCTAAAGGATATTACTAACATTGTAGGTGACAGTATTGCTTTTTGGAAAGACCTGATGGCACATCCTGACTATGATGCTTTTTGGCAAGCTCGCGATGCTCGCAGACACTTAAGGGATGTAAAACCAGCCATCTTATTAACTGGTGGATTGTTTGATGCTGAAGACTGTTATGGCACTTGGGGCGTGTATAAGGCCCTGAAGCAACAGAGTCCGCAGACACAGACGCAGTTCATCATGGGGCCCTGGTTCCATGGAGCATGGGAGCGTGACAGGGGCAACCATTTGGGGGACATCTATTTCGGAGCCAACACCTCTGACTATTATCTACATGAAGTGGAATTCAACTTCTTCCAATACTATCTGAATGGTGAAGGGCCTAAACCTGATTTAGACAACCATATCTATATGTTCATAACGGGTGCCAACGAATGGAAGAAATTCGACCAATGGCCACCCAAAGGCAGTGAACCAGTTAATTTTTACTTGCAAGCCGACGGACAGCTCAGTAATATGGCACCACAAAAAGGCAGTTCATTTAGTCTTTACACCTCTGACCCCAATCATCCTGTTCCCTATACCGATATAATTGGCAGAAGCAGGGCACGCGAGTACATGACACACGACCAGCGTTTTGCTGAGCGTCGTCCAGACGTATTGACTTTCCGTAGTGAGGTGTTGACTGAGGATGTAACGCTTACAGGCGAGATTATGGCTGACCTGCAAGTAGCTATCAGTACAACGGATGCTGACTTTGTAGTGAAAGTGATAGACGAGTTTCCTGAAGATTTCAAATACAGCAAGGACATAGAGGACCGATTCAATGGAGGTAAGCCCCTGACTACCATCATGGGCAGCTATCAGATGTTAGTACGAGGTGAAGTCATGAGAGGCAGGTATCGCAACAGTTTCGAACATCCCGAAGGCTTCAAACCTGGAAAGGTGACACAGGTGAAGTTTGCCCTGCCCGACATTGCCCATTGTTTCCAAAAAGGGCATCGCATTGTAGTGCAGATACAGAGCTCATGGTTCCCTCTGAACGACCTGAATCCGCAACAATTCATTGACATCACTCAGGCCAATGAACAAGATTTTATCAAGTCTGACATCAAAATCTTCCACGAGAAGACACATCCATCAAAGATTACCGTGAATAGGTTAAAATAATTTTGATAATTCAAAACCATTGCATATATTTGTTGGATGAAAAGCGAATGAAATAAAAACAGGCCTATTATGCAGAATTACGAGTTTTCACTGGAGTTTAATCCAGACATTATCCAACATATCTACTCCTTGATTAAGGAAGATCCGGCCTATACACCCCGATTCTTCAGAAATGGCATGTTGCAGATGGAGCAGGCATTACAGTCCATCAATGATACTCGAGCCATGCGCATAGGTCCGGGCATCATAGAACAGGTGGGTGAGTTGTTTGTAAAGCAGTTCCCACATTGCAAAGCAATAGTAGTTGCAGATACCAACACCTTTCCTATAGCAGGTAAGTTGATTGAAGAGTCGTTGATGAAGGCTGGTGTAGTGGTAGAAGAACATGTCATCTATGAAGGGAAGAACTTACATGCTAACTTCGACACCATGGGTGTGTTGCTCGATCGCCTGCATCAACTGCCAGTAGAAGTGATACCTATCGCTGTTGGGGCTGGCACCCTGAACGACCTTACCAAGCTGGCCGCCCATCTGTCGGGTCGCCACTATATGGTAGTACCAACAGCTGCATCAAATGGTGGATATACGGCTTATGGAGCTGCCATCCGCATGAACGGCATTAAGCAGTCGTTCCCCTGCCCGGGTCCACAAGCGGTATTGGCTGATACTGATATCATCATCCATGCCCCTGCAGAACTGAATCAATCTGGTTATGCCGACTTGCTGGCTAAGATGACAGCTGGTGCCGACTGGATCTTGGCAGATTGGATGGGTATTGATCACATCAATGAGAAGGCATGGAAGATGAGCCAGAGTGGATACCATGAAACAATGCTGTCAGTAGAACGAATCATGGCAGGCGAGCCCATCGATGAGCGCAAGAGTATCGAGAAGATGATGGAAGGCTTGTTGTTAAGTGGTCTGGCTATGCAGGTTGTAAAGAGCGACCTGCCTTCATCAGGTGCCGAACATCAGCTTACAGGCATTTGGGAAATGGAACGTGCCGTGAGCGGCAAAGACAAAATAGCTCATGGTAAATTACTGAGTATCGCATTGCTTTCTGTAACAGCTGTATATAACAAATTGCTGGCATTCCCGTTTGACGAGGCACTTGATGTGAAGAAATGTGTCAAGGAATGGCCTTCATTGGAAACTTACGAGCGGAAAGCTCATGAAGCCCTCAGCAAGGTGGGACTGCAAAAACTTGGTATGCAAGTAGCAATGTCTAACTATGTGACGCCAGAGAAGCTTAGTATCGAACTGCAGCAGTTGAAAGAATATTGGCCAGAAGTAAGGGATCGTTTAGCACAACAGATTATACCCGTACGACAGTTGTATGATATCCTGAAATTGGGTCGTATGCCGACTCGCCCTATTGAAGCCGGAATCAGTTGGGAGCATGTGCGTCAGACATTGGAATGTGTTCCTTATCTGAGCAAACGATTCAACGTCATGAGTCTGGCTGCTCGTACAGGCTACCTCACCGCATGGCTGGACGATCTGTTCACTAAGACTAAGAAGTTTGAGACACTCTAAAAGCGGATATTAGAATACTGAGAACTGTTACAATTTTAAGATAAATAACTATGAAAAGAGTTTTGTTGATAATAGTGACTTTGTTAATGGCCAACATACAAGGCTTCGTCTATGGTCAGAAGGTAATCTGCCATCGTGGTTTTTGGGATACGCCCGGTTCCGCGCAAAACTCCATTGCCGCTCTGGTAAAGGCCGATTCAATAGGGGCATACGGTTCTGAGTTTGACGTATGGATGACGGCCGATGGCGAGTTGGTAGTGAACCATGATAAAGTGTATAAAGGTGTAAACATGGAGACCTCTACTTTTGAACAGGTAAGGGCCATACGCTTGGATAATGGAGAGAAATTACCTACGTTAGACGAGTACCTGGCAAAAGGCAAGGAGTTGAATATTAGACTGGTGTTGGAAATGAAATCACTCACCGACCTCAACCGAGAGGATGAATGTGTTGCCAAGATAGTACGCAAGTTGAAACATTATGGTGTGCTTGACCGTACAGACATCATCGCTTTTAGCATCAATGCTTGCCTGGCTTTCAAGAAACTGCTGCCTGACACCAACATTTATTACCTCGATGGCGACTATTCACCTAAGAAGGTAAAGAGTCTGGGCTTGAAAGGCATCGACTATCACCAAAATGCTCTCAGGTCAGAGCATCCCGAATGGCTCACCCAGGCACAGGAATTGGGTGTTGAGGTGAATGTGTGGACTGTAGATAATCCAGAGATGCTGCAGTATTACATTGACAAGCACGTTGATTATATCACTACCAACAAACCTGTTGAGTTACAAGGAATGTTAAGAAAATAAGAAGAATATATGACAAAGTTTAAGAGAATACTACTGAAACTAAGTGGCGAGAGCCTGATGGGCGAGAAAGGTCACGGCATCGATGAGAAGCGTCTGGGCGAATATGCCGCTCAGATTAAGGAAATCCACGATATGGGCGTGCAGATTGGCATCGTGATAGGTGGTGGCAACATCTTCCGCGGACTAAGTGGAGCTTCTAAAGGTTTCGACCGTGTGAAGGGTGACCAAATGGGTATGTTGGCGACAGCCATCAACTCACTGGCTCTGAGTAGCGCATTGACTGCTATCGGAGTGAAAACACGTGTGCTCACAGCCATCAGGATGGAACCCATTGGCGAATTTTACACCAAATGGCGTGCTATAGAATGCATGGAGGCAGGTGAGGTATGTGTATTTGCCTGTGGCACTGGTTCTCCATATTTCACCACCGACACAGGCTCCAGCTTGCGTGGCATAGAGATCGAGGCCGACGTGATGTTCAAGGGTACCCGTGTGGATGGTGTTTATACGGCTGACCCAGAGAAAGACCCTACAGCCACCAAGTTTGATGAGATTAGTTACGATGAAGTGTTGGCACGTGGTCTGAAGGTGATGGACCTTTCAGCCATATGCATGTGCAAAGACAATGGTCTGCCTATCGTAGTGTTCAATATGGATGTGGTGGGCAACCTTAAGAAAGTGATTAATGGCGAAGGTATAGGCACGCTGGTACATCCTTGATGAATGATAATGGATAATTGATAATTGAAATAATATGAAAGACGTTAAGACAGTAGTGGCCGAAGCTCAGGAAGCCATGAGCATGGCCGTAGAGTATTTGGAAGACGCACTGGCTCATATCCGTGCCGGCAAGGCCGACGTACGTCTGTTGGATGGCATTAAGGTAAATTCTTATGGTTCTATGCAGCCTATACAGAACTGTGCTTCAGTGACCACCCCCGATGCGCGCAGCATCGCTATCAAACCTTGGGACAAGAACATGTTCCGTGTGATTGAAAAAGCCATCATCGACTCCAGCTTGGGCATCATGCCAGAGAACAATGGCGAGGTAATTCGTCTAGGTATTCCTCCATTGACAGAGGAGCGTCGTGTGCAGCTTACCAAGCAATGCAAGGCTGAAGCAGAGAACGCCAAGATGAGCATCCGCAACGCGCGCCGTGACGGTATCGACGAGCTGAAGAAATCTGTAAAGGAAGGATTGTCGGAAGATTTCCAAAAAGACGGCGAGGAAGAGCTGAAGAAGCTACACGACAAATACGTGAAGCAAGTTGACGAACTATTGGCCGTGAAGAACAAGGAAATCATGACAGTATAAAGGGGTGTAATCCTTGAGAGGACTTGTCGTCAAAAATACAGGGAGCTGGTACCTCGTCAAAACCGACGAGGGACCAGTTGTTGAGTGCAAAATCAAGGGCAACTTCCGACTGAAAGGCATCCGCAGCACCAACCCGGTGGCTGTGGGTGACTGGGTGCATATCACCCTCAACCAAGAAGGCACGGCCTTGATACACGAGATAGAAGACCGCAAGAACTATATCATCCGCAAAGCGTCCAACCTATCCAAACAGAGCCACATCATAGCTGCCAACCTTGACCAAGCTTTCCTGCTGGTCACAGTTAGCCACCCTGAGACCAACACCATCTTCATCGACCGTTTTCTTGCCACCGCAGAGGCATATAGGGTACCTGTAAGTCTGGTCATCAACAAGACTGATCTTTATAATGAAGATGAGACTCGCTATATGCATGCCCTCATCAATCTATATACTACCATTGGCTACCAATGTTTTCCCATGTCCATCAAGACTGGTGAGGGAACAGATGCCGTGAAGGAACAGATGAAAGGTAAGGTCACCTTACTTTCCGGCAACTCAGGTGTTGGTAAATCATCACTCATCAACCTGCTCCTACCCAATCTGGACATTAAGGCAAAGACTTCGGAGATATCATCCGCTCATCTGAAAGGCATGCACACCACTACCTTCAGCGAAATGTATGCCCTGCCAGAGGGTGGCTATCTAGTTGACACCCCGGGAATCAAAGGCTTTGGCACCTTTGACATGGAGGTCGAGGAGATAGGCCATTACTTCCCTGAGATATTCCATACTTCCGCCAATTGCAAGTATGGCAACTGTACCCATACCCACGAGCCTGGCTGTGCCGTTCGGGATGCTGTTGAGCAACATCTAATCAGTCAAAGTCGCTATGCCAGCTATCTGAGCATGCTGGACGACAAGGACGAGAAGAAATACCGCGAGGCATATTGACTAAACATCAACTATTTCTTTTTTGGGCAAAATGTAAAGAATATCTTATCTCTGCAACAGAGATTGTCTGTCCAATCAGAGTTACAGGCAATAAGGGCTGTCACACAGATACATATTAGCTTTTGAAATTATCTTTATTCAGGAAACCTCGACATTTTTTTGAATCGCAAAACAATAATGATGTCTTTCCATGCACATTAGTAATGTCTCAACCTTCTTGACAGGAATGCCTCCCATGCCTTGTTCCAGTATCTGCTATGGGGGTATCCGAGCGTCAGTTATGAGGGGAAGGAGATATTACTATAGGGGTATAACAGATATTGCGACGCCCCATAGGTGCCGCTCCTTTACCTCGTAGGGATTATCAGAGCGGGTGGTAGGAGCTGCCACTCATACCCATGGCAGATATTGGAATATTAAGCATGTATCGTGACCTGCGTCGCCCCGAATCCATATTCCTGGAAGCTGGCATCCTGCCACTTACAACGGGAATGTCTACAACCTGAATATGCAGAACGACAAGAACGAAAAAATATAGTAAGGCTTTCTGAGAGTTACCGATTTACCACTATGTAATTCCTAACTCATCGCAGTTTAAATGGAACACTAATGATATCTTTTATAAGATGCCGCAAAGGTAAACAATATTTCTAATAAACAATATAAAATCGCTTGTCTCGCTCTGTCTGCAAAATAATCTTAAAATCATCAAACCGCTATGAGTGCCATTTCGCACATTGGGAAGGGGACAAACTATGTGTAACTCCCTTTCATATAGACGACTAAAGATTATGCCTCCACTTAAAAAAAGTGGAGGCATAATCTTTAAACTACATTTTATTAATCCTACGGCCTTTTAGATTTGTTTTTCCACCCCATTTTCTTAATGTTATTAGGGTCGGAATAGACTAGCAGCATGCCAGATGCCGTTATTAATAAGAAAAAGAGAAGTTTGTCAAAAAAAGTATCATTGAAAAATAACAGATAAACAACTCCAGAAGCAAAACAAAGTAAGGAAACAATAATCATTATTCGTCTTTTCATAATGCAAAAAAATTAACATCTCTCTTCACTAATAAATGCACTAGCAACTATACCTATTGCACAATGTGCAATCACACCCCAAGGGCCACCTATAACACATGCTGCTACATATCCAAGAGCTTCGCCACAACACCCAGCAGCAAAACCGCATCCAAAAGACCTTGTTGCTGCTAAAGATGTAATATATGAATTATATTCATCTGCTAGATTATAAACATTGTTAATGATATATGTCATGAAATAACGCCCATCTTCATCCAAACACAACACTTTCTCTTTTATGCTTTGCAAATCCTCATCAGATAATTTATCAGAGTTGACCAATTCTTCATAAAGAAGATAAGCTTCAGGTGACAAACAATTTTTAGCTTCATCCAATAAATCTGCTCTAAGGGGTATGTCTAAATCAACTGAACCACGAGTTGCAATCAGTTTAGGATAAGCAAACAAATAGTTCTCATAAACATCAAGATCAAAGAAATCCAGTTGAGGGTCATAAGCCTTTTCAATTCCACCAAAGAAAGCATAATGCACCAGTTCTCTAAACTCAACTGATGTATTCTGGCTTAGAGAATTAAATTTACCATTATAAGTGGTTTCATAGTCATTTACATTAACAGCATCATCATGAGTGCAACTTGAAAAAGTAATTGCAAATAGTGCTGTTACAATGGTTGCGATAAAAAATTTCTTAACAAACATATAAATCCATTTTTAAAGTTAAACATAATTTCAAAACAATATTATAGATATACATAAAATCCTCTAATGGATATGCTCTCAGTCTCAATTCATGAAAAAAGATAAAAGCAAAAAAGCAACTCAAGCATGTATCGTGACCTGCGTCGCCCCGAATCCATATTCCTGGAAACTGGCATCCTGCCACTTACAACGCGGATACTTGCGCTTGAGCTCGTCGAGGATGGCCTTGCGCAGCACACCTTCACCCTTGCCGTGGATGAACACGATGCGCTTGCCCTGCTGGTGCTTGTACTGCTCCATCACTTCAACAAATTTCTTGAGCTGGTAGTGCAGCATATCGGCATTGCTAAGGCCATGGGTATTGTCTAACAACTCGTTGATGTGCAAATCAACTTCAAGGATGCCATTGCGTTCGTCTTTCTTCTGAACGGGCTTACGGGCAGGCTGCACAGCATCCCTTTTCTGTATCAAGGCATTCTTCACCTCCTCGGCACTGACATACAACTGTTTGGCGGGCTGGTCGTTTCGCACAATATCATATAGCAAGGCGGGCTCTTCAAAGAAATCGTTGTCCTGGAAGGTATGCAGTTTGTAGAACTTCACCACATCAATGCGTAACTCCACACTCACGGCTGGCTTCATGGCAAAGGGCTTGCCGTCTTTGAAGGCGATAAGCTGTACTGACACTCGCTCTAAATCATTCAGTTCAGACTTCTCAAACTCCTCCAAGAATAGTTTGGTATTGGGCTCAATCATGCCTTGCGAGCGCACCTGACACGACTGGTTCTCCAGATTACAATAGGTGTAATATAGGTAGTAGTTGCTATCATTCACCAAGTAGGTCTCAAACGGTGTGGTGCTCACTTGCTTGATATCCACAAGCACATAGGCCAGATAGACATTGAGGATGTCACCGCCTTTCACCTCACTGGCAGCAGACACACCGCTGACAGGATGATGCTCTCTGAAAGGCATCCGCTCCACGTTAGCAGAAGTACTATTATGAGCGGAGCCATGTGCACTACCTCTATCATAGGGTGATTCCTGGGCAGTCTTGCCACGATACGGAGCTGCCACATCAGACTTAGCATGTGGCGTTTCTTCAGCCCTCTTTTGTTTTTGTTGGGATGTTGGAATGTTATACTCATCGGTCTGCACCACCACCAACTCTTTTATCTGCATCGGAATTTCGAAGCCGTCAGCATCCTCTACCAATGCAATATCCTTACCTTGAAAACCCACTACTCTGCCCTCTCCTACTTCTGAGAGGAAACGCACTTTATCACCTATCTTCATCTTATTTATTCATTAAAACGATGGGAGAGCTTGGTGTCTCTCCCATCTTCATTATTATTTATTCATACTTGAATGCCATATAAGAGTGAGGCTTCACCGTCATGGAGAACTTACTCATTGGCTTACGTGTATATTTTATCAAAATATCTTCCTGATTAGCATTTAGCACAGTACCATCTTCGAGGTTAGTGAACTTCTTGAACTTGGTATCACCAACGAGCTTGATATCTACAGGTTCATCGTTGAAGTTCTCAACAATCAGCGTCTTGTTGTCATACATGAACATGCTCACCTTAGCAGGACCTTCCATGTAGAAATCCATATCCTGACTCATGACGCGACGAATCTCATTCAAGGCAGCTTCTGGATAGTCATACAAATTGCCCTTATCATCTGGCACTGTCAGCACATAGAGGTATGCCCCTGAATAGAGCGCCTTATGCAGAATAGGATAGCCAGATACGCCACCTGTCAATGGACGACCAGCACTAATCACCTCCCAGCTGTCGTTAGTCTGGTAAAGCACCTGTGGGATGATGAACTCACGCTTGCTCTTACCGAAACGGCCGAAATCGTTTACAATAGCCTTCAGGTCAGAGCAACGCAACTCGCACACCTCGGCAATCTTCTCAGGAATAGCCTTCAGCAGACCTGTAGTGATAATCACATCATGTCCACCTTGTATCTGCTTCTTGATCTTGGTCATGATATCAGGATCACCAGCAGCCTGTTCTGTCAACAAAATGATGTTCTGGTCGGTAGCAAATGTAGGATACATATCCATTGGCAAACCAATCATACCCAGATAGTTCTGCAGGAAATCCTCTCCCAGCGCGTGGAACGGTTTGTATGACTTGATGCCAATGGGGTTACCCAGTTTGCCACACAACTCATCAGCCTTGCGCAAAACAACATCTGCAATGCGAGCCATAGTAGATGGAGTCACTGTCTTGCCGTTGTTTTGGAACGGAGCACGCATCTGGTCATAGTCCCAGCTAGTGCCTGTGCCCTGCCAAGGGCCTCGGAACTCGTTTCTAAGTGGCACGTCAATCAGCTGGTTGTAGGCGAAGAGCATCACATCGCGTCCTTTGGCAATAGCCGTCAGATGAAGCTGCTCTGCATAGCGGTCCATGCTCATGTTAATACCACCTGAGTCAACCCATCCACCGCCATTATAGCCTGGACGCAGGTTTTCGAAGTAGCGCATAATGTTATAACTGAGGTAGTTTTGCAAGTGCTGGTCGCTACCTGGATCGCGCGTTTCGGTTCCTGTCCACACGCCATCGAAGATAAACGGTCCGTCTTGCAAGTTGAAGCCCAAACCTGCGAAATGGTCATACCAGTTAGGGTATTTGATGATGACCTTTACCTTGGGATTTACAGCCTTTGCAGGACCCACCACCAAGTTACGGCCAGCCTCATTCATCAGCTTCAGGCGATATTCAGTCCAAGTCATGTTGCCTTTGGCAGCAATTTCTGCTGGACTCTTGCAACTTGTAAAGAAGAAGTCGTCGAGCAGGAACTCATCGAAATGCTTCGCTGTATGCTCTGCAATGTTCTGCACAATTTTCCTGTGCTCAGGGTCAGAGTAGCAGAATGTTTCAAAATCATTGCTCTCGTCGATGGTATAAGTGATACCGCCAGCCACCTCCAAACCTTGCTTGAGGAAGAAGTTCTTCGCTTTCTCAAGGGTAGCATCATCCACAATCAGCAAGTCGCGATGTGTCTCCAGATAAATCTTATCCACATCCAACTGTTCAGAGATTGTCTTCCAAGTAGATTCCAGCCACTGAGTGTCTTTCATCTTGTCCACCTCGTAGGCGCGAACATAAACAGACACCTTAAAGTTTCGGTGCTTAGCCTCAACCATGCTTACAATAAAGAAGCACGCAAATAAACAGAGGCATACTTTCCATAATAAAAACCTTCTCATGATACTAAAAATTTGATTGACTTCGTTTATATAATATTAAAATGTCCATTTTGCTGCCAATGTAGGCGTTACATAGAACTTATCATTGTCACCCTTGTCGTTGAACACAAAATTGTTGCTTACCTCAACCTCTGTACCTAAGCTAAGGTTCACGCCATCCATACCCTTCAGGGCGTTGAGGTTTACCCAGAACTGAGGCTGGCTCAGCAAGATAAGATTGCCCTTTACATCAGGATCATACCAAAGGTCGCAGAAACCAGAGAATGTGAGCAAGCCCTTGGCAAAATTGAGACCCCAAACAGCAGTACCCTGGAAGCCTGCATAGCCGTCGCGCCCCATACCATTGAAATACTGCTTGTAGAGTGCCTGCAAGGAGAATGTTCTGTTAAAGTCGCTGCTCGCCCAGTTCCAGGCAAAACCTGTGAGGAACGCATGCTGGAAACGTGAAGCAATAGCAGTATTCTTAATGCTCGTCGCACCACCGTTATACTCCAGGTGGAAAGCCCACTGCTTGTTCTTGGAGATATCGAACTCGCGGGAGATCTCCCAATAAACACCAGCGGCACCGTCAGCATAATAGTTGATATCGGTAAACAGGAAGGTATGGCCCCATTTGTCGGGTTTGTATAGTTCTAAGGTTGTAAATACCCTTGGACGACTGGAGAGATCATCATACAATGCATGACTTGAATTATAGTGCAACTGTATATTCTGGCCATTTACAATAGACCACTGACCACAAACTAATAGTGTAAATAATACAAATAATATCTTTTTCATAATAATCATCAATTAACCATTATCAATTATCCATTAAATCAACGGAGCCACATACTTCAGCACGAAGAAGGCAGCCAATACATACATCACCCAAGACAGTTCCTTGCCCTTACCTACCAGCACCTTTACTATCACATATGACAACATACCCAGCACAATGCCCTCTGAAATACTTGCGGTGAATGGCATCATCAAGATTGTAACGAAGCATGGCAAAGCCTCTGACATATCATGGAAGTCCAGTTTCGTAATTGGTCTAATCATCATCACACCTACCAATACCAATGCACTGGTAGTAGCTGCAGAAGGAATTACCAAGAACAAAGGCGAGAAGAACAAGGCGAGCAAAAACAGCATGGCTACAGAGAAGGCAGTCAAGCCTGTTCGTCCACCTTCAGCAATACCTGTTGTACTTTCAACATAGGTAGTAACTGTAGATGTACCACACAAAGCACCCACGGTAGTACCTATAGCATCGGCCATCAAGGCTTTATTCAAGCCATGTATGCGCCCGTTCTTATCGGCCATACCAGCACTGGTAGATGCGCCAATCAAGGTGCCTAAGGTATCAAACAAATCCATGAACAACAGAGTAAACACCACAATCAGGTATTCCACATCCAAAGCTATGAATCGTGAGAAATCAAACTTCAAAGCAACTGGCCCGATAGATGAAGGCAAACTCATCAAAGAGAAATCTTCAGGGATCTGAGTCACGCCAAACGGGATGCCTATCAAAGTCATCAGTAAGATGGTAATGAACAAGGCACCTTTGACATTCAGCTTCAGCAAAGCTGCACCTATCAGGATACCAGCCACAGCTACCAATGAAGTTGGTGTCCAGCTACAAAGTGATGTGATGGTGGAGTCGCTCGCCACAATCACACCGCCATTCTTCAAGCCAATATAAGCAATGAAGAGACCTATACCTACAGAGATAGAGTAACGAAGGTTCAACGGGATGGCATTCACAATAGCCTCACGTACCTTGAAGACGGTGAGCAAGATGAAGATAACACCTTCAAAGAATACAGCTGCCAAAGCTTCCTGCCAGGTATAGCCCATCACAGCCACCAACGTATAAGCGAAGAATGCATTTAATCCCATGCCTGAAGCCAATGCGAATGGCATCTTGGCATAGAATGCCATCACCAACGTGGCCACAGCTGCTGCTATTACAGTAGCAGAGAACACTGCTGCCTTATCCATGCCTGCATCACCCAGGATCAAAGGGTTGACAGCTAAAATATAACTCATAGTCAAGAAAGTTGTTACACCCGCTAACACTTCAGTCCTGATTCTATGTTTTGAATGGTCAAAGCCTAAAAGGCTCAATAATGTGTATTTAGTCATAGTATTAAAGTTTAAAGTTTTATAGAATTATGCCTTTTTCTCTTTAGGCAGTATGAGGTTCAGCACCAAGCCTATCAAGGCAGCCAAGCCGATACCAGAAAGTGAGAACGAGCCGGCAGTTAGTACAGCACCGCCAATGCCTGTTGTCAGAATAATACTGGCAATGATAATATTACGCGTTACACCGAAATCTACATGATTACGCATCAGGTTCTGCACACCCACTGCTGCAATGGAACCAAAGAGCAAGAGCATGATACCACCCAATACGGCTTGCGGAATAGCTTGCAATATTGCATTCAGTTTGCCCACTATAGAAAATAATATAGCGGTAACGGCTGCTATACGAATCACCTGCGGATTGGTAATACGAGTAATCTGCACGGCACCTGTCACTTCGCTATAGGTAGTTACTGGAGGTCCTCCCATCAAGGCTGCTGCCAAACAAGCCAAACCATCGCCCAACATGGTGCGATGCAAACCTGGGTTCTTGACAAAGTCTTTGTCAGCCACGGCACTAATGGCATAAACATCGCCCACGTGCTCCACCACAGCAGCTAATGCAACTGGCATCATAAAAATGAAAGGCTCCCACTGAAAGGCAGGCAACTGTGGATGCCGTATATTTTGTGGCAAAGCAAACCAGGAAGCATCTGCTACTGCCGAGAAATCTACCTTACCCAAACAGATGGCAACCAAAAAACCAGCAATGATGCCACTGATAACTGGCAAGAGTTTAAGCAGTCCTTTACCAAACATCATCACGATGATGGAAACGGCCAGTGCTACCAAGGCCAGCAGCCAGTCGGTCTTCGCCATGTCAACAGCAGTACCGGAAAGCGACAAACCTATCAACATGATAACAGGGCCAATCACTACAGGCGGGAAGAGTCTGTCAAGCAATTGCATACCTTTCCATTTTATCAGGCCTGCCATCAAGAAATAAATCAACGACACACCAGCAAAGCCAGCCAAGGTGCCAGACATACCCCACTCGGCAGAAGCAGCGATGATAGGGGTGATGAAAGCAAAGCTGGAACCCAAAAAGATGGGAACTATGCCTTTGGTCACTAAATGAAAGATTAACGTACCGATGCCTGCTGAGAACAGGGCTGTAGATGGGTCGAGCCCAACCAACAATGGCACTAAGACAGTAGATCCGAAAGCCACAAATAAGAATTGCACGCCTACTACTGTTTTTCGGAATGGTGTTAGATTCAGGTCATCCATGTAACATTATAAATTGGTTGTAGATGCAAATATATAGTTTTTTATTATCTTTGCACACAAATTTAGAAAAATAATGATACTAAATCCAAAACACATCAAGATACAGGATTTCAATTACGACTTGCCCGACAAGCGAATTGCCAAGTTCCCTTTGCCAGTAAGAGATCAATCAAAGCTGCTGCTATACCAGCATGGGAAAGTGAGCGAGGATATCTTCACCTCTTTACCTTCATATATTAATAAAGGAGAACTGATGGTATTCAATAATACCAAGGTGATTCAAGCTCGCATTCACTTTCGTAAGGAGACGGGTGCCTTGATCGAAGTGTTCTGTTTGGAGCCAATAGAACCAACCGACTATGCCTTGAATTTCCAGCAGACAGAGCATGCTGCTTGGTTGTGCCTCATCGGCAACCTGAAGAAATGGAAAGGTGAATTACTGAGCAGGGAGATGATTGTTAAAGGCCGACTCATAAAATTGACCGCAGAACGGAAAGAAGCCGTGGGCACCAGTCACTGGGTGGATTTCCGTTGGAATAACAAAAAAGTTACTTTTGCCGATATCTTGGAGGTGTTTGGCGAGTTGCCCATTCCTCCTTATCTGAACAGGGATACGCAGGAAAGTGACAAGGTGACCTACCAGACAGTTTATTCCAAAATAAAAGGTTCAGTGGCTGCTCCCACCGCAGGTTTGCATTTCACACAACGTGTGCTGGATGCCCTCAAGGAAAAAGGAGTGGATATGGAAGAACTGACTCTGCATGTTGGAGCCGGCACTTTCAAACCTGTCAAGAGCGAAGAGATTGAGGGACATGAAATGCATACCGAATGGATTTCAGTCAGCAAATCTACCATCGAGAGCCTCATCCATCATGGCGGCAAGGCAATTGCAGTAGGTACTACCTCTGTGCGTACACTTGAGTCACTCTATCACATGGGGGTTACTCTGATACTGCATCCTGATGCTTCCGACGAACAGCTTAAAGTAAAGCAGTGGCAACCATATGAATTGCCAGCCAGTGCAAAAGACATCTCATCTGTTGATGCTTTGCAGGCCCTATTGGATTATATGAATCGTCATGAGCTGGACACCCTGCATAGTAGCACGCAAATCATCATTGCTCCTGGCTATCAGTACCAGGTAGTAAAGGCTATGGTTACCAATTTCCATCAACCCCAGAGCACCTTATTGCTGCTGGTATCAGCCTTTGTGCAAGGTGATTGGCATACGATTTATGACTACGCCCTAAGCCACAACTTCCGCTTCCTAAGTTATGGCGATTCTTCATTTATTATCCCATAATAGTATGCCAAAAGATAACCTCAAAGAAATGCTTCCCCTCTGCGATGAGGAAGGCAATATTATAGGAGCTGCCACACGTGGCGAGTGTCACAGCGGTAGCAGACTGATGCACCCTGTGGTACACTTGCATGTTTTCAACTCAAAAGGTGAACTTTACCTGCAGAAACGACCTGAATGGAAAGACATTCAACCTGGGAAATGGGATACTGCCGTAGGCGGGCATGTGGATTTAGGGGAGAATGTGGAGCAAGCATTGAGGAGAGAGGTGGAAGAAGAGATTGGCATCACTGACTATACCCCTGAGCGCATCAAAGTGTATGTATATGATTCTGTGCGTGAGAAAGAACTAGTGTTTGTGCACAAGACCGTCTATGATGGTGAGATTCGGCCTACTGCTGAGTTGGATGGAGGACGCTTTTGGAGCATCAGCGACATCAAATCCAACATAGGCAAAGGCATCTTCACTCCCAACTTTGAGCAAGAATTCCAACAAGTATTTGGCGAATAGCAAAAATTGCATTACCTTAGCACACATCAAAAGGATTATTATGAAAAGACTACAAACTTTGATTATAGCAATGGCATGTGTCATCAATCTGTTGGCTCAGAACGCTTTCCCTCTGCCTCAGATACCTGAAACGATGAGACAGCCAGAAGAGCGACTCACATACCTAGTGAATCATTTCTGGGATAACTATCAGTTCAACGACACCACTCAAGTAAATCAGGATTTGGGTGAGCAGGGCTTTGCTGATTTCATCAATGTATTGGGCTATGGCAACGATGAGCTCATAGAAAACGCTACAAAGATATTTTATGACCTGGCGTTCACCACCAGTTGGGGGAAGAATCATTATAGTCAGATGATTAACCATTACCTCGA
This sequence comes from uncultured Bacteroidales bacterium, assembly GCA_902775375.1. Taxonomy (GTDB): domain Bacteria; phylum Bacteroidota; class Bacteroidia; order Bacteroidales; family Bacteroidaceae; genus Bacteroides. The sequence continues at coordinate 71,656 of CACYLU010000006.1, read as the reverse complement.
CAACCCCAACTCACCATTGCGCAACGATGTTGTATACGTTCATTTTTTGCGCAATATACGTCCATATTATGCTAATGATGCCGCTGCCCGTCAGCGTTATACCTTCAAACTTACACAAACCAAAAAGAACCTGCCAGGACAACCTGCTACCGATTTCTCCTATACAGAACGTAATGGCCAGCAAGGGAAGCTGAGCAATATACAGGCCAAGTTCACCCTGCTATTCTTTCACGACCCCGACTGCGAGAATTGCAAACGCATCATGCCTTATGCAGTTGCTGAAGATCAATTAAAGCGTCAAGACGTAGCGGTACTGGCAATTTATGCCGACAAAGATTATGATGCTTGGAAGAAAGACGTGCGTACCTATCCAGCTAATTGGATTGACGCCTACAGTCCTGATGGGGAAATCACACAGAAACTACTCTATTACATCCCTGCTACCCCATCGTTCTATTTGCTTGATGCTAACAAAAAAGTGATTCTCAAAGATGCTCCATTAGATACGGTAATTGCATTCTTGCAACAGAACTAAACAATAAAAGGCTGCATTTCGCAGCCTTTTTCTGTAATCTATAATCAATTATTCTTTCTGGAAATCTTTACGACGAAGCACGAAGCTACTGCTAAGGTAACGTGCTCTCACCACATCGTCGGAAGCCAACTCTTCAGGAGTACCTTGTCGGAAAATCTTACCTTCAAACAACATATATGCACGATCGGTAATACTAAGTGTCTCCTGCACATTATGATCGGTAATCAAGATTCCGATATTTCGGTATTTCAGTTTCCACACAATCTGCTGGATATCTTCCACTGCAATAGGATCGACTCCAGCAAACGGTTCGTCCAGCATAATGAACTTAGGATCGATAGCGAGGCAACGCGCAATCTCAGTACGGCGGCGCTCACCACCCGACAACTGATTTCCCTTGTTCTTACGCACTTTCTGCAAACGAAACTCATTGAGCAGACTTTCCAACTTTTCTTGCTGATATTCCTTAGGTTTATCTGTCATCTCCAACACAGAGGCGATGTTATCCTCCACACTCATCTGGCGAAACACGGAAGCCTCCTGAGGCAGGTAGCCAATACCCTTTCTGGCACGCAGATACACTGGGAACTTAGTGATTTCCTCATCACCCAAGAATATACGACCTTCATTGGCCACCACCAAACCTACAGTCATATAGAATGAGGTGGTCTTACCGGCACCGTTAGGGCCCAGCAGTCCTACAATTTCACCTTGTCTGACATCAAACGAAACATGGTCAACCACAGTACGTTTGCCATATTTCTTCACCAGGTTCTCGGTGCGTAGCACTAAATTTTCGTCTTCCATTTTCACAACATTTAATTCGCAAAAGTACAAAAATAAAATGTTTTACCTTATATTTGCACCCTAAAAAGTATTAAAGCGATGATAAAAGCATTACGAACCGTTGGCAGATACCTCATTCTAATGGGCAGGGTATTCACTATTCCTGAGCGCTGGCGCATGTTTTTCCGTCAGTATATCAAGGAGGTAGAGCAGCTGGGCGTTGATTCCATCGGCATCGTCTTGCTGATTTCTTTCTTTATCGGCGCCGTCATCACTATCCAGTTCAAGCTTAACATTGAGAGCGTCTTCATGCCTCGTTGGACAGTGGGTTATGCCACAAGAGAGATTATGCTCTTGGAGTTTTCATCTGCCATCATGTGTCTTATCCTGGCAGGTAAGGTAGGTTCCAACATTGCATCAGAATTAGGCACCATGCGTGTCACCCAACAGATTGATGCACTTGAAATCATGGGTGTCAATTCTGCTGGCTACTTGATATTACCCAAGATATCTGCTTTGGTATCATTCATCCCCATTATGGTGGTATTCAGCATCTTTGCTGGTTTCTTAGGTGCTTTCTGTACCTGCTGGATTGGTGGCATCATGACAGCTGAAGATCTGGAATACGGCTTGCAATATGCATTCGTAGAATGGTTTGTATGGAGCAGCTTCATCAAGTCTTTGTGCTTTGGCTTCATTATCAGCAGCGTAGCCTCGTTCTTTGGCTATACTGTGGAAGGTGGCTCCATCAGTGTAGGAAAAGCATCTACCAATGCTGTAGTGACCAGCAGCGTTTTGATTTTGTTTGCCGACTTGATGCTGACCAAGATTTTAGCCTGAATACTTTGATAATTGAAAGGAAAAAGCTAATTTTGCACCCTCAATTGAAAATTAATAACTAAAAACAAATATTTGTAGAATGAATGTATCACTGCAAAACATTGACAAGGTAAGCGCTTTGCTTACAGTTGACATGGTGAAAGCTGACTATCAGGAGAACGTGGAGAAGCAGCTGAAGAAGATTCGTAAAGATGCCCAGATGCCTGGTTTCCGTAAAGGCATGGTACCAATGGGCTTGGTAAAGAAAATGTATGAAAAGTCTGTGATTGCTGACGAGGTAAACAAGTTGCTCGGCGATGCAATCAATAAGTATATTCAGGATAACAAAGTACAGATGCTGGGCGAGCCATTGCCAAATGAGAACCAGCAGCAACTGGATTTTGATACTCAGGACGAGTTCAAATTCTTGTTTGACATCGCGCTGGCTCCAGCCATCAACGTAGAGGTATCTGCTAACGACAAGGTGCCTTACTACGATGTAATCGTTACTGACGAGATGGTGGACAACCAAGTGAATGCTTATGCTCAGCGTGGTGGTTCATATGAGAAGGGTGAGTCATACGACGCTGCTCAGAACGACATGCTGAAAGGCTTGCTCGTAGAGCTTGACGAGGCTGGTAACGAGAAAGAAGGCGGTATCCGCATAGAGAGCGCTGTCATGATGCCATCTTACATGAAGTTAGATGACGAGAAGGCTAAGTTTGCCGGTATCAAGCCAGGTGAGACAGTGAAGTTCAATCCTAACAAGGCATGGGAAGGCAATGCTCCTGAGTTGGCTTCATTACTGAAGATGGACCGCGAAAAGGCTGTGGAAGTTACTTCAGACTTCAACTATACAATTGAGGAGATTACACGCTACGTACCAGGTGAGATGAACCAGGAGTTGTTCGATCAGGTATTTGGTAAGGATGTGGTAAAGAGTGTAGATGAATTCAAGCAGAAAGTACGCGAGGTCATTGCTAACCAGTTTAAGTCAAACAGCGACTTCAAGTTCTTGCTCGATGCTAAGAAGGTTATCACCGACAAGGTAGGCAAGCTGGAGTTCTCTGAGCCTCTGATGAAGCGCATCATGAAGACCAACAATCCTGACAAGGACGACAAGTTCGTAGACGAGAACTACGAGGGCACTATTGAAGTATTGAGCTGGCAGCTGATTCGCGACGTCTTGGTATCTCAGGCTGGTGTGAAGGTTGAGCAGAGTGACATCTTGGAAGAGGCTAAGGCCGCTACTCGTGCTCAGTTTGCACAGTATGGCATGCTGAACGTTCCAGAGGACATGATCAACAACTACGCAAGCGAGATGCTGAAGAAGCGTGAGACTGTTGAGAATTTGGCTGACCGCGTAATCGATGGAAAGCTGGCTCAGGTACTGAAGGAGAAGGTTACCTTGGAGCACAAGGACATCTCTGCCGAGGACTTTGGCAAGATGATGCAGCCTGAAGCTTGATTTTAGAGCAGAAACTTTAAAATTTACATAAAAACACATGGTGTTACATTTGGTAATGCCATGTGTTTTTCTTTATTTTGCATGTGAATAAGAAAATAGTAGTAAAAATGATGAAAGACGATTTTAGAAAGTATGCCACTCAACATCTTGGCATGAACAGTTTAGTGCTTGACGAAGTAATCAAATCACAAGCCGGTTACCTTAACCCTTACATCTTGGAGGAACGCCAGCTGAACGTTACCCAGTTGGATGTATTCTCCCGTTTGATGATGGACCGTATCATCTTCTTGGGAACACAGATTGACGACTACACGGCAAACACATTACAAGCTCAGTTGCTCTATCTCGATTCTGTAGATGCCGGCAAGGACATCTCCATATATATTAATTCTCCTGGCGGTTCTGTATATGCCGGTTTAGGCATCTACGACACCATGCAGTTCATCAGCAGCCCAGTAGCCACTATCTGCACAGGCATGGCTGCCAGCATGGCAGCAGTATTGCTCGTGGCTGGTGCCGAAGGCAAGCGTTCTGCACTGACCCACTCTCGCGTGATGATTCACCAGCCGATGGGTGGCGCTCAGGGCCAGGCATCCGACATCGAAATCACTGCACGTGAGATTCAGAAACTGAAGAAAGAGCTCTACACCATCATCGCAGACCATTCTCACACTCCATTCGACAAGGTATGGGCTGACTCCGACCGCGACTACTGGATGACAGCTGAGGAAGCCAAGGAATACGGTATGATTGATGAAGTTCTCACCAAAAAGAAATAACAAGAGAGATGGTTAGTAAGAATACAGGCCACAGATGCAGTTTCTGTGGCCGTTCAGATAAAGAGGTACAGTTGATGATTACTGGCATCGACGGCTATATCTGCAATGAATGTGTAGAACGTGCCAATGAGATTTGCCAGGATGCATTGAAGACTGTCAGCCAAAGCAAACTGGGTCTTGACCTCAAGACATTACCCAAGCCACAGGACATCAAGACATTCCTCGACCAATATGTTATTGGTCAGGACGAGGCCAAGCGTTACTTGTCAGTAGCGGTGTATAACCACTACAAACGATTGCTGCAGAAAACGGGTGACGACGAGGTGGAGATCGAGAAGTCCAACATTATCATGGTGGGTGCTACTGGTACGGGCAAGACGCTTTTGGCACGTACCATCGCCAAGTTCCTCAGTGTACCGTTTACCATTGTCGATGCTACAGTATTGACCGAAGCGGGCTATGTGGGTGAGGATATCGAGAGCATCCTGACACGCCTGCTACAAGTGGCTGACTACGACGTGAAGGCTGCCGAACGAGGCATCGTGTTTATCGACGAGATTGACAAGATTGCCCGCAAGGGCGACAACCCATCCATCACACGTGACGTGAGTGGTGAGGGTGTGCAGCAAGGCTTGCTCAAATTGTTGGAGGGTTCCGTCGTGAACGTACCTCCTCAGGGTGGACGCAAGCATCCCGAGCAGCGCATGATTCCTGTAGATACCAAGAATATCCTGTTCATCTGCGGTGGTGCTTTCGATGGTATCGAACGCAAGATTGCCCAGCGCCTCAATACACATGTTGTGGGTTACCATGCCGTTGAGAACACTGCCAAGGTTGACAAGGACAATTTGATGCAATATATCGCTCCGCAAGACCTCAAGGCCTTCGGACTGATTCCTGAGATCATAGGCCGTATGCCTATCCTGACCTACCTCAACCCATTAGACAGGACAGCCCTGCGCAACATCCTTACCGAGCCTAAAAACTCCATCACCAAGCAATACATCAAGTTGTTCGAGATGGACGGAGTGAAGTTGAGCTTTGATGATGACGTACTGGAGTATGTGGTCGATAAAGCTATCGAGTTCAAACTCGGTGCCCGAGGTCTGCGCTCTATCGTCGAAGCCATCATGATGGATGTGATGTTCGACCTGCCTTCCAGCAAGAAGAAAACATTTACCGTTACGCTGGATTACGCCAAGAGTCAGCTGGAGAAAGCCAATATTTCACGTTTGCAGAACAGCTGAAAGGCGTTTTTCCCATCGTTCGGCCTGTTTTTAAGCATATGCAATAAAAAAAATTGCATTTACATTTGATATTTTGCAAGTTGTTTATAACTTTGTTAAATGTGTTCCTTTGACACACGAATATCTTTAACCTAAAACAACTGAAAGGACATGGCTGATAAATACATATTAACCGACGAATTGAAGAAATATTTTGGTTTTGATACTTTCAAAGGTAATCAAGAAGCCATAATACAGAATCTGCTGGATGGCAACGACACGTTCGTGCTGATGCCTACTGGTGGAGGCAAATCGCTGTGTTACCAGTTACCCTCATTATTGATGGAGGGCACAGCCATCGTGATATCTCCTCTCATTGCCTTGATGAAGAATCAAGTGGATGCCATGCGCAACTACAGCGAAGAAGATGGCATTGCCCACTTCATTAACTCATCACTCAACCGCACCGCTATCGATCAGGTGAAGGATGACATCTTGAACGGCAAGACCAAGTTGCTCTATGTGGCACCTGAGTCGCTGACCAAGGAGGAGAACGTGGAGTTCCTCAAGTCGGTAAAGATATCATTCTATGCCATCGATGAAGCTCACTGTATCTCTGAGTGGGGGCATGATTTCCGTCCAGAGTACAGAAAAATACGTCCCATCGTCAACCAAGTGGGCAAGGCACCGTTAATTGCCTTGACGGCTACCGCCACCCCTAAGGTACAACACGATATACAGAAGAACCTGGGCATGATGCATGCCAAGGTGTTCAAGTCATCGTTCAATCGTCCTAACCTGTATTACGAAGTAAGGACGAAGACTGACGATGTGGATAAAGACATTATTAAATATATCAAGTCGAACCCAGATAAGTCGGGCATTATCTATTGCCTCAGTCGCAAGAAGGTAGAAGAACTGTCTGAGATTCTTGTTGCCAATGGCATCAAGGCAAAGCCCTATCATGCCGGAATGGACAGCGTGACTCGCACCGAGACACAAGATGACTTCCTGATGGAGAAGATTGACGTCATCGTGGCTACCATCGCCTTCGGCATGGGTATCGACAAACCTGATGTAAGATTTGTAATCCACTACGACATACCCAAGAGTTTGGAAGGCTACTACCAGGAGACTGGACGAGCCGGCCGCGATGGCGGTGAGGGACAATGCATCGCTTTCTACAGCGAGAAAGACCTTCAGAAACTCGAGAAATTCATGCAAGGCAAGCCTGTGTCTGAGCAGGAAATTGGCAAACAACTCCTGCAGGAGACTGCTGCATATGCTGAATCATTGGTATGCCGTCGCAAGACATTGCTGCATTATTTTGGCGAAGAGTACAAAGAAGATAATTGCGGCAACTGCGACAACTGCCTAAATCCTAAAAAACAAGTGGAAGCTCAAGATTTATTGTGCACCGTTATTGAGGTGGTGTACGCAGTAAAAGAGAATTTCAAGCAAGATTATATAGTAGATGTTATAAAGGGTATCGAAACGAACGAAGTGCTCGACCACCACCACGAAGATTTGGAGGAGTTTGGTTCGGGTATGGGCGAAGATGAGAAAGTATGGAACAACGTCATCCGCCAAGCACTCATCGATGGTTACCTGAGCAAGGATGTTGAGAACTATGGTCTTATCAAGGTTACCTCGGCCGGCAAGAAATTCCTCAAGCACCCCAAGTCGTTCAAGATTGTAGAAGAAGGCGACTTCGAAGAGGCGGAGGAAGAAGCTCCAATGCACGGCGGTGCTTCACTGGCACTCGACCCCACACTGTTCAGTATGCTGAAAGACCTGCGCAAGAAGATGTCAAAGCAGCTCAACCTGCCTCCATACGTCATCTTCCAGGATCCGTCGCTCGAAGCTATGGCTACCACCTACCCTGTCACCATCGAAGAGTTGCAGAACATTCCTGGTGTGGGAGCAGGCAAAGCCAAGCGCTATGGTGAGGAGTTCTGTAAGCTCATCAAACGTCATTGTGAGGAGAACGAGATTGAACGCCCAGAAGACCTGCGCGTGCGCACCGTTGCCAATAAATCAAAGCTAAAGGTCAGCATCATTCAAGCCATCGACCGTCAGGTAGCGCTTGATGACATCGCCAACTCAAAAGGCATGGAGTTCGATGAATTGCTGGACGAGGTAGAGGCCATCGTTTATTCAGGCACCAAGATCAACATCGACTACTTCTTGCGCGAGGTAGTAGATGAAGATCATATGCTCGACATTTACGAATATTTCAAGGAGTCGGAGACTGACGACCTGGACGCAGCATTCGACGAGCTGGGCGAAGACTATACTGAAGAGGAAATACGCTTAGTGCGCATCAAGTTTATCAGTGAGATGGGCAACTAAGCCACAGCATATAACCAATACAGAGAGAACAAATATTAAGGTAAAATGAAAATAGGTTTTGATAATGAGAAGTATCTGAAGATACAATCAGAGCACATTCGCGAACGTATTGCTCAGTTTGATGGTAAACTTTACATGGAGTTAGGTGGCAAGCTTTTCGACGACCACCACGCATCCCGCATCCTTCCAGGCTTCCAGCCCGACAGTAAGCTGCGCATGTTGGCACAACTGAGAGACAGCATTGAGATTGTCATTGTCATCAGTGCTGAAGATATTGAAAGAAACAAGGTTCGTGCCGACTTGGGCATCACCTACGACGAAGATGTGCTGCGCTTGCGTGACGAGTTCATGAAGCGCGACTTCATGGTAGGCTCAGTCGTCATCACCCACTATAACGGACAGATGGCAGCCGACCAGTTCCGTCATCGCCTCGAGCGCATGGGCATCAAGACTTATATTCATTACCCTATCGAGGGTTATCCTCACAATGTACAGCTCATTGCCAGCGACGAAGGCTACGGCAAGAACGACTTTGTAGAGACCTCTCGCGAGTTGGTCATCGTTACCGCTCCTGGTCCTGGCAGCGGCAAGATGGCAGTATGTCTGAGTCAGCTTTACAACGAAAACCGTCGTGGCAAGCGTGCCGGTTATGCCAAGTTCGAGACCTTCCCTGTGTGGAACCTGCCGCTGAAGCATCCTATCAACATCGCTTATGAGGCTGCTACTGCCGACCTCAACGATGTGAACATGATCGACCCGTTCCACTTAGAGGCCTATGGCAAGATAGCCATCAACTACAACCGCGACATCGAAATCTATCCTGTGCTGAATGCCCTCTTCGAAGGTATCTATGGCGAGAATCCTTATAAATCACCTACCGACATGGGTGTCAACATGATTGGTTTCTGCATCAGCGACGACGAGGTATGTTGCCAGGCATCACGCGATGAAATCATACGCCGCTACTATACTGCCACTAACAAACTGGCTGATGGAGCGATGAATGAAAACGAGGTCAACAAAATCCTCATGCTGTTCAACCAGGCAAAGATCACCACTGCCGACCGCAAGACCACTGTGGCTGCCAACGAGCGCAAGCAGCAGACAGGTCAGCCAGCATCGGCTATGGAACTGGAAGATGGCACCATCATCACAGCCAAGACTACCCAGTTATTAGGTTGTAGCGCTGCATTAATCCTTAACGTAATCAAACACTTGGCGGGCATCGGTCACGATGTGAAGCTCATTCCGCAAAGTCTTATCGAACCTATCCAGAAGACCAAGATCGAATACTTGGGCGGCAACAATCCTCGCCTGCACACCGACGAGGTGCTGGTAGCACTTAGCGTATTGTCGCAACACGACGAGCAGTGTCGCCGTGCGCTTGAGCAACTGCCTCATCTGCGAGGTTGTCAGGTGCATACCACCATCATGCTGGGTGAAGTAGATCGCAAGATCTTCAAGAAGCTGGGTTGTGACCTCACATGTGACCCTATCAAAAAGAAATAAGTATTATCACATATTAAAGAATAGGCGGGGCAAATGTCTCGCCTATTCTTATAAGTCTTTATAGATAAATATGTCAGATTTTATTATTAACTTTGCAGTTAGGAAATTATATCTATCACCACATGGTCTTGGTAGAGACCAGAGCGAAAAGGCTCGAATCAAACTCCAAAAGTATATTTATGAATAAAGTGTTACTATGTGCATCTGCATTGGCATGGGCTTTCATGGGAGCGTGTACTAACAACGGCAAGGAAGCTATCGTAGATGTGAAGTCATACGGATTTGTCGATCTGGAAGGTGCAAAGGTTTCAGCGATTATCGTGGAGTATGACCAGGAGGTGAAAGGGAGCAGTGTGGATGCCACTAAATTCAGCATCACCGACTATGCCATCCTGCAGGAACAGCAGCATGGCTTCGAGCAGACCATTGAGACCGACAAGGACGACATAGAAGGCAATGAGGGACAAATTACGAAAGTATATGTGAACAACCAGCCTGCCCCATCGAGCACGGGCGGTACTGATACGGGCAAGTATGTGATCATCGAGGTGAATACCGATTATATCCTGACAGGCCAGAACCTCGCCTTTACTACCACCATGATGGCGGGCGTGCAACAAAAGGGGGATATAGAAGGCAGTCGTGGAACCATAGCCGCCAGCAACACCGAGGTATGCAACTACACCATCTCTGAACGTATGGGCAGAGGGGGCAGAATGAGAGAAGTGATTGAAACTGATAAAGAAAAGCTGATACTGCCAGAGTTTGCCGAAGGCAGTGGATGGACGCTAAACTATATCGGCAATGGTGCCTTCAAGGCCACTGATTGCTACAGCGAATACACGGGTAAATATGAGGACTTTGAGTTGCCTTATGCCATCTTCGTACCAAAGCAGGAAGTGCTTGAAAATCATAAAGGTAATATAGCCCTTACCATCCATATGGAACATGCCGGTGCCAACGACACCGACCCGATGGCTGCCATCACCTCATCTCGCGCAGCAGTAAAACATGCAGGTGATGCTGTGCAGAGTAAGCAGCCCACCATCGTACTGGTGCCGCAGATTGAAGAGAGCCGTCGCTCTACCAATGACCTGGTAGCTTCTAGCGAGGCCAATACGGCCATTTGGGAACTAGTTGACTATATACTTGACAAATACAAGGGCTATATCGATGAGAACAAGATATATGGCACAGGTCAGTCGATGGGCGGCATGACCATACTGAACATGGCTGCCCAGCGCGACAACTTCTTTGCTGGAGTTGTGGCCACAGGCGCACAATGGAGCAACAGCTACAACAAGACTTTCCAGAACGGCGGTGAGCGAACCCCTGAGAACGATACTATCAGTTTCAATGGGTGGGGACTGGACAAGGAGAACTATCAGAACTGGTACTACATGATTTCTGATGACAACATCTTGGCACAAACCTGCGCTGACGACCCCATGGCCACTGCTCTGTGGCAAGCCGTGGCAGATTATTATGCCGCTGCCGGCAAGATAATCCCTTACGATGCATGGAGTCCCTTCGACAAGGTGGACGACCAGAACGCGAGAGGCAAGGCACTGGTCACTCACGACAACCAGCAACCTGGCTCCGGCATCAACTGGATAGGTTTTACCCAAGGCGACCATATGTCAACATGGAAATACGGCTACCAGCTCGACTACTGCTTTGAATGGCTCTATGCACAGAATAGGCAGACTGAGATGAAAAGGGGCAAGATTGCTCAGTTGAGAAACAAGTGGCTGGGACGTGATGCCACAGGAAAGATCAAGGCAGGCTCAGGCACTGCAGGGCTGAACAGTGCGCAATACACACCCAGTGGACCCGACAAGATCTTCGATGAAGGATGGACTCCTGTGAGTGCCACCATCAAGATGATTGATGCAGGCTCTGATCAGGCCAAGGCAGCCTACGAAAAGCTGACGGATGCAGAGAAAGCCCAGGTGACCAACCGCAGCAAGATTGGCGAAGAAGAACCTGCCTACTTAACTGTCATCGACCGCTATCTGGCAGAAGTATTCGGCAAGCAATATGCTGAGGGTGAGCACTGTGTACCTATCCACAACATCGTGGCTGTTGACAAGCACAATGCAGCTGACATCCTTGTGTGGGGCGACTACTGGGTGTTCAACTACAACCAGGTAGGTGACACGCTGAAATGCGTCTCTGGTGGCAGTCACCCTGGCTTGATGCACCTGCAGCAAACCGATAAGGGTTTCGAGGTGAAAGCGTTCGATCAAGTGGGTGATGGCTCCAGCTACTTGCCCACAGCCAAGAAAATCTTTGGCGATAAATTCGATGCCTTCCAAGCAATCAACAGCGATGAGAAGAAACGCGAGCAGCTGAGAGCGGATGTATTGACAAACTATGTCAAAGCGCATAACCTCACTGCCACCATGTATCAGGACTACGGATGGCCAGCCCACAAACTCGGAGATTAAGATGACTTTGACTAAACAAAGCAGTTATGGAGATGCCAAGTTCCATTTAGGAAAGGATTCAGGAGTAATACATTACTAATTAATCATTTGTATGAGTGGGATTCTTTTGTTTGTTTCGGCCTTGGCTATTTTCATCGTCGTAGCAATCAATGTCGATAAGAAACCAAGACGGATCATGCAGGAAGGCAATCTTCTAGAAAGTAAGATGGTCTATCGGGACGGAGAGAAGCTTTATGTGGAGAAAGTTGGTTTTAAGGACTGGCATGCCGGTATTCATTCCTACTATTTGATTTCCGATAGATTAGCAGAAGGACAAACCATCGTTGAACAGCGATGGAGTTATGATGACTTCTGTAACGTCACCATCCGCCTTGAGGATTACACATACATTCTCATCAGGCAAGTGAATGTCGTCGCCCTTGTCCGCAGTTTCAGATCCATCCCGATTGATGAATTTGATCGTATTGCCATCCCATTAATCATGTAGCAACAGAAAAGAAGAGCATCGAAGCATAACCAAAGATGTTATCTCCAAGCATTGAGCTTCAGAGCTTACTATTAAGGACATAAAATAGAGCCGCAGGGGTTTCCCTCGCGGCTCTAATTATGTTATAACTTCTTCCCTTTCAGGATTACAAAAATTATAAAAAGTTTGGTAGAAAAGGGAGGATTGTTTATCTTTACCACCGATAACAACAATTAATTACGTTTATAATAATGAAAACAACAGTGAAGTTAGAGCAAAGGAACCATCATGGCAGATGGAAAGAGAATTTAGGGAAATACTTTTTAGATATCTCTAAGTATGTAATAACAGGTATAGTTATTACTTCTTTATTTCAGGATGTAGGAGATAGAACATGGGTATATAGCTTAGGCGTTATTCTTGGGTTATCTACTTTGATTGTAGGATTGACATTGACTAATAATCAAAAGAAGGAGGAAGATTAAGATGGGAATGTATATGGTTTTTGCTGTTATAGGTGTTCCATGCATCTTGTTTATTTTGTATTGTTTGACACCCCAAGGTAGGAACTGGTTAAGGCAGAACAATCTATTATAATGTTGTTGTTTGCTATAGAAGTGGCTGCACTTTGATGCTTTGCAAGACAGAATTATAAATGCTCATACTTTGACTTGTGATAACTATAGAGGACTGCTGATGCAGCCCTCTTTTTGCATATAACTATATTCGGTCTTGGCATCAAAGCAGGGGCAGTCTTTGTGAACACCAGGGAAGTCGCGATGACCGAGGACGATGGCATTGGGATAGCTTTGCTTTAAGTCTTTGATTATAAATAGCAATGCAGCCTTTTGAGCAGGGGTACGGGTGTCGGCAGAATTACCTTGTTCATCGAGCCCTCCTTCATAGCAGATGCCGATGCTGCAGTGGTTATACCCTATTACATGGGCACCAGCCACACGCTCTGAACGGCCGGGGAAGATATGGCCGTCACGATCGACGTACCAGTGATAGCCAATCCCACTCCACCCCTGGGCCTTGTGCCAGCGGTCGATGTCCTCGACGCTGACACGCTGACTCAGTGGGGTAGCGGTGCAATGCACCACCAGATACTTCACTTCCTTCAGCAGGCTCATACCATGCTCATGCAGCTTTGCATAAAGAAGGTGGATACAATGGCGGTAATGATGGTGATAATCAGATTACCGATTTTTTCTGTTGATGGCTTTCTAAACAATTTCATAAAACTTAGTTTTTAATTATTGACTTAATCTTCTTTTCTTTTTGCCTTAGCACAAAAGAAAGGACTCTTTCCTTGTTTCTTTCCATGTTCTTTTCTTTTGCCTTGACGCAAAAGAAAGAACCAAAGAAAAAGTCAAGGGCTGAACCTCCAGAGCTAAAATTATTGGCTTTTATCTGTTCGAGACAAGACGAGCGCTTCGCGACTCTTATGGGTGTCTCTCACGACGATAAAATCTCAATAATTTCTTAACGCTCTTCCGTTTAGGCCCATTACTTTACGGAAGAATATTATGCAGAGTTTTGGGACTATGTGGAGAGGCGTGAAGAAAAAAGAGTGACGAGACGCTCAGGTTGCATACAGGAGAGATGTTATGTCTTGAGAAGATGATGTTACAGTGTTCTCACTATGGTCTCCTTGCATCACCCCGGAGTTGGTCTTCGTCAGCTCTTCATTAGCCTTAAGAGCCTATGTGGAGAGGCGTTAATATATTTCAAGTTTTTGCGTTAAAAGAAAAAATCAAATAAGACCGAAGGTCGTCTATTTTTTCTTAGCAAAAAGGAAGAAATATTAGCCTCGGAGCATCAGCTCTTGACTTTTCTCTTTACTTCTTTCTCTTTGTGTCAAGGCAAAGAGAAAGAAGAGGAGGCGTTGTAAGGGGTCACCCCTCACTTAGATCTGTGGACCGTCGCCACCGCCACCGGTGTTGCCACCAGTTGAACCGCCAGAGCCAGTGTTGCCACCGGTTGATCCACTGCCAGCTGATGAGCCTGATGATGAGAAGCCAGCATTGAGGTGTGCCTCCTCGAAAGCAACATCCATCACCAGGGTCTTCGCCACGACATACTTCTGCTTCACGCCACCGTCGTCGGCACGGGTGGAGCCAACCACCAGACGCTGCGTCTCGGGTGTGAAGATGATCCTACGTGTGGTGATGGTGGCAGCGGTGCAATCTTCGGGATTGTCAACACCGATGGCCGAGAAGCCCACCTTGAAGATGCCGATGCCGTCCAGGCGCACCTTCTGTCCCATCTCCATGTAGTGCTTCAGTGCCTCGCCCAGTTCACCGATGGCAGCCTTCACGTCGCTCTTCTTCACCGACGCCTGCTGCTGGATGTAGTCGGCAATCTCGTCGATGCCCACGAAGTTCTCGTCATACACTGCCTTGGCGTAGTACTTGCCATAGGCGGTTGACTTACTGTTGGTGTTTTGTTTCTTTACGTACTTTTGTGACATAATGTTTTGATTTTTATGTTCTTTTCTCTTTCTGACAACAGAAAGAACTTTTTCCCATGTTCTTTTCTTTTGGCTTGACCCAAAATAAAAAGAACCAAAAGAAAAATTCAAGGGCTGAATGTTCCGAGACTAAAAACTGTCAGCTTCGCTATAAAAAACGAGACGAGCGCTTCGCGACTCTTATTGGCGTTTTTTATCACGCTCAGCTCATCCAGTTTTCTTAACGTCTCTCCACATAGGCCCATACCCTACGGATGATTAATCTTCAAAGATCAAGGTCTCTCCGCTTAGGCCCTTTTTCTTCCCTGCGGATACTGCCAAGGGTCGTTGCAGCGTCTGCTATCAGCCGTTGGGAAGCTTCCTCTGGGGTGAAGGAGAGCTTGCTTCGGGTGGTCGCGCTATCTGCCACGGGTCGTCGGAATGCTTCCCGTACCCCTATGGGAAGGCCTCCCTTCTGTCGTGCCAGCTACTGCGACGGGTCTTGGGGACGTCTCCCCTCGACCATGACAGGCGCTGCTGTCCGCATTGGCTATGCAACTGAAGCGAGAGGCAAGTGCTGAGCCATCCTCAACGCGTTATGCTGAGCCTCGGTCAGCAATCGTCATCGTTTCAATTGCAAGGGCAAAGTTACTGCATGGGGAAGCATCGAGCTACTTACATCATTATTCATCATTAAACATCCTTCGACATCTTATAACATCTTTCATTATCAGCCCTTATGGCTCGCCCAGATATTGCACTATCAGGGCTACCTCGCGAGGTGTGAAGTACTTGGCTTTTTCGGGCATGCCGCAGTCATACAGCTCCTTAGCCAATTGAGCATTGCCACTAATCCAAAAATTCAGATTTGACAAAGCTCCTGTGGTAGAAACTGCATTGGGGAAATACAGCAGTGCCAGTTCGGACTTGCCGTAGGTCTTAATTTCGAAATTACTCATAATAATCATTATATTTTTAAATTAAAGATACTTTACTCCCCCGCCCTTCGGGCACCCCCTCTGCAACAGAGGGGGAATAAGAGAGGAAAACAACCCTAACTATGAGGGAGCTACCCCTTGCTAAGAGAGCCAACCTTTGCTAAGAGGCCAACCTTGCTAAGAGGAATAGCCCTGGCTAAGGGGATAAACCTCTGCTAAAAGGGGCAACACGTAGTAGAGAGGGGCCAACCCTTGCTATGGGGTTCAACCCTAACTATGAGGGAACAACCCTAACTATGAGGGAACAACCCTTGGTAAGGGGTATTAACCCTTGATAAAGGGAATCAACTCTTAGCTGAGGGGCTAACTCTTGGCAGAGATAAGGGCCCCTTCTTAATCCGAGAGACAGTTGGGAGTAAGTTGCTGTTCAGTAATAAACTCTACAAGGTCGATCTTGCGGCGTCGCTGGTCGGCAGTGGCATGCTGCTCCAGCAGGGCACTCACGCGGATGGGCGGCGAGTCGTCCCAGTAGAGCTGTGCCATGACTTGCTGCGCCGCTTCAAACCAGTAGGCGTAGGCCTTGCCGTCGGGGTCGGCATCGGGAAAAAGGATGACCTTGCGGCCTCTGAGCGGACGGAACTTCTCGGGCTGCACCTCGAAGAGTCCGCCTGTGGCCAGCCACACATACTGCGGATAGTAGGCCGAAAGTATGACGGCCGTTTTCTCTGCCTCCACCACCGCCACCGGAGGCAGCTCGCTTCCCCCCTTCCTGCTTCCCAGCGCTTGCCCAGGCTGCACCTCTGAGCCATCTTGCCAAAGCAGCTTATTGCCATCGGTCTGGGTAGTGACAGCTTTTGGCAGCTCGTCTTCCCCCATCTTGTTTTCATGAGCTTGTGCAGGCTGCAACACTGAGCCATCTTGCCCAAGCGACTTATTGCCATCGGGCTGGGCAGTGATAGCTTTTGGTAGTTCGCTTTCTCCCATCTTGCGTTCCAGCGCTTGTGCAGGCTGCAACACTGAGCCATCTTGCCAAAGCAGCTTGCTATCATCGGCCTGGGCAGTGCCTAGACATGGAAAGTCTGGGGGCGTTTGCCCCGCCAGCCAGGCATTGCG
This sequence comes from uncultured Bacteroidales bacterium, assembly GCA_902775375.1. Lineage (GTDB taxonomy): Bacteria > Bacteroidota > Bacteroidia > Bacteroidales > Bacteroidaceae > Bacteroides. Next base: position 54,763 of record CACYLU010000006.1, on the reverse strand, counting down.
AGGGTGCAGCAGATGCAGTCCGAAGAGGCAGTGGCGCACGATGTCGCCCTCCTGCTTGCCCCCGTGCCGTTTGGCCAGCAAGGCACTCACCCAGGTGGGCGCATGCTCCTTCTCCTTGAGGCGGTGGCAGTCGGGGCCATAGGCCATCACCTTGCCGTCACAGATACGCTCGTCGCGGTCGATCTGCCAGAAGATGACACGCCCCTTGCGGTCGGCACCCAGACGGTAACGACACACAGCATCGAGCATCTGCTGCCAAGTGAGGTAGCCGGTGCTGACCAGTGCCTTGCAAAAACTGCTATTGATACTCAAGCTCTTACGCCACATCTCCTGCTGCCTATATGAGGGGAGAGAAATATCCAGCCCTATATCCCGACCTATCGCTTTGAGAGAAATCCCCAAAGTATTTACAAATTCAGTCATTGTTGTTACTTTTTGCAGGTTTTTACTTGCCATCTTGTTGCGCCCAGGTTGTGTGGTATCTCCTACCCCCTACACCCCTTCCTTATATAGCCATACCCCTCTCTCTCTAAAGAGAGGGTATGGGCTATAGTAAGAAGGGGGTTAGGTAGGGGTAGAGATTACCACCACACGACCTGCCCTGTCGAGCGTAGTCGTAACGACGCCTTGCGCCTCTGCATCACCGAACACTTTGTCGTAATAGTGCACCATCTGGATATGGCTCAGCTTCATCACCTTTTCACGTAGCATATCGGGAGAGATGCACGAGCATCCGCCCATAGCATCGGCAAACAGCTTTTTCATATCCCAATCATAAGGTTTCTCGGCATTCGAGTCATTGCGGATGATGTATTCCTGATTGAATGAGCCCACCTGCTTACTGGTGATGTATGCATTTGATTTTCTGCGCACTTGCGAGCCGTCTCCTTTGCTCAACAGCATAGTAGGCTTGTCAGATTCCTCAGGCAGTCCATCGTCGTTGATGCGATAATAAAGTTTATCAGCTATGCGATATTTTCGTGTCAGCAACTGCCCCACAGAATAGAGCTCACTGCCAGGCACCTGCTCGCAAGAGAACACCTCGAACGCCTTTTGCAGCACCACCGTTCCCAGCCATCCGCGCAGGTTACGCTTATCGCCCGTACGGTTCAGGTGAATCACCACCACGATGTTGCAGTTGCCCAAGGTCGCCAGCTCCATGAGCTGGGCAATCACCCGTTGCGACTCGTCGGCATCGTTCACGCTGGGCAGCAGGTCGCTCACATTGTCGATGATCACCAGGTCAGGATGATAGGTCTCAATGCCCGTCAGCAGATAGTCCATGCGCTCCTTGCAAGTGCACGCACGCACATTGTAAATCAAAAAGTTGCCTTCATCCACCCCTACTTCATCACCGGCCTCTGACTGTGCCATTCTGCCTATGCGGTCGACATAGATGCCCTTGGTTGACTGCCGGCTCTGCTCGGTGTCATACCACATCACCTTCAGTGGCAGTTCACTGATGCGCTCCAGCTCCAGCACCTGACGCTTGGCACAGCATGCCATCAGCATGGAGATAAAGAACGTCTTACCGCACTTCTCCACGCCTGTCACCGCCGTGAGGTCGCGCCTGGGGAGGCATGGCTTGCCATACATACGCATCAGGAACTCCTCCTGTGGCACCTGCGTCTCAGCGGTGATGCGATAGCCATCGAGCTTGAGCAACTGTGGCGTCACGGCAGACGGCTGTCCTGCCAGGGGCAGTTCATCGGCCAATAGTTTTTTTTACTTCTTTCATCTTTTTCCTTTGTTTTAATTAAACTTCTATGTGATTTTTGCGCGCTAATCACTGTAACAAAGTTCGCCAAAACATGGCAGACGAAAGAAGGAAACCAATGATTTATCGGCCACAGTCGGACGAGTCGGGGAAAAAGTGCCTTTTCAGTCGGACGAGTCGGACAACTGCAGAATTATCAGACAGTGATGAAGGCTTTGGTCAGTGATGCTACCAGTTCATGCACCAGCATACGCTTGCTGTCCGCCACATGGTAGTGATACAGCGAGGAGGTCCACTCGGTCTGTGGAGGCAAGCAGCCGTTGCAGACAAACCAGTTTTTGCACTCGGCTGCCAACGACTCAGCCAGACTCTTATAACGTCCATAACCGCTCTTTAAGGCATCGACATTGCCCAGCAGGTCTGGCATCAGCAGATCGATGTCGTAGAAGAAATCGGCATACCGCTTCGTCAGCTTCAGTTGTCCGGCAAAGAAGCAATAGGCCAAATACACCGCCACCCAGTCGCGCCCTGATTTGACATCCATCCTCGATGTAATGCTGCCGATGGCCTGTCGCAGTGCCTCTTGGCTGGCAGTGGTGTTGAAAGAGGTGAAGAACTGCAGGCATATGGGTTGGGTAGTAAAAGATCCTGCTTGAAGATCATTCATATAGGGCTTCAATTGTTCGATGAGAGCAATGATGAACGGAGCAACATATTGCGTGAAATGTGAATCTATGGTGATAGTGATATTGAGCTTACCATCTTGAATCATTACATTAATCATTAGTCATGCCGGGCAACGTTAGTTGTAAATAGATATGACCGCTTATCGTTGCCTGGCTCAACAGCAAGTATGGCATCTATACTATCTAGGATAAATCTAAAAGCGCGCAAAGGTATAACTAATTTGTGAATATTAAAGCTTATCTCGTCTTTTTTATCAATTGAGAGCAATTATTTTTATTGCCGCACACTGCCAGGCCGACAAGCAGGGATAATCACGTCTCTTCCTTTTACTTTCTAACATAATAACCCCCGAAAATTACTTGTCCAATTGTCGGGGTTATATCACATATTGCTGAGCAGTCTCCTGCAGGGTACATGTACCCCTTTTCGTTAAAGTATGTTAATAGCATGCAAGGTTTCAGGATTTGGTAGTTTATTTACATGAAGAACATAGAAAGGGACCTGCAGAAGAGAAGATGTGACATGAAAAAATGAGCGACCTGCAGAAGCATAGTGAACGCGAACTGGCTGAGATGTTGCAACGGGGCGATGCCTCGGTGATGGGGAAGTTGTATGCCTGCTATGCGAATTTCCTTACTGCCGTTTGCTCTCGTTATATCATTGATTATGAAGACACAAGAGACGTGTTACAAGAGAGCTTCATAAAAATCTTCACAAAGGGCAGTAGCTTCAAATACAGAGAGGAAGGTTCACTGAAAGCATGGCTAAGACAGATTGTAGTGAACGAGTCGTTGACCTTCCTGAAAAAGAAAGAACGGAACAACCTGGTGGAGTTTGACGACCGGATAATGCCCGACATCAGCGATGAGACTGAAGAGATGAATATCCTGCCAAAGATACCGACTGATGTATTGTACCAAATGATAAGAGCCTTACCGCCTGGCAACAGGATAGTATTTAACCTGTATGCCATTGAGGGGAGGACTCACAAAGAGATAGCAGAACTGCTGGGCATACAGGAGACAACCTCCATCTCACAGTTGTCAAGGGCCAAGAAAATGCTGGCTAAGAGGATAAAAAAATACATAACTGAAAAACAAGAACCAAGATGAAAGAGCAATGGATGAAAGACATGCAAGACCGATTCGCAGACTTTGAACAGCCTGCACCAGAAGGTCTGCTGGATGATATCCAGCGAGAGATGGAGCATCGCGGCTTGGTTCCTGTTAACAAAGCCAGTGATACCCAGCGACGCTTGATACCGCCATGGATGAGGGGAGCAGCTGCGGCTGCCATAGTAACTGTGGCCATCGGCACAGGCACCCTCCTGCTGATGGATAATGATGATTTGCCCAAGCCTGTAGCACAGGAGCAGACTATTGAGACACAAACACTGCCTACATACAACAAAGAGCCAAAGAATGTAATAGCAGAAGCGAAGGAGACAACATCGCCAAAGCCTAAGCAAGTGACCAGGGAGCGACAGAGCATTGAGTGGTTGTCTGCAGCGCCTGCAGCAGGAAAAGAGAATTTGATAGCAGAGACGGTTGTGGATGCAGAAACGGGAAATGAGCAAGCACATACTGAGATTCTTCCTACTATCATTGAAGGTGATGCGCAGGAAACAAAGCAAGAACTGGCGCAAGAGAGTGATGCTAATGATGTAGCGGCACCAGTAATTGTCAAGCAATCGTCGTTAGAGTCAAAGCAGCCTGCTATTCATGCTAAGCGCAACAAATCTGGCTTCAAGCGCTGGGAAGTGGGTGCCAGTGTGGCTGGCATGCAAGGGTTAGGTAGCCCCAACAGCTACCGCCTTGACTATGCCAACAGGCTATCGGTAAATAACATGTATTTCTATAATTCTGTGGTTAATTCTAATATTAAACCCACAACTCATCCTGATCATGGTAATGACCATGACATTAACGGAAGCCCTGATATTAGTATAGGGGGCACTGGTGATTCAGATAAAACCCCTCCAGCAAATCCAGGTTACGACAATCCGACAACACCTGTGGAGGATTATAACAATGGCGGGATAATAAGTGGCTTAAGTAATTACAGTAGCAATTACGGCCGCACCCGAGGTCTCAATAACAGTAATAATATAGGGGATCGGGTGATGATCAATAACCAGATGTACTCAATGGTTGCCGACACCCACCACCGCCAGCCAGTGAAAGTGGGACTGTCAATGCGCTATCACTTCAATGACAGTTGGAGTTTGCAGGCAGGTATCGACTATAGCTACCACTCGTCTGATCTTGTACTTCAGGTAGAGAATTATCAGGAACAAAGCGAGCAGAAGCTACACTTTATAGGTGTACCCGTAGCTTTGGCATACACGCTATGGAACCCTGGCCGCTTCAACATTTATCTCAGTGCAGGAGGAGAGATAGAGAAAGTAGTTAAAGGTTCACGTAGCACATTGAGCATGGCATCCAACATGGCCGACAGGGAAGATCGTCAAGACATTGAAGAGAAGCCTTGGCAACTCTCCATCGGAGGCAGTGCTGGTGTGCAGTTCTCTATCACTAAACTGCTGAGTATATATGCAGAGCCTGGTGTGGCATACTATTTCGACAACAAGAGCAGTCTGCCTACCATCTATCAGGAAAAACAATTCAACTTCAACATTAATATGGGATTGCGCTTTAATTTAGGGAAATAACACTAACTAAATAAATAAATCATATGATTATGAAACGCTTTTACTTTATGCTGGCTATACTGCCTATGCTGGTAGCTTGCTCAACGAATAATGAGGATGAACCAATACTGATTATCGACCCCGTAGAGCCTATCACAAAAGCTACTACCATCAAGGATATGCTGATGAATGCACACCAGGGAGTTCAGTTTGCATTGACTGCTGAACCTTTTAACGCTGAGCATGATGCCATTGATACCAGCGGGATGTATGAGGTGGACGAGCCTTACGACTACCCAAATAAGCCTGGTTATGGCTCGGGATGGAATGACATGGCACCAGAGGATGAGAACCTTGCGAAGACGCAGGTGCCACAAGAACTGGTGGAAAAGATGACCACTCGTGCTTTGGTGCAGACGTGCCTCAATCACCCGATGAAGCTTCACTTTATGTGGGGTGAAGATTATTATCGCAAGTTTATCGAACGGCTGTTGGAAAAGAATAATGCCTTCAAGGAGTTAGCCAAGCGTACTGATGGCGGCTGGGAGTTGGCGATTGCCTACAATAACTTTAAATTCGTTGAAGAGAGTGATGAGAATGACCTTCTCACATGGAGCTTTACTGAGCTGATGCTGGAGAATGACATTTTCCTCAACCAACTGACCAATACGCAATTGGGAGACCTATACAAGGCATTGTCGGTTAAATATTCCATCAAGGAGCAACATTATCCATACGTATTTACCCTACTGCCAGTGGATATTGGCCTAACCATACTGCCGATGGCTAAGATAGCACTTAAGTTCAACAGTTTCGGTTCGGATGATGCACGTCAATTCATACAAGATTATGTAAAGAACTGGGGAGCATTTACCACTACCAGCACTGATGTATTACAGGCTGTTACACTTCTGACAGGTAGTAACTTGGAGGTTTATGAGGACATAGATGTGAATGCCAACATAGACAAGTTGCTGGGCACCTGGAAGGTAGTAACCTGTGGCAGGTATGGCCGTTGGCGTGATTACGAAAAGGAAGGCTCTACCATCACCTTTATGGATATGGGCAGTGGCGGAACTGGTAATGTAGATGACAACTGGCTAGGAAACTGTAATGGCGTTTATAGCATTGATGGCAATAACATCAAGTTAATTACAGGCAATAAGGACAAAAGTGGGTTGGGTATCGACTATGGCATGAAGGTGGTAGTACTCACCGACAATCGACTAGAATGTTATGCCTACACCACATGGCCACTCAGTAGTTGGGGAGGCGAGTGGTTTATCTTAGAGAAACAGTAACAAGATAACCACATATCAAATTTTCTGGGTGTCAGGGGGTGTCTCCTTGACACCTTTTTTCTACAAAACATTTTGCCAATTCAGCATTAATGTTTATTTTCGCAATGGAAAACAAAAGCATGTAAACATGAAAAAGGTATATGTATTTTTTGCTGACGGCTTCGAGGAGATAGAAGCACTGACATCGGTGGACGTGCTGAAGCGTGCAGGTGCTGATGTAGTAATGGTGTCTGTAACCCCTAACGAGATAGTGATGGGTGCCCATGAGGTGCCTGTGTTGTGCGACAAGAACATTGACAGCTGCGATCTGATGGATGCAGACCTGCTGCTGTTGCCTGGTGGTATGCCTGGAGCACAGACGCTGAGCGAGTGTGAGTTTTTGGGAAAGGCACTGCAACGCCAAATAGAGAAAGGCAAGCCTGTGGCTGCCATCTGCGCCGCTCCGATGGTACTGGGCAAACTGGGTATCATGAACGGTAAGAAAGCTACTTGCTATCCTGGCTTTGAAGGGTTCCTGACAGGAGCTGAATATACCGGTGCATCTGTACAGCGTGATGGTTTGATTATCACTGGCAAAGGACCTGGCGTTTCATTGGATTTCGCGTTGGCTGTTGTAGATATGCTGTTTGGTGCAGACAAGGTGGCTGAGCTGAAAGCAGCCATGATGGTTCCGGCATGAAGCGATATGCCATCATAGTGGCTGGTGGCAAAGGACTGCGTATGGGTGGTGATGTGCCAAAGCAGTTCCTGCCGATTAACGGGAAACCTGTGCTGATGCGTACGCTTGAAGCTTTCAAACTATTTGATGCTGAGATGCAGCTGATTGTGGTACTTCCACAAGAGCAGATAGCCTATTGGCAAAAGTTGTGCAGGCAACATGGATGCATCATCCAACATCAGGTAGTGCCTGGGGGCGAGACACGATTCCATTCGGTAAAGAATGGTCTGGCCATCATCCCTGCAGAAGAGGATGCCGTAGTAGGTGTGCATGATGGTGTACGTCCTTTCGTATCACAAGAAGTGTTGCAGCGTTGCTATGAGCAGGCAGAAGAGAAGAAGGCCGTGATTCCTGTTATCCCTGTCATTGAGACAATAAGGAAATTGAATGATTCCCAATCCTCAAAAACCGTTCCACGCAGTGAGTTCCGTTTGGTACAAACGCCGCAAGTATTTAGTGTAAATCTGCTGAAACGTGCCTATGAACAGCCGTATACCACAGCTTTCACCGATGATGCTTCGGTAGTTGAAGCGATGGGTATTGCTGTCACACTGACCGAAGGCAATCGCGAAAACATCAAGATAACCACACCGTTTGACCTCAAAATAGCAGAGGTACTGGCAAAATAAAAGTTGATTCATCCCAACCAAATTTAAGCATCCACTTTTCACATTAAAAAGGGGTGTGTTTCAAAGTCAAAAATTGAATGATTGAGCAACTGGATGTGAAATATATCAGTGGCGTAGGACCGCAACGCGCTATCTTACTGGCCAAGGAACTGAACATACATTCAGTGCTAGACCTGCTGTACTACTTCCCCTACAAATACGTAGACAGGAGCAAGATATACTCCATCAATGAGGTGACAGGCGACATGCCCTACATACAGGTGCGCGGGCGGATAACAGCCTTCGAGACTGCCGGTGAAGGGAGGGGTAAGCGACTCATCGCTCACTTTACCGATGGCACCGGCTTCATCGATCTAATTTGGTTCCAAGGCATCAAATATGTGGTAAGCCGCTACAAAATACATCAGGAATACATCGTGTTTGGCAAGCCAAGTGTGTTCAATGGCAGGGTAAACATTGCCCACCCCGATCTGGACCCAGCATCGGAGGTACAGCTGTCAAACTTAGGCATGCAGCCTTACTACAACACCACGGAAAAGATGAAGCGCAGCTTCCTCAATTCGCATGCCATCGAAAAGATGATGCTAAACGCCATGCCGCTGCTGAAAGAAGCACTACCAGAGACGCTCACGCCAGAAATCATTTCCCAACAGCACCTGATGCCCCTCAACGAAGCCCTGCGCAACATTCACTTTCCACAGAACAACGAGGCCTTGCGTCAGGCAAAACTTCGTCTGAAATTTGAGGAGCTGTTCTATGTGCAGCTCAATATCCTACGCTATGCCAGCGACAGACGCAGGAAATTCAGAGGATATGTATTCCACCATGTGGGTGCATTTTTCAACACTTTCTATCGCGACTACCTGCCTTTTGAACTGACCAATGCACAGAAGCGAGTACTGCGTGAGATACGTGCCGACATGGGCAGTGGCAAGCAGATGAACCGACTGCTGCAAGGAGATGTGGGCAGTGGGAAAACGATGGTGGCACTGATGAGCATGCTACTGGCACTTGACAACGGCTATCAAGCTTGCCTGATGGCACCTACCGAGATTTTGGCCAACCAGCACTATGACACGCTGCGTCAGCAAATGGACGGACTGGGAGTGCGGGTAGAATTGCTTACAGGCTCCATCAAAGGCAAGAAACGTGAAGAGATACTTAACGGACTGCAGAGTGGAGACGTGCACATATTGATTGGAACGCATGCCCTGATTGAGGATGGCGTGAACTTTGCACATCTCGGACTGGCGGTGATTGATGAGCAGCACCGCTTTGGAGTGGCTCAACGTGCCAGGCTTTGGGCTAAGAGCACACAACCTCCACATGTATTGGTGATGACAGCCACCCCAATTCCACGCACGTTGGCGATGACACTATATGGAGATTTGGATGTGTCAGTGATTGACGAGTTGCCTCCTGGACGCAAGCCTATCGCCACACTGCATCAGTTTGATAACCGCAAACAACAGTTGAATGCTTTCATTCGCAAGCAAGTGAACGAAGGCAGACAAATCTATATCGTCTATCCGCTCATCAAAGAGAGTGAGAAGATTGACTTGAAGAATCTGGTGGAGGGCTATTCGCAAGTATGCGATGACTTCCCAGACCTGACGGTATGCCAGGTGCACGGTCAGATGAAACCTGCACTAAAGGATGAGCAGATGCAACGCTTTGTGCGTGGAGAAGCACAAATCATGGTTGCCACCACAGTGATAGAAGTGGGCGTTAACGTGCCCAACGCCTCAGTGATGGTGATTCAGAATGCAGAAAGATTTGGACTGTCGCAACTGCATCAATTAAGAGGACGTGTTGGACGTGGAGCCGATCAGTCGTATTGTATTCTAGTCACAGGATTCAAATTGGCAGAAGATACCAGGAAACGCATAGAAATCATGGTACGCACGAACGATGGGTTTGAGATTGCTGAAGCTGACTTGAAGCTACGTGGGCCTGGCGATTTAGAGGGAACACAGCAGAGCGGGATGGCATTCGACCTAAAGATTGCCGACCTGGCTCGCGACGGACAGATCCTGCAACTGGCTCGTGATGTAGCAGAACGCATTATCGAAGAAGACCCCACCTGCGAACTGCCAAAGTATGAGTTGCTGTGGCGCCAACTCAAGAACTTGCGCAAGACAAATGTCAATTGGTCTGCTATTAGTTAAATGTGTTATTTAGCATCTTTTGACCTTTTTATCTAAAAAAATTTTGCTTGTAAGAATAAAATATTTTAACTTTGCGCAATTAGTGGAAGTATGTTGTCACATACAAAAGACATCAAAATTAAAGAATTTATGCATATTCGTTTAGTAAAGACTATCATATTAGCAGCTACTTGTTTATGTAGCATAAGCGTTTCCGCACAAGACCTGATTGCTCGTCAGGCGCCTGTGGATGTTAAGTTGAAAAGCGTTGACTCACTGGCTCTTCAGAAAGCCATTAAAGCAGAACAAGAAGAATTCCCAAGTCTGGATATATACCAGTCATGGGACAATGAATTCGTGAACGCTTATGCAAATGCTGTAATACCAGAGACCTATACTTTTGACCTGACAGGTTTCTGTATGCCTACCCCGAATACCAAGATCAATGATGTGTTTGGCTACCGTCCCCGCAGACGTCGTGCCCACTATGGTTTGGATATCAAGGTGAATGTAGGTGACACCATCCGTGCAGCATTCGACGGAAAGGTGCGCATTGTTAAGAATCAAGGCCGCAGAGGCTATGGCAAGTATATTGTAATTCGTCATGACAACGGATTGGAAACCGTTTATGGACACTTGTCAAAGCAAATTGTTAAGGAAGATCAGTTGGTTCGTGCCGGCGACGTGATTGGTTTAGGAGGTAATACAGGTCGCTCAACAGGTTCTCACCTGCATTTCGAGACTCGTTTCTTAGGTGTTGCCATCAACCCCGCACTCATGTTTGACTTCGAGAAGCAAGATGTGACGGCCGACAAGTACACTCACGTATTCAAGAAACAACCAACCAAACGGACTTCTAGGTCAGCAGCCAGCACAGCAGTTGACGGGAAAGGCGTTTACTACAAAGTGAAGAATGGTGACACATTGTCAAAGATTGCCAGTAAACAAGGCGTGAGCGTCAACCAGCTTTGCAAGTTGAACGGCATTACCAACAAGACTGTTTTGCGCATTGGGCAAGTGCTCAGATGCTCATAATAAAGTTTTTTAGTCATAAGAAAGAGTGCTTTAATATAAATTAGAGCACTCTTTTTTTATTTATCCTACTAATTCACTATCTTTGTACCAAATTTATAAGATAATGAGAGATACTAAGGCACAGTTTGAGCAAGTAATTGCTGAATGCAGAGACTTGTATGTAAAGAAGCTCCACGACTATGGAGCAGCTTGGCGCATCATGCGTCCTGCATCGGTGACCGACCAGATATTCATCAAAGCCAATCGCATCAGAACCCTCGAGGTGAAAGGTGTGTCAATGGTAGGCGAAGGCATCAAGCCTGAGTTCATGGGTATTGTGAACTATGGCATCATCGCACTTATCCAGTTGGAATTGGGATATGCCGAGCATGAGGACATCAGTGTGGAGCAGGCCATCGAGCTGTATGACAAGTATGCCAAACGTACCTTGGACCTGATGCTGGCCAAGAACCACGACTATGATGAAGCGTGGCGCAACATGCGGATTACATCATATACCGATTTAATCTTGATGAAGATTAACCGAACCAAGCAAATTGAGGACTTGGCAGGCAACACCCTCGTATCTGAAGGCGTGGATGCCAACTATATGGACATGATAAACTATTCGGTCTTTGGATTGATTAAACTGAGTTTTGAGGGCTAAGTGGCAAAATAGCAGAGCTTGGAAGTGGATAGTGAATATCTGCCGCTTCATCTTGGGAGCTACCTTTGTGTTCTCAGGCTTTGTAAAAGCCGTTGACCCACTGGGTACTTACTATAAGATTCAGGACTACCTTGCAGCATTTGGCATGCAGCAACTATTGCCTGATATAATGCCTTTACTTATGTCGGTGTTGCTAGCTGTGCTGGAGTTTGCCGTGGGTATGCACCTCCTGTTGGGTATTAAAAGACGCTTCACAACCCGGCTGGCGCTGCTGATTATGCTGGTAATGACACCGCTGACGCTCTATTTGGCATTGACCAATCCCATCAGTGATTGCGGATGCTTTGGCGATGCACTGGTACTAACCAACTGGCAGACATTTGGCAAGAATGTGGTGTTGCTTACCTGCGCCATTGTGCTGATGATCACGCCTTGGGCCATGGTAAGATTCCTGACCAAGAAGATGGAGTGGACCTTGTCAAACTATTGTATAGTATTTGCCCTTGCTTTGGCTGGTTATTGCTTAGCAACGCTACCTATCATAGACTTCCGCCCCTATAAGATAGGCAACAACATACGTGAGGGGATGGAGATACCCGAGGGTGCTAAACCTACAATCTTTGACACACGCTTCATCATGGAGAAAGATGGCGTGAAGCAAACATTCACGGTGGACAACTACCCTGACAGTACTTGGACATTTGTCAGTGCAGAGACAGTGGTCGTGGAAAAGGGTTATGAGCCCCCCATCCATGATTTTGTGATGGAGAGTCTTGAAACAGGCGAAGACATTACTGATGAAGTACTGGACGACCCAGGATATACCTTCTTGCTGATAGCACACCGCACTGAGGAAGCTGATGAAGGGAATATCGACCTGATAAACGAGTTGTATGAGTATTGCCAGGAGAATGGTTATAAGTTTTATGCCTTGTCGTCATCTTCAGCTGAAGCCATCGAGTTATGGCGTGACCGCACAGGAGCAGAATATCCGTTCTGTATCATGGATGACATCACCCTAAAGACAATGGTACGCAGCAACCCTGGTCTGATGCTCATCAAGGGAGGTGTTATACTGAACAAATGGCCCGACTCGCAATTGCCTGATGAGTTTGACCTGACCGACAAACTGGAGCAGTTACCACTGGGGCAAGTGAAAGAGGTGAACGATCTTCGTACTTTAGGGATAGTAGGCTTGTGGTACATTGTACCTCTACTGTTGATAATACTGATTGACAGAACATTTAACAAAAAGAACAATAAAAACTATAACAAATTAATTAAGAAAAAAGTTATGAGAAAGAAAATTGTAGCAGGTAACTGGAAGATGAACATGAACCTGCAAGAAGGTGTAGCTTTGGCTAAAGAGTTGAACGAAGTACTGACCGCAGAGAAACCTAACTGCGATGTTGTAATCTGCACTCCGTTTATCCACCTGGCAACTGTCGCTCAGTTCCTGAACCAGGACGTTATTGGTCTGGGTGCTGAGAACTGCGCTGACAAGGTAAAGGGCGCATATACTGGTGAAGTTTCTGCCGAGATGGTAAAGAGCACTGGTGCACAGTATGTAATTCTGGGTCACTCAGAGCGTCGTGAATACTACAAGGAAACTCCTGAAATCTTGAAGGAGAAGGTACAGCTGGCTTTGGCTAACGGTCTGAAAGTTATCTTCTGCATCGGCGAGAGCTTAGAAGAGCGCGAAGCTAACAAGCAGAACGAGGTAGTAAAGGCTGAGTTGGAAGGTTCTGTATTCAACCTGAGCGCTGAGGACTTTGCAAAGATCATCATCGCTTACGAGCCAATCTGGGCTATCGGTACTGGTAAGACTGCTACAGCTGAGCAGGCAGAAGAGATTCATGCTTACATCCGCAGCTGCGTAGCTGACAAGTATGGTGCCAAGGTAGCTGACGAGACCTCTATCCTCTATGGTGGTAGCTGCAAGGCAAGCAATGCTCCTGAGCTGTTTGCTAAGCCTGACATCGATGGCGGCTTGATTGGTGGTGCTTCTCTGAAGTGCGCTGATTTCAAGGGTATCATCGACGCTTGGAAGAAATAAAACAACTATTGTTTCCCGCCGCATGGCGGGAAACAATATTATCAAAAAGAAAAATGAGAAGAATAACCACAGCTATATTATGCATGTTTGCCTTGACAATGTCGGCATACGCACAGCGTGACATCGTAAAGAGTCTGCAAACGGATGTAGTAGGACAAGGCAAGGTAACCATTCATCAAGATGACAAGATTACTGCCTTGGTCAGTGGCTCATCAGCCGCCAACACAGTTAAGGCTGGCGAAAAGAAAGAGTTGAAACGCCAAGGTTATCGCGTACAGGTATATGCAGGCAACAACACCAGCCGCTCACGTAACGAGGCACAAAGCATGGCAAGCAAAGTAAAACAGTATTTCCAAGATGCACAGGTCTATGCCTACTTCGTATCACCACGTTGGTTGTGCCGCGTAGGTAACTTCGCCAGCATTGAGGAGGCCGACGCTATGATGCGCCAGCTCAAGAAAACGGGTGTGTTCAAGGAAGTATCTATTGTGAGAGACCAGATTACTTTGACCATCAAATAATTAAACTTAAACCATAGCATGTTAGAGAAGGAATTTGTGGCGGAAACGCCTGAGTTGGAAGAACTGAAGGGACATATCAAACGTATTCTTTCCCTGATGGGTGAAGATACCGAGCGTGAAGGACTGCTAAAGACACCAGAGCGTGTGGCCAAAGCCATGATGACACTTACGGGCGGCTACACCATTGATCCCCATGAAGTACTGAACTCAGCCAAGTTCAAGGAAGACTACAGTCAGATGGTGATTGTGAAAGATATTGATTTCTATTCACTTTGCGAGCACCATCTCCTACCCTTCTTTGGCAAGGCACACGTTGCCTATATTCCTAACGGCTACATCACAGGACTAAGCAAGATTGCCCGAGTGGTGGATATCTATTCTCATCGTTTGCAAGTGCAAGAACGCATGACCTCACAAATAAAGGAATGTATCCAAGAAACATTGAATCCATTGGGTGTGATGGTAGTGGTAGAGGCCAAGCACATGTGCATGCAGATGCGAGGGGTAGAGAAACAGAATTCAATTACCACTACTTCAGACTTTACAGGGGCTTTCAATCAAGCGAAGACTCGTGAGGAATTCATGAACCTGATTAGAAGGTAAAACTATCAACGACAACACTTAGAACGTCAAGACAACACGCTCACCCAAGCGTTTAGCCAATTCAGCTTGTATTTCCCTTAACTCGGTATAACGCTTGATGGTCTGTGCGCATTTCAATCCATCAATTGCAATAGCCGGGTCCTGCAGTTGTCTCAGCACCTCTTGCAATGATTCATTGACAATGGCATATTTGTAGCTGATAGTAATCTCGGTAGATAACTCCTGCAAACGTTGATCATCAGCCACAATAGTTTGATACTTGGAGTGATACTTACTCAGCTGATAGCGCTCACTCACCAACTCCAGTGCCATCTGACTGATAGCAGTATTAGGATGATTGATAAAGTAACGCTCGGCACTGAAATCAGTTTCATGCTGATGTTCCACCGCCAATTTCAACATCTCACGAAACAACGGATTGGTTAATACCATATCATCTTGCTCCAAGGTAGAGCTCACAAAATCTATCACAGTAACAGGAGTATTGTTACCCTCCTCGTCAGTCAGCTCGCACATAACCTTCTCACCGTAGCGCACCACCAACTGCATGATATGGAACTCATATTTATAAAGAGCCTTAGCTGACTGACTATTGACCGATATCAACTCATTGCCCGCTTGCACCTCTTCTCTATTGGGAGACATATCCCTATTAGGCAAATCATCTATTGGTGGCATTGGTGGGGCATCAGGCATCTCTCCCTGAGGTGAAACAGGACCTTGCATCGCATCTTGGTTTTGAGATGTTGCAGGAGTCTGAGCAGCTACAGCTTTCCGCTTATCCTCAGCCTCACGGTTAGTCTTACGCTGATCTGCCACATAGCCCACCATGCGTTTTTCTTCGATGCCTAACATGTCAGCAGCCTCTTTGATAAACACATCGCGCATGATGGCCTCAGGAATAATGGCTATGGCCTTGGTAATCTCACGGATGGCTTCACCACGTTTCAATGGGTCATTACCTGCTTGTTTAAGCAGCAAATTAGTTTTAAAGCGGATATAATCAGTTGCATTATCGTCGATAAACTGACGATACTCCTGCGCCGTATGCTTACGGGCAAAAGAATCAGGGTCGTCTCCATCAGGCAGCAGGCACACCTTCACCGTCATGCCTTCCTGCAGCAACATCTCGGCACTGCGAGTAGCTGCATGTATGCCAGCCTCATCACCATCGTATAACAAGACAATGTTATTGGTGAAGCGGTGCAGGATGTTGATCTGGTATTTGCTAAGTGCCGTACCTGAGTTAGCCACTACATTCTCTACCCCACACTGATGCATCGATATCACATCGGTATAGCCTTCCACCATATAGACACAATCTTCCTTCACAATGGCTTTCTTAGCCTGGAAGATACCATATAGCTCACGTTCCTTGTGGAATATCTCAGAGTCGGGCGAATTGACATACTTCTGTGCTACGCCCTTGGTGCGTGAATCAAGCAAACGACCGCCAAAAGCAACAACCTTACCACTCAGACTGATCCAAGGGAAGATAACACGACCAGCATACCTGTCAACCAATTGCCCATCTTCACGCTTATAACAGATGCCCGTACCTTTCGTCACAGTCTCATCACGGTCGTTCACCTTTACCTTCGCCTCATAGGAGGTAAGGAACTTCTCGTTATAGCCTTTGGCAATAGCTGTCTTTGGAAAGGCATCGCGCTGTTGCAAAGCATAGCCCAACTGGAATTTCTCGATGATGTCATCGCGGAAACCACGACTACGGAAGTAAGCCATACCGATGCTCCGTCCGTCAGGGTTATTCAATAAGATATCGTGGTAATAGTCGCGTGCAAACTGATTGACGATGAAGGCACTCTCGCGGTCATTCTGCGCCTGACGTTCCTCGTTGCTCAGTTCACGCTCCTTTACCTCGATACCATATTTCTTGGCCAGATATTTCAGTGCCTCGAGATAGGTGATCTGCTCATGCTCCATGATGAAGTGAACAGGGTTGCCTCCCTTGCCACATGCAAAGCATTTACAGATGTTACGGGCCGGAGAGACTGAGAACGACGGCGTACGGTCGTCATGGAATGGACACAGGCCCACATAGTTGACGCCACGCTTACGAAGCGTGACGAAATCAGACACCACATCCACTATTTGGGCAGCATCGAGTATCCTATCTATAGTAGCCTGGTCAATCATATCAGATGCGAAAGTACAAATAAACCTGCAAATACCCAAGTGAAATATCAAATAATAGTATCAACTATTATCTGAGATGGAAAGTACAGGCAAGTATAATTCAGCTACGATAAGCTCCAGGGCTTATGCCAAGGTAGTTCTGTACGAAACGACTGAAATAGGCAGTTGAAGAGAAGTTAAACTCATCTGAGATTTCCACCAATGAAGCATTGGAGTGGCGCAAGCGGCGTTGTATCTCAATAATGGCAAAGCGATTGATCCAATAGTTGGCTCCATACCCACTAACACGTTTAGAAACCTCAGACAGGTACTTCGGTGTCACGCACAGTATATCGGCATAGTAGCTCACCTCACGGTTCTTAACATAGTCGCCTCGCGAAAGCAACTGCAAGAAACTACTCATCAGTTGCGCATTGGGGAATGACACGTCCTCACCAGGATAGAGCCGTTTATGGAAATCGAAGAAATCGAGAAACATCATCTGACAAGCACAGCTCACCACATCGTTCTTAAACGGATGGTCTTCTTTCAGGCGTGACTTTACTTCATCGAAATCACGCTGACAACGAGCCTGCTCTTGCTCGTCAAGTTTCATTATCGGATTGATAAAGAGCATCAGCGAGCCACGGATTCCATAGTTATTACGTGGCGTTGACATCTCAATAAAACCAGGTGTGATATATATGGTTTCAGCTTCGCAATCAGTAGATGGCACCACATCCGACAGTAGCCGTTGTGAACGTACAATCATACAGTCACCAGCCTCTAACGCCATGGGTTCTCCATGGTATTTTAGATCTATCCTGCCCTGGTGCACATATACATGCGCCACATAGTCAAGCATGGCATCAGCAGCTAAATGCTCCACACCAGATTCTATAATGACATTCTTAGATTCGAAATCCATAACCAACTGTATTTATAGTCACAAAGATATGTATTTTTTTGAAGAAAAAGGGAAAAAGTGTAATAATCACGGAATAATTCACATTAATTATCAAGAGTAATGTGACTATTTTTGTAAAATCGAACTAAAAAACACAGTAATTATGACAACTATCAAAAGAATGACACGCAGAGAAGCCCTGAAGAATCTCGGACTATTAGCTTCAGGTGCTTTCATACTAGGCACAAGCAATGTGCTTACATCCTGCACAAGTGACAATGGCAAGAAACGCATTGTTTTCTATTTCACAGGCTCAGGCAACAGCCTGTAT
Source organism: uncultured Bacteroidales bacterium (assembly GCA_902775375.1). GTDB lineage: Bacteria > Bacteroidota > Bacteroidia > Bacteroidales > Bacteroidaceae > Bacteroides. The sequence goes on along the minus strand of CACYLU010000006.1, from coordinate 36,679 downwards.
GTCGCCAAACACCTTAGTGCTCAACCATTGAGTATCCCTCAAGTGCTCCAAGGCGACCAGCTGGAATTTGAGGCGGATGAGATTGGACTGGTCTTCCCTGACTATCAGGGCAAGGCTCCCAGCATCGTACAGGAATTTGCACAAAAGGTGAAACTGAAGGCTGACTATATGTTCAGTGTCATCACCTACGGACTGGACAACTGCCTGGTAACAGAACTATGGGAGGAATATGCCAAGCAATACGGCTGGCACTTCAACTATATCAATGTGGTACTGATGCAAGATGTATATCTACCCATGTTCAATCAAGACCAACAACGCACGTTGTATGAACAGAAAGATGAAGAGGGGCAGATTGCACGTGTGGTAGAGGATATCAACACACGACGCGAATGGATCTATGAGATTTCACCAGAAGCACACCAGCGTGGCGAGATGATTATGAATATGGTATCAAGAAATCCCATTTATCCCGCCACCAGTCAAGCTTCTTTCACCATCGACCGCGATTTATGTGTAGGTTGTGGCACGTGCGTGAATGTCTGTCCTAAAAAGTGCTATAATTTCGGCAGCAGAGGCTTACAGAACAATGGTGATTGTACCTATTGCATGGCATGTGCTAACAACTGTCCACAAAAAGCCATCAAGCTACCAAGAGAAGCTAATGCGAATGCGCGTTATCGTCATCCAAAGATCACCTTGCAAGAAATCGTCAGGGCCAACCAACAACATGGATAATACTTCACACACAGGATAACGCAGTATCTCCCACAGATTACCGCAGTATCTGCCATGGGGTATAAAGAATGCCTCCCAAGGGTAGCCGCAGCATTTCCCATGGGGCAGCGCAAAGCCTCCCTTCACCCATAGCAGTATCTTCTTTACCCCCATAGCAGATACTGCAACGACCCACAGCAGATACTGCAACGACCTTGAACAAAGGCTACCCAAAACGGGCGTTATAGAAATGTCAGGACAAAACGGCACAAAACCCAGATTCCATATAATGAGGGGGATATTTATATATGAAAGGGGCTTCGCCATCACAGCGAAGCCCTTCTCAATCCACTAACTTAATAACAATATCAATGATTAGCTCGGTCAGCTCCAGGGCCACCCATACGTGTGGTGAACACAAAAGCAGTAAGCAGCCACTTGCCATTCTCGCGCGTAAAAGTCTGTGTTACGAAGAACGGAGTAATCACATCTCTGCCACCTAACTCAGCAGTAAGGACGATAGTACTGTAAACAGCCCAGTTGTCTTCATTGATTTGCTTTACATCTACTCCGTACACATCAGCTTGCTTGTAGAAAATAAATCCCTGGCCAATAGTATTGAGTTCTTGTTCTGTTCCCCAATAACCACCCATGTGAACAAACATGGCATTAGGGTGAAAGATATCCTTCAGTGAGGTAGCATCCTTCTGAGCCATCAGGTCCCAAATCTTCTGACTAAGGTCAGCGAATGGCTGAGCCTCTGGCGTATGCGTCTTGTTTTCAAAGTTCTGGAACTGTGCAAAACTTGGGGTAGCCAATGCTACCAACATCATAGCTGCTACAAACAGCGACTTCATCAAATTCTTTTTCATAACTCAATTATTTTATATGTTTTACTTGTTGCAAAGATAGTGCATTACCAACAACAGGCAATTACCCTAAATTCGCCTTGTATTGTGTTTTTTTCGGGAAAGACAGTTTTCATTTCATAAAATCATAGTCGGGCACCAACTGACGCATCAGGTCATCATCAAATCCTATACGCACACCGTTCTCTTTAGCAAAGAGCATGGTAGCACGGTTGGCATTTGTAAAAGCAGGCCACTGAAGGACAGATGTACTAGGATTGCCAGTACGGGCAAAGCTGATCCATGCATCACTCATAGCATCAGCTACTCGCTGCGCTTCATCGGTAACCTGTCCACCGCTCATCGGGTTACGCCCCAGGTTGTTGAACACATAGGCTATCTCTGCAGTGTGGGGAGACATCATCAACGGGTTCTGAGGGTTGTCGAAGGCAAACATATAACTATAGACAGGTGCACTCGCCTCTGCAGCACGTAGAGCCATATAGCGAAGAGAATTACTGCGTATCCAACTGTCAACATACAACGCATCGATAGCGTCACGTTCCGGATAAGCCTTATTAAATGCTGCCACTACTGCATCAGTATGGTTGCCAAAGCGTTCGCGCAGCCGCTCCTGCTTCTCTTCATCGCTCCATGTGCTCTTGTTGCTGGTCTGGAAGTCAGGATTAAACATCATCATCATCGAGTTCATCTCAGTCATATTACTGCCCACAATCAACGAAACATTACTTGAGACCTTTTGCGAAGCATCAGGTTGTTGAGGTAAGAAATCACCATCCATGACAGGTGCCCACGACATATTACCAGGGTTGTTGAATCCATCTTTGAGACCTAAACGTGTGGCCACTTCGCGTAATGCCTCATCGCCAGCCTGGTTCAGTTGCTGATAAGGCAATGTCTGCAATTTGTCCACATCTGTGGCAGAGATATTCAACTTATGGAGCAAAGCCTCAGTCACTTGTCTGGCGATTGATTGTTCTGTCACCCTCATACCCAAACTCTCAACTGCCCCACTCTCAATAATGCCTTTCTGATAAAGGCCCTGTGCTGTCGGAGCAGCATTAAGCACAATGATCTTGGCACCACCCCCAGACTCGCCGAAAAGTGTGACATTATCAGCATCACCACCAAAGGCTGCAATATTCTGCTTTATCCATTGTAAGGCAGCCATGATATCAAGGATGCCCACGTTGCCTGAATACTTGTACTTCTCTCCATAAGCCGACAGGTCCAAATGCCCGATAACATTCAGACGATGGTTAATGGAAACCACCACAACATCGCCCCTGCGACTCAGGTTCTCACCATCGGTAGTTACATCTGCAGATGAACCACTCTGGAAACCTCCACCATGTAGCCACACCATCACGGGTCGCTTACCAGCATCATTGATGGCAGGTGTCCATACATTGAGGTTCTGACAATTGTCACCCATATTACTCTGCATCTGACCAAAGCCCATAAATGCCTGATAACTCATCTGACCATAGTCATTGAATTGTCTAACGCCCTGCCATACATCAGCTGTCTGAGGAGGCATAAACCGTTCTGCCTTGGCATAAGGTATGCCTTTATAGACATAAATGCCATTGCTAACACTACCCTCTGCCACTCCACTGGAAAGCGTTACTTGTGTATTCTGTGCTCCTGACATACAGGAAACAAGAACGGTCACTAATATGAATAATAGTTTCTTCATATCTTTAAACACTATTGAAAAACTATACTTCTATTTCACAATCCTCGAGCCTCCGAATACCTCGCTCATCTCCATGCTATCGAGGGCTGCATCTATACGTTTCAGTTCATCGGCAGTCATTTCAATGTCTGCACTACCCGCATTTTCTTCTAATCGTGCCATCTTACGAGTACCAGGAATAGGAACGATACCCTTGTTGATCATCCATGCCAAGGAAATCTGTGCTGGCGTAGCGTCATATTGAGTTGCCAACCTATTCACCAAGTCGAAAAGAGCTTGGTTCTTATCGAAACTCTCCTTACTATACTGCGGCATGGCAGCACGGAAATCGGTTTTCTGATCAAACTGCGACTGAGCATTATAGCAGCCTGTAAGCAAGCCATTGGCCATAGGCGAGAAAGCCACAAAGCCTACACCTAACTCCTTCACCACGGGGAAGAGGTTCTCATGCCAGCGTGCCATCATCGAATAACGATTCTGTATAGCAGCAACAGGGCATACCGCATGAGCACGGCGCAGGTAATCCTCATTGGCTTCAGAGATGCCCCAATAGAGAATCTTGCCTTCTTTGATAAGTTCCGCCATCACCTCGGCCACCTCTTCAGGTTCCACCTTCGGGTCAATACGATGCTGGTAGTAAAGATCGATATGATCTGTCTGCAAGCGGCGCAAAGAGCCTTCCACAGAATTGCGAAGTGATGCACGACTGGCATCCGTTATCAAAGGATGTGTCGCATTGCCGTCATCGCTGTCATCAAAACGGATACCTCCTTTGGTGGCCAATACTATTCTGTCGCGTACAGGCTCCAGTATCTCACCCAACATACGTTCATTATGGTGAGGATCATAGTCAGACCCATACACTTCAGCGGTATCAAAAAAGGTGTAGCCTAAGTCAATGGCCTTCATGATGACCTCGCGGATATCCTTTAAATTCATGGCTGCTCCGTAGGCATGGCTTAACCCCATACACCCCATCCCTACGGCTGAGACCTTCAATCCGGTATGTCCTAATTCTATTTTCTTCATATTAAATATCCACCTAATTATTATCAATCATCCTCTTCTTGAACCACCACCGGCAAAGCCCATGGTCTGCTCATAGGTAGCATTGTAGAAACGCTGTTCCTTGTTTAAGCCACGAATCTCAGCCATTTCAGCATCAGAAAGTTCGAAGTCGAATATACTGATATTCTCCTTGATGTGGTCAGGATTCTTAGAGCCTGGTATGGCTGAATGACCTTCCTGCATGTGCCAGCGAAGAATGGTCTGAGCTGCACTCTTGCCATGAGCCCGACCAATGCGCTTTAAGGTTTCATCTTGCAGCAAAGCCCCATTACTCCATTGGCCACCCAATGGATACCAGCACTCTATCTGCAGATTGTAAGGTTTAACAATCTTCTCTTTCACATCCAGTCGCTGTGCATATGGATGGCATTCCACTTGCAACACTTGTGGCTTAATCTCGGCAGTAGCCATCAGTTCCTTCAATACTGCCTCGCAACGCTCATCAGGATAATCAAAGTTACTGATGCCTAAAGCACGAATCTTACCTGCCTTGTAGGCAGCCTCCATCGCATGATAAGCTTCAAGCACACGCCCCACTGGCTGGTGCACATAAAGCAGATCAATATAATCCACTTGCAGGCGAGCCAGCATCTCGTCGATGGCACGAGGGGTAATGTCGTTACCATAATCATTTACCCAAAGTTTACTGGTCACCCAGATATCCTCACGTTTCAGTCCGCTGTCTTTCACAGCCTGTCCACAACCTTCCTCATCATTATAAGCATGGGCCGTGTCAATATGACGGAAACCATTCTGCAAAGCACTCAACACCGAAGCACGGCACACCTCATTATCCGGCTGCAAGAAAGTGCCTATACCCAGGCGTGGCATCTTCACCCCATTGTTCAGTGTTGCGATGGGAACCCCTGCCTCTTCTAATTTCAGCAGATTTGTAATTTGTGCTTTAGGATAGCCAGTAGCTGTAGCAGCTACAGCGAACGACATCATTCTGATAAAATCTCTTCTTTTCATTTTATACCTTATTTATATTATTACACTTAATAATCTTCATCGAGTTTACTGTTGCAAAGATAGCGAGTAAAAACATTGTGCCCATTATGTATTTTTCGGTGAGATATGCAGATATTTCGGTTCTTGAAGAAATGTAGTCCAAGCAACCGCAAAATTCACAATAACAACCGAATAAAAGGTATAAGGTATTGTTACCAGCACCACTAACTTTGCAGACAGAAGAAAGAAATACCTAATATTATAATAATAAAGAATGAGGGAAATGACAATGATAGCATTAGTAAGCATGCTCATGTTACTCGGCTGTGGCGAGCACGCATCTGAAACAGCCACAATCAATGAAAACCGAATGGAATCCAACACCGTTACCACAGTTTCATCCTATAACCGCGAAAGTCGCATCAGTGATGTGATGGCCAACCCTGCCTTTGGCTCATACGGCCGACTGATCTTCCCTGTTAACACAAGTTACTGGCGAGGCACTACATTGGAGCAGCTGAGCCTGACGTGGTACACCCACATCAATGCAGACAAAACCGTAGAGGTGGTGAACTACCTACTTGCACATTCCAACGATTGTTTCTACGACATCTACACAGAAGCTGAGAAGCAAGCCGATCCTCGCAAGCGTGACACGGGGTTATTTTTCTTCAGAGGAAAGCCAGGTCAGCCCTTTGCAGTCTGCAATGCAGGTGGAGGTTTCGCTTACGTAGGTGCCATGCATGACAGCTTTCCTCATGCCCTGGAACTTTCAAAGAAGGGCTATAACGCTTTTGCACTTATCTACAGGCCTGGTGCCCAGACAGCCTGCGAAGATTTGGCACGGGCCATAGATTTCATATTCAGCCATGCCAACGAATTAGAAGTTGATACTGACGGCTATTCGTTATGGGGCGGTTCTGCCGGGGCACGAATGGCAGCATGGGTAGGTGGCTATGGTCCTGCTTATTTTGGTGGTTCGACCCAGCAAAAAGCGGGAACAGTTGTGATGCAGTACACAGGTCTGAGCGAATATTCTGCCGATGATGCTCCAACCTATGTCTGCGTGGGTGACAGCGATGGCATTGCCAGTTGGCACACCATGCAATGCCGCTTACAAGGCATGGCAGCATTAGGCATCCCCACTGAGTTTCATGTATATCCAGGCTTGGGACATGGCTTTGGTCTCGGTATAGGTACCGTAGCTGAAGGATGGATCAACGATGCCATACGTTTTTGGGAGAATCAACGTTGATTTCCGCAAAACCGTAAAAAACAACCGAAATAAACATAATGGCAAGTTATGTAAAAAACACGAACTTTGCAGATGTAAACATATATTATCAACATGCAGACAATGAAGAAAACACTAAAGATGGCTTTTACAGCAGGTATGTTGCTTACCCTGGGCGCTTGTGGCAATGAAAATAGCCAAGACAGTACGACAGGACAGGGCGAAGAAATGTATAGCGTGAATTATTCAGCCACCACAGTGAATCCAAAGGAACACAAACGAGTGGTGATTATAGAAGGCAGTCCGCGCAAGGGTGGCAACACCGACTTGCTGGCTGACGAGTTTGCCCGTGGCGCTAAGGAAGCTGGCGGCAGTGTCTATAAGTACTTCTTAGATGATTTTGACCTCAAGTTCTTTGGCGAAGGCGACCAGCAGCGTATGGGACAGAGCCCAATGGAGGCAGATGAGGTGGAGAATCTGGTACTTCAACTTGTAGATGCTGACGTGATTGTACTCTCTTGCCCTGTCTATTTCCTAAATATCACAGGACAGATGAAAACCTTTATAGACCATACCTTCTCGCATTTCATGGAAATCAAGGACAAGGAGTTCTACTACATTACCGCTTGTGCCGACCCAATAGAGAGCACTGCCGACTATGCCATCGAAGGTTTCAGAGGCTTTACCAAGTGTATCCCCAATCCTACAGAGCGTGGTTATGTAAAAGCCATAGGCATGGGGGCTAAGGGTGCCGTTAAAGGTACTAAGTTCATGACAGAAGCCTACGAATTAGGACTGAGTATTAATAAATTAAGGTAACCAACAAACAAAATAAGCAATATGAAGACAAGACTAAAGACACTGACCATGCTGGCATGTGCTGCATTAGGCAGTACAGCATGTTCTGAAAGAGTGAATGCCATGACCGATGCCGAAGGTAACACTGCAGAGGTGATTACCGCAGATCCTACCCCTGGCTTTAGCATCCAGTACACCACCGATGTTCCTTCGGCATTCTTCCGTGCCGCCCGTGAACAGGGGAAAGTAGAGAAGGTGGAATACGAGTCGAAAGATTATACTGGTCCCATGACCACTACACACAAACCAGCCTATGTATATGTACCCTATGGCTATGACCCCCAGCAGAAATATGACATCATCTACCTGATGCATGGCTGGGGCGGTAATGCCGAGGGATATTTTGCAGGACGCTTCGGTGAACAGATGAAAAACCTGTTCGACAACCTGATTGCAGAAGGACGCTGCAAACCGTTTATTGCTGTTTCACCCACATGGGACAAGGACAACAGGGGCAAAGGCTGGAGCGAGTCATGCGAGGAAGCATCCGTATTCTTTAATGAATATAAGAACGACTTGATTCCTGCCGTAGAAGGCAAGTACAGTACCTATGCTGAGAGCACAGACATTGAGGGTATCATTGCCAGCCGTGATCATCGTGCCTTCGGAGGTTTCTCCTTGGGCAGCATCACCACCTGGTATATCTTCGAACAAGCTTTAGAAGTGCAGAAATACTACCTCCCCATGAGTGGCGACAATTGGCACATCACTATGTTTGGCGGTGCCTCACATCCTCAAGAGACAGCCGCCTTCCTGCGCGATCATGTAAATGCTTCTCCTTATAAGGGTAATGGTTTCTATGTATGGTACGCCGTAGGTGATGAGGATGTGCGCTTGGCACAGACACATAATCAGGCATTGGCGATGGGAGCCCTTACTGACACCTTCAATAGCACCAACTTCTCCTATCACCAGAAGAAAGGTGGACGCCATGACTTCAATGCCGTATGGGAGTTCTGCTATCATGCGCTGCCCTTCTTCTTCCCCAAGGATTGACACAATCTGCTTTTATGGTAAGAAGAACTGCATTTCTGGACATCGTACTATTAAAGAATAATTATATCTTTACACCAAGAAATAATCTAAAAGGCAAGAATATGGAAACAATCAAATTATTGAATGGCGTAGAAATGCCATTATTAGGATATGGGGTTTTTCTGGTAAGCCCTCAGGAGTGTGAACGCTGCGTAAGCGATGCGCTGAGTGTTGGTTACAGATTGATAGACACAGCTCAGGCATACGCCAATGAGGAAGGTGTGGGTGAAGCCATCACAAAGAGTGGCATCAAGCGTGAGGATATCTTCCTCACTACCAAAGTGTGGATCAGCAATGCAGGTGAAGAAAAGGCAGCAAAGTCGATTGATGAAAGCCTGCGTAAGCTACAGACCGACTACATTGACCTGTTGCTTATTCACCAAGCATATGGCGATGTGTTTGGCAGTTGGCGTGCAATGGAGAAGGCCTATCGTGCTGGTAAAGTTAGAGCCATCGGTGTGAGCAACTTCCAAGAAGCCCGATTCTTTGACTTTGCCCACTATGTAGATATAAAGCCAATGGTGAACCAGTTGCAGTGCAACACACTTGTTCAGCAAAATGGCATCCAAGGAGTGCTGAACGATTTCGGTACCCGCATGATGGCATGGGGACCGCTAGGTGGTCAAGGCGCTGAGGGCGTGATAAAAAGTGAACTACTGGCAAGCATTGGCAGTAAGTATAGCAAGAGTGCCGCTCAGGTAGCACTTCGCTGGCTCGTACAACGCGGCATTGTGGCTATCCCTAAAAGTACACACAAGGAGCGTATGGCCCAAAACCTCGACATCTTCGATTTCACTCTCGACCAAAAGGAGATGAAGCAGATTGCTTCTCTTAACCAGAGCGACAGCGGTTTCATCAACTTCAGTGATATGCAGTTTGTGAAACACCTCATAGAGACATACGGATAATTTCATAAACCCTCAAATGACGGGAACATTCAGTTAACTGACTGTTCCCGTTTCTTTTTACTAAATAAACCTGCAGATACCCAAGAGAAATATCAAATAAAAGCATTACCTTTACCTGCGATATGGCAAGTTCATGGACCGACATATTTGCTGCAGAAGGCACCTTGAACCAGAACATACTGGTGGTGAGTGATGTTATCTGGACATATTGTCTGGTGGCGTTGCTTATTGGCTGTGGCGTTTTCTTTACTTGGAAGACACGCTTTGTACAATTCCGCATGATGCGCGAGATGGTGCGCCTGCTCACCGACTCTACCTTCGCCAAGAAGGGCGAGAAACACATCTCTTCTTTCCAGGCATTTGCGGTATCGGTAGCCACCCGTGTAGGCACAGGCAATCTGGCTGGCGTAGCTACTGCCATTACCATAGGTGGTCCTGGCTCGGTGTTTTGGATGTGGCTCATCGCCCTGATAGGTTCGGCATCGGCATTCGTAGAATCCACCTTGGCACAGCTATTTAAGCAACAACACAAAGACTCGTTCATTGGTGGTCCTGCCTATTATATATTAAAAGGTATGCGCCTCAAGTGGATGGCAGCCCTATTTGCCGTCCTCATCACCATTACCTTTGGTCTATCCTACAACTCCATCCAGAGCAATACTATCTGCAGTGCCATGCAACAAGCTTTTGGTGTGAGTCCGTTGTGGATGGGTGTCATCACCGCAGTCCTGGCATTGACAGTAGTATTTGGCGGCATACACCGCATCGCCAAAGTCAGTAGCATACTGGTGCCACTGATGGCAGTAGGCTATTTCCTGTTGGCTTTTATGGTGGTCATCTTGAACATTGGCATCCTGCCCGACATCCTGATGCAGATTATCAAGGGAGCTTTCGGTGTGGAGCAATTTGCAGGAGGTACATTAGGTGCCACCATGATGACAGGTATCAAACGAGGACTTTTCAGCAATGAGGCCGGTGAAGGATCGGCACCTAATGTGGCAGCCACAGCCCATGTTTCACATCCCGTCAAGCAAGGGTTGATTCAAGCCTTAGGTGTGTTTACCGACACCCTGCTGGTATGCAGCTGTACCGCCTTCATTATCTTGCTCAATGGCGACTATCAAGCCAGCGGTCTCAACGGCATTGCCTTGACACAAGCTTCATTACAGAATGAGATTGGTGCTGCAGGCCCAGTGTTCGTCGCCATTGCCGTGTTCCTCTTTGCCTTCAGCAGCATCATCGGCAACTACTATTATGGCGAAGCTAATATACGTTTCCTCACCCCTAAGAAGAATGCCCTGAACATCTATCGTGTGTTCTCGGCAGGCATCGTGGTACTCTTCGGTGCCATCGCCAGCCTGGATATCGTGTGGAATATCGGTGATGTCTGCATGGCATGTCTTGCTGCCTGCAACCTCATCGCCATCATCTGCTTAGGAAAATATGCCTTCCGCCTTTTGGATGACTATCGCACACAAAAGAAGAAAGGCATACAAGATCCTGTATTCACCAAAGACAAACTGCCAGAGATTGCCGACAGGATTGAGTGTTGGGAGTAGTTCCAAAGAAATATATGGTTAAGCCCTCCTAACCCTATGGTTAATGGCAGCTAAACCTATGACTAATGCTTGCTAAATCATAGGTTAAGGTTTGCTATCTCATGTCCCAATATCTGCTAACAGGTGTCGCAGTATCTGCTATGGGGGTAAAGAAGATATTGCGACGGGTGACGGGAGACTTTGCCACATCCCACAGCAAGCCTCGCAACAACCCATAGGAGGCATCAGAATGACCCCATAGCAGATATTGGAGCAAGGCAAAGGAGACATTACTATTGTACGAAATAAAACAGGCGAGGCATCTGCCCCGCCTATTGCAACATTCACATAGAAGTATTACTAACTTAAAACCAGAATATAAGTGTCAGTTGCCGTAGTAACCAATAAATAGCGGTGTGTTGGTGCTTGTCTCTATGATGCCATAGAGGAACGGATGGTCCATGTGGAAATCAATGATAGTTTGAGTATCTATACCTGGAGCGCCATGGGCCAAAATGGCAGTAACAGCTGCTGCTTCTGTCCCTTTTTCATCTACCTTCATATACGTCTTCTGAATAATCTCCAGTGCAAGGTTTGCTTCAAATTCATGACCAGTTAAATCGAAATTCAGCATATGGATCTCATCACCGTTGAAGGTTATATTGGGATTCAGTTGTGAGAGGTAATATAACAATTGCTCATCCTTATATTCTACCTCAAACTTAGGCATCTCAATATTCACTGTATAGTAGTCAGAAACAAGCAGGTCTTTATAAGAGAGTTTTTCTATCATGCTGGTGATATCTGTTCCGTTGTCAGGTAATACCACAAAGAAATCGAATGCACCATCGTTGTATGGCAAATGAGCTACCCCATAGCCGTCATAACCTTGATACAAGAACTTGCTTGTAATTCTCATCGTATCCATCTGCTTGGCTTCTCCGCTTTCTGTTGTAAACTGTTGGTTGATAGTCATGCCTTCAGCAAACTCATGCTTCCACCCGCCCTTATAATAGATGGCGTTAATCAAAGCCCATATGAGTTCGTCTATCTGCTTTTCTTCTATGATTGAGGTAATCTTGCCATTAGTTTTGTCTGATACCCAGTTGTTAATGTCTTTCGCAGCCTCTGCTGCACTGGCTGGGTTGATGACATATGCTTCGGCATCATAGTTTTTTAGCTTTTCAGCATAACTTTCTGTGGGGCTAAACCATTGGTGGTACCAGAACGAGTTGGCACTGCTGAATGCCACTTGATCATCGGCTTCCTTGATACCCTTGAGCATTGTCTGATAATAATCGTTCAAGTCACCTACAGTAAAGCCTTCAAGGTTCATGGTTTTGAGCAATTCCGCCAAAGTATTGCCTTCCATTGCATTTGCAAACATACCCAATGCCACATTTAAACTGAATGGAGAGAACAGTACATTGTCACCTGCTTGCTTGTCGGCATACATCTGCTTGAAGACTTGTAAGCTAAAGTCTTGCAGTCGCGTATTGATGTCCTCTTGCGAACGCGTCAATGCGATGGGCTGTGCTTCGTGCCTGAAATTGTCAATGGGCTCTTCGATTTCAGGCTCTTGTACTACATCGATCACTCTCCTGTTGTCGTTAGATGTGCACGCACTCATGCAGAAAGCAGCCATACATCCAATCAATAATGTCTTCGTTTTCATAGTATTCTTCCTTTGATTATCTTTCTGCCTATAAAACTACCAAATCCCGAAACCTTGCACGAAATTAACATAGTTTAACAACACATCTCTTATAAGATAGTTATCAATCGTAGAAAAAAGGAGCTGTTATTTACATATCTGCAAATAAAAAAAAGGAGAAAAAGACTATCAGTGATGGGAAGCTATACTGAATTATTTCCCCATTTCATTTTACACTATGTTCAGTGAAAGTGTAATCAGCATACAGCTGCTCCGGGAAAACGAAGATATCATCGGAGATGTTGCCCGGTTGGAAATTGGTGATCTTAATGGAAGTGGAGAAGATGAAAACCTTGATACGGAGACTCTCTGGATAGCCTGTCGTTTTATTGATATAACACTTGGCTTCCTTGATGCCTTTCACGCCTTTCTTGGCTTTCAAGGTAATGACTAGGTGTTCTTTATTTTCGGAAGCTGAATAAGTATAGTTGTCGGGTTCGAAGGTAAACTTGGAGGCATATTTGTCACGTTCATCGTCTTCCACGCTATAAACATCAACCTTGCGTTTTTTACGATCAACTCGGGTATATGTAGTACCGTCGCTCCAAGCGATGTATTTATCGTCGATAAACTTGCTCTTGCCCTGCTTATACCAGATGGTGCCCTCGGTCTTATAGATGCCAATGATATTGACGGCATAATGAAGCGAACAACCTTCATCACCAAACACCAACTGGTATTTCTCATCAAACAAGCGGTGGGCTTCTTCTGCTGTATAAGTCTGCTGACCCAAAGCAGAAAGCCCTGCCACTATGAGAAGGAGCATGAACAATATAACCTTCTTCATTGAATAATCATCTTAACACATGACCACGAATCTTCGAAAGGTACTGCTTGAAGCCATCAGCATCTTTGTCACTCAGGATTTGCAGCAGTTCCTTCAGTTCCCGACGGATATTCTCTACCTGCGGCATAGTGCGGGGATTGAAGAGTATTTCCTGCAAGAGATAATCATCTTCGTTCAGCACGCCTTGAGCAATCGCCATGTGCTTCTTGAAAGTAGTACCTGGTGCATCCTGGTGCTTCATGACGGCAGAGAAAACGAAGGTAGAGACAAATGGGATGCTCAAAGAATATGCCACCGTCTCATCGTGCTCTTCAAAAGTATATTCAAAGATGTTAAGATGTAAGCTCTGGTATAGGTCCTTGAAGAAGATGCGTCCCATGTGATCACCCTCTTTGATGATGATGGCATTCTCGCTACTGAGATTACCCAGCGAAGCAAAGGTAGGACCAAACATAGGGTGAGTGGATACATAGCGGAAACCGCTCTTTTCGTAGTACTCTTGCAAGCCTGTTTTGACAGATGCGATATCGCTGATGATGCAGTCTCTCGATAAAGCAGGTAACACCAAGTCAAACGCATCGAAGGTATATTTCAGGGTCACCGCATTGATCACCAATTCGGGGTTAAACTCGCGAATCTCATCTATGTTAGTAAAACGATAGGTGTGATATACGAACCTCAGTTTCTGGGGATCGGTATCAAACACAGCTGTCTCATGCTGAAAGCTCAGCACATCGGTCAGGAAGGTGCCCATCTTGCCGGCACCAAGTATTAGGATTCTCATAGTCTAATAGTTAAACAAGGGCGGAACTACCCCGCCCTATAACGGTTACATATTCAATATCTCCAACTGCTGACGCACACTCTCTTCATGAATGGCCTCAAAAATCTTGCGAACACACATCGGGCTGATGCCACAGAGAGCACCCTGTGAACCTCGCTTATCAAGGATCTCGCTATAACGTCCTGTCTGCAAGACGGTCATGTTGTGTTCTTTCTTAAACACACCAATCTCACGTGCCACTCGCATACGCTTAGAAAGCTCCTGGATGAGGTTATCATCACACTCGTCGATCTGCTTACGCAACTCATTGAGGCTTTCTGTAGTATAAGTATCCTTACGGATGACCAGCAGGTTGAGGATGTAGTCAAGAATATCAGGAGTGACTTGCTGGGCAGCATCGCTCCAAGCCATGTCGGGCGTGCAATGGCTCTCGATAATCAACCCATCCATACCAAGGTCCATAGCTTGCTGGCACAAAGGAGCCACCAACTCACGCTTGCCGCCTATATGACTGGGGTCACAGAAAAGAGGCAAAGTTGGGATGCGGCGACGCAACTCGATAGGAATGTGCCACTGAGGAATATTGCGGTAGATTTTCTTGTCGGCACTGCTAAAACCACGATGGATGGCTACCAGACGCTTGATACCAGCCTGGTTAAGTCGCTCCATGCCACCTATCCACAACTCAAGATCAGGATTTACTGGGTTTTTCACCAATACAGGGATGTCAACGCCCTGCAGGGCATCAGCAATCTCTTGCATGGCAAACGGGCTGGCTGTGGTACGGGCGCCTATCCAAAGGATATCAACGCCATATTTCAATGCTAATTCAACATGATCAGCATGGGCTACCTCAGTAGCAACATACATACCTGTTTCCTGCTTAACTCGTTGTAACCACGGTAGGGCCTTCTCGCCATTGCCTTCAAAACCTCCAGGTTTAGTACGTGGTTTCCATACCCCGGCACGAAATATCTTGATACCATTTTTTGCCAATGCATGGGCAGTATTCATCACTTGCTCTTCGGTTTCGGCGCTACATGGGCCTGCTATCACGATGGGGCGTTCTTTCTTAACACCTGCTAACTCGATGGGTAATAAGTCTAATTCCATATTGTTTCATTTGTTTAGTTTCTTAATTCTTTCTAAGGCTTCTGCCAATTTATTGTCTTTGCAACAAAGGGAAATACGAATGTAGCGGCTGCCATTGCTGCCAAAGATGAAGCCTGGGGTGATGAACACCCTTGCCTCATGCAACACTTTCTCAGTGAGTTGCTCTACATCGGCATAGCTGTCGCGGATCTTGCCCCAGAGGAACATGCCTACCTGACTCTCATCATAGGTACAGCCCAACTCTTTCATGATAGACCCAGCCAAGGCCCGGCGGTTGCGATAGTTGCGATTGTTGCCCTCATACCACTCAGCCTCAGCATCGAGGGCTGTGGCTGCAGCCAACTGAACCGCACGGAACATACCACTGTCAATATTGCTCTTCACCTTCAATATCCACTGCACGAAATCTGCATTAGAAGCCAGCATTCCCACACGCCAGCCCGGCATGTTGTGGCTCTTGCTCATAGAGTTGAACTCAATGCAGCAGTCCTTGGCTCCCGGTACACTGAGAATACTCAGTGGGTGGTCATTGAGGATAAAGCTGTAGGGGTTGTCGTTGACTATCACAATATCTTTATCCTTGGCCAACTTCACCAATCTTTCATATAGTTCGGGAGTGGCATTGGTACCAGTCGGCATGTGCGGATAGTTAGTCCACATAAGCTTTACACGGCTCATATCCATCTTTTCCAACACATCAAAGTCTGGCATCCAGCCATTCTCCTCTTTCAAGTCGTAATAAATCACATCAGCCCCCAATATCTTGCTCAGTGATGTATAGGTGGGGTAGCCCGGATTGGGTACCAGCACCTGCTCACCTGGGTTTACGAAAGCCAACGTAACATGCAGAATACCCTCTTTAGAACCTATAAGGGGCTGTATCTCTTTGTTGGCATCCAGATCAACGTTATACCAACGCTTATACCAACGAGCAAACGCCTGACGGAGCTCAGGTATGCCCACATATGGCTGGTAGCCGTGACCATTCGGATCTTGGGCTGCATCACACAACTTATTCAGTGTCTCAGCTGAGGGAGGCATATCAGGACTACCGATGCCCAAACTGATGACATCCTTGCCTTCAGCATTCATCTGTGCCACCTCTTTCAACTTGCGAGAGAAATAATATTCACTCACACTGTTCAGTCTGTCGGCTGGACATATCTTAGAAACTTGATTTTCCTTCTTCATATTCTCCTAAAATTCTTAATTCTTTAGTTAGTGGAGTGATGGCTGCAACTGCCTGCTTGTATCGCAGCATATTGTCATACACCACATCGATATAAAACTGATATTCCCACTCACGGCCAATGATGGGCAGTGACTGAATTTTTGTCAAGTTAATCTGATAGAACGATAGGATAGACAGTACCTGAGACAGACTACCCTCCCTATGGGGCAAGGTGAACACCAAATTGGCCTTATTGGGATTCATGGGCTTGGTACGGTTCAGTGCATCTACCTGCCATGCATCGGCCACAACCAAAAAACGGGTAAAATTGTGTTTGTTGGTTTCAATCCCTTCTTGCAAGACCTTCATGCCATACATCTCAGCAGCATATTTTGAGCAGATAGCAGCGTGGCCATGCAGTTGTCCCTTCATAATCTGCTCGGCACTGAGAGCCGTATCTTCGGTCTCCACCACTTTCATATTAGGGTGTTGTGACAAGAATTCTCTGCATTGCATCAAGGCTATAGGATGAGAGTTCACTTCCGTGATATCGCACCATTCATCATCTGGCAGACAAACGAAACTATGTGAGATGCGCAGTTTGTGCTCACCAATGATCTGTACTCCGCTCTGACGAAGCAGCTCGTTATTGTAGAGCAAACTACCAGCAATGGTGTTCTCAATGGCCAGCATGCCAATTACATTACTATCTTGATGGATGGCCTTGAAGATATCTTCAAAGGTGGCACAACAAATGAGTTCTATCTCCTCACCCTCGAAATACTGGTGAGCCGCTATGTCATGGTAGGAGCCGTGCACTCCTTGTATCGCTATTTCCTTCATATATAATGTAAATAAAAATCCCGCTTCACACAGGGTGGAGCGGGACTTCATATCTGTTTTATTGTTTCATCCTTGGTTCTTAAGCATCACTGTCACTTGACACATACAAACTCCCGCTCTACTTTATGGCTAAAGTAAAAGTAATAAAAGTAGTATGCAAAAGAAAACAGTGACTTCATTTGTTAGTTTTTCTTTATTTTGGATGCAAATGTAAGCAAATTATTTTAAATGCAAACAATTTATAAGAAAAATTTCATTATAAATGCAAAATATCTATTTCTTTGATGCTGGCAGCAGGATCTACCACCTCGCCAGTCACCTCACTTGCTGCCTTCAAATTGACAGCTGCAGCGGCATCTTTAGTGGCACCTTCAACATCACCCATCAGCTTCTTAGCCTCTGCTCGTAACTCATAAGCTTGAGCGAATACTGGACTCATCTCGATGGCATCATCCATCATACTAACGGCATCAGCATAGCGTTCATTTTTCAAATAGAGTTTGCCGATATAGGTATAGGCTTGTTGGTTGAAAGGATCGAGCTCCAGTACTTGACGATAGTCGGCTTCAGCTTCTTCGGGTTTATTTTCAACTTCTTTCACCGATCCACGCAAAAGCAAGCCACTTTCCACCTCTTTACCCGAAGCAATTGCCGCTTCAGCATCTGCCAATGCTTCGGCCAACTTAGCCTGACGCAAATAGATTTGTCCTCTAAGCAGTAAAGCCTCGGCAAAATCACCTTGCAATTCGATGGCTTTGGTAAACAACTGCACGGCCTCATCATCTTTTGATAGTCCTTGCATAGCCTTACCTTTCAAATAATAAGCCTGCATGTTTTCAGGTGCTCTATCAATGGCCAGTTGAGCATTGTCAGCCATTTCTTGATAGTTTTCTAACATGAAATGTACTGTGGCCAACGAAATAAATGTTTCTGCAATATGTGGTTCAGCTTTTGCCATATGTTCCAACGGTTCCAATGCAGCTTGGAAATCGCCAGTCTCCACCAATAGCTGTACAAGTTGTGCGTAGGTCTCAAAATCGTCCTGCAATTTAATTGCCTCTTCAAAGCACTTGCGGGCATAATCCATTCGATGCAGACGACGAGCGCGTATGCCATCATATTTCAGTATCTCAAATTCTTTCTGAATCTGTTTCTCTTTTTCTTCAACTGGATCCTCTGATTTCCCTCCAAACAATGATTTGAAAAAACCCATAGTCTATTTATATTTAGTTAATGAATACATACATCACACTGCCCGCAACGATGATCGTTCTCCTCACCAAAATAACTCAAGAGAAGTCGACTACGGCAGGTTACCCTGTCCTCAACATAACCTATCATGGCCTCTACACGCCTCTTCATACGTTCTTTCCTCTCTTCATAAGCAGATGGAGGGATAACGAGTCGATCTTTCTCTACACGCTCACGTGTATAAATAATATAAGGTGTGCTCTTAGCTGGAATATAACTGATAATATGTTGTTGCGCCAGATGACGGAAAATCTGATAAACTTGGTCATGAGTCAGATAAGTGCGTAAGGCCAGGAACTCTTCGTCAATATATGCATAGTCAGAAAACAATCCTGTATAGCACCGTAGTGTGGTCTGAATAAGCCGATCTGTCTCCTCACTGAGATGCTGCAACTTATATAACTCATCACGTTGTAGGGTAAACATCAAACGCGAAGCACGGTGTTGTTCATCTGTGTAGTTGATATAGCCAGCCTGCGTCAAGATACGAAGAGCGCTATCTGCCTGCACAGGGAAAAGTTTGAACTTCACACAAAAATCATCTAGCTTAAACTCCTTCACACACCCTAGTCCATCACCCATCGCCATCTGGAAGTAGAACTGTAGCTTCTCATACACTTCACGGATATAGTCCTTCTCTGGGAAACTCTCTGCCACTCGGCGTCGCAAGGTTGTCAGGTCAGAGCTATTATAAAGCAGTACCGCATAGGATTTCTTTCCATCACGTCCAGCACGCCCAGCCTCTTGAAAATACGCCTCAATAGAATCGGGAATATCAACATGAATCACTAATCGAACGTCAGGTTTGTCAATACCCATACCAAAAGCATTAGTGGCCACAATGACCCGGCATTTGCCTTCTTGCCATTCTCGCTGGCGCATATCTCGCACCACCTGCTCCAATCCCGCATGATAGTATGTGGCAGCAACCTTTTCGTGTTGCAGCATCTCAGCCACCTCCTTAGTACGTTTTCTGTTCCGCACATAAATGATAGCACTGCCTGGCACACTGTGTAGGATATGCAATAGTTCACCTCGCTTGTCATCCAACTGACGTACCACATATACCAAGTTAGTACGTTCAAAACTCATGCGAAACACATTCTCCTGACGGAAATGTAACTGATGCTGGATATCAGCTACCACCTCTGGAGTTGCAGTAGCAGTAAGTGCCAAGACTGGCACCTCTGGCATAAAATCCCTGATTTCAGCTATCTGCAGGTAAGAAGGGCGGAAATCATACCCCCATTGTGAGATGCAATGGCTCTCATCGACCACTATCATACTGATGTGCATCTGCCTAAGACGCTGGCGGAACAATTCTGTTCCCAATCGTTCAGGAGACACATACAAGAATTTATAATCGCCAAAGATGGCATTATCGAATATTTGAGTGATTTCACTACGGGTCATTCCCGCATAGATAGCCAACGCACGAATGTTCTGTTCTCTCAGATGCCTTACTTGATCTTTCATCAATGCAATAAGAGGCGTGATGACCAAACACATGCCATCCATTGCCAAAGCAGGCACCTGAAATGTAATGGATTTACCACCACCTGTAGGCATCAAGCCCAAGGTGTCTTTGCCTGAGCCGATGCTTTCGATGATATCTTGCTGAATGCCACGGAACGAATCGTAGCCCCAGTATTGGCGTAATATGCTGAGATAGTCAGTCATCAGCTGTCACACAGTCTTTTAATTAGGCTGTATGTCTTCAATCTGCAACTGAACATCACCTTTCTTATGGGTATTCTCCTCGATGGTGTAGCAGATGTCAAACGAGCGCTTGGTCTTGATGAATCTTGCACGAGAACTTTGTCCAAAGGCAATACCATTCATCACTTTATTAGACTTGTTGTCCACCAGTTCAAGTTTGATATGTTCTTGCTCCTTACCCACCACCTTGCTGGTACCATAGTCGTATACATTATGTGTGCAGAAAACTGGCTTCATATTATCCGGCCCAAATGGGTTGAACTTTTTAAGGTCATTGCAGAACTTATTGGTAATGTCCTTAAAATCGATCTCTGCATTGATATCAATGACAGGAACAGTCTGCTCCTCCATGATATGCTTGTCAACATATTCCTCAAAACGGCGTCTGAATTCAGGAACATTCTCAACCTTCATAGACAAACCTGCAGCATAGGTATGACCTCCAAAATTCTCTAACAAATCACGGCAATACTCTACTGCCTGATAGACATCAAATCCTGAAACAGAGCGAGCAGAGCCCGTAGCTAAATCGTTAGTACGAGTCAATACGACAGCAGGACGATAGAATACCTCGGTAAGTCGGGAAGCCACAATACCAATCACACCTTTATGCCAATCAGGGTTATAGAGTACAATAGCACGCTTATCGTTTAATCCTTCTGCCTTAGAAACGATTTCGTTGGCCTCTTCGGTCATTTGTTTGTCCAGGTCTTTACGCTGCTCATTATATTCATTGATCTGATTTGCTTTCTTCAGTGCCTCCTTAAAATCTTTCTCTGTCAACAAATCAACAGAATCCTTTCCATTTTGCATACGTCCAGAAGCATTGAGACGAGGACCTATCTTAAAGATAATATCACTCATGGTTATCTCTTTGTCCGTCAAACCGCAAATGTCAATAATAGCCTTCAAGCCGATACTAGGATTGCTATTGATCTGCTTCAGCCCATGATAAGCCAAGATACGATTCTCACCCATTATGGGTACAATATCGGAAGCGATACTGACAGCACACAAATCAAGCAGTGGTATCAGGCGATGGAACTCAATACCATTGCTTATGGCAAATGCCTGCATGAACTTAAAGCCCACACCACATCCACTTAAGTGTTCATAAGGATAAGTATTGTCAAGACGCTTGGCATTCAAGATAGCTACAGCAGGAGGTAATACATCATCTGGCACATGGTGGTCGCAAATGATAAAATCAACCCCTTTTTCTTTCGCATAGGCTATCTCATCCACAGCCTTAATGCCACAGTCTAACACGATGACCAACTTTACACCAGTCTCAACAGCATAGTCAACTCCCTTGAATGACACGCCATATCCCTCTTCGTAACGATCTGGAATATAGTAGTCAATATTGGAGTAAAACTCCTGTATAAACTTGTAAACTAACGACACAGCCGTTGTGCCGTCCACATCATAGTCCCCATAAACCAAGATGCGTTCTTTCTTACCCAACGCTTTGTTCAAGCGATCTACTGCCACATCCATATCCTTCATCAAGAAAGGATCAATCAAGTCTGGCAGTTGAGGGCGGAAGAACTTCCTTGCTGACGAGACATCAGTAATGCCTCGTTCAATCAGCAATCTACCCAGGATCGGGCTGATACCCAGGTCCTGAGCCAGCTGATGGCTCGCCTCTATCTGATCGGTTGAAATGGGCAGATAATTCCATTTGTAAGTCATTATATATGTTATTTTTATTTTTTATCATAAGCCTGAGTGTCGGAAAGAATCAAAACATATTTTCCAACAAGCGGTAAAGATAGGGAATTATCTGCAATTATATGCTATAAAAGAATGTAAAATTTACACCAAAGATGTAATTTATGTTAAACTAGACTTAGGGATGATATTTTTTTTCTTTTCTAACGTCTTTCCCCTCGTAAGCACAGATAGCCTCTATCCACTCTTCACGTAGTGGAATAGACTCTAAAGCCTTAAGGTCATAAGTCACCATAACAGATGTTCCGACACACTTTACCTCATTGGTTCGCACATCAATGACCCTCTGCGCTAAGGTAAAACTCTTGGTACCAATAGCTGTAACTGCAGTCTGAACTGCTACCTCATCAGTGCCACGAATCTGAGAAAGAAAATCGGCCGTGACATGCACAGCAACTATACCAATGGCCGACCAATCAACATGAGGACAGACGGTTGCGAAGTATTCACTCTTCCCAAGATCATAAAACTGGAAATACACCACATTGTTGACATGGCCAAACCTGTCGAAGTCACCAAACCGAAGTTGAATGGGTAAAGTATGGCGGTAACTGATATTATCACTCGGATTTTTCATGAATTATTTTATTATCGCTGCAAAAATACTAATTTTGCAGATGAAATAAGTCAAGAAACACGAAAGATTTAGTATTGACTAAAAAAACCAATAATGAGTATTAGTGAAGATATACGAAAGGCTTGTGAAGTGATGGAGAAAGGAGGCATCATTCTTTACCCCACTGATACCATCTGGGGTATTGGATGCGATGCTACCAATGAAGAAGCTGTTAGACGGGTGTACGAAATTAAACATAGAGCTGATAGTAAAGCAATGCTGGTGTTGATAGACACTGCAGCCAAGTTAAATTATTATGTTAAAGAGATGAATGATGTGGCATGGGACTTGATAGAAATGGCCGACAGACCCATGACCATCATTTACGATGGAGCACGCAACCTGGCGCCTAACCTACTGGCTGAAGATGGCAGTGTAGGCATACGCGTGACTAATGAGTCTTTTTCCAAACAGTTATGCCAAAGGTTTCGCAAAGCCATTGTATCTACCTCTGCCAATATAAGCGGGACTCCCTCTCCTGCTAATTTTAGTGAAATCAGTGAAGAGATCAAACAGGCAGTTGATTACATCGTAGAGAGCAGAAGAGATGAAAAGACCGAAGCAAAGCCTTCGAGCATCGTAAAACTTAGTGCGAAGGGAGTAATAAAAATAATTAGAATGTAACTATGGAAAAACCTGTTACCAGAAAAAGCCGCTTAGAAAGATTCATACTTTGGCGCGAACAGCATATTAGAGAGAAGCAGTTTGTGCTGGTACTAAGTTTCATTGTTGGTTTGTGCTGTGCAATAGCCGCTATCGTCTTGAAAATGCTTATTGCGTGGATACAATCTATTCTGACAGGCAGTTTCATCAGCTCAGAAGCCAACTTCCTTTATTTGGTATATCCTGTTATCGGCATTTTTCTGACAGGTTTATTCATCCGCCATATCGTGAAAGATGACATAAGCCACGGGGTAACCAAGATTCTCTATGCCATTTCGCGCCGAGAAGGGCATATCAAAAGGCATAATACCTGGTCGAGCTTAATTGCCAGTTCCATCACCATCGGATTTGGAGGATCAGTAGGAGCAGAGGCACCTATCGTTCTAACAGGTTCAGCCATTGGCTCGCAATTGGGTACTACGTTCAAAATGCCACAAAGCACATTGATGCTATTAGTAGGCTGTGGTGCAGCAGGAGCAGTAGCTGGCATTTTCAAAGCACCCATCGCAGGCTTGGTCTTCACGATAGAAGTCATTATGATAGACTTAACCATGAGCTCTCTTTTGCCTCTGTTAATAGCGTCGGTAACAGCTGCCACCGTTGCCTATCTGACTTCCGGGCAGAATGCCATGTTTGAGTTTCACTTAGATGAGGCATTCGAGCTTAACCGCATCCCTTATGTAATCTTATTAGGCATATTCTGCGGGTTGGTATCTCTTTATTTCACACGTGCCATGAATGCCACAGAGAACCTGTTCGCCAAATTGAAGAAGAGTTGGCGCAAGCTGATTGTAGGAGGTTGCATACTGAGTATCTTGATTTTCTTATTCCCGCCTCTGTATGGTGAAGGCTATGACACAATCACTCTATTACTGAACGGCACAACCAATCAAGACTGGAACGCCGTGATGAACAACTCTATCTTCTATGGACACAATAACTGGCTGATAGTATTCCTATTCTTAATCCTATTGACAAAAGTATTCGCATCAAGTGCTACCAACGGAGGTGGTGGATGTGGTGGTGTGTTTGCACCTTCATTGTTTTTAGGATGCATAGCTGGGTTCATATTTGCCCATTACAGTAACTCTATTGAATTTACTAACTATCTACCAGAAAAGAATTTTGCTTTATTGGGGATGGCTGGTATCATGAGCGGTGTAATGCACGCGCCACTTACTGGAGTATTCCTTATTGCAGAGCTCACGGGAGGATACGACTTGTTTTTACCCTTATTGATTGTCTCTGTTAGCGCCTACTTGACCATTATAGTCTTTGAACCTCACAGCATTTATTCCATGCGATTAGCTAAAAAAGGAGAACTACTTACCCATAATAAGGACAAAGCAATACTGACGCTGATGAAAACTGAAAATGTCGTTGAGAAAGATTTCAAAACAGTGCGTCCTGAGATGGATATGGGTGAGATGATAGGAATCATCGCCACGTCAAAACGAAACATATTTCCTGTCGTTGATGCAGAGGGTAAATTATTAGGAATTGTATTATTGGATAATATCCGTAACATTATGTTCAGGCAAGAGCTTTACCATAGGTTTACAGTTGAAAGATTAATGGTATCTCCCCCTGGCAGGTTGCTCTATAACGACAACATGGCTCAAGTAATGCAGAAGTTTGACGAAACAAATGCCTGGAATCTACCTGTAGTGGATAAAGAGGGACGTTACATCGGATTTGTATCAAAATCGAAAATATTCAATTCATACCGTGGCATGTTGCTGAATTTGACGGCAGAATGAAAAACTATTGAAGAAAGAAATGGAGAAAGAAGGTCAATCTAAAGATAGCTTGAGAATAGTATATATGGGTACACCAGACTTTGCCGTTGAATCTCTGCGTTGTCTGGTAGAAGGAGGGTACAATGTAGTGGGTGTTATTACTATGCCCGACAAGCCTGCTGGTAGAGGGCACAAAATTCAGTTCTCACCAGTAAAGCAATATGCATTGGAGCACAACCTTCCTTTGTTGCAGCCCGAGAAGCTGAAGGACGATACTTTTATTGAAAATCTTAGGGCTTGGAAGGCAGATTTACAAATTGTGGTTGCCTTTAGGATGTTGCCAGAAGTAGTTTGGAGTATGCCAAAACATGGGACCTTTAACCTTCATGCATCCCTATTGCCACAATACCGAGGAGCTGCCCCTATCAACTGGGCTGTTATGAATGGAGATACAGAAACTGGCATTACCACTTTTTTCCTGAAGCATGAAATAGATACAGGAGAAGTGATTCAACAAGTAAAAATACCAATAGCCGACACCGACGATGTAGGCATTGTTCATGACAAGCTGATGATGCTAGGAGGTAAGTTGGTAACAGAAACGGTCGACGCTATCATCAATGGAACGGTTAAGTCCATTCCTCAAGAACAGATGGCAGTAGTAGGAGAGTTGCGCCCTGCACCCAAAATTTTCAAAGACACCTGCCGTATCAATTGGGGTGGTACCGTAAAAAAGATATACGACCATATTCGAGGTTTATCTCCTTATCCTGCTGCATGGACAGAGTTGCATCAACCCAGCAATATTGAGCCCTTGTCTGTCAAGATATTCCAGACAGAAAAGATTGTTAAGTCACATTTGCTAAAAGCAGGGAGTATCTTAACTGACGGCAAGACATACCTGCATGTGGCTGTAGCAGATGGTTTTATCAGCATTAAATCTTTACAACTACCTGGAAAGAAGCGACTACAGACTGAAGAACTGCTACGTGGGTTTAAGATAACGAATGATTGTACATTTAAATAATAAGCTTATGAAACCGATCATCTCCCCTTCTATCCTGTCAGCCGATTTCGCTCACTTGGCTGATGAAATAGACATGCTGAACCAGAGTGAAGCCGACTGGATTCACTGTGACATCATGGACGGTGTTTTTGTGCCAAACATATCATTTGGATTTCCTGTACTGAAACATGTGGTTAAACTATCTAACAAACCTTTAGATGTGCATTTGATGATTGTACAGCCAGAGAAATTCATTCCAGAGATTAAGGCATTAGGTGCATACATTATGAACGTACATTATGAAACTTGCCCACACTTACACCGTGTCATCCAACAAATTCGTGATGCCGGTATGGAGCCAGCTGTCACATTGAATCCTTCAACACCTGTATCATTACTGAAAGACATTATTAACGATGTATATATGGTATTGCTGATGGGAGTCAATCCGGGTTTCGGTGGGCAGAAATTTATTGAAAACACGGTAAAGAAAACACGTGAGTTACGTGATTTAATTAACGAATCTGGTTCTAGGGCATTGATTGAAATTGACGGAGGAGTGAATATCAATACTGGTGCCAGACTTATTGAAGCAGGAGCAGACGTTCTAGTTGCAGGCAATGCAGTATTTTCTGCAGCAGACCCATTAGCTGCTATTGAAGCGCTGAAGAATCTATAGCATATGCTGTCAGCTGCTATACAACGGCATCCTTCAATCAGACTACTATTGCCATTAGTGGCTGGCATCATATTAGGATGGTACATACCCATATCTCATATTGAATGGATATGTGCAATTGCTTTGTTAACATGGGTAGTTTTAGTTATAGAACGATTATTGAGCAAACGGCAAAATTGGCTGTTTGGCTCTGCATTAAACGTTTTCCTAATTTGCTGTGGCTATATACTCACATCTTGGCAGCTGGCAAAAACAGAATACAACTTCACAGGAAAAGCAAATAGCTACATAGCAGTCGTCAAGGAGCCCCCACAAGAAAAGCCTCGTACTTATTTGTTACCATCCGATGTTTATGAGCAGAGCGGAGAGTCACATCGTTTTCTTTTGTATATAGCAAAGGACGCTGCGTTAACGGCAATAAACCGAGGTGACACCATTCTGGTGAACACAGTTTTACAAGCCCCGAGTAACGATAACACTGGAGGTTTTGACTATGTGAGTTATCTGAAAAGAAAAGGGGTTACGGGCACAGCTTACGTAAGAGCAGGACATTGGCAGGTAAGAGGTCATAGCAAAGATACTAGCTGGACACAACAGCTCCAAGATTTCAGAACAATCGTTATTAACAAATATAAAAGTCTAGGATTCGAAGGTGATGAGCTTGCTATTCTGTCTGCTTTAACTACGGGTATGAAGGAAGAGCTGAGCGATGAAATACGTGAAGTCTATTCTATAGCGGGCGTTAGTCATGTATTGGCACTATCAGGGCTGCATATTGGCCTAATTTATGGGTTCATGCTACTCCTCCTCATGCCCATATGGAAGCATGTTGCACACCTTAAGCCAATATTCATATGCATTATCATTATCACACTATGGGCCTTTGCCATATTCACAGGGTTATCCACTTCCGTAGTCCGTTCCACTATCATGTTCAGTTTACATGCTATTGCCTTAATGAGAGAAGAACGCCCTGCAACTCTTCATGTTTTAACTTTGACTGCTTTTGGAATGCTATTGTATAATCCTTTGTGGTTATTTGATGTAGGATTCCAACTATCATTCATTGCAGTAGCTGCCATTATCATTCTTCAACCAAGATTATCAGCCATGCTGCCAGAGCCATGCTATGGAGTAATAAAAAAGATAAAAGATATCATGACAGTATCTATCGCTGCACAAATTGGCACTGCCCCACTGGTTATTCTGTACTTTCACCGTTTTTCCACTCATTTTTTACTCAGCAATATAGTCGTTTTGCCACTAATAACAGCTATTATGTACGGAGCTGTCATTATGCTGATTATTACACCCCTTTCAGGATTTCAACAATGGCTGGCTGATTGCATCAACAGCATTATCAGAATTTTGAACGAGTTACTGCATATTCTATCACGATTGCCAATGACTTCTATTGACCACCTATGGACTAACGCACTAGAAATAGCGTTATTCTATTGTTGCGTGTACCTCTTTATTCGATATTTGAACTTACGTACAGCTCCTAGAGCCATCAGTACTTTGTGTGTTGCATGGTTCTTGGTTGGATGTCATCTTGTAAATACCATTATTAGATTTTAGCCTTGCAAATAAAATACTTTTTCACTACTTTTGTCATTTAATCCCAATAAAGAATACATTATGCTCACCAGAATAATTGCCCCCGAACTTGTAACCAAGTTCAAAGAATGGCAAAACGAATGTAAACAGTTTGTTATCATAGCCCACACCAATCCCGACGGAGATGCCATCGGCTCTTCACTTGCCTTGTATCACTACTTGAAATATTTACGCAAAAACGTATGCGTCATTATGCCTAATCAGTTCCCTGATTTCCTAAGATGGTTACCTGGAGCCGACAATATTATGAATTACGATTACTATACCGATGTAGCTAACAGGAAAATTGCTGAAGCTGATGTAATTTGTTGTTTGGATTTCAACAAGCTGGATCGTGTAGATGACATTGCAGAGAAAGTACGTGAATCAAAAGCAAGGAAAGTTATGATAGATCACCATTTGGATCCCGAACATTTTGCAGACATCACTATTTCGCACCCCGACCAATCATCTACATGCGAACTGCTCTACCGTTTCCTTTGTGATTTAGGTTACTATTATAAGATGAACACTACAGTGGCAACATGCATTTACACAGGAATGATGACAGATACTGGTGGCTTCACTTACAATTCCAATAACCCAGAGTTATTTTTTATCGTAAGTATGCTACTTCAAAAGCATGTTGACAAGGATTTAGTGTACCGGAAGGTGAATTATAATTTCTCTGCCAGCCGTTTGTTTTTACAGGGGCAAGTTCTTTCTGACATGGAGGTCCTACCTGATTATCATACAGCTATATTGACCTTGACAAAAGAACAGCAACAAAAATATCATTATTCAAAAGGGGATAGCGAAGGATTTGTTAATATCCCACTACAGATTAAAGATGTTATCTTTACTTGTTTTTTGAGAGAAGATACCGAAAAGGATATTGTCAAGATTTCTTTGAGATCCATTGGAGAATTCCCTTGTAATTTAGTGGCAGAAGAATTTAATGGAGGGGGACACAAAAACGCATCTGGCGGAGAGCTGCAAAAATCTGATGCAAAAATGGCCACGATTAGATTTAAAGAAGTGTTGGAAAAATACAAAAGTTTATTAGCAGAATGCTTTAATCAACACCCCAAGTAACTAAATAAGGTTAAAAGTTATCAGCTTTTTGACATTAATTTCGTCCTTTAAGATGAAATGACCTATTTTTGCAAAGGAATAAATTTGATTATATTAATAATGAAGAAACTTGTTATTTGTTTTATAAGCTTTGTTTTAGCTTGCATAACTTTTTATGCATGCTCAGACAATGTCACATATGCTGAGCTACTAGATAACGAGAAAAAGGCTATTAGCAATTTTATTAAAGATAACAATATCAAAGTCATTACACAGAAAGAGTTTCAAGATGCTGGATGCGTAACTGATGTGAACAAAAATGAATATGTTCAAACTACCAGCGGAGTGTATATGCAGATCGTTGATAAAGGTTCTGACAATTTAGGTGACACCATTAAGAATAACGACATGGTGCTTGCACGCTATTCTGAATACAGGCTAGAAAAAGACAGTGCTGCAACATTAGTAATAAGCAACTTAGATGTTAGTCATGTTGCACAAGTAGATATTTTCCGTTACCAAAAAATTGGTAGCAGTGCTTCAGGCCTTTTCAGTTCAGGCATGATGTATTATGTTTACAATAGCCAGACAGTTCCTCAAGGTTGGTTAATACCTTTCAATTATATACGTGATGGGGCACGTGTAAAACTCATCGTACCATCCAAGATGGGGCATGAAACAGCCATGAGTGCTGTTAAAGCTTACTTCTACGACATCCATAAATTCCAATTATATAGATAACTATGACATTAATAAAATCTATTTCAGGCATTCGGGGTACTATTGGAGGTGCTACGAGTAAAGGCCTAACACCTTTAGACATTGTTAAATTTACATCTGCATATGCTACTTTAATAAGGAGAACTTGCACTATAAAAAACAACAAAATTGTTGTAGGTAGAGATGCACGCCTTTCAGGCCCAATGGTTCGTAATGTAGTAGTGGGGACGTTGATGGGCATGGGTTGGGATGTAATCGACATTGATCTCGCCACAACTCCAACAACAGAGTTGGCTGTCACTATGGAAGGTGCCAGTGGTGGTATTATCATCACTGCATCTCACAACCCCAAACAATGGAATGCATTGAAGCTGCTCAACGAGAAAGGAGAGTTTCTCAATAAGGAAGAGGGAAACGAGGTTTTACGCATAGCGGAAGCAGAGGACTTTGACTATGCTGAGGTCGACAAGCTAGGAACTTGCAAAATTGATTTATCATATAATCAAAAACATATTGATGCTGTTTTAGCATTGCCTTTAGTGGACGTGGAAGCGATTCGCAAAGCTCATTTTCGAGTTGCCATTGACACCGTTAATTCAGTTGGCGGCATAATCCTGCCAGAATTACTAAAGCAATTAGGGGTGGAGACTATAACTGGTCTTTATACAGAACCAACAGGTGACTTTCAACATAACCCAGAACCATTAGAGAGAAATTTGGGAGATATCATGGAACTGATGAAAAAAGGTCAGCACGATGTTGCTTTTGTAGTAGATCCTGATGTTGACCGTTTAGCCATGATTTGTGAAGATGGGAAAATGTATGGTGAGGAATATACATTGGTCACAGTCGCTGATTATATATTAAAACACACTCCTGGCAATACAGTTTCTAATTTGAGCTCAACCCGTGCACTACGAGACGTGACTCGCAAGTACGGCATGCAATACTATGCATCAGCAGTTGGTGAAGTTAATGTTACAACGAGGATGAAAGAAGTTGGTGCTGTCATTGGTGGTGAAGGCAATGGCGGAGTAATATACCCTGCGATCCATTATGGTCGCGATGCATTGGTAGGTATTGCATTGCTGCTTAGCCATATTGCTCACGAAGGAAAGAAACTGAGTGAATTACGCGCGACTTATCCTTCATACTTCATGGCAAAAAACCGTATTGACCTCAAGCCCGACACTGATGTGCCTTCAATATTGGCTAAAGTAAAGGATATATTTAAGAAAGAAGAAATCAACGATATTGATGGTGTAAAGATTGATTTTGCAGACTCTTGGGTACATCTACGAAGTAGTAACACCGAGCCCATTATCCGAGTGTATAGTGAAGCATCATCACCAGAGAAAGCTGAAGCTATCGGGCAGAAAGTGATGACAATAGTAATGGAGCTGATCTGACAGTTCCATTGCTCTTATTTGGTGTAGGTTTGATCAAGAATCTGGTCGAGTTCCTCAACTGCCTTGACTTTCTTGAAGAGATCAGAGGCAAAAACAAACTCATTTAGTTTCTGATTCGTAGAGGAAACAACTTCATGACTAGTGCCTCGCCATTCCAGAATACCTTTGTGAATGAATATGATACTCTCACCAATACCCATCACAGAATTCATGTCGTGGGTATTGATGATAGTGGTCATGTTATATTCATGGGTGATACTTTGAATCAGTTCATCAATAACAAGTGACGTTTTGGGATCAAGACCCGAATTTGGCTCATCGCAAAAAAGATATTGAGGATTCAAAGCTATGGCACGCGCTATAGCAACGCGCTTCTGCATACCCCCACTTATCTCACCAGGGTACTTGTCATGAGCATCACTCATCAAATTGACACGTTCAAGACAAAAGCGAGCTCGACGAGTACGTTCACGCAATGTGTCATTACTGAACATGTTGAGAGGGAACATTACATTATCTAAGACAGTCATCGAATCGAACAAAGCAGCACTTTGGAATATCATGCCCATCTCACGACGAAGTAATTTTTTCTCACGCTTTCCCATACTAAGGAAATCGCGTCCATCATATAACAACTGTCCGCGATCGGGAGTCAGTAGCCCAACAATGCACTTCATTAGGACTGTTTTACCAGAACCACTTTGACCTATTACTAAGTTAGTCTTACCATTCTCAAAGACAGCACTGATATCTTTCAGTACGTCAAGTCCGTCAAAAGATTTATATATGTCCTTTAACTCTATCATTTCTGCCTAATAAAAACATTAATCGGTGTACCCTTAAAATTCCATTTCTCACGTAGTTTATTTTCTAGGAATCGCTTATATGGTTCCTTGATATACTGAGGCAAGTTGGCAAAGAAGACGAAAGAAGGTACAGCCATATTGGGCAATTGAGTTATATATTTTATTTTCAACATCTTGCCCTTTGTCATTGGAGGCGGATAAGCCTCAATCAATGGAAGCATCTCTTCATTCAACTTAGCAGTAGAAACACGCGTAGTTCTATTCATATAAACCTGTCGTGCCTCTTCAAGGACTTTTAAAATGCGCTGTTTAGTTAATGCCGAAGCAAAAATGATAGAGAAATCAACAAATGGTGCAAACCGATTATAAATAGCATCTGTAAAAGTTTTAATAACTTTATCACTTTTGTCCTCTACTAAATCCCATTTATTCACTACTACTACCAATCCTTTAGAATTTTTCTGTATCAAAGAAAAGATATTTAAATCTTGGCTCTCAACTCCACGGGTTGCATCCAGCATTAGAATACAAACATCAGAATTTTCAATAGCACGTATTGAGCGAACTACAGAATAATATTCCAAATCTTCAGTCACTTTAGTTTTTTTGCGAATGCCAGCAGTATCTACCAGATAAAAGTCGAAGCCAAACTTATTGTATCGTGTATAGATAGAATCACGAGTGGTACCAGCTATATCAGTCACTATATTGCGGTCTTCACCTATCAAGGCATTGATAATAGATGACTTACCTGCATTAGGACGACCAACAACAGCAAGACGAGGCAAGCTATCTTCCAACACTTCATCATCTTTATTGAAATGGGAAACTACAGCATCAAGCAAATCACCTGTTCCACTACCTGTTAGAGCAGAGATACAAAATGGATCACCTAAACCTAAGCTATAGAATTCTGAGGCACCATAAGCCAGTTCATTATTATCCGCTTTATTGGCAACCAGAAGTACAGGTTTCTTGGTCCTACGCAAAATAACACCCACTTCCCTATCCAAATCATTCAATCCGTATGCAACATCAACTACAAACAATATTACATCAGCTTCATCAACCGCCAGCAGTACTTGCTTGTGGATTTCTTCCTCAAAGACATCCTCTGAATTGACAACCCAACCGCCTGTATCGATGACAGAGAACTCACGTCCTCCCCACTCCGATTTTCCATACTGGCGGTCGCGAGTAGTACCTGCTTGTTCTGCGACAATAGCCCGACGAGTTTGAGTCAAGCGATTGAAAATGGTTGACTTTCCAACGTTAGGACGCCCTACTATAGCTACAATATTTCCCATAATTAATTATATTAAAGCTGCCATAATTTGGGTTAAGAATATTAATCTTTTTGGTCGTACCCAAAGTTACGTAGTTCTTTATCAGAGTTACGCCAATCTTTATCAACTTTCACAAAAGTTTCTAAATATATCGTCTTCCCGAAGAATTTCTCAAGACTTTTGCGAGCTTCTGTTGAAACTCTCTTTAATGCCTTACCTTGGTGGCCTATTATAATACCTTTCTGAGATTCACGTTCTACATAAATGACAGCATTTATACTTATCTTTTTTTCTGCTTCTTTAAACTGTTCTACTACAACTTCTACAGAATAAGGGATCTCCTTGTCATAATAAAGAAGAATCTTTTCGCGCAATATTTCAGACACGAAAAAGCGAGCAGGCTTATCCGTCCACTGATCCTTGTCAAAATAAGGTGGAGAGTCGGGCATTAAGTCCTTTACCCTGCGCATAACCACATCGACATTAAACTTGTTAGAAGCCGAAATAGGGATAATCTCTGCCTTTGGCAACAAAGAGTGCCAAGATTCTACTAAAGTTTCTAACTTCTGCTGATCGGTTAAATCAATCTTATTAATCAAAACAATAACAGGTACATCCAGTTTACTTACTTTATCGATAAAATCATCGTTCTTTTCTGCTTTTTCAACCACATCTGTCACATAAAGTAGGACATCAGCATCTGTAAGGGCAGAATTGGAAAATTCCAGCATGGATTCCTGTAACTTATATGCTGGCTTAAGCACTCCGGGTGTATCAGAAAAAACTATCTGCATATCATCTGTATTATATATACCCATTATACGATGACGAGTAGTTTGAGCTTTGAATGTAGCGATTGATATTCGCTCACCCAATAAGGCATTCATCAAGGTTGACTTGCCCACATTGGGATTACCCACAATATTTACAAAACCAGCTTTATGCATAATTCTAATTACATTGGGACAAAAAAGCGCATCGTATGTATGAATATGATGCGCTTCCCCAATTATTTATTCAATTATTTATTGATCGCAGCTTTATTAATCATATCTAAACGTGATTGGCCATCATAGCCCCAAATCAAATAAATAGCACCCCATGAATAACCTGCGCCAAAAGTTGTCAGGATCAACTTGTCACCTTTCTTTAGAATATGTTCATAATCCATAAGACACAGAGGTACAGATACGGCACTTGTATTACCATAATGCTCAATGTTTACAAGCACTTTTTCTTTAGGAATTTGCAACATATGAGCTACAGATTCAATGATACGCATATTAGCCTGATGGGGGACAATCCATTTTATATCGTCTTTAGTAAGCCCGTTATTTTCAATAACCTTATTGCATGCCAAAGTCATATCGGTTACAGCATGCTTAAATACAGGTCGACCATCCTGATAGATGTAATGCATCTGATTATCTATCGTAAAATACGATGGAGGACAAACTGATCCACCTGCTTTCATATGCAATGAAGGCAAACCTAATCCATCTGTACGCAAATAAGAATCTATTACACCTATTTCCTCTGTCGTAGGCTCCAAGAAACAAGCAGCAGCTCCATCACCGAATAGTGGGCATGTATTACGATCATTATAGTTAACCATACATGACAACTTTTCAGCAGCGACTAGCAATACTTTTTTATAACGGCCTGAGCGAATAAAACTTGCACCTATTTCTAATGCATACAGGAACCCACTACAAGCAGCTTCCATATCAAAGGCAAATGCATTTTTCAGTCCTAACTTCTCACACAGAATGGATGCAGTTGAAGGGAAATGATAATCAGGGGTTGTTGTAGCTACTATTAATAAATCTATATCGTCAGGGTTTGTCCCTGTTTCTCTAATCAATTTCCTACAAGCTTTGCGACCCAAATAACCACTTCCAAGTCCTTCTTCTTTGAGGATATGGCGTTCCTTGATACCAACGTGAGACATAATCCATTCATCATTGGTATCAACCATCTTAGACAACTCATCATTTGTCAAGATGTAATCAGGTACATAGCCTGCAATACCCGTTATTACGGCATTAATTTTTTCCATAGTTAGTTCTATACAAGAGTTTAAAAAGGTTAAGCGAAAAGGCTTGCTCAATTGGGCAAACCTCATTTCGCTATACCTATCTAATTCATAATAGAACTACCGATTAAACGGCAGCCTCTTTTTCGACTGCTAACTTACCACGGTAATATCCACAAGCTGGACATACTGTATGATAAACATGCCACTCACCACAATTTGGGCAGATTGCCAATGTTGGGGCAACTGCTACATCATGAGTTCTTCTCTTAGCAGTTCTAGTCTTAGACTGTCTTCTCTTAGGATGTGCCATTTTATAATATATTTAATTGTTATTTAATAAATTCTTTAAATTACTCCATCTCGGATCAATCTTATTGTCAGTTATTACAGCGGAATCATCATTATTAAAATTCTGATCAGAATGCTCCCTCAAAATTTTCATCATTTCCGCATTACATTCACCGTCATTATGTGCATGATGAATTGGTATAGACAAAACTATCATCTCATAAAGGAACCATGCAACATTAATTCTACCTTCATCTTCAGGAACGACGATTAAATCATCCCCTTCATCAAGATACGAAGGGCCGAATTTAACCTTCAAAACACTATCAGCATTAATAGGCTGATTCATGTTATCAAGACACCTGTCACAAGGTATTGTAATGTTACCACCTACATGCAAATGGAGTTCATAAGATGCTACTTTCTTTTTTACAAGAACTTGTGCATCTACAAGACCACCAGTAATGTCTTGAGCTTCTAAATCAGTAAAGAAACTGTCTTCAAGAGAATAAGAGAAACTCTTATCATCCTTCTCAATGGCCTTCAAGTCAATTTCAAAGTTCTCTAACATACCTATTTCTTCACTTTTACAATTCGAGTTGCAAAGTTACAAAATATTCTGAACATAAAATGCTTTTATAAGCAAAAATATTGATTATTTGTACAATAATATAATAAAAAAGCGGTCTCCAGAGTATATCTGAAGACCGCTTCACTCGAAAAAGACGGCGGCTACCTACTCTCCCACCTTGTGGGCAGTACC